>VMSX01000018.1 GCA_013791905.1 Rhodocyclaceae bacterium | reverse complement strand
GGCAACGAATTCGTCGCGCTTGCCGGTCGGCACGTAGGTCTTGGACGCCGCCAGCAGATCCTGCTGGCTCAATCCACGCCGCTTCATCACGTCTTGCAGCGACTCCTGCGACCAGGCTGCGCCAGCTGCCGTGAGTCCAATTCCCGCCGCCAACAACAGCGCAGTGGTCCGCACTGAAAATTTGCTCATAACATCCTCCGATATAACAATGAGTTACGCCGCTTACCCCACTTACGTGTCCAACCACTCCCCCAACCACAGTTGTCATGCGGCAATATGACGCTGCGGCAATTTGCCGCATATAGTGACCCTATGAGGCTAGGATAACCTTGACCTTTGTCAAGAATAGAATTCTCCGGAACGACAGCTCAGGCCATTCTGGCCGCCATCCCCACCTCGCCAGGCAACGCAACTGAAAGGTCGGCGTGACCGAAGGAAATCCCCGTGGGACTGGCGGAACGGCGTTCAGCGGGCCTTCAACGTGACGGCCCGCCCTGACCCCCCGGAACCACCGGTGCCTGCACCATGTACGCGCGGATGCGCGCAGCCACATCGGCGACCGGGGTAGCGTAGCCGAACTTGGTGACGAACTCGCCACGGGGGCCCAGCAGGTACATGCCGGCCGAATGGTCGACCGCATACTGCATGGGCGCGGCGCCAGGCTCGCTGACCTTTTCGTAGCGCACCTTGAAATTGTCGGCGGCGCGCCGCACCAGTTCCGGTGAGGCGGTGGCGCCGAGGATGCGATCATCGAAGAAGCCGGTGTAGGTGCGCAGTACGTCGAGCGTGTCGCGCTCGGGATCGACCGAGACGAAAATGGGCTGGAGAAGCGCCGCATCGGCGCCCAGCAGCTTGAGCACCTCGGCCATTTCGATCAGCGTGGTCGGGCAGATGTCGGGGCAGAAGGTGTAGCCAAAGGTGATCAGCTGAAATTTGCCGTGATAGTCGCTGTCCATGAAGGCACGGCCATTGGTGTCCTGCAGCAGGTAGCGCGGATTGACGCCGGCGGCGGGCGCGACAGTTTCGATGATCGCCTGGTGACTGGGCGCGGCGGGCAGGG
The DNA here is from genome assembly GCA_013791905.1 of Rhodocyclaceae bacterium. Classification (GTDB taxonomy): domain Bacteria; phylum Pseudomonadota; class Gammaproteobacteria; order Burkholderiales; family Rhodocyclaceae; genus Sulfuricystis. Next base: position 30,676 of record VMSX01000018.1, on the reverse strand, counting down.
GCCGCGCCGCGGTTTCCAGTTGCGCCACGGCAGTGGCGCGATGGGGGCAGGGCTTATTGCTCACTGACTGGGCCAGGAAACCGTCATTGGTCGCCTTCTCGAAGATCTCGCCGTATTCGCGTGTTTTCGGCACGCGCATGATCATCAGCGTCTTGGCGCGCGTCACCACTTCCTTCAGGCCACAGGCCAGCGCAACGCCGTTGATGCCGCCAAGTTCCTGCACTGCCGCCGCGATGGCGGCCGGGTCGGCCACCTTCGGCGCATTGGGCATTATGGGTTGGGTGGGCGTATCGGCGGCACCGACGGTTCCGGCAAGGGTGGCGACGAACAAAAGCAGGAAAAATTGGCGCATGATAGAAGGCTCCGTGGTGAAAGACGTGCGGATTATCCGCGAAAGTCGGCGCTGGCGAGATGAAATGCCCCGTAGCGGGTACGGCGTCTCCGCTACACTTGAGGCTATCACCAATCTCGGTGGCCGGTTCGCTCCTGCAATGTACATTCGCTCTCTCGCCCTGCTCGTCAGCATCTTCCTTTTCTCCGCCTGCTCCGACGGTGGTGCCAAACCGGTTGGTTTGGCCAGCGCGCCGCCCAGTGACTTTGTGCTCCGCACGGCGCACGGCCCGCTCGATAGCCAGTCCTTGCGCGGTAACGTGCTGCTGGTTTATTTCGGTTACACGAACTGCCCGGACATCTGGCCAAGCACGCTGGCAACGGCCGCCCAGGCAATGAATATGCTCAAGCCGGAAGAACGTGCGCGCACCCGCCTGATCATCATCTCGGTGGATCCTGCGCGCGACACACTGGAAAAGCTGAAGGAATACGCCGCCTACTTTCATCCCGCCATGATCGGTGCAACCGGCACGGCCGCCGAGATCGCGGCGGCGGCCCGGACTTTCGGCGTCAGCTATGCGCTTCAGCCACCCCGCCCCGACGGCGGCTACGCCGTCGATCACAGCGCCGATACCTACCTGGTTGCGCCCGATGGTCGGCTAACCGGCACCCAGGCCTTTGCCACGCCCCCCGAAAAGTTGGCGGCAGCGATCCGCAAGCTGCTCTGAGATGAACCACCGCCCGGCACGTTTGGTCTTGCCCCTGCTGGCCGTAGCGCTGGCGGGGTTCGCCCTGAGCTTTGTCGATGCGGCGCTGCTGCGCGAACATCACGCCGTGCGAATCGATACCAGCCACGCGCTGGCAAAGCGCCTGGGGCTGACCGACATCGCGCTATTCACCGAGGCGCGCTATACGCGCCACCCGTCCCAGGCCGACCTGCATGCCCCCTTCCAGGATCACCCCCTGGCGCTGGAACATTTCCCCACCGGCAGCCTGATCGCCCCGCCCCGCCATGAATATCTGGATAGAACAACAGCGCGCGCTGATTGACTTCACGCTGGCCTCTCTGGCGCGGCGCAAGGCACGCAACCTCGGCTTGCTGGCCGTGTACGCGCTGCTGGTGTTCGTGCTGGCCTCGGTGGCGCTGTTTTCCCATGCGCTGCGCCACGAGGCCACGCGCATCCTTGCCGATGCACCCGAACTCATCCTGCAGCGCATGGTGGCGGGTCGCCACGACCTGATTCCACCGGGATACCTGGAAAAGATCGGACGCATCCGGGGCGTGCAGAAGATGGAAGGTCGACTCTGGGGCTACTACTACGATCCCGTCATCAAGGCCAATTACACCTTCATGGTGCCCACTGCCGGCGGCGTCGAGCGCGGCACCATCGTGATCGGCACCGCGCTCGAGCGCGTGCGCGGGCTGGCGCTTGAGACCGGCATCTCCTTCCGCGCCTATTCGGGCAAGCTGTATTCCTTTGTCGTCGCCGACATCCTGCCCCGGGATTCCGAACTGGTCAGCGCCGACCTGGTGTTGATGCACGAGGATGACTTCCGGGCTTTCTTTGAATTCCCCGCTGGGCACTACACCGATATCGCCCTCTCGGTGGCCAACCCGCAGGAGGTGCGCAACATCGCCGCCAAGCTGGCTGCCGCGCTGCCCGATTCCCGTCCGATCCTGCGCGAGGAAATGCTGCGCACCTATGCATCGATCTTCGCCTGGCGCGAGGGCATCATCCTGGCGATTCTTTCGGGCGCGCTCCTTGCCTTCGCCATCCTTGCCTGGGACAAGGCGGCGGGACTTTCCGCCGAGGAAAAACGCGAGATCGGCATCCTCAAGGCCATCGGCTGGGAAACCGGCGACGTCATCCGCATGAAGATCTGGGAAGGCGTGCTGATCTCGCTCTCTGCCTTCCTCATCGGCTATGTCGCCGCCTACCTGCATGTATTCCGTGCCGGTGGCGTACTGTTTGAACCGGTGCTCAAGGGCTGGGCCGTGCTCTATCCACGCTTTCAGCTCACCCCCGAGATCGACGGCCTGGCCGTGGCGACGCTGTTCTTTTTCACGGTGGTTCCCTACACGGCGGCAGTGCTGGTGCCGATCTGGCGCGCGGCAACCACCGACCCCGATGCGGTGATGCGCTCATGATCGAACTTATCGAGGTGCGCAAGGCGTTCAACCAGGGCAAGCACAATGAATTCTGGGCGCTCGATGGCATCAATCTCAACATCGAGGCGCACCGGGTCACCGCCCTGTGCGGCCCGAGCGGCTCAGGCAAGACCACGCTGCTGACGTTGATCGGCTGCCTGGCGCGGCCGACCAGCGGGCGTGCGCGCTTCAAGGGCGAGGACATCTCCGGCCTGCCCGAGCGTTTCCTGACGCAACTGCGCCGCCGCAGCTTCGGCTTCGTCTTCCAGCAGTTCAACCTGATCCGTGGTTTGTCGGCCGAGGAAAACGTCATGCTGCCCGCCGCGCCCAGCGGCCTTCCGCAACGCGAAGTGCGCGCCAAAGCGGCCATGCTCCTCGATCGACTGCGCCTCGCCCACCGGCGCACGGCGCGCGTCGAATGGCTCTCCGGCGGCGAGCAGCAGCGCGTCGCCATTGCCCGGGCACTGATCAACGATCCGGAAGTATTGATCGCCGACGAGCCGACCGCCAATCTCGACACGACCCTCGCCAGGGAATTTCTCGCCATCCTCGAAAGCTTTGCCAGCGAGGGCCGGACCGTCATCCTGAGCAGCCACGATCCGCTGGTCATCCAGTCGGCCGCCGTGCACCGGGTCATCAATATGCGCGACGGACGCATCGTGGATAATCAGTAACGCCGTCCCGTCAGCGCCGACTTTTATCCGTGATCTTCCAACCCACCATCATTGCACTGCTGCTGGCTTCCGGTCTCGGACTGGCCATGCTTCTGGCTGCCGCACCCTTTGCCGTGGCGGTCATCCGCCACTGGGATATCCGTAGCGGCGCGGAACGGCAACTGCAACTGGAGCGGCGCACCTATCTCTTCTCGACGCTGCTGAGCTTCGTGCTCGCCGTGCAGGTCATTGCGCTGCTGCTGTTCGTTTTCAATGCCGACCGCATGGCGGCGCTGTTTGTCGGCGCGATGTGCGCCGTCGGCACCCTCAACGTCAACGCCTATGGCTTCCCGGCACTGATCCTCCAGATGGCCATTTTCTTCCTGGCGACCGTCTGGCTGGTCATCAATCACGTCGACACCCGCGCCTCGGACTATCCCCTGGTGCGCATCAAATATGGCCTGCTGCTGGCATTGGTGCCGGTGGTGGCGGCGAGTTTCTTCGTCCAGCTCCAGTATTTCCTCGGTCTCAAGGCCAACGTCATCACCTCCTGCTGCGGTAGCCTGTTTTCGGAGGGTAGCCAGGCTGTGTCGGGCGACCTTGCCGCCCTGCCAGCGGGACCCGCCATGATCGGCTTCTATGTCGTGCTGGGCATGGCAGTGGCGGCGGCGGGCTACCATGCCTTGACGCGTCGCGGCGGCTATCTCGTCGCCCTGGCGAGCGGCAGTGCACTGGTAGCCGCCCTGGCCGGCATCCTGTCCTTTCTCTCCCTCTACATCTACGAGCATCCGCACCACCATTGCCCGTTCTGCATCCTCAAGCCGGAATACAACTACCAGGGCTACTGGCTCTACATTCCGCTGTTCGCCGCCACTGCTGCCGGCCTCGCGGTCGGCGCCCTGCAATTCTTCCGTCGGGTTCCCAGCCTGGCTGTGGTGGTGCCGGCAACGACCGCCCGCCTGGCCGCCCTCGCTGCCGCCGGCTTCCTGATGTTCACCGCCGTCGCCACGCTGATGGTGCTGCGCTCCAACCTGATCCTGTTCGGCTGAAGAGGATCAGCGCAGCGGATCAGTGCTGCCCGTCTGATCCGCTGCTCCAGTCCGTTTCGTTACAGCGGCTTGCGCGCAGTGATGGCGCCGCGGATCTGCTTGAGGCCATAACCGGTGGCCTTGTCATCCGGATACAGTTCCTTCAGCTTGGCCTCGACACCGGGTGCGAGCGCATTTGGCGTGCCGTGGCAATCCAGGCACAGGTCCTGGGTAGGCAGCGCCTTCATGTAGCGATAGGTCTGCCGGCCGTCGATACTGACCATTTCCCCTTTGTCCATCTTGGCCGGGTCCTCGCCGGCGGCGAGGCGACGTTCGAAATCTTCGAGCACGGATTTTTCCCAGATATCCGGCACCGCCTTGGCATTGCGGTTTTTCAGGCTGACGCGACGGATGCCCCAGCCGGTCTGCTCGGACAAGGCTTTCGCCATTTGCGGCGCCTTGTCGCGGCATACGGTGATGGCGCCCACATGACCGGTCTTGAGGATTTCTCCCTGCAGCACCTCCAGCAGCTTGGGCTGCATCTTCTTGGGAATCTCGCGTCCTTCTTCGAGAAGTTTTGCTTCATCGGCCAGGGCGGTGCCCGTCATGGCACCCAGGCAGGTCAGGGCAGTCAGGCAAAGTGTCAGGCGGTATTTCATCTGGATCTCCTCTGTTGTTGGATGAGTCGTTTGAAATGAAGCATGCATAGCATATGACGAATTGCCAGAACAGCAAAGCCCCGCGTCCCGACCGGCTTATTCAGCCGGTTCGCTGACAAAGCCGATGCGAACCAGCCCCGCCTTGGCGGCATGCGCCATCACCTGTGCCACCTTCTCGTAATGCACATGGCGGTCGGCGCGGATGTGGATCTCCGGTTGTGGCTGTTTCGGCGCCTCGGTGGCAAAGCGTTGCGGCAGGGCATCCAGCGTGATCGGCACGCCGTTCCAGAACAGCTCGCCGTTCTCGCGGATGCCGAACTCGATATGCGCGGGCCGGGTGATATTGGCGCTTGAAGATGCCTTCGGCAGGTCGAGCTTTACGGCGTGAGTGAGCAGCGGTGCCGTGACGATGAAGATCACCAGCAGTACCAGCATCACATCCACCAGCGGCACCACGTTCATGTCCGCCATCGGGGCGCCGTGGCGCCGGCGGGAAATGTCAGTGCTGGCCATGTTTCACCGTCAGCAGCACGTAAAGGTCGTGGGCGAAGGACTCCAGGCGGGAAAGCCACATCCGGTTGCGGCGATTGAAGGCGTTGTAGGCCAGCACCGCCGGGATGGCGACGGCAAGCCCCAGGGCGGTCATGATCAGCGCCTCGCCGACCGGGCCGGCCACCTTGTCGAGCGTGCCCTGGCCGCTCATGCCGATCTGCACCAGTGCGTGATAGATCCCCCACACCGTGCCGAATAGCCCGATGTAGGGCGCCGCCGAGCCGGCCGAGGCCAGCACCGTCAGGCCATGCTCCGACGCTGCCGCTTCGCGGTCTACCGCATTATTCAGGGTGCGGGTCAGATACTCCCCCATGCCGCCGGCTACCGCGAGGCTCTCCCGGCCGGCGTTCGCCTGCGCCTGCAGCGCCTCATCGACGAGGACGGCAAAGGCATTGTCGGGGTGGCCTTGCAGCGAATCTGCCACTTCATCCAGAGAACCGGCCTGCCAGAATCTGTGCAGAAAGGCAGCGGCGCGGCGTCCGGCGAGCCAGTTCGCCAGCGCGCGCGTGAAGATCAGATACCAGCTCGCCACGGAAAGCAGCAGCAACACGAGCAGCACGCTCTTGCCGACGCCGTCGGCCTGGGTGAGAAAGTGGGCGAAGCCCAGTCCTTCGACAACGGTTGGTTCCATGCGATCAGTTTCCTTGCAGGACAAAATTGAATGGTTGCACCGCCACGGCACGCACTGGCTGACCGTGACGCATGGCCGGATGACAACGCCAAGTGCGGACCGCTACCAGAGCGGCCTCGTCCAGCCGGGTAAAGCCGCTGCTGGCGGAGACGTGTGTCGCGCAGACGCTGCCTTGTTCGTCGAGTTCCACGCGCAACACCACGGTTCCTTCCTCGCCCATGCGCCGCGATTGATGGGGATAACGCGGCGGCGTGCGCTCCGGGCAGGCGACGGAGAGCTCTCCACCAAGCGTCACCGGCCCGGCCGGCTTGGGACGCGCGGGGGTGGTGATGGGCCCCGCGCTACTTGGCGCGGCCTGGATTTTCGGTGGTGGTGGCGGAGCCACGTAGTCGGCGGGGGCGACCACGGGTGTTGCGGCGACGATCTGCCGGGGCTGGGGTTTCTCGATCGGCTTCGGCTTGGGAGGCGGCGGCTTTGGTGTTTCCTTTTTTTCCGGTATGGGCGGGGTGATGAAGTTCACAAAGAGCGTCATCGCTTCTTGTGGGTCCGGAATCAGCCGGTGTTGCCACAGCCCCCACAGCGCGGCAGCGTGCAGCGCCAGGACGAAGGCAAGCCCGGCGGCGCGTTCGGGTCTGAAAAAACGATCCGCTCGATTCATGGTTGTCAAAAGGCCAGCAGTACGCGCCGTATGCCGAGGACGATCAGCACGGCTGCCGCGCTCCAGAGCAGCCAGCGCGACAGCCAGGCGCGGCCGGCACGCAGTTCGCGCCCCAGTCGACCCGCCAGTGGCACCAGCACCAGGATGGGCGTCATGGCCGCGCCGAGCCCGAAGGCCAGGCCGAAGGACGCACCTTCGATGGCGCTGCCCGCATTGGCCGCCAGCGCCAACAGGGAGGCCAGCGGCGTGCAGGGCGTCAGCGACAGCGCCGCGCCCAGAAACAGCGGCGGCAGCGTGTCGGCCTTGCGCTGGAATCGTACAGTCTGAAAAGTCGGCGCTGGCGGGACGGCGGCATTGCATGACTTTAGGGATGGCTTGGCCAGCAGCCAGAGGCCGGCGAGGATGCTGGCGCCGCCAATCACCGCGTTGCCCCAGGTGCCGCCCAGCGCCTGCGCCAGCCCGAAGCCGACGGCGCCAGCCAGCGCCGCGAGGACGGTGTAGGTGGTGACTCGTCCGGCGAGGAACACGCCGGTATGCAGGAAGGCCTCGCGCTGCCCGCTGGCGCGCCCGAGCGCCCAGGTGCCCATGAACGGCAGGCAGGTGACGGTGCAGGCGGTCAGCCCCATCGAGACGCCGAGCAGCCAGACGGTCGCCAGCGTCACCTGGCCGGTGGCGAGTTCCTCAAGCATCGGCTGCGCCTGCCGCTGGCTTGGCGGCGTTTTTCACGAACTTCAACGGTTTGACCGTGCCGTCAGGCAGTTCGCCCTTCACCTTCGCCTTGTAATACTCGCGGCTGGAAGAGAACAGCGCGAACGGCCCCCATTTGAGCTTGATGACCCCATCCTGCGGGCAATACTCGGCACAGCGGCCGCACAGCGTGCAATCCTCGTTGTAAGCCTTGCGTCCGCTGTGCGTGGAGATTTCCGGAATGTCCATCGGACAGGCTTCGGTACAGATGTGGCAGGCGCCGCAATTGTCACGTGAGGGCTTGGTCAGCCGCAGCGGCGAGAGGCGCTGAAATACCGAGTTGAATGCCAGCAATGGGCAGATACGGCAGAACGGCAGGCGCAGCGCCAAGCCACCGACCAGCATGAAGCCGATGAGGGTATTGGCGACGGCGCCGAGCCCGAATTTCCAGTCGTCGCCAACGCGCAGGGCCAATTCTTCGGTATTGCCCGTGAGCAGTGTGGTGGCGACACGGGAAGGGCAGATGTCGCAGAAGGGATTGCCCAGGGAGTGGGGCGTCACGCCGAGCCCCGTCAAGAGCGGCAGCAGGAACACCAGGCCGAGCAGCAGCAGCCACTTGACCGGCCGCACGCGCTTCACTTCGCCCAGATCGCCCTTTTCGAAGCGGCGCAGGCCGATGTTGAAGCGGCGCCCGATCTTGCCGATCAACTCTTGAAGGGTGCCGAGCGGACAGACCCAGCCGCAGAATGCCTTGCCGATCACAAAGAAGAACGCGAAGAAAGTCAGGAAGGTCAGCAGCAGCGGCAGCACCATCTGAACGGTCAGTTGTTGTGCCTGGACCATGGCCTGACCGATGCGGTGATGCACCTGATGTTGTGTCGGGATCAGTACGCAATAGCCGCCGTTCATCTGGTCATAGCTACAGGACAGCGCCGGCAGGGCGCCGGTAATCTTGTCGGCTGCGTAGTGCCCGACGATGACGCTGCCATAGACGGTGACGAACAGCATGAGCACCTGTACCGCGAAACGGAAGCGGGAGAGGGTGGGGAAGAGGTTCTTAAGCATGGCCGCTGGCTCCTTCGTTCGGTTGCCGCCGCCGCAGGAGCGGTGTGGCCGCCACCATGCCGAGGATGCCGAAGGCGGCACCCCAGCCGAGGCTGCGGTTGCGCTCTGGATCTTGGGAATAACTATGGTTGAAGGCGGTCAGATAGTGTTTGCCGCCCGCTTCTTTTTCGGTGGCCAGCACGAAGCGCGCGCGCCGGCGCGCCTCGCTCCCCTCGTCACCCTCCTGTGCCACCGGTTTGAAGTCGCGCGGGAAGACGAATGTCGCATGGCCGGCGGCGTCGGTCACGGCCGTGGAACGGCTGCCGAATTCCGTTTCCATGTTGACGGCCTGAGCGGCCAGCGGTTTCCCGTCGAGCCGCACCAGGAAGCGCCATTTTTCCGCTTCGCGGTAGCTGCGGTGTTCGCGGGGGAGTGGGGCCGGCACGATCTCAAGTTCGTGTTTCGGCTCCGCGAGAAGGTCTTTCGGCGAATCGCCGGGATTGCCGAAATACCAGGCCGTCGAGGCGACGCGCACCGTATCGGCGCTTTCCACGCGCGCGACGACCCAATGGTAGTTGCCGACTTGCGGCGCGACCGATTCGATCCTTGCGCCTTCCGCACCGACCGGGTAGTCCACCTTGCGGCGTTCGGCCGGGCCTTCGGCGGCATGCACGGTAACGCTTGACGCAGTCAGTCCGCGCACCGCGATCATGGCGTGCGCCCGCTCACCGCGTTCGCCCTTGCCGAGCAGCAACGGCAGCTTCGTCCAGTCGCGGGCGGGGGGGCGACCGGCCGGTCGCCCCAGCGGTGCGGAAGCGACTCCGGTCATGGATGCCGCGCCGTGGTCGTGCTGGGCCAACACCGGCGCAGCAAGGCCGATCGTCGCCAGCGCGAGTACCAGAATCAAGGTCTTCATCTTTCCTCCATCGAAATATCTCACCACTTGCCCTCCAGCGACAGCAGCACGGTGCGCACGCGGCGTTCCTCGGTGCGCAGGTACCAGGAACTGCCTGGCGCGAAGGCCTCCATCTGCCGGCGGGTATCGGCGCGGAACAGGTTTTGCAGCGACAGGCGCAAATTCAGTTCCCGGCTCAGCTTCTGCAGGGCGTAGGCGTCGACGACCGTGCGTTGCCGCGTTTCATAAGCCTGCTCACCGGGCACAGCGGTCCGGACGCGACCACTGTGCTGGAACGACAGGCCGAAGCTTCGTGCGCCAAGGGTCTGGTCATAGCCGCCACTCAGGATGTAGCGGGGCTGTTCGCGCGCGGCGCGGCGCATGCCGAGACGCGCATCGTCAACCTGGCTGCGCGGCGCGGTGAGATGCGCGCGGAAGGTGGCGCCGCGCCAGCCAAGCTTGTCGGTGCGCAACTTGGCATCCAGTTCCATGCCCCAGTGACGCGCCGCGCCTTCGTTGTAGGGACGATCCACCCAACGCGCACCTTCCAGTTGCACGCGCCGCTCAATGAAATCCTGCGTATGCCGCAGATAGAGATTGGCGCCGAGCACACCCGCCTCGTCTGGCAGATAGCGTTCGAGCACGGCTTCGAAATTGAGGCTGCTCTCGGGGCGCAGGTTCGGGTTGCCGCGCCGGTCGGGTTCCAGCGGCGTGTTGGCATTGACGCTGAATACCGGCTGATTGGTCAGTTCGTCCAGTCGCGGCGGCTTGATGCCGGCGCCCAGCGAAGAGCGGAACACCCACTGTTCGACCGGCTGCCACTTGATTGCGACCGATGGCAGAAGTTTTTGATGGTGCTGGCCGACGCCATCAATGGCGTAACGGAGGGATTCGCCGCGCAGGCCCAGCGTAAACGTCGTGGCAGCGGCAAGGCTCCACTCGTCCTGCAGCCAGACGCTCCATTGCCGATCCCAGCCATCATGCGTCTCGTTGCTCCCCAGACTGCTGTTTGACTGGTATTCATCGCGCCGGTGGCCGGAGTATTCGACAGCCGCCGCCAGCACATGCGCGCCGCGGCTCCATTCGGTGCGGAAGGCACCACCGAGGTCCCGCTCCTTGCGGCGGGTTTCTTCTTCGGCAAGCGTGGCAATGCCGCCGCCGGTGAGACCGCTGCGTAGCGTGTCGGTCCGGCGCTCCCCGTCCGAGAAATTCAGCCGTCCGGAGTACTTGACGCCCTGGCGAAACATCTCGCCATCGGCGCGCAGCCGGTTGAAGGCGTTGCGGCTGCGCGTCTGGTCGTGGCGCGTCGCACTGTTTGCCGGAATGTTCAGGTCGATACGTGCGAAGTCGTTGTCGCTGGGGCCGGAGGAACGGAAGAACACCGGATTGAGGGACAAGCTGTCGCGTCCCGATTTCCAGGTCAGACGCGGCGATATCACGAACTCCTCGGTGCGGCGCTCGCCCTGTTCGCTGTCCTCTTGCCAGAGCCCGGTGCTGTCGCGGCGACTCGCCTGGCGCGCGGAAGGCATTTCGTGATGATTCAGCGTCACCGGCAACAGCCATGAGAAGTTCTTGTCGCCGCCGCCCTTGGTGATATTGGTCTGCGCGATAGCCCGCCCTTCGCGATAGCCGACGGCTGCCTTGAAGGCGGTGGATTCGCGGGAAAGCGGCTTGGCAAGCACCAGATTCACCGTGAGCGGTGCGCTACCACCGACTTCCGCCGACGAGCCGCGAGTGATTTCGACCCGCAGCAATTCCGTAGCGGGCAGGCGCCCGACGATGCCTTGGGCGACGCGCGCATTGTGGTGCACGCGTTCGCCATCCACCATGATCTGCGCCGAATCGCGCACCATGCCGCGCGAACGCAGTGCCATCGAGCCGTCGGCGCCTTGCGCGCCTGCATCGACGCCGGGCAGCTTGCCCATCACGTCGCCGATGGTGAGCGCGCCCATCGCCTCGATGTCCTGGCGGCTGACGATCACCTTCTGGGCGGTGGACTCGCGGCGCTCGGCGACATCGTCCAGCGTAGCCGTGACGGTAATCGTGTCGAGCGTTGTTTCAGCGGCGGCTCCGGCCGAGGCTGCGGCAAGCAGCCCCCAGCACATGGCCGGCACCAGCCTTGATAGGTTTGTCCGCATGAAATAAATGTCAGAACCGGTAGGACACACCGGCGCGCAAAGTCAGGGGCGTGTAGCTGCCAGAATTGCCTTGGCCGGCCTGGGCAGCCAGCACGTTACGCACCCCGCCGATCGTGCTCAGCTGCACCCGTGTGGCATATTTGCGGTCGGTGAGATTGAGCGCGTGCAACCAGAGCGACCAGTCCTTGCTGCGGTAGCTGGCGCGCAGGTTGAAAAGATCGGGGCGCTGATACGTGCCGTTGTCGTTGGTGTTATCCACGAAATACTCGGAGATGTGATCGGCTTCCAGTTCCACCAGCCAGCCCGGTGCCGGCTTCACACCCACGCGCAGGTTCAGCTTGTGGCGCGGTGCCGCCTGATAGGACTTGCCGCTGTAATCGTAGGTGGTGGTTGTGTACTCGGGGAACCAGGTGCGCTGATTGGTATAGGTGGCGCCAAGATTGAGCCAGGCATTGACATCCCAGGACAGCATCGACTCCAGCCCCCGGGCGGCGGCCTTGCCTGCCGCGTCGTTGATGGTGCAGGCCAGACCGCCGTTGTAAGTTGTCTGCTCGGCGGCCGAACAGGTGCGGGTGATGAGGAAGCCGTCGCTCAGGGCGTCGAAGTAGGTCAGGTCGTAGTGCAGGCCGCGGTTGGCGAAGCGCCCGCGGACGCCGATTTCCTTGGTGACGCCCCGTTCCGGGGCCAGCACTTGCCCGATGACATTGTTGACCACTGGCACCGGGGACGAATCGATCAGGCTGCTGGTGGATTGCGGGTTGAAGGTCTCCCCCCAGTTGGTCCAGACCAGATGGCTCTTGTTCAACTCGTAGGTGGCGCCCAGGCGCAGCACATTGCCCTTGCGCGTCATCGTCACATCCTTGTTGCCGGCCGTCCGGTCGTCTACGTTGTAGTCGATCTTGCCGAAGCGCTCGCCGAGATGGAGGCGCAGCTTGTCAAGCGGCGAGAACTCGAAATGCACGAAGGGTGTGGTTTCCCGGGTGCCGGTCAGCGATCCCTGGCCGGTGGCGGTCATGGCGCCCTGCGTCCACATGCCGGACTGGGCCTGCAAAGCCGTATTGACGTTGCTCCAGGTCGTCGAGTCGGAAACGACGTCGACTGCCTCGGCGCCCACGTAGGCCGTGGCCTTGGCCAGATCGAATTCCTGGCGATACATGGCCAGCATGGTCTCGGTGACCGCGGCGGACCGCTTGATGGTGTTCGTCACCGTTCCGCTGACGTTGGTGGCGGCGCAGTTGACGGTGACGTTGTCGCAGATCACATGGTTCGCACCGCCGGAACCGCCATTGCCGTTGTTGATGCCGTCGTTGCTGATGCGCATGCGCGCCAGGGTGAATTCACCGCGCTCGCCGACCAGTTGCTGCAGGCGCAGGGAGGTGGTGACGTAGTTGTCGATGTATTGGCCGTAGGCGCCGGGGACAACCTGCCGCCAGTCGTTCTCGTGATAGACGCTGCGCAGGTTGGTGCCGTTGAGTGTGACATTCCGCAGCTTGGCGGCTTCGGCCGCGTTCAGCGGGATCGGGCCGGCCCAGCGGAAGTCGTATTTCAGCTCGCTATAGCCCAGCGTCAGCTTGGTCGAGTCGGTGGGGCGCACGAGGGTGCGCAGCGTCAGGCCGTCCTTGTGCTCGGCAGCGGCGTCGCTGGCGCCGGGCGCGGTATTCTTGCGCCAACCGTCATTGTCCATCGTGCTGCCGGTGACGATGAAGCCGACCCGGCCGTCGGCGAAGGAGCCGCCGGCATAAGCCTTGGTGCGCTCGAAGCCCCAGCTGCCGAGTTCCTGCGACAGGTTGGCCTGGAAATCCCGCGGCGGTTGGCGGGTGAACACGCTGATGGTGCCGCCGAAGGCGCCGCTGCCGTAGAGCGCGGAGGCCGGTCCGGTGATGACCTCGATGCGCTCGATGTCGGCCGGGTCGACCTCGTCGAGTATCGAGGTGTTGGTCGTCGTGCCGCGCATCCCGTCGATGCGGTTTTCCGTATATAGCTTGCCGCCGTCGGGAATCCGCATGTTGCGGATCAGCGAAATTCCGGGAACGCGCTTGCCGAGCTCGAGCAGATTGTTGCCAAGCTGCAAGTGTTCGAGTTCCTGCTGGTTGACCACGGCCCCGGAAATAGGCGTGTATTCCGTCAGCTTGCCGAGTTCGGTGCGCTGTTGGACGGGTTTGTCCGCATCCGACGAAATGGTCATCTCCGGTAACTGCACCTCCTGACCGAAGGCCATGCTGCCCGGAAATGTCAGCAATGCCGCGGCGGGCCAAAGGCGAAAGAATTTGCGATTACCAATAGACATGAAAAACTCTCCAATAAGTTGCCGAATGCCCTGTGCCTGAAAAATGTGCGCAGCGCCCCGGACATGACCATGCTGATATTAAGGCGATACAAACCATGGTGAATGCGGCGAAATGTCACGTGTGACGATCTGTCGCGCGACATGATGTCGCGGTCGGTCACCGAATGCCGTGCCGGTTGATTCACGTCAAGGTGGCGTCGGGCGTTGTTGGCGCCGTACCGCCAGTGCCGACTTTTTTCAGGAGACTTCAGCCGAAAATGCGCAACGGGTGCGACCTTATGTCGCAGCGGCATTCCGCTTCCCCGCGCCTAATATCGTTACCTGGTTTTCAATCCTCAAAGGAGATCGTCATGGATCGTCGTGAAGCACTCAAACTATCCCTGCTTGCCGGTGCCGGCCTGGTTGTCGGCATCCCTCAGTCCCACGCTGCCCAATGTCCGGGCGATGGCACGCCGACTCAGTTCCTGCCCAAGCAGGGGCCGGATCCGCAGGCGCATGAAAACGACATCGCGAAGTATCCCAAGTGTCCCTATTGCGGCATGGACCGCAAGCAATTCCATCACTCACGCATGCTGATCCAGTACGCTGACGACCTTGCCGACGGCACCTGTTCGATCCACTGCGCTGCCATCAGTCTGTCGCTGAACATCGACCGGGAGCCCAAGGCGCTCTGGGTCGGCGACAATGCCGCGACCGCCGAGGTGAAGCCACTGGTCGATGTCGACAAGGCGAGTTTTCTCATCGGTTCGTCGATCAAGGGTGTCATGACCAAGCGCAGCAAGGTCGCTTACGGTACTGCCACGGCAGCCACCGCAGCCCGCGCTGCCAATGGCGGTGAGCTGGCCAATTTCGACCAGGCACTGCTGGCCGCCTACACCGACATGTCGCAGGACGTCAGCATGATCCGCAAGAATCGCGCCGAACGGCGCAAGCGGATGATGGAGCAACAAGGCAAACCGGCAGAGCACAAGTCGTGATGCTGCCTGGCGGGCGCTATTCACTCGCGCTGTTACCGCTACTACTCTTCGTCTGGGTGGGGCTGGCTTCCGCCCAGGCGCTGGTCGTACCCAAGCCGGGGCCGCGGGATCTTTGCCCGGTTTGCGGCATGCTGGTGTCGAAGTACCCGAACTGGGTGGCGACGGTGCATTACCGGGATGGCCATGCACACCATTTCGATGGTGCCAAGGACATGTTCAAGTATCTGGCCGACTTGCCCAAATATGCACCGAACCACCGCCGCCAGGACATCGTGACGATTGCCGTCACCGATTATTACAACCTGCAGAAGATCGACGCGAAACAGGCTTTCTATGTCATCGGCGCGGATGTTTTCGGGCCGATGGGTCACGAATTTATTCCCCTGGCTACCCGTACCGACGCCGAGGATTTTCTCAGGGAGCACAAGGGCAAGAAAATTCTCCGCTTCGATGAGGTGAAGCCTGATTTGCCTGCCCGAGTTGACGACGGGAAGTTCTGAGCGTCGCAACACCATTTTTTCAGGATAATCCCCCCGTGACTTCAAACATGATCAGGAGCGGGGACGGCAGCCAAACCTTGGCCAGCTTGCATCGTTTGATCGCAGCCCGCTGGGTCGTGCTGGCCTTGGCTGCGGTCGTGATTCTCTTCGCCCCGACGCTGCTGGCCATATCAATGACGGCGCTACCGTTGCTCGCCATCGTTGCCGTCGCAGCCCTGTTCAACGGCATTGCCTGGCTGCGTTTACGCTCAAGCGTTGCGGCCACCACCGCCGAGTTGTTCCGGCAAATTTGCATTGACCTCGCGACGCTTGCCGCCTTGATGTTTTTTAGCGGTGGCGCCACCAACCCGCTGATTTCACTGTTGCTGCCCTCTGTCGCCTTTGCGGCACTGACCTTGCCCGCTGCCTATGTTGTCGCAGTTACCGGACTCGCGATTACCGCCTATTCGGCGTTGATGGTAAGTTTTGTGCCACTGCCCATAGACAACGCCAGCCGCGCCGCGCAATTGCACCTTTCCGGAATGTGGCTGACCTTCGTCGTTTCGGCGGCGCTGATTGCCTGGTTCATCCTGCGCATGATGGCAACCATCCGCCAGCGCGACGCCGAACTTGCCGCCGCACGCGAGCGCTCGCTGCGTGACGAACACCTCGTCGCTCTGGGCACCTTGGCGGCGGGTGCCGCCCACGAGCTGGGCACACCGCTGGCAACCATGGCGGTGATTGCCGGCGAACTGGAACGCGACGCAACGCTCAACGATGCGGTACGCGCCGATATCGCCATCCTGCGCAGCCAGGCTGTCGCCTGCAAGGCCATCCTTACCGCGCTGACCGAGCGCGGCGGGGTTGGCCGGATCGAGAAGGCCGCCGCCGTTTCAGTCGATGTCTGGATCGAAACCCTGCATCGGCGCTGGCGCCAACAGTTAAAGCAGGTTAGCAGCCGGATAGAGATTTCCGGGCAGCCACCCACACCCGAAATTATCGTTGATCCAACCCTGGAACAAAGCGTTATCAACCTGCTCAACAATGCCGTCAATGCCACGCTTGCCACCAATAACGGCGCTCGCGAGGTCGTGCTTGGCGTCTGCTGGAATAGCACCACGCTGGAGATCGAAGTGCGCGATCAGGGGCCCGGCTTTTCACCTGAAGTGCTGCAGCAAGCCGGCCACCGAACGTTTCCGGCACATGCCGGTGGCAGTGGCATCGGCCTGTTGCTGACACAAGGCGTTATCGATCGACTGGGCGGCCGCCTGTTCCTCACTAACGCATTGGGTGGCGGCGGAGTGGCGCGCCTCGAATTGCCACTTGCTAGAATTGCACCATGACAAAACCGCTTCTGGTTATCGACGACGACGCCATATTCAACGGCGTTCTGGTGCGCGCCTTCGCGCGGCGTGGCATTGCCGCCCGTGGTGCCACCAGCCCGAATGAAGCCCGGAAGATCATCCGCGAGGGAGCGCCGGAACGCGTCGTGCTCGACCTCAACCTCGCTGGCACTTCTGGCCTGGCGTTGATTCCCGAATTGCTGACGGCGCACCAGGACTGCCGAATTGTCGTCCTCACCGGTTATGCGAGCATTGCCACGGCGGTTGATGCAATCAAGCTCGGCGCGATGCATTATTTGGCCAAACCAGTAGAGGTCGACGCCATTCTCGCCGCCTTTGCCGAGGACACCCCGGAAACCGAAGCCGTTATCGCCACCGAACCCATGTCGGTCAACCGCCTCGAGTGGGAGCACATTCAACGCGTGTTGCAAACGCATGAGGGAAATATCTCGGCCACGGCACGATCCCTGCATATGCATCGCCGCACCCTACAACGCAAACTTGCCAAGCGACCGTCACGCAGCTAGCGCCCCTCTGGCGCCTCGCGCAGCTCAGTTCTGGCGGGTGAACTCCCTGAGTCGCACTGGATCAAGCAAAATCACCCGCTTGCCGCGCATCTCGATCAGGCCGGCATCCGCCAGGTCGCGAAAGGTACGTGACAGAACCTCGGGCGCCATGTTCAAACGCGAGGCAACCACCTGCTTCATCGCCGGCAGGGTGATGCTTGGTGTTTCTTCACCGCTAGCGCGGCATAGTTCGAGCAGATAAGTAACCAGCCGCTGTAGGAGGCTGGATCGTGAATAGGCCTCGATGTCGCGCAAACTTGTGTTTTGCCGTTCGGCAAGCACCTGCAGCATGCGGATAACAAATTCCGGCGCACCCTCGACTAGCCCGTCAATAGCCTGTTTCTCGATGTGCAACAGCACCGCGTTGCTCAAAGCGGAAGCGTGAAAGGGGTATGGCGTGTCAAGAAACAGTGCCGCCTCGCCGCAGGTCTGACCAGCACCGAGGATTTCGATGACCTTTTCCTCGCCGCCCGGCGCACGGCAGAATTCCTTGAGTTTCCCCGACAGAACAACATGGAGGCCAGTCAGGCGTGCGCCTTTCTCAAGGACTACGTCACCACGGGCGTAACGTCGCTCCGCCGTCGCTGCGGCGAGCTGCGCGAGTTGCGCTGTCGGCAAATCGCCAAATAGCGGTGTGCGCTTGAGCAGGGTGAGGAGATGGCTTTCCATGTCAGCGCATTGTAGGCGAGCATTTCGCGTGCTCCGCGCAAACTCCGCCGCGCCTTCCCGCCACGCTCCTTAGGTATTTTTGAAAGAAAGCCTCAAAGGCGACAAAACCATAGTAAATTAGTCGGGAACTTGTTAGACTATTGGCACTCACATTGACCGAGTGCTAAAATCTTAGCAAAGGAGGCTTTAAATATGCAACATGCCCTGACACTTGCCCAATTTTCCCTCCCGTCCCCCACCGGCAGTATCGAGGCCTACATTCAGGCTGCCAATCGCGTGCCGTTGTTGACCCTGGACGAGGAGCAGGAGCTTGCCCGTCGTCTGCGCGACGATGGCGATCGCGAGGCCGCACGCAGGCTGGTCATGTCGCATCTGCGACTGGTGATTGCCGTGGCGCGTGGTTATCTGGGCTATGGCCTGCCGCACGCCGATCTGATTCAGGAAGGCAGCGTCGGTCTGATGAAAGCCGTCAAGCGCTTCGACCCGGAACGCGGCGTGCGTCTGGTTTCCTTCGCACTGCACTGGATCAAGGCCGAAATCCACGAATACATCCTGAAGAACTGGCGCTTGGTGAAACTCGCCACCACCAAGGCGCAGCGCAAGCTGTTCTTCAACCTGCGCAGCATGAAAGCCGCACTGGCTCAGGAAGCCAACGCCGAGCACGGCTTCGCCAGTCTTGCTCCCGATGAAGTGGCCAGCGTTGCCCGTCAGTTGGGCGTCAAGCCCGAGGAAGTGGTCGAAATGGAAACGCGCATGGGCGGCATGGACATCTCGCTCGAACCGCTCTCGGACGATGACGACGACCACTACTCTCCCGCCGCCTATCTGGCAGCCGACATCAGCGTCGAGCCTTCGATCCAGCTGGAGCGCAAGGAGCGCGACCACCTGCAGGACACCGGCCTGCGCGATGCCCTGGCCGAACTGGACGACCGCAGCCGCACCATCGTGCAACGGCGCTGGCTGGTGGACGACGACGAGTCCGGCGCCACGCTCCACGAGCTCGCTTCGGAATACGGCGTATCGGCCGAACGCATCCGCCAGATCGAAGCCAAGGCCATGCAGAAAATGAAAGGTGTGCTGGCAGCACGCATGTAAGCTTGCGCCAGACAAGAAACGGGCCGCCATGCAGACAGGGCGGCCCGTTTTGTTTTGTCGGTCGTTTATTCCGGACCGTCTGCGGTATCGAGGATTGATTCGGCGGTGAACCGCGGCGCGTCGCTGCCGGCAGCCGGTTCAAGATCGTCCAGCCAGTAGGCGTCGTCATTGCGCTGGTAGACGAGGAAGCGGCCGCGCAGATTGGCATCCTTGGCCCGCTGGTAGCGCAGGTAGATGTGCTGGTCATCGACGGCGAGAATCTCCACCTTGCCGGTCTCATGCGACATGACGAAGCGGGCGCGGCGCGCCAGCCCGGAACCGTGACGCAGGGCCTCGCGAAAGATTTCCCAGCCGCGCACGATCGACACCTTGTAGGGGTCGTTGCCGGCGGTCGGACGTCCCTGGAAGAGATAGTAGGGCGGGCAACCGATCCACGACAGCTGGCGGAACATATCTGACAGCACCATGGGGTCGTCGTTGATGCCGGCGATCAGTGGGCACTGGTTGGTCATGATCGCGCCGGCACGGATCAGCTTGTCGATGCTCGCCACCGCCTCGTCGGTGAGTTCGCGCGGGTGATCGAAGTGGTTCATCACATAGATACGCTTCTGCGCCGTCGAGTATTTCTCGAACATTTCGAGCAGCGCCGGGTCATCGAGCACACGGAACGGGTTGAACGCTGTCATCTTGGTGCCGATGCGGATGATCTGTACATGCTCGATTTCGCGCAGTGCGCCGATGACCTCACTGAGACGGCGCGTGCTGAGCAACAGCGGATCGCCACCAGTGAGCAGCACGTTGGTGATCTCGGGGTGGGCGCGGATGTAGTCAATGCCGGGCGTCAGGTCCTTGCTCGCCTCGTCGTTGTCGTTCATGAACAGCCGCTTGCGGAAGCAGTAGCGGCAGTAGGCGCCGCATACCTCGTTGCACAGCAGCAAGGCGGTATCGGGATACTTGTGCTGCACGCCACGCATGACGGTGTTGGCCGCCTCGTTGCTGGCGTCGAGCTTGCCCCAGTCGCCGAGTTCGTCGGCGCGCGGGATGACCAGCTGACGAATCGGATCGAGTGGGTCGTCCCAGTTGATCAGTTTGAGATAGTAGTCGCTGACGCGGAACGCATAGGCATCGGCAACGGGTGCGAGCGCGGTACGCTCGGCTTCACTGAGTTGTGGAATATCGGTCAGTTTCTTGATATAGCGCATCTGTCTCCTTTCGGTTGATCGAATTAGCCAGCCACCCTTGCGGTGCTTGCCTTCAATGCCCAGCCAGCAGTTTCAGCACATCGTCGGCGATGCTTTGCGGTGTTTCACCGTAACGGATCAACAGCCGCGGACGACCCTGCGGATCAAAGACATAACTGGTGGCACTGTGATCCATGCTGTAACCCAACGCTGTCCCGTCCTGTACCTTGCTGTAAATAACACGGAATTCCTCGGCGACGTCCCGGGTGGTGCGGGTATCGCCGTACAGTCCCAGGAAGCGGGCGTCGAACCAGGGCACATAGGCAGCCAGCACTGCTTGCGTGTCGCGCTCGGGGTCGACCGTGACGAACAACACCTGCACCCGGTCGGCGGCCGGACCGAGCAGACGCATGGCTTCCTGAAACGCCACCATCTTGGTCGGACAAATATCGGGACACTGGGTGAAGCCGAAGAATACCACCACGACCTTGCCCTGAAAGTCGGCGCTGGCGACACGGCGCCCGTTGTGGTCGGTGAGGGCATCGAGAACAGACAAGCGGGCAAATTTGGCGCCGCTGATATCGGTGGAACGAAACGCGGTATCGCCGGACTTGCTGCAGCCGGAGAGGTGAATGGTCACCACCGTCGCGCCGATGACCAACAACACCACGGCGACACTCAACATCAGCTTGCGCAAACTCGGCTTAGCCTGGCCACCCGTCCGCCGCGCGCCAAGCACCGAGCGGCCACTGAGCAGGCTGGCCGCCACAATCAACAACAGCAGGATGATGACGAATTTGATGAACATCTAGCCTCTCGACGGGCCGCCCCAAGGGAGGCGCAGCCCCCCTGTGGGGGGCAGCGAGTTGGTTTTACGAGCGTGGGGGGCCATAGTTTGGTTAACGTGCGGCGAGCGCGCTAAGCAATTTGTCGTGGATGCCGCCGAAACCGCCATTGCTCATCACCAGCACCTGATCGCCCGGACGGGCGGCGGCAACTACACGGCTAACCAGATCGGTCAGATCGTCACTCACCGCAGCCTTGCCACCCAGCGGGGCCAGCGCGGCGACGGCGTCCCAGCCGAGATTGGCGCTGTAGCAGAACACCTGATCGGCAACCACAAGGCTGTCGGCCAGCGCATCTTTCAGCGCGCCGAGTTTCATGGTGTTGGAGCGCGGTTCCAGCACAGCGAGAATGCGTCCATTGCCCGGACCGACCTTGCCACGCAATCCAGCCAGCGTGGTGGCGATCGCGGTCGGATGGTGGGCAAAGTCATCATAGACCGTCACGCCATCCACCGTACCGCGCACCTCCAGCCGGCGCTTGACGTTTTCGAAACAGGCCAATGCTGCCAGCCCGTGGGCCAGCGGCACCCCGGCGTGGCGCGCAGCCAGCAGCGCAGCCAGTGCATTGTTGCGATTGTGCTCACCGGCCAACTGCCAGTTGATAGCACCCACTTCCCGTTCGCCCTGCCGGATGGCCAAATGGCCGCTCGCATCCTCGCCCGTGGCATGCCAGCCGTCCACGCTGTTGAAACGTTCAACCGGCGTCCAGCAACCGCGTTCCAATACCCGCTCCAGCGCCGGCTCGGCGGCATTCGTCACCACCAGGCCATTGCCGGGGATTGTCCGCACAAAATGATGAAATTGCGTCTCGATAGCAGCAAGATCAGCAAATATGTCTGCATGATCGAATTCAAGGTTGTTCAGGATTGCCGTGCGCGGGTGGTAGTGGACGAATTTGGATCGCTTATCGCAGAAAGCTGTGTCATATTCGTCAGCTTCGACGACGAAGAATGATGATTCAGAGTAGTTAGCCGATTTTTTGAAGTTTTGCGGCACTCCGCCAATCAGAAAGCCCGGCTGCAAACCGGCATGTTCGAGTATCCACGCCAGCATGGCTGCGGTAGTGGTCTTGCCATGGGTGCCCGCTACCGCCAGCACCCATTTCCCCTGCAGGATGTTCTCGGCCAGCCACTGCGGTCCCGAAACATAGGGCAGGCCACGCTCCAGGATCGCCTCCAGCAGGGGATTGCCACGCGACACGGCGTTGCCGACTACCCACAGGTCGGCATTCAGCGCCAGCTGGTCGGCTGCGTAGCCCTCGATCAGGTCGACACCTTGGGCCACCAGTTGGTCGCTCATCGGTGGATACACGTTGGCATCGCAGCCGGTGACGCGGTGACCGGCTGCGCGGGCGATCAAGGCGATGCCGCCCATGAAGGTGCCACAGATCCCGAGAATGTGTATGTGCATGAGTGAAAACAGGTTGCAGATAGAATAGGTCGGTATTCTACGGGAGGGAGTCTTATGAGCCGCCGCAATCGTCCCGCACGCACTCTGAACCCCAACGCCCCAACCTTGCGCTCCGAGCTGGTCCACGCTGCGGCGCGCCTGATCGCCGAAGACGGCCTCGATTATGGCTTTGCCAAGCGCAAGGCGGTGCGCCAGCTGGGCTTGCCGGACAGTTTTCCGCTGCCCGGCAACGCCGATGTCGAAGCAGCCGTGCGCGAGTACCAGGCCATTTATCAGGAGGACGAACAAGCCGAGCGCATCGCATTCCTGCGTGGCGGCGCCATCGAACTGATGCACCGTCTGGCACCATTTTCACCCTATCTCACCGGTTCGGTGCTCGAAGGCACGGCAGGACGCCATGCCCGCATCGACATCCTGCTCTTTCCTGACAGCGCCAAGGAACTGGAAATTTTCCTGCTCGACCAGGGCATCCCCTTCCATCACGGCAACCCCCGGAATGACCGGGTCGAAGCGGTGCTCGTCATCGACGACGAGGAAAGGCCGGCCAACTTGATCGTCCGCTCACCGCGCGATGAGCGGATAGCCCTGAAAAGCCACGATGGCCGCACCCGAACCCGCGCCCGCGTGGAGGAGGTTGAGGCCTTGTGCGCTGCAGCAGGGTAGATTTGCTAAGATGCGGTTTCGGTATAGCCTCACCGCACAAAACTTGGCCATAAATACCTTCATCTAGACAACTTGTCCCTATTTGCGGCAAACTTGACGCCATGTCGAACCCAAAAAGCAAAAAATCCTCTGCGAAAGCTGGAAGCGCGGACAGCGGTGCCGGTCGCAACGCACGTATTCTTGTCCTGCACGGCCCCAACCTGAACCTGCTTGGCACCCGCGAACCCGAGGTTTACGGTCGCACCACATTGGCCGACATCCATACCATGATGGAGGCGCGTGCCCGCGCCAACGGTGTGCAGATCGAAAGTTTCCAGAGCAACAGCGAGGGCGGGTTGATCGACCGCGTACAGGCCGCCGGCGCCGAGGGTATTGAATTCATCATCATCAATCCGGGTGGCTACACCCACACCAGCGTGGCGCTGCGCGATGCATTGTCCGCCGTGCGCATCCCCTTCATCGAGGTACACCTTTCCAACATCCACGCCCGCGAAGCTTTCCGGCATCACTCCCATTTCTCGGATATCGCCGTCGGCGTGATCTGCGGACTTGGCGCCCAGGGCTACGCCCTCGCGCTCGAAGCTGCGCTGGCGCGCATTCAGCAATAACGCTCAACCGCCCGGCGGCGCCACCCGCGCCCGCCCTGTGGCATCACAAAAACGCCCGCCATCCGCGGGTCAGGAGGCCAAATGGATCTCAGAAAACTGAAAACACTGATAGACCTGGTGCAAAACTCTGGCATTTCAGAGCTGGAAATCAGCGAAGGGGAGGAAAAAATCCGCATCGTCAAGCATGCGGCTCCGGGGCCGACCACCACCATGGTCAGCATGCCGATGGGCATGCAGCCCCACATGATGACGCAGGGTGGCGGCACCCAGTTTTCTGAAGGTACAACTGCAGCTGCTGCAGAAACCGCTGCTGCCGTCCCAGCTCCACCGGCGGGGCATGTGATGAAATCGCCGATGGTCGGCTCCTTCTATCGGGCCGGCAGTCCTGGCGCTGCGCCGCTGGTCGAGGTCGGCATGACCGTCAAGAAGGGCGACACCCTCTGCATCATCGAAGCCATGAAGCTGATGAACGAAATCGAAGCCGACATCGATGGCGTCATCAAGGCCGTCCTGGTCGAAAATGGACAAGCCGTCGAATTTGACCAACCCCTGTTCATCATCGTCTAATGGCAATGTTCGAAAAAATCCTGATCGCCAACCGTGGCGAGATCGCCCTCAGGATCCTGCGCGCCTGTCGCGAACTGGGCATCCGTACCGTTGCCGTTCATTCGGTGGCCGACGCCGAAGCCAAATACGTCAAGCTCGCCGACGAATCGGTCTGTATCGGGCCACCGCCGTCAGCCCTGAGCTATCTCAACATACCGGCGATCATTTCTGCCGCCGAAGTCACCGATGCCGAAGCAATCCACCCGGGCTACGGCTTTCTGTCGGAAAACGCCGATTTCGCCGAGCGTACCGAAAAATCGGGCTTCGTCTTCATCGGTCCACGCCCGGAAACCATCCGGCTGATGGGCGACAAGGTCTCGGCCAAGAATGCCATGAAGGCAACCGGCGTGCCCTGCGTACCCGGTTCCGAAGGGGCGTTACCAGAAGACCCCAAGGAGATCACGAAAATTGCCCGCGCGATCGGCTATCCGGTGATCATCAAGGCCGCCGGTGGTGGTGGCGGGCGCGGCATGCGCGTGGTGCATACCGAAGCGGCACTCATCAATGCGGTGACCATGACCCGCAGCGAGGCCGGCGCGGCGTTCGGCAATTCCGTGGTGTACATGGAGAAATACCTGGAAGACCCACGCCATATCGAAATCCAGGTACTGGCCGACAGCTTCAAGAATGCCGTGTGGCTGGGCGAGCGCGACTGCTCGATACAACGCCGCCACCAGAAGGTGATCGAGGAGGCGCCCGCGCCCCTGATCAATCGGCGGCTGATCACGCGCATCGGCGAGCGCTGCGCCGAAGCCTGCAAGAAGATCGGCTATCGCGGCGTCGGCACCTTCGAGTTTCTCTATGAAAAGGGCGAGTTCTACTTCATCGAGATGAACACGCGCGTCCAGGTCGAGCACCCGGTTACCGAACTAACGGCCGGGGTCGACATCGTGCAGGCGCAGATCAGGGTTGCCGCCGGGGAGAAACTCTGGCTCCGCCAGCGCGACATCGAACTCAGGGGGCATGCAATCGAATGCCGCATCAACGCCGAAGATCCATTCAAAGGTACCCCATCTCCCGGCAAAATCACCAATTGGCACCCACCGGGTGGCCCCGGCATCCGGGTCGATTCGCATGTTTACACAGGTTATACGGTACCGCCCCATTACGACTCGATGATCGGCAAGCTGATCGCCTATGGCGACACGCGCGAGCAGGCCATCCGCCGCATGCGCATCGCCCTGTCGGAAATGATGGTCGATGGCATCAAGACCAACATCCCCCTGCACCAGGACCTGATGCTCGACGAGCGCTTCATGAAGGGTGGCACCAATATTCACTACCTGGAAGAAAAACTCGCCGCGCGCGAGGAAAGCAACCGGAAATAATCCGGATGTGGGTATCGGTCACACTTGAAGCCGCTGCCGCCCATGCCGAGGCGCTCTCCGAAGCGCTCTTGGCGGCAGGGGCAATTTCGGTCAGTGTCGAGGATGCCCAGGCCGGCACGGCACTTGAAACACCCCAGTTCGGCGAACCGGGCGCCTCTGGTACGCTGGCGACACCGCTGTGGGACGTCAGTCGCGTCGTCGCGCTGTTCGACCCACCGGCCAGTCTTGGTGATTTACGCGACACCATCGCCGTTGCCGTGCGCGCTGCCGGCATTGCGCAGCTACCCGAGATCAATTTTTCCGAGGTAGCCGAGCAGGACTGGGTGCGGCTCACGCAGTCGCAGTTCGAGCCGATCCGCATCTCCGACCGGCTGTGGATCGTGCCCTCATGGCACAGCGCGCCCGACCCGACGGCAATCAACCTTGAACTCGACCCCGGCCTGGCCTTTGGCACCGGCAGCCACCCCACCACGCGCCTCTGCCTTGAATGGCTGGAACGGGAAGTCCAGCCCGGCATCACGCTGCTCGACTATGGCTGCGGCTCCGGCATCCTCGGCATCGCGGCGCTGAAACTGGGTGCGGCTGATGTACTGGGCGTCGATATCGATGCCAGCGCACTCACCGCCGCCGCCGACAACGCTGCCTGCAATCGGGTCGTCATGCGGCTCGCCCATTCGGGTGACGCACTCACCGCAACCTATGACCGCGTTGTCGCCAACATTCTCACCAACCCGCTCATGCTGCTGGCGCCGCTGCTGGCCGCCCGCCTCAAGCCAGGTGGAAAACTGGCGCTATCCGGTGTGTTGGAAACCCAGGCCGGGCAGGTCATCGCCGCCTATGCGCCCTACCTGCCGCTCACGGTTGGCGCCACCCATGATGGCTGGGTGCGGCTCGAAGGCGAAAATTGAGCCCCCTCCCGCAGACCCAGCTACGCTGCGCCCTCCCCTTGGGGGGCCAAGCAAAACTTGGGGCGGCCCGGCGTTTTGCTTGATAGTAAACTCGGCGCATGCTGACCCGCTGCCCTCATTGTGAAACCGACTTTCGCGTCACCCCCGAGCAGTTGAAGGTGCGCCAGGGGCAGGTCCGTTGCGGCACTTGTCGCGGCGTGTTCAATGCCATCGACAGTCTGGCCGATGAATTGCTGGTACCGATGAAGTTTCCGGCACACTTGGCGCCGACGCCGCCTGCAGCAGCAGAGCCGGAGAGTTTGCCGGATGTCCTGCCCGCCTGGATGCCAGCCGCATTCCCCCGCGATACACCGCAAGCCGACGCCACACCCCCGGCCGAACCGGCGAGCGACGCTACCGACGCTATCGACGCAGCAGCCGCGCAGCCTGACATGCAACCTGACGCGCCGCCGGAACCGGCACCGGATAATGACACTGGCGCCGCAGCCGCAAGCTGGTCAACCACCGCGACTAATGCCGTTGATGCAGAGGTCAGCCCCCCGTCCCAGGATGAACCCGTCAGCGAAGACGACGAAAGTCGGCGCTGGCAGGATGAAATGCCCCGCATGGGGTGCGGCGCGCCCGAAAGCGGGCAAGGCGCAGCGGCGGAATCCGCGCCGCTGACCAATCCCCCGGTTCCGGCCAAAACGACCACTACACTCGCACCGGCAGCCTGGGGGCCCTTTGTCGAAACCCCGCGACCGCAGCGCTGGCCGTGGGTCGCCGGCCTAGTCGTTTTGCTGCTTTTGGCCGCCGGCCAGTTGCTGTACCTCTTTCGTGTCGAGTTGGCGGTAGTGGCGCCCGAACTGCGTCCGGCCCTGGTGGCCGGCTGCGAACACCTCGGTTGCACGCTGCCGCGCCCGCGCAAAGCCGAACTGATCGGGATTGAAAGCTCCGACCTTGCGCCTGCGGGCGCAGCGGATGCGGCGGGCGCGGGGCGCCTGTCGCTCACCGCCACCCTGAAAAACCGCGCACCCTTCGATCAGGAATATCCGCACCTCGAACTGACCCTGACCGATACTCAGGACTACGCTTTGTTACGCAAGGTCCTGGCCCCCGCCGAGTATCTGCCCGCCAACCGCGCAGCCGGCGCCGGCTTCGCCGCTAACGGCGACGTCGCCGTGCGGCTGACGCTCGAAATTTCCGGCATTCCCGCCGTCGGCTATCGCCTCTATCTCTTTTATCCCTGACCCATACCTGCCATGCACACGCTTATCTGCGGCTCGCTCGCCTACGACACCATCATGGTGTTCAAGGATCGCTTCAAGAATCACATTCTGCCGGAGCAGATCCACATCCTCAACGTTGCCTTTCTGGTCCCGGACATGCGCCGCGAGTACGGCGGTTGCGCCGGCAACATCGCCTACAACCTGCACCTGCTGGGTGGTGCGCCGCTCATCATGGCCGCCGTCGGCGACGACAGCGCGCCCTACCTGGCCCGCCTCAAGCAGTTGGGGCTGGCGGCGCAGCACGTGCGCGCCATACCCGACAGTTTCACCGCCCAGGCCTTCATCACCACCGACCTGGACGACAACCAGATCACCGCCTTCCACCCCGGCGCAATGAATTTTTCGCACGAGAATCGCATCGCCGATGCCGGCAATGTGACGCTGGGCATCGTCTCCCCGGACGGTCGCGACGGCATGCTGCAGCACGCGCGTGAATTTCACGCCGCCGGCATTCCCTTCATTTTCGATCCGGGCCAGGGGCTGCCGATGTTCGACGGTGCGGAGCTGCTCGATTTCATCGGGCTCGCCGACGTCTGCACGGTCAATGACTACGAAGCGAAACTGCTCACCGAACGCACCGGCAAGAGTCTCGAAGAGCTCGCCGGCTCATTGCGCGCACTGGTGGTAACGCTCGGCGGCAACGGTTCGCAGATCTACGCGGATGGCACGCGCCTCGACATCCCGGTGGTCGCCCCGGAGCAACTGGTCGACCCAACGGGTTGTGGCGACGCCTATCGCGCCGGCCTGCTGTATGGCATGGCGCAAGGCTGGAACTGGCAAAAGACCGGCCGGCTCGCCACCCTCATGGGCAGCATCAAGATCGCCCGGCGCGGCGGGCAGAATCACAAACCCACCCGCGCCGAAATCGCGGAAAAATTCCGCGCGGCCTTTGGTGAAAGTCTCGACTAATTACTGCTCTTCCGCAGCGGCGATCTCGGCGCGCACCTTGTCCATGTCAAGCGCACGAATTTGCTCGATCAACTGGTCCAGCGCCGGGGCCGGCAAAGATCCCGCCTCGGCGTAAAGGATGACCTGTTCACGAAAAACCATCAGCATCGGAATCGAGCGGACGTTGAAGCCGTTGGCCATCTCGCGCTCTTCCTCGGTGTTTACCTTGGCAAAGGCGATATCCGGATACTTTTCAGATGCCGCCTCGAAGATCGGCTCAAAAGCGCGGCAGGGCGCGCACCACGCCGCCCAGAAATCGACGATTACGATGTCGTGGCTGGAGATGGTTTGCTTGAAGTTGTCGGCGGTAAGGGCAATGGTGGCCATGCGGCGCTCCGTTTTGGGAAATAGTGCGACTATTCTAAATCAGCCTGCGCCGGAACCAAACCCGGGCGCCGCGTAATGATCGCGCCAACCCTGGCTGGCGCGTGTGGACGCTTCGCGCCATCCCCCACCGGGCCGCTGCACTTCGGTTCGCTGGTTGCCGCGCTCGGCTCTTGCCTGGAGGCCAGATCGCGTGGCGGCCGCTGGCTGCTGCGCATGGAAGACGTCGACCAGCCGCGCAGCCGTACCGGCGCCGCCGCGTCGATTCTCGCCACGCTGGAAGCCTGCGGCTTCGAGTGGGACGGTGAAGTCATGGTGCAAAGCACCCGCAGCGCGCGCTATCGCGAAGTTTTTGAACAGTTGCTGGTGGCGGGTGAGGTTTATTCCTGCGGCTGCACGCGCAGCGAAATCGACGACGCGCCAAATATCACATCGGGCATAGATGGCGCGCCGGTCTATCCCGGCACCTGCCGCAACGGCCTGCCGCCCGGCAAGGTGGCGCGCGCCTGGCGGCTCAGGGTCGCTGACACCATTGAATTTGTAGATGCCCTGCAAGGCAAGCAGAGACAGAACCTGCCGCGCGATGTCGGCGACTGCGTGCTGCTGCGCGCCGACGGCCTGTTCGCCTACCAGCTCGCCGTGGTGGTCGATGACGCCGATCAGGGCGTCGACCATGTGGTGCGGGGCGCCGATCTGATCGACTCGACGCCGCGCCAGATTTATCTGCAACGCCTGCTGGGCTTGCCCACGCCGGCCTACGCCCACCTGCCGGTCGCCGTCGATGCCGCAGGCAACAAGCTTTCGAAACAGACGCGCGCCGCACCCGTCGATGCGACGCATCCCGTCCCCGCCCTGTTTGCCGCGCTCAGCTTCCTCGGCCAGCAACCCCCGGCAGAATTGCGCCGAACCCATGGAGGCGGCGCGCTGGCGGAACGCCGTCGCGCCAGCGCCGACCTTTGGGCCTGGGCACTGGCGCATTGGAATCTTGAGAAAGTGCCGCACGTTCTCACACAACCCGCGCTTGACTACCTTCTGGAACCCTGACCATGATCATTACAGACGACGCCGGCCTCTCCCGGATCCTGAAAACCCACCGCGTCATCGCCATGATCGGCCTGTCGGCCCGCGAAGACCGTCCCAGCAACATCGTTGCGCGCTACCTGATGGCGCGCGGCTACACGGTGATCCCGGTCAACCCCGCCGCCAACGAAATCCTCGGCCAGCCCTGCTACCCCAGCCTGCAAGACATACCCGTCAAGGTCGATATGGTGGATGTGTTTCGCAAGGCGGACGATGTGCCGCCAATTGCCGACGCCGCCATCGCCATCGGCGCGAAATCGCTCTGGCTGCAACTCGGCATAATCAACCCCGCCGCCGCCGACAAAGCCTCTGCCGCCGGCCTCGACGTCGTGATGGACCGCTGCCCGAAGATCGAATACGTGCGACTGTTCGGTTCTACCTGAACCTACCGGAGAAAGTCCGACCGGGGTCCATGCATTTGGCTGCCCTGGATTCCGTATATGGACTCCTCCCGATTTGCAAGAGCGAGCTGAGATTTGGCAAATGGGTGCGACTGCGACCGTATATCCGACCTGTGGGTGGAACGATGCTGCTGTTCCTGGCCATGATGGGCATCCGCGCGGCGGGGACTCAACGGCTTTGCGGCCTCGAAGGCCTCCGGAATCCTCAGTCTCTCCCACCGCCGGTTCGACCGTTTTGCCATCACTCTTCTCTCTCCAGCAACCGC
>VMSX01000019.1 GCA_013791905.1 Rhodocyclaceae bacterium | reverse complement strand
GCGGTTGCTGGAGAGAGAAGAGTGATGGCAAAACGGTCGAACCGGCGGTGGGAGAGACTGAGGATTCCGGAGGCCTTCGAGGCCGCAAAGCCGTTGAGTCCCCGCCGCGCGGATGCCCATCATGGCCAGGAACAGCAGCATGGTTCCACCCACAGGTCGGATATACGGTCGCAGTCGCACCCATTTGCCAAATCTCAGCTCGCTCTTGCAAATCGGGAGGAGTCCATATACGGAATCCAGTGCTTTCAGACGCCTGGACACCGGCTTGCGCCGGTGTGACGGATTATTCGTTGTTTTCCTTACTCTTCAAGCAGGCTTCTGAGCATCCACGCCGTTTTCTCGTGAACCTCCATGCGCTGGGTCAGCAGATCGGCGGTCGGCTGGTCATTGGCTTTTTCGACCACCGGAAATACCTCGCGCGCGGTACGGGCGGTGGCTTCCTGCGCCGCAACCAGCAGGCGGATCATCTCGGTCGCCTTGGGCACGCCGTCCACTTCCTTGATCGAGGCGAGTTTGGCGAATTCCTTGTAGGTACCGGGCGCGGGATGGCCGAGGGCGCGGATGCGTTCGGCGACGATGTCGAGTGCATTCCACTGCTCGGTGTATTGCGCCATGAACATCAGGTGCAGGGTGTTGAACATCGGCCCGGTGACGTTCCAGTGGAAATTGTGGGTCATCAGGTAGAGGGAATAACTGTCGGCCAGCAGACGCGAAAGACCCTTGGCGATCTTGGCGCGATCCGCATCGCCGATGCCGATATTGATACTGGCGACTTTTTTGTCTTTCATGATGCACTCCTTTTGATAGTGGGTTGTCATCGGGTTGGCCCGACCATGGTCAAATTTTGCGCCACGGGACACAATTGTTCCAGTGGATTGTGGTTATAAACAGGATAGTCGAAAACTATCTAACCGGCTTGATGCCCGGCAGCTTGCAGTCGAGCAGGACCCTGCGCATCAGGTCGATGGCCTGGTGCCGCGGGAAGCTGACGCGCCAGACCAGACCGACCCGCCGCGTCGGCGTCGGCGCGGCAAAGGGCCGCACGCAGAGGAGCGGATCATCTTTCGGCAGCGTATCGACCGCAGAGGACGGCATCACGGTAATGCCCACCCCCGAGGCCACCATGAGGCGGATGGTTTCGAGCGACGAGCCTTCCAGCACCTGTGGGCCACCGGCGCCGGCGCGGGTGCACAGATCCAGCACCTGGTCGCGAAAACAGTTGCCGCGACCGAGCATCAGCAGCGGTTCGTCGAGCAGGTGGTCGGCATTGACCTGTTTCTGCTTCGCCCAGGCATGCCCCTGCGGCACCAGCACGCGAAACGCTTCATCATAGACCGGCTGAACCACCAGCCCCGGTTCCTCGACTGGCAGCGCCAGCACGGCGACATCCAGTTCGCCGCTCTTCAGCGCTTCGATGAGTTGCGCGGTCAGGCCTTCCACGATCATCAGCGGCATCTTCGGCGCACGCGCCTTGATGAGTGGCACCAGGCGCGGAAGCAAATACGGGCCGATGGTGTGAATGGCGCCCAGCCGCAAGGGTCCGGCCAGCGGGTCGCCGGCGGTGTCGGCAAGCTCCTTAACGCGCGCGGCCTCTGCCAGCACGCGTGCAGCCTGCTCCACCACGGGCACCCCGGCCGGCGTCACCGTGACTTCGCTCTGGCCGCGCTCGAAAAGAATCACGCCCAGTTCGTCTTCAAGCTTCTTGACCGCCACCGACAAGGTCGGCTGGGCGACAAAGCATTTTTCCGCCGCGCGGCCGAAATGGCGTTCGCGGGCCAGGGCAACGATGTAGCGCAACTCGGTGAGGGTCATAATAGCGATTATGCCGGATATGCCGCATTCCTACATTCAGGCCATGCCCGATCCTGACCATGTGCAGGTCATGGAGACGCACATCTCCTGGGTGTTGCTCGCGGGCGAGTTCGCCTACAAGCTGAAGAAGCCGGTCACACTACCTTTTCTGGACTATGGCACGATCGAGAAACGCCGCGCCTGCTGCGCTGCCGAACTACACCTGAACCGCCGCTTCGCCCCCGAACTGTATCTGGAGGTCGTCGAACTGGCCGGCGAACCCGCCGTGAAGATGCGCCGCTTTGCTGAAGAACAGCGGCTCGATCATGTCTGCGCGCGCGGGGCGCTGACGAGCGCGCAACTCAGCCAGTTGGCGCGCTCCCTGGCCGCATTCCAGAACGCTGCCGCCGTCACATCGGCGCCGACTTTTGGTTCGCCGGAAACCATCCTGGCCGACGCGCTGGAAAACTTCACCGAACTGGTGCGGTTACTGCCGGCAGAACACAATCGACTGACCGCACTGGAAAACTGGACGCAGCGCGCGTTTGCCGCCCGGCACAGTGACTTTGTCGCCCGCCGGGCCACCGGACGGGTGCGCGACGGCCACGGCGACCTGCATCTGGGCAACTTGGTGCTGCTGGACGGCCAGATCACCCCTTTTGATTGCATCGAATTCAATGACAGCTTCCGCTGCATCGATGTTGCCAGTGAGATTGCCTTCACCCTGCTCGACCTGCTCGATCACGGTGAAGCCGGGCTGGCGACCTGGCTGCTCGATGCCTGGCTGACGGCCACTGGCGACTTTGCGTCGCTCACTGTAATGCGTTTCTATCTCGTCTATCGGGCGCTGGTGCGCGCCAAGGTTGCCGCCATCCGGGGCGATGGCGCCGAAGCCGCGGGTTATCTCGATCTCGCGCAGAGACTGGCCGTTCCCAACCTGGCGCCGACTTTGACGATCACCAGCGGCCCCTCGGGCTGCGGCAAGACTTACGCCAGCAGTCGCCGTCTCGCCAGCGCCGACTTTCTCGACACGGTGCGCATCCGTTCGGATGTCGAGCGGAAACGTCTGTTCGGCCTCGCGCCGGAAGCCGCCAGCGACGGCTCGATTTACACGCCGGAAGCCACCCGCCGCACCTATGAGCGACTGGCTGGATTGGCGGAGGAGGTGCTGCAATCGGGCTGGTCGGTGATCGTCGATGCCGCCTTCCTGAAACGCATCGAGCGCGACCGGTTTCGCCGTCTCGCGGCGCGGCTGGGGGTGTCCTTCGAAATTCTCGCCCCGACCGCCCCGCCCGATGTGCTCGCCCGCCGCATCACCATGCGGCGCAACGACGCTTCCGAAGCCACCGTCGCCGTGCTGGAGCAACAACTCAACTGGCTTGAGCCGCTGGAACCCGACGAGCCAAGCCAGCCGATTTAATTAGCTGCACGAGCAGTTCGGCATATTCAAAATAGGTTATATTTAACAGTAGTGTCCGGTTAAAACGCGAACAGATTCAGTTGGTTGCTGGTGCTGTGCTGTTCAAAAATGTAGTCGCTGCCTGCAAAGGCTTGCTGGATGGGCATCTTCTCGAACAGGGTGAGCGAAAAGATCTGTAGCAAAGTGT
>VMSX01000010.1 GCA_013791905.1 Rhodocyclaceae bacterium | reverse complement strand
TGATAAGGATTCGACCAGCGTATTCCATCAGGGACAGGAACTCACCTTCCACTCAAAGTCCGGATCTATGGCTGCAATCTTTACCTGCTTAACAACATCGAATGAAGGCTTGGCAAAATGGGGGCGACCATCTATGACGAAAGCTGAATTAATCAGCGTCACTTAAGCATTGCTGCAAAAGTCGGCGCCGGCGGGACGGCGATATTTTCAAATAATACCTAATGCGGTATACTTGCTTCATGAGTTCCTCGCCCCGCCAAGAGCGACCGCTGCACTGGATTGGTTCAGCCAAGCGCGATCTGCTGGATTTCCCCGGTGAGGTGGTCGATGACTTCGGTTATGGTTTGGGCGTCGTTCAGTTGGGCGGGCAACCGCCAGCGGCAAAGCCCTGAAAGGGCGAGGGGCCAGGAGTATTCGAGTTGGTCGAGGATCATCGGGGCGATACTTTTCGGGTGGCCTACACGGTGCGGTTTGCGAAGGCTGTATATGTGCTGCATTGCTTCCAGAAGAAATCGCCTTCTGGTATTCGCACCGCCAAGACCGACAGCGACTTGATTCATGAACGATTGAAACTGGCCCGCAATGACTACGAGGTGCGCTATGGTGAAAAATTTGGCAAAGAAGACTGAACGGGTAGATGTTGGCACGGGTGATGTGTTCAAGGATCTCGGCTTTGCCGATGCCGATGAGCGCAAGCTGCGCACGCAACTGGCGATGCGCGTCAACGATTTGATCAAGGAGCGCAAGCTCACCCAGACGGCGGTCGCCGAGATTTTCGGTATCCCCCAGCCGCATATTTCCGAACTGCGCAACTACAAGCTCAGCCGTTTCTCGTCCGAGCGCCTGCTGCACTTCATCACCCTGCTTGACCAGGACGTGGAGATCATGATTCGTCCCAAGGCGGCGAATCATGCGGCGGGATTGGTGTCGGTGCTGGTAGCGGCCTGAGTACCAAAAACTCTGCGGCTACGCCGCCCGCACCTCGCTCAACAAGTCCGGGTGCTGATCCAGCACCTTGAGGAGTTTCACCAAGGCCAGCGGTGGCTTGGTCTTGCCGTGCTCGTAGCGCGAGAAGGCATTCACGCTGACCAGCCCCTGTCGTCGTAAAGCAAGGCCATGGCTACTTGTTCATTGTCAGTCAAAGGTTTTTCTGGTGCTCCAGTCGCAGGCGTGCTAATTTCCGGAAAACAAGCCAACATTCCTGAAATAAATCCATCAGGCACAACAATGCAAGCTATTGAAAAAAAAATACTTTCACGCATTTACGGGCGCGGTAGGGGGTGGGCGTTCACAAAGACTGATTTTGTCGCCGATTTTGGCGAGGCTAATATCCACAAGGCGCTCTCTGCGCTGGCCAAGGCGGGAACGATCCGCCGCGTGTGTGTCGGGGTGTATGACTACCCGCGTCAGAGCGAACTGCTGGGGCAAGTTAGCCCGGACATCGACCAGATAGCGCAGGCACTGGCACGCAAGTTCAACTGGCGCATTCAGCCTGCGGGCGATACGGCGCTGAATCTGCTCGGACTTTCGACGCAGGTGCCGGGGAAATGGCTTTACCTTTCCGACGGCCCCAGCCGAAGTTACGCGATAGGTGAGCAGGAATTGGCCTTTCGCAAATCTGCCTTGAAGGACTCCGGCTTTGCCTTGCGCGAGAGCGGCTTGCTGGTGCCGGCGATCAAGGCGCTGGGCAAGGTGCATGTTGATACCGCTGTTGTCGAAAAGCTGCGTCAGTGGCTAGACCCGAAGTTATGCCCGCGCCTGCTGCGCGATACACGCAAGGTGACGGGCTGGATTTACGAAATCATCAAGCAGATTTGCCAAGAGAGCGAGGGGCGTGCCTGATGGATCGCGTAGCTCGCCTGCCGGCCGTCGAGCGCTCGGCGTTGTTTGCTGAAACCGCTGCCCGGATGAAGACGACGCCGGCGGTTGCGGAGAAGGATTTCTGGGTAACCTGGGTGCTCGACCGTTTGTTCAGCGATGCCGAACTGGCACAGTTGCTGATGTTCAAGGGCGGTACCAGTTTGTCGAAAGCCTACCGCCTGATCGAGCGCTTTTCCGAAGACATCGACCTGATTCTGGATTGGCGACCGCTCAATGACGAAGACCCGTTGGCCGAGCGCTCCAAAGCCAGGCAGGAAAAGCTGAACGCGGCGATCAATGCGCAGGCGCAAGTCTTGATTGGTGGCAAATTGCTGACGCGTATCGCGAGTGCGCTGGGGGATTTGTGTCAGTGCGCCATTGCGGCGGACGATCCGCATGTGATCGAGATTCGCTATCCGGCCGCTTTCCCCGACCGCTATCTGCGCCCTGAATTGCGTTTGGAGATCGGGCCGTTGGCGGCGTGGTTGCCGCATGAGGAAATGATGATCGGCAGCTATGCCGCCGAGCAGTTTCCAGAGGTATTTGTGCGGCCGCAATGTTTGGTGCGCGTGATCAAGGCCGAACGTACATTTTGGGAGAAGGCGACGATCCTGCACCATGAGGCGCACCGACCGGAAGGTTATCCGCAGCCATCGCGCTATTCTCGGCATTATTACGATCTGGCCCGGATGTCCATCGCGCCGGTCAAGGATGCGGCTTTGGCGAACCTGGGTTTGCTGGCGGACGTGTCGGCGTTCAAGCAGCGTTTCTATCCGCGCGGCTGGGCGCGTTATGATTTGGCGGTAGCCGGCAGTTTGCGTCTGGTGCCAAGCGGGGAAGTTCTGGCAGCGGTCGAGGCCGATTACCGGGCAATGACGAACATGATCTTCGGTGTGGTGCCAAGCTTCGGCGAAATTATGGAGAGCTTGCGGGCGCTGGAAGAGGAGATCAATTCTCGCGCGGCTTCAGGATGAAATGATTTCCTGA
Organism: Rhodocyclaceae bacterium; assembly: GCA_013791905.1. GTDB lineage: Bacteria > Pseudomonadota > Gammaproteobacteria > Burkholderiales > Rhodocyclaceae > Sulfuricystis. Next base: position 269,526 of record VMSX01000010.1, on the reverse strand, counting down.
ATTGGCGTTTTCCGCCGCGTCGCCAGATAATGGACGTGTCGCGTTGCTGAGAGTCGGAAAATCATGCGCAAGTTTGGAATCGTAGCGATCCTGGTCGGGATGTTTGTCTCCATGCAAACCATGGCCGCGGGCTACTATGTTTGCCAGGATCCCAAGACCGGAAAAAAATCCGGGCAGGACACGCCTTGCCCGGCAGGAAATAAATTGGGTAGCTACGCCCCGGTCAGTTCGCAGGAGCAGAAAGCCCGTGACGAGACCGCCAGGCAGAGCAAACGCGAGTTTGAGCGATTGCATCCGGGCACTTACCGGGCCGAGGAATACATGACGGAAGAGGAATACGCCGACTATCTGGTGCAGCGCAAGGCGCTGGAAGCGGAACGGAAGAAGCAGGAAGAACAGCAGGCCGTGCAGGATGCCCTGCGTCGCTCGGAACGGGCCGAACAGCGTGCCATCGAGGCCGAACGCGCAGCACGGGCAGCCGAAGCCAAGGCGACGGCGGCAGCCGAAGAGGCCGGCAAGAATCGACTGCTGTATCCGCGCCAATTGTCACCATATCCGCCAACGCCGGCACCGCGGTTTCCGCGCGCCAGGAATTGCGACCGGGGCGATTGTCCGGAAGAGCAAGACCAGCGCCACAGCAAGGGCGGCGCGAAACCCTCTGTCGGTACTACCGGCCCCTGCACCCAAGTCGGCAACACAATTCGCTGCCCGTAAACCCGCAACGATTCGCTTGCCGCCATGTGTGGTCGCTTTGTCCTCAGCACGCCTACTGCCGAACTGGCTAGCCAATTCGGGCTGGATGAGTGTGTCGATTTCGGGCCGCGCTACAACATCCCGCCCGGCACGGACATTCCTGTCATTCGCCAGTCGCCCGCAGGCAAGCGGGTGCTGGGCCTGCTGCGCTGGGGGCTGGTGCCGCACTGGGCGAAAGACCCCGGCATCGGCACCAAGCTGAACAACGCCCGGGGTGAGTCGGTTGCCGAGAAGCCGTCGTTCTGCGATGCCTTCAAGCGCCGCCGCTGCCTGATTCCGGCGTCCGGGTTTTATGAGTGGCAGGCGGCAGGCGGGATCAAGCAGCCGTATTACATCAGCCTCAAGTCGGGCGCGGCGATGGCGCTCGGCGGCCTGTGGGAATCATGGCAGGCGCCGGATGGCAACATCCTGCGGACCGCCTGCATCATCACCACCGGGCCGAACGAAATGATGCGGCCGATTCATGAGCGCATGCCGGTCATTGTTGCGCCCGAGGATTGGCAGGCATGGCTGGATGCTCCCGTGGACAATGTAGCCGGCATGCTTGCCCCGTATCCGGCCGCCGCCATGCAGGCCTGGCCGGTAAGCCGCCGGGTCAGCAAAGCGCAGGATGATGATGCCGGCTTGATCGAGCCGGTTTGAAAGGCTCAGCGTGATGCAAAGAAAAGTCGGCGTTGGTGGGACGGCGCTTGGCCCCGGGGGCTGTTCTGATTCGGTCGCGGGGGTGGTAAAATATGCCAAAATTGCGTATGATTAACGCCATATGGCAAACAATGGAGCGCAATCATGAACACCGCCGCCGCCGCAATTGCATCGAACCCCCTCTCGGTTGAAGCTCTGCTGGGTGGCCGCAAGGTGCTGCACGCGAAGCCGCGCACCGCGCTGGATTGGGTTTCGGTGATCCGTCAGGGCATCTCTTCGACAGCCGTGGAGACTCTGGCCAGGACGATTCGCGTCACGCAGGCCGAACTCGCCGTGGCCTTGGGCATACCCGAGCGCACGCTGGCCCGGCGCAAGAAGGAAGGCACGCTCAACAGTGAAGAATCGGCCAAGCTCGTGCGACTGGCCCGGGTGGTCGAGCGGGCCGAGGAAGTTTTCGGCGATCTGAACGCCAGCCTCGACTGGCTGAAATCAGCCAATGCCGCGCTATCCGGCGCAACCCCGCTGTCCCTGCTGGATACGGACATCGGTGCGGAAACTGTCATGGATACGCTGGGCCGGATCGAGTACGGCGTCTTTGCCTGATGACGGTGGTCTGGCGGTTGCTGACGGCCCGCTTCGCGGATAGCGCCTTCTCTGGCGAAGGCGCGCGCCTCTACGGCGGTCGCTGGAATCGCAAGGGCGTGTCGATGGTCTATACCGCTGGCAGCCAGTCGCTCGCCGTGCTGGAAATGCTGGTGCAGGATGAGCCGCTCCGGGCCCGCTATGTCATGATCGCGGCGACGTTGCCGAAGAACCTGAAGATCGAGCGGGTCACCGCCGAGCAACTGCCTGCCGACTGGCGCAGTTTCGCACTGCGCGGGGAACTCCAGGCGATCGGCAGCGACTGGGCCAAACGCTGCAGCAGTGCGGTTCTGGCTGTGCCAAGTGCGGTTATCCCCGACGAGATAAATTATCTGTTGAACCCGCTACATCCCGCATTCGCCAAGATTGAAACCGGAAATCCGCAGGCCTTCATCACCGACCTGAGGTTGATCGGAAAATGAGCAGCATCGATAACTCGACATCCCTGATTTCCAGGACATCTGAAAGGTGAAGCCAATGAAAAAGATATCCGCATTCGTGCTGATTGTTTTCCTGATGGGCTGTGGCATCGAGACGGCCGGCACGGCTGCAACCGTGGCGACGCTGAAGGCTCAGGAAGCCAAGCAGGGGCAGGAAGACAAGGAAAAGATCGTCAACCAGCTTGACGCGGTGAGCAACCAGGCAGAGCAGCGCCTGAAGGAAGCCGACAACAAATCGGCGGGCTATTGACCGGCTCCCGGCGATGGACACCCGCGCATCCCGCGGCGACAATAGCGGCTTAACAAACTCAAGGGAACACTGAACCATGCGCCTGTTGCACACCATGATCCGTACCGGCAATCTGGATCGCTCGATTGCCTTTTACACCGAAGTCCTCGGCATGAAACTGCTGCGCCGGAAGGACTATCCGGAGGGCAAGTTCACCCTGGCCTTCGTTGGCTATGGCGAAGAAAGCCAGAACTCGGTCATCGAGCTGACTTACAACTGGGGCGTTGATCAATATGAGCTGGGCAAGGGTTTCGGCCACCTGGCCATCGAGGTCGATGACGTCTATGCCGCGTGCGACGAGATCAAGCGTCTGGGTGGCAAGGTGATCCGCGAGGCGGGCCCGATGAATGCCGGGGCCACGATCATCGCCTTTGTTGCCGATCCCGACGGCTATTCCATCGAACTGATCGGCCCGCGCCATTGATTTTCTGCTGTGCGTAGCGTGCCGTTGAAGGGCTCGTCATGAAACTCCACCGTGAAGGCAAATTACAGTTTCAGCTAGGCCTTGCATCCATGCTGATGCTGGCGGGTTTGGCCGGCGGGCCCGGCTGGAGTGCGCCGGCACTGGCCGAGGCCGAGGTGGCGGCGGCGGCGGGTAAGGTGCCAACCTATACGATGAGCCCGGTCGGCTGGATCAGGAAGACCGACGGCAAGACCTTCATCGTGATCGACAAGCGCTACCAGCCGGCGCTCTTGGGCGTTGATAAGCTGTCGTCGCTCTGGGTGCTCTACTGGTTCGACCGCAACGACAGCCCCGCGGAGCGCGCCATCCTGCAGGTGCATCCGCGCGGCGACCCGGACCGACCCATACGCGGCGTGTTCGCCACGCGCTCGCCGTTCCGGCCCAACCTGATTGCCGTGAGCAATGTCAATGTGCTGTCGGTGCGCGACAACATCATCGAGATCGATGCCATCGACGCCTTTGCCGATACGCCGGTGCTGGATCTCAAGCCATGACCGCCTTTCAGGAGACTCCCGGCCCGCTTTCCGATGAGGAACTTGAGGAACTTGACCAGTTCCTCATGTCAGACGCTACAGGCGAGGAGGCGATGGACATTTCCATGCTTGACGGCTTCCTGACCGCTCTTGCCATCGCGCCCAATAACCTGCCGCCAAGCAAGTGGATGCCGGTCATCTGGGGACGTGAAATGGTCTGGGAATCGCAGCAGCAGGCGGGACGCATGATGGGCTATGTCTTCCGCCACGCCAATGAAATTTTGTTTCACCTGCGCGAGGAACCGGAAACCTTCGAGCCCCTGCTGTATGAAAGAGAGCACGAAGGCAAGACTGTCCCCATCATCGACGAGTGGTGCATCGGCTTCGTCAAGGGTATGGGGCTCGATGAACCCGGTTGGCGCCCCATGATGGATACCGAGGAAGGCGACGACATGCTCTACCCCATCCTGCTCTACGGTACCGAATCAGGCTGGGACGAATTGCGCGATAACCCGTTGCTCGCCGACCGGCATGAAGAGTTCGCCGCAGCGCTCGGCGATTGCGTCATGGCGATTCAGGAATGGTGGTTACCGACCCGGAAGGCGAAATCGACCATCCGGCGCGAGGAACCCAAGGTCGGCCGCAACGCCCCTTGTCCCTGCGGCAGCGGCAAGAAATTCAAGCAATGCTGCGGCGGGCAGAAAACACTGCACTGAGTCGCCAGCGGGAATGCGCCGCTGCCCCTTTAATGGAGCGTCGGCACCTCGGAGGGCGGGCGCAAACCGACATTCACGAACAGCACTTCCTGGCCGAGCAAGCCGATGCTCCCCGGCCGTCGGTTGTTTCCCGTGTCGCTGTATTCGAAGGCATAGACCCGCCGCAGCACCATCTGGCCATTCTCATCGCGTGCCGGTTTCAGGCTCGTAATGGACACCGTCGCATCGAGGAGTTGCAGATCTTCGGCCAAACAGGCGGCCTGGGCGGCCTTGACCGCGATGTCGCGCACCTTGACGCTGTCGAACCACAGCCAGGCGAGGGCAAACAGGATAAGCAGGCTGATTATTTCGAAGATGGGCATGGTTGCTATCAATAAAAATGGCGGGTTGGTAGGTGCAATGTTTTCTGCTGGTCAGGGAGCAATTTGTAATTGTTCGGGATCGAGCAGCAGATAGCGGGCAAAGCGCTGGTCTTTGCGGCTGCCGTCATCGCTGACGATGATGATGCGCTGGCGACCGTCGATGATGGCCGGGCTGACGCCTTCGGCATGTTCGAAACCCGGCAGGCCGGGCACGCTGACGCGCCGCGGCCTCTCTGTGGCTTGGCCGCTCCAGAACCAGAGCTGGAACTGCACTTGCTCCTTGGCGACCGGGCCGCTGACCACCAGATAACCCGCCAGCGCAGGAACGTAGGACAGGCCACGAATGCCGTGGCCACCCAGGTCGAGCATGACCAGCCGTGGCGCGATGCGGGGTGCCTCACCCTTTTCGAAGACGGCAACCGGATTCTCGATGCTCGCGATGATGGCGCGGCGATCGAGCAAGGGGCTGCGAAAGCCGATCAGCAGACGCTGACGGTCGGGTGTCATCTCCAGTGCCTCGATATTGAGCCCGCCGTCTGCCTTGACGTCACGGACTGCTGCCGCGGTGGCCAGTACCGGATGTGCTGCGCTCAAAGCGGCCTTCAGTTCCGTGACCACCACAGGCGCCACCGCGCGGTCTCCCTCGATGCGAAACCTGACCAGTTTCTCGCGCGACTTCTTCACTGCGCCTGCATTGTTGCGTGAATGGGAGGTGATGGCGTAGATGAACCCCGCCGTGTCGATGGCAAGGCCTTCCAGATCGTCCAGTTTTTTGAAATCCGAGTTGTTGTCCGGCGTTGCCGTCACAAGCGGGCTGCTCGCCACCGTGCCATCCGCCCGGATCGTCACCAGGCTGAACGGCTGCGTTTTCTCGTCCTCGACGACCAGGAACCGTCCGTCCGGCAACTGCTGGATGGCGGACGGCTCGTAAATGCCGGTGAGGGCAAGGAACATGAGGATATGGGCGACAGTCATGCCGATGATGGCGGGCGTTGCATCAGGGCGCCGATGGCGAAGAGCAGCCAGGCCAGGATGAAGGCGCCACCGCCGAACGGGATTGCCGCATGGAATAAATGGATGCCGGCGATGCTGCGCAGGTAGAGGTTGCCGCTGAACAGCACGATCCCCGCCAGCAGCAGCCAGCCGCACCAGGCAAACCAGCGGCAGGCTGGTAGCCGTGCCACGGCAAGGCCGACGACCAACAAGCCAATGGCATGGATCTGATGGTAATGGAGCGCCGCCTGGAACCAGCCGGCCGGATCGTTGCTGGCCAGCTGGGCTTTCAGCGCGTGCATGCCGGCGGCACCGAGAGCCACGCTCAGGGCCAGATTGAGGGCGCCGAGGATGAGAAACCAGCGGGCGGAAGAGGGCAGGGGTGTCATGGCAGAGGCGAATGTAGATGGGTGATAATCAGCTATTGAACTCAAGCGGAAGGATACGGCAATGAGCAAGATTCGCGCATGGGCGGCACAGGCCGCCGGACAGAAGCTGGAACGCTACGACTACACTCCCGGCCCGCTCGATGATGAAGAAGTCGACATCGCGGTCGAACATTGTGGGCTGTGCCATTCCGACCTGTCGATGATCGACAATGACTGGAAGTTCTCCGCGTATCCATTGGTGCCGGGTCATGAGGCGATTGGCCGCATCGTTGCGATGGGCGCCCAGATCAAGGGATTGCGCCTCGGCCAGCGCGTCGGGGTGGGCTGGACCAGCAGCAGTTGCCTGCACTGCGCACCCTGTGTGGGCGGCGATCAGCAGCTCTGCGGTGATTCGCGGGCGACCATTTCCGGCCGCCCCGGTGGGTTCGCCGAGCGGGTGCGGGCGCAGTGGGTGTGGGCTATTCCCTTGCCGGATGGCATAGCTCCGGCAGTGGCGGGCCCGCTGTTTTGTGGCGGCATCACCGTCTTCACCCCATTCATTGAATATGGAATTTCCCCGACCAGTCGCGTCGGCGTCGTCGGCATCGGTGGGCTGGGGCACCTGGCGATCAAGTTTGCGAAAGCCTGGGGTTGCGAGGTGACTGCATTTACCTCCAGTCCGGCCAAGCGCAAGGAACTCATGGCGCAGGGCGCCCATCGGGTGGTTGCCAGCAACGATGCGAAACAAATTGCCGCGCTGGCCGGCAGCCTCGACCTGGTCATCGTGACCGTCAATGTCCCGCTGGATTGGCAAGCCATCACCGCCACTCTGGCGCCGCGCGGCCGCCTGCATTTCGTCGGTGCCGTGCTTGACCCGGTTGAGGTCCAGGCGTTCTCGCTGATCAGCGGGCAGAAAGCCATCTCGGGTTCCGCAATCGGCTCGCCAGCCAACATGGCGAAGATGCTGGAATTCTGTGCCCGCCATGGCATCGCGCCCGAGGTCGAACACTTCCCGATGAGCAAAATCAATGAAGCGATCGTTCATCTGCGCAGCGGAAAAGCCCGTTATCGCATCGTGCTCGATGCGGATTTCGACTGATATTCGTCCAAGGAATGTAGCTTTGCCGCCGGGCCAATCCCTCTCTCCCGACCTCTCTCCCAGAGGGAGAGAGGAGGCTGATAGCTTCCCTCTCCCGCTTTCGGGAGAGGGATTGAGGGAGAGGGTTGCCAAGGCAAAGCGGCACGCGGCGCCAGCCGCAATCCGCTCCGAAGTATGAACGGGGGCGCCCCGTAACAAACGAGCGCAGCAAGTCAACAGTCACCCCTCCCGCGAGGGAGGGGTTGGGGGAGGGCGGGCCTAGAGGCCGGGCCCTACTCCACGATCTTGTTGATCGGCAGTTCGATGATGCCGCGTGCGCCTGCTTCGTAGAGGCTGGGGATCAATTCACGTACGAACTTTTCTTCGACGACGATGCTGAGTTCCAGCCAGTCGGGGTCGGAGAGCGTGGAGACGGTGGGCGTGGCGCGTGCCGGCAACAACTTCAGTACGGCATCGGTGCAATCGCGCGGCACGTTCATCGACAGCAGCACCCGCGTGGCGGCGGCAATCGCGCCCTTCAGCATCATCAGCAGGCGGTCGATCTTGGCGGTTTTCCAGGTGTCGGCAAGGGCGTCGTGATTGGCGATGAAACGCGGTGTGCTTTCCAGCACGACGTGCATGATCTTCAGGTTGTTGGCACGCAGCGATGAGCCGGTCTCGGTAACATCGACGATGGCATCAGCCAGAATCGGCGGTTTGACCTCGGTGGCGCCCCAGGAAAATTCCACGCTGGCGTCGACGCCATGTTCGGCAAGAAAGCGTTTCGTCATACCGACGACTTCGGTGGCGATGCGTTTGCCCTGCAGGTCTTTCACGGTACTGAACGGCGAGCCTTCCTTGGAGGCCATGACCCAGCGGACGGTGCCATAGTTGGGCCAGGGTGCCTTCAGGTTGGCCAGTTCCACGACATCGGCGCCGGTTTCGAGGATCCAGTCGAGCCCCGTAATGGCGCAATCGAGCACGCCCTGGCCGACATAGCGGGCCATCTCCTGCGGGCGGATCAGGATGCACTCGATTTCCGAATCGTCGATGGTCGGGTAGTAGGAGCGGCCGGAAATGCGCAGGTTGTAACCGGCGCGGTTGAACAGGTTCTGCGTGGTTTCCTGCAGGCTGCCCTTTGGGATGCCGACGCGCAGGCGTTTGTTGTTTTCAGTCATTGGTGCCTACTCGTAACGTACGTCGAGTATTTCGTATTCGCGGCGGCCACCGGGAGTGTGCACTTCGGTGACATCGCCGGAGAATTTACCGATCAGGGAGCGCGCAACGGGTGAGTTGAGCGAAATCTTGCCCAGCTTGAGATCGGCCTCGTCGTCGCCGACGATCTGGTAGGTCACGGTCTGCTCGCCGTCGATGTCTTCCAGGTCGACGGTGGCACCAAACACCACGCGGCCGTCGGCATCGAGCGCGCGCGGATCGATGATCTGGGCGTTGCCCAGTTTGCCCTCGACTTCCTGGATGCGGCCTTCGACGAAGCTTTGCCGCTCTTTCGCGGCATCGTATTCGGCGTTTTCAGAGAGGTCGCCATGCGAGCGTGCTTCGGCAATCGCGGCAATTACCGAGGGACGCTCGATGGATTTCAGGCGCTTCAATTCTTCGCGCAGCAGTTCTGCGCCGTGCAGCGTGATGGGTACCTTGCTCATAGGGATAGTTCAGCGTGCAACTGCTGGATTGAATAGGTTTCCAGGCCGGAATGGCGCAAACCGATACAGGCGGCATGCCCGCCTTCCACTGTCGTAAACAGCGTCACTTTCTGCGACAGTGCCGAGGTGCGGATCGAGCGTGAATCCTGAATTGCCGCACGGGTCTCATCGACCGTATTGACGATCAGCACGATCTCGTTGTTCTTGATCATGTCGACGATATGCGGGCGGCCTTCGCTGACCTTGTTGACGGGGGTTACCGGGATGCCGGCTTCCTGAATGGCGGTCGCCGTGCCGCGCGTTGCCACCAGGGTGAAGCCCAGTTCATGCAGCAGGCGCGCCACTTCGACCGCCTTGACCTTGTCGGTCGATTTGACGGTGATCAGCGCACGTCCGGCAGCGGGCAGTCTGGTGCTCGCGGCGATCTGCGATTTGACGAAGGCTTCGCCAAAGCTGCGGCCAACCCCCATCACTTCGCCGGTGGACTTCATTTCCGGGCCGAGAATGGTGTCGACGCCGGGGAACTTGATGAAGGGGAATACGGCTTCCTTCACCGAGTAGTAAGGCGGAATCACCTCGCGCGTCACGCCCTGATCGGCCAGGCTGCGGCCGGCCATGCAGCGCGCGGCGATCTTCGCCAGCGGCAGGCCGGTGGCCTTGGAGACGAAGGGCACGGTGCGCGAGGCGCGCGGATTGACTTCGAGAACATAGACGACAGCCGCGTCGCCACGCCCCTGAATGGCGAACTGCACATTCATAAGGCCGACGACGTTCAATCCCTTGGCCATCATCTCGGTCTGGCGGCGCAGTTCGTCCTGGGTTTCCGGGCAGAGCGAGAAGGGCGGTAGCGAACAGGCCGAATCGCCCGAATGCACCCCCGCCTGTTCGATGTGCTCCATGATTCCGCCGATGATGACCTGCTTGCCGTCGCAGAGTGCATCGACATCGACCTCGGTGGCATCGTTGAGGAAGCGGTCGAGCAGCACCGGCGAATCGTTTGAGACCTTGATCGCCTCGCGCATGTAACGTTCGAGATCCTTCTGCTCATGCACGATTTCCATCGCGCGGCCGCCCAGCACGTAGGAGGGACGCACCACCAGCGGATAACCGATTTCGGCGGCGAGCCGGATGGCGTCCGGCTCGGTGCGCGCGGTGCGGTTGGGCGGCTGCTTGAGCTTGAGGTCTTGGAGCAGTTTCTGGAAGCGCTCGCGGTCTTCGGCGGCGTCGATCATGTCCGGGCTGGTGCCGATGATCGGCACACCGTTGGCTTCCAGGGCGCGCGCGCGCTTGAGCGGCGTCTGCCCGCCGAACTGCACGATCACGCCGACCGGCTTTTCGACATGGACGATCTCGAGGATATCTTCCAGTGTCAGCGGTTCGAAGTAGAGGCGGTCGGACGTGTCGTAGTCGGTCGATACAGTCTCGGGGTTGCAATTGACCATGATGGTTTCGTAACCATCCTCGCGCATCGCCAGTGCCGCATGCACGCAGCAATAGTCGAACTCAATGCCCTGGCCGATGCGGTTGGGTCCGCCACCGAGCACCATGATTTTCTTCTTGTCAGTCGGGCGCGACTCGCACTCTTCCTCGTAGGTCGAGTACATGTAGGCAGTCGAGGTTGAAAATTCGGCGGCGCAGGTATCGACACGCTTGAACACCGGGCGCACGCCAAGTTTCTGGCGATGTTCGCGCACCGCCGTCTCGCCAGCGCCGACTTTTGTACCGATGCGGCGGTCGGAGAAGCCCTTGCGTTTCAAACCGCGCAACGCATCGGCATCGAGATCAGTGAGTTGCTGTGTCGCCAGCCATTCCTCGGTCTTGACGATATCCTCGATCTGCACGAGGAACCACGGATCGATCTTGGTCAGATTGAAAACGTCCTGCAGGGAATAGCCGGTGCGGAACGCCTGGCCGACATACCAGATGCGTTGTGGGCCGGGGCTGGCCAGTTCGTGATCGATGGTGTCCGTGTCGGCCTCGATCTCGTCCAGCCCATAGACGCCGACTTCCAGGCCGCGCAGCGCCTTCTGCAGCGATTCCTGAAAACTGCGGCCGATCGCCATCACTTCGCCCACCGACTTCATCTGCGTCGTCAGACGGTCATTGGCCTGGGGGAATTTCTCGAAGGCGAAGCGCGGTACCTTGGTGACGACATAGTCGATGGAGGGTTCGAACGATGCCGGCGTGGCACCGCCGGTGATGTCGTTTTGCAGCTCGTCGAGCGTGTAGCCGACCGCCAGTTTTGCCGCCACCTTGGCGATCGGGAAGCCGGTGGCTTTCGAGGCCAGCGCGCTTGAGCGCGAGACGCGCGGATTCATCTCGATCACGATCATGCGGCCGTCATCGGGGTTGATGGCGAATTGCACGTTGGAGCCGCCGGTGTCGACGCCGATCTCGCGCAGCACCGCGATGCTGGCGTTGCGCATGATCTGGTATTCCTTGTCGGTGAGCGTCTGCGCCGGGGCAACGGTAATCGAGTCGCCGGTATGCACGCCCATCGGGTCGAGGTTTTCGATCGAGCAGACGATAATGCAATTATCCTTGCAGTCGCGCACCACCTCCATCTCGAACTCTTTCCAGCCGAGCAGCGACTCCTCGATCAGCAACTCCTTGGTCGGCGAAGCCTCCAGGCCGCGCTTGCAGATCTCGACGAATTCTTCCTGGTTGTAAGCGATGCCGCCGCCGGAACCGCCCATGGTGAAGGATGGCCGGATGACGGTCGGGAAGCCGAGGGCGCCCTGCACCTGCTGCGCCTCTTCCATGCTGTGGGCGATGCCGGAACGCGCCGAGCCGAGACCGATCTTGGTCATCGCCTTCTTGAATTTCTCGCGATCCTCGGCCTTGTCGATGGCTTCCTTGTTGGCACCGATCATCTCGACGCCATACTTTTCGAGGACACCGTGTTTGGCCAAATCGAGCGCGCAGTTCAACGCCGTCTGGCCTCCCATGGTGGGCAGCAGCGCGTCGGGACGCTCCTTGGCGATGATGTTTTCCACCACCTGCCAGGTGACCGGCTCGATGTAGGTGACGTCCGCCATTTCCGGGTCGGTCATGATCGTGGCCGGATTGGAATTGACCAGGATGACCTTGTAGCCTTCTTCGCGCAGCGCCTTGCAGGCCTGGGCGCCGGAATAGTCGAACTCGCAGGCCTGACCGATGATGATCGGGCCGGCGCCGATGATGAGGATGCTATTGATGTCGGTGCGCTTAGGCATTCTTGTTGTTCTCCATCATGCCAATGAAGCGATCGAATAAATATGAGACATCGTGTGGCCCGGGGCTCGCTTCAGGATGGCCCTGGAAGCACAGTGCCGGACGGTCGGTCCAGGCCATGCCCTGCAGGCTGCCGTCGAACAGCGACACATGCGTTACCTTGACGTTGCCCGGCAAGGTGCCGGGATCGACCGCAAAGCCGTGGTTCTGGCTGGTGATCATCACCTGGCCGGATTCAAGATCCTTGACCGGGTGGTTGGCGCCGTGGTGGCCGAACTTCATCTTGAGTGTCTTGCCACCGGCGGCCAGGCCCATGAGCTGATGGCCCAGGCAGATGCCGAAGGTCGGCAGTTTCTTGTCCAGCAAGTCACGGATGGCGGCAATCGCGTAATCGCAGGGCTCGGGGTCGCCGGGGCCATTCGACAGGAACACACCATCGGGCTTGCGCGCCAGCACCTCTGCGGCGGGCGTCTGGGCCGGTACCACGGTAATCCGGCAGCCGCGCGCCGCCAGCATGCGCAGGATGTTGCGTTTGACGCCGAAATCGTAGGCGACGACATGGAAGCGGGGAGTCGGTTGCGGCATGTAACCCTTGCCCAATTGCCATTCGCCCTCCGTCCACTCGTATGCTTTTTCAACACTGACTACCTTGGCCAGGTCCATGCCGGCGAGGCCGGGGAAGGCTCCGGCTGCCTTGATGGCGCGGGCAACGTCTGCGTCGCCCAGCGTGCCGCCCGCTGCGCCACCAATCAGGCAGCCAGCCTGAGCACCTTTCTCGCGCAGGATGCGCGTAAGCTTGCGGGTGTCGATATCGGCAATGCCGACAACATTCTCGGCGCGCAGATAGTCAGAGAGGTTCTGGGTGGAGCGGAAGTTCGAGGCGAGCAGCGGCAGGTCGCGGATCACCAGGCCGGCGGCGTAAATGCGACCGGCTTCGCAGTCTTCGCGATTGACCCCGGTGTTGCCGATATGCGGGTAGGTGAGGGTGACGATCTGCCGGGTATAGGACGGATCGGTGAGAATTTCCTGGTAGCCGGTCATGGCGGTGTTGAACACCACCTCGCCGACGCTGGTGCCAGTGGCACCAATACCTTTGCCGCGAAATACCGTTCCGTCGGCGAGGGCAAGCAGGGCAGGCGGGAAGGTTGGCAAAATCGAGCTCCTGGGTGATAACTGAGGCGGTTATTTCGGTGCCTCTGACGCCGCGAACAGAAGCGTCAGGCAAACCGCGCCATTGTAGCTGATTATCGCCGGTTGGCCCAGACGTTTACCTGAGTCCCAGCACGTCCTGCATGTCGAAAAGACCATTGGTCTTGCTGCGCAAAAAGCGCGCGGCCCGCAGGCTGCCGAGTGCGTAGGGCATGCGGCTGGCGGACTTGTGGGTGATCTCGATGCGCTCGCCGGTTCCGGCGAACAAAACTGTATGGTCACCGACGATATCGCCGCCGCGTACCGTGGCAAAACCGATCTGCGTCGCCGGTCGTTCGCCGGTGTGTCCTTCGCGCCCATACACGGCGCATTCCGCCAGATCGCGGCCCAGGGCGGCCGCCACCACTTCACCCATGCGCAGGGCGGTGCCCGAGGGGGCGTCGATTTTGTGGCGATGGTGCGCTTCGATGATTTCCACATCGTAGCCTTCATTGAGAATGCGCGCGGCGGTGTCGAGCAGTTTGAACACCGCATTTACCCCGACGGCCATATTTGGCGCGAAGACGATCGGAATGTCCTTGGCGATTGCCTCGATTTGTTTTTTTTGCTCGGCGGAAAATCCGGTCGTGCCGATCACCGCATGCACGCCATGGTGGCGGCAGATTTCGAGGTGGCGCAGAGTTCCTTCGGGGCGGGTGAAGTCGATCAGGCAATCGGCCTGCGCCAACCCGCTGGCTACATCATCGCTGAGCTTGACGCCGCAGGGGGCACCGACCAGATCGCCGGCGTCCCTGCCCAGCAACGGGCTGCCCGGAACATCCAGCGCTGCCGCCAATTCGGCATCGGCTGACTGCAGCACGGTTTCGATCAGCATGCGACCCATGCGTCCACCTGCGCCGACAATGGCGAAACGAATCTTTTGCATGATCGTCTTTATTTAGGGCTTGCCGGCACGTCGATGACGCGCGAAGTGGGCGAGGGTGCGGCGGCTGTTGCTTCCTTGCTGGCCTCGGTTTCGGCGACGACATCGCCGCCGACGCGCACCAGCTTGCCATCCTCAAAGAACACTACCAGGCGGCGTAACTGCGCTGCGCCCCGCCCGGGCTGAAAGCGATAAACGTAATCCCAGCGATCGGCATGAAACATGTCGGTCACCAAGGGGGTGCCGAGGGCAAAGCGCACCTGATCGCGGCTCATGCCGGGTTTCAGGCGTGCCACCATGTCCTGGGTGACGTAATTGCCTTGGCGCACATCGACCCGATAAGGGGAAAGGTAGGACGTTACTTCCGGTGTGCCGGAGCAAGCGGCCAAGAATGGCAGGCACAATACAAGGAGAGGAGACAGAGTTCGCAGCAGCATGGCAGGGGAGGGAAGGGAAAAGGGAGGGCGAAGAGGCATGAGTCGGGCAGAAAACTATATCATACGGCTTTATGCTTCCCCCTCTTGATCAACTCATTTCGCACCCACCACATGTCAGACACCGCAGACCTTCAGGGCCGTAGCTCCCTGTCCGACCCTGAAGAACTCAAGAGCATCGGTCTCAAGGCCACCGTGCCGCGCATGGCCATCCTCGACCTGTTCCGCAAGTCGAGCACACGCCATCTGACTGCCGAAGATGTTTATCGCCAGTTGCTTGCCGAAGAGACCGATATCGGCCTGGCCACGGTCTATCGCGTGCTCACCCAGTTCGAGCAGGCCGGGTTGTTGGAGCGACGCCATTTTGAATCGGGCAAGGCGGTGTTCGAGCTCAATGATGGCAAACATCACGATCACTTGGTCTGTCTGCAATGTGGCCGGGTAGAGGAATTCAACGACCCGGAAATCGAACGCCGCCAAGCCAAGGTCGCCAAGTCGCGCGGCTTCGCCGTCGTCGAGCACGCACTCCATCTGTACGCCGACTGCACCAAGAAAGACTGCCCGCACCGGGCTGCCAAGGGTGACTGAGGGCTGATTGAGCCAGTGAAACCCGTCGCCTGGCAGCGACGCAAATCCTGTTGTCGGGAAGCGCAGCGGATTTCACCCGTACGCACATCACTATAGTATAGTTTGCTATATTAGATTAAACGAATATTAGGAATCGATAATGAATAATCTTCCCATCAGCAAACGTATTTTCATCCTCATGCTGATCAGCAGCTTGGCGATGCTGCTCATTGCAGGCATCGGCTGGCGTAATGAGGATAAGGCCGTCGCCTCCCTGAAATCCGTCTACGAAGATCGTGCTGTGCCGCTGGCCGATCTGTCGGAAATCGGTGTAATGCTGGCCATCAACACGTCCGAACTGCTCCTTGCCTTGCAGCATGACTTCCGTTCCCCTGCTGCCGTCGTGCACGATCACCCGACCGACGCTCATCTCGTCAACTTCGCCAGGCGGGTGAGCGAAATGAATTCGCTGTGGGATAAATACATGGCGACTTATCTTACCGAGGAAGAAAAGCTTCTCGCAGCTGAATTTGCCGCTAAGCGCAAGGCCTGGATGGAGAAGTCCGCCAGTCTGCTCGAACGCATGAAGGGCGGTGATTTCTCGAACGAGTTGACGAGGGAAGTGCTGACTGCCATGAAAACCGAGGGCCAGGCTTCGCGCTCGGCCCACTTGGATCTGATGGAATACCAGACGCGGGTGGCCGAGGAACTCTACATAGAAGCCAATAAAAACCATGACCGCGGGATGCTGCTGCTTGCCCTGATTCTGCTGGGTGCCATGGGGGGCGCCGCTGGCTTTGCCTGGTTCCTCGCCCGCGCCATCACGGTGCCGATCAACACCTCGGTCGGCATCGCCGAGGCCATTGCCAATGGCGACCTGACCAACACCGTACCCACGGGCGGCAATGACGAAGCCGGCCGCCTGCTGGCGGCCTTCGCCCGCATGCAGGAAGGCCTGCGCAGCATGGTCGGTGCTTCGCAGAATAGTGCCAAGGAGCTTGCCCGTGCCGCTCAAGACCTGACCAGCGCAGCGCGCCAGTCGGCGAGCGCCACCGCGGCGCAGAGCGAAGCCGCTTCGGGCATGGCGTCCGCCGTCGAAGAAATGTCGGTATCGATCGACCAGGTGCGCGACCATGCACGCGAGGCGCGTACCGTTGCTTCCACAGCCGGCGACGAGTCGCGTGCCGGCGGCCAGGTGGTGCACTCAACTGCCGATGAAATGCGTCATGTGTCTGCCGCCGTCAATGAAGCGGCCGGCACCATCCGCGAACTGGAAGCTTACTCGAACGAAATCTCATCGGTCATCAACGTCATCCGCGAAGTGGCCGATCAGACCAACCTGCTGGCACTGAATGCGGCCATCGAGGCAGCACGGGCCGGCGAGCAGGGACGCGGCTTTGCCGTCGTGGCTGACGAAGTGAGGAAATTGGCCGAGCGCACCTCCGAATCAACCCGCACCATCGCCACGGTAATTGACAAGGTGCAGGCTGGCGCACGGCGTGCCGCGCAGGAAATGGAAAGCGGCGTGGCCCGCGTCGATGGCGGCGTCAAGCTGGCCCAACAGGCTGGCGAGTCGATCACCGGCATCCAGTCCAGTACCCAGCGCGTCAGTACCGTGGTTGATGATATCGGCAGCGCCCTCGACGAACAGGCGGTTGCCGCGCAGGAAGTCGCCCGGGGTGTCGAGCGCATCGCCAGCATGTCGGAGGAAAACAGCGCCAGCGTACGCCAGACGACGGCCGCCGCCGAGCACTTGCAGGGATTGGCAGCAGAACTCGATAAGTCGGTGGCACGCTTCCGCATCTGATCGATTCCTCTCCCGTTGCCACGCCAAAGCGGGGCAACGGGAGTTCGTCGGCTTGCCTTATTTATGCTTGCCGTCCTTGTCGCACATCGCCCCGGGCATCGACAGGCGTGCCTGATAGGCTGATATCGCTACGAGTTGCGCGTCGCTATAGTTCTCGATGACCTTGACCATGTCCTTGTTAACGTTGCAGCGGGTGCCGTCACGAATCGCCGTCATTTGGCGCAGCAGGTATTTGTAATGTTGGCCGGCAATCACCGGGTAGTATTTTTCCTCGTTGCCTGCACCATTCTTGCCATGGCACTTGATGCAGCTTTGTTCATATAGCTTCTTGCCCATGGCAATCTGCTGGACGGCATCGGGGCCATCATATCTGCCGTTGTTGCTGGGAATGCACAGTTCTTCGATATGGGCGGCGATATCGGCCATGACCTTCGGATCGGTGATTTCCTGGATGAACGGGTACATGGTCGGACTGTCGCGGTGGCCGGAGCGGATGTCGATCATCTGCTTGACCAGAACGGCCGCATGTTGGCCGGCAAGTTGAGGGTAGGAACCGTCAGCTTTGCCCGCGCCGGAAGGTAGGTGACAGGCACTGCATATTT
Source organism: Rhodocyclaceae bacterium (assembly GCA_013791905.1). GTDB lineage: Bacteria > Pseudomonadota > Gammaproteobacteria > Burkholderiales > Rhodocyclaceae > Sulfuricystis. The sequence goes on along the minus strand of VMSX01000010.1, from coordinate 251,952 downwards.
CATAGGCTTTCTTGCCGCGCTCGGTATCGCCTTTCTTGGCCAGCGCCACCGAAGACGCGACGCTGGCGGCCACGGGCTTTTGCCGTTGATCGGCGGCCATGGCAAAGGCAGAAATCAAGGGAGCGACAAGGGTCAGAATCAGTATTGCTTTCATAATTTCATCCTCGTCATTACAGCTTGGCTATTATGGCAGAATGAATATAAGTAAATATTGATATACCTCAACTACTCCAAAACATCAGCATGTTAGCCATGGGCAGTCTGATGATGGACGCTTTTTGTTATCCTTGCTGCCAAGTATTGGCATTCCCTGAAATTCCGCTTCCTTTTCAATGTCAGCCAGCAGATCCCTTCTTGTCGATTCGGCCATGATTCTCACCCTGATTGTGATCGGGGTGGCGGGATACAAGTATTCTCCCTTGTTGCTGCCCAAGGCCGATGTGACCGTCAGCCCCAATCCCGGTTGCAACCTGCACCTCGGAGCCTGTAGCGTTACTATGCCCGCGGGCGGCAAGCTCGATTTTTCGCTGACACCCAGGCCGATTCCGGTTACTGCGCCGCTGGAATTGGTTGTCGAACTCGATGGATTTGCGGCTGACAAGGTTGCGGTTGACTTTGCCGGGGTCGATATGGCGATGGGTTTCAACCGCCCTACCCTCGCTGCTACCGGCCCGGGACGCTTTTCCGGGCAAACCACCCTGCCGGTCTGTGTCACAGGGCGGATGGTCTGGCAGGCGACCGTGCTGATAGAAACCGGCCGCACCCGCATCGCCGTGCCTTTCCGCTTTGATGCCGGACCGTAAGGCAGAGGCATCATGATGAAAGTTGACGGAATATGAGAGGACTGCTGGTTGCAATCAATGTGTTGCTGATATTCGTGATTCTCGGCTTGGTCCTTTACTGGCATCCCGAGCAGGGGGGGGTGCCTGCGTCCGGCAATCAGCCCCCTCACACCGTACTGAATGTTCCGCTTGCCGCGCCACCGGTTGGTGGCGACTTCACTCTGGATGGCCCCGCAGGTCCGTTTGCGCTGGCTGAGCTGCGTGGCAAGCTGGTGGTGCTGCAATTCGGTTACACCTACTGCCCCGATATATGTCCGACGGGGCTATCGATCATTGCCCAAATGCTGGCCAGTTTGACTCCGGTCGAGTTGGCCAGGGTCCAGGTGTTGTTTGTCAGCGTCGACCCGGAACGCGACAACGTCGCGCGACTTGTCGAATACACAACTTTCTTTCACCCGTCCATCATCGGCCTGACAGGCCAGTCGGCACGTCTCGCCGAAATCGCTGGCCGGTATGGCGCCGCATTCGTCCGGCAGGACAACGTCTCGGCGGGCGGCTACGTCATCGACCACACTGCGCTGACCTACCTGATCGACCGGGACGGCCGTCTGGTTGCCAGTCTGCCCCATGCCTTGCCGGCTGAGCAATTGGCCGCTGAAATTCGCAAACACCTACCCAACAACTGAATGGCGCATGGAGCCCGACATACATGAAACATTCACTCCCGCTTGTCCTCCTTGCCTTGATCGGTTGCGCCGCTCCGGCCTGGTCTGCCGGCATGGCCGACCAGGTTAGCGTGATCGATCCCCATGTGCGCCAAGCGCCTCCCGGAGCCAAAGTCACCGGCGCGTACATGACCCTCAGGAATGCCGGCGACAGGGCAGTCCCGCTGGTCACGGCGGGCTCGGTGGCCGCCCACATCACTGAACTGCACAATCACATCAATGATGGTGGCGTGATGCGTATGCGTCAGGTCAAGGAAATCGTCGTGCCGGCCAAGGGCGAAGTGATGCTCAAGCCCGGTAGCTACCATGTCATGCTGATCGACATGAAGGCGCCGCTCAAGGATGGCGACACGGTTGCCATCACGCTCGGTTTTGCCGACGGCAGCAGCAAGACCATCGACGTGCCGGTGAAAAGGCCGACAGCCGCGATGTTGCCCAAGGGCGACATGGATCACAGCAAGATGAAGCACTGACTTTCATGATGCGAGGGCCACGCCCCCGATCATGAAAGACACCCGCCCCTACCCTTTATCCCGATTGCCTTCGTTGGCGATGGTGATGAAGTGGATCAGGCGCTGTGCATGGATTGCCCCGCTGGCGACAGCCGCCTTGATCGCGCAATCGGGCTCGTGCTCGTGACGGCAGTCGCGAAAGCGGCAGTTACCGAGATGAGCCTGAAACTCGGCGAAGCCCAGCTCGATTTCACCTCGTGTCAAGTGAGCGAGGCCAAATTCCTGTAGACCGGGAGAGTCAATCAGCATGCCGCCATCGGGCAATGGGTAGCGGCGCGCATGGGTGGTGGTGTGCTTGCCGGCATCGAGCGCAGTGGAAATTTCGCGCGTCGCCGCGCCGGCCTCGGGAATCAAGGTATTGGTGATGGTTGACTTGCCCATGCCGCTTTGGCCAACCAGTACCGAAACCTGACCGGCGAGCCAGGGCAGCAGTGGCGTGGCGTCGGTCAGGGCACTGAGTTCGACCACGGGGATATCAAGCCTGGCAAAGGGCGCGAGTTGGGCACGCGCCGCGGGCAGGCTGGCGGTCAGGTCAGCCTTGTTGAGCACGATGACAGCGCGCATCTGCTCGTGCTGCGCGGCGACGAGGGCGCGCGAGATCAATTCGGTGGAGAAGCCCGGCTCGGTGGCGACCACCAGCACGATTTGTGTCGCATTGGCGGCAATCAGTTTCTGCTTCCACAGGTCGCTGCGGTAGAGCAGCGAACTGCGCGGCGCATGGCTGAGAATCTGCGCTTCGGTGTCGTGGAGCGGCCCCAGCGTGACGCGGTCGCCGCAGGCGTAGGGGCTTTTCTTGCCGCGCGGAATGCCATTGACGCTGCGACCGTCATCCAACTCAACCTCGTAGTGGCGGCCAAAGGCGGCGACGATGGTGCCGTTTAACGTCACGAAGTTACTGAACGCAGATGCGCGATGCGCTGACTGGCGGGCGGGTGCGAGTCGTAGAACAGCGAAAACAGCGGGTCAGGTGTCAGCGTTGCCGCATTGTCGCGGTAAAGCTTGACCAGCGCGGCGATCAGCTCGTTGCTGCTGGCCTGCTTTGCTGCATACGCGTCGGCCTCGAATTCGTGGCGTCGCGACAGCCATGACATGAGCGGGGCGAAGGGGAAGGTGAAAACCGGCAACACCAGCGAGAAGAGAATCAGCGCCATTGCCGTACTCATTGCAGCGTTTTGCGCCGTCTCGCCAACGCCGACTTTCAGACCGTCGTAAAACCAGGTTTGGTCGATGATCTGGCCCAGCAGCCAGAGCAGGGCGAGCGACAGCGCGGCCATCACGGCGATGCGCTTCCAGACGTGGCGATGTTTGTAATGCCCCAACTCGTGCGCGAGCACGGCCTCGACCTCGCCCGGTACGAGTTTGTCGAGCAGGGTGTCGAAGAAAACGATGCGCTTGGCGCGGCCAAAGCCGGTGAAATAGGCGTTGCCGTGGGCCGAACGCTTCGAGCCGTCCATCACGAACAAGCCAGAACTGGCGAAGCCGCAGCGCGCCAGCAGCGCTTCGATGCGGGTTTTCATCTCACCATCGGCCAGCGGAGTGAACTTGTTGAACAGTGGCGCGATGTAGGTCGGGTAGAGCAGCAGCACCAGCAGGTTGAAGCCCAGCCAGGCGGCCCAGACGTAGAGCCACCAGCGTTCGCCCATCGCGCCCATCAGCCACAGCACGGCGAGCAGCAGGGGCGCGCCGATCAGCACGGTCAGCAGCAGCTGCTTGAGAAGATCGGCGACGTAGAGGCCCGGTGTCATCTTGTTGAAGCCGAAGCGGGCTTCGAGCGAAAAGGTGCGATACAGCGAAAATGGCAGACTGATGCAAAAGCCGGCTATGCCGACGCTGGCGAACAGGGCAAGACCATGGGCGTAACCCATGTCGGCAAACATGCCGCGCCAGAACTGGTCGAAGGCAGTTAGCAGGCCGCCGAAGGAGAATAGCAGCAACAGCACGGCGTCGACTGCCAGTTCGATGATGCCGAGGCGAATCTTGGCGCGCGAGTAGTCGGCCGCTTTCTGATGGTCGGCGAGGTCGATGCGGTCGGCAAATTCGGCGGGCACCGTGGCGCGATGCGCAGCAACATGCCGCAGCTGACGCAAGGCCAGCCACACGCGCATGCCGGTCGTCAATGCCAGCAGGGTCAGAAAGACAAGGGAGAAGAGTGCAGCCACGAGAAGTGAGATTGGGGAAATGTGCCAGAATGCAAGCTGTAAAACCGCGTGAAAGCAGGAGAATTATGGCACAAGACCAAAACGCCCTTGTCTGGCTCGACATGGAAATGACCGGGCTCGACCCTGACCGCGACCGCATCATCGAACTGGCGATGGTGATCACCAATTCACAGCTTGAGGTGGTCGCCGAAAGTGTCGCATGGGCGGTGCATCAGTCCGATGAAGTACTCGAAGCGATGGATGCCTGGAACAAGAAGACGCACGGCAAGTCCGGGCTGATCGAAAAGGTTAAAGCGTCCGCACTGGCCGAAGCCGAGATCGAGGCGCAGGCGCTCGATTTCCTCAAGCGCCATGTGCCGACGGGCAAGTCGCCGATGTGCGGCAATTCGATCTGCCAGGACCGCCGATTCATGGCGCGCTATATGCCGAAGCTGGAAACCTATTTCCATTACCGCAACCTCGACGTGTCAACGCTGAAGGAACTGTGCAAGCGCTGGACACCGGAAATCGCCAAGGGCGTCAAGAAGGGTGGCAAGCATGAGGCGCTCGCCGACATCTACGAGTCGATCGAGGAACTCAAGTATTACCGCGAGCACTTCTTGAAGCTTTGAGGCTGCTGGAATGAAACCGCGGCTGGTACTGCTGATTGTCGCCATCATTCTGATGATGGCAGCGCCGTTGCTGTTATCGGGCTGGCTGCTGTGGTCTGATATGTCAGCTGACAATCGTCTGTTGTTTGCCCAGCTCGTTGAGCCACGGATCAATCTGGCGATTTTTGTGCTGGTGGCGATGGCCTTCATTGGTGCTGCCATGGCGCGCATGTTGTGGCGTGAATACCCGGGTGAGGCATTGAAATTGGGCGAGGCGATCGGTGTGATAACCGGTCCCAACCCGGCATATCGACCCGAAGTCGGGGCGGTTGCGCCAGAGTTGCGTACGCTGGCCGAGGCCATCGGCATCCTGGCCGATCAGCGCGATGCGGCGCGCCAGGATGCCGTTGTACAGGCCGGCCAGACGCGGGCCACGCTGGAAGCCGAGCGGAACCGGCTGGCCGCGCTGATGGCAGATCTGCCGTTGCCGGTGATGGTCTGCAACCTGGATGGACGGATCCTGCTCTACAACAATCGGGCTCGACTGCAGGCAAGTGCGCTGCTACCCGATCTACATAGTTCGAGTACGGTGATCGGGTTGGGGCGTTCGATCTACGGGGTGTTCGATCGCTCATTGATTTCGCATGCGCTGGATTCCCTGCAGCATCGCCTCGAACGCGAAGGCAGTCAGCCGCTGGCCAGCTTTATTACCACCACGCGCGCCGGCCAGTTGATCCGGGTGCAGATGGCGCCGGTAATCGCCGCGCCCGGCGTCACTCCGGAAGATGCGGCGGATAAACCGTCGCAGCGCAGTATTGGCGGCTACGTGCTTGTCCTGGAAAACATTACCCGTGCCCTGGAAAGCGGTGCGCAATGCGACCGCACGGTGCAGGTGCTGGCGGACGATACGCGGGCTGCGCTGGCGGGCATTCGCGGCAGTTTGCAGGGTTTGCGCACGGCGCCCGATGCGGCCAGGATCAAGGCGGCGGTGGATGCGATCAATGACGAATTGCAGATTCTGACGGTACGCCTGAACCAGTCGGCACAGGAATATGCCACCACCCTGGTGAATCGCTGGCCGCTCGAGGAAATGCTCGGTGCCGATCTGGTGATGGCGGTGGGACGGCGCATCGAAAGCCGGCTCGGCGTGAAGGCCAAGATCGATGACGTGGTGCAGGGTCTGTGGGTGAAGGTCGACAGTTATTCGATCACCCAGGCGCTGAGCTTCCTGACCTCCAAGCTCGAAGAGAGTTTTGCGGTCAAGCTGGTGCGGCTGCGCCTGATGCACAGTGGCCGCATGTTGCAGCTGGAATTGCGCTGGGCCGGCACGGCCGTATCCTCTGAAACCCTGCTGGGTTGGCAGATCGAACCCATGTCGGTAGCGGGGGAGACCACGCCGCTGACCTTGCGCGACGTGACCGATCGCCACGGCGGCCAGTTGTCCTGCGGTCGCGATTCGGCGATCCAGCAATCATTCTTCCGTTTGCAGATTCCGGTGGCCGAAGCGCAGATTGCCGGCGAGGGCGCCAATCTGGTGCACGTGGAGAGCCGACCGGAATTCTACGATTTCGACCTGTTCAAGCGCGTCGGCGAGGATCATGCGCACGACGACATGCCGCTTGCCGATCTCGCCTATACGGTGTTCGATACCGAAACCACGGGACTGGAACCCTCGGCCGGTGACGAGATCATCCAGATCGGTGCGGTGCGCATCGTCAATGGCCGCCTGTTGCGCTTCGAAAATATCGACCAGTTGGTTGATCCGCAGCGCCGCCTGCGCCTGGAAAGCATCAAGATTCACGGCATTACCGAAGACATGGTGCGCGGTCAGCCGACCATCGCCACCGTGCTGCCGCAGTTCCATAGCTTCTGCGAAGATACCGTGCTGGTGGCGCACAATGCCGCCTTCGACATGCGCTTTCTCCAGCTCAAGGAAGAAAAACTCGGTGTCCGCTTCAATCATGCGGTGCTGGATACCCTGCTTCTGTCTGCGTTGGTTCATCCCAATCAGGAAAGCCACAAGCTCGAGGCCATCGCCGAACGTTTTGGCATCACCATCATCGGCCGCCATACCGCGTTCGGTGATGCCATAGTGACCGCCGAGGTATTTCTGCGCCTATTGCCGATGCTTGCCGAAATGGGCATTCACACGCTTGGCCAGGCGCATGCCGCGGCTGAAAAAACCTACTACGCACGCCTCAAATACTGAACCCTTATGAGCACTTCGCGCCCCACCCTGCATAGCCAACTGGCGGCCATGATCCGCCGCAAGCCGATCACTGTCACCCCCGATAGCACGTTGCGCGAGGCCGTGCTGTTGATGTCCGAGCATCGCATCGGTTCGATCATCGTCGTCGAGCCCGAGAGTGGCCGGCCGCTCGGTATCTTCACCTTGCGCGACCTGTTGCACCGCGTTGCCGCGAAGCACTACGACCTCGACCAGATGGTGATGTCGGTGATGAGCGGTTCGGGCCTGCTGATGCTCAACTGGCGTGCCACCGTGTATCAGGCGGCGCTGATGATGGCGCGCAACGGTGTGCACCATGTCATCGTCGTCGATGCCACCGACAAGCTGGTGGGCATCGTTTCGCAGGAAGACATCTACGAACTGCAGAGCGGTGGCGGCAAGGCGATCTCCGGTGCCATTCGCGGTGCGCGCGACATGGAAGGACTGATCGCCGCCGCCGATGATATCCATCGTCTCGCTGAACGCACGTTGGCCGAGGGCACCGCCGCCGAGGCGCTCACCCAGCTGATTTCGACGCTCAACGATCATTTGGTCGTGCGCCTGATCGAACTGACCAAGCTCGAATTCGACCTGCCGAAAGTACCGTGGACCTGGCTGTCTTTCGGTTCCGAAGGGCGCTTCGAACAGACGCTGTCCACCGATCAGGATAACGGCCTGGTCTTTGCCGCACCCAGCAAGCAGGCAGATGAAGTGCGCGCGGCCCTGCTGCCCTTTGCCGCCGAGGTCAACCGGCGCCTGGATGTCCTTGGTTTCCCCTTGTGCAAGGGCAATGTGATGGCGAGCAATCCGGAGCTCTGTCTGTCTCTTGACGAATGGCACCAGCGTTATGCCAAATGGCTGCGCACGACGACGCCGCAGGCTTTGCTCGATGCGTCGATTTATTTCGATTTCCGCCCGCTCTACGGCGATGAGGCCCTGGCCGGGGAGCTTTCCGAATGGCTGCGCAAGAACATTCCGGGCGCCACGCTGTTTTTGCGTTTCATGGCCGAGAACGCCCTGCGCGCGCGGCCGCCGCTCGGCATCATCCGCGATTTCACCTTCGACAACAGCAAGGAATTCCCCCACACCATTGACTTGAAGGCCAGTGGTACGCGATTGTTCGTCGATGTGGCACGCATTCTCGCGCTGGCCAACGGCATTGGCGAATCCGGTACGCCGCAGCGCCTGCGCGCCGCCGCCGAAAAGGGCAAGATCGGCCGCGATGACGTCGCCGCACTCGTCGATGCTTTTTTCTTCCTGCAGCAAATGCGCCTGCGCCAGCAGCAGCAAGGTACGCCGCTGGGCCTGGCCAACCGCGTCGATCCCGACACACTCAACGAGCTTGACCGGTTTGTCCTCAGGGAATCATTCAAACAGGCCAAGAAATTGCAGAACCGCATCCGTCTGGATTATCGACTCTGAGCCGCGCCACCCATGAGCCAGTCCACCGCCTTTCTCAAGCTCATTGAGTCGCGCCACTCGATCCGCGCCTTCCTGCCCGAGGCCGTGCCGCGCCAGACCATCGAACAAATACTCGCCACAGCGGCGCGTGCGCCGTCCGGCACCAACACCCAGCCCTGGCATGTGCATGTAATGACCGGCACCCGGCGCGACCAGTTGGTGAGGGCGGTCTGCGATGCCTATGACCATACGGCCGCCGATCACGAGTATGAATATGACTACTATCCGACGGAGTTCTTCGAACCCTACCTGTCGCGGCGGCGCACGGTAGGCTTCGCGCTGTATGGACTGCTGGGCATCGCCAAGGGCGATCGGGCCGCCATGCAGGCCCAACACCGGCGCAATTATGAATTCTTCGGCGCACCGGTCGGCCTGATGTTCTCCATCGACCGGCGGCTCGGCAAGGGTAGCTGGCTCGATTACGGTGGCTTCCTGCAAAACGTCATGTTGGCGGCGCGCGCCTGTGGCTATGACACCTGCCCGCAAGCCGCCTGGGTGCAGTTCCACCGCGTTGTCAGTACCCAACTGGCGCTGCCGAATAACGAGCAACTGGTGTGCGGCATGGCGCTCGGCCGTGCCGATCCGGCGGCACCCGCGAACCGTCTGGTCAGTGAGCGCGTAACCCTCGCCGAGTTCGTCCAGTTCCATGAATAACTGCAGACGCCGTACCCTATATGGGGCATTTCATCCCAGCCGCGCCGACTTTCAGGAATTTCCATGCCTACAGTAATGCCCAACATTGAGCTGATGTTGGCTGTCATTCTCGGCATCCTGCTGGGGGCCGGCCTGATGTGGGGTGCGCTGTCCGGGCGCGTGCGTGATGCACGCGAAACGCTGACGCAACAGGCAACCGAACTGGCCAAGTTGCGCGAACGCGCCGAGATGCTGCATGCCGAACTTGAGCGCGAACGGGCCGTGGGGAGTGAAAAAATTGCCGCCCTTGAAGAGGCGCGCGGCGTTTTCGCCGATGCCTTTCGCGCTTTGTCGACCGAGGCCCTGCATCGCAACAACCAGGCGTTTCTCGATCTGGCGAAAGTCACGCTCGAAAAACATCAGGAAACCGCCAAGGGCGAGCTGGAAAAACGCCAGCAGGCCATCGGCGAGCTGGTGACGCCGATTCGCGTCTCGCTTGAAAAATTCGAGCTGCAGGTGCAGGGCGTCGAAAAAGCGCGCATCGACGCCTACGCCACGCTGTTCGAACAAGTGCGCGCGCTCGGCGACGGGCAGGGGCAGTTGCGGCGCGAAACCGCCAATCTGGTGCGCGCGTTGCGCGCACCACATGCGCGCGGCCGCTGGGGCGAACTGCAACTCAAGCGCGTCGTCGAAATGGCCGGCATGCTCGACCACTGCGATTTTTATGAACAGGAGTCGGCCGATGGCGATGAGGGCAAGTTGCGCCCCGACCTGATCGTGCGCCTGCCCGGCGGCAAGCAACTGGTGGTTGATGCCAAGGCGCCGCTGGCGGCTTATCTCGATGCCATCGAGGCTGAAGATGATGAAACGCGCCGCAAGAAATTGCTCGACCACGCCCGTCAGGTGCGCGAACACATCACCAAACTCTCGCGCAAGTCTTACTGGGAGCAGTTCCAGCCCGCGCCGGATTTTGTCGTGCTGTTTTTACCCGGTGAGATGTTTTACAGCGCCGCGCTGGAAGTCGACCCCGGCCTGATTGAAAGCGGCGTCGAGCAGCGCGTCATCCTGGCCACGCCGACCACGCTGATCGCGCTGCTGCGTGCGGCGGCCTATGGCTGGCAGCAGGAGGCACTGACCGAAAATGCCCAGAAGATTTCGCAACTCGGCAAGGAACTGTACGAACGCCTCGGTACGCTGGCCGAGCATTGGGCCAGCGTCGGCAAGAATCTCGCCGACTCGGTTGCGGCCTACAACAAGGCGACCGGGTCGCTCGAAAGCCGGGTGCTGGTCACCGCGCGCCGCTTCAAGGAACTGCAGGCGGTAACTGGCGACAAGGAGATTCGCGATCTGACGCCGGTGGATGGCGCGCCGCGGTTGCCGCTGGAAGGTTAGCCCTCCCCCTCCCAGCCTCCCCCTCGCGGGGGAGGTGACTGTTGACTCGCTTTGCTCGTTGATAACGGGGAACTCCCGTTCATGCATGGGAGCGGATTGCGGCTGGCGCCGCGTGCCACTTTGCCTTGGGGCGGCCCGGCGGCAAAGCTGCTTTGGAGATGCATCCTTCTTCCTCCAAGTGGGCGCGGAAAATTATTGCTGGTTTGCCTTGATGCGCTCTGAAGCGCGGCGGAACAGTTGTAATGCTTCTGTGCGTCGTCCGGCGGCTTCGGCGGCACGCGCCTGTTCGAGCAACTGGTTGATGCCGGCTTCTTCGCCGCCGGTATAGCTGAGGGCGGCGCTTTGCTGCTCGGGCTGGCCACGCTTGGCTCGGATCACCAGCGCGTTGGGGGCCTTGGCGGTGGGTTTCGCGCCGCTCGCCGTCTTGTCAGCGCCGACTTTCGGTGGCGTTGGTTGCGCTTTAAGTTCGGTCAGCGCCTTGCGATAGGCAGCGAGCGCTGCACCGCGTTGCCCCTTCGCTTCAGCCAGGCGCGCCATGCGCAGGTGTTCTTCGACCCGGTCAGACACAGGAGTGGAGCGCTGGGGCTTGGGCAGGGGGTTGGCGACAGCTGCGCGCGCCAGTTCGGCAAAGTTTTCGGCGCTGGTAAAGGTCTGGGCGATCCGGTAATTACCCTGGCGCATCGCCCAGGCAACGGCGTCGTCCTCGAAGTCATTTTTCATGGCCGGGTTGGCGCCGGCGGCCATGAGGCGCTGGGCGATGGCTTCATGGCCCTCGCGGGCCGCCATCATGACCACCGTGGAGCCATTGGTGGAGCGGGCGTTGACGTCGGCGCCGGCAGTTAGCAGGCGCTCGGTGAGTTCGGCGTGGCCGGCAAAGACGGCGTAGTGCAAGGCGGTCCACTCGCGCTCGGCACGGTTGCTCCGATTCGGTGCGGCGCCGCGCTCAAGCAGCCACTGCATCGCCGCGCGCTTGCCTTTCCAGGCCGCCAGCATCAGCGCGGTTTCGCCCTGGCGGTTGATGCGGTTGAGGTCGGCGCCGCGCTCGACAAACAGCTCCATGAGGGGAATGTTCCCCTCCCAGGCGCCGATCATCAGGCCGGTGCCGATCAGTGCGCCCTCGAAATTCGGGTCGAGGCCTTCATCCAGCCAGGCGCGTGCCTGGCTGACGTTGCCGAGTTCCATGGCCACCGAAAAACGGCTCGGATCGGGCAACTCGGCTTGCGCAGTGACAGGCAGAAGCTGGCAAACAGTCAGGAAAAGCAAAACAATCAGACGATTCATTTTCATGGGGATGCGGCAGTAAAGGAGTGCAGTCTACCTGTTGCGGTAGCATTCGCTCCATGACGGCGATTTCTCAAGAAGCCCGCCGGGCCACTCTGCCAGCGTTGCGGTTCGGTTTCTCCACACTGGCGAGCGTGCTGCTGCATGCCGTCGTGCTCTGGCCGTTCGGCTTTTTCGCGCAACCTCCCGCGCCGCAGCCCAGTCCGGCACTTGAAGCCGTTCTGCTGGCTCCCTTGTTGGCCACCCAGGAAACGCCAATCAAACCCGCGCCAGCCGAACCGGAGGTAAAACCCGCACCAAGCGCCGTACCGCCAGCGCCGACTATTGCACCAAAGCCGCGCGAATTGCAGGGGCGTGCGCTCAACACTGCACTGGCGGCTATCGCAAAGCTCGATTTTTATCCGCGCGAGGCGATCGAGCGGGGCATCGAAGGCGATGTCATCGTGTTGCTGACCTTGACGCCGAACGGCGGAGTCGCCGCAGCAGCGGTGGCAACCAGTTCGGGCCACCCCATTCTTGATGCAGCAGCGCTCGTGGCGGTGCGTGGCATCAACGGCCTGCCCGCCGCGCAGCGCCAGGTTTTACTGCCGGTACGCTTTCGACTGGATTAGCAGATTTTGCAGGCTTCCACTGGCAGTTTGCGTGCCATCCAGCCGGGGCCGGCCATGCTGCCGGCCATGCCTTCGGGGACGTTGTAGACCTGCGTCAGGCCCTGCATCTTGAGAAAGCGCTGCACCTGCGAGGTGCGGTTGCCGGTGCGGCAGATCAGGGCAATCGGCGCATTCATGTTGCCGCCGGTCTTGGCCAGCACTTCCTTGAGGAAACCGGCGGCGCCCTGCGGATGGATCATGTTGATAAGGGTGGCGCCCTGGGCGACGCCGGTCTGCTGCCACTCGGGCGGGGTGCGGATGTCGATTAGGGTGATCTTGCCGCTGCGGGCGGCTTCGAAAGCCTCGTTGGGCGTCATTTCCTGTGCACTGGCGAAGCTGCTCAGCAGGGTCAGCAACATGGAAGCAATAAGAAAATATCTGGTCATGGGGATGAAATATTGTCGTTATGGTTTTTTGTGGCCGGCGATTGTAACCCGGCCGCTCCCCGACCCGATGGCCCGGCCAATGTGCGTCCTTGTTTAATATTGGTAGTTCAATGGCTTGTTGATGATTTTCGTCTCAAAGAGTTTATGGTGTTATCCATGCGTAGCCTTATCGTGATCGAGCTGTTTCGCCGTCCTGCCAGTACCAAGGGGATTTTCTTCGGTCTGCTCTTTGCGCTGCTGCTAACCCTGCCCGCACAGGCAGTCAATCGTCTCGCTGCGGCCGATAGTCCGTATCTGCGCCAGCACGCCGACAACCCGGTCGACTGGTATCCATGGGGCGACGAGGCCTTTGCAAAGGCACGCAGCGAAAACAAGCCGGTATTCCTCTCGATTGGTTACAGCAGTTGCTGCTATTGGTGCCGTGTCGCCGATGAGACGTTCTATCGCAATCCGGCCATTGCCGCGCAAATGAATGCCGGCTTCGTCAATATCAAACTGGATCGCGAACAACGGCCCGATCTGGACCGGATCTACATGGCGGCGACGCATCTGCTGGGGGGGCAGTGGCGGCTGGCCCAACAACCTCTTCCTGACCCCGGCACGCGCCGAATTGCTGCAGCATCGCGCCACCCGAACGCTGGCCTTCGTTACTGGCCGTCATGGATAAACCGCAACCGGTGACAAAAGCGCCTGACCAGCCGGACGCCACTGACAGCGCACAGGTGGTGAGTGTTGCCGCGCGCTGGCATGTGAACGCCAACCCCGCCAGCTTCGATTATCTGATTCCCACGCAACTGGAGTTTACCGGCACCAATCCGTTGACGATTCGTTACCCGGCGGGCAAGCGATTCAGTGCGGCCTTTGCTCGCGAAGCCATCTCTGTATATTCGGGCACGGTTGCCATCGATGCCGATTTTGCCGACCAACAGCGGCCCGCGCAACTTCGGCTGCGCGTCCAGGCCTGCAGTGACGAAATATGCCTGCCGCCAGCCACTTTGCCGGTGCCATTACACTGACCACGGCAGGGGCCGGCTTGGTATAGTCCGTCCCGATGCTTGCCTACCTGATCCGCCGCCTGTTCTACGCCCTGCCGATCCTGATCGGGGTGAACATCATCACCTTCGCGCTGTTTTTCGTCGTCAACACGCCCGACGACATGGCGCGCATGCATCTTGGTGCAAAGCGCGTCACCGCGGAAGCGATCGAAAAATGGAAGGGCGAGCGCGGTTACGACAAGCCGCTGTTCTGGCGGTCCGATGCTACTGGTGCCGACAAGCTTACCGACACGATTTTCTTCGGCAAGTCAGTGAAGATGTTTGCCCTCGACTTCGGCCGCGCCGACGACGGCCGCGACATCGCACGCGAAATCAGGGCGCGCATGGGGCCGAGTCTCGCCGTGGCTGTGCCGGTGTTCGTGCTCGGCCTGTTTTCCGCCATCAGCTTTGCGTTGCTGCTGGTGTATTTTCGCGCCACCTATCTGGATTTTGCCGGCGTGGTGCTGTGCGTGGCGATGATGTCGATTTCCAGCCTGTTCTACATCATCGGCGGCCAGTGGCTGGTCTCGAAGATCTGGCATCTGGCGCCGATTTCCGGCTATGCCGAGGGGCTCTCGGCCGCCCGCTTCGTCATCCTGCCGGTGCTCATCAGCCTGATTGCCGGCATCGGTTCGTCGGCGCGCTGGTATCGCACGATCTTTCTTGAGGAATACACCCGCGACTATGTGCGCACGGCGCGTGCCAAGGGCCTGCCGGAGCGTCTGGTGCTGTTCCGTCATGTGCTGCGTAACGCCCTGATCCCGATCCTGACGGGTGCGGTGGTGCTGATTCCGACGCTGTTCATGGGCAGCCTGCTGATTGAGGCCTTTTTCGGCATTCCCGGCCTGGGCAGCTACACCATCGACGCCATCAACGCTCAGGACTTCGCCGTGGTGCGGGCGATGGTGTTCATCGGCTCGGCGCTTTACATCGTCGGGCTGCTGCTCACCGACATTTCCTACACGCTGGTCGATCCGCGCATTCGGCTGCAATGAGGGCTGCAAAGAGAAAAATGAACGCTGCTGCCAATACTAGCCGGTCTGCCCGCGGGAGGCTTTGCCGTGCCGCGTAGCTTCATTGACCACCTCGTCGTTACCGCGCCGAACCTGGAAGTCGGTGCCGCGTATGTGCGCAGCACGCTGGGCGTAGCGCCTCAGCCCGGCGGCGAGCATGCGCGCATGGGCACGCACAATCTGTTGCTGCGGTTGGGCGATGATCTGTATCTCGAAGTGATCGCCACCAACCCGAATGCCCCGGTGCCCGCGCGCCCGCGCTGGTTCGCCCTCGACACCCTAGAGCAGGATGCGGCAGCGGCGCTGACTTCCTGGGTGGTACGCACGCCAGATATCCAGGCCAGCGCGGCGGCTTGTACGGAAAGGCTTGGCAGCATCGAACCGATGTCGCGCGGCGCGCTCGACTGGCGCATCACCATACCTGCTGATGGCCTGCCGCCGCTGCACGGACTCGCCCCGGCATTGATCGAATGGCAGACGGATGGCCACCCCGCCGCCCGGCTGGCAGATCACGGCCTGTCGCTCGCAAAATTCGAACTGTTTCATGCGGAACCCCAACGCGTTTCCCGTCTGCTGACATCCCTTGAGCTTGAGGGGCCGTTCGCTGTCTCGCCGCTGTCTGCCGGCCACACACCCTACCTTGTGGCGCATATCAATACGCCGCAGGGGCTGCGACTGCTGACTGTACAACATGCTGCAAATTAAGTTCGTCCTGCTCTGGTCGGATCTCCTGTTCTTCGTGCTCATCGCCGCAGTGGTGGTTGGCGGCGTGTGGGCGGGGCGGGTCGAACACTTGCGGCTGGCCTGGCGGCAGGTGGGGCAAAGCCGGGTCGGCATGGCGACGGCGACGGTGCTGATTGCCTTTGTGCTGGTGGCCCTGCTCGATTCGCTACATTACCGCGAGCGGCTGCCGGGTGATCAGGAAAACTATGCGGTCGAGGTGCGCTCGGCGCTCGATGCGACACTGACCGGCCTGCGCACGCGCGCTGAAAAAACCTATTCCGCCCCGCTGGCGACCCACCTGTTTGCCAAGGAATCACTTGACACCGATCTGGGACGCAGCTTTCCGCGCCTGAAACATGGCGGGGCGCATCTGGGCGACGATCTGGCGGCGCACGATAGCGATATCGCTGCCAAGGCGGTCAAGGGCCTGGGGCTGGGACTGCTCGGCACACTGGTGTTCGGGCTGGTAAGCCTGCCGTTGCGCCGCGCTGCCCCGCATCTGGCCTGGAACGCCCAACTGCTCACGGTGCTGGTGCTGTGCCTGCTCGCCGGGGCTGTCGCAGTGCTGGCGGGTGACTACCATGTGCTGGGTACCGACAAGGTGGGGCAGGATGTGCTGTATCTGACGCTGAAAAGTGTTCGCACCGCGATCCTGATCGGCACGTTGACCACGCTCATCATGTTGCCGGCAGCCGTGTTTCTAGGCCTGCTGGCGGGTTATGCCGGCGGCTGGATCGATGATGTGATCCAGTATCTCTACACCACGCTCAACTCGATTCCCGGCGTGCTGCTGATCGCAGCTTCCGTGCTGATGATGCAAGTGGTCATCGATACCCATCCCGAATGGTTCGCGACGACGGCGGAACGTGCCGACGCACGTTTTCTGGCACTCTGCGCGATTCTCGGCATCACCAGCTGGACCGGATTGTGCCGCCTGTTGCGCGGCGAAGTGCTGAAACTGCGCGAACTAGAATATGTGCAGGCGGCCCGGGCGCTCGGTGTTTCGAGCGCGCGCATCCTCTGGCGGCATGTGCTGCCCAATGTCATGCACATCGTCATGATCGCCATCGTCATGGACTTTTCGGGGCTGGTGCTGGCCGAGGCGGTGCTGTCCTATGTCGGCATCGGCGTCGATCCCAACACCATCAGCTTCGGCACCATGATCAACACCGCGCGCATGGAACTGGCCCGCGATCCAATGGTCTGGTGGTCGCTGGTGGCGGCCTTCGCTTTCATGTTCGTGCTGGTGCTGGCGGCGAACCTGTTTGCGGATGTCATGCGTGATGCGTTCGACCCGCGGGTCGTCAAGCTATGAGCCTCCGCCGGGCCGCCCCAAGGAGGCGACAAGCCAACAAACCGGAAGCCGCGGAGCGGCTGAACATCCGTCACCCCCTTCCGGGGGAAGGGGGCTGGGGGGAAGGGGTGCGACGATGAGTTTGTTATCTGTCCGCGATTTGTCGGTGGCGATTGGCGCGGCAGAGCCGGTTGACGGCGTGTCGTTCGAGATCGGCGCCGGCGAAACTTTTGCGCTGCTCGGCGAATCCGGTTGCGGCAAGTCGCTGACGGCGCTGGCGCTGATGCGCCTGCTGCCCGAGGCGGCGCGCATTGCCGCGGGCAGCGTGCAGTTTGCCGGACAGGAGCTCTGTGCATTGACCGAAGCGCAGATGCGCAGCGTGCGCGGCGGGAAAATCGGCATGATCTTTCAGGAGCCGGGGGCCAGCCTCAACCCGGTGATGACCATCGGCGCGCAGATTGCCGAGGCACTGAAGTTTCATACCGGCAAAGCGCAGGGCGAGAAAATCGTCGAACTGCTCGCCGCCGTCGGCATTCCCGATCCGGCGCGCCGCGCCACGGAATATCCCTTCCAGATGTCGGGCGGCATGAAGCAGCGGGCGATGACCGCGATGGCGCTGGCCGGCGAGCCCGAGCTGTTGATCGCCGACGAGCCGACTACCGCGCTCGACGTCACCATTCAGGCCCAGGTGCTCGATTTGCTTGATGGCCTGCGCCGCGAACGGCGCATGGCGATGCTGCTGATCAGCCACGATCTCGGCGTGGTGGCGCAGATGGCTGATCGCATTGGCGTGATGTATGCCGGCCAACTCGTTGAAGTAGCACCGCGCGCCGCCTTCTATGCTGCGCCGGGGCATCCTTACACGCGCCGGCTGTTTGCTGCGCTGCCCGATGCGGCGTCCGCGGATAAGGCGGCGTACCCCATGCGGGGCATTGCATACCCGCTGCGGGGCACTCCGTCCCGCCAGCGCCGACTTTTGACAATTCCCGGCAGTGTGCCGCCACTTGGGACGCAGCATGCCGGGTGCCGCTTTGTCGAACGTTGCGGCGAGGCCTTGCCGGTGTGTCGCTCCACGCCACCGCCATGGCGCGAGTACACGGCGGGTCAGCAGGTGCGCTGCCATCTCGAAACAGCGCACACCCTGCCGGCGGAAAGTGCCGATTTTGCGGCGCGCGCAAAAGTCGGCGCTGGTGAGACGGCGTTGCTGGAAGCAAGTGATCTCAAGGTGCATTTCCCGATCCGGCGCGGCGTATTGCAACGTGTTGTCGGCCACGTGCGCGCGGTCGATGGCGTAACCATTGCCCTGCGGGCCGGTCGCACAGTGGCATTGGTGGGTGAGTCGGGCTGCGGCAAGACGACGGTCGGCAAGGCCATCCTCGGGCTGCAGCCGCCGACCGGCGGCACAGTGAAATTGCAGGGCAAGCTGTTGCAGGGGTTGGCCCCGGCAGCAATGCAGATGGTCTTCCAGGATCCGTTCGGCTCACTCAATCCGCGCCTGCGGGTTGGCGAAATTATTGCCGAGGGATTGCGGGCGCTGGCGGTGGCCGGTGATCCGGCCTTGCGCGTTGCCGAACTCCTGGAACAGGTTGGCCTCTCGGGCGACATGGTGGGGCGCTATCCGCACGAGTTTTCCGGTGGCCAGCGCCAGCGCATCGCCATCGCCCGTGCGCTGGCAGTGCGGCCGCTACTGCTGATCTGCGACGAGCCGACCAGTGCGCTCGATGTATCGGTGCAGGCGCAAATTCTCAATCTGCTGACCGACCTACAGGCGCAGTTGGGTTTGGCCTATCTGTTCATCACCCACAACATCACGGTGGTCGACTATCTGGCGCAGGAGGTGGCGGTGATGTACCTCGGCCGCATCGTCGAGTACGGCACGGTCGATGAGGTGTTGCGCAACTCCCGCCACCCCTATACGCAGGCGCTGCTGGCAGCAGCGCCGCAGATCGAAGCGGGCCGGGACGGCAACCGGGAGTATGTTCGCGTGGCTGGTGATCCGCCCTCGCCAGCCAATCCACCGGCGGGGTGCCATTTTCATCCGCGTTGCCCCTGGGCCGAGTCGCGTTGCCGCGCAGCCTATCCCGCCCCGGCGATGCTGTCCGCAACCCATGTGGTGCGCTGTTTTCTTGCCGGGAGCTGATTCGCCCCGACTGTCTTAGGTGCCGACCAACTGTTCGAAATCGGTGACGGGCAGCGGTCTGGCGTAGAGGTAGCCCTGGGCGTAGTGGCAGCCCAGTTGTTTCAGGAAGTCGGCCTGCCCCTGGGTTTCCACACCCTCGGCAACGACCTGGAGCTTGAGCGCCTTGGCCACCTGGATGATCGCGGTGACGATCTCTTCATCCTCGCGGGAGGTGCCGATATCGGAGACGAAGGAGCGATCCACTTTCAGCAGGTGGATGGGCAGACGCTTTAGGTAGCTGAAGCTGGAATAACCGGTGCCGAAGTCATCCACCGCGATGGTGATGCCGAGTGAGGCGAGCTTGGCGAGCGCCTCGATGGCCTGTTCGGGCTTGTTCATGACCGTTGACTCGGTGACTTCCAGCTGGAGGAACTGCGCCTCAAGACCGTGGTGCCGCAGGGTGGCCTGCACCTTGTCGGCGAACTGGGGATCGTCGAGTTGCCGTGCCGAAACATTGATCGCGACTGGTCCGGTGATCTGGCCGACGTCCAGCCAGCGCCGCATCTGGCCGCACGCAGTGTCGAGCACCCAGTCGCCGATCTGGCCGATCAGACCGACTTCCTCCGCCAGGGGGATGAAATCGAGCGGGGAAACGAGCCCCACTTCGGGATCGCGCCAGCGAATCAATGCCTCCATCCCGCGGTAGCTCGCATCGCTGAGGCACACCTTGGGCTGGTAGAACAATTCGAACTCATCGTTGGCTATCGCGCGGCGCAGGGCAGCTTCCAGGCGCAGCCGCTGCTGTGCCTTGGCATTCATGGCGTCGTCAAAGAAGCAGAAGGTGCCTCGCCCGGCTTCTTTTGCGGCATACATGGCGACGTCGGCGTTACGCAGCAGGGTGGTCGCGTCGGCGCCATCCTGCGGGTAGACGCTGATGCCGATGCTTGCCCCGACATGCAGGCTTTGCCCGCCAATCTCGAAGGGGACGCCGATGCTGGCGGTGATCTTTTCGGCGATGAGCACCGCGTCGGTGATGCGGTCGACCGCTGCCATGACGACGAATTCGTCGCCGCCCTGGCGCGATACGGTATCGCTGGCGCGGACGGCATCGGTCAGCCGCCGGGCCGCCTCCAGCAGTAGTTGGTCGCCGACAAAGTATCCCAGACTATCGTTGATGACCTTGAAACGGTCGAGATCGATGAACAGGACGGCAATTTGCGCGGTCTCGCGTTCCGCCGTCTTGATGGCATGCTCGAGACGGTTTTGCAGCAACATGCGGTTGGGCAGGTTGGTCAGCGCGTCGTGGTAGGCCAGATGGCGGATATGTTCATCCTTGCGGCGCGCCTCGGTAATGTCGGTCATCACGGCGATGCGCCGGTACGGCTTGCCTGCGGCATCGATGATGGTGGTGATGCTCGTCCATTGCAGATAGGCTTCGCCGCTCTTGCGGCGGTTCCAGATTTCGCCGATCCATTCGCCGCTGCCGGACAGGTTTGCCCACATATCGCGATAGAAGTCCTCGCCCTGGTGGTGCGAACGCAACAGGCGCGGCGATTGGCCCACCGCCTCTTCGTGGGTATAACCGGTCATCGTCGTGAAAGCAGGATTCACCGACAGGATCGTGCCGTCGGCATCGGTGATCATGATGCCTTCGAAGGTATGGGCAAACACGCCAGCGGCGAGTTCCAGCGCATCCGCGTGGGCGCGCACCTGGATCAGGGCGGTTTCCTTGGCGGTGACCGTTTCTTCCAATTTCCGGTTGGTTTCCAGCAACTCAGTGTTGCGTTGCCCGAGGCTGACGCGCATGGCTTCGACAGCGGCGGCGAGTTCGTAGATTTCGTCGTCCGGGCTCGAGGGATAGTGCGCTTCGAGGACGAGCGGGTCGTCGAGCTGCCCGGCGGCCATCCGGCGCGTATGGTGGTGGATGCGCAATATCGGCCGGGTGATCATGAATTGCACCATGAGTAGGATCAGCATGGCCACCACCCCGGCCTTGATGCTGTTCAGCGCCATGACCAGGCCGAGACGCTGCCAGGTGCGGCGCAGTGGTCCGGCATCGCTGGCGGTGACCTCGAGCGTGCCGATGCGCTGGTCGGCGCCGCGATACGCATAATCGATCTCGAAAACACGGGTCAATTGGCGGGATTGGCGGCTTTCCGGGGGCTCGCCGCTGGTGGCGACATACTTGTCTTCGGCCAGCACCGCTGCGTATTCGAAATCCGGCAATTGCTGCATGCCGTTGACCAATGTCTGCAGCGCGTTGCGGTCCATCACCCACAGCCCCTGCCGGACGCTCGGCAGGTAGGCGGATTCGATCTCGAGAAAGCGCGTCTGGATGTCGCGCATTTCGCGGTCGTATTCGAGATACAGCTGCGCCGCGGTGATGAAGGTAGCGATAAAACCGCTGGCCAGCAGCGTCAGCAGCACCAGACGCCTGGCCAGGGGGCGTCTGCCAGGCATGGGCGCGGCAGGCTCGATTGGCGTCATTTGGCGGGAATGGTTGGCAGGCTCTGCGCAGCGATGCGCTGGTAGGTGCCGTCAGCTTTCATGGCGCGCAGTGCCCGCGCAGCCGGCTCCACCAGCCGGACATGTTTTGTATGCAGATACATGAACATCTCGGTGGTGGCGAGCGGCGGTTGCAACATCTTTGCCTTGATGCCGTGCTCGCGAATGATATGGTTGCCTTGCCAGCGTTCAAAAAGAATGACATCCGCACGGTTCTGGGCGAGGAGGGCGAAGAGTTGGTCGGCATCCTGCACCTTGGTGACCGGCGTGTCGGGCACCAAGCCTGACTCGAAGATCTTCCAGCCGTTGATGTAGCCCACCTGGTACTTCTTGAGGGTGTCGAATCCCGTGGTGGCAAACCGGACGCTAGTGGCATAGGCGACAAATTCGTTGTCGATGATCTTCTCGTCGATGCGTATCAGGTTGGGGTAGAGCTTTTCCAGTCCGCGGATACGCAATGCCATGCCATCGTCGAGGCCATTGCTGGCATTTATTAGCGCCCGCTCGGCGGCGGGGTAGCGGACGGCCTCGGCTGCAATGCCGATGCGCCGGAACACCTCGGGAACCAGCAGGTCGAGGAAGCCTTTCTTGTCAGGCATGAAATACGGCGCGCCGACGCCACTGTTGAGGCGTAGCGGTTCGGCATGGAGCGGTAGCGCGAGTACGGGCAACAGAAGAAAAATACTGGCGCACAGCCAGCGGATGATCGGTCTCATATGCGGATGGTAACAAAAAACCTTGGACGGCTCGGGGTTGTCGGCGACGCGGAGCGCGCGCTGCTTTTTTGCTGCCTGAGGCCGCTCGCGCTACTTTTTCGTAGGCGGATTTTTCGGTAAAGGCTTGGCCGTTTTCCTGGGGGTCGGCTTGGCTGCTGGTTTCGTGGCTGGCGGATTCGTTTTCTTGGCTCGCTTGCCTTTAGCGGCAATTGCCTTTTCGGGTGGCAACTTCGGCAGCGCCCGCGAGACCTGCTCGTGACTGGTCTTGCTGCCCAGGCGTGGCACCAGCAGACTGAGCCCGGGGCCGATCTTGGTGCGCGCAGTGATGCCATTGATCTGCTTGAGGCGTGTCACATCGATGCCGCGTTGCGCCGCCAGCTTGTCGAGCGTCTCGCCGCGCTTCAGCGTGTGGGTTTGCCAGTTGGATAGAGGCATGTCCTGCGCGGTGTGGCGCTCCAGGTTGGCGTTGAAGGTGTCTACCTTGCCGACCGGCAGCACCAGTGGACCGGCCTGGTG
Source organism: Rhodocyclaceae bacterium (assembly GCA_013791905.1). Taxonomy (GTDB): domain Bacteria; phylum Pseudomonadota; class Gammaproteobacteria; order Burkholderiales; family Rhodocyclaceae; genus Sulfuricystis. The sequence continues at coordinate 229,234 of VMSX01000010.1, read as the reverse complement.
GCCGTTCATCACCGGCCGGTGATATGCCGGATTGAGCAGAATGAAGTCTTCGATCGACATTTCGGCCAGCCGCGCAGCAACGGCGACATCCATGCGATTCGGCTTCAGGACGGCTTTAAAGTAGGGTTCGTTGGGAATGGCGGCAAGATTGAAGCCGAACAGTTCCGGCTGCGCGACGATGTTCTTCAGTGCCTGCAGCTTGGGTACATAGAAGCGCGTTTCGGTGGGCATTGTCAGGCTGGCGTAATCGGTGGGCAGCCCTTTCGTCTGATTCTTGGCGATGGCGCGGGCGACGGCATTTTCACCCCAGTTGTAGGATGCCAGCGCCAGATGCCAGTCGCCGTGCATTTCGTAAATGGTCTGCAGATAATTCAGCGCGGCGTCGGTCGAAGCGATGATGTCGCGGCGTTCATCCACCCACCAGTTCTGGTCGAGGTTGTAGGACTTGCCGGTGGAGGGAATGAACTGCCAGATGCCCAACGCCCGTGCGCTCGACAAGGCCAGCGGATTGTAGGCACTCTCGACCATCGGCAGCAGCGCCAGTTCGGTCGGCATGCCGCGCTTTTCCAGTTCAACGACGATGTGATAAAGATAGCGCTGCCCGCGCTCGAATATGCGGCGCAGCATGTCCGGGCGGTTGAGATACCACGACTGGCGACCGGCCACCAGTGGGCTATTCAGGTCGGCCATGCCAAAACCATTGCGCATGCGCTGCCAAAGATCGTCGGGCGAGATTGTCAGGTCGATCATGGGCGGCAGGGCTGGCTGCTCCTCGATCACTTCCACAGGCAGGGGTAACGAGGGGGGCTGCGGTATCATCTGCACGCTTGGCGGCACTTGTACTTGTTCTTTAGCCGCATGACTGGCTGTGGTGCTGGCGACTAGACAGATGGCCAGCAGCAGTCGAATGTTGGTGATGAAGAACATGGGAAAACCGGGCCACGCAGAGGATGCCGAGTTTAAGCGACTTGGCGGTTGAAAGCCAGCCAGCGCCCATGCATTCAGGTATGAAATGCCAGCCGGTAATGTCATATCTGCTGGTACGCTTCCTGCGGAAATCCACAATGGCGGCGCTGGGGGCGGATGTGGATAATCGCTCGGCGCTATACTTGCCATGCCTATAACAACAGAGGAGTTACACATGAAGATTCGTACGCTAATCATCGGCCTTGCCGCTGCATCCTTTTCCCTGGCCGCACTGGCCCAGCAGCCCATTGTGATCAAGTTCAGCCACGTCGTGGCAGCTGACACCCCCAAGGGCAAGGGCGCCGAGTTCTTCAAGGTCAAAGCGGAAGAAATGACCAAGGGCCGGGTCAAGGTTGAGGTTTACGCGAACAGCACTCTCTACAAGGACAAGGAAGAGATGGAGGCGTTGCAACTCGGCGCGGTGCAGATGCTGGCGCCGTCACTGTCCAAGTTCGGGCCGCTGGGCGTCAAGGAGTTCGAGGTATTCGATCTGCCCTACATCTTCGACGGTTACGACAGCCTGCGCAAGGTGACGCTCGGCCCGGTTGGCCGGCAGTTGCTCGACAAGCTCGATGCCCGCGGCATCAAGGGCCTGACTTACTGGGACAACGGCTTCAAGTCGATGTCGGCCAACACGCCGATCAAGTCGCCGGCCGATCTCAAGGGCAAGAAAATGCGCATCCAGTCCTCCAAGGTGCTTGAGGAGCAGTACCGCACGCTCGGCGCGATTCCGCAGGTGATGGCCTTCTCTGAGGTCTATCAGGCCTTGCAGACCGGCGTGGTGGATGGCACCGACAACCCGCACTCGAACCTCTACACGCAGAAAATGCACGAAGTACAGAAGCACATGACCATCACCGACCACAACTATTTGGGCTATGCGGTGATCGTCAACAAGAAGTTCTGGGACGGCCTGCCCGCCGACATCCGCAAGCAGCTCGACGACGCGATGGAGCAGTCGACTCGCTACGCCAACCAGTTTGCCAAGGTCGACAACGACAACGCCCTGGAGATGGTGCGGAAATCCGGCAAGACGGAGATTTATACGCCGACCAAGGAGGAACTTGTTGCTTTCAAGAAAGCGATGCTCCCGGTGCACAAGAAGATGGAGTCGCGCGTCGGCAAGGAAACCATTGACCTTGTGTACAAGGCGACCGGCTTCAATCCTGCCAAGCTCTGATCTGGTCTGAATCTTCTCGCCGCACGGTGCCACGGCGCCGTGCGGCGGCGTTCGCTCAGGGATCCCGATGTTAAATAAAGCACTCAATCATATTGAGGAACTTTTGGTTACGTTCCTCATTGGCGGTGCCACCGTCATCATTTTCACGGCGGTCATGCACCGCTATCTGGCCGGCTTGAGCATTCCTGTCCTGCAGGATTGGCTGCTGACCCTGAATTTCGGCTGGGCGCAGGAACTCACCATCATCATGTTCGTCTGGATGGCCAAATTTGGTGCGGCTTATGGCGTGCGCACCGGCATCCACGTCGGCGTCGATGTGATGATCAACCAGTTGTCCGACAGCAGCCGCAGCAAGTTCATCATCTTCGGTCTGCTGGCTGGCGCGACCTTTACCGCCATTGTCGGTACCCTGGGTGCGCATTTTGTCTGGGAGAACGGTGCCCATTACAGCATTTTCACGGCGCTGGGCATTTCCACTGGCGACCTTTACGCGGGTCCCATCACTCCAGATCTTGAATGGCCGACCTGGATCGTCTATTCCGCGATTCCACTGGGCTCCTACCTGATGTGCTTTCGCTTTCTGCAGGTCATGATGCATTTCTTGCGCAGCGGCGAACTGCCGCACCACGAACACGGCCACGTCGAAGGTATCGAGGAAGACCGCGTGCCGGTGGATGTCAATCCCTATAGCATGGATGACGACCTTCACCCGCTAGATTTGAAGCATTATCAGGACGGGACAACCAAGCAATCGGAGAAGAAAAAATGAGCGCCGCAATCATATTCTTTCTCCTTGCCACCCTGATGCTTACCGGCATGCCGGTGTCGATCTCGCTTGGCCTGACGGTGCTGATTTTTCTCTTCGGTTTTACCGAAGTGCCACTCGAGGCGGTGGCACTCAAGTTGTTCACCGGCATCGAGAAGTTCGAGATCATGGCGATCCCGTTTTTCATCCTCGCCGGCAATTTTCTCACCCATGGCGGTGTGGCGCGGCGCATGATCAATTTTGCCACCGCGATGGTCGCCCATCTGCGCGGCGGACTGGGTCTGAGTTCGGTGTTTGCCTGCGCTCTGTTTGCCGCAGTGTCGGGCTCCAGCCCGGCGACGGTGGTGGCGATCGGCTCGATCATGTTGCCGGCGATGGTCAAGGCCGGCTACCCGAAGCGCTTTGGTGTCGGTGTCATCGCCTCTTCTGGCGGTTTGGGCATCCTGATCCCGCCTTCGATCGTCATGGTGATGTATGCGGTGTCCACCAACACTTCGATCGGAGCGCTGTTCATGGCAGGGGTGATTCCCGGATTGCTGCTGGCACTGTTCCTTGGTGTTACCACCTGGTATCGCGCCATGCGCGGCAATTATCCGCGCGAGCAAGCACATTCCTGGGGGGAGCGCTGGCAGACCTTTCGCAAGTCGGTGTGGGGCCTGTTGCTGATTATTGTCGTCATGGGCGGCATTTACAGCGGGCTGTTTACTCCAACCGAAGCGGCGGCGATGAGTGCAGTTTATGCTTTCGTGATTGCGGTGTTCGTCTATAAGGATCTCAAGTTCTCCGACGTGCCCAGGGTGTTGCTCAACTCGGCCAACATGAGCGCGATGCTGCTCTACATCATCACCAACGCGATGCTGTTCTCCTTCATCCTGACCAACGAGCAAATTCCCCAGGATATCGCCCAGTGGCTGCTGACATCGGGCCTCGGCATGATTGGCTTCCTCATTGTGGTGAATATCCTGCTGCTGCTGATGGGCAACTTCATGGAGCCTTCGTCGATCATCCTGATTACCGCGCCGATCCTGTTCCCGATCGCCATGAGCCTTGGTATCGACCCGATCCATTTCGGCATCATGATCGTCGTAAACATGGAAATTGGCATGATCACGCCACCCGTTGGCCTCAATCTGTATGTCGCCAGCGGCATCAGCAAGATGGGTCTGACGGAGTGCACCATAGCGGTCTGGCCCTGGCTGCTGACCATGTTGGTGTTCCTGATGCTGATCACCTATGTGCCGGAAATCTCTATCTGGTTGCCGCGCACCTTGGGAATGATGTAGCGGGCATGCTGTAGCGGCATCCGTCTCTCCAAAAGCCCGGCACTGCCGGGCTTTTTTTCTTTGGCCGCCCCGGGTGCTGGGTCAATCTGCGATAAAATGCGCAGTTGCTTGTTTTACAAATCTTATTCATTACCTTCGCTGGAGAAAATAATGGCTGTTGAACGTACCCTGTCGATCATCAAACCCGATGCTGTAGCCAAAAATGTGATCGGCAAGATCTATTCCCGCTTTGAGAGCAATGGCCTCAAGGTCGTCGCCTCACGCATGGCCTGGCTGTCCGAGCGCGAAGCCGGTGGTTTTTATGCCGTGCATAAGGAGCGCCCCTTTTTCAAGGACCTCGTGCAATTCATGAGTTCCGGCCCGGTGATGATTCAGGTGCTGGAAGGCGAGGGTGCCATCACCAAGAACCGTGACCTGATGGGCGCCACTGACCCGAAGAAGGCAGAACAGGGCACGATCCGGGCCGACTTTGCCGAGAGTATCGACGCCAATGCCGTACATGGTTCGGATGCTCCGGACACTGCCAAGGTTGAAATCGCCTACTTTTTTCCGGCACTGAGCGTTTTTTGAATATTTATTAATGGTCAATCTGCTCGATTTCGATGTTGAAGGCCTGACAGACTGGTTCGCGCAACGGGGCGAAAAGCCTTTTCGCGCGCGGCAGGTGTCGCGCTGGATTCACCGTTTTGGCGTAGATGATGTTGGGCAGATGACCGATGTGGCTAAAACGCTGCGTGCCATGTTGGCTGCAGAAGCCGAAATTCGTGGCCCGCAGTCGTTGCGTGACAGCACCGCCGCCGATGGAACGCGCAAATGGCTGCTCGGGGTCGGCAATCAGCTCGGCAATGGCAATGCGATAGAAACCGTCTTCATTCCGGAAGCGAATCGCGGCACCCTGTGCATTTCCAGTCAGGTCGGCTGTGCGCTGGAGTGTTCGTTTTGCTCGACCGGCAAGCAGGGCTTCAATCGTAATCTTTCCACCGCCGAGATCATCGGCCAGCTCTGGCATGCCAACCGGATGCTGGGGGCCGTCAGGCAGCCGGGCGTCGATGATTCGGGCGAGCGTGTCATCAGCAATGTCGTGCTGATGGGCATGGGTGAGCCGCTGGCGAACCTCGACAATGTTTCGGCTGCGCTGCGCCTGATGCTCGACGACAATGCCTACGGCTTGTCGCGCCGCCGGGTGACGGTATCTACGGCCGGACTGGTGCCGGCCATCGATCGTCTGCGCGATAGTGTGCCGGTAGCGCTGGCGGTGTCCCTGCACGCGCCCACTGATGCGCTGCGTGACGAACTGGTGCCGATCAATCGCAAGTATCCGCTGCGCGAACTGATGGCGGCGTGCCGGCGTTATCTTGAAAAAGCGCCACGCGATTTCATTACTTTCGAATATGTGCTGCTGGCGGGCATCAATGACAGCGATGCCGATGCCCATGCCGTGCTGCAACTGACGCGCACCGTGCCTTGCAAGTTCAACCTGATTCCGTTCAATCCCTTCCCCGGTTCCGACTATCGTCGGCCTACGCCAGAGCGGGTGCGGCGTTTTCAGGAAATATTGATGAACGCGGATGTCGTTGCCACGGTGCGTAAGACGCGCGGTGGCGATATCGATGCTGCCTGCGGGCAGCTGGCCGGGCAGGTTCAGGATCGCACCAGGCGGCATGAGGCGCAGGGAGGTAAGGTGCGCTCCCGCACCCACCAGACCATACCCATTACGTTGGAGGTAAATGCGTGAAGGCCAAGTTGTCGATTCTCTCGATCGCGGCACTGGTCCTGCTTGTGGCAGGCTGTGCGGGTTCTCCCGTGGACAATACAGAGTTCTCCAATGTTGATCAGGCCGTTTCACGCCAGACGGCCACGAGCGATGAGGGCAAGCGCGCCAAGGTCCATACCGAGTTGGGCAGGCTCTATCTGCAGGAAGGGAGCTACGAGGTGGCGCTTGAAAGGGCGCGTGTGGCGATCGACGCCGAGGGTGGCTATGCGCCAGCCCACAACTTGATGGCCCTGGTTTACATGGCCCTGCGCCGGAACCAATTGGCCGAGCATAGCTTCCGCCGGGCATTGCAGCTGGCTCCGGGTGACCCTGAAATAAACAATGACTATGGGTGGTTCCTTTGCCAAACAGGCAAGGCGAAGGACTCCATTACCCATTTCAGGGTGGCGATTGGCAACCCGCTGTATCAGGCTCACGGCAAGGCACTCACCAATGCCGGATTGTGCTCTCTGGTGATAAAGGACGACCGGCAGGCCGAGGAATATTTGATCCGGGCGGTGCGCATGGATCGCGCCAACTTGACCGCGCTTTACTGGCTTGCCGACATCGCCTACCGTGGCAACCGGCTTGTCGAGGCGCGGCAAATAGTCAAGGATCTGCATGCCAGACTGGAACCCACCCCGGAGTCTGCCTGGCTGGCGCTGCGGATCGAGAGAAAGCTCGGCGACCGTGAGGCCGAGGCGCGGTTTACCGGCATTCTTCATCGCAGGTACCGTGATTCGCCCGAGCAGCAAAAACTGTCGCGCGGGGAGTTCGATTGAAAGACATAACGCAATCTTCCTTGGCTATTGACGACACAGAGGCAGTGGATCGATCTGTGGTGGTGGTGGCTGCCTCGGTAACTGTCGGACAGCGCCTGCGAGTCGCGCGTGAGGCAGCGCAACTTTCAGTTCACGAGGTGGCCGATTCGATCAAGTTCAGCCCGCGCCAGATCGAACTGCTTGAGGCTGGCGATCACGCTGCCTTGCCTGGCAACACCATTGTGCGTGGCTTTGTGCGCGGCTACGCCCGCTTGCTGAAGCTCGACGGCGATGAACTGCTGCGCTTGCTTGACGCGGATGCCCCCATTGTGCTGGCCGATGTGCGCGTGCCAGACAACATGGGAGTTGCCAGCGTGCCGGGGACGCGTCAGTTGTCCCCTCTCGTGTCGGTGACGATTATTTTGGCGTTGGCGGCTTTACTGCTTGGTTTGTGGCATTTCTTTGTTCCACTGCCAACCGAAGCTGTTGTCGCAGCAGGTAATCGGCTCTGGTCGGCACCGCAGACATTATGGACTGCCGCGCCCAACCCCGAGCTTGTTCCCGCAGTTCCTGCCGCTTCACCACAAGCAGCAGATGCAGTTCTCCCGCCGGGGGCAGCGCCAATTCCAGCGGAAATCACTCCCGCAGCAGCGCCTGCCGTGCCAGTTTCACCAGTTGCCACAAGTGACGCGGCCCTGCATTTTGTCTTTCATGGACGCTCCTGGGTTGAGGTCAGTGATGTCACCAGGCAAAAACTGCTTTCAGGCGAGAGTCCCGCGGGTAGCCGTCTGACAGTCAACGGTCGCCCACCCTTCGATATCGTGATCGGCAATGCCAGCAGGGTTTCCTTGAGCTATGGTGAGCGTTTGATCGATCTGACACCCCACACACGTGCCGAAGTAGCGCGGCTGACGGTCGAGTAATGAACGCTGTTCTCTCCGCAGCGCCGGTGCGCCGGTTAACGCGCCGTGTCATGGTCGGTAAGGTTGCCATTGGTGGCGGTAGCGGCACGCTCACTGGCGATGCGCTCAGCACCCCTGCACCGGTCGTCGTTCAGTCGATGACGAATACCGATACTGCCGACGTATTCGCGACTGCTCAGCAAGTAGCGGAACTCTACCGCGCCGGCTCGGAGGTGGTGCGCGTTACCGTGAATACCCGCGAGGCGGCCGCTGCCGTACCGAAAATCCGTGAGCGACTGGCGCAGTTGAACCTGGACGTGCCGCTGGTGGGGGATTTTCATTTTAACGGCCACAAATTGCTCGCCGAAGTGCCGGAATGCGCCGCGGCGCTGGCCAAATTGCGCATCAATCCGGGCAATGTCGGCAAGGGCGCGCGGCGCGATGAGCAGTTCGCGAAGATGATCGAATGCGCCTGCCGTTACGACAAGCCGGTGCGCATTGGGGTCAACTGGGGCAGCCTCGATCAAGCCTTGCTGGCTCGTCTGATGGATGAAAATGCGCGCCGCGCGGAGCCAAAAGATGCCACGGGTCTGATGCACGAGGCCATGGTTGCCTCGGCACTCGAATCCGCCGCTCAGGCCGAGGCGTTCGGTTTGCCAGGCAATGCCATTATTCTGTCGTGCAAGGTCTCGGGCGTGCAGGATCTTATTGCCATCTACCGCGACCTGGCCGCGCGTTGCGACTATCCGCTCCACCTCGGGCTGACCGAGGCCGGACTGGGCAGCAAGGGTATCGTTGCCTCGACGGCGGCGTTGGCGGTGCTGCTGCAGGAGGGCATCGGCGACACCATCCGTATCTCCCTGACCCCCGAACCGGGCGGCGATCGCACGCGCGAAGTCTTGGTGGCGCAGGAAATATTGCAGACCATGGGCCTGCGTGCCTTTGTGCCGATGGTGGTGGCCTGCCCCGGTTGTGGGCGCACTACCAGTACCGTGTTTCAGGAACTCGCCCAGGACATTCAGACCTATGTGCGTGAACGCATGCCGGCATGGCAATTGCGTCATCGCGGTGTGGAGAACATGACGCTTGCCGTGATGGGTTGCGTCGTCAATGGCCCCGGTGAAAGCAAGCATGCCAACCTCGGTATTTCGCTGCCCGGCACCGGGGAAGAGCCGGTTGCACCGGTCTATTCCGATGGCGAGCGCATTACTACCCTGCGCGGCGAGAACATCGCCGCCGAATTCAGAACCATCATCGACAACTACGTCGAGAAAAAATACCCACTGCATTCATGAGCCAGACATTGCAAGCCATCCGCGGGATGAACGACATCCTGCCGGCTGACGCCGAACGCTGGGAAGCCTTTGAAGAACTGGTACGCGACTGGCTGACGGCCTATGGCTACCGGCCGATCCGCATGCCGCTGGTCGAGCCGACGCCGCTGTTTGCGCGCGCCATTGGTGCGGTCACCGACATCGTTGAAAAGGAGATGTACTCCTTTACCGACAGCCTGAACGGCGAGCAACTGACGCTGCGCCCCGAAGGGACGGCCTCCTGCGTGCGCGCCGTGCTGCAGCACAATTTGCTGTACGACGGCCCTAAGCGGCTCTGGTACATGGGCCCGATGTTCCGCCACGAGCGCCCGCAGAAGGGCCGCTATCGCCAGTTCCACCAGTTCGGTATCGAAGCATTGGGATTGCCGGGCCCGGATATCGACGCCGAGCAGATCATCATGTGCGCGCGGTTGTGGGACGATCTCGGCCTGAATGCCGATGGCAGCATCAAGCTCGAAATCAACTCGCTCGGCCAGCCCGAGGAGCGCGCCCAGCACCGCAGCGCGCTGATCACCTACCTGGAAAGCCACGCCGACCAGTTAGACGAAGAAGCGCGCCGCCGCCTGCACACCAACCCCCTGCGGATCCTGGATACCAAGAACCCGGCGATGCAGGCACTGGTCGAGGGCGCACCCAAACTGATGGATTATCTGGGCGAGCTGTCGCTCAAACATTTTGCAGGTGTCCAGCAACTTCTCAAGGATGCTGTGATTCCCTACCGCATCAATCCGCGACTGGTGCGCGGGCTCGACTATTACAACCTCACCGTGTTCGAATGGGTGACCGAGCACCTTGGCGCACAGGGTACGGTGTGCGCGGGTGGCCGTTACGATGGTCTGGTCGAGCAACTCGGTGGCAAACCCGCGCCAGCTTGCGGTTTTGCCATGGGCATCGAACGACTGATGGCCCTGCTCGAGGCGCAAGGTGACGTTCCGGATGAGTTTGCTCCTGATGTCTATGTGGTTCATCAGGGTCATGGTAACGATGGCGCGCAGCGGCTGGCTTTCCGGGCGGCCGAATTGCTGCGCAATAACGGCTTCAGCGTGCTTACGCATATGGGCGGTGGCAGTTTCAAGTCGCAATTCAAGCGCGCCGATGCTTCCGGCGCCCAACTGGCGGTGATTATTGGCGATGATGAAGCCATCGCCAACGCTGTGACGCTCAAGCCCTTGCGTGCGGCAGCGGAGCAGCAGCGCGTAGCGCTCGATGAACTGGCAGACCGTGTCGGCGACTGGTTGTATGGCGCCGACGAAGATAACTCAGAGGAATAAAGAACATGGCAACCTACGATCTCGAAGAACAGGAACAAATCGAAGAGCTCAAGACCTGGTGGAAGATGCACGGCGCGCTGATTTCAGCGGTGATCGTGGCACTCTCCGTTGGTGTGGTCGGCTGGCAGGGCTGGCAGTGGTGGGACCGCACGCAGTCCACACAGGCCTCGCAACTGTATGGCGAGTTGCAGCGCTCGCTGGTGCAACAGGATGCCAAGCGCGTACGCTTGCTGGCCGGCGAACTGATCGACAAGTACTCAAGAACCGCCTACGCCGGCATGGCGGCCATGCTGTCGGGCAAGGTGTTGGTTGACTCAGGCGATTTCAAATCGGCTCAGGCCCAGTTTGGCTGGGCTGCCGAGAATGCCAAGGATCCCGGCCTGCGCGATCTGGCGCGCCTGCGGCAGGCCATTGTGCTGGCCGAGGACAAGTCCTATGACGAAGCGCTGAAGCGACTCGCCGTTCCGCCAGCGCCGACTTTCAAGCCGCGCTACCTTGAAGTGCAGGGCGATATCCTGGCAGCGCAGGGCAAGGTAGCCGAGGCGCGCACCGCTTATGACGAAGCGATCAAGTTGCTGCCGGCCAATGCTGGCGCAGGTGCGCCCTATCGTGAAATTCTGGAAACCAAGCGGGACTCTGGAGGCGCAGCGTGAAGGCGAACTCCATAAAATGGCGTGCAGTGTTGGTTTCTGCCGCGCTGCTAGGCGCAGGGGGTTGCTCGACAATCAGTTCCACCGTTGACAAGCTCAACCCATTTTCTTCATCCACCCCGAAGGTCAAGCCCGCTGAACTGGCGGCGATCAAGCCCAGCGTCGAGATTACGAAGCTCTGGCAGGCCAGCGTCGGCAATTCCGGCGAGTTTGTCTTTACACCTGCCGTGGTCGGCAACAGTGTCTATGCCGCGGCAAAGGACGGCACGCTGGCGCGCTTCGATGACGGTCGCCAGGTCTGGCGCATCAATGTCGGCCAGGCGATCTCGGGTGGCGTTGGCGCCAGCGACAAGCTGGTTGTGGTCGGCACCGCCAAAGGCGTGGTGCTGGCTTTTCATGCGGCAGATGGTCGCCCGGCCTGGCAGGCGCGGGCGAGTTCCGAGATTCTTGCTGCACCGGCCGTCGCCGGAGATCTCGTCGCCGTCAGAAGCGGTGACGCGCGCATCTTTGGTTTTGAAGTGGCCGATGGCAAGCGGCGTTGGGTCTATCAGCGCAGCACTCCCGCGCTGGCCCTGCGTTCTCCGGTCGGTGTCACGCTTACCGACAATGCGCTGTATGCCGGTTTCCCCGGCGGCAAGCTGGTTGCCGTGGCCCTCAACAACGGCGCGGCGCTGTGGGAGAGTGCCGTCGCCCTGCCGCGCGGCGTCACCGAACTGGAACGGATTGCCGACGTTGCGAGCGATCCCGTAGTGGAAGGGCGCAGCGTCTGCGCCGTCGCCTATCAGGGGCGGGCCGCCTGTTTTGACGCCAGTAATGGCAGTCTGCAATGGGCACGTGACATATCTTCCATCAACGGCCTCGACATCGGCAGTGGTGTCCTCTATGTCACCGACGAAAAGGGCGTAGTGCATGCTTTTGACCGCAATAGCGGCGCAAGCCTCTGGAAACAGGACAAGCTCTTCATGCGCAGTGTGTCGCGCCCGTTGGCCGTTGGTCGCGGTGTCGCCATCGCCGATTTCCAGGGCGTGGTGCACCTGCTTTCCGCGGAGGATGGCGCCTTTGCCGCACGACTTGCCACCGACGGTTCGGCGATTGCCGCCGCGCCCCGGCGCCTGGGTAGCGCGGACGTCAGCTTCGTCGTTCAGACGAAGAATGGCGCCTTACATGCGATGGTCATAAAATAAATGCTACCCACCTTGGCCTTGGTTGGCCGTCCCAACGTCGGCAAATCCACGCTGTTCAATCGTCTGACCAAGACGCGTGACGCACTGGTGGCCGATCAGCCTGGCCTGACGCGCGACCGTAATTACGGCCACGGTCGGCTTGGCGATCGTCCATTTCTCGTCATCGATACCGGTGGTTTCGAGCCGCAGGCGAAGGATGGCATCGTTCATGAGATGGCGCTCCAGGCCGAGGCGGCGATTGCCGAGGCCGATGTGCTGCTGTTCATTGTCGATTGCCGCGCTGGCCTTACCCCGCAGGACAGGATGATTGCCGAGCGGCTGCGCAAGAGCGGCCGGCCACTGCACCTTGTCGTTAACAAGGCCGAGGGCATGAACCGCGATGTGGTCGCCGCTGAATTCCACGAACTCGGCTGCGGTGAACCGCGCGTCATCTCATCGGCCCACGGTGAGGGCGTGCGTGAATTGCTCGAACTGGCGCTGGCGAATTTCGTCGCCGAGGAACCCGCTGCGGACGACGCCAGCGGACCGCGTGTTGCCATCGTCGGGCGCCCCAACGTCGGCAAGAGCACGCTGGTCAATACCCTGCTCGGCGAAGAGCGCATGATCGCCTTCGACATGCCGGGCACCACGCGCGATGCCATTGCCACGCCTTTCGAGCGGAATGGCAAGTGCTATACGCTGATCGACACCGCCGGCCTGCGGCGCAAGGGACGTGTTTTTGAAACCATCGAGAAATTCTCGGTGGTCAAAACCCTGCGGGCCATTGAGGCCGCCAACGTCGCCGTACTGATGGTCGATGCCAGCGAGGACATTTCCGATCAGGATGCGCATATCGCCGGCTTCTGCATCGAGGCTGGTCGCGCTCTGGTGCTGGCGGTGAATAAATGGGACGCCATCGACCAATATCGTCGTGAACAGGTCAAGTTGGACATTGCCCGCAAGCTGAATTTTATGGGTTTCGCGCGCGTGCATTACATCTCCGCGTTGAAAGGGCAGGGCGTGGCAGGCGTGCTGCAATCGGTCGACCGCGCCTACGCTGCCGCGATGGCCAAGTTGACCACGCCGAAACTGACCCGCGTGTTGCTCGACGCCGTGCAAAAACAGGCGCCGCCGCGTCACGGCAATGTTCGCCCCAAGCTGCGCTATGCGCACCAAGGGGGCAGTAACCCGCCGATTGTTGTTATCCACGGCAATGCGCTCGAACACGTACCATCTGCTTATGTGCGCTATCTTGAACATGTTTTCGTCGAGACCTTCAAACTGCAAGGCACGCCGCTGCGCATTCAGTTCAAGGTTACCAAGAATCCCTATGTCAACAAGAAGTGACGAGGAATAAGGTGCAACGATGACTTATGTGGTGACGGAAAACTGCATCAAGTGCAAATACACCGATTGCGTGGATGTCTGTCCGGTCGACTGTTTTCGCGAAGGACCGGAGTTCTTGGTGATCGATCCCGACGAGTGCATCGACTGCACCCTGTGCATCCCCGAGTGTCCGGCCGAGGCGATTTTTGCCGAAGAGGACGTGCCGGAGGATCAGCAGGACATGATCGCCTTGAATGCCGAACTGGCCAAACAATGGCCGGCCATCATCGAGCGCAAGGACCCGCCGGCGGATGCGGACGAATGGTTGGGGCGCCCGGACAAGCGGAAATTCCTGAAATGCGGCTAGTTGCCGGGCTTGTCGCGACACCGGTTTGCCAATGCGATCCCACAGCAGGCGCTACCCCAACATCGGCAAAGTTGGCGTGATAGACTCCAGTCATCATCACCAGTTTCCTGATACCTGATGTCCGGTAACACCATTGGCACGTTGTTCAGCGTGACCTCATTCGGCGAATCACATGGTCCGGCCATCGGTTGTGTGGTGGATGGCTGTCCGCCCGGCCTTGCGCTATGCGAGGCCGACATCCAGATTGAGCTTGACCGCCGCAAACCGGGCACCTCGCGCCATGTGACTCAGCGACGCGAGGCCGACAAGGTCGAGATTCTCTCCGGCGTATTCGAGGGCAAGACCACCGGCACGCCGATTGCCCTGCTGATCCGTAACACCGACCAGCGCAGCAAGGACTACGGCAACATCGCCCAGAGTTTTCGGCCTGGTCACGCCGATTACACCTACTGGCAAAAATTCGGCATCCGCGACTATCGCGGCGGTGGCCGTTCCTCGGCGCGCGAGACGGCCGTGCGCGTCGCCGCTGGCGCCATCGCCAGAAAATGGTTGCAGGAGCGTTTCGCCATTACGGTACGTGGCTGGATGAGTGAACTGGGTCCGATCGTCATCCCGTTCGTCGACGCGGCGGCCATAGAAAGCAATCCGTTCTTCGTCCCCAACGCCACTATCGTGCCTGAACTCGAAGCCTACATGGATCAGTTGCGCAAGGATGGCGACTCGGTGGGAGCGCGCATCGAAGTGGCGGCGACCAACGTCCCGCCGGGCTGGGGCGATCCCGTCTATGGCCGGCTCGATGCCCAGATCGCCTATGCCATGATGGGTATCAATGCCGTCAAGGGTGTCGAGGTCGGTGCCGGTTTCGCTTCAGTCGCCCAGCGCGGCAGCGAGCACGGCGACGAGCTGACGCCGCAAGGCTTCTTGAGCAATCATGCCGGTGGCATTCTCGGGGGCATTTCCTCGGGGCAGGATGTCACCGTCAGCATCGCCATCAAGCCGACTTCGAGCATTCGTCTGCCGCGCCGTTCGATCGACCTGGCCGGCCAGCCGACCACGGTGGAAACCCACGGTCGCCACGACCCTTGTGTCGGCATCCGCGCCACGCCGATTGCCGAGGCCATGCTGGCGCTGGTGCTGATGGATGCGGCACTGCTGTATCGGGCGCAGTGTGCCGATGTACGCTGCCCGACCCCGGCCATCCCTGGAAAATGCGCAGCCAAACCGTCCGATCTCGCCTGATAGAATTCGCGTCAAACATCTTCAGAAGCATGCCAAACTTGGGAGGGAACCATGCACGTTGAGCACCACGACCTTTATAGCGAACTTCCGGAAATGCGCGACGCCATTGACACTCTCAGGGCGGAGAGTGGTCATTTCGCCAGTATGTGCGCCCGCTACGACCGGCTGACCGGCAAGGTCGAGAATCTTGAAGTGCATGACATGCCCGTGGCCGATTTCACGCTCGAAGACATGAAAAAGATGCGTGTCAAGCTGAAGGACGAGATCTATCAATTGTTGCTGGTCTTCCGGATCGGCCAGAAGCATTGCGCCTGATCATTCATATTGTCTTTCCGGGGGCCGCAGCGTCCGGCTGATCTTCATCTGCCTGGGCGTCACATGTCGGTTTCCCCTCAACGCCCCGCGGGTTTAAGCCCTTTGGGTTTCAGTCCACTCGGCCGCTTAGCCGCCTGGTACTTTTTCTACTTCGCTTTCGTCGGTGCCTTCGCACCGTTTTTCACCCTGTATCTCAATGATGTCGGCCTGTCCGCCTGGGAGATGGGGGTGATGATGTCGGTACCGCAGGTGATGCGCATGGTGGCGCCCAACCTGTGGGGCTGGTTGGCCGACCACCTGGGCCACCGTGTCGCGATTGTCCGCCTGGCCGCCCTGTTTTCCGCGCTGGGTTTCGCCGGCTTCTTTTTCACCCAGGATTACGTTCCCATGCTGGCGGCGATGGCACTGGTCTGGTTTTTCTGGAGTGCCGCCCTGCCGCTGGTCGAGGCCATGACCCTCGATCACCTGGCGGAGCATCCCGACCGCTACGGACGTGTCCGCCTCTGGGGTTCGGTCGGCTTCATCGTCAGTGTCATGGCCATCGGCGCGCTGCTCGATTACCTGCCGATTGCCGCGCTGCTCTGGGCGATCATGGCCATTCTGGCGAGCGTGCTGGCGACCGCCATGACCCTGCCCGATCCAAAAGTCGGCGCTGACGGGACGGCGCCACCGTTGGGTGCCCTGCTCAAGCGTCCAGCAGTCGTGGCATTGCTGGCGGCGTGCTTTTTCATGTCGGTGGCCCATGGTCCGCTCTACGTCTTTTACTCGGTCCATCTGGATAACCACGGCTACGACAAGCTGGCGATCGGGCTGTTCTGGTCGCTGGGCGTGCTGGCCGAGATTGGCGTATTCATGGCCATGCCGCGCCTGGTGCGCTGGGTGTCGTTGCGCCATATCCTGCTGGCGAGCTTTGCCTTGGGCGTGTTGCGTTTCCTCCTGATTGGCTGGGGTGCCGATTCGCCAGTATTGTTGCTGATTGCCCAGGTCTTGCACGGCGCGACCTTTGGCGCCTACCATGCAGCTGCAATGGCAGTGCTGACGCGCTGGTTTGTCTCGCAGCAGCAGGCACGCATTCAGGGTATCTACGGCAGTATCTCGTTCGGTGCCGGCGGCATGGTCGGCGGATTGATCAGCGGCGCGGCCTGGGGTAGTCTGGGTCCGGGCATCACTTTCACGCTGGCCGCCCTGTTTTCCGCGTGTGGCTGGGTGCTGATCTGGCGTGGCCTGTCAACAGAGTCGGTTATTTTACGTTGAGGTGGATTATGAATAAAGCATTCATATTGATATTGCTGGCGGCATTCCTGGCAGGATGTCAGAACGTGCCGTTGACTGGCCGCAGCCAGTTGCAGGTGATTTCCGAGCGGGAGGAAACCCGCATGGGACTGGCCAGTTTTCAGGAAATTCTTGAAAAGGAAAAACTAAGCCATGACACGGCTGCGAATGCACGCTTGCAGCGCATTGGCATGCGCATTGCCGCAGCCACCGGGCGCAGCGATTACCAGTGGGAATTCAAGCTCATCGACAACGACAAGACGCTTAACGCCTTCTGTCTGCCGGGCGGTAAGGTGGCGGTCTACACTGGCCTGTTGCCGGTAGCGCAGGACGATGCCGGGCTGGCGGCCGTGATTGGCCACGAAGTGGCGCATGCGATTGCCCGTCACGGCGGCGAGCGCCTGAGCCAGGAAATCCTGGTCGCCGGACTGTCGGTCGCCACTGTCGTGGCCACCCAGGATTCGCCGAATCGCGACCTGTATGTCGGCCTGCTGGGTGCCGGCGCGGCGGTCGGGTATCTGCTGCCTTATTCACGTTTGCATGAATCCGAGGCGGATCGCATGGGGCTGATCTACATGGCCAAGGCGGGTTACGACCCGCGCGCGGCCATCGGCCTGTGGCAACGCATGGCCGAGGCGGGCAAGGGGAAGTCGAAGCCACCGGAATTTCTCTCCACTCACCCGACGGATGCGACGCGCATCAATGAGCTTGAGCGTTGGCTGCCCGAGGCGCTCAACTACTATCGGCCTGTGCGATAATTTCCGACTTCCCGCAGGAATCATGGCCATGCCAAAAACGCTCTACGACAAGCTTTGGGAGAACCATGTCGTCCGCACCGAAGCGGACGGCACGGCACTTCTGTATATCGACCGCCACCTGGTGCATGAAGTCACCAGCCCGCAGGCCTTCGAGGGATTGAAACTCGCCGGGCGCAAGCCGTGGCGCGTCTCGTCCATTGTGGCAACGGCCGACCACAATACGCCGACCGACCACTGGGAGCGCGGTATCGAGGATCCGGTCTCGCGCCAGCAGGTCGAGACGCTCGACGCCAATATCCATGAGGTCGGGGCGCTGGCCTTCTTTCCGTTCAAGGATGCCCGCCAGGGCATCATCCATGTCATTGGCCCGGAGAACGGCGCCATCCTTCCCGGCATGACCGTGGTCTGTGGTGATTCGCATACTTCGACGCACGGCGCCTTCGCCTGCCTCGCGCATGGCATCGGCACTTCCGAGGTCGAGCATGTCCTCGCCACCCAGTGCCTGCTGCAAAAGAAGATGAAGGCGATGCAGATCAAGGTCGAGGGCAAAGTCGGCGCAGGCGTGACGGCGAAAGATATCGTGCTGGCCATCATCGGCAAGATCGGCACGGCGGGTGGCACCGGCCATGCGGTGGAGTTCGCCGGCAGCGCGATTCGCGCCCTGTCGCTGGAAGGCCGCATGACGGTGTGCAACATGGCGATCGAGGCTGGCGCGCGGGTCGGCTTTGTCGCGGTCGACGACACGACGATTGACTATCTCAAGGGACGCGCCTTTGCGCCGACGGGTGAGGAGTGGGCACGGGCGGTGACCTATTGGCGTACGCTGGTGTCCGATCCACATGCGTCTTTCGATACGGTGGTGGAACTCGATGCGGCGACGATCCAGCCGCAGGTGACCTGGGGCACCTCGCCCGAGATGGTCGTGGCGGTTGGCGGCAGCGTGCCCGCTCCGGAAGATTTCGCCGATCCGGTCAAGCGCGAAGGCATTGTCCGGGCGCTGGAATACATGGGGCTGGTGGCACGCACACCGATCAAGGAGATTCGCGTCGATCAGGTTTTCATCGGCTCCTGCACCAACTCGCGCATCGAAGATTTGCGTGCGGCGGCGGCCGTTGTCGCGGCTGCCAAGGGACGCGGCAAGGCAGCCAGCGTGAAACGCGTGCTCGTGGTGCCCGGTTCCGGGCTGGTCAAGCGCCAGGCCGAGGCGGAAGGCCTCGACCAGATCTTCCTGTCTGCCGGTTTCGAGTGGCGCGAGCCAGGCTGTTCGATGTGTCTCGCCATGAACGCGGACCGCTTGGAGCCGGGCGAGCGTTGCGCGTCCACTTCCAACCGTAATTTCGAGGGCCGCCAGGGCGCCGGCGGACGCACCCATCTCGTCAGTCCGGCAATGGCGGCCGCGGCCGCCATTGCCGGACACTTTACCGACGTGCGTGAGCTTGTTTAATCGAGTTTGACTATATTTTACTGAGGCGATCATGAAAACATTGATGCTTATTCTCGCCGCCGCCGCTTTCGTGCTGGCCGGCTGCAACACCGTGCAAGGCCTTGGAAAAGACATCGAAAAGGGCGGCGAAGCGATCCAGAAGAAGGCGGCCAAGTAGATGCGTGCATTCACCCCTTTCGATGGTTTGGTGGCGCCGCTCGATCGCGCCAATGTCGATACCGATGCCATCATTCCCAAGCAATTCCTGAAGTCGATCAAGCGTGCCGGGTTCGGCCCCAACGCCTTCGATGAATGGCGCTATCTCGACCGCGGCGAGCCGGGTCAGGACTGCAGCCGCCGTCCCATCAACGCCGACTTTGTCCTGAATCAGCCGCGCTACCAGGGCGCATCGATTCTGCTGACGCGCGACAACTTCGGCTGCGGCTCGTCACGCGAGCATGCGCCGTGGGCACTGGAGGATTACGGTTTTCGTGCGCTGGTCGGCACCAGTTTTGCCGATATTTTTTTCAACAACAGCTTCAAGAACGGCTTGCTGCCGATCCGGCTGCCGACCGCCGCGGTGGATGAACTGTTCGCGCAAGTCGCGGCGACGTCAGGCTATCGGTTGAAAATCGACTTGGCCGCACAAACCGTCACGCGACCTGATGGCACGGTGCTTAGTTTCGACGTCGATCCCTTCCGCAAGGAATGCCTGCTGAATGGCTGGGACGACATCGGCCTCACCCTGCGCCACGCCGATGAAATTCGCGCTTTCGAGGCAAAGCGTCAAATCGAACAACCCTGGCTTTTCTCGAAGGTGGCCTAGATGAAAATTTGCGTACTCCCGGGCGACGGCATCGGCCCGGAAATTACTGCCGAGGCGGTGCGTGTCCTCAAGGCGCTCGATCTGAAAATCGAGCTGGAGGAAGCCCTGCTGGGTGGCTGTGCCATCGATGTGGCCAAGGATCCTTTTCCCGAGGCGACGCAGAAACTCGCCAAGGCGGCCGATGCCGTCCTGCTGGGTGCCGTCGGCGGCCCGCAATGGGACAGCAATCCGCGCGAGCTGCGTCCCGAGCGGGGCTTGCTGCGCATCCGCAAGGAACTCGGGCTGTTCGCCAACCTGCGTCCGGCGATTCTGTATCCGGAGTTGGCCAATGCCTCGACGCTCAAAGCCGAAGTGGTGGCCGGCCTCGACATCCTGATCGTGCGCGAACTGACGGGCGACATCTATTTCGGCCAGCCGCGCGGCATTGAAGTCAGGAACGGCGAGCGCGTCGGCTTCAACACCATGATCTACTCGGAAAGCGAAATTCGCCGCATTTTGCACGTGGCTTTCGCTGCCGCCATGAAACGCAACAAGAAGGTTTGTTCGGTCGACAAGATGAATGTGCTCGAATGCACGCAGTTATGGCGCGACGTCGCCATCGAGGTCAGCAAGGAATATCCGGAGGTCGAGCTTTCCCACATGCTGGTCGACAACGCCGCCATGCAACTGGTGAAGGCACCCAAGCAGTTCGACGTGATGGTGACGGGCAATATGTTCGGCGACATTCTCTCGGACGAAGCGTCGATGCTGACGGGCTCGATCGGCATGCTGCCCTCGGCTTCGCTGGACGCAAACAACAAGGGTCTTTACGAGCCGAGCCACGGATCGGCACCGGATATTGCCGGCAAGGGCCTGGCAAACCCGCTGGCAACGATCCTGTCAGCCGCGATGATGTTACGGTACACCTTTGCCAACGAAGCGACCGCGTGTCGTATCGAGGGCGCGGTGAAAAAGGTGCTGGCGCAGGGTTTTCGTACTGGCGACATTTATGAGTCCGGCACAAAACGCGTCGGCACACGGGAAATGGGCGACGCCGTGCTGGCGGCGCTGTGATTGATCATAAGAGGTGAGTGTCATGAAGAAAGTGGGTCTGGTGGGCTGGCGCGGCATGGTCGGCTCGGTGCTGTTGCAGCGCATGCGCGAGGAAAATGATTTTGCCCTGATCGAGCCGGTGTTCTTCACGACCTCGAATGTCGGCGGCCGGGGCCCGGCAGAAGCCGGTGGCGCGCCATTGCAGGATGGGTCGGATATCGCCGCGCTGCGGCAGATGGACATCATCATCACCTGCCAGGGTGGTGACTACACCAAGGCGGTGTTCGGCCCGTTGCGGGCGAGCGGCTGGGATGGCATGTGGATCGACGCGGCGTCCACGTTACGCATGGCCGATGATGCGATCATCATCCTTGACCCGGTGAACCTCGATGTCATCAAGGCCGGGCTGGCCAAGGGCGTGAAAAATTACATCGGCGGGAATTGCACCGTATCGCTGATGCTGATGGGACTGGGCGGCCTGTTCCGCAGCGACCTCGTCGAATGGGTCTCCGCCATGACGTATCAGGCGGCCTCCGGTGCCGGCGCGCAGAACATGCGCGAGTTGATTGCCCAGATGGGCATGCTGCACGATGCGGTCAAAGCCGAACTGGCCGATCCCGCCTCGGCCATTCTCGACATCGACCGCAAGGTCGCCGCAACGATGCGCTCCGCCGAGTTTCCGACCAAAAACTTCCGCGGCATGCCACTGGCCGGCAGCGTGATCCCGTGGATCGACGCGTCGGTCGAAGGTGGGCAGTCAAAGGAGGAATGGAAGGGCGGCGCCGAATGCAACAAGATTCTCGGCCGGCCGGCGTTTCGCACTGCCGGTAGCATCCCCATTGATGGCCTGTGTGTACGTGTCGGCGCCATGCGCTGCCATTCACAGGGCCTGACTATCAAGCTCAGGAAGGATGTACCCCTCGATGAGCTTACCGATATCATTGCCAAGGGCAACGACTGGGTGAAGGTTGTTCCTAACGAGCGCGAGCTTTCCGAGCGAGAATTGACGCCCTCAGCAGTCACCGGTACGCTCACCGTGCCAGTGGGGCGTTTGCACAAATTGGCAATGGGTAATGAGTATCTGGGTGCGTTCACCTGCGGCGACCAGTTATTGTGGGGTGCAGCGGAACCCTTGCGGCGAATGTTGCGTATTTTGCTCGCTTGAATGAAGATGGCAAGGTAATGCAAAGGTTGAGCTTGCGCCGTTAAGGTCATGATGTTATTTTAGTTTCGGCATAACGCCTGCAGACGCGGGGTTAGCCTGCTCTGAGAGAATTGTTTTAGTTCCGGTGTGCCGCCCGCTGATTTGGGTGACAAGCCTGTTCTGAAACTTCGTTTTGAATGTGGTTCAACAATTCCCCAGCGGGGAGGCATTGTGAATAAACCTGGTAAATCAAAGTTATTCAAGGCATCGCTGCTGGCGGCATTGCTGACAACCTCACTAAGCGCGCAGGCAGCGGGTCTGGGTAAGCTTACGGTGTATTCGGCCATTGGCCAGCCGCTCAACGCCGAGGTAGCGCTGACCGCGACACCCGAGGAATTGTCAGCACTGTCGGCCAGGCTGGCTTCGCATGATGACTTCAAAAGAGCGGGCATCGAGTTCATGTCTGCGCTGAGTGGCCTGCGTTTCAGTGTGGCGAAACAGCCGGATGGCCAGTCGGTGCTGAAGCTGACGACCGACCGGCCACTCAATGAACCTTTCCTGCATTTTCTTGTTGAATTGAACTGGACTGCGGGACGTCTGGTGCGGGAGTACACCTTCCTGCTTGACCCACCCGAAATGCTTCAGGTTGCCAAGCCTGCCTCCGTTGTAACTCCTGTTGTCCCGCAAGCATTACCGATGCTGACAACACCAGCGGCTGCTGTTACACCCAAGGCACCCGCCATGGCTGCCGCGCCAGCAAAGGCGAAGGCAGAACCCCGTCCTCCGCGTGTCGTCGAAGCTGAACCGGCCGTTGCTCCCTCGCCCAAGCCGCGCATTGCTCAGTCAGCCGTGCCCAGCACTGGCGAGCGCCAAGTCAAGCTCGGGGACACCCTGAGCAAAATTGCACGGGAGAACAAGCCTGCGACCGTCAGCCTCGATCAGATGTTGGTGGCCCTGTTCAACAGCAACCGTGATGTTTTTGACGGCAACAACATGAACCGCTTGCGTGCTGGCAAGATTCTGCGTTTGCCTGACCCCGTCGATGTGGCTAACGTCGATGCTGGTGAGGCGCGCAAGTTGATTGTTGCTCAGACTGCCGATTTCAACGCTTATCGGCGCAGCCTTGCCGATGCGGCCGCCATGGCGCCAGCCACTGAAACTCAGCCGCAACAGCGCGCTGCCGGCAAAATCAAACCGCAGGTCGAGAGCAAGGCGCCACCTGCCGTAACTAAGGACAAGCTGGAGGTTTCGCCTACTGAAGCCGCCAAGTCTGCCAAGACTTCCAGCTCAATGAGCAAGGGTGCACTGGAAGAGGATCTGATTGCCCGTGACAAGGCCTTGCGCGAGGCTTCCGGTCGTATCGCAGAACTCGAAAAAAATCTCGAAAATCTCAAGCATCTGGTTGAACTGAAGAGTCAGCCTGGTGCGCAGGTCCAGCAACAGGCGCAGGCGACCTTGGCCAAGCCGGCAGAAGTGAAGAAGCCTGAGCCGGTGCCAGTAGCCGCTGTGAAGCCGGACGAGATCGCACCGTCTGCTGCCAGTACCACTCCTGCAGTAGAGAAGGCAGTGGACGCCGCACCGACTACCCCGTCGCTGCTTGAACCGGCCAAACCGGTTGAAGCGGTACCCGCCCCGGCTGTGCCGCCCGCACCAGCCAAGCCTGCCGTGAAACAGCCGGCTTCCCCGCCGCCCCCGCCGGAACCCAGCTTTATCGAGGAAAATCCAGAGCTTGTCTTTGGCGGTGGTGGTTTGATTGCACTCCTGCTGGGATATCTTGGCTTCTCGGCCTACCGCAGGAAAAAGCAGGCACAGGAAATGTCTGCGCAGCGTGATGAACCAGGTGCTTTCACCGGTGCTCAGGCGGCCAGGTCCGGTGCAGTGATTGGTGCAGCGAGCGAAAGCGTCGACAGTGGAGAAGTTTCCATCCAGGGTGATTTCAGCGAAGGTGGCGTGCTGACTACCGCGGAGAGCGTCGATCCGGTCGCTGAGGCGGACGTCTACATGGCTTACGGTCGCGACAGTCAGGCCGAGGAAATTTTGCTGGAAGGCCTCAGGACCGACCCAACCCGGACCGCCATTCATCTCAAATTGCTCGAGCTCTATGCAAATCGCAAGAGTGTGCCCCAGTTTGAATCGGTGGCAAAGGAGTTGCATGGTCTGAATGGTGGCAAGGGGTCTGACTGGGACAGAGCTGCCCAGATGGCCGCGGCTCTCGGCGTGACTGGTGGACTGTTTGCTGCCGCAGCGGCAGGGGCAGCCATGGTAGATCAGGCGGCTGTCGCCGCGCTGGACGCCGCGCCGGCCATCACATCCAAAGTGCAAGCGCCGACCGAGGAGGATGCCGGTTCATTCGATTTTGATCTCGATCTTGGCACCTCAAGCGGCCCGCCTGTTGCTGCAGAACCGCTTGCTAAACAATCTGTTGCTGAAGAGGCTGCTGGACTCGATTTTGATTTTGATCTAGGTTCGCCGACACAAAATCCGCCGCCAGACGAAACGGCCGCTGCTGTCTCAGTCGACAGTAATGCCATCGACTTTTCGCTAGATGCGGGCAGTTCGGCTGAACCACTGGCAGTAGACGCCATGCCTGTCGCCAGTAACGAGATCGACTTCGATCTCGATTTGGGTTCTGCCCAGCTAGCGCCGGCAGTCACTGAATCTGATGCACCGGTTGCCGAAAGTGGCGCTGGTGAGCTTGATTTCAATTTCGACCTTGAGTTGGGTGCCGAAGAACCAATAGTGACCGGCGCGGATGTTGCTGCACCCTCTGCCACAATAACTGAAGAGTCTCCTGCCGCGCTTGATCTTTCTGAAATCAGTTTCGATTTGGGTGAGCCGACGCCGGCTGACTCCGCGTCAGAGCAAAGCATGTCTGCGGAATCCCTCTTGTCTGTAATCGACATTCCAGCTGCTGATGAGGTGGTTGAAGCCCAGGTTGCGGCACCGGTTGCCGACGCGGCGATGTCAGCGGTAGCACCGGACACACCCCCTGATGCGGTCGCCACCGAGACTGAAGATTCGGAAGTGGCGACCAAACTGGAACTTGCCCTCGCCTATGAGGAAATGGGTGATCGGGAAGGTGCGCGCGAGTTGCTGAACGAGGTTCTCAACGAGGGTAGCCCCGCCCAACAAGGACAGGCGCGCGCACGACTCGATCAGCTGGATCTTTGACCTTCAGGTCACTGTGGCCATGGCGTCGTCCGGCGCCGTGGCCAATTTCCCCGATGTGGCATCCAGTATCGCTGTTGCTTTCATGGCTTGCCTTTGCTTTGACCATGCAATGGCTGCCACCCCATCTGCTGATAGGGATTGCCATGCTAAGCCTTGTGTTGGCGATGCTGCTGGCAGTTGAACGCACCCGTAATCTGCTAAAGCGTTCGCGCTGGTTGCTGTTGTCGCTGGCCATACTGTTCCTGTTTCTTACCCCTGGCGAATACCTGCCGGGTATCGGCGGTGATCTGGGGCTGACCTACGAGGGTTTGTGGCATGCCGGGGAACAGTTGAGCCGTTTGCTGGCACTGCTGGCTAGCCTGGCTTTGCTGCATCAACAAGTCGGAACATCGGGCTTGCTGACTGGACTGTATTGCCTGCTGGGGCCGTTTGCCTGGCGCGAGACTACAGTCGTGCGGCTGCTGCTGGTGCTCGAATTTATTGAACAAAAACAGCAAGTCGGTTGGCGCGAATGGCTGATGGTCGAGAAATCACCGGTGGCCTCCACCAACAGCTACCATCTGCCTATGCCAGCGTGGCATTGGTGGGACAAACTACTGATCGGTGGCCTGCTGGTGGCGACGTTATGTATGGCGATGTGCTTATGAGAATCGCTCTCGGACTTGAATATGATGGCGCAGGGTTTTCCGGCTGGCAGTCGCAACCCTGTGGCAATACCGTGCAAGACGTGCTGGAGGGTGCGCTGTCACGGATTGCCGGCGCGCCGTTGCGCGTCGTTTGTGCTGGACGCACCGATGCCGGTGTTCATGCCCTGGCCCAGGTTGTGCACTTTGATGCCGAGATGGAGCGTCCGCTCACGGCATGGGTGCGTGGTACCAACACTTTTTTGCCGGCGACGGTCGCGGTACGCTGGGCCGTGCCGGTTATCGATGATTTTCATGCCCGCTTTTCCGCGCGTGCCCGTGCCTACCGTTATGTGCTGTTGAATCGTCCCGAACGTCCCGGTGTGCTTGGGGGGAAAGTGGGTTGGTGTCATCGTCCGCTGGATGTGGCGGCGATGCAGGCAGCGGCGGGCTGTCTGATCGGCGAGCATGATTTTTCCGCGTTTCGCGCCTCCGGCTGTCAGGCCAAGTCACCGGTCAAGACACTGTATCGCTTCGCGATTGCCAGCGAGGGTGATCAGATCATATTCGACTGCTGTGCAAATGCGTTTTTGCACCATATGGTCAGGAACCTGGTGGGCGCCTTGATTTATGTCGGCATGCACCGCCACCCACCGCATTGGCTGGGCGATTTGCTGGCGACATGCGATCGGCGCGAAGGTGCGCCTACCTACGCTCCCGATGGGCTATATCTGACTGGGGTGGATTATGGTGATGAGTGGGGATTGCCGCAGCAGGGAAGTATCATGGCGCATTTACGTTTGCCCGGTTCCTGAGTCATGCATCGAACCCGCATCAAGATTTGTGGCATCACCCGCGCCATTGACCTCGATATCGCCCTGAGAGCGGGTGTCGACGCCCTGGGCTTTGTATTTTACCCGCCCAGTCCGCGTGCCCTGTCGCTGGAGCTTGCCGCCGATCTGGTGCGGCGCGTACCCCCCTTCGTGACGCGCGTTGGTCTGTTCGTCAATGCAGAACCCGCCAGCGTGCGGGAGACATTGGCGGTAGTACCAGTGGATCTCTTGCAGTTTCATGGTGAAGAAGATGCGAAATACTGCGAGCAGTTCGGCTTGCCCTACCTCAAGGCGGCGCGGGTTCGCCCGGAACTTGATCTGCTAGAATTCGCCCGCGCTTATCCATCGGCTCAGGGTTTGCTGGTCGACGCTTGGGTCGAAGCATATGGTGGAGTTGGGCAGTCTTTTGACTGGACCCTGATCCCGCAGGAGTTGCCATTGCCATTGGTGTTATCTGGTGGGCTTCATGCGGATAACGTCGCAGAAGCTGTAGCTAAAATTCGTCCTTGGGCGGTAGATGTCAGCAGCGGAGTCGAGGTTGCCAAGGGTATCAAGGATGCCGACAAGATCGCCGCTTTCGTTGCGGCAGTGAGAACAGAAAATTCTTCTAGATAACAAAAATGTCAGATAATAAATACGAAATGCCGGACGTTCATGGTCATTTCGGTAAATATGGCGGAATATTTGTCGCGGAAACGCTGATGCCGGCCCTGGCCGAACTCAATTCCGCCTATCAGGCTGCCAAAGCCGACCCGGCCTTCCGGGCTGAATTTGAGAATGAACTGGCGCATTACGTCGGACGCCCCAGTCCGATCTACCATGCCAGACGCTGGTCCGAGCGGCTGGGCGGTGCGCAGATCTATCTAAAGCGCGAAGACCTCAACCATACCGGTGCCCACAAGATAAATAACTGTATCGGCCAGGCCATGCTGGCGCGGCGCATGGGCAAGCCGCGCGTGATCGCCGAGACCGGAGCGGGGCAGCATGGCGTCGCCTCCGCTACAGTTGCCGCGCGTTATGGCATGGAATGCGTGGTTTACATGGGTAGCGAGGACATCAAGCGCCAGGCCGCCAACGTTTACCGCATGAAATTGCTGGGTGCCAAGGTGGTGCCTGTCGAGTCTGGTTCGAAAACCCTCAAGGATGCCCTCAACGAGGCTATGCGCGATTGGGTGACCAACGTTGCCAACACTTTTTACATTATCGGTACGGTGGCAGGGCCACATCCGTACCCGATGATGGTGCGTGATTTCCAGGCGGTGATCGGCCGGGAATGCCTCGGCCAAATGTCGGCGCTGGCGGGACGGCATCCTGATGCAGTAATTGCCTGCGTCGGCGGCGGTTCCAACGCCATGGGCATCTTTTACGACTATATTCCGCATGCGGCAGTCAAGCTGATTGGCGTCGAGGCGGCTGGATACGGCATGGCCACCGGCAAGCATGCCGCCTCGCTGACTGCGGGTCGTCCGGGTGTTCTGCATGGCAACCGCACCTATCTGCTGCAGGATGCCAATGGCCAGATCATCGAGACCCATTCGATTTCCGCCGGGCTTGACTATCCCGGCGTTGGTCCCGAACATGCCTGGTTGAAGGACACCGGTCGGGCAGAATATGTCACCGTGACTGACGACGAGGCGCTGGCTGCCTTCCATGATTTATGTCGTGACGAGGGGATCATCCCGGCGCTTGAATCGAGTCACGCGCTGGCCTACGCAACGCGGCTGGCGCCGACGCTGCCGCGCGACAAAATCCTTCTCGTCAATCTGTCCGGCCGGGGTGACAAGGACATGCATACCGTAGCCGAAAAATCCGGGATTCAGTTTTGACTCGCTTATCAATCGTTTTTCACTTATTCGCCAATAATGTCGCGCATATCCGCCAAATTTGCTGAACTAGCGTCGAGCGGCCCTCATGGAAAAAGAGCGGCGCTGATTCCCTTCATCACCGCCGGAGATCCAGAGCCTGGGCAGACCGTACCCCTGATGCGGGCGCTGGTCGCGGGTGGCGCCGACATCATCGAGCTCGGTGTGCCGTTTTCCGATCCGATGGCCGATGGGCCGACGATTCAGCGGGCTTCCGAGCGTGCGTTGTCTTTCGGCGTCAGCCTGCGCGTCGTGCTGGGCATGGTGCATGAGTTTCGCAAGACGGACGCGACCACGCCGGTGGTGCTGATGGGATACGCCAATCCGATCGAAGCTTACGGTGCCGCGGCCTTTGCCCAAGATGCCCATGCCGCCGGTGTCGATGGCGTGTTGGTGGTTGATTACCCGCCGGAAGAGTGCGGCGAGTTTTCGCGCCTGCTGAAGCAGGCTGCCATCGATCCGATTTTTCTGCTGGCGCCGACCTCGGTCGAAGCGCGCTTTGCCGACGTTGCCAAACTGGGCAGCGGCTATATTTACTACGTCTCGCTCAAGGGCGTGACGGGAGCGGCGACCATCGATCTGGACGAAGTGGCGCTGCGCATCCCGGCCATCCGCGCCAAGGTCGGCATGCCGGTCGGTGTCGGCTTCGGTATCCGCGATGCTGTCAGCGCGGCCCGGATTGCCAGTGTTGCCGACGCGGTGGTAATTGGCAGCAAAATCATCGAAACTATAGAGCAAGCGCCGGCTGGCTCAGCCCCGCAGTTGGTGACTGCCTTCTTGCGCGAAGTGCGCACGGCGATGGACAAAGGGGTGCAAGCATGAGCGCCGCCCGCAGGGCCGCCCGAAGGGCGGCGCAGCCAATGAACCGGAGCCGCGTAGCGGCGAACACCCGTCACCTCCCCGTGAGGGGGCGAGGCGGGAATTCGCGACGCATGCGTCGCGCCGCCGCAGCCGGTTGGCTGTGCAAAGCCAGCCGTGGGCCGCGCAGCGGTTGGGAGGGGAGGGAAATATGAGTTGGCTCCAGAAACTGCTGCCGCCGAAGATCAAGCGCGCCATCGGCGTGCGGAAATCCATTCCCGAGGGTCTGTGGAGCAAATGTCCCGCCTGTGAGGCGGTGCTGTATGCCACCGACCTGGCGCAGAACCTCAGCGTCTGCCCCAAGTGCGGTCATCATCATCGCCTGAAGGCGCGCGAACGGCTTGATCAGTTGCTCGATGCCGAAGGCCAGTTCGAGATCGGCGCCGAAATATTGCCACTCGATACGCTCAAATTCAAGGACAGCAAGCGCTATCCGGATCGCCTGGCGGCGGCCCACGAGGATACCGGCGAATCCGATGCCATGGTGGTGATGCAGGGCGCCATCAAGACGCTGCCGGTGGTCGTCGCCTGCTTCGAGTTTGAATTCATGGGCGGCTCGATGGGTTCGGTGGTCGGCGAGCGCTTCGTGCGCGGCGTGAATGCCGCCATCGAGAATCAGTTGCCCTTCATTTGTGTGACGGCTTCGGGCGGCGCGCGCATGCAGGAGGGGCTGTTTTCCCTGATGCAGATGAGCAAGACGACGGCGGCCGTTACCCGGTTGGCACGTCACAAACTGCCTTTCATCACCGTGCTGACCGACCCGACCATGGGCGGGGTCTCGGCTTCCTTCGCTTTTGTCGGCGACATTGTCATGGCCGAACCGGGTGCACTGATCGGCTTTGCCGGGCCGCGCGTGATCGAACAGACGGTCCGGGAAACCCTGCCGGAAGGGTTTCAGCGCTCAGAATTCCTGCTCGAAAAAGGCGCCATCGACATGATCGTCGATCGTCGCGAAATGCGCGACCGATTGGCGGCCGTGCTGACCCTGTTGCAGCGCATTCCTGCTGTTTGATGGCGGTAGCTGTAGCGCGCAGTCTGGCAGAGTGGCTGGTTCACCTTGAGCACTTGCACCCGCGCGGTCAGGCGGGTATCGAACTCGGGCTGGAACGCGTTCGGCAGGTCAGCGATGTCCTGCAGCAGCGCCAGCACTGCCCGGTCATCACCGTCGGCGGCACCAATGGCAAAGGCTCGACCTGCGCCATGCTCGAATGCATTCTCCTTGCCGCCGGCTATCGCGTCGGTGTATACACCTCGCCCCACCTGCAGCGTTACAACGAACGGGTACGGCTAAATGGCGTGCCGGCGGCTGATGCCGATTTCTGTGCGGCGTTTGCGCGGGTCGAGGCCGCGCGACGCGGGGTCTCGCTCACCTATTTCGAGTTCGGCACGCTGGCCGCCTGGGAAATGTTTGCCGCCGCGCCGCTTGACGCGATCATCCTGGAAGTCGGCCTGGGGGGGCGGCTCGACGCCACCAACATCTACGCTGCCGACTGCGCCATTGTTGCTACCGTGGCGCTTGACCACATGGATTATCTTGGGCCGACGCGTGAGGCAATCGGTCGCGAGAAGGCCGGCATCTGCCGTTCCGGTCGGCCGCTGATCTGCGGCGATGCCGAACCGCCGCAGAGCCTGCTCGAAACCTGCCGTCTGGCCGGCGCCGACTTTTGTCAGATCGGCCGCGACTTCGGGTTTCTTCGACAGGAGGGCCAGTGGCAATACTGGGGGCGTTGCGGGGGGCATGAAAGAAAACTTGGCGGCCTGGCTTTCCCGGCCTTGCGGGGTGATAGCCAGTTGCACAACGCCAGTTGTGCCATTGCCGCACTGTATGCCTTGCATGACCGGTTGCCGGTGACGGCGCAGGATATCCGGCGCGGCCTGTCGGAAGTCGAGGTCGCGGGCCGCTGCCAGGTATTGCCGGGGCGGCCGCAAGTGGTCCTCGATGTCGCCCACAACCCGCAGGCTGCCGCAGCCCTCG
Organism: Rhodocyclaceae bacterium; assembly: GCA_013791905.1. Classification (GTDB taxonomy): domain Bacteria; phylum Pseudomonadota; class Gammaproteobacteria; order Burkholderiales; family Rhodocyclaceae; genus Sulfuricystis. The sequence goes on along the minus strand of VMSX01000010.1, from coordinate 198,181 downwards.
CGGCGAGTCTGGGCGGGATGGGTTTTGCACGCACCACTTGGGCTGTATTCGGCATGATGGCGGACAAGGACATTGCCGGCGTGATCGAGGCGCTCCGGCAGCGGGTCGACTACTGGCTGCCCTGCGACCTGCCGGTGCCGCGTGCCGCCACTGCCGCCAACCTGGCGGCGGTCATTGCAAAAGTTGGTGCCGCAGCTTCCAGCAATGTGCCGGTGGGGCAATTCCCGTCACCCGCAGCAGCACTTGCCTACGCGCAAGAGAATGCGGGCGACGATGATAGAATTCTCGTCTTCGGATCGTTCCTGACGGTGGCGGGTGTGATGCGCCCGGATCCAGTCCAACCTCCTGGCCGCAATGCGTGACATGGCACAAGAAAGCAAGCGTAGCGAATATGGTGGTGAATCCGCTGGCAGCACACCAGCGGATGATGCGACGCTGCTGAAAAAGCGTGCACGGCGGCGCCTGATCGGCGCAGTGGCCCTGGCGCTGCTGGCCGCCATAGTTTTGCCGATGGTGATGGATCACCAGCCGGCGCCGCTCCTGAAAGACATTCAGGTACGCATTCCCAGTCCGGACGAAGGTGTGACGCAGCGCGTAACCGGGAAGCTTGCCGCACAGCAGTCCAAGATGGAAAAGGTGGCGGCGCCCACTGCTGAAGCGGTGTCGCCCGTCAAGCCGATCAGCAAGGAAGATGCGTCCGCGCTGCCCGCCAAATCCGCCGAAAAAGCCGAAGCCAAGCCCATTGCCAAGGCCGAGACAAAACCCGAAACGAAGGCCGAACCCAAGCCCGCAGCCGACAAGAAAGAAGCCGGCGAGTCCTGGGAAGTGCAACTGGGGGCCTATCAGAATCCAGCCAGTGTCACCATCCTGGTCGGAAAATTGAAACAATTGGATTTGCCGACCTACACGGAAAAAGTTGATACACCGAACGGGCCGCGCACGCGCGTGCGCGCCGGGCCATTCCCCACGCAGGAGGCTGCCGAGAAGGCCCGTGTGCGTGTCAAGATCATCGGCGTCGATGGCCCGGTGGCCAGGAAACCATGACGAGAGTGCCTGTCTGGCAGTGGTGGCAGTGACGGTATTTGATTATGTAGTGCTTGGCGTGGTGGTGCTGTCCCTGCTAGTTGGCGCATGGCGTGGCGTGGTGAGTGAAATCCTGGCGCTGGCGGCCTGGGTGGTGGCGTTTCTGGCGGCGCGCACCTGGGCGACGCCGGTGGGGGAACTGGTGGCGGCTGGGCTGGCCGATCCGTTTGCGGAGCCGTTGATTCAGCAGGTGACGGGGTTTGTTGCGATCTTTGTCGTCGTCCTGATACTGTTCGCTCTGGCGCGCTGGATGGTTTCGTTGTTGTTGCGGGCGGTCGGGTTGGCGCCGCTGGATCGGGTGCTGGGTTCGCTGTTCGGCATTGCACGGGGAGTTTTGGTGGTGTGGGTGGTGGTGTTGCTGGCCGGGCTGACCGCCCTGCCGCAACAGCAGTGGTGGCGGCAGGCGGTATTTTCGCCGCTACTTGAAACGGCGGTGCTTGCGGCCAAGCCCTGGTTGCCGCCGGAATTGGCAAAACGGATTCGATACCGATAGGGTGAGACGATGTGCGGCATATTGGGTGTGGTAGCCACTACACCGGTTAATCAGTTGCTCTATGACGGTTTGCAGGTCCTGCAGCATCGTGGTCAGGATGCTGCCGGCATCACCACGGCCGAAGGTGGGCGTTTCCATATGCACAAAGGTTCGGGATTGGTGCGCGACGTGTTCCGTACGCGCAACATGCGCGGACTGATCGGCAACTGGGGCATCGGCCACTGTCGCTACCCGACGGCCGGTTCAGCCGAAAACGCCGCCGAGGCGCAGCCCTTCTACGTTAATTCGCCCTTTGGTCTGATGCTGGCGCACAACGGCAACCTCACTAATTCCGAGATGTTGAAGCGCGACATGTTCCTGCAAGACTTGCGGCACATGAACACCAACTCGGATTCCGAGGTGTTGCTTAACGTATTCGCACACGAGTTGCAGGTGGCGTCGACAAAATATCAGGTCGATGCCGAGACTATCTTCAAGGCGGTGGCCGGCGTGCATCGGCGCGTCAAAGGCGCTTATGCCGTGGTGGCGATGATTGCCGGCTATGGTCTGCTGGCCTTTCGCGATCCTTATGGCATCCGCCCGCTGGTGATCGGCCGGAATGAGACATCGCTGGGCATGGAATATCTCGTTGCCTCGGAAAGTGTGGCGATCGATACGCTCGGTTTCCAGTTTCTGCGCGATGTCGAGCCTGGCGAGGCGGTACTGATCGACACGCGCGGCCAATTCATCAGTCGCCAGTGTGCCGAAAAGACCATGCATGCCCCTTGCATGTTCGAGTATGTCTATCTGGCGCGGCCCGATTCGCTGATCGACGGTGTTTCGGTGTATGGCGCACGCGTCAAGATGGGTGAGTTTCTCGCCGACAAGATTCGCCACACCATGCCGCATCTGGCCATTGACGCGGTGATCCCGATTCCTGATTCGAGTCGTCCCTCCGCACTTGAACTGGCTCGGCGGCTTGACGTGCCGTACCGCGAGGGCTTCGTCAAGAACCGCTACATCGGCCGCACCTTCATCATGCCGGGGCAGGCTTCGCGGCGCAAATCGGTACGCCAGAAGCTCAATGCCATGGCGCAGGAATTTCGCGGCAAGAACGTGTTGCTGGTCGACGATTCCATCGTGCGGGGCACCACCAGCCGCGAGATCATCATGATGGCGCGCGAGGCCGGTGCGAAGAAGGTCTATTTTGCCTCGGCCAGTCCGCCAGTGCGCTTTGCCAATGTCTATGGCATCGACATGCCAACGCGCGCTGAACTGATTGCCTCCCATCGCAGCGATGAGGAAATCTGCCGCGAGATCGGCGCCGATGCCCTGATCTATCAGGATCTCGATGCGCTGAAGCATGCCGTGAGTTCGATCAATCCGGCGCTGACGAACTTCGATACTTCCTGCTTCGACGGTCAATACATCACTGGCGACATCAGCGCGGACTATCTGGCCAGCGTCGAGAGCGCGCGCGGCAAGCCGAGTCTTCACCTCGATGGCGATGACGAGGGTGGCCAACTTGACCTTAACCTGGTGACCTCCGCATGAACGAAAAACCACAATATCAGATCGATACCCTGGCCGTGCGCGCCGGGCAGGAGCGCAGCCAGTTTGGTGAGCATAGCGAGGCGCTTTACCTCACTTCCAGTTTCGTCTTCGACAGTGCGGCCCAGGCGGCGGCGCGCTTTTCCGGTGAAGAGGAAGGCAATGTCTATTCGCGTTTCACCAACCCTACCGTCACCATGTTCCAGGAGCGGTTGGCCGCTCTCGAGGGCGCAGAAGCCTGCATAGCCACTGCCAGTGGCATGGCGGCGATCCTGTCAACCCTCCTGTCCTTGCTCAAGTCCGGTGACCACATCGTCGCTGCGCGCGGTATTTTCGGCGCCAGTCAGCAGATGTTCAGCAACATCATGCCGCGTTTCGGCGTCACCACGAGTTTTGTCACCGGCAGTGCGCCGGTTTCATTCCGGGCTGCTCTGCAACCCAATACCAAACTCGTTTTCGTGGAAACACCCTCGAATCCGCTGACCGAAGTATTCGACATCGCCGCACTGGCGGACATTGCCCATGAGGTGGGTGCGCTGCTCGTGGTCGATAACTGTTTCTGTACGCCGGCACTGCAGCGCCCACTCGACCTGGGCGCCGATCTCATCATTCATTCGGCCACCAAATATCTCGATGGTCAGGGACGTGTGCTGGGTGGTGCGGTATGTGGTGGCAAGGTCCTGGTCGAAGAAGTCTTCAAGTTCATGCGTACAGCCGGTCCGACACTCTCGCCTTTCAATGCCTGGGTCATTTTGAAGGGTCTTGAAACGCTCAAGATCCGCATGCAGGCCCAGTCTGCCGGCGCACTTGACCTGGCGCGCCGCCTTGAGGCCAACCCTTCTGTCGCGCGCGTGTTTTATCCGGGTTTGCCTTCGCATCCACAGCATACGCTGGCCATGCGCCAGCAGGCTACGGGTGGCGCTATTGTTGCTTTTGAAGTTAAAGGCGGGAGAGCCGAGGCATGGCGCGTCATCGATGCCTGCCGCATGCTCTCGATCACGGCCAATCTGGGTGATGTGAAAACCACCTTGACGCACCCGGCTTCCACGACCCATGGCCGCATTTCGCCCGAGGCGCGTGCCGAATCCGGCATCACGGAAAGCCTGCTGCGCGTTGCCGTCGGACTTGAAGCAGTGGATGATATCGAGGCGGATTTGCTTCGCGGCCTGTGAGTTTGGCAGGCAGGCAACAGATTATTCATCATTTCTTTTTTGGTCGATCGTCGTCGCGCCAGTCCCACGGGGATTCCCTTTGGTCACGCCGATTATCTCCGGGGCGACGAAATTCTTCCGCTGCTAGAATCCACACTTGTCTGCTTGGTGCAGACCCGTTATTTTCTTTGCCGATTGCCATGAAACGTTCCCGCTTTACTCGTCGTACCAGACAGACTCCCGATACCGAAGAGTTGATTCGCCTTACCACGCAACTGAGTCTGTCAGGCAGCCGCCTGGAAGATGAATTCTGGGAGAGAAAACTTGGCGGGCTGGTTGAGCGTCTGCTCGCCAGCAATGACGAGGCGGCTTTGAATGCCGCCCTGGATCACCTCTACGGTGCCGGCGGTCGCGCCTATGATGAATTGGCCGATATGGTCGAATCCTGTGCCGAGTGCCGCCACTACATGATTGAGAGCGCGGGTGCTGACCAGGATGTGCTGCTGTTTGCCGCCCCGGTGCTGGCCTGGTCACGCTACGCAATTCCATCCGGGCAAATCGCGCCGGAAGTACTGGCCACCTTGCGCGTTCAGTTGCAGGCCCATGTGCTGGCTACCAATGTACGCTTTGGTCTTGCCGACTTCTTTTACAGCCCGGATCAGTTACCACAGAGCTATTGCGATACGGCGGCGCTGACAGAAAAACTGACCAAGTCAGCCTTGCACGGTCGCGATCTCAATCTCGATCCGGCGCAGATGGCCGAAACGATAAATTTCCTGTCGGATACCCGATATCTGATCGGCGTGCTCTGCGCGCCGCCAGGCGCGCCGTTGTTCCGCTGGCAGGAAGAGGATGGCAACCGCACCGAGGCGCACAAGCAGTGGCGCGGGCAGGGCGGTGAAGCCTTGCGTCCGCTCTTGCCGGCCTGTGCAGTTGAGCCCTTGTTGCCACAGTCTTTCCATGCGGCCGTGCGTGAAGCCGATCGCGCTTCACGCCCGTACTCGCTACGCTCGGCTGTTGCCTTCCTGCAGACGTCGCTCAATATCAACGCCGCCAACCTGCATGCGGTAGTTGCGCCCTACTACGACCGGCAACTAGAAGAGTTTCGCATCGGCTTCACCGTGGGCGAGGCAGTCGACGTGGTGCATGGTGTGGTCTGGCCCCTGCTCGAAAACGAGGACGAAGCCGCTGAAACGCCCGGCCAGATCGAGGCAGTATTGCGCGAGGCCGGTGTGGCGGAGGTGCTGGTGCTTGATCATCGCTTCCCGCTCGAATATTGCGACGATTGCGGCGCGCCCCTTTATCCGAACCCGGAAGGTGAACCGGTTCATGCCGAACTTCCGGAGCAGGAAGAAGAAACAGCGCCCCGTCATCTGCACTGAGACTTAAACGTGACCGCGCTTTCGAGCCTCGATGAACTGATCGGGGCCTTGCGCTGCCTGCCCGGCGTTGGGCCGAAATCTGCCCAGCGCATGGCTTACCACCTGTTGCAGCACAACCCGCAAGGCGCTGAACGGCTGGGGCGGGCGCTGGAAGTGGCCCTGAAAACCTTGCGCCGCTGCGACCGCTGCAATGGCTTTACCGAAGCGGCGATCTGCGATCGTTGCCTGTCCTCCAAGCGTGATCCGTCACAGTTGTGCGTGGTCGAAATGCCGGCCGATCTGAATACGATGGAGCAGACACACGCCTATCGCGGCCTCTATTACGTGCTGATGGGGCGCTTGAGCCCGCTCGACGGCGTCGGTCCGCGCGAACTGGCTTTCGATCGCCTGCTGGCGCGTGCCAGCGACGGCGTAGTGAAAGAGGTGATTCTCGCTACCAACCTGACGCATGAGGGGGAGGCAACGGCGCATTACCTTTCCGAAATGCTGCATGTCCGTGGTGTCAAGGTCAGCCGCATAGCGCGCGGCTTGCCGCTTGGTAGCGAACTTGAATACTCGGATGCTGCCAGTGTGGCGCAGGCGTTGCTGGAACGACGGGATTACTGATGTTGCCAGCGGGAGGAACCATGAATAAACCACTCCAAGGTGTGCGCGTTGTCGAGTTGGGCACCCTGATTGCGGGACCGTTTTGCAGCCGCATCCTGGCCGAATTCGGTGCCGAGGTGATCAAGGTCGAAGCACCGGGGGAGGGCGACCCGTTGCGCAAGTGGCGCAAACTTTACCCGGATGCACAGACCGGTACATCACTGTGGTGGCTGATTCAGGCGCGCAACAAGAAATCGGTGACTGCCAATCTGAAGCATCCGGATGGCCTTGCCATGGTGAAGCGGCTGATTGCCCGTGCCGATATCGTCGTCGAGAACTTTCGTCCCGGCGTGCTGGAAAAGCTTGGCTTGGGCTGGGATGTGCTGTCGGCGCTGAACCCGGGGCTCGTGATGGTGCGGCTGTCGGGTTTTGGCCAGACCGGGCCGATGGCGCAGTTGCCCGGTTTCGGGGCGATTGGCGAGTCGATGGGCGGGCTGCGTTTTGTGACGGGTTTTCCCGATCGCCCGCCGGTAAAGACCGGCGTTTCGATCGGTGACGGCATCGCTTCGTTGTGGGGTGCGATTGGCGCGTTGATGGCGCTGCGCCATCGCGAGGTGAATGGCGGCACCGGGCAGATGGTTGATGTCGCCCTGTATGAAGCCGTGTTCGCCATGATGGAAAGCCTGGTGCCGGAATTCGATGTTTTCGGTTTTGTGCGTGAGCGCACTGGCAACGTTATGCCGGGTATCACGCCCTCAAATACCCACACTACTCGCGATGGCAAGCACTTGATCATCGGGGCCAACGGCGATGCCATTTTTCGGCGCTTCATGCAGGCCATCGGCCGCCAGGATCTGGCCGATGATCCAAGCCTAGCCAACAATGCCGGTCGAGATGCACGAGCCGCCGAGATATACAACGTGATTGATTCCTGGGCCGCAACGCAGGATGCCGAGGATGTCCTCAAGCTCGCGGCTGCGGCAGGCGTGCCGGCCAGCCGCATATTCTCGGTAAGCGATATGTTTGCCGATCCGCAATACGCGGCACGCGCCATGCTGGAGTGGGCAACGCTGCCGGATGGCAAACGACTGCGAATCCCCGGAGTGGTACCCAAACTTAGCCAAACCCCGGGAAGCACGGAATGGCTGGGGCCGGCCTTGGGGGAGCATACCGATGCAGTACTGACAGAATTGGGGTATGCGGGTGATGAGATTGAAGAAATGCACCAAAATGGTGCTATTTGACCCTGTTGTACTGTTATCCAAGTCCATTTAGCCCTTTAATCGCGGTACGCGCTTCGGTATAATCTGCAGGTTTTCCGCATCTGTACACAAGCATCTGTACACAAAATAATTTAGGAATCCCCCTTCATGAGCTGTGACGATAAAGTGGATTGCGGCAGGCGGCGCTTGCTGGTCGCGACCGCAACCGTGGGTGGTGTGGCCGGCGTGGCAACAGCCATTCCGTTTGTCAGCACCTTCGCCCCTTCCGAGCGCGCCAAGTCCGCTGGTGCTCCCGTTGAGGCCGACATCAGCAAGCTGGCGCCAGGCCAGATGATGACTGTCGAGTGGCGCGGCAAGCCAGTGTGGATCATTCACCGCACCAAGGAAATGCTCGACAATCTGACCAAGCTGGACGACAAGATGGCCGATCCCAAGTCGAACCGGTTGATGCAGCCCGGTTACGCCAAGAACGAGTACCGTTCGATCAAGCCCGAATATCTCGTCGCCATCGGCATCTGCACCCACCTCGGCTGCTCGCCAACAGAAAAATTCACGACCGGCGCCGAGTCTGGCGTCACTGCCGATTGGCAAGGCGGGTTCTTCTGTCCCTGCCATGGCTCAATCTTCGATTTGGCCGGCCGCGTCTATAAGAGCATGCCTGCACCGGACAATCTCGAGATTCCCCCGCACGTTTACCTGTCCGACGCCAAGATTCTGATTGGCGAAGACAAGAAGGGAGCCTGAGCATGGGCGCCGCCAATACTGACAAATACAAATCCGATGGTTCAGCCGCCGGTGGTCTGCTGGAATGGGTCGATGCCCGCTTCCCCTTGTTGTCATTGTGGAACGACCATCTGGCCAAGTACTACGCACCGAAAAATTTCAACTTCTGGTACTTTTTCGGCTCTCTGGCGATCTTGGTGCTGGTACTCCAGATCGTCACCGGCATCTTTCTGACGATGCACTACAAGCCGGATGCGGCGCTCAATGCTTCAGGTATCCCGGCGGCCTTTGCCAGCGTCGAGTACATCATGCGCGACGTTCCGTGGGGCTGGTTGATCCGCTACATGCATTCCACGGGTGCCTCGGCCTTCTTTATCGTCGTCTATCTGCACATGTTCCGCGGCATGCTCTACGGTTCCTACCGTAATCCGCGCGAGCTGATCTGGATTTTTGGTGTGCTAATTTTCCTCCTGTTGATGGCAGAAGCCTTCCTCGGCTATCTGCTGCCGTGGGGCCAGTTGTCCTACTGGGGGGCGCAAGTGATCGTGAACATGTTCACCGCCATCCCCGTCATCGGCCCGGATTTCGCCCTCTTGCTTCGTGGTGACTATGTCGTTTCCGATGCCACGCTGAATCGCTTCTTCGCCTTGCACGTCGTTGCGATCCCCCTGGCGCTGATCGGTTTGGTCGCCGCGCACATCATGGCGCTGCACGAAGTTGGCTCGAACAATCCGGATGGTATCGAGATCAAGAAGAAAAAAGGCCCTGACGGCATCCCCCTCGACGGCATCCCGTTTCATCCCTACTACTCGGTGAAGGATCTCGTTGGTGCGGTGGTCTTTTTGATGGTCTTCGCGATCGTTATTTTCTTCATGCCGGAAGGTGGCGGTTATTTCCTCGAATACAACAATTTCTTTCCAGCCGATCCACTGGTGACGCCGTCGCATATTGCGCCGCTGTGGTATTTCTCGCCTTACTACTCGATTCTGCGCGCCAATACGGTGAACTTCTTCTGGATCGACGCCAAGTTGTGGGGGGTTATTTTCATGGGTCTGGGTGTAATGATCTTCTTCTTCCTGCCTTGGCTCGACCGCAGCCCCGTGAAGTCGATCCGTTACCGTGGCCCCTTGTTCAAAGGCGCGCTGGCGATCTTCGTCGCCTGCTTCATCATTCTGGGCGTTCTGGGCACTATGCCGGCAACCCCGGGTCTGACGATGATTGCGCAGGTTTGCTCCATCATCTACTTCGCATTTTTCCTGTTGATGCCAATTTATACTTCGCTCGATAGATGCAAGGCCGAGCCGGAAAGGGTGACGGGAAAATGAAAAAACTGTTCCTCGCCCTGCTGTTTGTGCCGCTGCTCGCTTTTGCCGCCGGCACGGAAGTTCATCTGGACAAGGCACCTGACCGTTCGCGCGATTTGGCTGCCCTGCAAAACGGCGCGAAAGTCTTCGTCAATTATTGCCTGAACTGTCATTCGGCGTCTTACTACCGCTACAACCGGCTCACTGATCTTGGTTTGACCGAAGGGCAAATCAAGGACAACCTGTTATTTACCGCTGACAAGATTGGCGAGCCCATGACGATCGCGATGCGGCGCGCCGAAGCGAAAGAGTGGTTTGGTGTTCCGCCTCCCGATCTGACACTGATTGCCCGTGCCCGCACTTCTGGATCCGGTTCAGGGGCCGATTGGCTGTACACCTATCTGCGTTCCTACCATCGAGACGACTCGCGCCCGACCGGCTGGAATAATCTGGTGTTCCCCAATGTCGGCATGCCGCACATCCTGTGGGAACTTCAGGGTGAGCAGGAGCTCAGCCCTGATCATAAACTCGTGCTAGCCAAGCCAGGAGTACTGCAGCCGGCAGAGTTTGATGCAATGGTTGCTGACCTGGTAGGCTTTTTGACTTACATCGCCGAGCCGATGGCCAATTTCCGCAAGGAACTTGGAGTTGTCGTGCTCATTTTTCTTTTCGTCCTGTTTATCTTCTCGTATGCGCTCAAGCGTGAATACTGGAAAGATATCCATTAACTCAATAGCGTGACCATACTGACATGGGGCATCGAGATATGAATCCACCCGTCCGTCGCGTGGTGCGTGATTCCGACTATTCTTGGGGAACGAGTGCCATGATGAACCTGTACTCGGGCACCACCTGCCCGTTCAGCCATCGCTGCCGTATCGTTCTCTACGAAAAGCAGATGGACTTTCAGGTGATTGACGTTGACCTCTTCAACAAGCCTGAGGACATCGCCGTCATCAACCCGTATAACCGGGTCCCGGTGCTGGTGGATCGCGACCTCGTTCTTTACGAGTCGAATATCATCAATGAATATATTGATGAACGGTTTCCACATCCGCAGTTGATGCCGCCTGATCCGCAAACGCGGGCAAAGGCGCGCCAGCTGCTGCATACGATGGAACACGAGTTGTTCAGCCATATCGATACGCTTGAGCGCAACCTGAAGTCGGCGGACAAGTCGCGGGCGCATATCCGCGATCGCCTGGTCGAACTGGTTCCTCTGTTCGCAAAGCAGAAATTCCTGCTCGGCGATGACTTTTCAATGCTCGACGTGGCTATCGCGCCCCTGCTGTGGCGCCTTGATCACTATGGCATCGAACTGCCGAAATCGGCGGCGGGGGTAATGAAGTTCGCCGAACGCATTTTCTCTCGGCAGGGCTTCATCGATGCGCTGACGCCGTCTGAAAAGGTGATGCGCCGCTGATTGCGGCGGTGCATTGCCTGTTTCCCTGATGGTGTCCACCAAGCCATACCTTATCCGTGCAATCCATGAATGGTGCACGGACGAGGGTTTTTCTCCCCACATTGCCGTACAGGTCGATGAGCGAACTCGCGTGCCACGCGAGTTCGTCAAGGACGGGCAAATCGTCCTCAACGTCGGTGCCGAAGCCACTCACCAACTGCAAATCGGCAACGACGAGATCACTTTTCAGGCCCGCTTCAGCGGTGCATCTTTCTCGGTAGCCGTGCCAGTATCCGCCGTGCTGGCCATCTACGCGCGCGAGAACGGACAAGGAATGGCATTCGAGGCCATCCCAGAGCATGTGGATGGCGAAGCAGTCGGCGCTGGCGAGACGGCGCATGTGGAAGCGGAAACGGAAACCGACAAGCCGGATTCGCCGACCCGTCGCGGCGGTCACCTGACACGCGTAAAGTAAGCCAAAACCGGTCAGCTCCGGCACCCATCCGTGTTGTGTGGCGCCCCCAGCACGAATCGAACGTGCGACCCCCTTCTTAGGAGGAAGGTGCTCTATCCACTGAGCTATGGGGGCAGAATGCGTATTTTATCGATTACTTGATTCGATTTCCGGTCATGAGTGACAAGTCTGTGCAAATATCACCGCAATCTCAGACCACCCAACGCGGGTGGCGTGTTGTCGGCTGGGTGCTGCTGGGTGTTTTACTCGGGGCAGCTTTGGTGGCGGCCTTCCTGGCCTACGGCCAGCCGGAACTGCTGCTGGAGCAGCTGAACCTGCGCTACTGCGGCTGACTGTCGGTGGACGTGGCTTCGGGTGCCGCGACGGGAATCTCCAGTCCCAACCTGCGCATCACGGCTTCCTCGCTCAGATGCAGTAGTTCGCCGATTGCCTTGTAGTCATCCGGCAAGGCGGCATCGTCCCAGCCATTGGCTGAATGGCGCGCCAAGTCAACCGCGAGTTTGACGTTCCTGACGCGCGGATTGTCGGCGTTGTCCTGATTCATCAGGGTGGTGAGCAATTCAGGCAGGCGCCAAGCCTGGGTCAACGCCATCTTGATCTGGTGTAGGGGAAGGTTGAAAACATCGGCCTGCACGGCGATTGAGCGCAGCGTGCGGTCAGCCTTCTGTTTTTCAGCGAACTGCAAGGCGAGATTTGGCGCGAAGCACCACATGAGAATCTCGGTGAAATCGTAGAGCAGTGTCGCAACGATGATTTCATCGACATCGAGGTCGTGCCGATAGATCGCCCAGTCGCGCGACCATTGCGCGGCCTTGCGAGCACGGCTGATGGTTTTTAGCAGGCCGAGCAGGGCGCGCGGATGCGATTTCAGTTGATCCTCGATCATCGGGAGCTCTTGAAAATCGCGGAAGAATGGTTCCATGCCGATCATCATCAGTGCGCGTTCGATGGTCGTGATGTCGGTGTTGCGAGTCTTGTTGCGCTTGGCTTCGATATAGGCCAGTACGCGCAATGTCATCATCGGGTCGTGAAGAATTACCGATGAAATGGTGCGGGCATTGGATTTGTCGGCATTGGCGCGCAAGTCGGCCAACTTCAGCTCCGTATGACGGAGCACGGGAATGCTCGCTTGGCTGAAATAGGCAACCCAAGCGTCGAGGTCGGGAAAAGGTTTCTCAATCATATGACCATTATCGTCGAGGGTGGAGCTGGAATGGTACTGATAAGGCGAGGTTCGTGCCTGCACATTACCTTGTATTTTCAGTTCGTTCCAGATAAAATCTCGCCCCTTTCATCCTTGCCCCACCCGAACTGCATGCGGGGGGGCCTAACCAGACCGAAAAGGAGTGTGCATGCGACATTACGAAATCGTTTTCATCGTCCATCCGGACCAATCCGACCAGGTTCCGGCCATGGTCGAGCGTTACAAGACGCTCGTCACCGGCAAGAACGGCGTCATTCATCGCCTCGAGGATTGGGGGCGTCGCCAGATGGCCTATCCGGTCCAGAAAGTGCACAAGGCGCACTACGTACTCATGAACATCGAGTGCGATGGCGAAACCTTGGCCGAACTGGAAAACTCATTCAAATTCAACGACGCTGTATTACGCCACCTGACCATCAAGACGGACAAGGCTGAAACCATACCTTCCCCGATGATGAAGGAAGAGAAGTCGCGTTCGTTCTCGTCGCAGGGGCAGCAGTCAGAAGCCAAGCCGGCTGAAGCCAAGCCGGCCGAAGCTGCGCCGGCCGAAGCTGCGCCAGTTGAAGCGAAGCCTGCCGAAGTTACGGAGGCTGCCGCCGAAGTTGCCAGCTGAGTCTGAAGGTGCCGTGCCGGTTGGGGTGTCTCCCCAGTTGGCCAACCGCACCGAGCTTGCAGGTCAGTTGCTGGAGCGAGGCATTCTGCGATATACCCCGGCGGGTGTCCCGGTGATCGAATTCCGGGTTGCCCACATGTCGGAGCAGATTGAAGCCGGAACCTCCCGCCGCGTCGAATGCGAGCTTGCCTGCATAGCCCTCGGCACGACAGCCCTGCTGCTCAAGGAAGCGTCACCCGGTACGGATCTCACTGTCAGCGGTTTTCTTGCCGCGAAGAGCCTGAAACAGAAGGTGCCCGTACTGCACGTGACCATGATCGAATTTGCAGAAAAAATTTGATAAAAGGATTTTGATATGGCTTTCAAGCCCGGAAAAAAGAAGGACGACCGTAACAAGAACAAGAACCGCAACATGTTCAAGCGCCGCAAGTTCTGCCGCTTCTCCGCCGAGAAGATCGAGCAGGTTGACTACAAGGACGTTGATCTGCTGCGCGATTTCGTTGGTGAAAACGGCAAGATCATGCCGGCGCGCATTACCGGTACCAAGACACGCTTTCAGCGTCAGTTGTCGACCGCCATCAAGCGTGCGCGCTTCCTGGCGCTGCTGCCTTACACCGACCTGCACCAGTAACGAGGAGATAAACCATGCAAGTGATTCTGATGGACAAAGTGGTTAACCTCGGCAGCCTCGGCGATGTCGTCAAGGTCAAGGAAGGTTATGCCCGCAATTTTCTGATTCCCAAAGGCTTCGCCAAGCGCGCCACCCCCGAGAACATGAAGGTGTTCGAGGCCCGTCGCGCCGAACTGGAAAAGGTTGCCACCGAGAAATTGGTCGCGGCCCAAGCCGTGGCTGCCAAGCTGGAAGGTATGAAGGTCGAGATCACCCGCAAGGCGGGTGTCGATGGCCGCCTGTTCGGTTCGGTGAGCCCCGGTGACGTAGCCGAAGCGCTGACCGCGCAAGGTGTCGAGACCGACAAGAGTGCCGTGCGCATGCCGGAAGGTCTGTTGAAGGCCGTCGGTGAGTTCGTCCTCGAAGTCTCGCCCCACGCCGATGTCGTTGCCAACGTTACAGTAGTCGTGGTGGGTGAGCAGTAACAGTAAGTCCCGCCCCCTCCCGGCCTCCCCCTCGCGGGGGAGGTGACTGTGGCTCGCTGCGCTCGTTTGTTACGGGGCGCGTAGTTCGGGCTGTGGTGCGGGTTGCGGCTGGCGCCGCGTGCCGTCTTTCCTTGGGGCGGCCCGGCGGAAAGACTGCGGTTTAAGTCAGCACATGCGTTGAAAAAGGGCTGCCTACGGGTGGCCTTTTTTCGTGCACCTGTCCTTGCCGGCTTAGAATCGCCTTGTCATGCTGCACCTTCATCTGAGCAATCGTTCCGACACGCTGGCCATGGCGCAGGCGGCGCTGCTGCGCGCCGCGCCGCTGCCCTTGCTGGAAACCGAACAGGTAGTCACCTCGGCCACGGCTGTAGCGCGCTGGCTGGGGTTTCGGCTGGCCGACGAACTGGGCATCGCCACGCAGATTGCCTTTCCGTTTCCCGCTGCCTATGTCTGGCATCTGTTCGGCCGGGTGCTGGCGGAAGTGGCTGCGGTCAATCCATTCGAGCGGACGGCAATGCAATGGCGTCTGCTGCGCTTGCTGGGCGAGAGCACTGCACCGCAGGTGAAGCATTACCTCGCTGACGATGATGGCATCAAGCGGTATGAACTCGCCAGCCGGCTGGCTGCCCAGTTTGATCGTTACCTGGTCGAGCGTCCCGACTGGCTTGAATTCTGGGGCGCCGGCAAGCTGCTGGGACTTGGGCCGGACGAGATCTGGCAGGCGGGTGTGTGGCGTACCCTGATCGGCGAGCTGTCGGAAGTGGCCGCCGAGCATCCGCGCGAACGATTCATGGCGCAGTTGCGGCGGGATCCGCGTGCGCGGGCGCGTCTGCCGCAGCGGATCAATCTGTTTGCCGTCGAGTCGATGCCCGCGCTCTACTGGGAGGTGTTCCTCGGTCTGGCCGAATGGGTCGACCTGCATGTCTTCGTGCTGGCGCCCTGCCGCGAATACTGGGGCGACATCGACCGGGTGCGCGTGCGGTTGCGCCTGGAAATCGACCAACCCGAAACAGCTGCACTGATTGAAGCGGGCCATCCCCTGCTGGCCTCGCTGGGACGGTCACGCCAGCATGCGATGGCCCGCCTGACCGAGGCGGGTGAGCGCCTGCCGACCCAGGAGCATCACTATTTTATTGCCGCGTCAGCCACATTGTTGGGCTGCTTGCAGCGGGATATTCTCGACCTCGACAGCAGTGTCGCTATCCCCCCCGACGCCTCGCTGCAGATCCATGCCTGCCACGGTCCGCTGCGCGAGGCCGAAGTGTTGCACGATCGTCTGCTGGCCCTGTTCGAAGCCATGCCTGACCTGCATCCGGCGGATATCCTGATCCTCACCCCGGATATCGAAACCTATGCGCAGGCCATCGAGGCGGTGCTGATGCATGCGCCTGCGGCGCGACGGATTCCCTGTGTGGTGGCTGATCGTCCGCTGGTTGCCGCACCACTATGGCGTGCGTTGCGTCGCCTGTGCGCGGTAGCAGAAAGCGAACTCGACGCCGAAAGCGTCATGGGGCTGCTGGAAGAGCCGGCGGTGCGGCGTGCTTTTGACCTGGCCGAAAGCGAACTGCCGCTGCTGCGCGACTGGGTCGCCACAGCGGGCATCCGCTGGGGCCTGGATGGCCGCGCGCGCCAGCAGCGTGGCTTGCCGGCGGAAGACACCCATACCTGGCGCGCCGGCTTGCAGCGCTTGCTGCTCGGCGTGGCAATGCCCGATGTGCCGGAACGCCTGTATGACGAGGTGTTGCCCGTAGCCGGCATCGAGGGTGGCCGTGCCGAATTGCTGGGCCGCTTTGCCGACTATGCCGAAGCCTTGTTCGTGCTGGTGCAGAAAGTCGGCGCTGGCGGGACGGCGCTTGATTGGGTTGGCATTCTCAACGATGCCCAGGAACGCTTTCTCGCTCCGACAGAATCAGAAGAAGACGAAGCACAACGCATTCGCGCCGCGCTTGCCGAACTGGCGACCCACGCGCGCACTGCGCGCTGCGAAGTCCGGCTGCCGCTGGCCGTCATGCTGCGCGAACTTGACGCCGCGCTGACTGAGCGGGCACCGGCGCGCGCCTTTGCTTCGGGCGCGGCGACAATCGCCGCGCTACAGCCGGGCCGGCCGCTGCCGGCGCGAGTATTGTGTCTGGTCGGCATGAACGACGGCGCCTGGCCACGCCCTGCAGCACCGGTCAGCTTCGATCTCATCGCGCGGCATCCCCGGCCGGGTGACCGCAACCATCGTGGCGAGGAACGTTATGCGTTCCTGGAAACGCTGCTGTGCGCGAAAGATTCCCTTGTTGTCACCTACACCGGCCGCGACCCGCGCAGCAATGTCGAATTTCCCCCCGCTGCGCCGCTGGCCGAATTGCTCGACACACTGGCGACGATGACCGGCAAGGCCGTCGCGGAACTGATCGTGCAACATCCCTTGCAGCCCTTCAGTCCGGTGTATTTCGATCAGGTGGCGCCCGCGCTGTTCAGCTTCGACGGCGACCACTGCAGCGCAAGTTGTGCAGCTGGCGCCACCCGCACAGCACGCAGCGCCAGTCCATTCCTCGGCGAAATGCCAGTGCCAGCGCTATTACCCGCCGCTGGCGAGGAGCTTGAACTGCAGCGCCTGCAGCGCTTTTTCGACCACCCGGTGCGTTTCTATCTGCGCGAGCAGCTGGGCATCCATCTCGAGGAAAGCGAAGAGTTGCTGGAAATTCACGAACCCTTCGTGACCAACCATCTCGATAATTACCGTCTGCGCGAAGCGCATTTCGCCGGCCTCAAGGCAGGCGCGACGCTTGATGAAACCACGCGCCTGCTGCACGCGAAAGGCTGGCTGCCGCATGGTGTGGTGGGCGGCATTGCCAGTGCGGCGGCACACGCTGAAGCCAGCGCGTTATGGCAATCCGCCCAGGCCTGGGCCACGGCCGCCGCCTTGCCGCCAATCGAAGTGCGCTTCGACGCTGAGCAGACAATGCTGAGCGGCCGCCTCGAACGCATCACGGCGCAAGGCCTGTGGCGCCTGCGTTTCGGCAGCACCCGCCCGCAGGACCTGTTGCGCTTGTGGATAGACCATCTGTTGTTGCAGCTTGCCGCGCCGCCCGGCGTGGTGAAGCAGAGCGTGCTGCTGGCCAACAATGGCGTGACGCTGTTGCCACCGCTCGACGGGGCCGCCGCCGCACTGGCTGAACTGCTGGCGCTGTATCGACAAGGCCAAAGCGCACCGCTGCCGTTCTATCCAAAGACGGCCTGGGCCTGGCTGGAAGGCAAGTCGAGCTGGCGCAATGCCTGGTTCGGCAACAGCTTCCAGAAGACTCCCGGTGAGCGCGACGATGCCTATCTGCGGCTGGCCTTGCGCGACCGGTCCGACGATCCCCTTGGCGCAGCATTCCAGCAACTGGCGGCACAGGTCTTCGGGCCGCTGCGCGCGGCGATGACCGAGAAAGTCGGCGATGGCTGAACGGCGCTTCACGCCTCTCGCCGGTCCCTTCGACGTCGTGCTCGACGGCATCAGCCTGGTCGAGGCCGGCGCCGGCACGGGCAAGACCTGGACGATCACCGCGCTGGTGTTGCGCCTGTTGCTCGAACAGCAACTCGAGATCGGCCAAATCCTCGTCGTCACCTATACACGCGCCGCCACCGGCGAGCTGCGCGGGCGCATCCGTAACCGCTTGCTGCAGGCGCTCGCCGCGTTTGAGGCGGGCACGACCGATGATGAAAACCTGCAGGCGCTGCTCGCCCGCTACGACCCCACGCCAGCCGCTGCACGGCTGCGCCTCGCCATCGAAAGTTTCGACGAAGCCGCCATCTTCACCATTCACAGCTTTTGCCAGCGCGCGCTGACCGAAACGGCCTTCGAGGCCGGGCAGCCTTTTGAGCGAGAACTGCTCGCCGACCAGCAGGACCTGCTCGCCGGTGTGGCCCGCGATGTCTGGCGCAAGACATTGGCGACGGCTGCCGCGCCCTGGGCGCGCTGGCTGCTGGGTGAATTGGGTGGGCCGGATGGCCTGGTGCGCCGCGTGCGCTCGCATCTTGGTCGCATCGACGCGCAGACACTGGCGCCAGTGTCCACAGACCGGCATGCGGCAGAACAAGCCTTTGCCGCCGCCTTCACTGCGGCGCGCAAGCTCTGGCAAAGCGATGCCGCGACGATCTGTGCCTGGCTGGCCGCTGCCAAACTGAATCAGGGTGTTTATTCCCCGAAAAAAATGCAGCCCAGAATCGATCTGCTCGGCCAGATCTTCGCCGCTGCAGACGCGCCTTTCCCCTTGCCCGAGGCCATGGCATTTTTCGGGCTGGCGAAGATCACCGAGAAAATCACCAAGTCCAGCCCGCCAGCCGAACATGCGTTCTTTGATGCGGTCGATGTACTCCTGCTGGCGGCCGAGAATCTCGGCGCCGCGTATGAAAATGACACGCGCCGCCTGCTGCATGACTTCCTGCTCACGGCGCGTGCCGAGCTGACGGCCAGAAAGCGCCGCAGCGGCCAGATGGCCTATGACGACCTGCTCGCCGATCTGGCCCATGCGCTGCAGGGCACCTCCGGCGCTGCGCTCGCCGGCGCGCTGCGCAACCGCTACCGGGCGGCGCTGATCGACGAATTCCAGGACACCGACCCGCTGCAACTCGAGATCTTCTTCGGCATCTTCGGTGGCAAGTTCGGCCAGGACGGTCATCCGCTGGTGTTTGTCGGCGACCCCAAGCAGGCGATCTACGGCTTTCGCGGCGCGGACGTGTTTGCCTATCTGTCTGCTCGGCAGCAGGCCGACGCCGGTTATGCGCTGCTGGAAAACCGGCGCTCCGATGCGCCATTGCTGACCGTCGTGAATGCCTTGTTCGCGCGTCCGCATCCCTTCCTGCTTGAGGGTTTGTCTTTTGAACCGGCCCAGCCGGCGCAGATGGCCCGCGCCTCCTGTCGCATCGATGATGACACCGGCAATGCGGCGGCGCTCACTCTGTGGACGATGACGCAACCGGAAGGGGAGAAGGGCTTAACCAAGGAAGTGGCGCAGCCGCTGGCGGCCAGCGCGGTTGCCGCCGATATTGCTCGACTGCTGGGATTGGCGGCGACAGGCCGGGCGCAGCTTGGCACGCGGGCGCTGGCGGGCGGCGACATTGCCGTGCTGGTGCGCAAGCATCAGCAGGGCGAACTGGTGAAGCAAGCCCTGGCGCGGCGCGGCATTGCCAGCGTCACCTTGGGTGGCGGCAGTGTCTGGCACAGCGACGAAGCCGAGGAGGTCGAACGCGTGCTGCTGGCAGTGGCCGCCCCGACGCGCGAAGGGCTGGTACGGGCGGCGCTGGCGACGGTGCTGCTCGGCGCCGATGCGGCGCAACTGGCCGTCTGGGCCGCCGACGAGCGCGCCTGGAGCGAGCGGCAGGGCTGCTTCCACGACGACTTGCTGCTGTATCGCGATCGCGGCTTCATGGCGATGTGGCGTCGCCTGCTGCGGCGCGAAGGCGTTGTCGCGCGCATTCTGGCGCGCCCTGATGGCGAGCGGCGCCTGACGAATTACCGCCATCTCGCCGAATTGTTGCAAGGGGCCGAACATGACGGCGCCCTCGACATCGAAGGCCTGGCCCGCCATCTGGCGCGTTCGCGTGAAGCCAGCGAATCCGAGGAAGCACAACTGCGTCTGGAAAGCGACGCGCAACTGGTGCGCATCGTCACCATTCACGCCGCCAAAGGCCTCCAATATCCCATCGTCTACTGTCCCTTCCTGTGGGACGGTCCGGGATTCGATGCCAAGCGCTGGCCGGTATTTGCCCATGCCGATAATCATTCCTGTCTCGACTTCGGCTCCGCACAAATCGATGCACTGCGCCAGCAGGCTGATCTCGAAGACGCCGCCGAAGAATTGCGCCTCGCCTATGTCGCGCTGACGCGTGCCGAGCATCGCTGCATCGTCGCCTGGGGCAAGGTGAATCAATGCGAACGTTCGCCACTCGCCTGGCTCTTGTTCGCGCCACGCACGCCCGCTGCTGGCGAAACTGACGACCCACGCGCACAACTCGCCGACAGACTGGGCAAGCTTGATGAGGCCGCCCTGCAGGCGGAGATCGTCGCCCTGGCTAGCGGACTGGATGGGGCGATGGCGGTGACACCCTTGCCGGTGGATGACGCCCCTGTCATGGTGGCACTCGTGGCCGCTGCGCCTGAACTGGTGGCACGCCCCTTCGTCGGGACGATTCGTGCGCCGTGGCGCGTCAGCAGTTTTTCCAGCCTGGCGGCACGACTGGGCAACGAGGAGATTCCGGATCACGATGCACTCGTGGCCAATATCTCACCGCTTGCTCTACCCACCGTACCCCATGCGGGGCATTTCATCCCGCCAGTCCCACGGGGATTCCCTTCGGTCACGCCGACTTTCTCTCGCTTTATGGATTTCCCGCGTGGCGCGCGCGCCGGCAGTTGCCTGCATGCGCTGCTCGAGCGCATTGACTTCCAGGCCACTGCCGCAATCGGGCCCGTTGCCGTCGCCGTGCTGGAGGAATTTGCCTACCCGCTCGAATGGCGGCCGGTGCTCGAGCGCCTGGTGGCCGATGTCGTCGCCACGCCGTTGAATGCCGCTGGCCTGTGCCTGGCGCAAGTGGCGCGCGGCGAACGCCTGATCGAACTGGAGTTCACCTACCCGCTGGGATCGGCAGCAGCGCAGGCCGGCTACATGAAGGGTTTCATCGATCTGGTGTTTCGGCATGGCGGGCGCTGGTACATCGTCGATTACAAATCGAACTGGCTGGGCGAGCAGGTCGAGGACTACACGCCACCACGTCTGGCAGATGTGATGCGGATGCATCGCTACGACCTGCAACTGCGGATTTATGCGGCGGCCCTGAAGCGCGCGCTGCTGCTGCGCGAGCCCGATCTCGACTGGACTGAAAGCTTCGGCGGCGTGTTCTATCTGTTCCTGCGCGGCATGGGGCCAGGCAGCCAAGCCGGCGTGTTCTTCACGCGGCCGGACGATGCCTTATTGGATGTGCACACATGGCCAAGCTAGCCATCCCGCCCATCGTTGCCCATCTGTCGCGCTATCTGGGCGGTGACGATCCCGCTGCGCGGCGGGCCGTGGCGCTGGCCTGTCAGGCCACGCAGGATGGCCATGTCTGCGCCGACCTCGATCAGGAGGCGGGCTGGGGACCCTGGGCGGGCGAGATGGATGGCGGGCAGCGCGCCGGGCTGCGCGCCCGCCTGCCGGACATGGCCATTGTCGGTGGCGCCGATGATCTGACCCCGCTGGTCTGGGATGGCCAGCGGCTGAGCCTGCGGCGCTACTGGGCCTATGAGCAGCAGGTCGCGCTGGATCTGCTGGCGCGGGCAACGGCTCCGGAAGCCCTCAGTGCGGATATGGAAGCCGCGCTGGAAAACCAATTCGCCGATGCCGGCCAGCGCGCGGCGGCCCGCATCGGGCTGGTCAATCGGCTGGCCCTGATCTCGGGTGGTCCGGGTACCGGCAAGACAACCACGCTGGCGCGGCTGATCGCCTTGCTGCACCAGCAGGCCGCTCAAGCCGGCGCCGCGCCGCTGCGCATCGCCCTGGCCGCGCCTACTGGCAAGGCAGCAGCGCGCATGACCGAAGCGCTCGGTGCAACGGGTGTGTCAGCTCCGGCGCACAGCGCAATGACTCTGCATCGCCTGCTGGGCATGCGCGCCGATGGCAGCGGTTTTTATCACTGCCGGGAGCGGCCGCTAACGGTGGATGTGCTGGTGATCGACGAAGCCTCGATGATCGACCTGTCGCTGATGGCGCATCTGCTGGCTGCGCTGCCCACCGCCGCCCGCCTGATCCTGCTCGGCGACCGCGATCAGTTGGCCGCCGTCGAGGCCGGCGCGGTCTTCGCCGACCTGTGCGCCAGCGAGCGGCTGGCGCCATGTGTGACGACACTGACAGCCAGTTTCCGCTTTGCCGGCACGAGCGGCATCGGCCGGTTGGCCGAGTGCCTGCGGATGGGGGATGCGCCGGGCGCCATCGAGCAATTGAAAGCTGCCACGGACGACCTTGACTGGCAGCCGCAATTTTCCCCGCAGACATTGGCGTCCGCGGTGCGGGAGGGTTATCAAGCCTATCGTGATGCCGTGGCAGCCGGATTGCCGGTGGGCGAACTCTTCGAACAGTTCAGTCGCTTCCGCGTGCTCTGTGCGCACCGGCAGGATGTTGCCGCGATCAACCGGGCGCTGACGCCGCCCGACGCGATGCTGGCCCAGCCGGGCATGCCGGTCATGGTGGTGCGTAACGACCCGCTGCTGCGACTTTACAACGGCGATATTGGCCTGGCCTTGCCCGACCCGGTCGATGGCAGCCTCAAGGCCTGTTTCGCTGGCAAAGGGGATGGCACATCCGCTGCGCCGCGCTGGATTCCCTTCGCCCGCCTGCCGACTTGGGAAGTGGCCTGGGCAATGACGGTGCATAAATCACAGGGTTCGGAATTCGCAAGAGTTCTGCTGGCCTTGCCCGCATCGATTTCGCCGGTGGTGACGCGCGAACTGGTTTACACAGGGGTTACCCGGGCGCGTCAGCACCTCAGCCTGTGGTCGTCAGAAGCCGTATTGCAAGCGGCGTGCGAAAACCGCGCCGGACGCATGTCCGGTCTTTGCGATAAGCTCGGCAGCCTTACCGCAGGGCCGCCCCAAGGGAAGGCGGCACGCGGCGCCAGCCGCAAACCGCTCCAGAGCGAACCGGGCGCTGCCCCGTAACAAACGGAGCGTAGCGAGTCAACAGTCACCGCCCCGTGAGGGGAGGCCGGGAGGGGTGGGCCTTAGCCTGCCTAGCCTTCTGACTGTATCTTGTTGAGGATGCGCGCCCGGCTGGAAGCTTCGGACTGATTGGCGGCGGAGACCTCGCGGCCATATTGGTCCCGCTCAGCCTTCGAGCGGCGCACGGCTTCGATGCTCTTGATGCAACGCCAGCGCGAGCCCGTCTTGGTGACGAGCAGCTTCATCTCCTCCACCGGATGGTGGGTGCGGCAGTGATAGCAGTAGCGGGTAGCGGGTTCTTTTTTCACGGTACTCATAAGCCTGCGGATTATAGCAGCCTGGAATAGTTTGCCAGCCCCTTGCCAGCCGTGGCGCCCCTTGCCACCACGCTATCCAGCCACCAGGCCGGTCGGTTTTATCTTCGATGCGATCGGCGGTCCCTTGCGGGCACGACTGCCGCAATGGCTGGCGAGTTCCTTGGTGGTCATCCGGTATTCGGTGGCTTTGCCGCCGCGGCCGATGCCGGTCACGGTGAATGCCGCGCCATCGCCGACGGCGACCGCCACGAGTTGCTCCTTGGGGCCGAGGCTCTGGATGATCAGGCCACGACCCTTGCTCATCGTCTTCATTTCGGCCACCGGGAAAACCAGCAGGCGGCCGGCCTGCGAGATCGCCGCCGCCGTCCCCATATTGGCGGTGGCTCCGGCTAGCGCCGTCCCGCCAGCGCCGACTTTTGCCGGAACCAGCGGCAACTCGCCCTTTTCAAGCGTCATGAATGCCTTGCCGGCGCGGTTGCGCGAAACCAGGTCGCCAATGCTGGCGATGAAGCCGTAACCGCCCGAATTGGCGAAGAGATACTGCGCATCTGCGGCGTCGGTAAGCGCCTGGGCGAGTTTGCCACCCTCCTGAAATTCGACGAAGGTGCTGATGGGTGCGCCATCGCCGCGCCCGCCCGGCAGGTCGGCGACGCGCACGCTGTAAGCGCGGCCGTGGGTGTCGATGATCACCAGCGGCCAGACGGTGCGCGCTTCCATCACCAGGAGGGCGCTGTCGCCGCTCTTGTAGGCGATGCTGGCGGGGTCGATGCCGTGTCCCTGGCGCGAGCGCACCCAGCCGTTTTCCGAGAGGATCACCGTCACCGGCTCGTCGGGAATGGCAACCTCGGCGAGGCTGACGGGGGCAACGGATTCGATCAGCGTGCGGCGCGCGTCGCCATACTTCTTCGCATCCTCGGTAATTTCCTTGACGACCAGCTTGGTCAGTGCGCCCCGGTCTTCCAGCACGCGGCGCAGTTCCTTGGCCTCTGTGGCCAGCGCCTGCTGCTCCTGTTCGATCTTGATGCCTTCAAGGCGCGCCAGCTGGCGCAGGCGAATCTCGAGGATGTCCTCGGCCTGGATCTCCGACAGATTGAACTTGGCCATCAATTCCGCTTTCGGCTCGTCGGCCGCGCGGATAGTCTTGATGATCTTGTCGATGGAGAGGTAGGCCGTCATGCGGCCTTCGAGAATATGCAGGCGGCGTTCGACCTCATTCAGCCGGTGTTTGCTGCGCCGCTCGACCGTGACGTGGCGGAAGGCGATCCACTCGTGCAGGATGGTCAGCAGCGATTTCTGCGCCGGTCGGCCATCGGTGCCGATCATCGTCATGTTGAGCGAGACGTTGGCTTCAAGGCTGGTGCGCGCCAGCAACACGGCCATGAATTCGTCCTGCGGCACGCGCGAACTCTTCGGTTCCAGCACGATGCGCACGGGGTCCTTCTCGTTCGATTCGTCGCGCACGGCATCCAGCACGCCGAGCATCACCTGCTTGAGGTTCTTCTGCTCCTGCGAAATGTCCTTCTTGCCGGTGCGCGGCTGCGGATTGGTGACGGCCTCGATTTCCGAAAGGACATGCGCAGTAGAAACGCCATGCGGCAGTTCATACACGATGACGCGCCACTGGCCGCGCGCCAGTTCCTCGATGCGCCAGCGGCAGCGCATGCGCAGGCTGCCGCGACCGCCGGCATAGGCCGCGCGAATGTCGGCGGCGGGCGCGATGAGTTGGCCGCCGCCGGGGAAGTCCGGCCCGGGCAGCACGGTAAGCACTTCTTCGAGCGGGGCGGCCGGTTTCCTGATCAGCAGCTTGAGCGCATCAGCCACTTCGCGCAGGTTGTGCGGCGGAATTTCCGTCGCCATGCCGACGGCGATGCCCGATGCGCCGTTCAGCAGCACAAACGGCAGGCGGGCAGGCAATAATGATGGCTCGGTCAGCGTGCCGTCGTAGTTGGGCACGAAGTCCACCGTGCCGCGATCGATTTCCGTCAGCAGCAGTTCGGCAATCGGCGTCAGGCGGCACTCGGTGTAACGCATCGCCGCCGCGCCGTCGCCGTCGCGCGAACCGAAATTGCCCTGGCCGTCTACGAGCGGATAGCGCAGCGAGAAGTCCTGCGCCACGCGCACCATGGCGTCGTAGATGCTGCTGTCGCCGTGCGGGTGAAACTTGCCGATCACGTCGCCCACCACGCGCGCGCTCTTGACGTGCTTGGCGGTGGCGGCCAGGCGCATTTCGTTCATCGCATGCAGGATGCGGCGCTGCACCGGCTTCATGCCGTCCTCGACCTGGGGCAGGGCGCGCGACTTCACCACGCTCATCGCATAGGCAAGATAGGCGCGCTCGGCATAGGTATCGAGCGGCAGCGTGCCGTCGTCAAAAGTCGGCGCACGCGGACCGCCGTCAGGCGGTTCGCCCGGTCCATTTGGGACGGCGCCAGGCGGCACGTCGCCCATGTTTTCGACAGCGGGGGGAGGCGGCGGTACGTCCGGGATGTCGTCGAACAGATCAGGAGTTTCGTGGCTCATAGGTCGGCCTCCACGAGATGGCCACGGGCTTCCATCCAGGCGCGCCGCGCGGATGCTTCGCCCTTGCCCATCAGCAGGTTGAAGAGTTTCAGGGTTTCCGCCTGAGCTTCCGGCCGCTCGGCGACCGGAAGCACGCGGCGCGTCGCCGGGTCCATGGCGGTTTCGCGCAATTGCTCGGGGTTCATCTCGCCCAGCCCCTTGAAGCGGCCGACCTCGATCTTGTCGGGCGAGAAACCTTCCTTGGCCAGTCGGTCCTTGATGGCCGCCAGTTCGCCCTCGTCGAGCGCATACAGCCGCTTGGCCGGCCGTTTCTTGCCCTGCGCCGGCACGTCGACGCGATACAGCGGCGGCTGGGCGATGAACACGTGGCCGCGCGCGATCAGCGCCGGGAAGTGGCGGTAGAAGAGGGTGAGCAGCAGCGTCTGGATGTGCGCGCCATCGACGTCGGCGTCCGCCATGATGACGACCTTGCCATAGCGCAGGTTGGCGAGGTCGGGGTTGTCGGCGGCGTTGTGCGGGTCGATGCCCGTGGATCCGTGAGGATCCACTCCTAATGCCACGGCGATGTCGTGAATTTCGTTGTTGGCGAACAGGCGATTGACCTCGATTTCCCACGAATTCTGCACCTTGCCGCGCAAGGGCAGAATCGCCTGCGTTTCGCGGTTGCGGGCCATCTTGGCCGAGCCGCCGGCCGAATCGCCCTCGACAAGGAACAACTCATTTTCGGCAATGCTGGTCGATTCGCAGTCCGACAGCTTGCCCGGCAGCACCGCCACGCCCGACTGCTTTCTCTTTTCCACCTTCTGGGCATTCTTCTGGCGGCTCAAGGCCTGCCGGATCGCCAGCTCGGCAATCGCCTTGCCGGCCTCGACATGCTGGTTGAGCCAGATTTCGAGGGGGTCGCGCACCATGCCGGCGACCAGCTTCACCGCCTCGCGCGAATTGAGCTTCTCTTTGACCTGGCCCTGGAACTGCGGATCGAGGATGCGCGCCGAGAGCACATAGCCCATGCGCGCGCAGGCATCTTCCTGCTGCAACTTCACGCCGCGCGGCAGCAGCGCATGGTGTTCGATGAAGGTCTTCAGCGCCTCGAAAACTCCGGCGCGCAAGCCCGCTTCGTGGGTGCCGCCGGCGGTGGTCGGGATCAGATTGACATAGGACTCGTGGGGAATGTTCGAACCGCCATCTGCCCACCAGCCCAGCGCCCAGGCCGCGCCTTCGCCCTCGGCAAAGCTTTCGTGATCGCCGCCGGCGTAATTCTCGGCGGCGTAGATCGGCGCCGCCGCGGTCGCTTCGTCGCTGTCTTCGCCGGCCAGTTCGCGCAGATAGCCGCCCAGACCTTCCGGGTAGCGCCAGGTTTTCGCCAACATGCTGCCATCGGCCTGTTCGACTTCGAGCGTCACCTGCACGCCGGGCAGCAGCACGGCCTTCGAGCGCAGCAGGTGTTCGAGTTCGGCCTGCGGCACCCTGGGCGCATAGAAATATTTCGGGTCGGGAACCACACGCACGCGGGTGCCGGTCTGCCGGCCGCAAGTGCCGCGGGTTTCCAGCGCCGACACCTTCTCGCCGCCTTCGGAAAACGTCACCGCATGGATCTTGCCTTCGCGCCGTACTTCCACTTCCACGCTCAGCGACAGCGCATTGGTCACCGCCACGCCGACGCCGTGCAGCCCGCCAGAAAACGCATAGGCGCCGTTGCCGATCTGCTTGTCGAACTTGCCGCCGGCGTGCAGGCGCATGAAGGCGAGCACGACGACGGGAATCTTTTCTTCGGGATGCAGGCCGACCGGAATGCCGCGGCCGTCGTCCGCCACCGTGATTGCGCCATCCTTCTCCACCGTCACATGCAGGTGCTTGGCAAAGCCGGCCAGCGCCTCGTCGGCGGCGTTGTCGATGACTTCCTGGATGATGTGGGCCGGCGAGTCGGTGCGGGTGTACATCCCGGGCCGCTCGCGCACGGGTTCCAGTCCCTTCAGGACGCGGAAGGATGATTCGTCGTAAGTCTGCTTCATGATGAGTTTCCTGTTGCATGGCCAGCGGCGGAACATCCATGGCCGCCGCCGGGGGCGAACCACAAACATCCCCTTCCCGAAATGGGGGGCGCCAGACATGGGGCCCCTAAGATTGCTCTGCGGGGCGAATAGTTCAAGGGGGAAAGTGAAGGGAGAAACCGCCTATATTTACCATGCGGAAGCAGGCTTCGCCCGGCGCAAGGCACTAATTCTACCGGCGGCCTTTACGAAGCAGAACGTTTCGGCTATAGTGCGCGCCTCAATTTACTGCGCCCGTAGCTCATCTGGATAGAGTACTTGGCTACGAACCAAGGGGTAGGGGGTTCGAATCCCTCCGGGCGCACCAGAAATACCAAAGGGGCTAGCGAAAGCTAGCCCCTTTTCAGTTCACGGCACGTAGCTGAAGCGTAGCTACATTCCCCCGGTTACTCCTCATGCCCTGCTTCAGATCAGACAATACGTTACCAACTAC
This sequence comes from Rhodocyclaceae bacterium, assembly GCA_013791905.1. Lineage (GTDB taxonomy): Bacteria > Pseudomonadota > Gammaproteobacteria > Burkholderiales > Rhodocyclaceae > Sulfuricystis. The sequence goes on along the minus strand of VMSX01000010.1, from coordinate 169,932 downwards.
GCATGGGGACATAAATTTTCAAAGCGGAAACCGTGGTTTGAAAATCATCTAGCCGCCTGTTTGTTCTTCCCGGATGTCAAATTGCGTGAGTGTGCCAACACCCCCGACTTCCCTCCGCTCCACTTTTCCGTTCCGCCCATGGCTAACCGACTCGACGAACTCTCCGAACGTGACTTTCCCTGGTACGTGCGCCTGGTTTTCGCCTACCAGAAACGCAAATACGGGCAGGTGCTGTCCCCGATGTGGGCGTGGGGGCGGCAGCCCGCGATCATGTTCGTCTTCCTGCTGTTGATCGGCCGATTCAACCGGCTGGCCGCGCCCGGCAGCCTGCTGCGGACGCTGATGAGCGTGCGCATCTCGCAGCTCAACCATTGCGATTTCTGCGTGGACTTCAATGCCCACAATTTCCTCGCCGCGCACGGCGCGCACGAGAAGATCGACTTCATCGACTGCTGGCCGGAGCACCCCGAGGTCTTCAGCGAGGAGGAGCGCGCGGCGCTCGCCTACGCCGATGCGGTGACGCTGAACGACGATGCCGGCACCGCCCGCGCGATGACCGAGCTCAAGCGCTTCTTCAGAGACGACGCAATCGTCGCCATCACGGCGTGGATCGGCGTGCAGAACCTTTCGAGCAAGTTCAACGACGCGCTGGCCATCCCGATGCAGGGGTTCTGCCGCGTCCCGCCCCGTTCACCAGCTGATTGAACCCACCATGCGCTTCATCCGTGATCTTCCGTTTCCGATCCTGATTGTCATCACCGTGCTGATGTTGGGCGCGCCCTTCGTTCCCGAGCCACACCTCGTCGAAAAGGCGCGTATGGCAATGAACGGCACGCTCACCCGCCCCATCGACCTCTTCGACGTGGTCTGGCATCTGCTGCCGGCGGCGCTGCTGGCCTGGAAGACCGTGCTCTGGCGACGCGAGCGCGCGGCCGTGAATGATCAATCCTCGGCCGACACCACCGGGTAGCCCAGGTTCTCCAGCGCAATGTAAACAGGGGGCCAATTCCGCAACATTTCATTTTCGGCCGCCTGTGGTTAAGCAAGTTCGCAAACTCACTTCAACCCCATAGCCTCACGGTGGTGGGAGGCCGCCTGGATGATTTTCAGACCACGGCTGCACTGCCCAGTTGGAACCGAAAGTCGGTGCTGGCGGTACGGCGGAAACCGTGGTCTGAGCCCTGCTAGCTCTCTAGGTCTGCAATGCAGCGTCAACAGCCACTCAGGTTTGGCGAATCACCAGCAAATTACGCCCATTGCAATAGAGGAGAATTCCTCAAGGTGAGCGATGGTTAGAGACCTTCAGCTCAGCCGGCCTTCAATGCAAACGCGCCCTTGAAGTCACAGGTACTATCTGAATCAAGCGCAACCAAGGCCAAACCGTTTGGTTCTGACACGCTGCCACCCTGCTAACCATCGAATGGAGTCACGAATTTCAAGCCGTAAGAGATTCATTAGATGGATGTCTAACAAGACGGGCAGGTTAGTGTCGAATTATTTTACATAAAAGAATAACTCAGTGATTTAGTCTTGAACTAACTTGATGAAGATAAATGTATTATTTAATTTGGCATAAACTATGCTTATCTTCTGGTAGCACTTGTAACGAGTTGATCAACATAGGGGAGAATAATAATGAAACGCTTAATTGCCACAGTGTTACTTATTGCCGCATCGGCCACCGTCAATGCCTCGATCACCTACGATATCAATCGAACAATCGGGGCGGGTACTGTTACAGGATTCATTGAAACTGATGGAACTCTTGGAGTGCTGGGTATAGCAAATATCACGGACTTCACCCTCACATTAAATTCCCCGAATCTTTATGGCGGCTCACCTCAAGTTATCGATTTCGCATTATCAACCCATACGGCGATGTGGGGTACTGCACTCCAAGCTACCGGATCAAGCCTTGTATTCGATTTTAGCGTGCCAGGCTCAGGTTTTATCCTTCAAGACACGTCTACAAACCCCGTCCCGTGGTGGTATCTAGATTCTGATGGCAATTATTACAGCCCGCAGCCGGGAGAAAGCATTGGGTGGGGGCCAAGTGGCACGGGCCACGCTGAGTTTGTTGATTATCAAGGGCAAACCATCACCATAGCGACTAATGTCACAGGCGGCCAAATTCCAGAACCCGCCACTCTCGTCCTTTTCGGTCTGAGTCTTGCATGCTTGGGTGCGATGCGCTGGAAGCAAAAGGCAACCTGAGAAAGAGAAATTCAGGAAGTAAATAAACGGGCTTCTACCCCCGTTTATTTATTGTAGGTGTTGTTGGGCGAACGGCAGCTATCAGTCTTTAGCCGCCGTCCCGCCAGCGCCGACTTTCATCATCGGTCCAGTTTTGATCGCGTGCCTCTAGAATAATGCCAGGCCCCGCGACAACACGATTCTCCGATGACCCATTCCCGCGCCGTATTCCTGATGATTCTTGTCACCCTGCTCTGGAGCATGGCCGGCGTGGTCACGCGGCATCTGGACGCGGCGCGGGGCTTCGAGGTGACCTTCTGGCGCAGCGCTTTCAATGCGCTGGCGCTGGCCGTGGCGCTGACTTACATGCGCGGCCCGGCGCTGTGGCGCGAACTGCTGCATTACCCGCGCGTGGTGTGGGTGTCCGGCATTTGCTGGTCGATCATGTTTACCGGATTCATGATGGCGTTGACGCTGACGTCGGTGGCCAAGGTGCTGGTCATGATGGCGCTGGCGCCTTTGATAACGGCGCTGTTCGCCCGCTATTTCCTGAATCACCGCTTGCCGTATCGAACCTGGTTCGCGATTGCGGTGGGCGGTTTCGGCATGGCGTGGATGTTCGGTCAGGAGGCCCGCGACGGGGTTCCCCTGCTGGGCGCCCTGGTCGCGCTGACCGTGCCGATTGCTGCCGCTGTCAATTTCACGATACTGCAGTACGTCGGCCACGGCAGTGGCGACCCCGATGAGGCCGCTGGTGCGCCAACGCAAGACATGCTGCCCGCCGTGCTGATCGGTGCGCTCATTTCCGCTGCGGTGACCTTGCCCCTGGCCTGGCCGCTGCAGGCTTCGACACACGACATGGGGCTGCTCGGCTTTCTCGGCGTGGCGCAACTGGCAATTCCCTGCCTGCTGCTGGTACGCCTGAGCCGCGTGTTGCCGGCCCCGGAAATTGCCCTGCTGGGGCTGCTCGAAGTGATTTTCGGCATTGCCTGGGTCTGGATCGGCGCTGGCGAACAACCCACCGACAACACCATGGTGGGCGGCGCACTGGTGATCGGCGCGCTGGTCTTCAACGAAGCGATGGCGCTGCGCCAACAGCGCTCCATTGCGGCGGCTGCGAGCGCTTGAGGGCAGCGGAGTTCGTCATTCCGGCGCATATACGGAATCCATGGTGATCAACAAGCTGGACACCGGCCCGCGCCGGTGTGACGGACTTGATCACTGTTTCCCTGGTGTAGACCCAAACCTTCCGCTGGCGAAAATTGCAAGCAGGTATGCTTCATTAAGCCGAAATACGGTAAGTGGCCGTTCAACATTAATCCACACTGCGGTGTAGGATTTGATCCATGAGCTTGAATCGTTATTCGTGTTTCATTGTTGTTCTGCTTGCTACCTTTGCCTGGGTGCCACCACCGGCCATAGCTGCATGCATGGTCAGTTGCCGCTGCTATAACAGACATATCTCGGGTAGCGAGACTCAGGGGCCATTCCAAACGACCAGCGCATGCATGGCGGCAGTCAATAATATGACCATGCGTTGTAGATCGCCGGATGGGAGCCTCAGGATATCTTGCACGCCCTGCATGAATTGCGATCCCCCTGCAACTAAGTCACCCAGCACCAGTAAGGCAACGGGGGAACCCGTGAATCAGGCAGCGATTCTTGCTGAAAAAAAGAAGGCCCAGGACGCTGCGGAACAGCGGCAGTTTCAGGATGACCTGAAGAATCTGAAGGGCCAGATCAAGGGAGCCGACGTCAGTAATCCGAGCGAGATGACGCTCAAAATGCCTGCAGCACCCGCAGAACCTCCATTGGCGCTGAAGCCGGTCATCCCAGTGCCTTCATCCGGGTTGAGGGTCGCATGGACACCCCAACAGTGTGAAGTCGCCCAGCAACGCGTGACAGCTTATCGGCAGTCTCTCCGGCAAACGGCAGAAGTTGCGCAACGCTTGAGCCGCACCATCGCCTCTGATCAGGGACTGCGCAGCGAATGGGAAGAAACGATGACGACGGCCGTGGAGCGCGCGAAGGATCGCGGTCAGTTTCTCTGGCTGGCGCTGCCGTTGGGCAAGCTCCAGCGCATCAATGATCTTGCCAGCGAAGGGCTGGAAAAGAACGCTGGCGATCTTGCCGATCTGCTTGCCAGCACCACAGACCCGCACAAGCGCAACAGCATTCGGATTGCGCGGCAATTCAATGTGCGTGAAAAGGATATCGTCGCGGACCTTGGCAAGAAATACAGTAATATTGACACTGCATTAACTCTGGGGGGCAACGCACCGTTGATGTTGGAGGACCCCGGTGAATCTCCCACCTCCATCTTTCAGGAAAACGGGATGAAACTGCGCGAAACGGGTGAAATGCTATTCGGGCTCATCGTGGAGCGCGACAATTGGAAACGACTGGCCGCCAACGCTCCTTTGGCGAAGCATCTGGCAGGCGGATTGAGTACCGTATTCGCAGCCGAGACAGCCGCCCGGGCGATGTTTGATTCCTGGTACGACGCCTTTGCCACCGGGCTTGCCTGGGAGCAGATCAATGCCATGAACATGAATGCCGAGCAGTATCTGATGGCCGTGCAAAAGCTGAATGTGGAAATGCGCAAACGTGGTGATCGCCTCAAGAAGGCCGAAACGGAGTTTGCGCGGGAATGTTCTCGCAAATAAAGGGGAGACCTGTCTATCTAGTCAGTATTTCTGACGAAATGGATCATTTTTTGCGAGAAGATTCTGGAATGAAACCGGTGTACATACTGCTACTGATCTTGTGATTTCCGTCGTTGACGGTTTCTTCGCGCTACCCTATACGGTCAGGCAGGCAGATTTTGATGTATTCCTGCCGGATTACGAAAAAGTGCTTACCAGTTTCTGCTTTCGGCATTAGCCGGGCGATGACGCTGCGGAAAAAAAAGGAAGGTGTATGGGAACGATTGTCGGGAATGTGCGGGCCGAGATTCGGTCACTGCCGTTGATGTTCGCAAAGGCGCTTGGTGGCATCGCCGCGGCCGCCGGCTTTGGAGTGGCGGTGTTTCTCGCCATGCGCGGCCAGAACCTGGCAGTCGGCAGTCCGTTGACAGCGCTTGTCGTCGGGGCATTCGGGCTGCTCGTATTCGTGGTTTTCGGGTGGATGCTGGCCAAGCGGGCTTCACCGACATCGGAACTTGAGACTACCGCCGAACGTGGGCGGACCAGCGTACTCGCGTGGGGTTTGCTGATCCTTCTTGCGCTACTGTTTCTTGGCGCGCTTGCCGCGCTGGGTGCCTGAAGGGAAGTTCCTTCGATGAAGATGATGTAGTTGGGTAATCGACGAGTGTTAACTGCTTAAAATGTATTGTAGATTTGACGGTTCTATATTGCCGATCCTCTAATGTGTCCGTTGCCCGGATTGAGTAATCGCCGTGCCGCCCGCGCCGACCTTTCGCGGCTACTGGTTCCGCGGCAACCGCGCATCCCGGTGGTGTGTCCCCTACCTCTGCCCGGCTGATGCCGGGCTTTGTTTTTCTGACCTATCAAACTGGCGCTTGGGTAGAACGGATGCCGATGAGGCATTACCCCGGCGAAGCGCAGAAGGCAGCCAACCCGGCAGGAAAGTGCCGCATGGAAAGTGTCTCAAGGGACCTTGAAACTGAATGGGAGTATTCGGTGCAATTCGCTACGCTTATTGCACTCTATGTGTCGCTGCGCTGTAAAGGAGCCACAAAGTAGACATAGCCCGGAAGGTGCGCAGCAGATTTTGGGGTTGTATTCTCGTTTCCCGCTATGCTGCTACAAGGGTAGTTAAATCAGAATATCTGGATGCGTTTCAATCGTACGGAAACCGGATCGCTACTGCCTTTGTGTACAACAGTGAGTTCAACTTCGGTACCGACCTTACCCCACAATCTCCATTCGATATCCCCGGCGGAGAGTTTTTTTACCTCATTACCATCAATTGCCAATATCGCATCATCGGTTCTAAGTCCGGCTGCATAGTGTGCGGAGTTCTGGGGAATTTCACCTGCTTTAAGATCACCCCCCCACCCGATTTTATAGCCTCCAAAAAGACCTTTTTCCACGTATAGATGCAGGCCTTTCGTGGGGATACTGATATTGCCGTTCGGTACTGGTCCACGGAGGGTTGTTTCGACTTCCAGTTTTTTCAGCGGGGTCACATTGACGCAATAGCGTTCGGACGTGAATAAATTAATATTCCATAAGGCACGGAATTTTGTTCTTACGTAACGCAACACCATGGCTCCTTCTGCGTCACGAAATTCGCCTGTGACATCCCCGCTTTCTTCCGGGAGAGAGCAGGTTTGCACAGTTATTGCCGTATGTGTCCAGGTACCTGCCAGCTTGCTGCTGGTTGCATCAAGGTTGAAACTAAGTTGTTCTTTTTCAAAAATGGCGTGATCGCCAACGTAGGTGCTGGGATTCGTCGTTGATATGGCCTCGTTGTCTGATATCCGGTGTTCGTTAGCCACCAGCGTGATGCGCTTGCCAGCGTCTTTCAACAGGTAATACGTTCCATCGGAAGCAATCCAAAACCCTTCGCGAGCCTTTGACTTAGTGACTTGTTCCTGACGAAACTCCAGCTTGATGATTTCATCTTCTATTTTTTGGGTATCTTGGGCGTTGGGTGCCAGTTTAAGATAACTCTTGTAACTCTGGATGGCCGCATCGAACTGCCCCAGTTTTACTTGCACTGCACCCAGGTTGTACCAAGCTGCTGCCAGTGTCGAATCTAGGTTGGTGGCGCTGCGGAACTCATCGGCGGCGAGAGCCAGATCAGCATCCCCTTTCGCCATTTCAACGGCGGCTATACCCCTCACCATGTGACGGCGAGCCTCCGGGGACGGGGCTGCTGCCATTACGGGGGACGCGGCCAGCAGTAACATCAGAAAAAATAAGCGTGAGATTTTCGTTCTCATGATTCTCTCCGTATTGAAGTGCCCTTCAAACTATCTTGCGCTGTAAAACGACCAGCCTATTTCTATCAATGACAGTATCTCTCAGTCGTGGTAGAAAAGACAGGTTGCCTAGATGGCTTCTTCACTAATGTCCGGTTAAATCGATAATCTCCGAACATATTTCGGATCCGACTAAACAGTGAGTCATTGCCGATTACACAATTCCTTTGTTGACGCCGCATTGATCCACATGAAAACGACCTCGGTTGGGTTATTCGCGATTTTGTTGTCGCTACCACTCCTGGCTTGGGCGGACCGTGCAAGGCCCCCTCGCGATTACGTCGTGGACGTTGGTGGGAGCGGCTACGTCTTTGTTATGCTTGCAAAACGAGATAACCCATTGTTTGATCCAGGGGCGCCGGACGATGTTGGGGTAGTCGACCGCGACGCCAACATACGGCGTACCTATAAGTTGTCGGGCATGTACCTCAAGGGCTCTAAGACCCCGCTATGGTCAGTATCTTGGTATGCGTTTGAGGTTTATCCCAACCAGGATGGCGAGCACCTTGTACGCATGGGGCCTTGGGCATCCTCAATGGACCAGCTGGCGGTTTCTTTCTATACCAGAGGTGTGGAGACCAAGCGTTATACGATCGGTGATCTGGTTAAGAACCGAGAGAATCTAAGACATACTGTCAGCCATTTCTTTTGGTTGTCTGAGCAGCGTTACGACGAAAAAGCGAATACCCTGCATTTGAAGACTGTCGATGGCCTGTCCTACGTGTTTTCAGCCATTAATGGAGAAATTGTGCAGTAGACCGTGGTGTTGATGGAGTGGCAAGTATTTACTGATGCTGAACACAGCCGAACCACTATTCGATTAAGGAGTCGATTTTTTCATTTCAAACTTAGGCGATAAATCTACTTCGGCCCCATTGCCGGGCCGAAGCTTTGTTTGCTACCCAGCCGAAACCGGACGGCGTTTCTTTCAGAAGGATTCGACGACGATCTTGCCTTTTGCCTTGCCGGTTTCGATGAGCGCATGGGCGGCCCGGATGTTTTTGGCGTTGATCGGGGTCAGTACTTCGCTGAGGGTCGTGCGAATTCGTCCGGCGTCGATTTCTTTCGCCACATAGCTCAGCAAATTGTGCTGCTCGATCATGTCCGGCGTTGTAAACATGGCGCGGGCGAACATGAATTCCCAATGCAGGCTGGCGGCCTTCATCTTCATGCCTTCCATTGGCATCGGCAGGTTGGTGTCGTCGATGGTGACAATCCCGCCTTGCGGCCGGATCAGTTCCACCGCCGTTTCCCAATGGCGCATGTCATTGAAGATGGCAACGTGATCGACATGCTGAAACCCGAGCGCACGCACCTGTTCCACCATGGGTTTGCGGTGGTTGACCACATGGTCCGCGCCGAGCGCCTTGACCCAGCTTTCCGTCTCCGGGCGCGAGGCCGTGGCGATGACGACCAGCCCGGCCGCCTTCGCGAGTTGGATGCCGATCGAGCCGACACCACCGCCAGCACCGATGATGAGCAGTGACTGGCCCTTGTCGGCACCGTCGCGATCGATGCCGAGGCGGTCAAAGAAAGCCTCGTAGGCGGTGATCGTGGTGAGTGGCAGCGCCGCGGCTTCGGCAAAGCCGAGGCTCTTGGGTTTGAAGCCGACAATGCGCTCATCGACCAGCTGAAACTCCGCATTGGTGCCCGGCCGGGTTATGTCGCCGGCGTAATAGACTTCATCGCCGGGCTTGAAGAGCGTGACGTCCGGGCCGACCGCTTCGACGATCCCGCTGGCGTCCCAGCCCAGGACGCGCGGGGTGGTTTCCACCGTGTCTTTGGGGCGGCGGACCTTCGCGTCGACCGGGTTGACGGAGACGGCCTTCACGGCGACCAGCAGATCGCGTCCGGCTGCTGTGGGCTTGGGCAGTTCCACGTCAAGAAACGCTTGCGGGTTGTCGATGGGTAAATAGTGTGTCAGGGCGACAGCTTTCATTTTTGTAAACCTCCTGGTCTCTGGGGTTGGTCAAGCGATGCGGGTCATTTCGTTCAGCGTGAATTCCGCGACGGCGCCGTCTGTGGCTTGCATGTAGGCGGCGAGGTGCGGGGCGTTCATGTGGGTTTGCCACAGTTCGCGCGATTCCCATATCTCGTAGAACATGAAATGCACCGGATCGGTGTTGTCACGGTGCAGTTCATATTGAATGCAGCCCTTTTCGGCACGCGTGAGCGGCACTAGCTTTTCCAGCTCGGCCTTGACCAGATCTATCTGGTCGGGGTTGGCGTGGATGTTGGCAACGATGGTGAGTTGGGTCATTGCCTTTGCTCCTGGATTGACGATGGGAGCACTATAGACATTTGCTAAAGCCGGATAAAGTGTCAATATACGAAAATATAATCCGGAGTAGCCGTGTAATGTTGCTCAACAACTTCGCCCTGTTCCTGCAAATTGTCGAGAAAGGCAGCCTGGCCGCCGCCAGTCGCGAAGCGGGTCTTTCGCCGACCACTGTGTCGGAACGGCTTGCTGCGCTCGAAGCGCATTTCGGCGTCGTCCTGTTGAACCGCACGACACGCCGGACCAGCCTGACGGATGAGGGGCGCGCGCTGGTCGAAGGCGCCAAACTGGTTTTGGGCGAGGTCGAGGACCTGGAAAGCCGCATCCGCCTGGGTGCGCAAACCCTGTCCGGCCCGATCCGCATCAGCGCCCCAAGTGATATCGGGCGAACCGTTGTTTCCTCTGAAATTAATCACTTTTTGTCAGCGCACCCGGCCATCTCGGTTGAGCTTCTGCTTTCGGACGGCTTTGTCGATATTGTCGGTGAGGGGTTTGATATCGCCTTGCGGTTCGGGCCGATCACCGACAGCTCATTGCGCGTCAGAAGCCTTGGCCTGCGGCGGCGCGTGCTCTGTGCCGCGCCCAGCTATCTAGAAAAACACGGCGCCCCGAAAAAACCTGTCGACCTGAAGCAGCACAATTGTCTGGTCATGCGGTTTGGCGCGAATCTGGACAATGTCTGGCGATTTGGCCCAAACACTCTGCAGCAGATCGTCACCGTGCGCGGCGACCGGGTGGCCAATGACGGCGCGCTGGTGCGGCAGTGGTGTCTTGATGGCCACGGGATCATGCTCAAGTCGGAACTGGATGTCGGACCGGATCTCCGGGCAGGAAAGCTGATCGAGCTGCTTCCCGACTTTGCGCCGCCCCCCACACCCGTGCAATTGCTGTTCCCCCCCAGCCGGGCGCAGCCAAAGCGTGTGCGCGCGCTTGCCGACCAACTGGCTTTGACGCTTCAGGGTCTTGAACAATCCGGGGAGAACGCCGGCTAAGTGCTCGTCTTGTTCCTCGACACGACTCATCGCCGCAAAAGATGTTTTATATAAGACATTAAAAATACTGTTTGTAGGGTTGTTCTGGAAGTACTTATACTGCACTGCATCACGAACACGTACAGGGCGCAATCTTGTACGTGCCATTCCGAAATGGCAGCAAGCCGCCTTTTCGCCAAGTTGGCCGGGACACCCCCTGGCCGCACCGTGGTGGTCGTTGATGCACATGCCCGTAAGGCGTGTGTCTTGGTTGCCCAACGAAAGCTCGCCTGCGTTCCTTCGAAGTTCCGACCCCGGTGGTCGGGTTGGTTTGCGGGCGGTGTTTGTGATTATGGTGCGCTGCAAAAGCGTGCCCAGTGTGGGGGGTGTTTATCTTTCATGGAAGCGATGTCGAATCTGGCGGTGGCAAGTGGCTTCATGGCTGCGCTCGGCATTCTCCTCGCCGGGTTGCTGGCATTGGCTAGCCGCAAGCTGTTCGTCTATGAAGATCCCCGCATCGAGCAGGTCGAGGATTTGCTGCCCAAATCGAATTGCGGTGCCTGCGGCATGCCCGGCTGTCGCGGCTTTGCCGAAAAAGTGGTGATCGGCGAAGTCGTGCCGGCGCAATGCACCGTCAGTTCACTGCAGCAGCGCAAAGACATCGCCGACTTGCTTGGCGTGGCGGCCGGCAGCATCGAGAAAAAAGTGGCGCGGCTGGCCTGTGCCGGTGGCAAACATGTCGCCTATACCCGCGCCCGTTATGCCGGTCTCAAGAGCTGCCGCGCGGCGGCCGTGGTTGGTGGCGGCGGCAAGGAGTGCGCCTGGGGTTGCCTGGGCCTGGGTGATTGCGAGATCGTTTGCAGTTTCGATGCGCTGCATCTGGACGAGCATGGCTTGCCCAGGGTAGATGCCGACAAGTGTTCGGCTTGCAACGATTGTGTCGAGGTTTGTCCCAAGGGCCTGTTTTCTCTGGAGCCGGTCAGTCGCCGCCTGTGGATGGCCTGCAAGAACCGGGCTGACGGCGACACGGCAGAGGCCTCCTGCGAGGTGGCCTGCACCGCCTGTGGCAAATGCGTTGCCGATGCGCCGCCCGGCCTGATGCGCCTTGAGGGCGAGCTGGCAATCATCCGCTATGAACTGAATGTTTGGGCCACCCAGGGCCCCATCGAACGTTGCCCGACCGGCGCCATTGTCTGGTTTGAAACGCCCAACAAGGCGGTCAAGGGCGCTGTCGCCAAAAAAATCCTCAGGCAGGACGCGCTGCCGCAATTACATTGAATTGCACTGAATCTTCTAGGAGCTTGTCATGTTGAAAAAACTCTTCCAGTCCGCCCAGGCCGAAACCAGTGCAGCGGGCAGCGCCGCCCCGAAATATCCTGGCATTCGCGATGCCGTCGATGGCAACACCGCCGTCATCCACGTCGAGCGCGAATCATCGGACGCCGCCGGTGCCTACCCGATCACGCCCTCGACGCAGATGGGCGAATACTGGGCCGAGGCGGTGGCGGAAGGGCATCTCAACATTTCGGACAAGCCGCTGATCTTCATCGAGCCCGAGTCCGAACATGCGGCAGCGGGGGTTACCGCCGGCATGTCGATGACCGGGCTGCGGGCGACCAACTTCTCCTCGGCGCAGGGTGTCGCCTTCATGCACGAGTCGCTGTATGCGGCGGTCGGCAAGCGACTGCCGTATGTACTCAACATGGGCTGTCGGGCGATTACCAAGGCCTCGCTCAACGTGCACTGTGCGCATGACGATTACCACTGTGTCGATGACACCGGCTTCATCCAGGTGATGGCGAAAAACGCCACCGAGGCGGCCGACCTCAATCTGATCAGTCGCAAGATCGCCGAACTTTCCCTGACGCCCGCCGTGGTCGGCCAGGACGGGTTCCTCACCACCCATCTGGTCGAATCGGTGTTGTTGCCCGAGCGCGCGCTGGTCGAGGAGTTTCTCGGCAAGCCCGATGACATCATCGACACGCCGACGCCGGCGCAGCAGATGCTGCATGGTCCGAAGCGCCGCCGCGTGCCGGCGATCTGGGATGTCGATGTGCCGATGGTGTCGGGTTCGCTGCAAAACCAGGATGCCTACATGCAGGCCGTGGCTGGCCAACGGCCCTACTTCTTCGACCACATCGAAGCTCTCGCCGATACCTGCATGGCGGAATACGCGGGGCTGACCGGACGCAGCTATCAGCGCCTGTCGACCTACAAGATGGCAGATGCCGACTATGCGATCGTCGGCATGGGCAGCATGATCGTGCAGGCCGAGGCGGTTGCCGATTATCTGCGCGAGACGCGCCAGCTCAAGGTCGGTGTGGTGAATGTGACGATGTTCCGCCCCTTCCCCGGCGACCTGCTCGGCCAGGTGCTGCGCGGCAAAAAGGGCGTGGCAGTGCTCGAGCGCACCGACCAGCCGCTGGCCGAAGACCTGCCGCTGATGCGCGAAGTGCGCGCGACCGTCAGCAAGTGTCTGGAAAACGGGCTCGCGCCGGACGCTGCGCAGCCCTATCCCGGCTATGCCGCGTTCTCCGCAGGCGAGATGCCCCGCCTCTATTCGGGCTGTTTCGGCCTCGGTTCGCGCGACCTGCAGCCGGAAGGGCTGATCGGCGCGATCGAGAATATGCTGCCCGAGGGCACGCAGCGCCGCTTCTTCTACCTGTCCGTTGATTTTGTGCGCGATCCGCTGAATCCGAAGGACGAACTGCATCAGCAGGATCTGGCTGAAAAATATCCGCGCATTCGCGAGATGGCCGTGCGCGGCTCGGAGAACCCCAACCTGTTGCCGAAGGGCGCCATCACCGTGCGGATGCACTCGGTGGGTGGCTGGGGCGCCATGACCACCGGCAAAAATCTGGCGATGACGCTGTTCGAACTGCTCGGCTGGGACATCAAGGCCAACCCGAAATACGGCTCCGAGAAAAAAGGCCAGCCGACCACCTACTTCCTGTCGGCGGCGCCGGAACCGATTCGCATCAACTGCGAATACGTTTATGTCGATGTCGTGCTGTCGCCCGATCCGGCAGTCTTCGGCCACAGCAATCCGCTGTCCGGACTGAAAAAGGGCGGCTTTTTTATCATCCAGTCGAACCTCGGCGACGAGACCTGGGCGAGTTTCCCGGTCTGGGCGCAAAAATTCATCGTCGATAACGACATCCGCGTTTACTACATCGACGCCTTCCAGATTGCGCGCGACGAGGCCGGCGCGGCCGAGCTGCAGTTGCGCATGCAGGGTATCGCTTTCCAGGGCGCCTTCTTCGCCGCCAGCCCGGTGATGCAGAGCGCCAGTCTGTCCGAGGAGACGCTGTTCGCCGCCATCGAGGCGCAGTTGCAGTCCAAGTTTGGCGGCAAGGGTGCGCGCGTGGTGCAGGACAACCTGCGCGTGGTGCGGCGCGGTTTCACCGAGCTCACGGAAATCACCGACAAGCAGGTTGGCGTCACGCGCAAACAGCTCATCAAGAAAGATGCCGGTCTGCCGATCATGCTGCGCCGGATGCCGGAGGGCGACGGCCGGGTGTCCGACATTCATCGCTTCTGGGAGCAAACCGGCAATTTCTATCTGACCGGCAAGGGCAATGACAACCTCGTCGATCCCTTCATCGGCGTTTCGCTGATTCCCGCGGCTACCGGCGTGTTTCGCGACATGACCGGTATCCGCTTCGAGCACCCGGTGTGGATCGCCGAAAACTGCACGGCCTGCGGCAACTGTTACGTTGCCTGCCCGGACTCGGCGATGCCCGGTCTGGTGAGCACGGTGAATGATGTCTGCAATACCATCATCAATGGCATCGAAACCGCGGGCACGCCGACGCGCTTCCTGCGCCGTGCCGCGCGCACCGTCGAGAAAAAGCTGCGCGGCCTGATCGAAGGAGATGGCGTGGCGGTTCGGCCGCTGATCGACCAGGCGATCGCCGCCACCGTGGCCGAGGCGCCCGAGGAAGACCGCGAAAAAATGGCGGCTGAATTCAAGCTGTTCACCGCGCAGATCGGCGATTTCGCCTTCGGCACCACCAAGCCCTACTGGACGCAGAAGGAAAAGAAAGCCAAGGGCAGCGGCGGTCTGTTCTCGATCGCCGTCAATCCCTACACCTGCAAGGGCTGTGTGCTGTGCGTCACGGTTTGCGAGGACGATGCGCTGAAGATGGTGACGCAGACCGAGGAATCAGTCGAGCGCCTGCGCCAGGACTGGCGCTTTTGGCTCGACCTGCCGACCACCCCCAAGGAATACAGCCGCATCGACAGCCTCGACGAGAAGATTGGCGCGCTGGAAACCCTGCTGCTCGACAAGCACAACTACAGCTCGATGAATTGCGGCGACTCGGCCTGTCTGGGCTGCGGCGAAAAGACGGCGCTTCACCTGTTCACCTCCACGGTGACGGCGCTGATGCAGCCGCGCGTCAAGTCTTTTGTGGAGAAGCTCGACGGCCTGATCGCGCGGCTCGAACAGCACATGCGGATGAAACTCGCCGCCGCCGTCGATCTCACCGACACCGGCGCCGTGATGCGCGCGGTAGATGCCACCGGCCAGCATGATTTGACGCTATCGAATTTGGCCGCCAAGCTGGGCGAGAACAAACCGACGCAGTTGCTCGACCCGGTCTGGGTGAAGAACACCGCCCAGTTGCTGGAAAAACTCAAGGATCTGAAGTGGCGTTATGTCGCGGGGCCGACCCAGCGCGGCCGCTCCGAGATGGGCATCATCAACGCCACCGGTTGCACTTCCGTGTTTAGCTCGACCTACCCCTTCCTGCCCTATCCCTTCCCCTGGACCTCGCATCTCTTCCAGGACACGCCTTCCGTGGCGATGGGCGTCTTCGAGGGACACATGGCGAAGATGGCCGAGGGTTTCAAGGCCGTGCGCAAGGCGGAGATGGAACTGGCCGGCGAGTTCATCGCGGCCCGCGACGATGATTTCTTCAAGCGCTTCACCTGGCAAAAATTCTCTGTCGACGAGTGGCTGCTGTGCCCGCCGGTGGTGGGCGTGGGCGGCGACGGCGCGATGTACGACATCGGCTTCCAGAACCTCTCGCGTCTGCTGATGTCGGGCATGCCGGTCAAGATTCTGGTGGTCGACACGCAGGTGTATTCAAACACCGGCGGCCAGGCCTGCACTTCGGGATTCATCAGCCAGGTGTCCGACATGGCGCCGTTCGGCGACGCCCAGCACGGCAAGCAGGAAACCCGCAAGGAGATCTCGCTGATCGGCATGGCCCACCGCACTTCCTACGTGATGTCGGGCACTATCGCGCATGTCAATCACCTGCTCGAAAGTTACATCGACGGTCTGAACAGCCGCCGGCCGGCGGTGTTCAACATCTACGCGGTCTGCCCGCCCGAGCATGGCGTTGGCGACGACAGGAGCGTCGACCAGAGCAAGCTGGCGGTCGAGAGCCGCGCCTATCCGTTGTTCCGCTTCGACCCCGATGCCGGCACCACCTTCGCCGAATGCGTGAGTCTCGAAGGCAACCCGTCGCTCGACAGCGACTGGCCGACTTACAAGCTGAAATATGTCGATGACAACAATGCCGAGCAGACGCTGACCCTGCCGATGACCTTTGCCGATTTCGCCGCCACCGAGGGGCGCTTCCGCAAGCAGTTCAGAAAAGCGCCGCCGGAGACCTGGAACGACAACATGGTCATGCTGGCCGACTTCCTGGCGCTTGACACCGACGAACGCGAGGGCAAGTTCCCCTTCATCTGGGGCGTCGATGCCAAGAACCGTTTGACGCGCCTCTTGGTGACCGAAGACATGGTGCGCGCCTCCGCCGAGCGTCTGCAGTTCTGGCGCCAGCTGCGCGGCATCGCCGGTCTCGATGTGCAGCCGTCGGACGCCGCTGAAATCGCGGAGCGCGTGCGTGCCGACCTGCTGGCGAAGCTCAGCGCCAGTCTCAACCTGGCGGGCGGCGCAAGCTATGGCGACGCCGCGCCGACGCAGAATGAAAAAGTCGGCACTGGGGGGAAGGCGGAGGCCGCGGATTACGAACCGGTCTGGGTCGAAACGCCGGAATGCACGGCCTGTGACGAGTGCACCACACTCGCCCCCAAGGCGTTCGCCTACAACGACCAGAAGCTGGCCATTGTCATCAATCCCAAGGGTGCCAAATTCGCCGACCTCGTCAAGTCGGCGGAAAAATGCACGGCGGGATGCCTGCATCCGGGTACGCCCTGGAACATGAACGAGCCGGGCATCGAGAAACTGATGGCGCGCGCTGCTAAGTACAACTGATGAGCCCGCCCCCCTTTACCCCCCTCGCGGGGGATTCTCATCAGCTCGCTGCGCTCGAATGTCACGGGGAGCGTCCTGGGTTGCTTCGGCGCGGATTGCGCCTGGCGGCGCGTGTCGCTTTTGCTTGGGGCGGCCCGGCGCAAAAGCTGCATTGCAATAAGAACTGGCGATGAAGCTGCTTTCCTACTTCCGTGGCGAGGCCTTCCAGCGCGGGGTGCATCCGCCGTCCTGCAAGCTGACGGCGAGCACGCGGATTCGTCGCCTGCCGTTCGCGCCGAAGGTGACGGTGCCGCTGTCGCAGCATATCGGCAAGACGCCGCGCCCCATCGTCAGGGTGGGGCAGGAAGTGCTGCGCGGCGAGCCGATCGCCAGGAGCGACGAATGGTTGTCGGTGCCGCATCATGCGCCGGTGACCGGGGTCGTCGAATTCATCGGCCTGCGCCCCGGCGTGCGCGGGCCGTGGGTCGAGTCCATAGTCATTCGCGCCCATCCGGGTGCGTCGCAAGAGGATTTGTGGGGCCGACCGCGCGACCTGGATGCCGCGACGCGGGGTGACATCCTGCAGGCGATCTGGGATACCGGCATGGTCGGTCTGGGTGGTGCGGCCTTTCCGACCCACGCCAAGCTGACGGTGCCGAAACAGGCGAAAGTGCATACGCTGGTGGTGAATGGCTGCGAGTGCGAGCCCTATCTGACCTGCGACCATCGCGTCATGGTGGAGCAGGCCGACGACCTGATCACCGGCATTCGCTATGCCATGCGCGCCACCGGCGCGGTGCGCAGCATTGTCGGCATCGAAGACAACAAGCCGGACGCCGCGGTGGCGATTCGTGCGGCGATCAGCCGCTGCGGCAAAGTGCCGGAGGGGGAGATTTACGCCGAACTGGTGCCGACCAAGTATCCGCAGGGTTCGGAGAAGATGCTGGTCATGGCGCTGTTCGGCGTGGAAATACCGGCGGGTGATTTGCCGGTGTCATTAGGGATGGTGGTGAATAACGTCGGCACGCTGGCGGCGCTGGGCAAGTTGCTGCCGGCGGGGCGCGGGCTGACCGAGCGGGTCGTCACCGTGACCGGTCCCGGCGTTGCCAAGCCGGGTGACTACATCGTGCCGCTGGGTACGCCCTTGCGCTTTGTGCTCGATTACGCCGGCGCGCCCGGAGCGGTAGCGCGGCAGATCATTCTCGGCGGGCCGATGATGGGGCAGGCCGCCGCTTCGCTTGATGTGCCGATCACCAAGGGGATGTCCGGGGTGCTGGTGATGCGCGGCGACGAACTGGCCTGGCGCGAGAACCAGAAAACCTACCCGTGCATCAAGTGCGCCGAGTGCGTCGAATCCTGCCCGATGGGCCTCAATCCCTCGCAGCTGGGCATGCTGGCCGCGAAGCGCGAATACGACCTGATGGGCAGCGACTACCACCTCGGCGAATGCTTTGAGTGCGGTTGTTGCTCGTATGTCTGTCCATCCAACATTCCGCTGGTACAGCAGTTTCGCATCGCCAAGCAGATCTTGCGTGAGAAGGCGTTGTCCAAATGAGCGTCACCCGCAGAGCCGCCTCAAGGGTGGCGCAGCCAGATAACCGGAGTCCGCGCCAGCGGACGAACCACCGTCACCCCCTTCCAAGGGAAGGGGGATGGGGGGAAGGCCCATTATGAGCATAGAAATTCGTTCAGCCCCGCACATCAAGGGCACGCGCACCGTCGAGCAGATCATGCGCCATGTCGTCTGGTCGCTGCTGCCGGTGTGCGCCTTCTTTGTTTTTCAGTACGGGCTGTCGGCTTTGCTCTCGCTGCTCGTGGTCACCGTGAGCTGTCTGCTCACCGAGCGCTTTTTCGTCCGTCAGGGGGGGCAATCGGGTGACATTGGCGACTTTTCCGCCATCATCACCGGACTATTGCTGGCGCTTTCGCTGCCGCCCGGTTTTCCGTTATGGATGGGTGCGGTCGCCGGCATCGTCGCCATTGCGCTCGGCAAGGCACTGTTCGGCGGCATCGGCTTCAACGTTTTCAATCCGGCGCTGATCGGTCGCGCTTTCGTGCAGGCGGCTTTCCCGCAGGCGATTGCCACCTATACGCCGTCCTTCATGCCAGGGCGTTTTTACGAGTTCATTCCCTCGTCGATGACGCTACCGCTGATGCAGCCGGTCAGTGTCGTGGAATGGTTGAAGGACAGGCAATTCGATGCGCTAGCCGGCGCGACGCCGCTGGCGAAGTGGAAGTTCGAGGGCGTGCTGGCCAATGCCGATGATCTGCTGACCTCGCTGTCCGGCCATATGGCGGTGGGGCCGTCGCCCATCCTGATCCTGCTCTGTGGGGCCTATCTGGCCTTCCGGCGGTTTCTCGACTGGCGGATTCCGGCGGCGATCCTCGGCAGCGCCGGCCTGACCGCCTGGATGCTGTTTGCGCTCAACGACGTGCGTTTTCCCAATCCATTCTTCATGCTGTTCTCCGGCGGCCTGATTCTCGGCGCCGTATATATGGCGACCGACATGGCGACTTCGCCGGTGACACCCAAGGGCATGTGGGTGTATGGCGCGCTGATCGGCTTGTTGACCGTGATCATTCGTTATTACAGCGGCCTGCCGGAAGGTGTGATGTATGCCATTCTGCTTGCCAACGCCGCCACGCCGCTGATTGAAAAGATCACCCAGCCGACACCATTCGGCAAGGGGGTTCTGAGCAACATCGGCCGACAAAAGAAAGGCGCTTCCTACCCATTGCATTCTGGCTACATCTCGCGCGAGGACGCCAGCGCGGAGACGCCGAAGAAACGCTTCCTGCCCAACAAACCCAAGCATCCGCCCAAAGAATGACCCCCATCCCCCCAACCCCCTTCCCGAGGAAGGGGATGACTGTAGTTCGCGGGCTGCGCCCGCTCCATGTGCTGGCTGTTCCTCCTTGGGGCGGCCCGGCGGAGGAACTATGACCAGCGCCGCAATCCCTCCGCAAACGACGTCCGCAGTGGCGATGATTCGCACGCTGGGGCTGATTGCCGCCCTGTGCGGCCTGATCATCGTCTCTGCCTATCAGGGCACTTACGATGCGGTGCAGGAAAACAAGCGCATCGCCGTCGAACGTGCGGTGTTCAAGGTGATCCCGACCGCCAAATCGATTGTCGAGTATGCCGCCGCGCCCATCGGTACGATTGTGAAAGTCGGCGCTGGCGGGACGGCGCCAAATGCGGTGCCGGAGGGTGCAGTGAAGTTTTACGCGGGCTACGATGCGTCTGGCAAGCTGTCCGGCATCGCCGCCGAAGGTGTCGCCAAGGGCTACAGCGACAATGTGCGCATTCTGTATGCCTACGATCCGGCGACTGCCATGATCAGCGGCTTCGGCGTGGTGGCGATGCGCGAAACGCCGGGCATCGGCGACAAGATTCTCGTCGACAAGGGGTTTTTGGCGAGCTTCCCGTTGCAGGCGTCGCTTTCGGCCGATGGCGCCATCCTGTCGCGCGAGATCGTGACGGTCAAGCATGGCAGCAAGGCCAACCCATGGGAGATCGATGCCATTACCGGCGCGACCATCACCTCGCGCGCCGTCGGCCGTGCGATCAACGATTCGGCCAAGCGCCTGTTGCCGCGCATCGTGCCGCGTATTTCTGAATTGAAGGAACAACCATGACCCTGACATCCGTAACCCGCTGGGACGAATTCATGGAAGGCATCTGGCGCCAGAACCCGCTGTTTGTCATGGTGCTGGGCCTGTGTCCCGCGCTGGCCGTCACGGTGTCGGCGGTGAATGCGCTGTCGATGGGCCTGGCCACCACCTTCGTGCTGACCTGTTCCTGTGTGCTGGTGTCCTTGCTGCGCAAGCTGATCCCCAAGGAAGTGCGCATCGCCACTTACATCGTCATCATCGCCACCTTCGTCACGGTGGTCGACTACCTCATCCAGGCGGTGAGTCTGGCGCTCTACGATGCGCTGGGTGCCTTCATCCAGTTGATTGTCGTGAACTGCATCATCCTCGGCCGTGCCGAGGCGCATGCCTCGAAGAATCCCCTGTTACCGACGCTCATAAACGCACTGGGCATGAGCGCCGGTTTCACCATCGGTCTGTTTGCCCTGGGGTCCGTGCGCGAGATCCTCGGGGCCGGCACCTTCTTCGGCATTCCGCTGTTCGGGCCGGACTTCCAGCCTTGGGTCGTCATGGTATTGCCGCCCGGCGGCTTCTTCGTGCTGGGCGCCTGGCTGCTGATCTTCGCCGCCATTGCGCGGCGCAAGCAGCGCAAGCTTGCGGAGGCCACGCAAAATGCATGAAAGTGCTGCCCAGATATTCATCAACGCCTTCCTCGCCAACAACTTCGTGCTGGCGATGTTCCTTGGCCTGTGCCCCTTCATCGGCGTGTCGGGCAAGCTCGAAACGGCCGTGCCGATGGGCGCGGCCTCCACCTTCGTGATGCTGGTGGCCTCGTTGTGCGCCTTCGGCATCAACATTTTGCTCGATCACCTCGGCCTCGAATTCCTGCGGCTGATCGCCTACATTGTCATCATCGCCTCGACGGTGCAACTCGTCGAGATGGTGCTGAAGAAATACAGTCCGGGCCTGTTCCGCGCGCTGGGCATTTATCTGCCGCTAATCACCACCAACTGTGCGGTGCTCGGTGTCGCGCTGTTCCAGACGGCGCGCGAATATGATTTTGTCCAGTCGATCACCTTCGCCGTCGGTGCCGGCGCGGGCTTCACCTTGGCGCTGGTGCTGATGGCCAGCGTGCGCGAACGCCTGCAATTGTCCGATGTGCCCGCCGTGGCGCAGGGCACGGCCCTGTCGCTGATGTTGGCCGGCATCCTGTCGCTGGCCTTCATGGGCTTTGCTGGTCTGGGTGGATAAGTTGGCCCCCCACGCTCGCAATTCCGGCTCGCTGCCCCCCATCGGGGGGCGCAGTTGCCTTTGGGGCGGCCCGGCAGGCAACTGATGGGCACCTACCTCATCACCATCGCGGTGATCTTCGCCCTCCTGCTGGCCGGCATCGGCGTCGACCGCCTCTACCGGAAGTTCGCCGCACGTAACCCGCAACTGGGCCCGTTCCGTAGCGCTGAAGGCTGCGGCTGCTGTTCGTCCAAAAAAAGCTGCGGTGACGGTACGTCCTGTTCAAACTGATAGCTGGCAGAGGACGAAAAGGGTATCACCCAAGCAGCCTTGCCGCCGGGCCGCCCCAAGGCAAGGCGGCACGCGGCGCCAGCCGCAATCCGCGCCCCAGCATGAACGGGGGCACCCCGTAACAAACGAGCGCAGTGACAACAAGCGACGTAGTCGCGCCGTTGCGGCGAAGGCTAATGCCGGCTCTCAACCGGCGTTAAGCCGCGTAGCGGCGGCCGAAGGCAAAAACAACAGTCACCCCTCCCGCGCGGGAGGGGCTGGGGGAGGGCGGGCCTTACTCAGTGCCGCACATCCTCCAACTGGCTGACGGAGTCGTGTTCGCGCTGGTTGGCTTCATGGTGACGTTTGATCAGAAACATGATGCCGGCGACAAACAGGCCGAACATGGCGATTACCCAGTAGATGTGCACACCGTACATGATCAGCAGCGAATAGGTGCCCGTCATGACCAGGATGGCAATGTTCTCGTTGAAGTTCTGTACGGCAATCGAGTGTCCGGCGCCCATCAGGATATGGCCGCGGTGCTGGAGCAGGGCGTTCATCGGCACGACGAAGAAGCCGGACAACATGCCGATCAGCACCATGAGTGTCATGGCAAGCCAGGTGTCGCGCACCACCACCATCGCCATGACAATAATGCCCATGGCAATGCCGAGTGGGATGACGCGCAGGGATTTGCGCAGGGTGATCAAGCGCGCCGCCAACACCGCGCCGATGGCAATGCCGACCGCGACGACGCCCTGGAGCATGCTGGCCCTGGCCAGTTCGAGGTTGAGTGCCACCCTCGACCATTCGATAACAATGAACTGCAGGGTCGCGCCAGCGCCCCAGAATAGCGTGGTCACCGCCAGTGAAATCTGGCCAAGCTTGTCGCGCCACAATAGTTGCACGCAGTGCTTGAACTCGTGGAATAGATAGATCGGGTTCTTCTTGAGCGGCTTGTGGTCGACGCCGGTGTCGGGCACATACAGATTGAACAGCGCGGCCACGATATACAGTCCGCCGATGATCAGCAGGCTCATCTCGGCCACGCTGTCGATGCCGGTGTCGATCACCGGAAAATCGAAGGACAGCAAGTTATGGGAGATGCCCGGATGAATCATGGCGCCGCCCAGCACGACACCCAGTACGATCGCGCCTACCGTCAGGCCCTCGATCCAGCCGTTGGCAATGACCAGTTGGCGGTGCGGCAAATATTCGGTGAGGATGCCGTACTTGGCAGGCGAGTAAGCGGCGGCACCGAGGCCCACGACCGCGTAGGCCAGCAGCGGGTGCATGTCGAAGAACATCAGCGAGCAACCGAATATCTTGATGCCGTTGCTGATGAACATGACGCGCCATTTCGCCATCGAGTCGGCGAAGGCGCCGACAAAGGCGGCCAGCGCCACGTAGGAGACGGTGAAAAATGTCTTGAGCAGCGGTTCGTATTCTGTCGGCGACTGCATGTCGCGCAGGATGGCGATGGCGGCAATCAGCAGCGCATTATCGGCCAGCGCAGAGAAAAACTGCGCCGCCATGATGATGTAGAACCCGGGCTTCATGGCGGCCGGTTATATCACGAAAGTGTGTAGCAAATTTTAATATAAGCTCACTTGATCTCTTGTATCCCCTTTATTACTGGGGAAACAAATAGATGAGCGTCCGCATATCAAGCTTTCTTATGTAGATGATTTGTGTTTGAATATCGCGCTCATACAAAACCATAATTCGAGGGGAGTATTCATGGCTGATCGCAGACTGCAGGTTTTTCATGCCGTGGCCAAACAGCTTTCGTTTACCAAGGCTGCTGAAGTGTTGTTCATGACGCAGCCGGCGGTGACGTTTCAGATCAAGCAACTCGAAGAGCATTTCAATACACGCCTGTTCGACCGCGGTCATGGCCGCATTTCACTCACTCCGGCGGGTGAGTTGGTTTTGACCTATGCCGAGAAAATCCTCGGTCTGGCCAGTGAAATGGACGTGCGGCTATCGGAGATGACCGGCGAGGTTGGCGGTTCTCTGCTGGTGGGTGCCAGTACCACCATCGCCGAATTCCTGCTGCCGCGCATCCTTGGCGAATTCAAGGCCAAGTACCAGAATGTCAAGCCGTGTCTGGTGGTGGCCAACTCCGAAACCATCGAAACGCGCGTCGCCGAACACACCATCGATATCGGTTTCATCGAGTCCCCCTCGCACCAGCCCAACCTGCAGACCGAAGTCTGTTGCGAGGATGAACTGCAGATCATCTGCAGCCCGAAGTTCCCGCTGGCGCGCATGAAGGAAGTCACGCCGCAGCAACTTATCGAATATCCTTTTGTGTCGCGCGAACCCGGCTCGGGCACGCGCGAGTTCACCGAAGTCTATCTGGAAAAAAATGGCGTCAATATCGAGCACATGTTGCCGGTGATGGAGCTGGGCAGCCCGCTCGCCTTGCTCGAAGTTGTCGAAACCGGCCTGGGCTATGCCATTGCTTCGCGCACCTCGGTGCTGAAGGCCCTGCGCCTGGGCGATCTGGTTTCGATTCCGCTCAAGCCCCGCCTGACGCGCCAGTTGTCGATGGTCTACCCGAAGGAAAAATTCCGCTCGCGACTGGTGACGGCCTTCGTCGATTTTTCGACCGATAAGCTCAAAGAGTACAAGAGCAAGTAATTGGCCCGCCCCCCTTCGCCCCCCTCGCGGGGGGTTCCAAACGGCTCGCTGACGCTCGTTTGTTACGGGGTGCTCCGCGTTGGCGTGGGCGTGGGTTGCGGCTGGCGCCGCGTGCCGCTTTTGCTTGGGGCGGCCCGGCGCAAAAGCTGTTCTTTCATGTTAATCCGGGCATGACGCGACCGATTCGCGCCACCATTGACCGTGCCGCTTTGCGGCATAACTTTGCCACCGCGCGTCGCCATGCCGGTGCCGCCAGGCTCTGGTGCGTGGTCAAGGCCAATGCTTATGGTCACGGGCTGGAGCGTGCCGTTGCCGCCCTCGCCGACCTTACCGATGGTTTTGCGCTGATCGAACTCGAGCGCGCCGTGCGTTTGCGCGCGGCAGGGTTCGAATTGCCGATCCTGATGCTCGAAGGTTTTTATACGGCTGAGGAGTTGCCGCTGTTCATCGAACATCGACTGATTCCGGTGCTGCACCGGCTTGATCAGATCCACACGCTGCTCGCTGCCAACTGGCCGGCCGCGCTGCCGGTCTACCTGAAGCTCGATACCGGCATGCACCGACTCGGCTTTGATGCCGCCGGCCTTGCCGCTGCTCGCACCGCGCTGTCTGGCAAGGTGCCTGACATTACCCTGATGACGCATTTTGCCGATGCCGATGGTTCGCGTGGTGTTGACTGGCAGCTTGAACGCTTTGCAACCATGACTGCCGGCATGGACCTGCCATGTTCGCTGTCAAATTCGGCTGCGTTGCTGCGTTTTCCTGACGTCGTCGCCAACGACTGGGCGCGCCCCGGCATCATGCTGTATGGCGGTTCGCCGTTCCCGCAGTTGATATCCGCCGCCGAACTGGATCTCCAGCCGGTGATGACCTTGCAAAGCGAGATTATTGCCGTGCAGACGCTGGTGGCCGGCGATAGTGTTGGCTATGGTTGCAGCTTTACCTCCGATCATCCGATGCGCATCGGCGTGGTTGCCTGCGGTTACGCCGACGGTTATCCGCGCCACGCGCCGACCGGCACCCCCGTGCTGGTGGATGGCCTGCGCACGCGTACCCTCGGCCGCGTGTCGATGGACAAGCTCTGTGTCGACCTGACCGACCTTCCCGCAAAAGTCGGCGCTGGCGGGACGGCGACCCTGTGGGGCCAGGCCGGCGAAACCGTGCTGCCTGCCGACGAAGTGGCCACATCGGCTGGCACCATCAGCTATGAACTGTTTTGCGCTTTGGCCGCGCGCGTGCCGGTGAGCGAGATCAACTGAACATGGTCAAGGCCAAATCGATTTATTCCTGCACCGAATGCGGCGCCAGCGCGCCAAAATGGCAGGGCCAATGTCCCGGCTGCGCACAATGGAACACGCTGGTGGAAGCCGTCGCAGAAACAGCGACGCCAGCGGCTAAGCGCTTCGGCACCAACTTTGCCCCGTTGGCTGCCAGCAGCAAGCCACAAGATCTGGCGGCCATCCGCCCGCGCGATGAACCACGGCTGGCCACCGGCGTCGAGGAGTTCGATCGTGTGCTGGGTGGCGGATTGGTCGCCGGCGGCGTAGTGCTGATCGGCGGCGATCCGGGCATCGGCAAATCGACGCTGTTGCTTCAAGCACTAGCACGACTCGCCGAAGCCGGCCAGCCGGTGCTGTATGTCTCAGGGGAAGAGTCGGGTGAACAGATTGCCCTGCGCGCCAATCGGCTGCAACTGCCCGCCGCCGGATTGCGCTTGCTGGCCGAGATCAATCTCGAAAAAATCATCGCCACCTTGCAGGACGAAAAACCCCTGGTCGCGGTGATCGACTCGATCCAGACGCTCTGGTCGGATGCCCTGCAATCGGCGCCCGGCTCGGTGGCGCAGGTGCGCGAATGCGCGGCACAATTGACGCGCTTTGCCAAGCAGACCGGCGTCTGCATCATCCTCGTCGGCCATGTGACGAAGGAAGGCGCGCTGGCCGGTCCGCGCGTGCTCGAACACATCGTCGATACCGTGCTGTATTTCGAAGGCGACACGCACTCGAGCTTTCGGCTGGTGCGCGCCGTCAAGAACCGCTTCGGCGCGGTCAATGAACTAGGCGTGTTCGCCATGACCGACAAGGGGCTGAAGGGCGTTGCCAACCCCTCGGCCCTGTTCCTCTCGCAACATGCGCAGGACGTCGCGGGCAGTTGCGTTCTGGTCACGCAGGAAGGCACGCGACCCCTGCTGGTCGAGATTCAGGCGCTGGTCGATGCCGCCATGTCGGGCAATCCGCGTCGGCTGACGGTCGGCCTCGATCCGCAGCGGTTGGCGATGCTGCTCGCCGTGCTGCACCGGCATGCCGGCGTGATGTGCGGCGATCAGGATGTCTTCGTCAATGCCGTCGGCGGCGTGCGCATCCAGGAACCGGCGGCCGACCTGGCCGTGTTGCTGGCCATCGTCTCCAGCCTGCGCAACAAGCCCTTGCCCGGCAAATGGGTTGCCTTCGGCGAAGTCGGCCTGGCCGGCGAAATCCGTCCCGCCCCACGCGGCCAGGAACGCCTGAAGGAAGCCGCCAAGCTGGGTTTCACCCATGCCCTCATCCCCAAGGCCAATGCGCCCAGGCAGGCGATCAAGGGTATGACAGTCATTGCGCTGGAACGGGTCGAGCAGGCCATGGATCAGTTGCGGAACTGGTAAAGCCAGTGAAGGCCCGCCCCCTCCCAGCCTCCCCCTCGCGGGGGAGGTGACTGTTGACTCGCTGCGCTCGTTTATTACGGGGAGCTTTGTACAGACAGTGGTGCGGATTGCGGCTGGCGCCGCGTGCCGCCTTGTGTGCGACAAAGTCGCATTCCGCTGCGCGGAACCAGCCTTCGGCTGTCCTGCGGCCTACGGCCTTGTCTTGGGGCGGCCCGGCGACAAGGCTACCGCCGTATAGCCAGCGCCGACTTTTCATTGAGGAAGCGCTGATGAATCCTGATTGCGTCATTCCGGCACAGGCCGGAATCCAGGAAAATCAGCAACCTGGACATCAGCCTACGCCGGCGTGACGAGTCAATCAGCGGTCTTGGGTATGATCTCCACCCATGAACACCCTGCGACTCACCTTACGCATGCTGCTGCGCGACCTGCGCGCCGGCGAACTGACCGTCCTTGCCCTCGCGCTGGTGCTGGCGGTGATGGCGCTGACCAGCGTCGGCTTCCTGGCCGATCGGGTCGAGCGGGCGGTCGAGCGCGAGGCGCATCAGTTGCTGGGCGGCGATCTGCTGCTGACGGCCGACCATCCGTGGCCGGCGGCTTTTCGCGCAGCGGCGCAGCGGCAGGGCGTGCGCCTGGCGGAAAGCGTCAGCTTCGTCAGCATGGTGACGAGCGCCGGCGGCGTCCAACTGGCGGAAATCAAGGCGGTGTCGGACGGTTACCCGTTGCGTGGCGCGCTGCGCATCGCGCCGCGCCTGAATGTCGGCGATGGCGAGACGGCGGCAATTCCCGCGCCGGGCACGGTCTGGCCCGATGAACGGCTGGCGACCGGGCTGGGTGTCGACAGCGCGGGCCGGCTGCAGCTCGGGGAACTTGAAACCACCGTGGCGGCGATCGTCACGCTGGAGCCGGACCGCGGCATCAATCCCTTCGCGCTGGCGCCACGGCTGATCATCAATCTGGCCGAC
This sequence comes from Rhodocyclaceae bacterium, assembly GCA_013791905.1. GTDB lineage: Bacteria > Pseudomonadota > Gammaproteobacteria > Burkholderiales > Rhodocyclaceae > Sulfuricystis. Next base: position 141,985 of record VMSX01000010.1, on the reverse strand, counting down.
GTGCCGGCCACAGAACTGATCCAGGCGGGCAGCCGCGCCAGATGGCGCCTGCATGTGGCGGGCGACGCACCGGCCGTGGCCAAGTTTCGCCAGTGGGCGCAGACCAATTTGCAGCGCGGCGAAAAACTCGAAAGTCTCGACAACGCCCGCCCGGAAATCCGCAACATCATCGAGCGCGCGCAGCGCTTCCTGCGCCTGGCCGCCCTGCTGACCGTGGTGCTGGCCGCCGTGGCGGTCGGCATGGCGGCGCGGCGCTACATGCAGCGCCATCTGGATGCTTGCGCGGTGATGCGCTGTCTGGGCGCCAGCGAAAGGCAGATTCTTCTGATTTATGGGGGCGAGTTCATCGCGCTGGGCCTGGCGGCGACGCTGCTGGGTGGGGTATTGGGTTATCTGGCGCAGGGTGCCTTGCACATGCTGCTGGCCGGGCTGGTCGCTGAACAGTTGCCCGCGCCGGGCTGGCTGCCCTGGGCGCATGGGCTGGCGGTCGGCAGTGTGCTGGTGGCGGGATTTGTCCTGCCGCCGCTGCTGCGCCTCAAGGCGGTACCGACGGTGCGGGTGCTGCGGCGCGAATGGGGTGCGCATTTTGGGGGAGTCGAGCCGCTCTCGGCGGCTTCCTACCTGCTGGGCATCGGCTGTCTCGCCGGGCTGATGTTGTGGATGGCGAACGACGTGCGGCTGGGCAGCGTGGTGCTGGGCGGTTTCATGCTCGCGGTGGCCATTTTCGCCTTGGCCGGGCAGGGGCTGTTGGTGCTGATCGGGAGAGTACCCGCCCGCTGGTTGTCGGGCGGCTGGCGCATCGGGCTGGCCAATTTGCGCCGCCGCGCGGGTGCGACGCTGGTGCAGGTAGTGGCGCTGGCACTGGGGCTGACCACGCTGCTGATCCTGACGCTGGCGAAGGACGATCTGCTGTCGGCCTGGCAGACCAAGACGCCCCCCGACGCACCCAACCGTTTCCTCATCAACGTCCAGCCCGATCAGCGGAGCGTCATCACGGACTTTTTTGTGGCCAGAGGATTGCCCGCGCCGCGCCTCGAACCGATGGTGCGCGGGCGGCTGACCAGTGTGAATGGCCGCAAGGTGGCGCCGCGCGATTTTGTCGATGAGCGCGCCCAGCGTCTCGTCGAGCGCGAGTTCAACCTGTCGAGCCGCAACGATCTGCCGACCGGCAACCGGGTTGTCGCCGGTCGCTGGCATGCAGGCGATGGCCTGCCACGCGCGCCAATCCCGCTCTCGGTGGAAAAGGGTCTGGCCGAAACGCTCAATCTGCATATCGGCGACGAACTGCTGTTCGACATCGCAGGACAATCTTTTATTGCGTATATAACCTCGCTGCGCAAACTTGAATGGGATTCGATGCGCGTCAATTTCTTCGTCATTGCGCCGGCGGGCAGCATGGACGATCAGCCGACCAGCTTCATCACCAGCTTCCACTTGCCGGACGGCAGCGAAACCATCATCAGCGATCTGGTGCGGCAATTCCCGAACATCACTGTGATCGACGTGGCCGCGCTGGTGCGTCAGTTGCGGGATACGCTCGATCAGGTGGCGCGCGCGGTGCAACTGGTGTTCGGCTTCGCCCTGCTGGCCGGACTGGTGGTGTTGTATGCCGCGCTGCAGGCCAGCGCCGGCGAGCGCAGTCATGAGCTGGCGGTGTTGCGGGCGCTCGGCGGACGGCGCCACCAGTTGCGTCAGGCGCTGTTGGTCGAATTTGCCACATTGGGTGCGCTGGCCGGCCTGCTCGCCGGCCTGGCCGCCACGGCTATCGGCACGGCGCTGGCGCGCTGGGTGTTCCAGCTCGACTATCTGCCGACGCCCAGCCTGATATTGGTCGGCCTGCTGGCCGGGCTGGCGGGCGTGGCGCTGGCCGGCCTCGCGGCGACACACAAGGCGCTGGCAGGGCAGGTGGTAGAAGGCCTGCGCGGCGTTTGATCTGGCGCAAGCATTATCCTGTTTTCTGTACCATAATATTCATATGAAATTGACTTCCTCCCCAAGTGGAGAAGTGCTCCGGTCTGGTTCTGTCGGGTGGGTTCGTTTATTGAGTAATTACCGCAGCGTGCTGATGGTGTTGTACTTGGTGGCGGCGCTTTTCTTCCTGGCGCTGGGGTCTTACGAGTGGCGGCGGATTGGTGAAAACACCGATGCCATCGCCAGAGAACGCGGTCGCGAATTGTTCATCCTGATCGAACTGACGCGCGACTGGAATGCCAACCACGACGGCGTTTATGTGCCGGTTACCGAGCAGCTCCAGCCCAACCCCTATCTGATTCACCCCAAGCGGGATCAGACGACCATCGAGGGGCGCGAACTGACGATGATCAATCCGTCCTACATGACCCGGCAGATCGCCGAACTGGCAGAAAAAACCTCGGGGGCGCGCTTCCACATCACCAGCCTGAAGCCCATGCGTCCCAGCAATGTGCCCGACCCGTGGGAAGCCGAGACGCTGAGATTGTTTGGTGAAGACAAACAAACGGAGCGCATCAGCTACGTCGGGGATTTTGCCTTCGACGGCAAGGTACAACCGACATACCGTTACATGGCACCTCTGTACATCAAGCCGTCCTGCATCGTCTGCCACGAAAAGCTGGGTTATAAGGTTGGCGACATCCGTGGTGGCATTTCGGTGAGCATGCCAGCCACAGACCTGCTGGCGGTGCGCGACCAGGAGCGCAAGGGTGTTTTGCTCGTTGTGCTGGCCAGCTTCATTGTCACCAGCGCACTGCTGCACCTGATGGTGAGCCGCGCCAGACGTCATTACCTCATTCTGCAACGTCTCGCGAGCACGCAGGAGGGCATCATCGCCGAGCGCACGCGCGAACTCAAGGAAAGCAACGCCGATCTTCACCTCGAGGTGCTGGAGCGCCGCCAGCGCGAGGATGAGTTGCGCATTGCCGGCGCAGTATTCGAGAGTGCCGCCGAGGCAATTATCGTCACCGATGCCGACAACCACATCGTTCGCGTCAATCCAGCCTTTAGCGCGGTCACCGGCTATGGGGTTAGCGAGGTGATGGGCAAGGATCCGGGTCTGCTGAAATCTGGTCGCCACAACGCGGAGTTTTATGCCGAAATGTGGGCGGCGCTAGAGGAACACGGCCATTGGGAAGGCGAAATCTGGAATCGCCATAAAGATGGCGATATCTATGTCGAGTGGCTGTCGATCTCGAAGATCGCCGACAGACGGGGTTCCGGGCCGGGCGCCGGTCAGTATCTCGCCATTTTCCATGACATCACGCGCCGCAAGGCAGACGAAGATTTGCTGCGCCACCGGGCGCATCACGACGCGCTGACCGACCTGCCCAACCGCAGCTTGTTCTACGACCGCCTGCAGTCCACCTTCAACCAGGCCAAGCGCTACCACCGTATTTTTGCGCTGCTGCAGGTCGACCTCGATCGCTTCAAGGAGGTGAATGACACGCTGGGACACATGGCGGGTGATCAATTGCTGATCGAGGCGGCGCGGCGTCTGACCAGTTGCGTGCGCGAATCCGATACCGTGGCGCGACTGGGCGGCGATGAATTCGCCATCATCCTGTCCGACATGGCGAGCGAAGATGAGGCCGAACAGGTCGCCCGCCGTGCGGTACAACTGCTGGCCGAACCGTACCATCTGGATGCCGGCACGGCGAGTATTTCCGGCTGCGTTGGTATCGCGCTTTACCCGCAACATGGTCAGGACAGCGAGCAACTGCTGCGCAATGCCGACAGCGCCATGTATGCCGCCAAGACGGGCGGGCGTAATGCCTATCGCATTTATGCGCCGCTCCAGCATGCGGCCAATCGGCAAGGCGATCTGTTATAACGCCAAGCACGCAGAGCGATCAGGGTAAATAGCCCCTTTGCGCCAAGCGGAATGGCGCGCTTGGCGTTGCGACACTCGGTCAGTCGGTTAGAATTAGGCACCGATTTCCGAAAGATACCGATGCTTCACGAAGGTCAACCCGCGCCTCACTTCACCCTGCCAGATGCGGACATGGAAATGTTTGATTCCGCGTCACTGCTGGGCCAGCAGCACGTCGTGCTGTTCTTTTATCCGAAGGACGACACGCCTTATTGCACCCTCGAGGCCATCGACTTTTCCGACCATGAGAGCGAGTTCAATCGCCACGGTTGTGCCGTGATCGGCATATCGCGTGACGATTGCCTGGTGCATGCCGATTTCCGTGACAAACATGGCTTGTCGGTACGCCTGCTGTCGGACGCGGATGCCGAGGTGAGCCACAAATTCGGTGTGATGCACTATCGCGAACATGAGGGGCACAAGAAACTTTGCCTGACCCGCTCCACCTTCGTCATCGACAAGCAGGGCATCATTCGCCATATCGTTTCCGACGTGAAGCCCAAAGGCCACGCCGCTGAAATCTTTCAACTCGTCAAGCAGCTTGGCAAATAGTTGGCCCCCCGCGCTCACATTCGTTCGCTGCCCCCCATGAAATCACCCGAAGCGGTGACAGGGGGACGTCGCCGCCCTTGGGGCGGCCCGGCGGGCGACTAGTCCGGCAATCATTCCCAGTAGGAGTTTCTTATGCAAATCGACAAACATACAATAGTTACCCTGGCCTATAGCGTCGTGGATAGCGACGGCAATCTCATCGACGCGGGCGAGCATCCCTTGATCTATCTGCATGGCGGTTATGGTGGCATCTTCGAGAAAATCGAAGAGGAACTGGTCGGCCAGGTGGCAGGTTTTCAGAAAGACATTCGTCTGCAGCCGGAGGAGGCTTTTGGCGAATATGACGCCGAACTGGTGATGATGGAACCGCGCGACCTGTTCCCGGAAGACATCGAGGTCGGCATGCAGTTCGAGCGCGCCTCCAGCAAGGAAGATGAGGACGGCATGCTGTTCACCATCACCGATATTGCCGAAGGCAAGGTGGTGGTCGATGGCAACCATCCGCTGGCCGGCATGGCGCTGGTGTTCTCCTGCACCGTCAGCGATGTGCGTGCCGCCACCCCTGAAGAAATCGAACATGGCCACGTGCATGGCGAGGGTGGGCATCTGCACTAAGGTGAGGCCCGCCCTCCCCCAGCCCCTCCCTCACGGGAGGGGTGACTGTTGACTTGCTGCGCTCGTTTGTTACGGGGCGCCCCCATTCATGCTTGTGTACGGATTGCGGCTGGCGCCGCGTGTCGCCTTGCCTCATTGGCCAATGCGGGGCGGCCCGGCGGCAAGGCTGCTGGGGTGGTATTAATTGTCTGACCGTTGGAGCGGGACGTTCTGGATCGTCTTGTCGGCAGCGGGGTTCGGCGCCATGGCGATTTTCGCCAAGCTGGCCTATCAGGACGGCGTTTCGCTTTCCACCATGTTGTTCCTGCGCTTCACCTTTGCCGGTTTGTTGCTGGCCGCCTGGGGCATGGCGCACGGCCAGGCTTGGCCGCGCGGGCGCGATCTGCTCTGGCTCCTCGCCATGGGGGGCGTGGGCTATGTCGGACAGTCCTATTGCTATTTCTCCGCGCTGCAACATGCCAGCGCCGGACTCGTGGCCCTCTTGCTTTACCTCTATCCGGCGATTGTCACCTTACTGTCGGCGCTGCTTTTTGGCCGGCGCATCGGTCCCGGCCGCGGCTGGGCGGTGGCCGTGGCGCTGGCGGGCACGGCCTTGACGGTCGGCGGTGACCTGAACAGCGAGCCGCTGGGGGTTGTGCTGGGCATCGGTACCGCGCTGATCTACTCGATCTACATCCTGGCCGGCGAAGGCGTGATGCGGCGGGTGCCGCCGCTGCCGGCCGCAACGGTGGTGATGCTGGCCGCCGCTGCTGTGTATGGCGGGGCAGCGTTCAATGCCGGTCTGGCGCCGCCGGCGACATCCGCGGGCTGGTTGGCGGTGCTGGCGATTGCGATTTTCTCGACCCTGCTGGCGATTCTGGGTTTCCTCAAGGGCATGGAAAAGCTTGGCGCAACCGATGCCTCGACTTTGTCCACACTGGAGCCGCTGATCACGATCGGCCTGGCCGCCATCGTGCTGGGTGAAGTGGTCAGCGAACTGCAAGTGGTGGGCGGCGGATTGATCCTGGCGGCGATCGTCTATCTCGCCCGGCACGGCGCGCGCCGGGTGGTTACAGAGTAGCTAATTGCGCCGGGCTGCTGCGTGCGGCCAGCGCGTGCAGACCCAATGCCGGCAGTGCGGCGCGCAGTCGCTCGGGACTGGCGGTGGCCAGCAGGATCAGTTGCCCCTGACCGTCGGCATGCGCCCCGCCGAGGCGCGCCACCTGGCGCGCGACTGCTGCGGCGACATCCACCAGCTCTGCCTGAGCCTGCAAGCGGGGGGCGATGAGTGGTGCCAGAAAGGCGTAATGCGTGCAGCCCAGCACCAGCTGGTCGACGCCGGATGAAACGAGCGGATCGATCTTCGCCGCGATTTCCTTGAGAAATTCTGGCGTATCCGCTTGCAATGTTTCGACGTGGGTGGCCCAGCCGGGGCAGGGTACGATATCGACCCGGGTGCCAGCGGCATGCCGTTCGATCAACTGAGCGAGGCGCTGGCTGCGCGCCGTGGACTCAGTCACCAGCACGGCTATGTGGCGTGACAGCGAGGCTTGCGCTGCCGGCTTGACGCCCGGCTCAACACCCACCACCGGCACGCCGGGTAAATGATCGCGCAGGGCCTGGATGGCCGCCGTGGTGGCGGTGTTGCAGGCGACGACCAGGAGGGTGCAGCCCTGATCCGCCAGATGCTGACCGATGGCGAGCACCCGGCTGGTGATGAAACTGTCGGGCTTGTCGCCGTAGGGGACGTGGGCGGAATCGGCCAGATACAGCAGGTCGGCGCGCGGCAGGGCAGTGGCGATGGCCGCCAGTACCGAAAGGCCGCCGAGGCCGGAATCGAAGACGCCGATCATTTTTTTACCCGCCCCCCTTCACCCCCCTCGCGGGGGGTTATTTCGTGCGCGCTGCGCGCGGATATTACGGGGAGCTGCCGCATTGGCTGCGGAGCGGGTTGCGCCTGTGGCGCGTGCCGTGTTTGCTTGGGGCGGCCCGGCGCAAACACTCTTGAGTGTCACATCAAAAGTCGGCGCTGGTGGGTCGGCGCAGGGCATGTAGGTCACTGCGGTTTCGCCTTCAGTTGCATTGTGTCGGCGGTTTGGACAACCTCGAGATGGCGCAGTACATTCTGGCCCAGCAGTGCTTCGGTGCCCAGATTCGCCATGACCATCACGCGTACATCGCGTACGACGATGCTGCCGAGTCTGAGTTCCTGCGCCTGGGTTTCTTCGGCAAGGGCAATGCCGTTGGCCGTCTGCAGGGTGGTGGACCTGCCGCGCGGCAGGTTCAGGCGCTGTGCCATTTCAGCGCCAATTGCGACCGTGCTGGCTCCGGTGTCGATCATGAAGGTGACCGGCTGGCCGTTGATGTCACCGGCGACATAAAAGTGGCCGTTGCGCGAACGGGGTATCTCGATGCTGGTGGCACCGTTTTCAGCTACGCCGACCTTGGGGCCGAGTTGCCCGTCGATGACGAAGTAGAAAATGGCGAAGAGGATGCACCAGACCAGGCCGGCAACGTAGTGTTTGCTGGCGAGGTTCATCGCTTGGTCGGAAGCAAAAGTCGGCGCTGGTGGGACGGCGTTGGCTGAAAGAATAAGCTGATCTGCTTAGGCCACGACCACCGGAATTTTGCCGATCTTGGCCTGCCATTCCTGCGGCCCGGTGTTGTGCACCGAGGTGCCGGTGGAGTCGACGGCGACGGTGACCGGCATGTCGGCCACCTCGAATTCGTAGATGGCCTCCATGCCCAAGTCGGCGAAGGCGACCACCTTGGCTGACTTGATTGCCTTGGAGACCAGATAGGCGGCACCACCGACCGCCATCAGGTACGCCGACTTGTGCTGCTTGATCGACTCGATGGCGGCTGGTCCGCGTTCCGCCTTGCCGACCATGGAGATGAGGCCGGTTTGCGACAGCATCATTTCGACGAATTTGTCCATGCGCGTGGCGGTGGTCGGTCCGGCGGGACCGACGGCTTCATCGCGCACCGGGTCGACCGGGCCGACGTAATAAATGACGCGATTGGTGAAATCGACCGGCAGCTTTTCGCCCTTCTGCAGCATCTCCTGGATGCGCTTGTGTGCAGCGTCGCGGCCGGTGAACATCTTGCCGTTGAGCAGCAGGGTCTGCCCCGGCTGCCAGGCAGCGACGTCGGCCGGCGTGAGGGTGTCGAGATTGACGCGCGTCGACGTCTGCGTGTTCGGCGCCCAGGCGACTTGCGGCCATTGGTCGAGGCGCGGTGGTGTGAGCTTGGCCGGGCCGGAGCCATCGAGATGGAAATGGATGTGGCGGGTCGCCGCGCAGTTGGGAATCAGCGCCACCGGCAGGCTGGCGGCGTGCGTCGGGTAATCCATGATCTTGACGTCGAGCACGGTGGTCAGGCCGCCGAGACCCTGCGCGCCGATGCCGAGCGCGTTGACCTTCTCGTAGAGTTCGAGGCGCAGTTCCTCGATGCGATTTGCCGGGCCGCGCTTGATCAAATCCTGGATGTCCACCGGTGCCATCAGTGATTCTTTCGCCAGCAACATGGCTTTTTCCGGCGTGCCGCCGATGCCGACACCGAGGATGCCCGGCGGGCACCAGCCGGCGCCCATCGTCGGCAGGGTTTTCAGCACCCAGTCGACGATCGAATCCGAGGGATTCAGCATGACCATCTTGGCCTTGTTCTCCGAGCCGCCGCCCTTCGCCGCGCAGATCACCTCGACCTGGTCGCCCGCGACCATTTCGGTATGGATGACGGCGGGGGTGTTGTCCTTGCTGTTGATGCGCTTGCCGGCCGGATCGAGCAGCACCGAGGCGCGCAGCTTGTTGTCGGGATGCAGGTAGGCGCGCCGCACGCCTTCATCGACCATTTCCTGAATGCTCAGTGTGGCATCCCATTTCGCGTGCATGCCGATCTTGAGGAACACCACGGCAATCCCGGTATCCTGGCAGATCGGCCGCTTGCCCTCGGCGCACATGCGGCTGTTGGTGAGGATCTGGGCGATGGCGTCCTTCGCGGCGGGGCTTTCCTCGCGCTCATAGGCCCGGCCGAGCGCCTGAATGTAGTCGAGCGGGTGGTAGTAGCTGATGAACTGGAAGGCGTCGAAAATCGACTGGATGAAGTCGTCCTGGCGAATTGGAGCAGATGAGGGCGCTGATTGCGGTGCGGACATGAGGGAACTCCCGATTAGTGTTTGGTCTGGCGGCTGATGGCCAGTGTCTGGATCATGACCTTGTCGGTCCAGGCGATGGCTAGCGCAGAAATGAGGAAGGCGACGTGGATGGCGACCTGGATGATCACCACCCGGTCCTCCATTTGCGGTGCATTGATGAAGGTGCGCAGCAGGTGGATGGAGGAGATGCTGATCAGGGCGACCGCCAGCTTGACCTTGAGCACGCCGGCATTGACGTGGGAAAGCCATTCCGGCTGATCGGGGTTGTCATGCAGATCGAGCTTGGAAACGAAGGTCTCGTAGCCGCCGATGGTGACCATGGTCAACAGGTTGGCGATCATCACCACATCGATCAGGCCCAGCACGATCAGCATCACTTCGGTTTCGGAAAGCGTGCCCGTCTTGGTGACCAGGTAGATCAATTCGTGCATGAACTGATAGACATACACGCCCTGCGCGGCGATCAGACCGAGGTAGAGCGGGGCTTGCAGCCAGCGGCTCCAGAAGATGAAGGCTTCCATTGCCTGCACGGGTTTTGCCACGAGGACCTCTTGGGGAAAAAAGGGTATAAACGGAGCCGCTAATTCTACACGCCGAGGGTGCGGACCGAATGGCGGAAAGCGGGCTGACAGCGCCTGCGTAAGAGGGGTGTAAGCTTCATCAGTTGTAATATTTAGCTACAATCAGCCCGTCAAAACGATAGGAGAAACCTCAATGAGCGGTATCGAATCGGTGATGCATGAAACCCGTGTCTTTCCACCTTCCGATGAGGTCGTCAAGCGCGCCACCATTTCCGGCATGGCCGCCTATGAGGCCTTGTGCAAAGAGGCCGAAGACGATTACCAGGGCTACTGGGGGCGTCTGGCCAAGGAACATGTGGTCTGGCAGCAGCCGTTCACCCAGGTTCTTGACGAATCCAATGTGCCGTTTTACAGATGGTTTGCCGACGGCAAGCTGAACGTTTCCTACAATTGTCTCGACAAGAACGTCGAGGCCGGCCTCGGCGACAAGGTGGCCATCATCTTCGAAGCCGACGACGGCAAGGTCAGCAATGTGACCTACCAGGATTTACTGGTTCGCGTCGCCAAGTTTGCCAACGCACTGAAGGCGCAAGGCATCAAGAAGGGCGACCGGGTCCTGATCTACATGCCGATGTCCGTCGAGGGCATCGTCGCCATGCAGGCCTGCGCCCGCATCGGCGCAATCCACTCGGTGGTGTTCGGTGGTTTCTCCGCCAAATCTGTGCAGGAGCGCATCCAGGATGCTGGCGCCGTTGCCGTGATCACCGCCGACGAGCAGTGCCGTGGCGGTAAGCGCATCCCGCTCAAACCCGCTGTCGATGAAGCGCTCACCATGGGCGGCTGCGAGTCGTGCAAGACCGTCTTCGTTGCCAAGCGTACCGGCGGCGCCTGCAACATGGTGGCGGGCCGCGACCTCTGGTGGCATGAAGTTGCCGACAGCCAATCCGAGACCTGCGAGCCCGAGTGGGTTGACGCCGAGCATCCGCTGTTTTTGTTGTACACCTCCGGTTCGACCGGCAAGCCGAAGGGCGTGCAGCACAGTTCCGGCGGCTATCTGCTGCATGCCATCCTGACCACGCGCTGGACCTTCGACCTTAAAAAGGACGACATCTTCTGGTGCACCGCCGATATCGGCTGGGTCACCGGTCACACTTACATCGCTTACGGTCCGCTCGCCTGCGGCGGTACCGAGATCGTTTTCGAAGGCGTGCCGACCTATCCGGACGCCGGCCGTTTCTGGCGCATGATCCAGGACCACAAGGCGACGATTTTCTACACTGCACCGACGGCGATCCGTTCGCTGATCAAGGCCTCCGAAGTCACCCCTGCCACCCATCCGCGCAACTATGACCTCAAGTCGCTGCGCATCCTGGGCTCGGTCGGCGAACCGATCAACCCCGAGGCCTGGATGTGGTACTACGAAAACGTCGGCGGCAGCCGTTGCCCGGTGGTGGACACCTTCTGGCAGACCGAGACCGGCGGCCACATGATCACCCCGCTGCCCGGCGCTACGCCGCTGGTGCCAGGCTCATGCACCTTGCCCTTCCCTGGCATCCAGGCGGCCATTGTCGATGAGACCGGCCACGATGTCGCTTGGGGCAACGGTGGCTTTTTGGTCGTCAAGAAACCCTGGCCATCGATGATCCGGACCATTTATGGCGACCCGGAACGCTTCAAGTCGAATTATTACCCGGCCGACTTTGGCGGCAATCTATATCTCGCCGGCGACGGTGCCATTCGTGACGCCAAGACCGGCTACTTCACCATCATGGGCCGCATCGATGATGTGCTGAACGTCTCCGGCCATCGCATGGGCACGATGGAAATCGAGTCCGCGCTGGTCTCCAATCCGATGGTCGCCGAAGCCGCCGTGGTTGGGCGTCCCGACGACGTGACCGGCGAAGCGATCTGCGCCTTCGTGGTGCTCAAGCAGTCACGCCCCTCGGGCGAAGAGGCCAAGAGAATTGCCACTGAGCTGCGTAACTGGGTCGGCAAGGAAATCGGCCCGATCGCCAAGCCGCGGGACATCCGTTTCGGCGAAAATTTGCCGAAAACGCGTTCCGGTAAAATCATGCGGCGCTTGCTGCGCGCCCTCGCCAAGGGCGAGGAAATCACGCAAGATGTGTCTACGCTAGAGAATCCCGCGATTCTGGACCAGCTCAAACAGGGCATCTAATCCAGAACCTGGACCGGAGGAGGACCATGATGGGCGCCCGCCACAAGCGAGCGCCCATTTCATTTGCAGTGCCCGGTAGCGAAAACTTGAGTATTCATGACCGCAAAGCAGCGGTAGTTTTTCCCTCATTTTTGGCCTTGAGCCAGACCTGTCGGCGGCGCAGGATGTGCCTGCAGATAAACCCACTGTTGCAATGAGGTGAACCATGATCATCCAATCGGTTGAATTGGTGGCGCTGCCGGATGCGCCCGCCTATCAGGAGAAAATTTACCGCGCCCACCTAGATACCGGTGAGGCAGTGGATCTGTTTCAGCAGCACTGGGATGTGCCGCTGTCGCCAGAGTCGTTGGTGGGCTTGACCCCTGCAGAAGCACGCCGCAAGCGTGCCGAAAAAATGCTGGCCGCCGCTGCCGGCGTTCACTGATCTTTCAAGAAACACGAAGGGCCGCCGCGCAGCGGCGATCTCGAGGTGGGCTCATTTCTCACTATTTTCATCAAGCTCTTGGCGGCGTTGCCGTTACATGCTTATTCGGAAAGAGTCGAGGGGGATGTCGTGGTCGTGACCAACCATCAACGCAGCACCGCCATCGTGATTCGCAATGACGGCAGCAAAGTTACGCTGGTGCCGATGAAAAGCGGCAAGCTGTCCGCGCGCACTGTGAGTTTTGCGGAATTTCGCACCGAGTGGCGGGAGACGGGATACGCGCTGTCACTGGCGCTGACCACCTTCCTGTCGCACATCATGAGGTGGGGCGCTTCGCTCGAAGCAACGCGTGGCCTGGAAAAACTGGCCGCCCGCGATCGTTTCGTGGTGGCCAGTCTGTTCTGATCTGCGCAGGGCATATCACTGCTGCAAAATTCGGCGTGACCGCCGGGAATCCCCTTTCCGGGACTGGCGAGACGGCGCCATAGGCAGCGCGTTACGTAGAAAGCATATAATTACCGTGCTACTCTACGACCATCAATAAAGTGGCGGACGGATTCATTATGTACCGTAAAACCTTGATGACGATGCTGCCCCTGCTGGCAGCATTGAGCTGTGCTAACAGCTGGGCAGCTGAACCTGACGAAATCCCGACCTTTTCCCTGCGTGGCTTCGGCACCTTGGGCGTGGCACGCTCTGCTTCCGATCAGGCCGAGTTCGCACGCGACTTTTCGCAACCCCACGGGATCAAGGGCGGCCAATGGTCGGGGCGCATCGACAGCGTGCTTGGCTTGCAGGCCAACTGGCAGGCAACGCCGCAAGTCGAACTTGTCGGTCAACTGGTCAGCCGTTACCGCTATGACGAAAGCCGCGATCCCGAAGTGATGTGGGCCTTCGCCAAGTGGGAACCGGATGCCCGGGTTGCCTTGCGTGCCGGGCGGATTGGATCCGATTTCATGATGCTGGCCGATTCGCGGCTGGTGGGTTATTCCTACTTGCCGGTGCGCCCTTCGGCAGATTTTTTCGGCCCGCTATTCTTCTCGCATTTTGATGGTGCCGATGCCAGTCTAACCCTGCCGCTGGGCAGCGGTCTGCTGCGCAGCAAGCTGTTTGCCGGCGCGACCAGCGAAAAAACATCGATTAAGTCCGGTATCTGGGATACCAGCGGTTCGCCCGTGCGCGGACTGGTCCTGGATTATCTGACCGGTCCCTGGCAATTCCGTGTCAATTCAGCAAGTGTGCGTTTTTCGCATGACATGAACTTTGCCCCTGTGACTGATTTACTCCGCATGACCGGCGTCCCCAGTGCAATTGCCGCTGCCGATCAACTGAAGCTCGCCGACAAAACGACCCGCTATCATGCGCTCGGCGTGCTGTATGACGCCGGTCCCGTGCAGGTGCAGGGCATGCTCAACACGATTAGTAACGAGACGCAGGCTTTCCAGAATTCGCGCGCGGGCTACCTGCTGGCGGGTTATCGGCTGGGAACGGTGATGCCGTATGTGGGTGTGTCGTGGTGGAAAAGCAAGCTCAGGCCTCTTGCGACCGGTCTGCCCAACCCGCTCTTCGCCGAACTGAATCAGGGGCTTGACACCATCATGGCGGCCGGGGTGGCCGACCAGACCACCTACACACTGGGGGCGCGCTGGAACCTGTGCACAAACACTGCGATCAAGTTGCAGTGGGACGCCGTGCGCGGCAGCGCGGCATCAAAGCTACCCGTCATCAATGCTCAGCCGGACTGGAACGGGCGCACCAATGTCATCTCGGCGGTTGTCGATTTTGTTTTCTGACGCCATGGCTCTGCGCAAGCTATTCTGTTTCCTCTGCCTGATGCTGCTGGCGCCGCTGGCGGCCGCAGATCTGGTTGTAGTCGTCAACCCGAAGAGCGGCATCGAGCGTCTGTCGCAGGAAGAAGTCATCAACATCTATCTGGGGCGCTACCGCCGTCTGGTTTCCGGCATCGCTGCCGAGCCCATCGATCTGATGGGTGACAACGAACTGAAGACGCGTTTCTATCGGCGGCTGGTGGGCAAGACGCTGGCCGAGATCAACGCCTACTGGGCGCGTCTGATATTTTCGGGCAGGACACGCCCTCCGCATCTGGCCGAAAATGTAGAGAGCGCCTTGCATTATGTTGCCGCCCACCCCGGTGCGCTGGCCTATGTCGAGCGCAGCCAGGCGGACATGCGGGTGCGGGTGGTGTATGACCTGGGCGAATAGTCGGGCATGAGCCGTCAAACGCACTGGTGGCATGGCATTCTCGCCCGCAGCCTGATGGCGGTGGTGGGCATCGCCCTGCTGATGGGTGGGGCTTCAAGCATGTGGGTGAGCCGGGTGGTCGAAGACCGCGCGTACCAGCAGGCATCGCTCAAACTTGATGAGCTGCTCGATACGGTCGAGAGCACGGCAACCGTGGCCGCCTTTGTGGGTGACGAGCAGTTGGCGAATGAAGTCGCGCAAGGCTTGCTGCGCAACAGCGAGGTGTTGCGGGTAACGATACACGGCCAGGACCGCACCAAGGCGCGCACACTGGCGCGCGCCGAGCGCGTGCAGCAAAAAATCGGCGTGACCGAAGGAAATCCCCGTGGGACTGATGGGACGGCGCCCCGCAAGATCATTCTCCCATCAGTCAAGCGTCAACTGTATTCCCCCTTCACCCCGCACGAAGCCGTCGGCGAAATCTGGCTCGATGCCGATCAGGATGTCATCGACGCCCATATGGCGGGTGCTGCCCGCTTCATCAGTCTGCTCCTGGCCGGTCAGCTGGCCCTGGTCATTGCGGCAGCTGCGGCAGCAATGTTGTTTCTGGTGGTGCGGCCGATCAAGGCGATCTCAGACCGCTTGCACCAGCTCAATGCCAGCGGGGGCGAGCGCCTCGCCGTTCCCGAAAGCCACGAGCGCACCGAGCTTGGCCGGTTGGTGGGCGACATCAATAATCTCACTGCACGTCTGGTGGCGACCATTGGCATTGAGAGTGATCTGCTGCGTCAGAAGGTGATCGATCAGCGCAAATATCAGGATCTCTTCGAAAACGCCGCCTCAGGTATTTTCGTTGCCGACCATGATGGCCGACTGGAATCATTCAATCTGGCCTTCGCCACCTTGACCTGGCTGTCACGGCGCAGGGAAACCGCCGGCCGCCGGCTCACCGAGCCGGGCTGGCGCGAACCCGGGCAGTTGCAGGCCTTGTTGCGCAATAGTCTCGATGCCGCGGATAACGGCACGCTGGAGGATGACTTTCTGCTCGTCGGGAGGCGCAACGACGAGCGTTGGCTGCATGTGGCGGTGACGCCGCTGGGCAACGGCAGTGTGCAGGGCATCGTCACCGATGTGACGCAGCGCCGCAGCGAGGAAATCTCGGCGCGCCGGCTTGCCGTTACTGATGCCTTGACCGGATTTGCCAATCGCGCCGGACTGCAAAATGCCTTGTCCGACATCAGCCTCGATACACCGTCGTTTGCCCTCGTGATGGTCGATCTCGATGGCTTCAGACGCGTCAACGATGCCATGGGTTTCCCGGTGGGCGACCAGTTGCTGCTGCGGGTTGCGGAACGCATCCACAAGATGTTGGAGCCCGGGGATCGCGTGGCGCGGATTGGTGGCGACGAATTCGTGCTCTTGCTCGCGGGCGAACAGGCGCGCACGACGGTCGGTGCGCGCGTCGGCCAGTTGCTGCAGTTGATTGGCCAGCCGTATGACGTGGAGGTGGCGGGTAATCAGGAGCATATCGATATTTCCGCGAGTGCCGGGATTGCGTTCTTTCCCGCCGATGGTGCCGATCTGCAGGGGCTGTTACGCAGCAGCGAGTTGGCCCTCAATAATGCACAGGCTGCCGGCGGTCGCAATTTGTGCTACTTCGATCCTGCCCAGCAGGCTGCCGTCGAGCATCGTCGCCGGATCGAGGATGACCTGCGGCATGCGGTGGATAGCGGGGAACTGTATCTGGTATTTCAACCGGTCGTCGAGCTCGCCACTGGCCGGATGGTAGGCGCCGAGGCGCTGCTGCGCTGGTCGCATCCGGTGCGCGGCATGGTGCCGCCGGACGTATTCATCCCGGTCGCCGAGGACATCGGCCTGATTGGCGAGATTGGCCTGATGGTGCTGGGCGAGGCCTGCCGGCAGGCGGCTGCGTGGCGCGGCAGCGGCCTCGATCTGTATGTCTCGGTCAATGTCTCGGTGCGACAGATTCCGGACGCCCTGCCGCCTGCGGCGATAGCCGAGCTGCTCAAGCAGCACGGTCTGCCGGCCGGCGCCATCGCCATCGAAATCACCGAGGGCGTGCTGATGCACAACGTCGGCATCGCCCAAACCTGGATCGACAGCCTGCGTGCCGACGGCGTGCATATCTATCTCGACGATTTCGGTACCGGTTATTCCTCGCTGTCTTATCTCAAGCGCTTCTCGCTCGATACGGTGAAGATCGACAAGTCATTCATCCGCGACATGAGCGCGGACAACAGCGACCGCGCGCTCGTCAATGCCATCGTCACGATGGCCGGCAGCCTCGGCCTGCATGTCATTGCGGAAGGCATTGAAACCCAGGCGCAACTCGATATTCTGCGGCGGATGGGTTGCGCTTATGGTCAGGGATACCTGTTCTCCCGGCCGGTGAAGGCCGAGGAATTTGCCCAGGTCGCTGCACGCATCAACGCCGAACCGGTGCCCGGCTGGAACAGTTGAGCCGCGCCGCCCCCGACTACATCCCCTGATAAATCGGCCCCTCGCCGCCCTGCGGCGTGACCCAGTCGATGTTCTGGCCGGGGTCCTTGATGTCGCAGGTTTTGCAGTGCACGCAGTTCTGCGCATTGATCTGCAGGCGCGGGACGTCGTTCTCAGTGACGATTTCATACACCCCGGCGGGGCAGTAGCGCTGCTCGGGTGCGTCATACAGTGCCAGGTTGTGGCTGATCGCCAGTGCGGGATCTTTCAGCCGCAGGTGGCAGGGTTGGTCTTCCTCATGATTGGTGTTGGAGAGAAAGACCGAGGACAGCCGGTCGAAGGTGAGGGTGCCGTCCGGCTTGGGATAGTCGATCGGCGCGCACTGCGTGGCGAGTTTCAGTTTGGTGTGATCGGCGGTCAGTCCCAGTGTCCACGGCGCCTTGCCGCGAAAAACCTGCTGATCGATGCCGAACAGCAGTGAGCCGAGCCACAAGCCCTTGCTCATCAATGGCTTGAAGTTGCGTGCCTGGTGCAGTTCGTCGAACAGCCAGGACTGGCGAAACTTTTTCGGATAGGCGATGAGTTCGTCGCCGCCACGGCCTTCAGCCAGCGCCGCGGCGGCGGCTTCCGCCGCCAGCATGCCCGACTTGATGGCGGCGTGCGAACCCTTGATGCGCGAGGCGACAAGAAAGCCGGCATCGTCGCCGATCAGTGCGCCGCCGGGAAAAATCAGCTTCGGCAGGGCCTGCAAGCCGCCGGAGGTCATCGCCCGCGCACCATAGGCGAGGCGCGTGCCCTCGGCCAGCATCGGGCGGATGGCGGGGTGGGTCTTGAGCCGCTGCATTTCCTCGAAGGGCGCCAGATAAGGATTGCTGTAGCCGAGGCCGACGACCAGGCCGATGGCGACCAGGTTGGGTTGCGTGGCGTTGGTGTAGTGGTAGCAGAAGCCGCCGCCGTAGGTATCGGCGCTGAGTGGCCAGCCGGCGGTGTGCATCACCAGCCCGTTCACATGCTGTGCGGCCGGCACTTCCCAGAGTTCCTTGATGCCAAGGCCATACACCTGCGGTGCCGCACCGGCGCGCAGGTTGAAGCGCTGTTCCAGCCGCTTGCCGAGATGGCCGCGGCAGCCTTCGGCGAACAGGGTGTATTTGCCGCGCAGTTCCATGCCCGGTTGAAAGCCCGGGCCAGGCTGGCCATCCTTGGCAAGCCCCATGTCGCCGGTAACGACACCGACGATGCGATTGTCTTCCTCGATGAACTCGGCCGCGGCAAAGCCCGGATAAATCTCGACGCCCAGCGCCTCGGCCTGTTCCCCCAGCCAGCGGCAAACCTCGCCCAGGCTGATGACATAATTGCCGTCGTTATGGAAGCAGGCCGGCAGCAGGGCATTCGGCAGTTGGCGGCTGCCGCTGGCAGTGAGCAGGAGAAAACGGTCTTCACTGACGAGCGTGTCGAGTGGCGCGTTGCGTTCCTGCCAGTCGGGAAACAATTCGGTCAGCGCGCGCGGATCCATCACTGCGCCGGAAAGGATGTGGGCGCCGATCTCGGCGCTCTTTTCGATGAGACAGACGCTGAGATTGCTATCCAGTTGCTTGAGACGGATGGCAGCAGCCAGTCCTGCCGGTCCACCGCCCACCACCACCACATCGAATTCCATCGCTTCGCGTACGATTGGCTCCATCATGTTTCTCCCAAGGCGGTGATGAGGCGCGATTATAATTTGATCGACCCAATTTCTCGTGGATTCGACGATGGAACATCCCACTCACTTTGTTCACACCCTCCGGATTCCTGTGCGCTGGGGCGACATGGATGCGCTGGGTCATGTCAATAACACCGTCTATTTCCGCTACACCGAGCAGGCACGCATCGACTGGCTGGAATCGCTAGGTTTCGCTGTGCTGGTCGGCGTCGATGAAGGGCCGGTGATCATCAATGCCAGCTGCACCTTCTTCAAGCCCATCACTTATCCGGCCACTGTCGAAGTGCGAACCCTGATCGGCAAGCCGGGCCGCAGCAGTCTGCCGACCTATTACGAGATCCGCTGCGTCGGCGACGACACGCTATATGCCGAGGGCGCCGCCAAGATCGTCTGGTGGAACCCTGGTACCGGCAAGTCGCTGCCGCTGCCCGACTACATTCGCGAGATCTACCCGCATGACTGAGCCGCAGCAGGGCCGCCCCAAGGCGGCGACAGCCACCAACCCGGAGCCGCGTCAGCGGCAAACCCCAGTCACCTCCCCGCGAGGGGAGGATGGGAGGGGCGGGACCGATCAGATGATGTGGCAGCCGGGAGCGGGGCGCATTGCCGCTGCCAACCTGAGCGCTTTTGCCCGGCAGGCGGCAGAGCGGTTTGGCCGCCGCGCATTTTTCAAAGGCGCTCATGCCGACTATGCGAGCCTGCATCGCTGGTCGGTCGATCATCCCGAAGAGTTCTGGTCGCTGCTCTGGGATTTTGCCAAGGTGCGCGGCGAGAAGGGCAGCGTGGTACTGGCGGATGGCGACAAAATGCCCGGTGCCAAATGGTTTCCCGAAGCGCGCCTGAACTATGCGCAGAATCTGCTGCGGCGGCGCGACGATGGCACCGCACTGGTGTTCTGGGGCGAGGACAAGCAGAAGCGCCGCATCGGCCGCGACGATCTCTACCGCCGCGTGGCGCGTCTGGCGCAGGCGATAAAAAACGAGGGCGTCGGGCCCGGCGATGTCGTCGCTGCCTACATGCCCAACCTGCCCGAAACCCTGATTACCATGCTGGCGGCAGCTTCACTCGGCGCGGTGTTCACTTCGGCCTCGCCCGATTTCGGCGTGCAGGGCGTGCTCGACCGTTTTGGCCAGGTTGCCCCCAAGCTGCTGTTTGTCGCCGACGGCTATTTCTACAACGGCAAGCTGCTCGACAGTCTGGGCAAGGTGAAGGACATCGTCGCCGGACTGCCCACGGTGAAAAAAACCATTGTCACGCGCTATACGCATCAGGAAGGCCACGACCTGGCGGCGATTCCGCGTGCCGTGATGCTGCGCGATTTTGTCGACCCGTACCGCGAGCAGACCGAGATCGAGTTTGCCCAGTTGCCCTTCGCGCACCCGCTCTACATCCTGTACTCCTCCGGCACCACGGGCGTGCCGAAATGCATTGTCCATGGTGCCGGCGGATCGCTCCTGCAGCATCTCAAGGAACATCGCCTGCAGGCCGACATCAAGGCCGGCGACAAGGTATTTTATTTCACCACCTGCGGCTGGATGATGTGGAACTGGCTGGTCTCGGCGCTGGCCTCCAACGCCACGCTGCTGTTGTATGACGGCTCGCCGTTTGTCGGGCGCGGCAACATCCTGTTCGACTATGCCGCCATCGAGGGCATGACGCACCTCGGCACTTCGGCCAAATTCATCGACGCCTGTGCCAAGATCAACCTGAAGCCCGGTGTGAAGCACAATCTGGCCGCACTGCGGGCGATCTTTTCCACCGGCAGCCCCCTGTCGCCGGAGAGCTTCGACTACGTCTATCGCGACATCAAGCCGGATGTCCAGCTGGCCTCGATTTCCGGCGGCACCGACATCGTGTCGTGCTTTGTGCTGGGCAATCCCGTCGGGCCGGTGTGGCGCGGCGAGATTCAGTGCGCCGGCCTCGGCATGGCGGTCGAGGTGCTCGACGAACAGGGCAAGCGCGCGGCGGTGGGTGAAAAGGGCGAGCTGGCCTGCCTGCGTTCCTTCCCCTCGATGCCGATCAGTTTCTGGAACGATGCGGATGGCGCCAAATATCGCGCCGCCTATTTTGAACGCTTTGCGGGCATCTGGTGCCACGGCGATTTTGCCGAGCGCACCGCACATGACGGTTTCATCATCCACGGTCGTTCGGATGCCACCCTCAATCCGGGCGGCGTACGCATCGGCACCGCCGAGATCTACCGCCAGGTCGAAACCCTGCCCGAGGTCGTCGAATCCCTTGTCATCGGCCAGGAGTTCGCTGGCGACGTGCGTGTGGTGCTGTTCGTCAAACTGCAGGAAGGACTCACGCTCGACGAGGCGCTCGCCAAGCGCATCAAGGAAACCATTCGCGCCAACACCACGCCACGCCATGTGCCCGACAAGGTGCTGCAGGTGGCCGACATTCCGCGTACCAAGAGTGGCAAGATCGTCGAACTGGCCGTGCGCGAAGTGGTGCATGGCCGCGCGGTGAAAAACAGCGAGGCGCTGGCGAACCCCGAGGCGCTCGAACAGTTCCGCAATCGTTCTGAGCTTGCTGCCTAGCCTGGCGTACCCCGGCGAGTTTGACGTGCCAGTGCGCGAAAACGCTCGACCCGGGCAGTCACCGCCTGAATCAGATTGGTGTCGGAGATCGGCTTGTGCAGAAAATCATCGGCTCCTGTTTGCATGGCCTCCTGCTGCTGGGCCAGGCCAGATTCTGTAGATAGAAACACAATGGGCAGGCTGACATATTGGGAATCCTGGCGAATCACACGTGCCGCCTCGATGCCGGTGCAGCCGGGCATGTAGAGGTCCATCAATAGCAGTTCAGGACGCTGTTCAGCAAGGACGTCGAGGAGGATAGCCGGGTCCGTGACGGCCTGGGTCACCATGCCGGCACCGGACAGTACCTGGGCATAGTGTCTGGCCAGCAGCGTGCTGTCTTCCACCACCACGATGCGATAGGGGTCGCTGCTGCGGCCTCGCACCAGCCGTTCGAGGGTGTCCGCCAAGGCGTCGGCGTCGATGGGTTTGCGCAAACAGGCAGCGGCACCGGACCGGGCGATAGCCAGGCGGGCTGGCCAATCCCAGCGGCTGCTGAGGGCGATCAGCGGGCCGTGCGGATAGTCTGCTGCCGCCAACTGGCCAAGCAACCCGCTGCCGGCAGGATTGCCTTCCGGCAGCACGACATCGACGAGCACGGCGGCTGGCGGGACTGCGGCCATTTCTGCCATTGCGGCCAGAGCCGCCGTCGCGTCGTGGCAAATGCGGCTCTCCCATGCCAGGGCGCCCAGTCGGGCGGCAATTTGCTCGGCGAGGGTGGCGTCAGCGCTGGCGATCAGAATGCGTTGGTTCACTGCGGCGCTTGCGGTAGCTTCGTTCGCCGCATGCTCCGGCTGCGCGGGGGCGGCAGGGGTTTCCGGACCGGCGGCGGCCACTGCGGACAACTCTTCCAGCAGCCGTTCGATCTGGCCGGCCTGGAGCGGAGACAGGGTCGTGGTGATCCGCGACAACAGGCTGAGAATGTCTTCCAGACGCTTGGCTACCTGCCCCAGACGCGGAAAATCGAAGGTGCCGGCCGCACCCGCCAGACTGTGGGCCTGGCGCAGCAGCGCAGTGTGGGCTTCGCCCCACGCCGGGCAGGCGCGTGCTTCACGCCAGTTCGTGGACATGGCTGCCAGCCGCTCGGGCAATTCCAGCGCCCAGCGCTGGCGCAAGGCCAGCAGCTTGGCCTGCTTGTCGGCGAGCGGGCTAGCCATGGACGCTGGCCTGCCAGAGCGTCCGCACCTGGTCGGGCAGGGACATGGGATCAAAGGGCTTGGCGATCACCGCGGTGGCCCCCAGGGCCTTGAGCCCCGCGACTTCCTGGGCTTGCACCTTGGCGGTGACAAAGGCCACCGGCACATGGGCCAGTCCGGGCAGCGCACGCAGGTGTTGCAGCGTGGATGGGCCATCCAGGCCGGGCATCATCACATCGAGCAATATCAGGTCCGGCCGGTAGTGGGCGAGCAGATCCAGCGCCTCTTGGCCCGACGCGCACAACTTCAATTCCAGGCCCACTTCGTCTTCGAGGGCAAACTGGACAATCGTGCGGATGTCGGGTTCATCGTCCACATACAATATCTTGAGGGTGTCGGTCATGGTTCAGTCCCGTTTCTGATTGATGATCTGGCGCAGGGTGGCCACCAGTTTTTCGTTGGAGGTCTTGCCCTTGGTCAGGGCGGCGACCACCTGCTCGTTGAATGCCTGTCCCGTTTCGAGGCCGGAAAATATCACCACTCGAGTGTCGGACGGCAGGTCCTCCAGCAGTTCGGTACCGGAGCCGTCGGGCAGAGTGAGGTCGAGCAGGAGCAGGTCGAAATGAGCGTCCCGCAGCTTGGCGCGGGCTGCGGCGAGGGAAGTGGCGTAATGGTATTCGGCCAATTCCTCGATCAGTGTCTGGGTCACCTGGATGATGTCCGGATCATCTTCGACATGCAGGATGCGGGGGGGCTGGCCATGGCTCAGCACATGGGACAGCACACTGCTCAAACGCTCCCGATCCACCGGCTTCTGCAGCCAGTCGATCACCGCCAGCGACTCCCCGGCCCACTGGTTGCCTGGAGCGGTGCGACCCGACACCACCACCACCGGCAGCTCGCGGGTCGCTGCGTCGGCGCGCAGTTCGCGGAGCAGGACCAGACCATCCATGTCGGGCAGGCCGAGGTCCAGCAGCAGACCGCGGTAAGGTTTGCGCCCCAGCATTGCCTTGGCCGCCGCGCCGGTCGTGGCGACATCGCTGGCGATCCCCTCCTGGTTCAGCAGTTCGCCCAGTACCATGGCCACATCGGCGTTATCCTCGCAGATGAGCATGCAGGGGCGCGTATCCGTCGCGGCGGCCGGTTCGGGCGTTGCCTGCCACTGCGGCAGGATGAAGAAGAATTCCGTGCCCTGGCCTTCCGTCGTCGTGTAATCGATGCTGCCGCTATGCCGTTCGACGATGGCCTTGGTGATGGAAAGCCCCAGCCCGGTGCCGCCCTTCTCGCGCGTGTCCGAGCTGTCTGCTTGGGCGAAGCGCTGGAACATGCGCGAGCGAAACTCAGCGGGAATGCCCCGGCCATGATCGCGCACACTGACACGCCAGTGCCCGTCGGTCGCGTGGATGCCGACCTCCACCTCGCCGTCCCGGGGCGAATATTTGACTGCATTGGAAATGAGGTTGGCGAACACCTGCAGCAGGCGGTGCTCGTCGGCCCACAGCCGGGCCTGCTCGGGCGCCGCCACCAGACGCAGCCGCACACCGTGTTGGTGGCCGTAGCCCTCGTTGGCGCTGATGGCCTGGCGCGCAATGGCCACCAGGTCGGATGACTTGAACTCGAAGTCGAGGCGGCCCGATTCGATTTTCTCCAGGTCCAGGATGTCGTTGATCAACAGGGTGAGCCGCTCGCTGTTGCGGTTGGCGGTTTCCAGCAATTGCCGGGCCTTGTCCGCCATGCCGGCGCCGAACTTGCCCAGCACCAGGCCGAGGGCGCCGCGAATCGAGGTGAGCGGGGTACGCAGTTCGTGGCTGACGGTGGAGACGAACTCGCTCTTCATGCGCTCCATCTTCTTGCGCTCGGAAATGTCGCGCACGAAGTTGACGAAGCGCGGCGGTTCATTGGCCGGGGCTACGTATTGGAGAGAGACTTCCACGGGAATCAGGTGGCCGTCCTTGTGCCGGTGCTCGGTTTCGAATGTCACCAAGGCCTTTTCTCCCGCGAGCAGCGGCGCCAACTTTGCGCGGAACTTGTTCTCGTCGAAGTGCGGCTTGAGGTCGAGGGGCGTCATCTGCCGTAACTCATCGATGCTGTAGCCCGCCTGCTCGATCGCCCCGCGGTTGGCGTAGAAGAATTTCAGCGTACCCGGCCGGAACATGAACACGCAGTCCATCGCCTGGTCCAGCGTGCTCTTGAACTGGTCCAGCTCGTGCTGGGCTGCCTTGCGTTCGGTGATATCGCGCACGATGCCGGTGAACATCCGTGCGCCATTGACCGTCATTTCGCCCACTGCCAGATCCATGGGAAAGGTGGTGCCGTCCTGGCGCCGGCCGACCACCTCGCGGCCGATGCCGATGATCTTTTTTACGCCGGTGGAGGTGTAATTATGCAGATAGCCGTCATGGGCGCTGTGGAAGGGCTCGGGCATCAACAGCTTGACGTTTTGCCCGATCATTGCCGCCGCCGCGTAGCCGAACAGGCGTTCGGTGGCCGGGTTGACCGTCTGGATCAAGCCCCCTGCATCGATGGTGATGATGCCATCCACCACGGTGTCGATGATGCTGCGCACCCTCTCGGACGATTGCTGCAACAGCCGCTCCTTGTCCTGCAAAGCGGTCTGCGTCGTCTCGACCTGGAGTTCGTCGGCCACGCACTGCGCCAAGTCGTGCAGGGCCGCGCGCTGTGCATCGCTGAGGGTGCGCGGCACGCGGTCGATGGCGCACAGGGTGCCGACGTGCTCGCCACCGGCCAGTGTCAGTGGTTCACCGGCGTAGAAGCGGATGTCCGGTGCCCCGGTGACCAGGGGGTTGTCGGCAAAGCGCGGGTCGGCGGCGGCATCCGGGATGCAGAACAGTTCGTTGCCGAGGATGGCGTGGCCGCAGAAGGAGATGTCGCGCGGCGTTTCCGTCGCGTCCAGCCCCTGGCGCGACTTGAACCACTGGCGCTCGCCATCGATCAGGCTGATCAGCACGATGGGGGTCTGCAGGATGTGCTGGGCGAGGCGGGTATAACGGTCGAAACGCTCCTCGGCGGGGGTGTCAAGGATGTTCAGGGCGTGCAGGGCCTGCAGCCGTGCCGCTTCGTCGGCGGGGATGGGAGGTTCAAGCATCGGCGTCTCCATGGTTGTTTTCTGTGGGCAGGCCGTCCTGCTCGCTGGCGGCCAGCAACTGGCCGATCAGGTCCAGCAGATGCTGCCCGGCGGCGAGCATGTCTTCGGCCATGGCGCGGGTATCTTCCGGCAGGCTGCGGTCTACCGTCATCATTTCCGCATAGGCAACGATGGGGTTGAGTGGTGTGCGCAATTCGTGGCTCATGCGGGCCAGAAAGTTACTCTTCGCGGCACTGGCCGCTTCTGCTCGCAAGGTGGCCTGTTGTAGCGCTCCGGTACGCTCGGTGACGCGCTGCTCCAGCTCGGCATTGAGGTTTTTCAGTCGCTGCCGGGCCTCGCGTTGCCGGCTGACGTCGACCAGGCTGAGCACCAGCCCGTCCAGGGTGCCATCGTCCCGGGTGACGGGGGATACGGCCAGCGCGGTGGGCTGCGGCATGCCCCCGGGGCCGAGCAGATCAACCTCCACGGGCGCGGGCATGGCTTCGCCCAGATGGGTCGCCCGGGTCATGGCTTCCGTCAGTTGCACCGTCTGGGCCGGGCTGGCGAGGTTTAGCACTGTAGTCAGCGGGGCGCCAGCCACCTGATCTGTCTGCCGGTCGAGCAGAACTTCGGCGGCCCGGTTGAGGGCCATGATCCGGCCTTGCCGGTCGGCCATGATCACCCCTTCATGCAGAGAAGCGAGCACCGCCTGCAACCAGCGCTGCTGGTCGCGCATCTCCTTGTCCCTGGCCGCGTTATGCAGGGCCAGCGCCAGGGTGGTGCGCAGTTCGCGCTGGTCGAAAGGTTTGAGCAGATAGCCGTAGGGCTGCGTGGCCTGCGCCCGCTCGACCAGTTCCCGTTCGCTGTAGGCACTCAGGAAGACGACGGGGATCTGATACAGCTTGCGGATCTGCTCGGCGGCAGCGATGCCGTCCATTTCGCCTTCGAGGACGATGTCCATCAGCACCGCGTCCGGGCGGCTGCCGGCCAGCAGGTCGAGTGCTTCGGTGGCCGAGGCGGCAATGGCGCTGACTTCATAGCCGGCCTCTTCCACATGGGCGCGGATGTCCTCGGCGGTGAGGGCTTCGTCTTCGACAATCAGAATACTGGGGGTGCTCATGGTCTCGATTTTTCGGTCAATGCAAGCGGAAAGCTCAGTGTCGCGCGTGCGCCGGGCATGGCCGGAGAGAAGTCCACCCGGCCATGCAACTGGCGCACCAGTTCCCGCACCAGGGTCGTGCCCACGCCGGGCAGGCCAGGCGCTGCCCCCTGCCGCCACTCGGGCAGGCCGGGTCCATGGTCGCGCACCACCAGTCGGCATTCGCCGAGCGGTTCGGCCGCCAGGCTGACTTCGATCTCGGTCGGGCCGTCGCCGCCGCCATGGCGCAGGGCATTCAACATCAACTCGTGGGCAATCAGCGCACAAGGCAGGGCCTGTTTGATCGTCAGTGGGGGGCTGACACCGACGACCTTGATGCGGGCATCGGCAGGACAGTGATGATAGATGCGCGGCAGGTGCGCCGCCAGATAGCTCAGGTAGGGAATCATGTCGATATGGGCCAGGTCCGGGAAGCTGTAAAGCCGGTCATGGATCATCGCCATGGCGCGGATGCGCTCGCGGCTATCGTTGAAGATTTTCAACGCGTTGTCGGCGTTCAGGTGACGCGCCTGGATGTTCAGCAGGCTGGTGACCACCTGCATGTTGTTCTTGACCCGGTGGTGCAATTCACGCAGCAGCTCCTCTTTTTCCTGCAAGTTGCGCTGCAAGGCCAGTTCGTCGAGTTTGCGTGCGGTGATGTCCTGCACTGTGCCGATGGAGCGCAGCGCCATTCCGGCGGGGTCATAGTGCGTTTCGCAACGCTCACGGACCCATTTGATCCGGTCACCGGGAAACAGCAGGCGGTGTTCGATTGCGTAAGGGCTGCGGGTCTGCAGGGAGTTTTCGTAGGCATGGCTGACGCTGTCCCGGTCCGCGGGATGGATGGCGGCGATGAATGATTCAAACGTGGCGTCGAAGTGCGCCGGGTCGATTTCGAAGATGCGGTAGATCTCGTCGGACCACCAGAGGCGATTTTCCAGCAGATCGAGTTCCCAGCTGCCGATTTGCGCCACGCGCTGCGCCTCGCGCAGCCTGGCTTCGCTCTGGCGCAGCGCGAGGTCTTCTTGCCTGGGTTTCGAGCGCTGGCGCCGCAGGATAACGGGATGATCCTGCCAAGCTTTCATGCGCGCCCCGGTCTGATGGGAAGATGATCGCTAACGCGCATCAATTTCCCTTTCGACAGCCACCATCCCGGCCTCGAACTCCGGCATCAATGCGCTAAGCGCTACGCGATCTCCGGCAGTGCCGGACTTTTCCAGTGCGGCACACAACTCACCCAGGGCGAGGGCGCCCACGGCGCGGGATGACGATTTCAGCTTGTGGGCCGCACTGCCCACAGCGGCCAGATCGCCCTTGTCCC
This sequence comes from Rhodocyclaceae bacterium, assembly GCA_013791905.1. Taxonomy (GTDB): domain Bacteria; phylum Pseudomonadota; class Gammaproteobacteria; order Burkholderiales; family Rhodocyclaceae; genus Sulfuricystis. The sequence continues at coordinate 114,095 of VMSX01000010.1, read as the reverse complement.
AGGCAGCATGCAACTCCGCGGCGGTTTGCCGGGCCGAGGTCTGGAAGTCGTCCAGAAACTCGGTGATGAGCGTCGGGGCGTTGTCGCCGAGCAGTTTTTCAAGCACTGCAGTATCCAGCACCGCCAAGCCGGGAGATGGGGGAGGTGGCGCGGCAGTGCTGTCCTTGCCGGCCCGGTTTGCCAGCGTTCCCGCCAGCCACTTTTCCAGGGCCGCTTTGAGGACGGGTAGCTGCACCGGCTTGATCAATACGTCGTCCATGCCGAGTTTCAGACAGCGCTCCCGGTCCTCTTTCAGGATGTTGGCAGTGGCGGCGAGGATGGGGATGCGCTGACCCGCTGGCTCCTCTTGGCGGATGGCTGCAGCCAGGGCGCAGCCATCCAGCTTCGGCATGTGCAGGTCGGACAGGATCAGGCTGAACTTGCCCTGACGCCAGATCTCCAGCGCTTCCTCACCGTCACCGGCGACTTCGGCGCGGTAACCGAGCAGTTGCAGCTGGCGGACGATGACTTTCTGGTTGATTGGGTTGTCTTCGGCCACCAGGATGGGGAGGTGCCATGCTGCGATTGTGGTTGGTGCCGGCGCCGGAGCAGGCTCTGGCCGGGAAGCCAGTGCTTGGGCCGATGCCCCCCCTGCCGCGATGGCCACCGCCTCCAGCAAGGTGCGGCGATGCAAAAGCTCGATGTCGAGGCTGACGATGCCCGGCGCTTCCAAACGGGGCCGATGACGCAAGCCATGGTTGAGCAGCAGCAGGAAATGGGGTTCCAACACCGCCTCCCGCAGGGCGATCAATGCTTCCTGTTGTGGCTGCTCCAGGCCGGTGTCGTGAATCACCACCCATGACCCTTGGGCCGGCAGCGTCTTCAATTGGAGTAGGGCGGCGTCGAGCGTGGCGGCGCGGCGTACCTGCGCGCCGGCGTCGGTCAGATAGACGCCCAGGTCGTGGGCACGCTCTGCGTCCTCTGTCACCAACAGGCATTCCAGGTCATTCAAAGCCGGTGCAGCGGGTGCCGTGGCGGCACCCGGCGCGATGGGCAGGTTCAGGTTGACGGTAAATGTCGCACCCGCACCCGAGGCGCTGCTGATCTGGATGTCGCCATGCAGCAGATCGACGATATGTTTCACGATGGAAAGCCCCAGTCCGGTGCCGCCAAAGCGCCGGGTGGTTGAGGCATCCGCCTGTATAAAAGGTTTGAACAGGCTGGCCTGCTCCTCGACTGACAAGCCGATGCCGTTGTCGGCAACACTCAGGCACAACGCCACCCGTCCGTCGCTGCTGCCGAGTGATGTGGCACGCACGGCGACCCGGCCGCGCCCAGCGCTGGCTGCGGAAAATTTGATGGCATTGCCGACCAGGTTGTTGAGAATCTGGCGCAAGCGTCCCTCGTCGCCCACTACCTGTTGCGGCAGGGCCGGGTCGATGAATGGATACAGATCCACGCGTTTGTTGCGTGCCACCGCTTCGAGGCCGTCGCACACCCCTTCCAGCAGGCGCTCCAGAGACAGTGGTTCCTCATCCATAGTCAGTTTTCCCGCCCCCAGCTTGGAAAAATCGAGGATGTCATCGATGACCCGCAGCAGGGAAAAGGACGACTCGCGTACCGTTTCGACCATTTCCTGCTGGTGTTCATCCAGCCGGCCTTGCGCCAGCAATTCCACCATGCCGATCACTCCGTTCATCGGCGTGCGGATTTCGTGGCTCATGGCGGCAAGAAAGAGCGACTTGGCGCGGTTGGCGGCTTCCGCCTCTTCTTTTGCTGCTTGCAGTGCTGCCTCGACCGCCTTGCGTTCGGTGATATCGCGCAGGGTGCCGGTGAAGAAGCGTTTTCCCTGCACCCAGTATTCGCTCACCGCCAATTCCATGGGGATCAGTTGTCCATTCTTGTGCAGGCCTTCCACTTCGCGGCCGCTGCCGATGATGTGCGCCTGATTGGTACGCTGGTAACGCTCCAGATAGCCATCGTGGGCGCTGCGATGCGGTTCGGGGGTCAGCACGCTGACGTTCTGGCCGATCAGCTCATCCGGGCGCCAGCCCAGGATGCGTTCGACGGCGGGGTTGGCCGAGCGTACGATGCCCTGGCCGTCGATGTTGATGACGCAATCCAATAAGTTGTCTACCAGAGAGCGGGTTTCCTCTTCCTTGTTTGCCAGGGCCAGAGTACGTTCCTCGACCCGCTGTTCCAGTTCAGAAGCCATGCTGCGCAGCCTGCGCTCCGCCGCCTTGTGTGCAGTGATGTCATGCGCAATGCCTTCGCCGCCCACCACCTGGCCAGTCGGGTCGAAAACCGGTATTTCGCTCACTGCCAGGGTGCAGGGTCTGCCGTCCTTGCGCCGTACTTCCACTTCATAGGGGGGCGGGGGCTTGCCGCGCAGACTCTCCTCGGAATACCTGATCGCTAGCGCATTGCCTGGATCGTCGGTCAAGAACTGGCGGTAATGGGTTTTGAAAGCCGCGGGCGTATATCCCAATATGGTCTCGATGGAGGGGCTCAGATAGGTAAAGACGCCCGCGGCATCGTGACGGTAGAAGAGATATTCATGCCCGAGGCTTTCCACCAGGCGCTGGTATTTTTCTTCGTTTTCGCGCATGGCGCGCTGCTGATGTTCCTGCTCCAACTCGGCGCCGGCCCGCAGGGCGACGAGCCGCAAGATGTTTTCCAGCGCTGCGGGCTGCTCGATGCGCCGGCGGCCCATGATGCCGATCAGGCCCAGGGGGCGCTGCTGGCTGTTCCACAAGGGGGCGGCAGCATAGGCCACCACGCCCAGATCGGCGAGCATCGTGTCATGAGGAAAGCGTTGCTGCACGGTATCCGGATAAACGCACAGCGTTTTCCCCATCACGCTCTCGCAGGGTGTGCCGGTCAGATCGTATTCCAGTGACGGCACCGCCTGACCGTCGATGATCATGGCGCGGGTGCGGGCTCGACCGTTGGGCAGGAGCTCGCCGATGAACGCCACCTCGACCTCCAGCAGTTTGGCCAACTGGCCGGTCAGGAAATTGAAAAATTCCTGACCGGTCGGTGCGGTGCCGAGGGCTTGCAGAATCTGCTCCATCCGCTTGCGTGCGGAAATGTCCCGCGACAGCATGATGAAGCGCAACTGGCCATCGGTGGGGTTGATTTTGCGGGACGTCGATAGCTCGAACCAGCATTCCCCCTGGGGCAGCGGCAGGCTGATCTGCTGGCCCTGGGAATGGCCGGTGCTGGCGGCTTCCTGCAGCGCCGCCAGCACTGTCGCCGCCGCTGGCGCAGGCAGCATCTCGGCCACGGTGTGTCCCAGCAGCAGCTCCCGTTGCGCGGCCAGCAGTTCGGGCTGGTTTGTCCAGACCTGCAGGTAGCGCCCCTTGTCGTCCAGTTCGAAGAGCAGATCGGGGATGGCCCGCAAGGTGGCGTCCAGGTCGGCGGCCGCATCGAGCTGCGCCCGTTCGGCGTTTTTCCTGGAACGAGGTTGTGCAGTCTCTAAAGCGTGAATATTGTCGGGTGATTCCATAGCGAAAATGCCGTCACTTTCTCATGCAAGGTGAGAATGCAGGTGATGTTCAATGGGCGCCGCGCAGTGCCTGGGCTACTTTGGCGAGCAGGGTGTCGCGCTCGACCGGCTTGACCAGAAATCCGACTGCGCCGGCCTTCAGACATCCGGCGACGACGCTTTTCTCGCTGTTGCCGGTGATCATGATCACCGGGATGCCGACGAATTGCGGCACGGCTTTCAGGCGGCGCGTGGTTTCGATGCCATTCAGATCGGGCATCATGACGTCCATCAGGATCAGATCGGGTCGCGTCTTGCGCAGCAGACTCAGGGTTTCGAAGCCACTGGCGGCTAGGAGTACATGATAGTTAGCCGCCGCCAGGATGCGGGCGACGATCTTGCGCTGGAATTCGTCGTCGTCGGCCACCAGCACGGTCGGCTTGACACGCTCGGCCATTGCCGCCAGTGCGCGGGTCGATTCCCGCTGCGGCGCGTAAGCCGCGTCTAGACCGTCTGCCCAGTTTTTGGCGGGTAGCGCTGCCGCGGCGGCGGTACTGAAGAGATTGGCGACTTCCTCACGCTTGAGTCGGCCGATTTCCTGTTGCAGTGCGTCGGCATCGTTGACCGTCACTGCGTTGGGCAGGGCGCCGTCGATCAGGCGCCGCGAGAACCCGTCGAGGGCGGCACCGATGTCCTGCTCGGCTTGTGCCATCGCCCGGCCGGCGCCCGCGAGATGCTGGCTGCCCTCCGCCAGCCTTTGTTCGAGCAGGCCTTCCAGTTCCACCAAGCGGCGTGCCTGTGCGGCGAATTCCGCCACCGACGGCCCGTCGTCCTTGAGGGTCGCCAACTCGCGCAGCGCGTGGTGGATCGCCATGGCCAGCCGTGACATGTCGTAGGTCATTGGCCAGAACAGCACATAGTCGTCGAAATAGTTTTTCTTGCACAGTTCGTATACCCGCTTCACCTCCTCCTTGTTGCACAGGATCACGGTGCGGTGGATGTGCTGCTGCACGGTCGGACACAGCCGATACAGCCCGAGGTAATAGCGTTCGGCCTTCTCCAGATTGTCGAAGGCCAGCACCAGCACGTCGGGACGGTAGCGTTCGAAGTCCTTTGCCGCCGCATCGGCATCGGTCGACAAGACGACCTTGGTGAATTCCTCTTCCAGCTGTCTCTTGATCAGCGCCGCGTCGGTGACGTTGTCGGTGGCGACCAGGATTGCGGCAGGATTGGTGTCGGCGGTGGGCATGGTGTGGTTTCCTGATTACGCGTCGGGATACTGCTTGCGATAACGGGTGTTCCATGTTTCGATCCAGCCCGGCAGGTCGGCTGCCGGCATCGGCCGGCCGATGAAATAACCCTGTGCCAGATCGCAGCCCGTCTGGCGCAGATAATCCCAGTCTTCCTGGTCTTCAACGCCCTCGGCGACGACTTCCATGCCCAGTTGCCGGGCCAGACCGAGGCTGGCCTCGAAGATCGCGCGCAGGGTCGCGTTGGCCCCGGCGCGGTGCACGAAGCTACGGTCGATTTTCAACTCGTCGAAGGGCAGGTCGCGCAACTGGGTGAGCGAGGAGTGGCCGGTGCCGAAATCGTCGATCGACAGCCGGAAACGCTTCAGGCGCAGCCGCGTCAGAATGTCCAGCGGTGCGCGCAGGTCGGCCATCAACCGGCTTTCCGTTATCTCCAGCACGATCTCGGCCGGCGCCACGCCGGCGCGGGCAGCCAGTCCCGCGACACTATCGGCGAAGCCCAGCTTCAGCAGGTTGTCCATCGACAGGTTGACGGCCACCCGCAGGGCGAGTCCGGCCTTCTGCCAGGCACTGGCCTGGGCCATCGCGGCGGCGAGCACGGCGTGGGTGAGGTCGTCGATCAGGCCGTGTGCCTCGGCGACGCCGATGAACTCGTCTGGAAAGATCAGGCCAGCAAACGGATGCTGCCAGCGCACCAGGGTTTCCACCCCCACCACCGCGCCGCTGTCGACCGCGACCTTGGGCTGGTAATAATTGACCAGTTCGCCGTTGGCGATGGCGGCCTGCACCGCATCCGCGCTGTAAGCCGTTTGCGTTGCCCGCTGTCGGCCAGTCACGGGCGGCGACCATTTAGCCAGTATTCTCGCCAGCGCGGCGGGCTGCACGGGTTTGTGCAGGTGGCCGAGCACGCGGATCTGGTGCGCCTCCACCAGCTTGCTGGCCGCCTGCAGCATGCGTTCGTCCTCGCCGCTGACCAGGATCAGGCTGCCGGCATAGCGCCGGTCGACCAGGTGGCGGACGAACTCGATGCCGTCCATCTCCGGCATGTTCAGATCGAGCAGGATCACGTCCGGCGGGCCGGCGGCGGTGCACGCATCCAGCGCCGCGCGCCCGCTGGTGTGACTGGTCAGCGCGGTGAAGCCGAGGTTTTCCAGAATCCGGCCCAGCAGCTTGAGCATGAAGGGCTCGTCATCCACCAAGGTAATCCGGACGGCTGATTTATCCGTCATAGTAATTTCTCTCCAATTGTTTTCTGCCGCGGCGTGGCGTGACGTGCCATCAAGTCGGCCAACTCCGCATCGACAGCCGCCATTTCTTTATCTAACTTTAGCATGATGGCAGGTAGTTCCTGACCCCGCCCGGCCCGGCCGGCCGTTTCCAGCTCGGTGCATAGTTCGGCGAGCGCCTGTGCGCCCACCGCGCGCGCCGCGGACTTCAGTTTGTGTGCCTGTGCGCCGACCTGCGCTGCGTCGCCGGCCGCGCTGGCGGCGGCCAGTTCGGCCGCGATCATGGTGGCGCTGGCGCGGAAGTCCTGCAGAAATTCGCAGACGATCGCCATGTCGTTGCCGATCTGCACCTTAAGTACGTTCACATCGACCGCTAGCGCTGCAGCGGCTGGTGGCGCGGATGGCTGTGCAAGGTCAGACGGCGCTTCCGTGGCAATCAGCCGCCACTTTGCCAGCATCTGTTGCAATTGCGGCAGATCGGCGGGCTTTACCAGCAATTCATCCATGCCGGCGACGCGGCATTTCTCGCTTTCATCGGCCAGCGCATTGGCGGTCCAGGCGAAGATCGGCGTGCGCGGCCGCGCCTTTGCCGTTTCGCTGGCGCGTATCGCGCGCGTCAGCGCGTAGCCATCCAGCACCGGCATGTGGCAGTCGGTGATGATCAGCGCGTAATCACCTGCGCGCCACAGTGCCAGGGCGGCTTCCCCGTTTTCCGCGGTCGTGACTCGCAAACCGAGTAGTCCGAGCTGGCGAGCGAGCAGTTTGCGATTGATCGGATGATCATCCACCACCAGGATCAGCGGTGCGTTGGCGGTCGCGGCGCTCTGAACAGCAAGCGGCACGCTTTGGGCGGCGATTCGCTCTGCCGGAGCTTGTGCGAGCACAGCCTCCGCTATCGGCAGGGTGAGTGTGAGGCTGAAGGTGGAGCCTTGGCCGGGTGTGCTTTCCAGCTCGATCCTTCCGCCCAGCAAATCCGCCAGGCGTCGGCAGATCGCCAGCCCGAGTCCGGTGCCGCCGTACATGCGTGCCGTGTCGGCATTTGCCTGGCCATAGCACTGGAACAGACGTTGCTGGGCCGCCGGCTCGATGCCGATACCGGTATCCTTAACGGAAAATCGCAGCTGCTCGGTGCCGTCGCCCCGTTCGAGCAGTGCGGCACGCAGTTCGACCTTTCCACCGTGGCTGAACTTGATGGCGTTGCTGACGAAGTTGTTGAGCACCTGGGAGAGCCGCAAGGGATCGACGCTGTGCGCCGGAGCGAGGTGTGCATCGACCTGCTGTGTCAGTTTCACGTGGCTGGCGCTGGCGACATGCGCATAGGTGTTGGCAACTTCGGCCACGAGCTGGCGCAGCGAGATGGCTTGCGGCGCCAGTTCGAGCTTGCCTTCCTCGATCTTCGACCAGTCGAGGATATCGTTCAGGATGCGTAGCAGGCTGTGCCCGGAATCCTGCGCTGTTTGCAGTGTTTCGTTTTGCTCGCGATTGAGTGGGGACAAGGCGAGCAGTTCCAGCATGCCCAGCAAGCCGCCGAGCGGCGTGCGAATTTCGTGGCTCATGGTGGCCAGAAAGGAATCCTTGGCGCGGTTGGCCAGCTCCGCCGCGTTCTTGGCGGCGATGAGCGACTGTTCAGCCTGTTTGCGCGCGGTGATGTCGTGAAACGACACCAGGACACCGGTGGATTCGCCTGCCTCATTGCGCATGCCGACGCTGGTGTAAGCGACCGGAAAACTGCTGCCATCCTTGCGCCAAAACACCTCATCCTCGACCTGGCGTGAAACGCCATCCTGCATCGTTGCGTAGATATTGCATTCCGCAGCCGGGTAGGGCGAGCCGTCGGCCCGCGTGTGGTGCATCAGGGGGTGTGCGTGCCGGCCGATCAGCTCTTCTGGATCCCAGCCGAGCATGGCGATGCCCACGGGATTCGCGAAAACAATGTTGCCATCCCTGTCAATGCCATGCAGGCCGTCGCCGACGGCGTCGAGGATCGCCTGAACCCGTTCATTGGCGGTTGCCAGATCGCGCCGGCTGGCCTCGGTGGTGCGGATCTGCTGGCGAAACTGCACGAAGGTTGCTGCCAGCAACACCAGCAATGCGAGTACGACAAAAATGCTGTTGGTCACCAGGCGTTCGCGCATCTGCGTCTGGGTTGTGATGCGCTCCGCCAGCAGCCGGCTCTCCTCCTGCTGCATCTCTGCCAACAGACGCGCCATCCGCTCACGCGTTTCATGCAGCGGGGCGCTGGCCACATAGGCGCTGGCAGCTGCAAGGCCTTGTGTTTCACGCAGAAATGATGATCGCTTGGCAATCGCCAGGCGTTCATCCGCCGTTGCGCGCAGTTGCACCCAGAGCGCCCACATGCTGGGGCTGTGTGCCGCCAGATCCTTGAGCTTGAGCAGTGCAACTTCGCGCGCTGCGATCGCCGCGTCGCGCTCCGCCAGATGCGCCGGGTCGCCAGAAATACGGAAGCTTTGCGTGCCCAACTCGATGCGCAGTGTGTCGCTATTCACGCTGGACAGGTTTTCGAGGATCTCATGCGTGTGGGCCACCCAGTGTGTTGCCTCCATCGCGTCTTGTGACACTTTCCACATCGTCACGGCCGAAACCAGAACCATCACGACGGCGGCGAGGAAGGCGGCTCGCACCTTCGCTTCCAAGCTGAACTGTCCTGTTTTCTGTTGTGCTTGCATGTCGTTCCTATACGCGGGAATTCAGCGACGCCTGCACAGCGGCCAGTTCCTGCGCGAAGCCGGGCAAGCGTGCGGCCACGGTTTCAATGTCGCCGGCCTTGCCGGCTTTCTCCAGTTGGGCGCACTGTTCGCCCAGCGCCAGCGCACCCACCGAACGCGCCGCAGACTTCAACTGGTGCGCCAGTGCGCCGACCAGCGCCGCATCGCCGGCCGCACTGGCGGCGGAAAGTTCTGCCGCGATCTTGGTGGCGCTGGCGCTGAAGTCGAGCAGGAACTCGCGGATCGTCATCGGGTCGTCGCCAACCAAGGCGGCGAGCACGCTGACGTCCACCGCGACCGCAGACGACGCTGGCGACGTTGAGGGCGTCTCGTCAGCACTAAAAGTCGGCGCTGGCGAGACGGCGTTAACGTGAAAGACGCGGAGCGGCTCGCGCCGTTCTCCCCTCTCCCCAACCCTCTCCCCGCTGGGGAGAGGGAGAACATCTCCCCTCTCCCGCTTGCGGGAGAGGGGTTGGGGGAGAGGGTGCGGGCATGGCGCGAAACTTTCATGATCCGTGGTGGTGCAAGCCCCATGACCGTCAGCCGGGTCGCCACGTAAATCGGGGACAACGACGGCTGCCGTGACGGGTAGCCATTTTTCCAGCATCGCCCCGAGTTCGGCGAGTGGTGTCGGCTTGGACAGATAGTCGTCCATGCCGACGGCGCGGCAGCGCTTCGCTTCGCCCTTGAGTGCATTGGCGGTGAGGGCGATGATCGGCCGGCGGCGCCGGCCGGCTTCATGTTCGCGAATTGCCATGGCGAGTTCGTAACCGTCCATCTCCGGCATGTGCAGGTCGGTGAGCAGCAGGGCATAGTCGCCGCTCTGCCAGCGTTGCAGCGCCGCCTGACCGTCAGCCGCGACGTCGGCGGCGAAGCCGAGCAGGGCGAGTTGCTGCAGGATCACCTTCTGGTTGGTGGCGTTGTCTTCCGCCACCAGGATCAGCCGGCCCTGGCGCAGTGCGTCCGCGCGCGCCGGCTGTATCAGCGTCGCCGTGCTCTTCTTGCGTGCAGCTTGCTGCTGCTTCTTAGGCGTGCGTCCGGCAGCTATCGCTACCGCGTTGATGACGTTTAGTCGCGTCAGGGCATTGGCGTCGATTTGGAATACCCTTTCATCGGCAGACTGCTGGCGCGAGAGGCGGCGCTTGCCGCGACCCATGACGATGACGCAGCGCAGGTTTTGCGCGGTTCGGCTGTCGATGATGCGGGACAGGGCATCTGGCGCGGGCGGCGCGTTGCCCGCGTCGACCAGCCAGATCCACGGGCCGGGCGCGTCCGGCCCGGCGCACTCGCACGCCGCTGCCAGGTCTGCCGCCCGCTCGACCCGGGCGCCCGCGGCGCCCAGATAGGTCGCCAGGTCGTCGGCCAGGCCGCCGGCGTCGCCCACCGCCAGGCAGGGCAGTCCGTCCAGTGGCGCCGGCGATGGGGTTTCTGCGACTTCTGTCGCCACGGGCACGCAGGGCAGGTGCAGGGTAAAGGTGGCGCCTTGTCCCGGTGTGCTGTGCACGGAGATGTCGCCGCCCATCAGTTCGGCCAGGTCGCGGGCAATGGTGAGTCCCAGCCCGGTGCCGCCAAAGCGGCGGGTGGTCGAGGCATCGGCCTGGGTGAAGGGGGAGAACAGGCGCGCCTGGGTGGCTGTATCCATGCCGATGCCGTTGTCGGTGACGTTGATGTTGACGAGGGCCCGCTCCGCATTGCGGGCGACCAACACGGCGCGCACCGTTACGTGGCCCGGCCGCTCCAGTCCGCTGGAAAACTTGATGGCGTTGTTGGCCAGGTTGATGACGATCTGGCGCAGGCGCTGCGGATCGCCGATGACCAGTGGCGGAATGGCCGGATCGGTGAACAGTGTCAGATCGACATCTTTCTTGAGCGCCAGGTTGTCGAGCATGCCGCAGGCTTTTTCCACCACTGCGGCGATCGCTGTCGGCACCTGTTCGAGCTCCAGCTTGCCGGCCTCGATCTTGGAGAAATCGAGAATGTCCTCGATGATGTCGAGCAGCGCAAATGCCGATTCGCGGATGGTATTGACCATCTCGACCTGATTGCCCTGGAGACTGCTCTGCTGCAGTACGTCGATCATGCCGACGACTCCATTCATCGGCGTGCGGATCTCGTGACTCATCGCCGCCAGGAATTCTGACTTGGCACGGTTGGCCGTCTCGGCCGCCGCGCGGGCTGCCTCGCTCGCCGCTTCGGCATGTTTCAGTTCGGTGATGTCCATGCGCATGCCGGCGATCGAGCCATCGGACAGCCGGCTCTCGGTGACGCGTATCCAGCGCCCGTCATGCAGCAGTTGATCGAACGGCGCGCCGGGGTTGCGGTGCGCGTAGAGCCGCTCGGTCAGCCACTCATCCTCGCGGCCCAGCGCCGCTGGATAGTCGCCGTGCGCCAGGCCGATGCGCAAGATTTCCTCGAAACTGCGACCCTCAAGGTGGTCGATGGCCTCCAGCCGATAAATTTCCCGATACTTGCTGTTGCACAGCACCAGTCGGTCAGCGGGGTCGTAAATGGTGAAGCCGTCGGGAATGGCCTGCACGGCATCGTGCAGATGGCGCGCGGCGCGTTCGCCGGCCTTGCGTTCGCTGATGTCGCGCAAGATACCGGTGAAGCTGAGTTTGCCTTCAAGATGCAGTTCGCTCAGGGTTATTTCGAGCGGGAAAATGCTGCCATCGCGGCGCTGGCCGAGGAATTCTCGGCCGCTGTCGCTGCCCATGACGTTAGCCTTTCTGGTGGCAAGGTAGCGTGCCAGGTGGCCATCGTGTTCGCTGCGATAGGGTTCTGGCATCAGCATCTTGAAGTGCTGCCCGACGATTTCGGCGGCGCTGTAGTCGAACAGGCGCTCAACGGCGGGGTTGATCGACTGCACGATGCCGCGCTCGTCGATGGTGATGACGCCGTCCGCCATGGTGTCGAGAATCGCCGTCACGCGTGCGCTGGTTTCGCGCAGCCGCTCGTTGGTCTGGGTCAGTTCGGTGGTGCGCTCGGCGACGCGATCCCCCAGTTCGGCGTTCAGTTTTCGGACTGCCGACTCGGTTTGCTTGCGCTCGATGATTTCGCGCGCCATGTGCCGGCTGTGGCCGGCAACGGCGAAGCCAAAGGTGCTGGTAAGCAGCGCGATCAGCAAGCTGCCGCCGAGATAGAGCAGTACGCTGGCTGACTGCCCAGGCAGCCAGGTGGTGGGCGACCAGACCTCCACGCTCAGTCCGGGGCCAGCGAAACCGCCAATTTGGCCGCGCCAGTCCGGGTTCGTCTCGCGGCCAATCGGTAAGGTGCCGCCGAGCAACGGGCGCACGGTGGCGTTCCAGTCGGCGAGGGCCGTGATGCGGAAGGCGAGTCTTTTCTCGATCGCGTATTTGGTCTGCTGCGCCCACATATCTTCCGGGTCGACTATGGCTACCGCAAAGCCGCGCAAGGCTGTGTACCGCGCCGCGGCATCCGCGGTCTCCGCGTCGAAGTGGGGTCGGTAGATGGGCGCAAAGATCCGCCAGTTGTCGGCCTTGGCAGCGCGGTCGAAGCTGGCGTCGCGCACCACCAGCGCCGGCCGCGTGGTCTCGGCAGAAAGCCTCATGGCGGCACGTTGGGCGGGGTTGGCAGCGAGATTTAAACCGAGCGGTACTGATGCGTCATTGCGCGTGGCGAAGCGCACCGGAAAATAAGTGGCGCGTTCGGCTGCCGGCATAAAGGCGCCGCTGTCGTCGAGTTCGACCAGTGAATAGCCGCTCAGGCCCGCGCGCTGCGCGCTTGCTTCGAACGCTGTCCGCTCGGCATGCGTGACGCGCGGTGCCCATTCGATGAGGTGGACGCCGCGGTGCGTCGCGGCCAGTCGGTTGAAGGCAGCGAACCTTTCCTGCGTGACGGTTTCGCTGACCTCGAACAGTCCCTCGATGGCTTGCAGGCGCTCCGTGCGCTGGTTGAGTATGGCCTCCAGGTGGTCGCGCAATTCCGCGGCCTTTTTTATGACCTGCTCACGGTGGTCATCCTGCTCGGTTTGTACCACCCAGTAGTAGCCGCCAGCCAGCAGCGTGCTGGTCAGCAAAAGCGGGCCGGCGATCTGCAGGGCACGGTCGCGCCAGTGATGGCGCGAGCCCGGCAAGATTAGAAAGACAAGCGGCGCGAACAGCAGCACGCCGATGACGTCACCGGCCCACCAGGTCAGCCAGGCGGCGACGAGCGCTGATGCCGGGAGTCCTGCCAAAAAATGCAGCGCGGCGATGCCGACCGTCGGCGCGACAAGGCAGGCGAGTGGCCCGCCGAGTCCGAAAAAGGCCAAGGCATCGCGTTCCCGCGTCAGCGGCTCGGCACATCGCAGGAAGCGACGCGTCAGCAGCGCGCCGAGCACGGCCTGCAGGGCGAGACCGGTAGCGGTCAGCGCCGCCAGCAGCAGCGTCGCAAGCGTTACCGCCTCACCGGTGAGTGCCGTGTGGTAAAGCAAAATGGCGGCAAAGCCGCCCAGCCAGAGCGCCGGCCAGTAGCGCCAGCCCCAGACCGCCAGCGCGGCGAGCGCCAGGCCGGCCGCTGGCCACAACGGCCCGCCATGTTGCCCCGGCATAAGCAGCAGTTGACCCGCCAGAACCAGCAGAAAATAGGCGAATGCAAGGCCCGCCGCGCGCGGTGCCAGAAAGGCTGAGTCTATGCTCGGTCTGATTGTCCGGTCAAACGCCCCGGTGGGCGCACTGGCAGGAAGAATCATCGGCAGATTCCTGTCTTTGTTGGGTTGTTTCTACTTGCCAGGCGTTAAAAAAATAGCCTGATCCTCCTGCGGCGTATCACCGGTTCAACTGGCGTACTCCGTCATTTAATAAGGTCATCTTAATACTATATGGTTAAATATACGCAATTATCCGTATATATTTTGTGATTATCTTTTCGGGATTTTTCCCAATTGGATCAATCCAGTCTCCCGCACTGATATGGAGATGAGTGTCAGCCGTGCGCAATGCGCGGCATGTCATGCCCGTGGCCCATGTCGGGAGCGCCGTCCGGCCAGCCCGGAAAGGGTATTCGCTGCGGTCACGCCGCGGTTGCTTGCGGCGGTGCGCTTGACCGCCTAAGTGCCTACGTCGCCGGGCTTTCCGCCGTCCAGCCAACGCCGACTTTCTCGATGGCCAGCGTGTCGGCCAGCCACGGCAGCGTTTCACGCAAGTCCTTGGCGAGGGTCCACGGCGGATTGACGATGAACACGCCGCTGCCGTGCATGCCGAGGCCTTCGGTGCCGGGTTTCTGCACAGTCAGCGTGACATTGAGCCAGTCCGGTGCGAGCTTCTTCAGCCGGCCGGCCAGCAGGATGCTTTCGTTGCGCTGCAGGAGCGGATACCAGATCAGGTAAGTGCCGGTGGCGAAACGCGCCAGACTTTCTTTCAATGCCGTGACCACGCGGGCGTAGTCGCGCTTGTCCTCATAGGCCGGGTCGATGACGATCAGGCCACGGCGCGGCGGTGGCGGCAGCAGGGTTTGCAGGCCGGTGAAGCCGTCTTCCTGGCGGATGGCAACGCGCTTGCTGGCGTGCGGGTCGATAGCAGCGACGGCTTCGCCCAGCAGGCGCACATCGGCGGGATGCAGTTCAAACAAACGCAGATGATCCTGCGGACGCAGCATGCGCAGCGTGAGCAGGGGGGAACCGGGGTAGCGCCGCAACTGACCGTCCGGGTTGTCGTGGCGCACGGCGGCGACGTAAGCGGCGAGCAGCGGCGGCAGGTCGGCGCGCGCCCACAGCCGGCCAATGCCGTCGGCGTATTCGGCATGGGACTTCGCCCGGCCGGCATCAAAACGATAGCCGCCGGCGCCGGCATGGGTGTCGATTACCCAGTAGGGCTTGTCCTTCTGGTTGAAATAGTCCAGTGTCGCCAGCAAGACGGTGTGCTTGAGGACATCGGCGTGGTTGCCGGCGTGGAAGACGTGGCGGTAGCTGAGCATGGCGGACGGGGGGATAGAATGCGCGGCATGAATGATACCTCCTCACCACGCCCGAAACTCCGCGACATCGCGTCGTCGGGCGCGTTGCGTTGTGGTCTCAATGAGACTACGATGTGTCCTTTGATATTGATTCAAGGAGAGTCGCCATGAGCACCGCCGATACCTACGTCCGCGCTCGCATCGACAACGACACCAAGGAGCGCGCGGCCGACGCACTCGAGGCAATGGGTCTGTCCATCTCGGATGCCATTCGCCTGTTGATGTTGCGCATTGCCGATGAACGACGCTTGCCCTTCGAAGTCAAGGCGCCTAGCAAGAGTAGTCGGAAGGCACTGGCAGAAATTGCAGCTGGGAAAGTAAAGTCCTTTGCCACCGTCGACGACTTGATGGCGGACTTGAATGCGGACAATTGATGCGCCTGGCTTATTCAAGCGCGACTTCAAACGCGAAAGCAAAGGGCGGCATAGAGCGACGCTCGACACCGATTTGAGGCCGGTTATTGACATGTTGGTGCTCGATCGGCCGTTGGCTGCCAGTTGCCGCGACCACGGGCTGACCGGCGAATGGGCAGACTGCCGCGAATGCCATATCAAACCTGACCTGCTGTTGATCTACAGGAAAGAGGGAGACGACAAGCTGACCTTGGTTCGTCTTGGCTCGCACAGCGAGCTTTTTGGGTGAGCAGTATGCGCACATCTCGATCATGGCGCTACGCCACCACGAATCATGAAACTTTGTGCCCCGACGCTAGGAGGCCCGCTGGCAGGCCGATTGGCGCAAAGGATCGTTTGGCCCGCCAGCGGGCCTCCTACAGCGGTTGTTTCCTTAATGCGCGACCATGAACGATAGCCCAACTCCCCGAGCGAAAATCCGTGTTGTGCGGCGCGTTGCCGCGGCTGATACCGCACCGGTCAAACCAGAAGCGCCGAGCGGCGTGCGCATCTCGAAATTGATGGCCGAGCGTGGCCTGTGCTCTCGGCGCGAGGCCGATGCCTACATTGAGCGCGGGCTGGTGTATGTCAATGGCGAACAGGTGACGCAACTCGGCACGCGCGCCGCCATGGACGCCGAGATCACCCTGGCGACGGCGGCGCGCGCCGAACAGGCGCGGCAGGCGACGATTTTGGTGCACAAGCCGATCGGCTATGTGTCCGGTCAGGCCGAAGATGGCCATCAGCCGGCCATCGTATTGGTCGTCCCTGATGGCCAGATGGCCGGCGATCCGCAGCGCTTTCACCCCGGCTGCCTGAAGGGCCTGGCGCCCGCCGGCCGGCTCGACATCGATTCGACGGGATTGCTGGTGCTGACGCAGGATGGCCGCGTCGCGCGCCAGTTGATCGGTGCCGACAGCGACATCGAGAAGGAATATCTGGTGCGCGTCGAGGGTCGGCTCGATGATAAGGGGCTGGCCTTGTTGAATCATGGCCTGTCGCTCGATGACAAGCCCTTGCGCCCGGCCAAGGTGAGCTGGCAGAACGAAGACCAGCTGCGCTTCATCCTGAAGGAGGGCAAGAAACGCCAGATTCGCCGCATGTGCGAACTGGTGGGCCTGCGTGTCACGGGCTTGAAGCGGGTACGCATCGGCCGCGTGATGCTGGGCGACCTGCCGCTGGGGCAGTGGCGTTTTCTACGGCCGGACGAGGGGTTTTAGCGATAGACATAGGGTGTGCATGCGAGTACGATCATACGCATATACATACGCAGGAGACCTGCCATGTTGGATACTGTCGATTCCGCTGCCAAGAAGGGCCGTCTGTCCTTGTCGATAAATCAGAGTCTGCTTGATCGGCTTGAACCCTTTAAGCAGAACATCAATTTATCAGCACAAGCCGAGCAGTTTTTTGCCCGCATGCTTGAAGAGTTGGAGAGCCGCGCATGGGCGGAGCGTAACGCGTCCGCATTGTCTGCCCATGGACGCGATATTGCTGCCACCGGGCTTGCTGGCGAAGAGTTCGAGCGAGTTTAGCGCTTGTCTCAATATCACATCTACCCCAATCCGGGCGTGAAGCAGGCGTCGATTCCGTTTCTGCTTGCCGTGCAGAATGACCATATCACCAGCCGGACGGGCGCTTGTGTGGTCATTCCTTTGCGTGCGAATGCGCAACCGGTCGAGATCATGGCGCCTCTGGTCGAGGTGCCCGGCATGGGGGCATTCGTGTTGTCCGCCGACGAGATATTTGCCATAGACGTTGCGCGGCTGAAACAGCCGGTGGGGATGTTAAGCATGCCAGACAGGGCAAAGATCAAGCCCGCCATCGATAAGGTGATTGGCGAGTATTGATGATCTGAATGTCGGCGCTGGCAGGATGGCGAGCTCTGCAGCGGGTACGACGATGGTCAGGGTGCCGCCAGGGTGGGCGACGCCTCAGGCAAAATCTTCGCGGCGCAGCATGAACAGCTTGCCTTCGCCGCTCGGGGTGTCGAGCCAGATGAGCGGAAGTTCCGGGAAGGCGGCCTCGACGATTTCCTTGTTGTGACCGACCTCCACGGCTAACATGCCGCTGGGCTTGAGGTGTTTTGCGGCATCGGCCAGTATGCGCCGCACGATGTCGAGGCCGTCGTGGCCGGCAGCCAGCGCATTTTGCGGTTCGTGGCGATATTCTGGCGGCAGATCGCGCATGGCCTGCGCGGTGACGTAGGGCGGGTTGCTCAGGATGAAGTTGTAGCGGCGTTTGCCGAGCCCGGCGAACAGGTCGCCCTGTACCAGCTTGACGCGTTTTTGCAGGCCGTAATCGGTGACGTTGCGTTTGGCGACCGCCAGCGCTGCATCTGAAATGTCGGCCGCATCGATCTTCGCGTTGGGGAATGCGTGCGCCATCAGGATGGCGAGGCAGCCCGAGCCGGTGCATAGATCCAGGGCGCTGCCAATCGCGTCGGGGTCATCGATCCAGGGCGCGAAGCCGTCGACCAGCAGGTCGGCGAAATACGAGCGGGGGATCAGTACGCGTTCATCGACATAAAAGCGCAGGCCGGCCTGCCAGGCTTCGTGCGTGAGATAGGCGGCAGGTACGCGGCGGGCAATGCGTTGCTGCAGCAGTTCAAGCACCGCGAGGCGTTCCTGGCGCGCGAGGCGGGCGTCCAGATACGGAGCGAGGTGGTCGGGCGGCAGGTGCAAGGCGGCGAGCACCAGCCAAGCCGCCTCGTCGTGGGCGTTGTCGCAGCCGTGGCCGAAAAACAGCTTGGCTTCGTGGAAGCGGCTGGTGCCCCAGCGCAGCCAGTCGCGCACGGTGATGAGGTCGTCGAGCAGGGAATCGGTCATGGTAAAAGTCGGCGCTGGCGGAACGGCGTTCAGCCCAGTAGTTTGCGGAAAGTGGCGGCGTAGATGCGCGTCAGCGGCTCGATGTCGGCGAGCGCGACGCATTCGTCGATCTTGTGGATGGTGGCATTGACCGGACCGAATTCGACGACTTCGGGGCAGATGTCGGCGATGAAGCGGCCATCGGAGGTGCCGCCGGTGGTCGAGAGTTCGGGGGTGATGCCGGTTTCGGCCTGGATGGCGGCGGTGAGTGCCGTGACCAGGCGCCCGGGCGTGGTGAGGAAGGGACGGCCACCGAGCAGCCAGGCGAGGTCGTATTCGAGCTGATGCCGGTCGAGAATCTCATGCACGCGGTTTTGCAGACCCTCGGCCGTACTGGCGGTGGAAAAACGGAAGTTGAACAGCACCTCGAGCGTGCCCGGTACGACGTTGGTGACGCCAGTGCCGGCGTGGATGTTCGAGATCTGGAAGCTGGTGGGCGGAAAGAATTCGTTGCCGTCGTCCCAGCGCGAGGCGGCAATTTCGGCCAGCGCGGGGGCGGCGAGGTGGATGGGATTCTTCACCTTCTCGGGATAGGCGACGTGGCCCTGAATCCCCTTGACGATGAGTTTGCCTGACAGCGAACCGCGCCGGCCGTTCTTCATCATGTCGCCCTGCCGATTGACCGAGGTGGGCTCGCCGACGATGCAGCAGTCAAGCGTCACGCCGCGCGCCTTGAGCGCCTCGACCACCTTGACGGTGCCGTCGGTGGCATCGCCTTCTTCGTCCGAGGTGAGCAGGAAGGCCAGCGAGCCATTGGGCTCGGGCAGGCTGGCGAGCAACTGTTCGGCAGCCACCACGGCAGCGGCTACCGAGGTTTTCATGTCGGCCGCGCCCCGGCCATAGAGCATGCCGTCGCGTTCGGTGGGCACGAAGGGGTCGCTCTGCCATTTGTCTTCCGGTCCCGGCGGCACGACATCGATGTGGCCGGCGAAGACAACCAGTGGTTGCGTGGTGCCGCGCCGCGCCCACAGATTGCAGACGTGGCCGGTTGGGCCGGTGCTGTCGATGCGTTCGCAGACGAAACCGAGCGGCGCGAGGCGCGCGGCGATAAGGTCGAGGCAGCCGGCATCCTCGGTGGTGATCGAGCGGCGTTCGATGAGGGCTTTGGCTAAGTCCAGGGTGGCCGTAAAAGTCGGCGCTGGTGGGACGGCGTTGCGCATCTGTTATTCCATTTTCATCGTGAATTTGGAGAAGCTTGCGCCGCTTTCCGAGGTGCTGGATTCGGCGTTGGCGGGTGCGGTCTCGAACGGCCGGTCGCCCGGTTTTCTGTCGGCCATGGCGTTGTTGATCAGCCAGTGCAGGTTGTTGGCCGAATCGGCGTTGCCGAGCGCCTCTTCCAGCGTGATGGTGCCGGACTTGAAGAGCGCATGCAGCGATTGCTCGAAGGTGATCGCCCCGGGCGAGAGGCTTTGCTCCATCGCTTCCTTGATGCCGCTGAGATCACCTTTCTCGATCAGTTCGCTCACATAGCGCGAATTGAGCATCACCTCGGCGGCGGGGGTGCGGGTGCCGTCGGGTTTTTTCACCAGGCGCTGGGAAATGATGCACTTCAGCGTCACCGACAAGTCGGCCAGCAGTGCGGGGCGGTTTTCCAGCGGATAAAAACTGATGATGCGACTCATCGAGTGATAGCTGTTGTTGGCGTGCAGCGTGGCGAGGCAGAGATGGCCGGTTTGCGCGTAGGCGATGGCCTGGGTCATCGTTTCCTTGTCGCGGATTTCACCGATGAAGATGCAGTCCGGGGCCTGCCGCATCGCATTTTTCAAGGCGAGTTGGAAGTCGCGCGTATCCGCACCGATTTCGCGTTGGTTGACGATGGACTTCTTGTTCTTGAAGACGAATTCGATTGGCTCTTCGAGTGTCAGGATGTGGCCGGTGTTGAGTTCGTTGCGATGATCCAGCATGGCGGTGAGCGTGGTCGTCTTGCCCGAACCCGTGGCGCCAACCATCAACACCAGGCCGCGCTTTTCCATGATGATGTCGGCCAGCACCGGCGGCATGTTGAGTGCCGACAGCCGCGGTATTTCCGTCGGGATGTAGCGCACGACGAAGGCCGGGGTGCCTTTCTGGCGCATCACCGAGATGCGGAAGTTGCCGACGCCGGCCAGCGCGAAACCGGTATTGAGCTCAAGCGTTTCCTCGAACTCGAGCAATTGGTGCTCGTTGAGAATTTCCTGCAGCAGCCCCATGATGGTTGCCGCATCCATGATCTGCTGGTTGACCGGCATGGCCACACCGTTGATCTTGATGTTGATGGGCGCGTCTACAGAAACAAAGATGTCCGAAGCCTTCTTGTCGGCCATCAACTGGAAGAGTCTTTGCATTGCACCCATGATCGTTATGTCTCCTGGCGGCCAACAGTCACAATGCAGTCCCGGCGCCGGGCCGCCCCAAGCCGGGACGTCACGCGCTGCAGGCGCAACCCGTGCGTATGCTCGCCCAGTGCACCCCGTAACCGACGAGCGTAGCGAGCCACAGTCACCCCCTTCCGCGGGAAGGGGGATGGGGGGAAGGGGGCCATCAGTCGCGCAGCAGTTCGTTGATGCTGGTCTTGGAGCGGGTCTGGGCATCGACCTTCTTGACGATCACCGCGCAGTAGAGGTTGTACTTGCCATCCTTCGATGGCAGGCTGCCGCTGACGACGACTGAGCCTTCGGGGACGCGTCCATAAATCACTTCGCCGCTGGCACGGTCGTAGATCTTGGTGCTCTGGCCGATGAACACGCCCATCGAGATGACGCAGTTGTCTTCGACGATGACGCCTTCGACCACCTCGGAACGCGCACCGATGAAGCAGTTGTCGCCGATGATGGTCGGGTTGGCCTGCAGCGGTTCGAGCACGCCACCGATGCCGACGCCGCCGGAGAGATGCACGTGCTTGCCGATCTGCGCGCAGGAGCCGACGGTGACCCAGGTGTCGACCATCGTGCCTTCGCCGACATAGGCGCCGATGTTGATGAAACTGGGCAGCACCACCGCGTTGTTGCCGATGAAGGAGCCGCGGCGCACCACGGCGCCCGGCACGATGCGAAAGCCGCCCTTCTGGAAGTCATGCGTATCGTATTTGGCGAACTTGGTCGGCACCTTGTCGAAATAGCGCATGGCGCCGCCATCCATCATCACGTTGTCTTCCAGCCGGAAGGACAGCAGCACCGCCTTCTTGATCCACTGGTGGGTGACCCACTGGCCGTCGATTTTCTCGGCAACGCGCAGGGCGCCCTTGTCGAGTTCGGCAAGGACGTGCTCGACCGCTTCGCCGACGCGGGCGGGTGCGGCGCCGGGTTTCAGGTTGGCGCGGTCTTCCCAGGCCTGCTCGATGAGTGTTTGCATTTCGGACATGACGGTTTCCTCTTGATTGTTTTAAGTTGGGTTAAAGCGACTGGCAGAAGGCATCAATGCGCCGTGCTGCGGCAAGGCATTCTTCGACGCCGGCGACGAGCGCGATGCGGATGAAATCGCGGCCGGGATTCGCACCTGCCGCATCGCGCGCCAGATAGCTGCCGGGCAGGACGGTCACATTATATTGGCGGCGCAGTTCGCGGGCGAACTCGGTGTCGGATAGCCCGGTCGCCGCGACCGAGGCCCACAGATAGAAACCGGCGTCGGGTTTTTCGGTGGCAAGATGCTGCGCAATGAGCGGCGTGACCTGGCGGAACTTCTCGACATACAGGCTGCGGTTGTCGCGCACATGCGCTTCGTCGCGCCAGGCCGCCGCGCTGGCCGCCTGGATCGGCGGGCTCATGGCGCAGCCCTGATAGGTGCGATAGAGCCAGAACTTCTTGAGGATGGCGGCATCGCCAGCGACAAAGCCCGAGCGCATGCCCGGCACGTTCGAGCGCTTCGACAGGCTGGAAAACATCAGCAGGTTGCGGTAATCGGTGCGTCCCAGCCGGTGGGCAGCCTGCAGGCCGCCCAGTGGCGGATTCTGCTCGTCAAAATAAATCTCGGAATAACACTCGTCGGCGGCGATGACGAAGTTGTGGTGATCGGCCAGCTCGAACAGGGTCTGCCACTCGTCGAGCGTCATCACGCGGCCGGTGGGGTTGCCGGGCGAGCAGACATAGACCAGCTGGCAGTCCTGCCAGATTTCTTCCGGCACACGCGCCCAGTCCATGCGGAAACCATTTTCCGGCGTGGTATTCATGAAAAACGGCCGGGCGCCGGCCAGCAGCGCCGCGCCTTCGTAGATCTGGTAGAAGGGGTTCGGCGAGATGACGACCGGCTTGGTGTGTTTGGCTTCGATCACCGCCTGGGCGATGGCAAACAGCGCCTCGCGCGAGCCGGTCACCGGCAGGACTTGCGTCACGCTGTCCGGTGCGGGAATGCCATAGCGCCGACCGATCCAGTCGGCGATGGACTGGCGCAGATCGTCGGAGCCATTGGTGGTCGGGTAGTTGGCGAGCCCCCCGAAATTGGCCGTGAGCGCATCCTTGATGAATTGCGGCGTGGGATGCTGCGGCTCGCCGATATGCAGCTTGATTTCTTGCAACCCGGCGGGTGGCTCATTTCCCTTACCTGTGTCGGCGAACAGTTCGCGCAGCCGCTCGAAGGGATAGGGATGCAGCTTGTCGAGGTTGGGGTTCATGGCAGGAAAAGATCAGCCGCGGGTATTCGATTGTGACGGGAAACTCGCCAGTTCGACCGGCGCGGCGGGCTGCCAGCCCTTTTTGCGGTGCTCGGCGACGACATTGGTGAAAATGCCGCCGCGCACGAAGAAACGCGCGGTCAGGCGCATGAACCTGGGTTTAAGTGTCTTAGCCAGATCGCCGAGAATGCGGTTGGTCACGTCCTCGTGAAAATGCCCTTCGTCGCGGAAGCTCCAGATGTAGAGCTTCAAACTCTTGAGTTCGACGCAAAGCTTGTCCGGCACATAGTCGAGTGTCAGCACCGCGAAATCCGGCTGGCCGGTTTTCGGGCACAGGCAGGTGAATTCCGGGATTTCCATGTGGATCTGGTAATCCCGTTGCGGAGCCGGGTTGGCAAAGGTGTCGAGCGTTTTGACGGGCGTGCTGGGCATGGGTTGCGGAGCCTGACGAAAAAAGGATGACATTATAGTTCGCCGTGCTGCCAGTCCCACGGGGATTTCCTTCGGTCACGCCGACTTTCTGCGGCCACGGCAAGGGAATGAAAACTGCAACCATGGAAACGTTGAATGACCGCAACAGCGGGAAGCTTCCTGCAGCCCATTGTGCCCCTCTTGCGCTCCACACTTTGCTATCCTCCCACTACAACACTGTTTCAGCCTGAGCCCGGGAAAGGGAACGCCATGCAATTGCTCACCATCGTCGCGATACTGTTTTCCGTTGTCGGAGTCATGTTCGCCTTGCAGAACACCGCGCCGGTCACCGTCGACTTTCTGGTGTGGACTTTCGACAGTTCGCTGGCCATGGTGCTGTTGCTCTCCCTGGCGCTCGGCGGCTTGATTACCTCGCTGGTCTCGACCCCGGCGACGATCCGTCGGCAATGGACCATCATGCGCCAGCAGGGCCGCATTGAGGAACTGGAAAAGACGCAGCGCAGCCTTGAGGAAAAGATCGTCATGATGGAGCGTGCGGCACCCGACGCTAGCGTACCCGCTCCCGAAGGCGAACCACTGCCTTATGTCGGGCTCAAACAGCTCATGACCGGGAATTCTGACGAATCGTCCGTGCCGAAGGCGCTGCCGCCCACTTAGTTTGACTGTGTCACAAGTCACGTTTAACCGATCCGCAGCACGGACATCGCTGAAGTTGCTGAGCGATGCGCGTGGCGCTGCGCTTCGTTAAGGTGCTCAGTGCTGGCGCGCATGGCATCCTCGGACAGTTTGTGTGCGATTGCTTGGGCATGCAGTATTTTCTGCATTTTGCCCAGATCCGCGAGCATGCTGTTTTCCATGCCGGAGGACACCGTAATGTCAGAGGAAAAATCACCGCGGGTGATCCTGATCATCTGGGCGTGAATTTCGTCCGCGGAGCCTCCCAGTGTTCTGCGCAAGTTCGCATAGGCGTTCCAGAGCATGAAGATCGCCGCCAGGGTGGTCGCGACAAGCAACAACAGGGCGAAGTCAGTAGCGGGGACGTAAAAGCCCAACGCAAGCAGGAGTGCCAGGAGCATGGCTGCCGGCAGCCAGAGGTTTCTGCCAAAAGGGAGGAGTGAGGCAGGAAATAGGGGCATGAAGCTCACTTTCTCGACTAGCACCAAGGCAGGATAAAAGCGCATATTAAAAGGCTTGGATAAAACCACACAGCTAGCTAAAGAATTAGAAATTACCGATCACTCCAATTTATCCAGAAAGAGCGAGACGATGAAAAACAACGGGCCTGTCACACAAAACGAAAAACCTTTTCCCACCGGGAAATATCTGGTTTCCAAGACCGACCTGAAGGGCGTCATCACCTATTGCAACGATGCATTCATCGAGCTTTCCGGATTTGCGAAAGAGGAATTGATCGGCAAGAGCCACAATATCGTGCGCCATCCGGACATGCCGGCTGCGGCCTTTGCCGATCTGTGGCAGACGGTGAAAGCGGGCCGGCCATGGCGCGGTATCGTCAAGAATCGTAGCAAGGACGGCGACCATTACTGGGTCGACGCCTTTGCCGTGCCGCTGCGCAAGAACGGCGAAACCACAGGTTACCTGTCCGTGCGTTCCGCACCCGCCCGCGAACAGGTGCGCGCGGCCGAAGCGCTCTACCAGCAGATCAATGCCGGCCAGGGCAAACTGCCGAAAGCCGGCGGCTTTCTGGCGGGCTTGTCGATTCGTACCCGCCTGATCGGCGTCATGACCCTGATGGCGGTGATGATTGCGATTGGCTCCATCATTGGCGTCGTCGGCTTGAGCCAGAGCAACGAAGCGTTGCGCACCGCCTACGATGAGCACATGGAGCCGGCGATGTCCGTTGCCAAGATGACCGAAATACTGGCCGACAACCGTGCGCAGATCATGCTTGCCTTGCAGCACAGCCCGGACAACCCGTACAGCAAGATGCACAACCATCCGGTTACGCTGCACCTCGATGCGACGCTGGCCAACCGCAAGACCATTGAAGACTTGCGCGCGATTTACGCAAAGAAACCCAAAAGCGCCGCTGAGCAGGCGCTGGCCGAGGCCTTTTTCGCGGCACGCGACGCTTATTCGAAGGAAGGTGTGGGGCTCGCGCGGGATGCGCTGACCGCTGGCGATTACGATACTGCCCAGGCGCTGCTGCTGACCAAGGTGAACCCGCTGTACAGCAAGCTGCGGGAGCAGGGCGAAGCTTTGCAGCGTTATCTTGTTGATGAAGGCGTCAAAACCCATGGCAAGGCTGAGCAAAAGTATGCGTGGGTGCGCAATGCGGCCATTTTCGGCACGCTCGCGGCGATCTTCCTGGTCGTGGTGGTCGGGGGGCTTCTGGTCAAGGCGATCGTCACGCCAATGCGCCAGGCCATCGCTCACTTCGAACGCATCGCTGCTGGCGTGCTGACCGATGACATCGATATCTCCCGTCGCGACGAGGCCGGACAATTGCTGTGCACCCTGGCGGCCATGCAGGTGAATCTGAAGGTGGTCCTCGACGAAGTGCGTCTGGTATCGATTGCCCTGGATGATGAGAGCAAGAAATTGGGGGCGGAAATGGACCGTGTGGTAGCTCAGTCGGTGCAGCAGCATGATCGCGTGCAGGGTACGGCGGCGGCGACCGAGGAACTCACCGTGTCGGTAGGCGAGGTGGCGTCAAGTGTCAATAACACCGCGCAAGCCGCCAGCCAGTCCAAAGCGCTGGTTGCGGACAGCACGCGCAGCATGGACAGCAGCATGGCGGCGACCACGCGCGTGGTCGAGGCGGTGCAGGCTTCGAACGCAAACATCGGCGACCTGAACCGGGCCATCGAAAAGATCGGCGTCATCACCAAGACGATTCGCGAGATCGCCGATCAGACCAATCTGCTGGCGCTGAATGCCGCCATCGAGGCGGCGCGCGCCGGCGATCAAGGCCGCGGTTTCGCTGTGGTGGCTGACGAGGTGAGAAAACTCGCTGAGCGGACGTCGTTGTCTACCACCGACATCAACAATACGGTCAGCGAATTCCGGAAGGTGACCCATCAGGCGGTGGCGTCGATGGAACAGGCGGTGAGCGAGGTGGAGGTTGGCATGGGCCTGATGCAGGCCAGTGTGACCGGCCTCGACAAGATTCGCGTTTCGAGCGACGAAGTGGCGACCATGGCCGACACCATCGCCGCCGCCTCGCGGGAGCAGGCGGTCGCCAGCCAGGATGTCGCAGTGAATATGGAGCAAGTGTCGTCCCTGATCGAGCAGAACACGCAGTCGGCGCGCAACGCCCAACAATGCGTCGAGGCGCTCAGCGCGACCTCGGCCGAGTTGCGCAACGTGGTGGCGCAGTTCGAATTGATCAAGCGAGGCTAATAGGAGACCCGCCCTCCCCAGCCCCTCCCGCGCGGGAGGGGTGACTGTTGCTCGCTACGCTCGTTTTATTAGGGGTGCTCCCCTTCACGATTGGCAGCGGGTTGCGGCTGGCGCCGCGTGTCGCCTTGCCTTGGGGCGGCCCGGCGGCAAGGCTACTGGGGCGTGGGTTGCGGTGGTGCCGGTTTTCTCCCTCTCCCCTTGCGGGAGAGGGCAGGGGAGAGGGGCTCTGGCAGGGCTCTGCCTTTGACCGCCGTCCCGCCAGTCCCGAAAAGGGGATTCCCTGCGGTCACGCCGACTTTTTCCGGGAGGAGCGCAAAAAATCCCTTGCCTTGCATTGGTATCTTCCCTAACATTTAAACGAACGTATGAATTAACAGGAGGGTACTCATGGCTGAAGCGCGTTCTGTCGATACACGCGAACGCATTCTTGATGCAGCGGAGCGATTGTTTACGGAAAATGGCTTTGATGGCACCTCGATGCGCCAGATTACCGGCGCGGCCGGTGTCAATCTGGCGTCCGTGAATTATCACTTCGGCTCCAAGGAGGCCTTGATGCGGGAAGTATTCCGGCGTCGGCTGGCGTGGCTGAATACCGAGCGACTCCGCGTTCTGGATGAAATGGAAAAGAAAGCTGGGGACAAGCCACTGAAGCCGTCGCAGATTGTCGAGGGATTTTTCGGCACGTTGCTGAGCATGGCACAGGATGAATCGCGCGGCGGGGTCACTTTTCTGCGCCTCCTTGGCCGCACACTGACCGATCCGGCCGACTTCATCCGCACTTTTCTTGCCGACGAATATCAGGAAGTTGTCGAGCGATACAAGGCGGCGTTGTTCAAGGCCTTGCCGAATGTGCCGCGTGCCGAGATCGCGTGGCGCTTTCATTTCATGCTGGGCGCGACGTCCTACGCGATTGCCGGCACGGATGCCTTGCGGCTGGTCACCGACTGGCAGGTCGCTGACGAGGATGCCATTGATCGTCTCGACCGCTTGCCGGAACGCCTGATGTCATTTTTGCTTGGTGGCTTGCGCGCCCCATTGCCACATTTTTAAATCCGCACGTTCAGTATCGCCGGCACACAGCAATCCGATCAAGCCGGCTCAATCAGGAGATTCAAAGCATGAGCACCTCCATCACCCTGCTGCTGGGTATTGCCGTCCTGGCAATCGTGGCGGCTCTGTTTCTGGTTCGGCCATTGCGCCGCACGCTGATTACCCGGCCAATATTTGCCACATATCGCAGCCTGCTGCCGCAGATGTCGGATACCGAGAAAGAGGCACTTGAGGCCGGCACCGTCTGGTGGGAGGGCGAACTGTTTCGCGGTCGACCGAACTGGCAGAAACTGCATGCCTACCCGCAACCCAAACTGACTGCCGCCGAACAGTCCTTCATGGACAACGAGGTGACCACCGCCTGCAGCCTTGTCGATGACTGGCAGGTGACGCACGAACTTTACGATATGCCCGAGGCAGCCTGGCGCTACCTCAAGGACAAGGGCTTCCTCGGCATGATCATTCCAAAGCGCTATGGCGGCCTGGAATTTTCCGCCTATGCGCATTCGCAGGTGATCACCAAGCTCTCTACCCGTTCGTCGGCAATGGCCGTCTCGGTGATGGTGCCGAATTCGCTCGGCCCGGCCGAACTGCTGCTGCACTACGGTACCGAGGAACAGAAAAACCACTATCTGCCGCGCCTGGCCAAGGGCATTGAAGTGCCCGCTTTCGCGCTGACCAGTCCGTGGGCCGGTTCCGATGCGGCGTCGATCCCGGATAGCGGCATTGTCTGCAAGGGCATGTGGCAGGGCAAGGAAGTGCTCGGCATGCGCGTCACCTGGGACAAGCGCTATATCACGCTGGCGCCGCTGTGCACCCTCCTTGGCCTGGCCTTTCGCCTGTATGACCCGGATGGACTGCTGGGCAGCAATAAGGACATCGGCATCACCTGCGCGATCGTGCCTTACGATCATCCCGGCGTGGACACCGGGCGCCGTCATTTCCCGCTGAACGCGATGTTCACGACCGGCCCGACGCGCGGCACCGATGTCTTCATGCCGCTCGATTTCATCATCGGCGGGCCGGCGAATGCCGGTCAGGGCTGGCGCATGTTGATGGAATGTCTGGCGGCGGGGCGTTCGATTTCCTTGCCAGCGTCCCATGTCGGCATGGTGCAGATGGCGGCGCGCGCCGTCGGCGGCTACGCCCGTGTGCGCAGCCAGTTCAAGTTGGCGGTGGGCCGCTTCGAGGGTGTCGAGGAGGCGCTGACGCGTATGGGTGCCTACACTTACCTGATGGATGCCACGCGCAAGATGACGGCCGGTGCCGTCGATCTCGGCGAGAAGCCGTCGGTGGTTTCCGCCATCGCCAAATACCACGTCACCGAGCGCGCCCGCCAGGTGGTCAATGACGGCATGGATATTATCGGCGGCAAGGGCATCTGCCTCGGCCCATCCAATTTTCTCGGCCGCGCCTACCAGCAGACGCCAATTGGCATCACTGTCGAGGGTGCCAACATCCTGACCCGCTCCCTGATCATTTTCGGACAGGGGGCCATCCGCTGCCACCCCTATCTCCTGCCCGAGATGCAGGCGGCGCAAAATCCTGATGAAAACAAGGGCCTCTTCGATTTCGACAAGGCGCTGTGGGCGCATATCGGCTTTACCATCAGAAACGGCTTTTATGCACTTTGGCTAGGCATGACCGGGTCGCACTTCGTCCCGGTTGGTGCCAACGTGGCGCCAGAAATGCGCCGCTATTACCAGCAACTCACCCGCTTCTCGTCAGCTTTCGCCTTTCTCACGGATATTTCGCTGCTGGTGCTGGGTGGCAGTGCCAAGCGTCGCGAGAAGATTTCCGGCCGGCTTGGCGACATCCTTTCGCAGATGTATCTGATGTCCTGCACGCTGAAGCGTTATGAGGACGAGGGTCGCCAGCAGGCCGATGCGCCGCTGGCCCATTGGGCGATCTGGGATTCGATGTACAAGGCGCAGCAGGCTTTCGAAGGCGTGATCGCCAATTTCCCGATCCGCTTTGTTGGCGCCATCCTGCATCGCAGTATTTTCCCCTGGGGCTATCCCTATGTGTTCCCCTCCGACGATCTCGGCCACGAGGTCGCCAAGGCCCTGATCGGGCCGTCCGCGACGCGCGATCGCCTGACGGCCGAATGCTATCTGCCGACCACTGAGAACGAGCCGGTTGGTGCCATCGAACTGGCGCTGCTGGCTACGCTGGAGGCCGAGCCGATTGAAGCGAAGATCCGCGCGGCTGAAAAGGCCGGCCGTTTCGAGGGCGACCCGCGCGCCAACGTGCGCGATATCGCGTTGGTGGCTGCCGAGATTGGCGTGATTTCGCCGACGGAATATGAAGTGATGAAACGCCGCAATGCGCTGCGCGATATCGTCGTGCGCGTCGATGATTTTCCGTTCGATTTTGGCGTGGCGACGGCGAACAAACCCCCCGCATCGCGCATGGGGGCCTGATCATGAGCGGAAAAGCGATTTATGTCGTCGATGGCGCACGCACGCCGTTTTTGAAGGCCAAGACCGGCCCCGGCCCGTTTGCCGCTTCCGATCTGGCGACGCAAGCTGGGCGTGCGCTGCTGCTGCGCCAGCCCTTTGCGCCGCAGGATCTCGACGAGGTCATCCTCGGCTGTGCCGCGCCGTCACCAGATGAAACCAACATCGGTCGCCTGGTTTCGTTGCGCCTCGGCTGTGGTCATAAGGTGCCGGCTTGGACGGTGATGCGCAACTGTGCTTCCGGCATGCAGGCCATAGATTCGGCCATGGTCAACATCCAGTCGGGCCGCGCCGAACTGGTGTTGGCGGGTGGAGTCGATGCGCTGTCGCGCGCGCCGCTGTTGTATTCCGACGCCATGGTGCGCTGGTTCGCCGCCATGATGCAGATGCGCACAGCGAGGCAAAAGCTCGGCCATTTCCTGAAACTCAAGCCCGCTGCGCTGTTCTCTCCGGTGATCGGTCTGATGAAGGGCCTGACCGACCCGATGGTCGGTCTGTTGATGGGGCAGACGGCAGAAAATCTGGCTTGGCGCTTCGGCATCAATCGGCAGCAGATGGACGAATTTTCGGTACGCAGCCATCAGCGGGCGCTTTCCGGCCGGGCGGCCGGACATTTTGATGAGGTCGTGCCGGTGGTGGATGCCGACGGCACGGTATATGCCGTGGATGATGGCGTGCGCGACGACGCCAGCCTGGCCGGCATGGCCAAGCCGAAGCCGTTCTTCGACAAAAAGTACGGCAACATCACCGCCGCCAACAGCTCGCAGATTACCGATGGCGCAGCCTGGGTGGTGCTCGCCAGCGAGGCGGCAGTCGCGCGCTGGAACCTCAAGCCGCTTGGCCGCATCGTTGACAGCCAGTGGGCCGGACTCGACCCGGCCATGATGGGTCTTGGCCCGGTCCATGCGTCGACGCCGCTGCTGCAGCGCAACAAGCTGACTCTGGCCGACATCGACTACTGGGAACTGAACGAAGCCTTTGCCGCGCAGGTGCTGGCCTGTCAGGCCGCCTGGCAGGACGATGCCTATTGTCGCGAGCAACTCGATTTGCCGGGGGCGCTGGGGCTGCTTGCTGACAGCCGCCTGAATGTCGATGGCGGCGCGGTGTCGATCGGCCATCCGGTCGGCGCCTCGGGAACGCGCATCGTGCTGCATCTGCTGCATGTGCTACGGCGTGAGAAAGCCAAGCGCGGCATCGCCACCATTTGTATCGGCGGCGGTCTGGGTGGGGCAATGCTGGTGGAGGCTTGCTGAGATGAAACATTGGCAAATCGAACGCGACGAAAATGATCTGGTCTGGGCAACCCTCGACAGGGCCGGAGAGTCAAGCAATGTCATGTCGGCCGAGGTGCTGGCCGAATTCAGGGAACTTCTCGACCAACTGGATCGGTCACCGCCCAAGGGCTTGATCATTCGCTCGGGCAAGACGGCAGGATTCATTGCCGGCGCCGACATCCAGGAATTCACCCAACTGGACAGCGCCGAAAAAGGGCGGGTGCTGATCGCCCGCGGTTGGGATCTTTTCAACCGGTTGGCGGCTGTGCCTTATCCGACGCTGTCGCTGGTGCGTGGCCACTGTCTGGGCGGCGGGCTGGAACTGTCGCTGGCCTGCCGGTACCTGCTGGCGGTCGACGAGCCGGGTACCAAATTCGGCTTGCCCGAGGTCATGCTCGGCATTTTCCCCGGCTGGGGCGGCATGTTGCGCCTGCCACAGCGTATCGGGCCGACTGCCGCGCTGGACCTGATGCTGACCGGCAAGACGCTGGATGCCAAGCGTGCCAAACGCATGGGTCTCGCCGACGAAGCGGTGCCGCCGCGCGTCATGATGGCGGCCGCCCGACTGCTGGTGCAGTCTGGCCAGCCGCGGCGCAAGTTGCCCCTGTTGCAACGATTGCTGAATGGCCCGTTGAAATCCATCGTCGCCAACGGCGCGCGCAAGCAGGTCGCGAAGAAGGCCCGGCCGGAACACTATCCGGCGCCCTACGCGATCATCGACCTGTGGGCCAAGCATCAGGGCAATGCCCTGGCGGCACCGGAAAATCTTGATCGCATCATTAGTTCGCCGACGGCAAAAAACCTGGTGCGTGTCTTCTTCCTGCAGGAGCGTCTGAAGAGTTTCGGCAAGGAGTCCGCATTCAAGGCAAAGCGCGTGCATGTGATCGGCGCCGGCACGATGGGCGGCGATATCGCCGCCTGGTGCGTGCTGCGCGGCATGACCGTGAGCTTGCAGGATCAGGGTCTGGAACGCATCGCCCCTGCCTTGAAGCGCGCTCATACGCTGTTCACCCGGCGCTTGCGCGAGCCCTTGCGGGTGCGTGAGGCCTTCGACCGGCTGATCCCGGACGTGAGTGGTGCCGGCGTGGCGCATGCCGATGTCGTCATCGAGGCGATTTTCGAGAATGTCGAAGCCAAGCACGCACTGTTCCGTGCGCTGGAACCGCAGATGAAACCGGGGGCAGTGCTGGCCACCAATACCTCCAGCCTGCGTCTGGAGGACTTGCGCAGCGTGCTGAAACAACCCGAACGATTGGTCGGCATCCACTTCTTCAACCCGGTGGCGATGATGCCCCTGGTCGAGGTGGTCGCGGCGGAGGGTGCCGACCCGGCAATGGTGCAGGCGGCCTGTGCTTTTGTGCGCCAAATTGACAAGTTGCCGCTGCCGGTCAAGAGCATGCCGGGCTTTCTGGTCAATGCCGTGCTGGCCCCCTACATGTTGGCCGCGATGCGCGCTGTCGATGCGGGTGTTTCAGCTGAAGCGGTCGATGAAGCCATGCTCGCCTTCGGCATGCCGATGGGCCCGATCGAACTGGCCGACACCGTCGGCCTCGACATCGCACTGGCGGCCGGCAAGCAATTGGCCGATGGCGCCGAACCGCCTAAATGCCTGCTGGCCTTGGTCGAGAAAAAACAACTGGGCAAGAAAACCGGCCAGGGTTTTTACGACTGGAGTAGCGGCAAGGCGAAGAAAGTCGGCGCTGGCGGAACGGCGCCGGCCGACCTGGCAGCGAGTCTGGTGAAACCGCTGATCGACCGCACCGAAAAACTGGTCGCCGATGGTGTCGTTGCCGATGCCGACCTGGCCGACGCCGGCGTGATCTTTGGCACCGGTTTCGCGCCATTCACCGGTGGGCCGCTGAAGTATCGTGAGACGGCGGGGCAGTAAGGTGATCAGGTGAAATCCCTGATCGCCAGTTGTTCCCAGTTGCTCAGGCCTGCGCGGGATTGGCTGCTGCTTTTGGGGGTGATTTCCACAGCAGCAGTGCGGCCAGTGCCGGCAGCAGGAGTAACGCTCCCAGCATATTGACGAGGAACATGAAGGCCAGCAGGATGCCCATGTCGGCCTGGAATTTGAGTGCCGAGAAGGCCCAGGTGCCCACGCCAATGGACATCGTTGCGGCGGTGAAGGCGATTGCCGTGCCGCGTTGGCGGAGCGCCTGATAGAAGGCCGTGGACAATTTGCGGCCGCGCGCCATTGAGTTGGCCATGCGCTCGTAGAGATAGATGCCGTAATCGACGCCGACGCCGACACCGAGGGCGATCACCGGCAGCGTCGATACCTTGAGACCAATGCCGAGCAGCGCCATCAGTGCGTTGCAGAGTACGGCGACGATGGTCAGTGGCAGGACGATGCAGAGGGTCGCTTGCCAGGAGCGGAACTCGAGGAAGCACAACAGGCTGATCGAACCGAATAGCAGCAACAGCATGGTGACCTCGGCGGCATCGACCGCTTCGTTGGTCGCCACCATTACCCCGACGTTGCCCGACGCCAGTTTGAGTTCGAGGTTTTCGGAGGGATTTGCCGCGATGAATTTCTTGATCTCCTTGACGATGTGCGCGATCGTCGTGCCCTGATGGTCGTGGGTGAAGATCATCACCTGCATCGCATTGCAATCGGTGTTGAGCAGGCCGGTGCTGGTATCGATTGGCGTCACCGACTGGGCGAGGATCGATGGGTCGCGCGACAGGACGCGCCAACGCGGATTGCCTTCGTTCCATCCGGCATTGACGATCTTCGCCACGCCAGGCAGCGACAGCACGCCCTGCACCCCGTGCACATTCTTCATCGTCGTTTCGAAGCGGTCGATCAGGCTCATGACCTCGTGATGCGTGCAAGCGCCATCGAGGTTGTGCGACTGGGCGATGACCGACAGCACATCGACGCCAATCGAGAACGAATCAACAATCGCAGCGGTATCGCGGTTGTAGCGGGAGTCGTCGTGCAGTTCCGGTATTCCCTTGCCAAGGTCGCCGGTGCGCAGGTCGCGCGCCATCCAGGTGGCCGCCGCCAGTAGCAGCGCCGCCAGTAGCAGTACCCGTACCGCCAGACGCGGCTCGGCAAAGCCCTTGAGCGACATCCACAAGCGGTCACCCCCGCGTTTCTTGCCACCCGCGCGCTTGATTTCCGCCGGGGTCAGACTCATCCACGAGAGCAGGATCGTCAGCAGCATCTTGTTGGTGACGATCATCAGTGCCACACCAAGGCTGGCGGTAATCGCCAGTTCGCGCACGATGTCGATCTGGATGTAGAGGATGACGATGAAGCCGAGCGCGTTGGCGAGCAGGGCCATCGCGCCCGGCATGAACAGCTTGAGGAACGAGTTGTGCGCGGCGGCCAGTCCGTCGACGCCATTCAGCACTTCGATCTGCCATGCGTTCGTCATTTGAACGGCATGACTGACGCCGATCGAGAAGATCAGGAAGGGTACCAGGATCGACAAGGGATCGATGCCGAAGCCGAGTAGCGGCAACAAGCCGAGCAACCAGATCACCGGGATCATCGCGCAGAGCAGCGCAACCGCGGAGAGCTTGGCCGAGCCGGAATACCAGTAGAGCAGCGCCGCGGTGATGGCGAAGGCGATGATGAAGAATTCCAGTACCTCGCGCGCGCCTTCGGTAATGTCGCCGACCGCCTTGGCGAAGCCGATGATGTGCACCTTGAGTCCGGCCTCCTTCTGATGGGTGGCGCGGATTTTCTCCAATTGCTCCGCCACCGCGACATAGTCCAGCTTGGCGCCGGTGGTCGGGTCGATCTCCAGCAGTTCGGCGCTGACCAGCGCCCCCTTGAAGTCGTTGGACACCAGACGGCCGACCCGCCCCGACTTGAGCACATTGACGCGGACGGTCTCCATGTCTTCAGCGCTGCCGCTGAAATCGGCCGGAATGATGTTGCCGCCGGCGAAGCCGTCCTCGACCACCTCGATGAAGCGGGCATTCGGCGTAAACAAGGAGGTCACCGTGGCGCGATCGACCCCGGGGATGAAAAACACCGCGTCGGTCACCGCCTTGAGCGTGCGCAAAAACTCGGGGTTGTAGATGTCCCCTTCCTGCTGGCGCAGGGCGACCAGAATGCGGTTGGCCCCGCCGAAGGTCTTCTGGTAAGCAGTGAAGGTTTGCATGTACTCATGCTTGAGCGGGATCATTTTCTCGAATCCCGCATCCACCCGCAGATGCGTCGCCGACCAGATCAGCCCGAGGGTAATCAGCACAAACAGGGCCAGGAAACTGCGCCGCCAGGAAAACAGCACATTCCCGATGGTGCGCACAACCGGGTTGGCTTTCATGGCCGGCTCCCGGGCGGCAACACGATGCGGGTCGGGCCACCATCACCGAAAACCAGAATGGTGTCCCCGCCGTTTTTTTCAACCGCTTGCTGCAAGGGGCGTTGCACTGAACTCAGGGCGCGGCTGGCCTGTGTTGCCACGCGCTTGAAAGTGCGGCCGTCATCCCGGCTGACCAGGACTGTCCCGTTCTGGCCTACCAGCACGACCAGGCCGCTATCGTTCGTCAGGCCACCGAACAAGGCGTTTTCGCTGTCCGCAGTTGCCGCCTGCCAGCTAGCCCCGCGGTCATCGCTGCGGAAGATGTTGCCGCGCATGCCGAAGGCCAAGACACCCCCCTGCGCCAGCGGCAGCAGTCCGAAAAACGAACCGGTATAGGGCGATGCCAGTTTTTCCCATTGTGCGCCGTCATCGCCGGAGCGCAGCAGCGTGCCGGCTTCGCCGGCCAGCAGCAGCGTGCCGTCCGTGAGGCGGGTCAGCGCGTTGAAATGCCGGTCCTCTTCGCTGATCTTGCGTTCGGTCCAGGTTGCGCCGCCATCCATGCTCTCGAAATACGCCCCATAGGCGCCGACCGCAATGGCCCGCTGCTTGTCGATGAACATGACCCGGAGCAATGGCCGCAATTGCTCCACGTCACTAAACACTTTCTGCCATGAACTGCCGCCATCCACGCTGCGCAGGATGGTGGCGTCATGGCCGACCGCCAGGCCGAGCTGCACATCGGCAAAGGCGACACTGGTCAATGTGGCATCCGTGGCCGTAGGAGTCAGCCGCCAGAGATCGCCTTCATTGTCGGAAACGAAGATGTAGCCGTGCTCGCCAACCGTGACGAGGCGCTGGCCGGTGCGTTGCGTGTCGAGCAGCAGGGCTTTGCCAATATGGGTTTCCGTCAGCGGCATCGGCGGGAGCTTGCGCGCGGAAAAGGCAAAGCTCGCCGCCAGCGCGACAAAAATCGCGAAACCCAGTCCGATAACCCTGTTCATTCATTCAATCCAGAAAAAATTCCATTCGCGCAGGACAGATGTCCTGCGCGAATGGATTCGGCGGAATGACGCGCTTAACGCGTGCCGGCGCCACGCAGGCCGGCCGGCGTGAAGTCCGCCGCGCTGCGTTTGATCTTCTCGTAGACCTTCGGTTCTTCGTTGCGAAGACCCATGGCCAGATAGCGGCCGGATTGCAGGTCGTGGTGGACTTCGATCGTGCCGTATTGCATCGGGGCATCGTAGAAGTTGATCGAATGCTGTTCCGACACGCGCCACAGTTCGTTGCGGGCATCGTACTTGTCGGCCACCATGATCATCCAGCTATCCTCGTCGATGTAGAAGACGCGCTTCTTGTAGATGTGGCTGGTGCCTTCCTTCAGCGTTGCCTCGACCACCCAGACGCGGTGCAGTTCATAGCGCGCGTGTTCCGGATTGATGTGTCCCGGCTTGAGGACGTCACCGAGCTTCAACTGGTTGCCGGAGATCTTGTAGGAGTTGTAAGGCACATACAGTTCCTGCTTGCCCACCAGTTTCCAATTGTAGCGGTCGGTTGCCCCGTTGAACATGTTGAAGTCATCATTGGTGCGCAGGCCGTCGGCAGCGGTGCCCGGGTTGTCATAGGCGACGTTCGGCGCCAGCCGCACGCGCCGCTGTCCGGGGTTGTAGGTCCAGGCGGAGCGCGGCTCCTTGACCTGGTCGACGGTCTCGTGAATCAGCAGGATCTGGCCGGCCAGCCGCGCCGGCGCCGTCACGGTCTGCAGGAAGTGGGCGTGCTTGTTCGGCTCGCGGTCCTTCGCCGGCTTTTCGAGGTTGCCATACA
The DNA here is from genome assembly GCA_013791905.1 of Rhodocyclaceae bacterium. Taxonomy (GTDB): domain Bacteria; phylum Pseudomonadota; class Gammaproteobacteria; order Burkholderiales; family Rhodocyclaceae; genus Sulfuricystis. The sequence continues at coordinate 76,967 of VMSX01000010.1, read as the reverse complement.
CGAAGTCATACTCGTACTCGAAGCGCACCGGCGTGTAGGCGCCCTCGCGGGTCACCGCCGCCTGGCTCCAGTTCATCGCGTAGGTGTCGCCCCGGTAGCGCAGGGTGGCGTTCCAGATCGCCTCCAGGCCATCCTTCGGGATCGGGAAGGGCACGCCGCCGGTGGTGCCGGTGACGCCGTTGCCGCCGGCGGTCAGTTTGGCGCGCGTGGCATTGGCGATCGTCTCGTCAAGATTGCCCTTCGGGAAGGTGGCGCTGCGCTGGGTCGGATAGACGTTCATCTTCCACGTCGGATATTTCTTGAGCAGCGCCATCTGGCCCGGCGTCAGGCTCGCCTTGTATTTCTCGGCATTGCTCGCGTCGATCGTGAACAGCGGCTTGTCAGTCGCATAGGGATCGGGATAGTGGCCGCCGGCCACATAGCCGGCCACCGGTTTGGTCAGGCCGCCGGTAAACGCCGGAATGGTGCCGGCCGCGTTGGCGGCGACTTCGGCCCCCATCGCGGTCAGCGTCTTGCCGAGGGCGGAGGGATCGGCGGCCAGCGCTGCCGGGCTGGCGGCGAAGGCCAGCACACAGGCGGCGCCCAGCAGGGAAATGGTTTTTTTCATCTTGAGAATCTCCTGGTTCTTGGTCGCGTGAACAGATCAGAACGAATAGCTGAGGCTGATGGCGAGGAAGTCACGATCCTTCATCGGGTTGGTGCTGCTGGCGTAAGGTAAGCCGCCTACAGGATCAATTCCGGATTCAGTCTTGCCGCCGAAGAATGCTGTGTAGGCAATATCTGCCTGCCAGTTCTGGCGGTAGTTAAAACCGACACCGAGGGTAATCGCCTTGGCGCCTTCGTTGAAGGTCGGGCCGGAACCATCCACGTCATGCGAGAAGGCGATGCGCGGCGAGACCGTCGCGCCACCCAGTGCGTTCGGGTAGTCCAGTCGGCCAACTAGACGGTAGCCCCAAGAGTTCTTTGTTGCGAAGCAATCGGTAGATGTCGATCCAAATGATGCGGAAGTACTAGAGCCAGGTTGGGGTAGGTGGCAGCCCGGCGCGGCAAATTTCAGATTGGACGGTAGATCAAGATAGGTGTAGCCAACTTCGCCGACAGTGACCAACTGCTCGGCACCAAAGGTCGGGCCGAAGGCCTTGGTGCCGGTGAACTGGATCTGATGCATTTTCACCCGACGATAACCGCTGATCTCAGCACCATAAGCATGGTAGAGACGCGCAGCAGTCGGATCAGTCGTGGTCAGTTGGCTCGCGGCTCCCAGCGCTGCATTCAACAGCTCTGCCGACGGCAATTGCATGGGCTGGTTCTTGCGATAGGAATACTCCCCCTGCAGCGCAACGCCACCAGGTAGTGCAGTATTAATACTTACACCAAAGAGCTTTATGTCCTCCGGATACTCAACGAAATAGGTGCCGGCTCTTCCTGCGGCAAATGCACAACCAGCTGCAAGGCCAGCGACTGTAGCAGTTGGCGCATCAAAAACGGTACAGGTTGGTATTGGTGTAGCAGCAGCTGTAATGCCACCACGGTAACCCGACACATAGGGAGTCCGGCTATGATAGTTGGCGTGGTAGAAACCCAGTTCGGTATTGTTGAACTCAGGCAGGAAATAGCGTAGTGCCACTCCGTATTGGCCGCTATCACTCGCCTCGCGGTCTGCGGAGCGAGGTGCCCATAAGGCTGCGGTGCTATCCACGCCAAAAATTCCCAAGCTTCCGTTCAGGTCATTCCTTCGCCCATAACCCGTATAGGCAATATTCCCCCCCTCGGCGACAAAGTCGTTGGTACTGAAGAAGGAACCTGCCGGGTCGATTTTGGTCTTCTTCCACTCGGCGGGCAGCGCCACTTCAACCGAAACGTTGTCGGTGATTTCCTGAGACGCGTAGGCCATCATCGTCGGGATGAAGCCTTCCTTCAGTTCAGAGCCCGGGGCGCGCAGGCGGCTGACGTTGACCGGGTTGAGCACATTGATGCCGTTATGGATGAAGGTGCTTTCGCCCCAGCTCACCACCTGCTTGCCGAGCCGCAGGTTGAGGTTGCGGCCGCCGATGTCGAAGCTGCCGCGCAGGTAGGCGTCGAGAATCTCGGCATCGTTGCCGAGGACGTCGCGGGCCTTGGAGTTCAGGTTGCCCTTGTCGCTGATGGTCGCGTCGTAGAAGTAGCTGGCGCGCACGAAGGCGCCGAAGTTGCGGTACTTGAGTTCGAGGTCGTGGGTGGCCTTGAACAGTGTCGACACGAGGTCTCCGCGGTCGTATTTCAGGTTGCCGTCATCCGAGTTCGGGTCGCGTGAACTGCCGCCATTGGCGATGCTGACGAGCGTTGGGTCGCGCTTGTCCATCCGCCAGAGCGCGCCGGCCGAAACCGTGGTATCGAAACTGCCGGTCACTTCGCCCGACTTGAACTCGAAGGCGAAGGCCGAAGGTGCTCCGACCATTAGCGCCAATGCAATCGCAGTGCCGATCTTGCTGTGGCGAAACTGCGGGGCAAGCGAACTCCCTGACTCTTGTCTCATGCAACACTCCTCCTCAATGATCATCCGGTTTACCCGGTCGTGGTTTTAGTGATCGACTACTGTTTTTTGCCGTTGATAATACAGCGGGTCGCCGGTCATTACTATGCAGATGGGCCGAAAATATTGTGCTTGACAGCTGGATCGCTATTCATATAATCAAACGTTTGTTTTAACATGCCTTGCTGCGGTAATGCGCCGTGGCGAAAGGAGGATCGTTTGAAAAAACTGATCGTGAAGAAGGCCGCCGTGCTCGGCGCCGGGGTGATGGGGGCGCAGATTGCGGCGCATCTCGTCAATGCCAATGTCCCTGTCGTGTTGTTCGACTTGCCGGCGAAGGAGGGCGACAAGAACGGCATTGTCCTGAAAGCCATTGACGGGCTGAAGAAGCTCGAGCCCGCGCCGCTGGGCACCAAGAGCCGGCTGAAATTCATCGACGCGGCCAACTACGACGATCATCTGCCGCTGCTGGCCGAATGCGACCTGGTGATCGAGGCGATCGCCGAACGCACCGACTGGAAGAACGATCTTTACGCGAAGATCGCGCCGCATCTGGGCGCCAACGCCATCATCGCTTCCAACACCTCGGGCCTGTCGATCAACATGCTGGCCGAGGGGCTGCCGGCTGAGGTGCGCCCGCGCTTTTGCGGCATCCACTTCTTCAATCCGCCGCGCTACATGCACCTGGTCGAGATCATTGCGACCAAGAGCACGGCCCCCGACACGCTCGATGCGCTGGAAACCTGGCTGACCTCCCATCTGGGCAAGGGCGTCATCCGCGCGCTGGATACGCCGAACTTCGTGGCCAACCGCATTGGCGTGTTTTCGATGCTCGCCGTCATGCACCACACTCAGGCTTTCGGTCTCGGTTTCGACGCGGTCGATGCGCTGACCGGTCCGCGCATCGGCCGGCCGAAGAGCGCGACCTATCGCACTGCCGACGTGGTCGGCCTCGATACACTGGCGCACGTCGTCAAGACCATGCAGGACACCTTGCCTGATGATCCCTGGCACCGTTATTTCAACTCGCCGGCGTGGCTGACCGCGCTGATCGGCCAGGGCGCGTTGGGGCAAAAGACCCGGTGCGGCATCTTCAGGAAGCAGGGCAAGGAAATCCAGGTGCTTGACCTGGCCCAGCAGAATTACCGTACTTCGGCGGGCGCAGTGACCGAAGAAGTGGGTGCCATCCTCAAGATCAGAAACCCCGCCGAGAAATTCGCGGCGCTGCGTGCTTCTACCGACCCGCAGGCGCAGTTCCTCTGGGCCATCTTCCGCGATGTCTTCCATTACTGTGCCGTGCAACTGGAAAATGTTGCCGACAATGCGCGCGATGTCGATTTCGCGATGCGCTGGGGTTTCGGTTGGTCACAGGGGCCGTTCGAGACCTGGCAGATGGCGGGCTGGGCCGATATCGCCCAGGCCATTGCGGCCGATATTGCAGCCGGCAAGGCGATGAGCGATACGCCGCTGCCGGGATGGGTGCTGGAGGCCGCCCGGACGGGTGTGCATACGCCGGAAGGCTCGTATTCCGCCAGCAAGAAAACCTATGTGTCCCGTTCGACACTGCCGGTCTATCGGCGCCAGTTGTTCCCCGAAACGATAGTCGGCGCTGGCGGGATGGCGCCGGAAAAATCCGGTGAAACACTGTTCGAGAACGACGGCGTACGCCTGTGGCGCCTGCCCGCGCTCGATGCCGGCATCGGCATCATCTCCTTCAAGTCGAAGATGCATACCATCGGCGACGAGGTGCTGGATGGCCTGATCGCCGCCGTGCGCCAGGCCGAAACGACCCTGGACGGCGTGGTGCTCTGGCACGAGGCGCCGTTTGCCGTCGGCGCCAACCTGCAGCAGGTGTCCGATGCCTGCGTGGCTGGCCAGTTCGACCTGCTGGAAAACACCGTCGAGAAATTCCAGCGCGCTTCACAAACCATCAAGTATTCGCAGGTTCCGGTGGTAACCGCCGTGCAGGGCATGGCACTGGGCGGCGGCTGCGAATTCCTCATGCATGCCGCCAAGCGGGTGATGGCGCTGGAAAGCTACATCGGTCTCGTCGAAGCCGGCGTCGGCCTGATTCCGGCGGGCGGCGGCTGCAAGGAATTTGCCGTGCGCGCCGCCGAGTGGGCCTCCCAGTCGGCCACCCCCGGCGAGGTGTTCAACTTCCTGCAGCCGGCATTCATGACCATCGCGATGGCCAAGGTCGCCAAGAGCGCGCTGGAGGCCATCGACTACGGTTTCGCCAAGCCGACCGACACCATCCTTTTCAATGTCCACGAACTGCTGCATGTCGCGATCGGCGAAGCGCGTGCGCTGGCAGATGCCGGCTACGCGCCGCCCTTGATGGCACGCGGCATTCCGGTTGCCGGCAGGACGGGCATCGCGACCTTCGAAATGATGCTGGTCAATATGAAGGAGGGCGGCATGATCTCGGCGCACGACTACAAGGTTGCCAAGGCGGCTGCCATCGCCCTGTGTGGCGGCGAAGTCGAAACCGGCAGCCTGGTCGATGAGGAATGGCTGATCACCATCGAGCGCCGCTACTTCGTCGAGTTGCTGAAGACGCCGGAAACTCAGGCCCGGATCAAGCACATGCTTGAAACCGGCAAGCCCTTGAGGAATTAATATGGCCCCCACGCTCACTTCATTCGCTGCCCCCACAGGGGGCGCTGCCTCCTTCGGGGCGGCCCGTCAGGAGGCAATCATATGAGACAAATTCAGGAAGCCTACATCGTGGCCGCCACCCGCCTGCCGGTGGCCAAGAAGAACGGCATGTTCAAGCATGTGCGGCCGGACGACATGCTGGCCTATGCCATCAAGTCTGTGCTCGTCCAGGTGCCGGGGATCAATCCGGCGCGGATTGGCGACGTGATCGTCGGCTGCGCCATGCCGGAAGCCGAACAGGGCATGAACGTTGCCCGTATCGGTCTCTTGCTGGCCGGTCTGCCGAACACTGTACCGGGCATGACCATCAATCGCTTCTGTTCCTCGGGCGTGCAGGCGGTGGCCGATGCCGCCAATCAGATTCGCCTCGGCCTGGCCGATGTGATGATCGCCGCCGGCACCGAGTCGATGAGCGTGATGCCGCAGATGATGGGCAACAAGATGGCGATGAACCCGGCCTTCTTCGCCAAGGAGGAGAACATCGCAATTGCCTACGGCATGGGGCTGACGGCAGAGAAGGTGGCCAACCAGTGGCAGATCAGCCGTGAAGCGCAGGATGCCTTCGCCGTCGAGTCGCATCGCCGGGCCTGCGCTGCGATTGCTGCCGGCCACTTCAAGGCCGAAACGACGCCATATCCGATCCACGAAAACCTGCCGGATTTGCTGACCGGCGAGATCCGCGTAAGCACACGGGTTGCCGAGACAGACGAAGGTCCGCGCCCCGATTCCAGCCTGGAAAAACTCGCCAAGTTGCGGCCGGTATTCCATACCCGCGGCTCGGTGACAGCCGGCAACTCTTCGCAGATGTCCGATGGTGCCGGCGCGGTCATGCTGGTTTCGGAAAGGGCGCTGAAGGAATACAACCTGACGCCGCTCGCGCGCTTTGCCGGTTACGCCGTTGGCGGTGTGGCGCCCGAAATCATGGGCATCGGCCCGGTAGCGGCGATTCCCCGCGTGCTGGAACAGGTCGGCATCAAACAGGACGATCTCGACTGGATCGAGCTCAATGAAGCCTTTGCCGCGCAGTCCCTGGCCGTCATCAAGGAACTGGGCCTGAATCCGGACAAGGTCAACCCGTTGGGCGGCGCGATTGCGCTCGGCCACCCGCTCGGTGCCACCGGCACCATCCGCACGGCGACCGTCGTGCATGGGCTACAGCGCACCGGCGGCAAATACGGCATGGTGACGATGTGCATTGGTACCGGCATGGGAGCCGCCGGCATTTTTGAACGTCTCTAACTTCCATGATGCGTTGGCTACGCCCCCGCTCATGAAAGATGCCCGTCCCCCTTCGCCCCCCTCGCGGGGGGGGGCAAACGGCTCGCTGGCGCTAGCTGGTTACGGGGTGCTCCGTTCCAGCGTGGGCGCGGATTGCGGCTGGCGCCGCGTGCCGCGTTGGCTTGGGACGGCCCGGCGCAAACGCTGCATCTTTCACGTTAAACGATGAAGCCCGCCTGGCTGGCCAAGCTGTCACCCGGCTGGCGGGCGCGCATGGTGCGGCTGGGGTTCAATTTTCACCCCGCCTTTCGCGGCACGGGCGGCCGGGTCGAGCATGTGTCGCACGACCTGCAGCACATGCGCATCCGTCTGCCACTGACCTGGCGCACCAGGAACATTGTCGGCTCGCTGTATGGCGGATCGCTGTTCGCCATCACCGACGGCGCGCATCCGATGATGCTGATGGCGGCGCTGGGCGACGACTACATCGTTTGGGATAAATCGGCCAGCATTCGCTATCGGAAACCGGGGTTGACAACGCTGTATGCGGATTTTGTGTTGTCCTCGGACGAGATCGCGCAAATTCTCGCCAAGCTGCGCGATACTCACGAACTGGACTGGACCTTTCAGGTGGAATTGAAGGACAAGCACGGCGCAGTCCATGCGGCGGTCGAGCGGACGGTGTATGTCGCTGAAAAAAATTATTATCGGCAAAAAAATGCGGGAGGAGACAGGTGATGGCATTACATTCGGTTGACTGCTCGTCGGTCGAGAATAGAGGAGAGGCCTGATGGAGAAAGTCTGGCTTAAGAGCTATCCGCAGGGTATCCCGGCTGAAATCAGCATTGAAGACATTCCCTCGCTGGTCGCTTTGTTCGAAAAGGCTTGCGCAACCTACGCCGGCCAGGTGGCCTACATCAGCATGGGTCGCGAGATGACTTACCGCCAGCTTGACGATGAAAGCCGGGCTTTTGCCGGCTGGCTGCAATCCTTGGGTCTGGTGAAGGGGGATCGTGTCGCACTGATGATGCCCAACCTGCTGCAATACCCGGTGGCGCTGTTCGGTACGTTGCGGGCGGGCTGTGTCGTGGTCAGTTGCAACCCGCTCTACACGCCGCGCGAACTGGAACAGCAGCTGAAGGATTCCGGCGCGACCGCCATCGTCATCGTCGAAAACTTTGCGCATGTGCTGGAGCAGGTTATCGCGCGTACCGCCATCAAGCATGTGGTCGTGACACCGATGGGCGAAATGCTCGGCATGCTGAAGGGCGCGCTGGTCAATTTCGTCGTGCGCCACGTCAAGAAGCTCGTACCGGCGTGGCACATTGCCGGTGCAATTAGTTTCAACCGGGCTTTGTCCAGTGGCCGACAGCATGGTTTCCAGCCGGTACAGCTTGGCCATGAGGATCTGGCATTCCTGCAATACACCGGCGGCACGACAGGCATTTCCAAGGGCGCCATGCTGACGCACGGCAACATTTGCGCCAACGTGACGCAGGCGCTGGCCTGGATCGGCCCAGTGGTCAAGGACGGCAAAGAGTTCATCATTACCGCGCTGCCGCTCTACCATATCTTTGCGCTGACCGCGAACTGCCTGACCTTCATGTCAGTCGGTGCGCGGAACCTGCTGATTGCCAATCCGCGCGATATTCCGAACTTCATCAAGGAATGGGGCAAGTATCCGGTCAGCATCATGACGGGGGTCAATACCCTGTTCAATGCACTGCTGAATAATCCCGAATTCGCCAAGCTCGATTTTTCCAGTTTCCGCGTCACGCTGGGCGGTGGCATGGCGGTCCAGGCGCCGGTTGCCAAGCGCTGGCTGGAGGCCACTGGTGTGCCTCTGCACCAGGCCTATGGCCTGACGGAAACCTCGCCTGCCGCGACCATCAATCCGCTCGATTTGCGCGAATTCAATGGTTCGATCGGTCTGCCGATCTCGTCGACCGAGGTGGTCATCCGCGACGATAACAGTCACGAAGTGCAGCTTAACCAAGTCGGCGAAATCTGCATTCGCGGACCGCAGGTCATGAAAGGCTACTGGCAGCGGCAGGAGGAAACGGACGGGGTGTTTGGTCCGGGCCGCTTCCTGTGCACCGGCGACATGGGATACATGGATAAAAACGGTTTCGTATTTCTGGTTGATCGAAAGAAAGACATGATTTTGGTATCCGGCTTCAACGTCTATCCGAACGAGGTCGAGGAAGCGGTGGCGATGCATCCGGGTGTGGTTGAAGTTGCGGCGATTGGCGTACCAGACGAGCATTCCGGCGAGGCGGTGAAGATTTTTGTCGTGCGCAAGGATCCGGCGCTGAATGAGCCGGCGCTGATTCAGCACTGCCGCACCGTGCTGACCGGGTACAAGGTCCCGAAACATATCGAATTCCGCGATGACTTGCCACATACCAATGTCGGCAAGGTGTTGCGCCGGGCACTCAAGGACGAACCCCCAGCGACCGCCGGATGTTGATTCCTGCTGCCCTGCAGAAAAACCTCACGCTGCCGGCTGGTGCAGTGATCGCCCGCAAGAAACAGGAATATCAGGCCGTACAAGCAGCGCTATGTGCCAATCAATTTTGAAAAATAAAGGAACATGAAATGAGCGACTACCGCGCGCCACTCAAGGAAATGCGTTTCGTCATGGACGAACTGGCCGGCTTGCCGGAAATCAGCCAACTGCCCGGTTACGAGGACGCGACGCCAGACATGGCCGATGCGATTCTCGAAGAAGCAGCCAAATTCACCAGCGAAGTGCTGGCGCCATTGAATCAGGTCGGCGACAAGGAAGGCTGCAAAATGACCCCGCAGGGTGTCACCACACCGACCGGCTGGAAAGAGGCCTACAAGTCATTTTGCGAGGCGGGCTGGAACGGTATTGCTTCGCCAGCCGAATTCGGCGGCCAGGGCTTGCCTGACGTGCTGGCGGTTGCCGTCAAGGAAATGGTCTGTTCGGCCAACCTGTCGTTTTCGCTGGGGCCGCTGTTGACGACCGGGGCCGTCGAGGCGCTGCTCACCTGCGCTAGCGACGAACTGAAAGCCATCTATCTGGAAAAAATGGTCACCGGCGCCTGGACCGGCACGATGAATCTGACCGAGCCGCAGGCGGGTTCCGATCTCGCGCAAATCCGCTCCCGCGCGGAACCGCAGGCCGACGGCAGCTATCGCATCTTCGGCCAGAAGATCTTCATCACCTACGGCGACCACGACATGACCGACAACATCGTGCATCTCGTGCTGGCCCGCCTGCCGGATGCACCGCCGGGCGTCAAGGGCATTTCGATGTTCCTGGTGCCGAAGTTCCTCGTGAATCCCGACGGTTCTCTGGGTGCGCGCAACGACGCCGTTTGCGTATCCCTCGAACACAAGCTCGGTATCCACGCCAGCCCGACCTGCGTGATGGCTTATGGCGACCAGGGCGGCGCGGTCGGCTACCTGCTCGGCAAGCCGAACCTCGGGCTTGAATACATGTTCATCATGATGAACGAGGCTCGCCTGGGGGTTGGCCTGCAGGGTGTGGCTCTTGGTGAACGCGCTTACCAGCAAGCTCTTGCCTATGCGCGCGACCGCAAGCAGGGCCGCGATGCCGTGACCGGCGAAAAACTGGTCACCCTCGACCGGCATCCGGACATTCGCCGCATGCTGATGACCATCAAGTGTCGTGTAGAGGCCTGCCGCGCCATGGCCTACTTGGCGTCCGGCCTGCTCGACCTTGCCCACGCCAGTACCGATCCGGAAGAGCAGAAACGCAAGCTTTATTTCGCCGAATTCATGATCCCCATCGTCAAAGGGGGCAGCACCGAAATGAGCATCGACGTTACCTCGCTCGGCATCCAGATCCATGGCGGCATGGGTTATATCGAGGAGACGGGTGCAGCCCAGCACTGGCGCGATGCGCGCATCACCACCATCTACGAAGGCACCACGGGGATACAGGCGAATGACCTGCTGTTCCGCAAACTGATGCGTGATCAGGGGGCCACGGCCAAGCTGGTGTTTGGCGAAGTGCATGCCACGGTCAAGGCATTGGCTGCTTCTAGTCGGCCCGAACTGCAAGCCATCGGCAAGCGGCTGGGTGGCGCCCTGCAAGCCTGGACCGATGCCTCGGAGTGGCTGGCCGCCAATGTCAAAACCGGTCTGTCCGGCGTGCTGGCGGCTGCCGTGCCTTACCTCCACCTGGCGGTCACCGTCTGCGGCGGCTGGCAGATGGGTCGCGCGGCATTGGCCGCCGCCGCGCATCTGGACAAGGAAGAGGGTGACCTCGCCTTCTTCCGCGCCAAGATCGCCACAGCCTATTTTTATGCCGACCACGTGCTACCGCAGGCGACTGCGTATGCCGAGAGTGTCAAGGCGGGTGATGCAGCCCTCGCCGGTGTGGGTAACGAGGTTTTCTAGAGAAGCACGTCCCGCATTACGCGGCGAGTCGGCTAACGCCGTCCCGCCAGCGCCGACTTTTAGCCAAGTTGGTGCAGCAGCCAGAATGCAACAAAACCGCTGCCGATTGTCAGCAGGGTGTTGCGCCAGCGGGCGGCGACGGCGATGGCGAATAGTCCGGCCCAGAGGCGGGAATTGTCGGTGCCGAGGTCGAGCTGACCGGCGACCAGCAATAGTTCGGGCATGGTCAGCGCGGTGAGGGCGGCGATGGGGACGAAGGGCAGCCAGCGGATGAACCAGCTCGGTGGCTGGTAGTGACCTTCCAGCGCGATGAACGAGTAGCGGATGGCGAAGGTGACCAGTCCGCAGGCAATCCACAACAGAATCAGGGCGGTCTGGCTCACTGTTTGCTCCTCCCCTGCATGAATGCGCCGGCGACGAGGCCGGCCAGCACGGCGACGAACAGGCCGGTCTTGTAGGGCATGGCGACGAGCAGCACCGCTGCGGCACCGGCCGTCAAAGCGGCGATCAGGCGCGGACGGCTGTCGATCAGCGGCACGACGATGGCGATGAAGGTGAGCGGCAGGGCGAAATCGAGACCGAGGTCGGCGGGCAGTTGCGCGCCAAGCAGCACGCCGGCCAGTGTCGACAGCTGCCAGCCGAACCAGAGGGCAAAGCCGGCGCCGAAGAGGATCCAGTGGGCCAGCGGCGAACGCGGTTCGCGCAGCAGGTGCGGAATCGCCGCTGCGTAGGCTTCGTCGGTCAGCAGATAGGCCAGGAGCAGCTTCCAGCGGCGCGGCAGGGCATGCAAGACGGGGGCGACGGAGGCGCTGTATAGCGCATGACGCAGGTTGATCAGCCCGACCGCGCCGACGGCGAGAAAGACCGGCGCGCCAACGCCGACCAGCTGGGCCAGCAGGAATTGGGCGGAACCGGCAAACACCAGCGAAGACATCAGGAATGCCGCCAGCGGCGGAATGCCGCTTTGCAGCGCCACCACGCCATAGATGACGCCAAACGGCACCACCCCCAGCAACATGGGCAGCAGGGCGCGCACGCCAAGCATGAAGGCGCGCAGTGGGGTCAGGGGAGGGGGTGGGGTCATGTTGACGTCATGGAATTTTGCACAGCGACAGCCAGATTCTACGTGCCTGCACCGTTTATAATCGGACGTCAACTTTTTGACGCTAATTTCCCCCTCAAGTGCGCCTGATCAAGCTCAAAGTCGCCGGCTTCAAGTCTTTTGTCGAGCCGACCGTCGTTTTATTTCCCGACCAGCTCGCGGGCGTGGTCGGCCCCAATGGTTGCGGCAAGTCGAACATCATCGACGCCGTACGCTGGGTGCTGGGCGAATCCAAGGCTTCCGAACTGCGCGGCGAGTCGATTCAGGATGTGATCTTCAAGGGCTCGGGCGGCCGCAAGGAAGTGGGACGCGCCAGCGTCGAGCTCCATTTCGACAACGCCCAGGGCCGTGCCGCCGGCCAGTGGAGCCAGTACGCGGAAATCGTGGTCAAGCGCATCCTCGACCGCGAGGGCAATTCCAGCTACTACATCAACAACCTGCACGTGCGCCGGCGCGACGTGATCGACCTGTTCCTGGGCACCGGCTTGGGGCCGCGTGCCTACGCGATCATCGGTCAGGGCATGATTTCACGCATCGTCGAGGCCAAGCCGGACGAACTGCGCTTTTTCCTCGAAGAGGCGGCCGGCGTCACCAAATACAAGGAACGGCGCAAGGAAACCGAGGGTCGCCTCGAAGACGCCGGCGAGAACCTGGCGCGTGTCGATGACATTCGCGGCGAACTCGGCAATCAGGTTACCCGGCTGGAAGGTCAGGCCGCGGTGGCGCAGCAATATCGCGACCTGCAGTTTCAGCTGAACCGCCGCCAGAGCCTGCTCTGGTTCAAGAAACGCAAGGATGCGCAAGCCGAAACGCTCAAGCTTGAGCGTTTAGTCGACGAAGCGATCAACCGCGTCGAGGCCGAAACCGCTGCCTTGCGTGCCACCGAGGCGCGCGTCGAACAGGCGCGCGAGGCGCACTTCACCACCTCCGACGCCCTGCACGCCGCCCAGGCCGAGATGTATTCGGCGAATGCCGAGGTCAAGCGACTGGAATCCGAGATTGCCCATCTGCGCGATGCACGCTTGCGGCTGGAAACTCGCCTGGCCCAACTGGATGCGCAGGAGCAGCACTGGTCGGGCGAGATGCGGCGCGTCGAAGAAGAAGATTTTCGCTGGCGCTCGCTGCTCGAAAATTCCCGCGAGCGTGCCGCCACGGCCGCGGCCCGCCATGAAGAAGCTGCCCAGCGTCTGCCCGAGGCTGAAGATGCCGTCAAGGCAGCTGAAATCCAGGCTGCCGAAAGCCGCAAGGCTCTGAATGCCGCCGAACAGGGCCTGCGTCTGGCAGAAGCCGATCGCGGCCATGCCGTGCGGGCGCTCGACAATCTGGGTCAGCGTCGTCAGCGACTGGATGCCGAGAGTGCCGGTCTGGCTGCGCCCGATCCGGTGCTGCTGGCGACCGCGCAGGAGGGAGCAGCGCAGGCCGAAATTGCGCTTGAAATGGCGCAGGAAGGCCTTGCCGCCCTGCAACTCAGGCAACCGACGCTGGAAGCTGCATTGCGCAGCGCCCGCGAGGCCATGCAGGCCGCGCACCGCGATGTCACGACAGCGCGCGCGCGTCACGATGCCCTCGCCCAGTTGCAGCAGAGCGTGGGGCAGGGCGGCGATCTGTCCGGCTGGTTGAAAGATATGGGGCTGGCCGATGCCCAGCCGCTCTGGCGCGCGATCCAGGTCGATCCGGGCTGGGAAACCGCGGTCGAGGCCGTACTGCGCGAGCGACTGATGGCCGTGCCGGGCGATACCGATACTCTGCAGCGAGCGCTTGCCGCGCCGCCGCCCGCCACCATGGCACTGGCCCTGTGTCGCGAAGATGCTGCTGCCGTCATTCCTGCCGACAGCCTGCGCGCTCATGTGCGCTGTCTCAATTCGCAGTGGGTGGTGGTGCTCGACGAATGGCTCGGCGATGTGCGGGTGGTCGATAGCGATGCAGCGTTGACTGCGGGAATGTTGGCCAATGAGGGCTGGCGCGTGAGCCGCGCCGGCCATGTGGCGACACCCTGCGGTTTGACGCTCTATTCACCCGATGTGCGCACCCATGGCGTGATTGAACGCCAGCGCGAGATCGATGCGCTGGCCGGGCAGATCGCTGCCTTGGAAGAGGCCGAGATGCTGGCGCGCGAGACGCAGACGGAGGCCGAGCGATCGGTTGCCAGCGGTCAGCAAATCCTGTCCGAGACGCGGCGCGTGCTGCAGGAAGCGCAACAGCGTCTGCATGCGGCACAGGTCGAGGCGCTCAAGCTCACGCAGGCCCAATCCCGCCACGACGAACGTGCCGGCCAGCTTGGCCGTGACCTTGCCGAGATCGTGCGGGTCGAGGCAGAGGAAAAAGCGGCTTTCGCTGGCGCCGAGGACGAGGCGGTCAAGTGTCGTGAGGCGCTGGCTGCAGCCCGTGCACGCATGGAAGAAGCGCTGGAACTGCAACGCCAGCGCGACACCGCAATGCGCGAAGTGCGTGCGCTGGAACATCAACTGGCTCGCGAAGCGCAGGAAGCTGGATTTTCCGAGAAGGAATGTCACTCCAAGCTGGCCGACAATGCGCGTGCTGCCGAAACGGCCAAGAAACAGCTGGAGCAGGCGGCTGGCGATCGCGCCGTCACCCAACAGGATCTGGCGGCCATCAGCGATGCGGTGATCCAGGAGCAGTTGCAGGCGGCACTGGCACAGCGCGGCGTGCAAGAGTCGGCGCTGGCGGAACGGCGCAATGCGCTGGAAGGTGCTGCCAGTCAGTTGCGCATGGTGGATGAGGAACGGCTCAAACTTGAACAGGGCTTGCAGCCGGCGCGCGACAAGATCAACGAACTGAAGCTCAAGCAGCAGGCCGCGCAGTTGAACGTCGAGCAATATCAGGAACGCCTCGCCGAGGCGCACGTGGTCAGCCCGGAGGACGAGGCCGCGCTGGCTGCCGAGCTGACGCCGGGCCTGCGAGACAGCGCCCTGCAGGGCGATATCGCACGGATCGCCGCCGAGATCGAAGTGCTGGGCCCGGTGAACCTGGCGGCGCTCGAAGAGCTGGCCAGCTCCCGCGAGCGCAAGGGCTACCTCGACGAACAGTCGGCGGACCTCGCTACCGCGATTGGTACGCTGGAAGACGCCATCCGCCGCATCGACCGGGAAACCCGCGAGCAGTTGCAGGAGACCTACGAAACGGTCAACCGCCATTTCGGCACCTTGTTCCCGGAACTGTTCGGCGGTGGCGAGGCCAGACTGATCCTGACCGGCGAGGAAATCCTCGATGCCGGCATCCAGATCATGGCGCAGCCGCCGGGCAAGCGCAATTCGACCATCCACCTGTTGTCGGGTGGTGAGAAGGCGCTGACGGCCATCGCGCTGGTGTTTGCATTGTTCCAGTTGAACCCGGCGCCATTCTGCATGCTCGACGAGGTGGATGCGCCCCTCGACGATTCGAATACCGTGCGTTTTTGCGAGATGGTCAAGCGCATGTCGCGCAATACCCAGTTCGTCTTTATCACGCACAACAAGATCACCATGGAAATGGCGCAACAGTTGATTGGTGTCACCATGCAGGAGCAAGGCGTGTCGCGCGTGGTGGCTGTCGATATTGAAGAGGCATTGCGCATGACGGAAGAAATGCTTCCCTCACCTCAGGTCCCTGCTTGGGGAAGGGGATGACCTTGGGCGAGCAGCGTTCCGGCAGCGGGACTGCATTGGATTGGCGGAGGTGAAATGAGCGAATTGCAATTGGCACTGATCGGCTTTGGCGTATTGCTGGTCGTCGTCGTCTGGGGTTACAACCTTTGGCAGTCGCGCAAGCAACGGCACCTTGCCCAATCCGTTTTCCCCGATGCCAAGCCCGATGTGTTGATGGCCGGGCGCACGGCTGATGCGGCAACCACGCAGCCATCCGGCGCGTCCCCTGTCATTCATCGCGAACCCACCTTTGGCACGGCAGCGCCTGCTGAAGAGCAGCCGCAAGCCGCTGCCGCAGTCGAGATTCAGGATGCCATCCGGCAAGTGACGGCCGTGCCGGCCGAATGGGCAGACGCCAATGTCGATTGCCTGCTGCGCATCGAGTTCGTCGACGCCGTGCCGGTGGCGAACCTCTGGGCGGAACATGCCGTCTGGTCGCAGTTGATTGACAAGCCGGTGCAATGGCTCGGACTGGATGAACGCAGCGGCCGTTGGCGCTCCCTGTTGCCACAGGACCCCGGCGCGGTCGCACAGGTCGCGGCTGCCCTGCAACTGGTCGACCGCAAGGGTCCGGTGAGTGAGTTGACGCTGGCCGCATTCTTCGACGGCATTCGGCAGCTGGCCCAGCGCTTCTCCGGTCTGGTCGAATTTCCCGAAAATGCGCCGGTGCTGGCTGCGGCACGTGAACTTGACGCTTTTTGCGCGGCAGTCGATTTGCAACTCGCGCTGCATGTATTGCCGCGTCAGGGCAGCCTTAACGAACTGAGCGGCGCCAGACTCAAGCCGTTGATCGACGCCAGCGGCCTCAAGCCCGAAGGTGAGCGCTTTGTCGCCATGGATACCAATGGCGCAGAAATCTTCGCGCTGACTTGCCAGGCCGCGACGGGGGGGGCGACGACCAATGTCGAGGCGCGGGACCTGACCGATTTGAATCTCAGCCTTGATGTGCCACGGGTTGCCGATGGCGCCGCAGCCTTTGATCGCATGATCGGTTTTGCTCGTCAGTGCGCCACCGCCATGGGAGGCCAGCTTGCCGATGCCTCCAGGAATCCGCTGTCCGACGCCACCATCATTGCATTGCGCGCCCGCATCAGCGAATTGCAGACCCAGATGGTCAAAAACGGTATCCCGGCTGGAGATGTGCGCGCCTTGCGTCTGTTTGCCTGATGCCGGATAGTCACAAGAAACACGCCGGGCCGTCCCAAGTGTTTCTTGGCCCCCTGGGGGGAGAGCGCCGCGCAGCAGTGTTTACGGGGGGGGCTGATATTGAACGCGCGGCGTTTCTGCGTGGCGAGATCGAGCGCCATAACCATGCCTATTACGTGCTGGATGCGCCGACCATTCCCGATGCAGAATATGACCGGCTGTTCAGGGAATTGCAGGAAATCGAGGTGGCCCACCCGACCTTGCAAACGCCCGATTCGCCGACCCAGCGGGTGGGTGGTTCACCTCTCGCCGCTTTTCGCCAAGTGGCCCACGCGGTGCCGATGCTGTCGCTTAACAATGCTTTCAGCAGTGCAGAAGTTGCTGCTTTCGACCGACGTTGCAGCGAGGGGTTAGGTACGGCGAGCGTCGAATACGCCTGTGAACCAAAATATGATGGACTGGCGGTTACCCTGCTTTATGAAAATGGCGTGCTTGTGCAGGGTGCGACACGCGGCGATGGTTTCACCGGCGAGGATGTGACGCATAACCTGCGCACCGTGCGCAACATTCCCCTGCGGCTGGCCGAGACCACAAAGGTCAGTGTTCCGGCCCGCATCGAGGTACGCGGCGAGGTGCTGATGCCGCGCCGGGAGTTTGCTGCGCTTAATGAGCGGCAACGCGCGCGTGGCGAAAAAGAGTTTGCCAATCCGCGCAATGCGGCCGCCGGCAGCCTGCGCCAGCTTGATCCAAAAATCACGGCCAAACGACCCTTACGTTTCTTTGCCTATGGTGTGGCAGAAGCCCATGCTGAAAATAACGCCGTTTCGCCAGAGCCGACTTTTGGTGGTGGAGCGGCCCGCCACAGCGAAGTGATGGAGCGGCTGGCTGTCTGGGGTTTCCCAGTGGCCGTTGAACGAGCTGTAGTGCAAGGGGCGGGCGGTTTGCTTGAGTATTACGAACGCATTGGCGCGGCGCGGCGTGCGTTGCCCTACGACATTGACGGTGTGGTCTACAAGGTGGATCGCCTGGCCGATCAGGCCAAGCTTGGCTTTGTGGCGCGTGCGCCGCGCTTCGCCATCGCCCATAAGTTTCCCGCCGAAGAAGCCCTTACCACCGTCGAAGCCATCGAGGTGCAGGTCGGTCGCACCGGGGCCATCACGCCGGTGGCGCGGCTGGCCCCGGTGTTCGTCGGTGGCGTCACGGTGACCAATGCCACGCTGCACAACGAGGACGAAGTGCGGCGCAAGGATGTGCGGGTCGGTGACACGGTGATCGTGCGGCGGGCTGGCGATGTGATTCCCGAGGTGGCGGCAGTGGTTCCGGAGAAGCGCCCGCCGCATGCCGGCAAATTCAGCATGCCCAAAGCCTGTCCGGTATGCGGCTCGGCGGTGGAAAAGCCGGAGGACGAGGTGATTGCACGCTGCACCGGCGGCCTGTTTTGCCCGGCGCAGCGCAAGCAGGCCTTGCTGCATTTCGCTTCGCGCCGGGCGATGGACGTTGAAGGGTTGGGCGACAAGCTGGTCGATCAACTGGTGGATCACGGCATCATCAAGACGCCGGCCGACCTCTACAAGCTCGGCATCCTCAAGCTGGCCAATCTGGAACGCATGGCGGACAAATCCGCTGCCAACCTGCTCGCAGCCATTGAAAAGAGCCGCAAGTCTACGTTGGCACGCTTCATCTTTGCACTCGGCATTCGCAATGTCGGCGAGGCGACGGCGAAGGATCTGGCGCGCTATTTCGGTGGGCTCGATGCGCTGATGGCTGCCGATGCCGAGCATCTGCAACAGGTGCCGGATGTCGGTCCGGTGGTGGCGGCGTCGATCGTGCGGTTTTTTGCCGAACCGCATAACGTCGAGGTGGTCGAACAGTTGCGGGCGGCGGGTATCCGCTGGGAAGAGGGCACGCCGAACATCTTGGCCAATTCACCCATTGCCGGCAAGACCTTTGTGCTGACCGGTACACTACCGACCCTGACGCGCGAGGCGGCCAAGGAATTGATCGAAGCGCGCGGCGGCAAGGTGGCGGGTTCGGTGTCGAAGAAAACACACTATGTCGTGGCCGGTGCAGAAGCGGGCTCCAAACTCGACAAGGCGCAGGAATTGGGCGTTACCATCCTCGACGAAGCAAAATTCATGGAGTTGCTGAAACTATGAAGAAAGTCACGAAAGCCGTCTTTCCTGTCGCCGGCATGGGGACGCGCTTCCTGCCGGCGACCAAGGCGAGCCCCAAGGAGATGCTGCCGATCGTCGATAAGCCGCTGATCCAGTATGCCGTGGAAGAAGCAGTGGCGGCGGGCATTACCGACATGATCTTCGTCACCGGTCGTTCCAAACGCGCCATCGAGGATCATTTCGACAAGGCCTACGAACTGGAAAACGAACTGGAGCGGCGCGGCAAGACCGAGTTGCTGGAATTTGTGCAAAACCTGCTGCCGAGGAATATCAACTGCATCTACATGCGGCAGGCTGAGGCCCTGGGCTTGGGGCATGCCGTGCTATGTGCCGAGCCGGTCGTCGGTGACGAGCCATTTGCCGTGCTGCTGGCCGACGACCTGCTGGATAACGGCACGCCGGTGATTAAGCAAATGGTGGATGCCTACGACTACTATCGGTGTTCGGTGCTGGGCGTGCAGGATGTGCCGCGCGCGGATACCGCAAGCTATGGCATCGTGGCTGCGCAGCCGCTCGCCGGGCGCGTCGAGCGGATCAACGCCATGGTTGAAAAACCCCAGCCGGATGTAGCGCCTTCGACGCTGGCCGTGGTTGGCCGCTATGTCCTGACGCCGCGCATCTTCCATCATCTCAAGAATGTGCGCGCCGGCGCCGGAGGTGAAATTCAATTGACCGATGCCATCTCGTCACTGCTCTCCGAACAGCAGGTGCTGGCCTATCGCTATGAAGGGGTGCGCTATGACTGTGGCTCCAAGCTGGGCTATTTGCAGGCCACTGTTGAATACGCGCTGCGTCACCCCGAGGTAGGGGTTGAATTTGCCGCTTATCTGCGTACGCTGGATAAACTGTCTTGACCCCCGCCTTGGCCAATAACCCATGAAACCCCTGAACGCCGACCTGCATTGCCATTCGAACGTGTCCGACGGCTTGCTGTCGCCCGCCGCGCTGGTGGAACGGGCCAAGGCGAACCGCGTCGACCTGCTGGCGCTGACCGACCATGACGAAGTTTCCGGTCTGGATGAGGCGCGACAAATTGCCGAAGCAGTGGGTATCCGCTTCGTGACCGGCACGGAAATATCGGTGTCCTGGGGTGACGACCAGACTGTGCATATTGTCGGCCTCAATTTTGATGAGCATCACCCCGACCTGGTCGCCGGCCTGGCCCGGGTGCGCAGCGGGCGTGATGCCAGAGCCGAACGGATGGCTGCCGAACTGGCGAAGGTAGGTATCGCTGATGCCTATGCCGGTGCGCTCAAGTATGTCAATAACCCGGCACTGATTTCGCGTTCGCATTTTGCCCGCTACATTGTTGAACGTGGGTTTGCGCGCGATATCAAAACCGTGTTCGAGCACTGGCTCGCGAAAGGCAAGCCCGGCTATGTCAGCCATTCATGGGCGGAGTTAACAGACGCGCTGGACTGGATCAGGATGGCCGGCGGGGTGGCGGTGATTGCCCATCCCGCGCGTTACCGATTGACTCCGACTGAACGGCGCGAACTGTTTGTGGCTTTCAAGGAACTTGGCGGGCAGGGTATCGAGGTGATTTCCGGTTCCCACACCGAGGCCGAGGTGCGCGAATTTGCCGGCATTGCCCGTGAGTTTGGATTTGTCGCCTCGCGTGCCTCGGATTTTCATGGGCCGGGGGAAAGCTATATCGACCTTGGGCGCATGGCACAGTTGCCCCCCGATCTGACGCCGGTTTGGGAAGTCTGGTAATGAATACAGAATTTCTGCAAATCCACCCAACGAATCCGCAACCGCGGTTGATCGCCCAGGCGGCGGACATCATTCGCAAGGGAGGCTTGGCAGCGTTTCCTACCGATTCGGCCTATGCATTGGGCGGACATATCGGCGATGCCGCCCTGCTGGAACGCATCCGGCGCATTCGCGGCGTGGATGATCGGCACTTGTTCACCCTGATGTGCCGCGATCTGTCTGAAATCGCCACTTATGCGCGGGTGGATAACGTGCAGTACCGCATGCTCAAGGCGGCCACGCCAGGCAGCTACACCTTCATTCTCGAAGGCACCAAGGAATTGCCACGTCGCGTGCTGCATCCCAAGCGCAAGACCATTGGGCTGCGCGTGCCGGATAATCCGGTGGTACTGGCACTGCTGGCTGAACTCAATGAACCGATCCTGAGCTCGACGTTGATTCTGCCGGATGACAGCGAGCCTTTGTGCGATGCCGGGGAGATTCGTGATCGACTGGATCGGCAGATCGATGTGGTGATCGACGCCGGACCCTGCGGCCTTGGCATGACTACCGTGATCAATCTGGTCGGGGGTTCCCCCGAGTTGATTCGTGCCGGTTGCGGGCCGTTGAAGCCCTTTGGATTGGCAGTCGATTAATGGCCCCCCACGCTCGCAACACCGGCTCGCCGCCCCCCGCGGGAGGGCGGCGCCTCTCTTGAGACGGCCCGGCGAGAGGCTAGAATCAGACACTTATGGAAAATATTATTCAGACGCTGGCGATCTATGCCCTGCCGGTGATCTTCGCCATCACCCTGCACGAGGCGGCACACGGCTATGCGGCGCGTCACTTCGGCGATCCGACCGCGTGGCAGATGGGGCGCATCACGCTCAATCCCATCAAGCACGTTGATCCGGTGGGCACCTTGCTGGTGCCGGCCCTGATCCTGTTTTTCAGCAAGGGCACGTTCCTGTTCGGCTGGGCCAAGCCGGTGCCGGTCAATTTTGGCCAACTGCGGCGACCCAAGCAGGACATGTTCTGGGTGGCCGCCGCCGGGCCGGGCGCGAATCTTTTTATGGCCCTGGTGTGGGCGGCGGCGCTGAAGCTGGCGGTGGTGATGCCGGATAATGCGTATAGTCTGCCGCTGGCGGAAATGGCGCGCGCCGGCATCAGTATCAATGGGGTGCTGATGCTGCTGAATCTGCTGCCGCTCCCCCCACTCGATGGCGGGCGCATTGCCGTGAGCCTGTTGCCCCCGGCGCTGGCTTGGCGATTTGCGCAGCTTGAGCGCTATGGCTTTCCAATTTTGCTCGCCCTCCTGTTTCTCGGGGTGCTCGAAACTATCCTGACACCGCTGCTGCGGGTCTATTTCTCTATCATTAAAGGTCTGTTCTTCCTCTGATTATGTTCGCCGAAAAGGTTCTCTCCGGCATGCGTCCCACCGGGCGTCTGCATCTGGGCCACTACCATGGGGTACTGGCCAACTGGGTGAAGTTGCAACACGAATACCCTTGTCTGTTTTTCGTCGCCGACTGGCACGCGCTGACGACGGCCTATGACGAGCCGGGCACCATTACCCAGAATACCTGGGACATGGTGGTCGACTGGCTCGCCGCCGGCGTCGATCCCGCGCAGGCCACCATCTTCATCCAGTCACGGGTGCCGGAACATGCCGAATTGCACCTGCTGCTGTCAATGATGACACCGCTGGGCTGGCTGGAACGCGTGCCGACCTACAAGGATCAGCAGGAAAAACTCAGCCACAAGGACCTGACAACCTATGGTTTCCTCGGCTACCCGCTCCTGCAGGCGGCCGATATCCTGATCTACCGTGCCGACAAGGTGCCGGTGGGTGAGGATCAGGTGCCCCATATCGAATTTACCCGCGAGATCGCGCGCCGCTTCAATCATTTATACGGTCGCGAAGCGGGTTTCGAAGAGAAGGCAATCGAGGCGATAAAAAAGCTTGGCAGCAAGCGCGCCAAGCTTTACAGGGAATTGCGCACCCGCTACCAGGAAAAGGGCGAAGCCGCCGCGCTCGATCAGGCCCACGCTGTGCTGGATGAGGCGCAAAGTCTGTCGCACGGCGACCGCGAGCGGCTGTTCGGCTATTTGGAGGGCGGTGGCAAGATGATTCTTGCCGAGCCGGATGCATTGCTGACGCACGCTTCCCGCATGCCCGGACTGGACGGCCAGAAAATGTCGAAGTCCTATGGCAACACCATTGCCCTGCGTGAAGACGAGGCGTCGATTACCAAGAAGATCCGCACCATGCAGACCGATCCACAGCGGGTGCGGCGCACTGATGCCGGCGATCCCGACAAGTGCCCGGTCTGGCAGTTTCACCAGATCTATTCGAATGACGAGGTCAAGGATTGGGTGCGACAGGGCTGCCGTTCTGCCGGCATTGGTTGCCTCGAATGCAAGCAGCCGGTCATCGAGGGAATCCTGAAGGAACAGGAGCCGATGCGTGAACGTGCGCGCCTGTATGAAGAGGATCCGCAGCTGGTCAAGAACATCATTGCCGACGGCTGTGAGAAAGCCAGACGGCTCGCACAGGAGACCATGCGCGATGTACGCGAGGCCATCGGACTCGACTATTCGTGAAAAAAATCGCCGAAATCGACTCCCTTGCCGACGAAGCGGAACTGCTCGCGATCATCCGCGAGAGCTTTTTCGAGCGCATGCCGTTCAATCGGATTCTCGGCATCGAGTTGCTGTCGCTGCATCACGACCAGCCGGAACTGCGCTTCGACATGCGACCGGAACTGGTCGGCAACTACATCCGCAATATCCTGCATGGTGGTGTGATCTCATCGGTGCTCGATGTCATCGGCGGCCTGGTGGCCTTCCTCGGTGTGCAGCAAAAGCTGAAGGGCAAGCCGGTGGCCGAGGTGATGGAGCGCTTTTCCCGCATCGGCACCATCGATCTGCGCATTGACTATCTGCGACCCGGTACGGGCGAGTGGTTTCTGGCGCGCGGTTTTCCGCTGCGCACCGGCAACAAGGTGGCCGTGACGCGCATGGAGCTTTTCAATGACCAGCACGCCCTGATCGCGGTCGGTACCGCGGCCTATACGGTGTCATGATGACGGCAGAGGGCCTTGAAGAGAAAGTCGGCGTTGGTGGAACGGCGCAGGCGGATCATGTGGACCTGGCGGCGGCGCATGTGCCGATGCTCTATGGCGAACCGATGCCGGAGATGCCGCGCGATCTCTACATTCCGCCCGATGCGCTGGAAATAATTCTCGATGCCTTCGAGGGGCCGCTCGACCTGCTACTGTATCTGATCCGCAAGGCCAATCTCAGCATCCTCGATATTCCGATGGCGCCCTTGACCGCGCAATATCTCGTGTATGTCGAGGCCATGCGGCGCAGCAACCTCGAACTGGCTGCCGACTACCTCCTGATGGCAGCAATGCTGATCGAGATCAAATCGCGCATGCTGTTGCCGCGCCCGCCCAGAACCGATGGCGGCGAGCCGGAAGACCCGCGTGCCGAACTGATGCGCCGCCTGATGGAGTACGAACGGATCAAGCAGGCGGCCGCCAAGCTCGATGCCCTGCCGCAGGCGCATCGCGACTACGAGTGGGCATCGGTATGGATCGCCGAAAAGGTGGCCGCGCGCGCGCCCGAGGTAAGCGTGCACGACCTGCAGGTGGTCTGGCTGGCGCTGATGCGCCAAGCCAAGATGCACCAGCATCACCGTATCCGGCGTGAGGAACTTTCGGTGCGCGAACACATGGGACTGATCTTGCGTCGCCTGCAGGGGCGCAACTACGTTGTCTTCGACGACCTGTTTGAAGTGGGCGGCGAGCACAGCACGCTGTCCAGCCTGGTAGTGAGCTTTCTGGCCATCCTCGAACTGTCGCGCGAGCGCCTCGTCGAACTGACCCAGAGTGAAGCGTTGGCGCCCATCTATGTAAAATTGAGCGATGCTGCAACTCTACAAGCCTGAAGACTACAAGCGCGTCCTCGAGACTGCCTTGCTGGCGGCGGTCGAGCCGCTGTCGCTGGCCGAGCTGAAAAAACTCTTCGACGAGCCCTTCGACGACGAAACCTGGCGCACGCTGCTGGACGACTTGCGTCGCGACTGGGCGGACCGTGGTGTGGAATTGGTGCAACTCTCGTCTGGCTGGCGTTTCCAGACCCGGCTGGAGTATCAGGGTTTTCTCGACCGGCTGAAGAACGAAAAGCCGCAGAAGTATTCCCGTGCCGTCATGGAAACGCTGGCGATCATTGCCTACCGCCAACCGGTGACGCGCGGCGACATCGAAGACATTCGTGGCGTTGCCGTGTCGCCCAACATAATAAGGACGCTGGAAGGCCGCGGTTGGGTGGATACTGTCGGCCACCGTGATTCACCCGGCCGACCGGCGCTGTATGCTACAACCAAGAAATTTCTTGATGAACTGAGTCTGCGCAGCTTGTCCGAATTGCCGCCGCTCGCCGAGATTGAACGGATGATTGATGCCCAACCCACCGAAACGCCCACAACGCCAGAAAGCGAACCCGCAGCAAGCGCAGCGCAGTCCGCCGAAGCGTCCTCTGGCGAGCAAATTGCCAACCACGAAAAAGCCTCTGCGCAAAGCGACGCCTTTCCGGGCACCGCCGCGACCTGACCAGCCGGCGCGCCAAGCATCGCCCGCCTCGGAACTGCCGACTGTCAAACTGCAAAAAGCATTGGCCGATGCCGGTCTGGCTTCGCGCCGCGAGATCGAGGAATGGATTGCCGCTGGTCGCGTCGCCGTTAATAGTGAGCCGGCGCATCTGGGTCAGCGTATCTGCGCTACCGACAAGGTCAAGGTTGGGGGGCGTCTGGTTAATTTGCACTTTGCCGAGCGCACGCCACGCGTGCTGCTTTATCACAAGCCCGAAGGAGAAATCGTCTCGCGCGACGACCCGCAGGGCCGGCCCAGTGTTTTCAATGCCCTGCCACGCTTGCGCGGTGGGCGGTGGGTCGCCATCGGCCGGCTGGATTTCAATTCCTGTGGCCTGTTGCTGTTTACCACCGATGGTGCGCTGGCCAACCGCCTGATGCACCCGCGCTATGGTATCGACCGGGAATACGCGGTGCGCGTGCTGGGCGAGGTGAACGAGGCAGCCTTGAAGCAACTGACCGATGGCATTGAACTCGAAGACGGCATGGCCAAGTTCATCCGGTTCAGGCCGGCGGGCGGGGAGGGCGCCAACCACTGGTACAACGTGACACTGGATGAAGGGCGCAACCGTGAGGTAAGGCGCATGTTCGAGGCGGTCGGTGTCACTGTCAGCCGGCTGATGCGCGTCCGTTACGGGCCGATTGTCCTGCCTTCCAACTTGAAACGTGGCCAGAGTCGCGAACTGACTATCGATGAGGTACAGGCTCTGCTGAAAGTCCTTAAGGTTGCCGAGGAAAGTCGGGAATAGGGACATACACCCTTCCTGCTCCCGCCAATAGTCGATTTAACCCGTAAGGGGAACGCCGTCCCGCCAGCGCCGACTTTTGGCCTTTACTTGGTGGTGCATGTACTTGTATAATCAGCCGCTTTCCAGCGCATGGCCAACTATAATTTTGGCAGTGTGCGGGGCAGGAAATGAAGAAATGGGCAGTTGCCCATTTTTTTTTGGCGCGGTGGGAAGTGTATGGCAGATTTGGCAGGGTTGATCGAGCAGGCAGTTACCGGGCTGGGCTATGAACTCGTGGACTTCGAGACAAGTCCGCGGGTGCGCTTGTTGCGCGTGTTTATTGATCGCCCCGCCGTGCCTGTTGCGCCGGCTGGTGAACAGACGGAAAAA
Organism: Rhodocyclaceae bacterium; assembly: GCA_013791905.1. Taxonomy (GTDB): domain Bacteria; phylum Pseudomonadota; class Gammaproteobacteria; order Burkholderiales; family Rhodocyclaceae; genus Sulfuricystis. The sequence continues at coordinate 50,651 of VMSX01000010.1, read as the reverse complement.
TCCGCTGGTGTGACAGTTGAAGACTGTTCTGCCGTCAGCCATCAGCTGACGCGCTTGTTCATGGTCGAGAATATCGACTATGACCGCCTTGAGGTTTCCTCACCCGGACTGGACCGGCCACTGAAAAAACCTGCTGACTTCGAGCGCTTCGTCGGGCACGAATTGCAAATAAAACTGCGTATCGCGGAGGTGCCCACCGGTGGGCAGGGGGCTTTACCACCGCAGCGCAATTTTTCCGGCGTCATCCTCGGGTTGGTCGAGGGTCGACTGCGCCTCAAGACTGGCGAAGCCGAGCGTGAATTTGCGCTCGACAACATTGAAAAGGCACGGCTGGTACCTAAGTTTTAACCAGGCTTAAACTGAATTCGGAATTAGAACGGGAGATTGAAATGAGTCGTGAATTGCTGATGCTGGTCGATGCTCTGGCGCGGGAAAAGAACGTCGACAAGGACATCGTCTTCGGTGCCCTTGAGCTTGCGCTCGCCTCGGCGACCAAGAAGCGCATCCACGACGAAGCTGACGTGCGCGTCGAGATTGATCGTGAAACCGGCACCTTCGAAGCCTTTCGCCGCTGGCTGGTGCTGGACGACGAAGAAGTGGAAATTCCCGCCCAGCAGATTGGCCTGACCGAGGCGCGCGAGCAGGTGGCGGACGTGCAACTCGAAGAGTTCATCGAAGAGGCGCTCGAGCCGATCGACTTCGGCCGGATCGGTGCCCAGACGGCCAAACAGGTCATTCTGCAGAAAATTCGTGATGCCGAACGTGAACAGGTATTGAATGACTTTCTTGCCCGCAAGGAACATCTGGTCACTGGCACCATCAAGCGCATGGAGCGCGGCAACGCCATAGTCGAGGCGGGTCGCATCGAGGCTTTGCTGCCTCGCGATCAGATGATTCCGAAAGAGAACCTGCGTCCCGGCGACCGGGTGCGCGCCTGGCTGATGAAGATCGACCGCAGCGCGCGTGGCCCGCAGTTGATCCTGTCGCGTACGGCACCGCAGTTCATCATGAAATTGTTCGAACTCGAAGTGCCCGAGATCGAAGATGGCTTGCTGGAAATCAAAGCCGCCGCCCGCGACCCAGGGGTGCGGGCCAAAATTGGTGTCAAGTCGAACGATCCGCGCGTCGATCCGATCGGCACCTGTGTCGGCATGCGCGGCTCGCGAGTGACGGCGGTGACCAATGAGTTATCGGGTGAGCGGGTCGACATCGTGTTGTGGTCTGCCGATCCGGCGCAGTTCGTAATCGGTGCACTGGCGCCAGCCGAAGTGAATTCGATTGTTGTCGATGAAGAAAAGCACAGCATGGATGTGGTGGTCGATGAGGCCAACCTGGCCATCGCCATCGGCCGCAGCGGGCAGAACGTGCGCCTCGCTTCCGAGCTGACTGGCTGGTCGATCAACCTGATGACGGTTGAGGAATCACAGGAAAAGCAACAGAAGGAAACCTCCAGTACCCGCCAATTGTTCATGGACAAGCTGGATGTGGATGGAGAAGTCGCCGAAATCCTCGTCCAGGAAGGCTTCACGACCTTGGAGGAGGTGGCTTATGTGCCGCTTGCCGAAATGCTTGAAATTCAGGCTTTCGATGAGGCAACGGTGAACGAATTGCGTGAACGTGCCCGTAACATTCTGTTGACGGAAGCCATCGTCAATGAGGAGGAATTGGAAAAGGTGGCAGATGATCTGCTCAACCTTGACGGCATGGACCGGCAACTGGCTGCGAAGCTTGCCCAGCACCAGGTTGTCAACCGCGAAGAACTGGCCGATTTGGCCGTGGATGAATTGATGGAAATGACGGATATCGATGAGGAACGCGCCAAAGCTTTGATTACGGTCGCGCGCGCTCACTGGTTCGCCGATGAAAATCAGTAAGGAGGCGATATGTCAACCCAGATGAGTGTTTCCCAATTTGCTGCGGAGCTGAAAATGCCTCCTGCAGCCCTGATCGAGCAACTGGCCAAGGCCGGAGTTGCCAAAAAAACCGGTAGCGACACACTGACCGAACAGGACAAGACCCGGCTGCTCGAGTTTTTGCGCAAATCGCATGGTGAGGCGTCGCCCAAAGCGAAGATCACCTTGACCCGCAAGCAAACCTCCGAAATCAAGTCTGCCGACTCTTCAGGCAAGGCACGGACGATTCAGGTCGAGGTGCGCAAGAAGCGCACTTTCGTCAAGCGCGAAGCCGAGGTAGTGGCCGAGGTGGAAACTGAGGTGGTAACCGAAGCGCCAGTCGTCGAAGCCGTTCCGGTTGCACCCGTTGCACCGGTTGAGCCCGTTGCTCCCGAAACGCCCACCACGCAGGCTACGCCATTCGTGGTCGTCAATGCCGAGCAAGCAGCGCTGCGCGAGCAGCAAGCCCGCCGTCAGGCCGGGCTAGCCGCGATCCAGGCGGCAGAACTGAAAGAGAAGCTGGCGCGCGAAGCCAAGGTGTCCGTGGCCCGCGCCGAAGCCGAGGCCCGCTTGCTGCAACATCAGGCGCAAGCCGAGGCCGCCGAAGCGAAAAAAACCGCCGAACTGGCTCCTGCGGATGCTGGTGCCAGCGTCACCGGTACTTTGCACAAACCGGCAGGTAGTCCCGCTGCTGCGCCACGTAAAAAAGCCGAAATCAAGTCGGCAGCTGCGCTCAAGAGCGAAGCTGATCGCAACCGCCGTGGTGGCGGTATAAAGACGCGCGGCGACGCCAAAGGTGGTACGGGCGGCTGGCGCGGTGGGCCAAAGCAGGGTGGACGCCATGGCCGTCATCATGAGGGAGAGCGCGCCGCACCCCAGCCGATCGAACAGGTCGTGCGCGAAGTGCATGTGCCCGAGACCATCTCGGTGGCTGACCTGGCCCACAAAATGTCGGTCAAGGCCACTGAGGTCATCAAGACGCTGATGAAGATGGGCATGATGGTCACCATCAATCAGCATCTCGATCAGGAAACTGCAATGATTGTTGTCGAGGATCTTGGTCACAAGGCGTTTGCCGCCAAACTTGACGACCCGGATGCCTTCCTCGACGTGGAGCAGGTCGATCACAAAGATAGCGAACTGTTGCCGCGTGCACCGGTTGTGACGGTGATGGGCCACGTTGACCATGGCAAGACCTCCCTGCTCGACTACATCCGTCGTGCCAAGGTTGCGGCCGGCGAGGCCGGTGGGATTACTCAGCACATCGGCGCTTATCACGTCGAAACACCGCGCGGCATGGTGACCTTCCTCGATACGCCTGGCCACGCCGCTTTTACGGCCATGCGCGCGCGCGGTGCCAAGGCTACCGACATCGTGATTCTGGTGGTTGCCGCTGACGACGGTGTGATGCCGCAGACCAAAGAGGCCATTCACCATGCCAAGGCGGCCAACGTGCCGCTGGTGGTGGCGATAACCAAGATCGACAAGCCGGATGCCAATGCCGATCGCGTCCGCCAGGAACTGGTCGCAGAAGGCGTGGTGCCTGAAGAGTATGGTGGTGACGTGCCGTTTGTGTCGGTATCGGCCAAGACTGGTCAAGGTGTTGACGATCTGCTTGAAAACGTACTGTTGCAGGCCGAGGTATTGGAACTGAAGGCTTCCATTGACACGTTCGCCAAGGGCCTCGTCATAGAGGCGCGCCTGGATAAAGGCAAGGGTCCGGTGGCGACTGTTCTGGTGCAGTCGGGTACATTGAAGCGCGGTGACGTGCTGCTGTGCGGACAGGTGTTTGGTCGTGTCCGGGCCATGCTTGACGAAACCGGTCGTCCGATCGAAACTGCCGGTCCATCGATCCCGGTCGAGATTCAGGGCTTGTCCGATGTGCCTTCCGCTGGCGATGAGGCGATGGCGATGGCCGACGAAAAGAAGGTGCGCGAGATTGCCTTGTTCCGTCAGGGTAAATTCCGCGATGTGCGGTTGGCCAAGCAGCAGGCCGCCAAGCTTGAGAATATCTTCGAGCAGATGGGCGAGGGCGAAGTCAAGACCCTGGCCCTGATCATCAAGTCCGACGTGCAAGGCTCACAAGAAGCGCTCGCGCAGTCTTTGGTCAAGCTGTCGACCGATGAAGTCAAGGTCAATGTCATTCACGCTGCAGTCGGCGGGATTTCCGAGTCCGACGTGAACCTTGCCCAGGCCTCGAAGGCTGTCATTATTGGTTTCAACACCCGCGCCGATGCCGGCGCACGCAAGGCGGCCGAGAACTTCGGGGTCGATATTCGCTACTACAATGTCATTTACGATGCGGTTGACGAAGTGAAGGCGGCCCTGTCCGGCATGCTGTCGCCCGAAAAGCGCGAGCACGTGCTCGGGATGGTCGAGATTCGCCAAGTATTCCGTATCACCAGAGTGGGTGCCGTGGCGGGTTGCATGGTGACATCCGGTATCGTCAAGCGCTCTGCGCAGGTGCGTTTGATTCGTGACAACGTGGTGATCCATACCGGTGAACTCGATTCGCTCAAACGTTTCAAGGATGACGTGCGCGAGGTGAAAGAAGGCTTTGAGTGCGGCTTGTCACTGAAAAACTACAACGACATCAATGAGGGCGACCATCTCGAAGTATTCGAGATTCAGGAAGTCGCTCGCAGTCTGTAAAAATATATGGCCCCCCACGCTCGCAAACCCGGCTCGCTGCCCCCCACCGGGGGCGGATGCCCTCTTGGGGCTGCCCGGCGAGGGCATAGTCGATGGTGACACGGCAAGCCCATGGGCACGGATTTTCGCGCAGCGACCGCGTTGCCGAGCAGATCCGCCGCGATCTGACGGAATTGCTGCGTCAGGTGAAAGATCCACGAGTGGCTGATGTTTTGCCGCTGCTCACCATCACCGATGTCGAGGTCACCTCCGATTACACCCATGCCAAGGTTTTCTACACCTCTCTGGCTGGGGCGGAGCGCGCCAAGGAGATCGCCAAGGGCTTGGGACACGCTGCCATCTTTTTGCGGCGCGAACTTGGCCGGCGTCTGCGCATTCACCACATCCCCGAGTTGCACTTCACCTACGATGCCTCGGTTGAACGCGGTAGTCGGTTGTCACGCCTGATCGACGAGACTGTGGCGGCTGACGCGGCCAGCGACAATCAGGAGCAATGAACGCTCCCCGCCGCCCGCCGCGCCGCAAGGTGGATGGTGTGCTGTTGCTCGACAAGCCACTTGGCATTAGTTCAAACGCTGCGTTGCAGCAAGCGCGCCGCCTGTTCAATGCGGCCAAGGCTGGCCACACCGGTACGCTCGACCCTTTGGCTACCGGTCTGCTGCCCTTATGTTTTGGCGAAGCCACCAAGTTTGCCGGCGAGTTGCTGGATGCCGACAAGGCCTATTGCGCCACCGTGCAACTGGGTGTGGTTACCGATACCGCGGATGCCGAGGGCCGCGTGCTGGAAACCCGGCCGGTGAGCGCAGATGAGGCGATGGTGCGCGCCTTGCTGCCCCGCTTCATGGGGCTGCAGCAACAAGTGCCGCCGATGTATTCCGCCTTGAAGCGCGATGGCACGCCACTTTATGAATTGGCACGGCAAGGCATCGAAGTGGTGCGCGCACCGCGCGCGGTCACCATTCATTCGCTCGAATTTCTTGCCTGGTCAGGCGACCGCTTCGAGCTGGCTGTGGCATGCAGCAAAGGCACCTATGTGCGTACTCTGGCGGCAGATATTGGTCAGGCGCTCGGTTGTGGCGCCCATCTTGCCGCGTTGCGCCGTACGCGGGTCGGGATGCTGGACGTGGCAAACGCCATCACCCTCGAATCGATTGACAACACCCCGGCAGCTTCGCGCGATGAACTGCTGATGCCGCCGGATGCACTGCTGGCTGATTTGCCGGCTGTTTTTCTGACCGAATTGGATGTTGCGCGTTTGTTGCTTGGCCAGTCGATTCGCTGGGTCGATACGCCTGCCCAGCGTTGTCGACTTACTGGACCACGAGGCTTTTTCGGTCTTGGCGATGTGTCCACGGATGGATGGTTGCGGCCGAAGCGTTTGCTGGCTACCAATACGGACGTTTGTCCGTGAAAACTTGGCAACTGTTTGAATAATCTGGTTAACGGCGGGTATAATTATCAGCCTTGCCGAGTCATCAGCCGGCAAGTTTTGTTTTGGCATAGCCGCTTCAGGATATGCCTTCATTGAAGTTTCATTTTCGTGGGTGCGGTGCTCTATCAAACCGGGGCGGCACCTGTTTCCAATTCAGCGTTTGAGAGAAAATCATATGGCCATTAATACTGCCGCCAAGGCACAAATTGTTACCGACTTCCAACGCGCCCAAGGCGACACGGGATCCCCTGAAGTTCAAGTTGCATTGCTCACTGCGCGCATCAACGACCTGACCGGGCACTTCAAGGCACACGTCAAGGATCACCACTCCCGTCGCGGCCTGCTTAAAATGGTGAGCCAGCGTCGCAAGATGCTCGACTACCTCAAGGGCAAGAATGCCGAGAGTTATCGTGCGCTGATCGCGCGCCTCGGCCTGCGCAAGTAACACCGCGCATTTAACGCTACCGCCGCCTCATCCCCGCGTTACGCCGTGCGCGTAACTCGAATGACATGCCGGCCGACAAGGCTGGCTGAGGATTGAAACGAGAGGAATCACTGTGCTGACACCCATCAAGAAAAGCTTTGCCTACGGCGCGCATACCGTAACGCTGGAAACTGCCGAAATCGCCCGTCAATCCACCGGTGCCGTTCTGGTCAACGTCGATGACACCGTTGTGCTCGCCACCGTCGTTGCCAAAGATGTCGCCAAGACCGGCCAGGACTTTTTCCCACTGACGGTCGACTATGTTGAGAAAGTTTATGCTGCCGGTCGTATCCCCGGTGGCTTCTTCAAGCGCGAGGGGCGCCCCTCCGAGAAGGAAATTCTGACCTCGCGCCTGATCGACCGGCCGATCCGTCCGCTTTTCCCCGACGGTTTTTACAACGAAGTTCAAGTCATCATTCACGTGCTGTCAAGCAATCCTGAAGTCGATCCGGACATTCCGGCGATGATCGGCGCTTCGGCCGCGTTGGCGATTTCCGGTATTCCCTTCAGCGGTCCGATCGGCGCTGCGCGTGTCGGCTACATCAGCGGTCAGTATGTTCTGAACCCGACGTTCAGCCAGTTGGTCGAGAGCCAGCTTAATCTCGTCGTTGCCGGTACCCAGGCCGCAGTGCTGATGGTCGAGTCTGAAGCCCAGCAACTGTCCGAAGAAGTCATGCTGGGTGCGGTCGTGTTTGGCCACGATCAGTTGCAGACAGCCATCAAGGCTATCAATGAACTGGTTGAAGAGGCGGGCAAGCCCGAGTGGGACTGGCAACCGCCGGCCAAGGACGAAGCCCTGATCGCCAAGGTCGCGGCATTGGCCGAAGCCGATCTGCACGAAGCCTATCGCATCACCAGTAAGCAGGCGCGCACCCAAAAGTGCCGCGAAATCTCGAAGAAGGTCATCGAGGCGGTGTGTACCGGCGAAGGCGCCGCTGATACAACCGCTGTTGGCAACCTGATTTTTGATATTGAAGCCAAGATCGTGCGCAGCCAGATTCTGAATGGCGAGCCGCGCATCGACGGTCGTGATACGCGCACCGTGCGTCCGATTGCCATCCGCCACGGCGTGCTGGCACGTACCCACGGTTCGGCATTGTTTACGCGTGGCGAGACTCAGGCGCTGGTGATCGCCACCTTGGGTACCGGTCGTGATGAGCAGATCATCGATGCCCTGCAAGGTGAACATCGTGATCGCTTCATGCTCCACTACAACATGCCACCCTTCGCCACCGGTGAAACCGGCCGCGTCGGCAGCCCGAAGCGTCGCGAAATCGGTCATGGCCGCTTGGCCAAGCGCGCACTGCTTGCCGTGTTGCCGTCCGCCGAGGATTTTAGTTATTCGATGCGTGTGGTTTCCGAAATTACCGAATCGAACGGTTCCTCATCGATGGCCTCGGTCTGCGGTGGTTCGCTGGCCCTGATGGATGCCGGTGTGCCACTGAAGGCGCATGTGGCCGGTATCGCCATGGGCCTGATCAAGGAAGGCAGCCGCTTTGCCGTGCTGACCGATATCCTCGGTGACGAGGATCATCTGGGTGACATGGACTTCAAGGTGGCGGGTACGGAAGCTGGCATCACTGCCCTGCAGATGGACATCAAGATTCAGGGCATCACCAAAGAAATCATGCAGGTGGCGCTGGCTCAGGCGAAGGAAGCTCGCCTGCATATCCTTGGCATCATGAACACCTCGATGGGCGGACATCGTCAGGAAGTTTCCGATTTTGCGCCGCGCATGATCACGATCAAGATCAATCCGGAGAAAATCCGCGATGTCATCGGCAAGGGTGGTGCGGTGATCCGCGCCCTGACGGAAGAGACCGGTTGCGTCATCGACATTGGGGATGACGGTACCGTGACCATCTCCTCCGTCAGTTCCGATGCTGCTCAGGCCGCCAAAAAACGTATCGAGGACATTACCGCCGAAGTCGAGGTTGGCAAGATCTACGAAGGTACGGTACTGCGTCTGCTGGATTTTGGCGCGATCGTGCAGATCATGCCGGGCAAGGATGGCCTGCTGCATATTTCCCAGATCGCCAACGAGCGTGTCAATGCCGTTGCGGATCATCTGAAGGAAGGTCAGCTAGTGCGCGTCAAGGTCATCGAGACTGATGACAAAGGGCGTGTGCGCTTGTCCATGAAGGCTTTGTTGGCTGACGCTTCTGGCGAGGCTGCTGCTCAGTAAGTCATCTGAGGCAGGACAGTAAAAAAGGACGCTGCGGCGTCCTTTTTTACTTACGGCTGTTGGCTGCGGCGGCTACGCTTTACTACCCTGCGCGATTTCGCCTACGCCTGAAAAAAATAGCGAAGCATCACTTCGCTATTTGTTTCTCCCTACGCTCTTCCAGTTCCTTGCAATCGATGCACAGGGTTGCGGTCGGGCGTGCTTCAAGACGCTTTAACCCAATTTCAACGCCGCAACTTTCGCAGTAACCATATTCGCCGTCTTCGATAAGAGTGATCGATTCGTCGATCTTCTTGATCAGTCTGCGCTCACGGTCGCGATTGCGCAGTTCGAGGGCGATATCGGATTCCTGGCTGGCCCGATCATTCGGATCGGCGAAAACTGTCGCCTCATCCTGCATGGTGTGCACTGTTCGTTCAATGTCCCCGGCCAGTTCGAGTTTAAGAAGATCCAGAATCTTCCGGAAATGCGCGAGTTGCTTCGCGCTCATGTACTCCTCGTTCTTCTTGGGAACGTATGGGGAAAACTGCTTTTGCAAAAACTCTTCGGCCATCTATTGCTCCGCCCGAGAAAAATATGACGTTATAAACGAAACATGCACCTGCTGCAAGTGATTGCCACTCTGCCAAATTGTTAGTTTGACTGACTGACCTCCTCAAATGCAAGTCTCACACCAAAACCGATCAGCGCCAAGCCTGCCATGCGCCGCGCCAGAATTTGCACCCAGGGCAGACGCGCCAGTCGTTGTGCTGCCCAATGACCGGCAAAAACCAGTATTGACTGATAGAGCAGGCTGATCAGGCTGACATGCAGCAGCAACGCAGCCAGCGTGACCACGGAAGCCTCCGCGCGAATAAATAGCGGAAAAAAGGCGACGAAAAACAACATTGCCTTCGGGTTGGTCAGGCAAATCACCAGCGCGCGGCGGAAACTACCCCAACCGAGATGGGCTGCGGACTGCGCAGTCGCGGCTGTGGCCGGTTTGCGCAGCAACTGCCAGCCGATCCAGCACAGATAGACGGCACCGAGCGTCTGCAACATCCTGAATACCTCCGGATGGATCTGCAGCAGCGCCGCCAGCCCCAGGACTGCACCCAGCATCCACACTGCGTCGCCGGCCAGGGTGCCGGCAACGGCGGCCATCCCGCCCGGAACGCCATGGCGTCCGGTCGCCGCGAGAATGGCGAAAGTGCCCGGCCCGGGAATCAGCTGGAAGATTAAGACAGCCGTGATGAAACTGGCGTAATGCTGGATGTCGAACATTGAATCAGCCCGCCAGGCGTTGTGCAACCCAGGCCCTGACGCTGGCAAGCGCTGCCGGCAGGTTTTCGGGCTGCGTGCCACCCGCCTGAGCCATGTCAGGGCGGCCACCGCCCTTGCCGCCGATCTGCTGGGCCACGCTATTGACCAGTTCGCCGGCCTTCAGCTTGCCGGTGAGGTCGCTGGTCACCCCGGCGATCAGGCTCACCTTGCCGTCGGCGACGCTGGCCAGCACGATGGTGGCTGACTTGAGCTTGTCCTTGAGCTTGTCGAGAGTTTCACGCAGGGTCGCCACATCGGCGCCTTCGAGCGTCGCGGCCAGGACCTTGATGCCTGCGATATCGACCGCCTGGGCAGCGAGATCGTCGCCCTGGACGGAGGCCAGCTTGCCCTTGAGTGCTGCCAGTTCGCGCTCCAGCTTGCGCACCTGATCGAGCACGGCAACGACGCGTGCCGGCGCGTCCTTGGGCAGCACTTTCAGGGTGCCAGCCACGCCACCGAGTGCAGCTTCCATCTCCTGCATGTAGTGCAGCGCATTGTCGCCCGTCACTGCCTCGACGCGGCGCACCCCGGCGGCCACGCCGCCCTCGGCGGATATGCTGAACAGGCCGATGTCGCCGGTGCGGGCGACGTGTGTGCCACCGCACAGTTCACGCGAACTGCCGATGTCGAGCACGCGGACCTCGTCGCCATATTTTTCGCCGAACAGCATCATTGCGCCGAGTTGCTGGGCTTCGGCGATCGGCAGCACGCGGCACTCCGTGGCCGAATTGGCAAGGACCTCGGCATTGACGATGCTTTCGACACGGCGGATTTCCGTGTCGGTCAGCGGCGCATTGTGGGCGAAGTCGAAGCGCGTCTTGTCGGGATCGACCTGCGAGCCCTTCTGCTGCACGTGCGCGCCGAGCACCTCCCGCAATGCCTTGTGCATCAGGTGGGTGGCGGAATGGTTGCGCATGGTGCGCAAGCGCGCCTGGATGTCGACTTTCGCCGTCACGCCATTGCCGACTTTCAGCGCGCCGGTTTTGACGAGGCCGTGGTGGCCGAACACGCTGGCCTGGATCTTCTGCGTGTCCTCGACGGCGAAGATGCCATGCACCGATTGGAGCACACCTCGGTCGCCGCACTGGCCGCCGGATTCCGCGTAGAAGGGTGTGTCGTCGAGCACGACGACCCCTTGCTCGCCCTCGGCGAGTTCATTGACCGGTGCCCCGTCCTTGTAGAGCGCGAGCACGTTGCCCCTGGCTTCGAGCGTCGCGTAACCATTGAAGGCGGTGGCCGGGCCGTCGTATTCGAGGGCGGCGGTCATCTTGAACTTGCCGGACGCACGCGCCTGTTCCTTCTGATGCGCCATGGCGCGATCGAAGGCAGCGCCATCCACCGTCACACCATGCTCGCGGCAGATGTCGGCCGTGAGGTCGAGGGGGAAGCCGTAGGTGTCGTGCAGTTTGAAGGCGGTGTTGCCGTCGAAGACCTTCACGCCCTGTTGGGTCAGCGCGGTAAGGTCGGCCTCGACGATGCTCATGCCATGCTCGATAGTGGTGAAGAAACGCTCCTCCTCCAGCCTGAGCGTGTCCATCACCTTGGACTGCGCCTGCGCGAGATCAGGATAGGCGACACCCATCTCGGCGACCAGATCAGGGACCAGCCGGTGAAAAAACGGCGTACGCACGCCGAGCTTGTAGCCATGGCGGATGGCGCGGCGGATGATGCGGCGCAGGACGAAGCCGCGGCCCTCATTGCCGGGAATCACGCCGTCGGCGAGCAGAAAGGCGCAGGCGCGGATGTGGTCGGCCAGCACGCGCAGGCTGGGACTATTCACTTCCTGGCAGTTCGTCTCGCGCGCTGCGGCATTGACGAGCGCTTGCATCAGGTCGATCTCGTAATTGCTATGCACATGCTGCAACACAGCGGCAACACGCTCCAGTCCCATGCCCGTGTCGACGCTCGGCTTGGGCAGCGGATGCATCACGCCGTGCTCGTCGCGATTGAACTGCATGAACACGTTGTTCCAGATTTCGATGTAGCGGTCGCCGTCTTCCTCGGGCGAACCGGGCGGGCCACCGGGAATTTCCGGTCCGTGATCGTAAAAGATCTCGGTGCACGGCCCGCAGGGACCCGTGTCGCCCATCATCCAGAAATTGTCCGAGGCGTAGCGCGCGCCCTTGTTGTCGCCAATGCGCACGACGCGCTCGACCGGCACGCCGACCACCTTGGTCCAGATGTCGTAGGCCTCGTCGTCTTCGGCATACACCGTCACCCAGAGCTTGTCCTTGGGCAACTTGAAGACATCCGTCAGCAACTCCCATGCATACTTGATCGCATCGTGCTTGAAATAATCGCCGAAGCTGAAGTTGCCGAGCATCTCGAAAAAGGTGTGATGCCGCGCCGTGTAGCCGACGTTTTCCAGGTCGTTGTGCTTGCCGCCGGCGCGCACGCATTTCTGCGAGGTGGTGGCGCGTGTGTAGGGACGCTTGTCGAAGCCAAGAAAAACGTCCTTGAACTGGTTCATGCCGGCATTGGTGAACAGCAGGGTCGGATCGTCGAACGGCACCAGCGACGACGAGGCGACGATCTGGTGGCCTTTCGACTCAAAGTACCGAAGAAACTTTTCGCGGATTTCTGCGCTTTTCATGGTGGGGCGTAGGGCGATAGACAAAGACGTCATTTTACGCGAAGCGGACAGGCTGTCAGGGATGAGTGCTCGCAATCCTGAAATATCTGATAGCCTGAAAATGGAGCTTAAGAGCAGGCGAAGGCCTGTGAGCGGGCGTTATGCCGTAACTAAAATTGGTATGCATCGAACTTGGCCAGAAAAACATGAACCAGAACATTGGCCGCTTTGAAATTCGCGGTGAACTGGGACGCGGCGCGCAGAGTGTTGTCTATCTCGCCTGGGATCCGCAGTTGCAGCGCGAAGTGGCGATCAAGACGCTGCATTTCTCGCGTGCCGATCCGGCGCGCAATGCGCTGTTGCTTGACGAGGCGCGCATGGTTGGCAAGTTTCGTCACCCGCATGTTGTGCCGATCTACGATGCCGGTGAGCAAGATGGCGATCCCTATCTGGTATTCGAACGCGTGGTTGGCAGGAATCTCGCCGATGCCCTGAAGAGCGATGGGCCGTTGTCGGCAATCCGGGCAGCCACCTTGATGCTGCAGATTGCCGACGTGCTGGCCGAGGCCCATGCATTAGGCATCATCCACCGCGACCTCAAGCCCTCCAACATCTTTCTCGACGTCCGCGATGGCGCGCCGCGCGTGATGGACTTCGGCATCGCTTCACAGGTGGCGGCCGAGGGATCGACGGAAGGGCAGGCGCTGATGGGAACGCCGCCGTATCTGGCGCCCGAATACATCACCCTGCAGCGGATCACTCCCCAGGCCGATATCTTTGCGGCCGGGCTGGTATTGCTGGAAATGCTGACCGGCAAGCGTGTCTTCGATGGCGGAACGGTCGATTCGATCCTCTACCGGATTGCCTGCGAGCCGGTGACATTGCCCAAGGAACCCGCCATCGACCCGCGGCTGGGCGGCATCATCCTGCGTGCCTGCGCACTCGATCCATCCCTGCGTTATGCCAGCGCTGCCGAATTGCGTGACGCGCTCAACAGTTTTCTGGGCGAGGGTACGGCTGACCGGGTCGCCGGACAGGCGGCAATTGCGCAGGGCGATACGCTTGATTTTCTGCTGCGCCGCATGCGTCACAAGTCTGATTTTCCGGCACTGTCCGAGTCGGTGTCGGCCATCAACAAGCTGACCGCCGCAGAGGGTGAGAGCGTCACCGCACTGTCGAACACCATCCTCAAGGACTATGCGCTCACCAACAAGATATTGCGCCTGGTGAATTCGGCCTATTACCGTCAGGCCGGTGGCGGCAACATCAGCACCGTGTCGCGCGCTGTGATCGTGCTGGGTTTCGACACTATCCGCAACATCGCCCTGACGGTGCTGCTGTTCGAGCATCTGCAGGACAAGGCCAACGCGCACGAGTTGAAGGAAGCCTTTTTGCGCGCCAACCTCGCCGGCCTGGTCGCCAAGGATATTTGCCAGAGCCCGCTACTGAAACGCCAGGGCGAGGAAGTCTTCATTTGCGCCTTGTTCCATGGTCTCGGGCAGTTGCTGGCGCAATACTATTTCCCCGAGGAGGTCGAGGAGATAAACAAACGGGTGCAGTTCGGGAAGCTTTCCGTACGGGCCGCTTCGACCGAGATACTGGGCATTTCTTTCGAAGATCTGGGGATCGGCATTGCCGGCAACTGGGGTTTTCCGCCGACCATTGTCGACAGCATGCGCTCCCTGCCGCTGGATGAGGTGGCGCGCAAGCCCAATACAAGCGGGGAGGCGCTGCGCGTTGCCGCTGCCTTCGGCAACGAGTTGTGCGGTCTGGTGAGTGCCACACCGCCCGAACAGCGCGACAAGGTGCTGCGCAAGATCAGCTTGCGCTTTGGCGCAAGCCTGCAAATCACCGACCGGCAGGTTCAGGCGGCTATCGAAAAGTCAGTGCTGGAATTATCCCAACTGGCCTCGGTACTGCGGGTGAATATCAAGCAAAGTCCGTTTGCCCGCCACGTGGCTGCCTTTGCCAGTGGCGCCGCAGATACGGATGAATGCCTGTCGCTTTCCGCCGTCGCTGAACCTGATCAACTCGCCGCCACCCTGCTGGGCGAGTCGGCGCTGCTCGACGGACAGGAGGACACTGCTACTGCCGGGGTGCCGGATGACGCCCAGGCCGTGCTGACGGCTGGCATTCAGGACATCAGCAATTCGCTGGTGGAAGATTTTGCCCTCAATGACATGCTGCGCATCATCCTCGAAACCATTTATCGGGCAATGGGCTTCAAGCGGGTGCTGCTCGCCCTGCGCGACCCCAAGTCAGGCCGGATGACGGGCCGCTTCGGTCTGGGGCCGGAAGTCAATGAACTGGTGCAGCAGTTCCGCTTCCCGCTCAGCAGCCTGGTGAATGATGTTTTCCTGCTGGCGACGGGGCGCGGCCTTGACATCATCATCAATGACATCGACGATCCGAAAATCGCCGACAAGGTGCCGCAATGGTTCCGCGAGCGCATTCCCGCCAAGACCTTCGTGTTGTTCCCTCTCAACATGAAGGGCAAGCCGGTGGCGTTGATCTACTGCGACAAGGACAAGGCCGGCTCGATCAACATTCCGGAAAAGGAACTGACGCTCTTGAAGACCCTGCGCAACCAGGCCTTGCTGGCGATCAAGCAGGCTACATGATCAAAAACGCCCGCCCCTCCCGACCTCCCCTCGCGGGAAGGTGATTGTAGCTCGCTACGCTCGACTATTACTGGGCGCTCTGTTTTGGGTACTGCACGGTTTGCACCTGGCGGCGCGTGGCGCATTGCCTTGGGGCGGCCCGGCGGCAATGCTACTGAGTAATAGTCGGCATCAGGTGGGTTGCTCGTTCAGCCGCGCCACGGGCCTCTGGTCGATTGGCAGATTGATCGCCATCGCCAGAAAACCGAGCATGATGATGATGCCCCAGACGATGTTGTAGCTGCCGGTGCTGTCGAACAGCACGCCGCCGAGCCAGGCGCCGAGGAAACTGCCGATCTGGTGGCTGAAGAAGACGAAGCCGCCGAGCATCGACAGGTAGGCAACGCCGAATACCTGCGCGACAATGCCGTTGGTCAGGGGAACGGTGGACAGCCACAGAAAACCGATGGCCATGGCGAACAGGTAGGCGGAAGTTGGCGTCAGCGGCGCGGCGAGAAACGCAATGATGACGATGCTGCGCGTGAGGTAAATGCCGGCGAGCAGATGTTTCTTGCTGTGACGGGCGCCCAGCCAGCCGGCGGCCAGGGTGCCAAAAATATTGAAGAGGCCGATCAGCGCCAGGCAGGTCACCCCGACATTGGCCGTCAGGCCCTTGTCCGAGAGATAGGCCGGCAGATGTACGCCGATGAAAACCACCTGAAAGCCGCAGACGAAATAACCCAGGGTCAGCAGCTTGAAGCCGTTGTGGGCGAAGGCTTCCTGTATCGCGCTGCGGGCCGATTGCGGGTGACGGCCGGCGGCGAGATCGCGGTGCGGTTCGGCCAGCACGGCAGAGAGGGGCGCCATCAGCGCGGCGATGGCGGCAAGGACCAACAATGCCTCAAGCCAGCCGAAGCCGCTGATCAGCGACTGCGATACCGGC
Organism: Rhodocyclaceae bacterium; assembly: GCA_013791905.1. Classification (GTDB taxonomy): domain Bacteria; phylum Pseudomonadota; class Gammaproteobacteria; order Burkholderiales; family Rhodocyclaceae; genus Sulfuricystis. Next base: position 34,589 of record VMSX01000010.1, on the reverse strand, counting down.
AACAGGGCGAACTGGCCGAAGGAGCCCGCCGCGCCGGCAATGCCGAGCGCCATGCTGCGCTTTTCCGGTGGCGTGATGCGACCGAGCACGCCATAGATGATGCTGAAGGTGGTACCGGATAGCCCGATGCCGATCAGAAAACCGGCGGATAAAACAAAACCAGTGCTACTCGTTGCATAGGCCATGCCGATCAGCCCCAACACGTAGAGCACGGACCCGACCACCAGTACCTTGCCGGCGCCGTAGCGGTCGGCAATCAGGCCGGTCAGCGGTTGCGTGATGCCCCACAATAGATTCTGCATTGCCAGCGCGAAGGCAAAAGTCTCGCGTCCCCAGCCGTGCGCCAGCGTCATCGGCTGCAGGAACAGGCCGAAGCCGTGCCGCACACCCATCGCCAGCGTCAGCATCAGGCCGCCGCAGATGAGGACGAGGGTGGGGGTTCTCCAGTTGGCTTGCATGAAAGTCGAGGTTGGGAGCGCCGATGGAAAGTCGGCGCTGGCGGGACGGCGAAAGTTGTTGAGCGCCGCATAATAGCGACTTTGAGCAATTGGACAACCCCGCAATGAACAAGGCCTTTGTAAGCGAAAAAGAATCTGACGAAGACGATGATGGTGAAGAAATCGTCGGTGCGGCGTCATTGCCTGCCGGTTCCAAAAATTATCTGACGCCGGCCGGGCATGCCGCGCTGCGCGCAGAGTTCGAACAATTGGTGAAGGTGGAGCGGCCACAGTTGGTGCAAGTGGTGTCCTGGGCGGCAAGCAATGGTGACCGTTCGGAAAATGGCGACTACATCTACGGCAAAAAGCGTCTGCGCGAGATCGATCGACGTCTGCGTTATTTGACCAAGCGCCTCGACAACGCCGAAGTGGTTGACCCGGCGCAACAGTCCAATCTCGATCAGGTTTTTTTCGGCGCCACGGTGACGGTGGCGTATCTGAATGCCGATGAAGATAGCGAGGCGATCTTTCGCATTGTCGGTGTCGACGAGGCTGATCCCGCAACGGGTGCGATCAGCTGGATCTCGCCGCTGGCGCGCGCGCTGCTGAAGGCGCGCGCGGGCGACATCGTGAAACTTCAAAGTCCGGCCGGTCCGCGCGAAATCGAAATCATCGAAATTAGCTACGACTCTTGAAAATTTGCGTTTGGCCACAACATCGCCAAGGTAATTATTGTTGTTTTCAGGAGAATCGTTCGCATGACCATTGCCACGCCAGCCACATCAGCCACATCAGCCACACCAGACGCCCAGCACGAAACTCTGGGCTTCCAGACCGAGGTGAAGCAACTGCTGAGCCTCATGATCCATTCGCTCTACAGCAACCGCGAAATCTTCCTGCGCGAGCTGATTTCCAACGCTTCGGATGCCTGCGACAAGCTGCGTTTCGAATCGTTGCACAACGCTGCGATGATGGAAGATGGCGGCGAATTCAAGATCCGCATCGGCTACGACAAGGATGCGCGCACGCTGACCATCGCTGACAACGGCGTCGGCATGAACCGCGAGGAAGTGATCGCCAATCTGGGCACCATCGCCAAGTCCGGCACGCGCGAGTTCTTTTCGCAGCTTACCGGCGACCAGCAGAAGGATGCCAACCTGATCGGCCAGTTCGGCGTCGGCTTCTACTCCTCGTTCATCGTCGCCGACCAGGTGATGGTGCGCACCCGCCGTGCCGGTGAAAAAGCCGACCAGGGCGTCGAATGGATTTCCGACGGCGGCGGCGAGTTCAGCATTGCCATGATCGACCGCCCGGCGCGCGGCACCGAGATCACCCTGCATCTGCGCGAGGGCCAGGACGACCTTCTCGCCGGCTTTAAACTCAAGTCGATCATCCGCAAGTATTCCGACCACATCGTCCAGCCCATCGTGATGAAGGGCGAGAAGTGGGACGAAGAGAAGAAGGCCCAGGTCGAGACGGACGAGGACGAGACCGTCAATCAGGCCTCCGCGCTGTGGGCCCGGCCGAAGAGCGAAGTCAGCGAAGACGACTACAAGGCTTTCTACAAGCACGTCGGCCACGATTACGACGACCCGCTGGCCTGGACGCACGCGCGCGTCGAGGGCAAGAGCGAATATACCCAGCTGCTCTACATTCCCGGTAACGCACCCTTCGACATGTGGGACCGCAATGCGCGCCACGGCATCAAGCTGTATGTGCGCCGTGTTTTCATCATGGACGATGCCGAGCAGTTGATGCCGCTTTACATGCGTTTTGTGCGCGGTGTGGTCGATTCGGCCGATCTGCCGCTCAACGTGTCGCGCGAGATTTTGCAGGAATCCAAGGATATCGAAGCCATCCGCAAGGGCTGCACCGGCAAGGTGCTCGGCCTGCTGATCGACCTAGCCGAGAATGACAAAGAGAAGTACTCGAAATTCTGGGGCGAGTTCGGCAAGGTGCTCAAGGAAGGCGTCGGCGAAGACTTCGCCAACAAGGAAAAGATCGCCGGCCTGCTGCGCTTTGCCTCGACACAAACAGATACCACGGACGAAACCGTGACGCTGGCCGACTACATCGGCCGCATGAAGCCCGAGCAGGAAAAAATCTATTTCGTCACCGCCGAAACCTTCAATGCCGCAAAGAACAGTCCGCATCTGGAAGTCTTCCGCAAGAAGGGCATCGAGGTGCTGTTGCTGACTGACCGCGTGGACGAGTGGGTGGTCAGCCATCTCACTGAATTCGACGGTAAGTCGCTGGTGTCGGTGGCAAAGGGCGGGCTCGACCTGGGCAAGCTCGAAGACGAAGCCGAAAAGCAGGAACAGGAGAAAGACGCCGGCGAGTTCAAGGAACTGACCGACAAAATTGCCAAGTCCCTCACCGAGCGCGTCAAGGAAGTGCGCGTGACGCACCGCCTCACCGACAGCCCGGCCTGTCTGGTGGCCGACGAGCACGATGTTTCCGGCAATTTGGCGCGCATTCTCAAGGCGGCGGGGCAGAATGCTCCCATGGCCAAGCCGATCCTCGAAATCAACCCGAAGCATCCGGTGGTGCTGCGCCTCAAGTACGAGGAAGCCAAGTTCGACGACTGGTCGGCCGTGCTGTTCGAACAGGCCCTGCTCGCCGAAGGCGGCCAGCTCGACGATCCGGCCAGCTTCGTCAAGCGCATCAACGACCTGATGCTGTCGATGACGCAAAAAGGCTGAAAAATATGGCCCCCCACGCTCACATTCGTTCGCTGCCCCCCACGGGTGGGCGCATGTCCTCTTGGGGCGGCCCGGCGAGAACATGAAACTACGGGGTCTGCCCCCGATCATGGATGAAGGAGCCCGGGTGCTGATCCTGGGCTCTTTTCCGTCTACGGCCTCGCTCGCGGCGCAACAGTATTACGCCCACCGGCAAAACCAGTTCTGGAAGATCCTCAGTGCGCTGCTGGAACAGCCGCTGCCGGGGCTGGATTACCCGGTGCGCCAACAGGCAGTGCGCGCTGCGGGTATCGCCATCTGGGATGTCTATGGTGAATGCGAGCGGTCGGGTAGCCTCGACAGTGCCATCCGCAATGCCATTCCCAATGATTTTGCTGCATTGCAAAAGTCGGCGCCGGTGCTACGGCGAGTCTGTTTCAACGGCCAGCGGGCCGGGCGGTTTGCGCCGCAACTGGCCGCGCTGGGTTTCGAGACACTGATCCTGCCTTCCACAAGCCCGGCCAACGCCAGTTGGAGCTTCGCGCGCAAGCTGACCGTCTGGCGGGAAGGTTTGGATATTTCAGGAGAGGTTGCCAGATTTGCGTGCCGTCCCGCCAGCGCCGACTTTGAGTAATGGCATTTCGCCCGCTTCCGCGGGCAATAGCCTTCTCTGAAACTTCGTTTTATCGGTATAGTCGCGTTTCATGAACGCTCCTGCCGCTTCCGCCGCTACAAAAAATGCCGCCGAACACCGGCTGACCCTGCCCGAGATCGTCGATGCGTTGATTGAAGCGGGCAAGGTGCCACGCGCCGAGGCCGAGATATTCCGCCAGGAGCGCCGCTACTACCGTGGTGATCGCCACCCGCTGAGCGTCGTTGCCGAGCAGCGCTGGAAATCGCTGGAACCGCCGCACCGCGTGCTCGACATCGACGCGCTGACCGAATGGCTGGCGGTCTGGAGCGAGCTGGATTACTACCATATCGATCCGCTGAAGGTGAATCTGACGGCCGTCACCGATGTGATGAGCAGCGCCTACGCGACGCGTTTTCGCATTCTGCCGCTGGAGGTGCGTGCCGAGGAAGTGGTGATCGCCACCGCCGAACCATTTCTCCGCAGCTGGGTGAATGAGCTCAAGCCGATCCTGAAGAAAGAGATCCGGCTGGTGATCGCCAACCCGGAAGACATCGCCCGCTATCAGGTCGAGTTCTACACCATGGCGAGGTCGGTGAAGGGCGCCATGAAACGTGGCGACGTTGCCCGCACCGGCATTTCCAATTTCGAGCAGCTGGTCGAGCTTGGCAAAGGCAAGGCTTCCCTCGACGCCAACGATCAGCATGTCGTGATGATCGTCGATTGGCTGTGGCTGTACGCCTTCGAGCAGCGTGCTTCCGACATCCACATCGAGCCGCGCCGCGACATGGGTGTGGTGCGTTTCCGTATCGACGGCGTGCTGCATCAGGTCTACCAGATTCCCATGCCGGTGCTGAATGCGATGACCAGCCGCATCAAGATTCTCGGCCGCATGGATGTCGTCGAGAAGCGCCGCCCGCAGGACGGTCGCATCAAGACGCGTGCGCCCGACGGCCAGGAAATCGAGTTGCGGCTGTCGACCCTGCCGACCGCCTTCGGCGAAAAGTTGGTGATGCGCATCTTCGATCCCGAAGTGCTGGTGCGCGATTTTGCCGATCTCGGGTTCTCCAGCGAAGATGCCGCGCACTGGCAGGGCATGACCAGCCAGCCCAACGGCATCATCCTCGTCACCGGGCCGACCGGCTCGGGCAAGACCACCACGCTGTACACGACGCTCAAGCAACTGGCCACCCAGGAAGTGAACGTTTGTACGCTGGAGGATCCGATCGAGATGGTCGAGCCGGCTTTCAACCAGGTGCAGGTGCAGGTCGAACTCGGCCTGACTTTCGCCGCCGGCATTCGCACCTTGATGCGGCAGGATCCCGACATCATCATGGTCGGCGAGATTCGCGACGTCGAGACGGCCGAGATGGCGATCCAGGCGGCGCTGACCGGGCATCTGGTGTTGTCCACTCTGCACACCAACGACGCGCCGACGGCGATTACTCGCCTGCTCGATCTGGGCATGCCGCCCTACCTGCTGCAATCCACCGTGCTGGGCGTGATGGCGCAACGCCTGGTACGCACGCTCTGTCCGCACTGCAAGACTGCCGGCGGACTGCGTGCCGAAGATGCCGCGCTCTGGCAGGGGCTGGTGGCACCATGGAAGTCGAAAAAACCGACACAACTCTATCACCCGGTCGGCTGCCTCGAATGTCGTATGACCGGCTATCAGGGCCGGCTGGGGCTGTATGAAATCATGCCGCTGACGGCCGAATTGAAGTCGCTGATTTCCGCTCATACCGATCTGGCGCATTTCCGTGAGCGCGCCATCAAATCCGGCATGCAACCCCTGCGCATTTCCGGCGCACGCAAAGTGGCGGCCGGACTGACGACCATCGAAGAAGTATTGAAGGTGGCTCCGCCGCTGCAGGACTTGGCTCGCCCGCAATGATCCGCCGCGGTTGCTTGCTGGTCTTGCTGGCGCTTTTTTCGACACTGGTTGCCGCAGAGAAGACCCTGACGCTGGGCATCTTCGCCTATCGACCAACGTCGATGATGGAACATCAATATCGCATGCTGGGCATCTATCTTTCCGGTGCCCTGCCCGACCAGCGCGTCGAGCTCAAGTTTTTCGACACGGCGGGCATGGAAGCGGCACTGGCCGCCAATCAGCTGGATTTCGTGTTTACCAATCCGAGCCATTACGTTCTGCTGCGGCATCACAACAAACTGACGGGAGCCATTGCGACACGCCAGGCCAGTGGGAACGGCAAGATCACCACGGCTGCTCTGGGTGGGACGATCATCGTCCGTGCCGACCGCGACGATATTACGCAGCTTGCCGATCTTGTCGGCAAACGCATTGCCACTCCGGGAAGCAAGTTCCTCGGCGCGTATTTGGCGCAGGCGTACGAACTCCAGCAAGCGGGAATTCCTTTTCCGGAAGGCATGGCGTTGATCGAGGTTAGCTGCAATGACGAGGTTGTCGAGGCGGTGCTGTTCGGTGACGCCGATGTCGGTTTTGTGCGCTCGGGTCTCGTCGAGACGCTCAATCGCGAAGGCACGTTGTCCGTGGATCAGCTCAAGTTCATCAATTTGCAGAAATTTCCGAAGTTTCCCTTTGCCGTTTCCACCCGGCTTTATCCGGAATGGCCGTTTGTCGCTCTGCCGCATGTGCCGGAGGATACGGTCAAACGCATTGCCCGCGCGCTCCTGTTCATCACGCCGGACATGCCGGTGGCGCAGAGCACCGGGATCGCCGGCTTCACCATCCCAGCCGACTATGAACCGGTGCAGCAGCTGGCGCGCGCACTGCGGCTGCCGCCATACGAAACCCCGGAATTCGGTGCGGAGGACGTCTGGCTGCGCTATCGCTGGCTTATCTTGGGCGCGTTTGGTGCCGGCGCCCTGATCACTCTGTTGTCGATGCGACTGCTCGTCGGCAATCGGCGGCTGCGGAAAACGGAAGCCGCGCTTAGAGAGCTGGCGACCACCGACGCCTTGACCGGCGTCGCCAACCGTCGGCAATTTCTCGCCCTGGCGGAGGTGGAGCTCGCGCGCGTCCAGCGCTTCGCCCAGCCGGCGGCGTTGCTGATGCTCGATCTCGATCACTTCAAACGTATCAATGACACGTATGGCCACGCCGCCGGCGATGCCGTATTGGTGGACTTTGCCGCAACAGTGCACGACGCGCTGCGCCAGGTCGACTGCGTCAGCCGACTAGGCGGCGAGGAGTTTGCCGTGTTGCTGACGGGCTGCACGGTCGAGGACGCGCGCATGTTCGCCGAGCGCCTGCGGCAGCTCGTGGCCGAGCGCAAGGTTAGCTACGACGAGCAGGACATTGAGGTTACGGTGAGCATCGGCATCGCCAGCATGCAGCGCGCGGATGTCAGCCCGGAGAGCGTGCTGGAGCGCGCCGATGCGGCGCTGTATCGCGCCAAAGCGGCGGGGCGGAATCGCGTCGAAGTCGAGGGATAGAGTCCGCCCCTCCCAGCCTCCCCTCGCGGGTGACTGTTGTTTTTGCCTACGGCCGCCGCTCTGCGGCTTAACGCCGGCATTGCCGGCATTAGCCTTCGCCGCAACTGCTCGACTGCGTCGCTTGTTGTCGCTGCACTCGTTTATTACGGGGAGTCCCCGTTCATGATTGGGAGCGGGTTGCGGCTGGCGCCGCATGCCGCCTTGCCTTGGGGCGGCCCGGCGGCAAGGCTGCTTGGGTCAGCCGGGTCGTCTTTTAATGCATTCGAGATAAGCGGCGCCATCCAGCGGCTGCCGCTCGCGCTGGGCGCGCCAGAGCGTTTCGCCGAGGCACTCCAGGACGTCGTGAAGTGCGGCATGCTCGTCGCCGTGTCGCGCGCGCCGACTTTCGAAGGCGGCACGGATGCCCGGCGGCTGGTCGATGGACAGCTGCTCGGCGATGGCGAGGTGCAGCGACAGGTGCAGGAAGGGATTGGTGGCGCCATCCTCCGGCGTCCAGTCGCGATTCAGTGCGTCCGGGTCGCCTTCAAGCAGGGCGTGATATTCCGGATGCAAGGCGACGATATCGGCGGCAATGATTTCCAGTTGCGTCGCCGGCAGGGCGGCGCGACGCTTCTTCCAGGCTTCGATCAGAAAGTTGCGCGCCTGCTCACGGCTTGGGTTGAACATCGTTTTTGTCCTTGTATTTGCACAGGTCACGGATTACGCAGCGCCAGCACTCCGGCTTCCTTGCCTTGCAGACATAACGTCCGTGCAGGATCAGCCAGTGGTGCGCATGGAGCAGATATTCGGCAGGGACGGCCTTGAGCAGCTTCTTCTCGACCGTGGCGACATCCTTGCCCGGGGCGAGCTCGATGCGATTGGCCAGCCTGAAGATGTGCGTGTCGACCGCGATGGTCGGTTCATGGAATACGACGTTGAGGACGACATTCGCCGTCTTGCGCCCGACGCCCGGCAGGGCTTCGAGTGCGGCACGGTCGTGCGGGACTGACCCGCCGTGTCGCTCGATCAGCTGGCAGGCCGCCGCCGCGACGTTTTTGGCCTTCGTCTTGTAGAGTCCGATGGTCTTGATGGCTTCGGCGAGTCTTGCCTCGCCGAGTTCAACCATGGCCTGTGCTGTGGGTGCGGTGCGGAACAGTTCGCGCGTGGCGAGGTTAACGCTCTTGTCGGTCGCCTGCGCCGACAGGATGACCGCAACCAGCAACTGGAACGGCGAGGCGTATTCGAGTTCTGTCTTGGGGGCCGGGTCGATTGCCGCGAGGCGACGGAACAGTTCGGTACGCTCAGCAAGCTTCATGCGCTGGCTTCGTGTGCCGGCTGGTGCATCAGCAGCCGTGCGCGGGCGCGCTCATTGGCGCGGTGATCGAGCCAGTTGCGCCCGGCAATCATCAGGCCGAGCACGAAGAAGGCGCCGGGCGGCAGGATCATGATGAGGAAGCCGGGGTAGTCGGCGGGCAGGATCTGCCAGTGTTCGGCACCGGGAATGATCATCTCGATACCGGAAAACAGGGTGCCCTGGCCAACGAACTCGCGGATCGCCCCGAGCAAACCGATGACCCAGACGAAGCCAACGCCCATCATCACGCCGTCGAAGGCGGACAGGTCGACCGGATTTTTTGCGGCAAAGGCTTCGACGCGCGCCAGCACGATGCAGTTGGTGACGATCAGTGGGATGAAGATGCCGAGCACCAGATACAGGTCGTGAAGAAAGGCATTGAATGCCAGGTCGACCACGGTGACCAGCGCCGCGATGATCAGCACGAACACGGGGATGCGGATCTCATAGGGGATGAGGCCGCGCAGCATTGAAACGGTGAAATTGGCCAGGCCCATGACGAGGATGGTGGCCAGCCCGAGGCTGACCGCATTGACCAGTGTGGTGCTGATCGCGAGCAGGGGGCAGAGGCCGAGCAATTGGGCGAGGATGGCGTTCTGCTTCCACAGGCCGTTGTGCGTGATGTCGCGATAGGTGCTCATGGCGGTTTATCCTTTGGTTCTTCCTTGAAGGTTGCTGCGCTCGGCAAGGCGTAGATCGCGGCGGCATGTTCCTGCGCCCACTCAAGTGCCCGACCGGTGGCCCGGGTGACGGCCCGGGCGGAGATGGTGGCGCCGGCGCGCTGATCGAAGGCGCCGCCATCCTTCTTGACACGCCATTTCTCGCGCGGGGTTTCGCCAAAGTGGCGGCCGTTGAATTGAGTGATCCAGGGCTGTGCCTTGTTCTTGTCTTTTTTCGGATCGATGTAATCACCCAGACCTGGCGTTTCCTTGTGCTGCGTGACGCGCACGGCAGCGAGGGCGCCGTCGGCCTGCACAGCGAGAATCAGTCCGATGTGGCCGGAATAGCCGTCCGGCGCAGAGGCTTCCAGCACCATGGCGACCGGCTGACCTGCGCGTCGGGCGCGGTAGAGGCGGGTCGGGGTGTCCAGGCCGAGCGCTGCGCTGGGCGGTAGTTCGATGGCATCGGCGAGTAGATCATTGTCGTAGGCGGCTTCCGGCAACACCTCGGCGATCAGGCGACGCTTGGCGTCCAGCGTGGTGGCCTCGATGATGGGCTGGGTAAGCTGATACACCTGCGCCATCAACGCGGTGAACGCAACAGTAAATAACAGCAGGATCGCCGCCGTGCGCAGCGAAATGCGCAGGGCGCCCGAGGTGGGTGGTGCTGAGAGATTGGGGTCGCTCATGGTGTAGATTTTCGCTGGTGACCAAACACCTTGGGCTGGGTGTGCATGTCGATCAGGGGCACCAGCAGGTTCATCAGCAGGATGGCAAACGCCATGCCATCTGGATAGGCGCCGAAGTTGCGGATGACCAGCATCAGGAGCGCCGCGCCAGCGGCGAAGATCAGCTTGCCGAGCGGCGTAGTCGATCCGGAAACCGGATCGGTGGCGATGAAGAAGGCGCCCAGCATGGCGCCGCCGGTAAACAGGTGGAAGTGGGCGCTGGCGAAATGTTCCGGGTTGAAGAGATTGAACCCGGTGGCAATGATGGCCAGCGTGACGATGAAGGCGGTCGGGATGTGCCAGGTGATGATGCGCTGCTGGATCAGCCACAGGCCGCCGACAAGGTAGCCCATCGCCACCCATTCCCAGCCGCGCCCGCCGATATTGCCGAAGGTGGCATGCTCGCCAAGAATGCCGGCGATGCCCGCTACTTGTTCCGGGTCGCGCAGTACGGTACGCAGGGCGTCGAGTGGCGTGGCCATGACGATGGCGTCAATGTGGCGATCCAGACCAAACAAGCCGCCAAAAATGGCGTTGAACTGAGTGGCGAAGCTATTGAACTCGACGTGTGGCCACTGCGACATCAACTGCGGGAAGGCGACGATCATGGTGCAAAACGCCACCATCGCCGGATTGAACGGATTCTGCCCGAGGCCGCCGTAGAGGTGCTTGGCAACGACGATGGCGGTCAATACGCCGCAGACCGTCAGCCACCACGGCGCGATGGGCGGGAAGGTGAGGGCGACCAGCCAGGCGGTGACGAGTGCGCTGCCGTCGGTGAGAAAGAGCAGCACCGGCTTGTTGCGCAGTCTGAGCAGCAAGGCCTCGGCCGCCAGTGCCGTTACCGAGGCGAGCGCGAGCTGCACCAGAATGGCGGCGCCGAAAAACCAGACGTAGGCAACGACGCCAGGCACCAGGGCGATCAGCACCTTGAACATGACACGCTGGACGCTGGCGGGTTGCAGGATGTGCGGTGAGCTGGCCATTATGCCGGGTCCTTCGATGCATCAATTTGGGCGCGCCGGGCCTCGGCCTCGGCAATCTGCGCCTGCTGGTCGGGCGTCAGTTCAGCGGTGTTCTGCGGCGCGACGGCAGCCTTTTTTGCTGCGGCGCGTGCCTGGGCGGCGGCAATCAACGCCAGTTTGTCATTGACCGGTGCGGCATTGGTAGTGTCTGCGGCGGCTGGCGCCGTCTCCGCTTTACCAGGCTCTGCGGCTGGCGCCGTCACCGTTTTACCCGGCTCACCGGCTGCCGCCGTCTCGCCAGCGCCGACTTTTGCGGCGGCTTCCCGCGCCAGCTTGGCCTTGGTTTCCGCGGCCTTGGCGGCGAGGCGGGCGGCTTTTTCGACCTTCTCGCGCTCCTCGCGGAATTGGCGGAATTCGTAGCGTTCGCGCGCCAGATCGGCGGCGGCCTTTTCCCGTTCGCGGGCGCGGATTTCAGATTTGGCGAAACGGTAGTAGTCGACCAGCGGAATCCGCGACGGGCAGACGTAGGCGCAGCAGCCGCATTCGATACAGTCGAACAAGTGGTATTCCTGCGTCTTGCCGAAATTCTTCGCACGCGCATACCAGTAGAGTTCATGCGGTTGCAGCTGCACCGGGCAGGCCAGCGTGCAGGCGCCGCACCGGATGCAAGGCATTTCCGGCGGTGGCGGCGGGAACAGCGCCGGGCTCATCGCCAGCAGGCAGTTGCTGGCCTTGACTACCGGCACGGTGGTGTCGTGCAAGGTAAAGCCCATCATCGGTCCGCCCATGACGATGCGGTCGGTATCGGGTTGCGGGTCGCCCAGGGCCAGCAGAGCGTTGATCGGTGTGCCGATCAACACTTCATGATTGCCCGGCCGCGCGTAGTTGCCGGCCAGCGTGACGATGCGCGAAATCAGCGGTTCGCCATTGAGGAGTGCGCGCGCGGTGGCGTAGGCGGTGCCGACGTTGAAGCATTGCACGCCGAAATCCGGGCCGAGCTTGCCGTAGGGAATCTCAATGCCGGTGAGCACGCGGATCAGTTGCTTCTCGCCACCGGCCGGATAGAGCGTGGGCACGGCGACGACCTGCATGTCGCAGATGTCGCTCTCACCGACTGCGGCGCGCAGGGCTGCGGCGGCAGCGGGCTTGTTGTCCTCGACGCCGAACAAAATGCGCCGCGCGCCCATCAGGCGCCCGAGGATGCAGGCGCCGGCGACGATCTCGTCCGCACGTTCGCGCATCAGGCGGTCGTCGCAGGTGATCCATGGCTCGCATTCGGCACCGTTGATGACGAGTGTCTCGATGGCGGTTCGCGCTTTCACGTGGCTGGGGAATGCCGCGCCGCCCAGGCCGACGATGCCGGCATCGCGGATGCGTGCCCGCACGTGTTCCGGATCGCTGTTGTAGGGGTCCAGCGGAGTGGGTTCGACCCAACGCTCCGCACCATCGGGTTCGATCACCGCGCAGGGGGCGGCCAGCCCGGAGGGATGCGGCAGCATGCGTGATTCGACCGCCCGCACGATACCGGAAGTCGGCGCATGCACGGCGGCGCCAAAGGCCCCTTCGGCGATACCGATGATCTGGCCTTTCAAGACTTTTTCACCCGCCCGCACCTGAATCGCTGCCGAGCCGGTGGCGCTTTGCCGGAACGGCACCACCAGCAGTTGCGGCAAGGGCGCGGCCGTGATCGCCGCCGCTGCCGAAGATTCCTTGTGCGAGGCGGGTTTGACACCACCCGGAAAGCGGAACAGTTCAAACATGGTCGGCCGTTGTGGCAGGGATGGCAGCGGGCTTGGCAAGCGGCTTGATTTCGATCACCGGATATTTCCACTTCCAGTTGTCCAGCGTTTCGGGCAGCGGCACCATCAGGATGCAATCGACCGGGCAGGGGGGCAGACACAGTTCGCAGCCGGTGCATTGGTCGGCGATGACGGTGTGCATCTGCTTGGCGGCACCGACAATCGCATCGACCGGACAGGCCTGGATGCATAGCGTGCAGCCGATGCAGGTCTGTTCGTCGATGATGGCGACGCTCTTGGGTTTCTCGATGCCATGTTCGCCCGACAGTTCCTTGAACTCGCGGCCGAGCAGGTCGGCAAGCTTGCGGATGCCTTCCTCGCCGCCCGGCGGGCAGCAATTGATATCCGACTCGCCCTTGGCAATGGCTTCCGCATAGGGCTTGCAGCCGGGGTAACCGCACTGCCCGCACTGGGTTTGTGGCAGGATGGCGTCAATCTTCTCGACCAGTGGATCGCCCTTGACCTTGAACTTGACGGCCGCAAAGCCAAGCGCCGCGCCCAGCACCAAGGCGCCCAGCGCCATAACGGCCAGCGCTTCAATCATTCGGGATTGTCCATTAGCTCAAAGAAACCGTCATTCCGGCACAGGCCGGAATCCAGCGGGGTAAAAACTCCACTGCGCATGGCAATTAAACTTCTGGATACCGGCTTTCGCCGGTATGACGAAGCCAAGGGATTACAAGGGATCATTTGAACTTGTCCAGTCCCGCGAAACCCATGAAGGCCAGGCTCATGATGCCGGCCGTGATCATGGCAATCGCGGTGCCGCGAAAGTGCACGGGAACATCGGCGCCTTCAAGGCGTTCGCGGATGCCGGCGAACAGGATCAACGCCAGCGTGAAGCCGGCAGCCGAACCGAAGCCGAACAACATCGACTCGACGAGATTGTGACCCAGGCCGATATTGAGCAGTGGGACACCGAGCACCGCACAGTTGGTGGTGATAAGCGGCAGGTAAATGCCGAGTACCTGATGCAACAGCGGGCTGGTTTTCTGGATCACCAGTTCGGTGAACTGGACGATTGCGGCGATGGTGACGATGAACGACAGGGTGCGCAGGTAAAGCAGGTCGTTGGGGGCCAGCAACCAATGATCGATCAGGTAACTGGCGGCGCAGGCCATGGTCAGCACGAAGGTCGTGGCGGCGCCCATGCCGGTGGCGGTTTCCAGCTTGCGCGAAACGCCCATGAACGGACACAGCCCGAGGACACGGACGAAGACGACGTTATTGACAAGTACGGCGCCGAGAATGATGAAAAGATAGCTGGTCATATTGGGCTGGAACTTGCCGGCGAAGGCCGGCAAGACAAGATAGCGATTATCTCGTTTTGTCGCAGTAACAACAACCCATGATGCCCTTACCGGCAATGCGGGCGGCCCGCCTCCTGAGTCTTAACTTGGAAAACGCAGCGTTTGCGCCGGGCCGTCCCAAGCAAACGCGGCACGCGGCGCAGCCGCAATCCGCCCGCGTGCTGAAAAGAGCGCCCCGTGATACACGAGCGCCAGCGAGCCGTTAATCCGCCAGTTGCGCCAGCAGCAGATCCTGGGTGCAGGTGCGCACACGGCGTGAGGGCTTTATCTGATACTGGCCATCGCTGTCCATGTCCCACGCCTGGCAGTTGTCGGCCAGATAGTTACGCAAGCCTTCCTTGATGACGCGGCGCTTGAGTTTGGGTTCAAGTACAGGAAAGCAGACCTCGATACGGCGGAAAAAATTGCGTTCCATCCAGTCGGCGCTGGCCAGATAAAGATTTTCCGCGCCGTCGGCGTAGAAGTAATAAATGCGGTGATGTTCGAGAAAACGCCCGATCACCGAACGCACGTGGATGTTCTCGGAAAGTCCTTTTACGCCGGGACGCAGGCAACAGACGCCACGCACGATCAGGTCGATATGCACGCCCGCCTGGCTGGCCGTGTAAAGCGCCTCGATGATCTCGGGTTCCAGCAGTGAATTCATCTTGGCGATGATGTGCGCCTTGCGACCGGCGCGCGCCGCTGCGGTTTCGGCGTGGATGGCCTCCAGCATGTTGGAGTGCAGCGTGAAGGGTGACTGCCACAGATGTTTCAGGGCGCTGGCCTTGCCCAGCCCGGTGAGCTGCCTGAACACGTCATTGACATCGCCAGCGATTTCGTCGTTGCAGGTGAGCAGACCAAAGTCCGTGTACAAGCGACTGGTGCGCGGATGGTAGTTGCCGGTACCCAGATGCACATAGCGGCGGAAACCGGTTTCCTCGCGGCGTAGCACCATGATCATCTTGGCGTGGGTCTTGTAGCCGAACACACCATAGACGACGTGCGCGCCGGCCTCTTCAAGCCGTGCAGCGATGGACAGGTTGGCCTCTTCGTCGAAGCGCGCCATCAGTTCGACCACCACCGAGACCTCCTTGCCTTTTTGGGCGGCGCGCAACAGGTGTTCCATCAGCACGGAATCGGTGCCGGTGCGGTAGATGGTCATCTTGATGGCGACCACCTGCGGGTCTTCGGTGGCCTGCTTGAGGAAGACGATGACCGGCGCAAACGCCTGGAAGGGATGATGCAGCAGGATGTCGTTCTTCCTGATGCATTCGAACATGTCGTAGCGACCCGTCAATTGTTTCGGCAGGCCGGGCTGGAACACCGGGAACTTGAGGTCGGGACGATCCACTTGGTCCGGCAACGACATCAGGCGCACCAGATTGACGATGCCCGGCACCTGGTAGAGATCATCGCGGTTGAGGACGAATTGCTGCAGCAGGAAATCGGTCATGTCCTCCGAGCAGTTGTCGGCCACTTCGAGGCGCACACCATCGCCGAAATGGCGATGCGGCAATTCGCCCTGCAAGGCGGTGCGCAGATTCTTGACCTCCTCGTCATCGACGAAGAGGTTGGAGTTGCGCGTGACGCGAAACTGGTAACAGCCTTGTACCGCCATGCCGCTGAAGAGTTCGCCGACATGCCGGTGCAATATCGAGGACAGGAATACAAACGCGTGATCGACATCCGCGAGTTCGTGCGGCAGGCGGATCACGCGCGGTAGGGTGCGCGGCGCCTGCACGATGGCGGCACCCGAGTTGCGGCCGAAGGCATCCTTGCCTTCCAGCTCGACGGCGAAATTGAGACTCTTGTTGAGCACGCGCGGGAAGGGGTGGGCCGGGTCGAGCCCGATCGGCGTGAGCACCGGCATGACTTCGCGGTGAAAATAATCGCGCACCCAGTTCTGCTGTGCTTCCGTCCATTCCGTGCGACGCAGGATGACGATGCCCTCTTTGGCCAGTGCCGGCAGGATCTCGCCTTTGAGCAAGGCATACTGCTCGTCGATCAGGACATGCGCTTCCTTGATGATGCGCCGATACACCTCCTGCGCGCTGCGCCGGTCGGGGCCGGTGGCGTTGCTGCGCATCTTGATCTGCTCCTTGACGCCGGCCACGCGGATCTCGAAGAACTCGTCGAGGTTCGAAGAGACGATACAGAGAAACCGCAAGCGCTCCAGCAGCGGCATGCGCACATCGGCGGCTTGAGCCAGCACCCGGCGATTGAAGGCGAGCAGGGAAAATTCGCGATTGAGGAAGTGTTCGGCAGGAAAATCGTGCAGCGGATACTGGGGCGTCATGATCGTTGATGGACCGGGAGTCGGTGAATGGTGCTGCAATTTATTCTTATAAGTATGACACGCTCGTGTGCCGTCCCGCCAGCGCCGACTGTTGGCGCGTCGGCAGGACGTTCCGGAGACTCCGCCAGCGCCGACTGTCAGATACTGCGACTTGTTGCACTGCGTTAAAATCTGACTCCTGCCATTAATCACGGGGTTGCATCCAGAGTGGTTCACGAACACGTCGCCGCCGTCGATATGGGTTCCAACAGTTTTCGCCTGCAAGTCGGGCGGATTGTCGGCAACCAGATTTACCCGCTCGATGGGCT
The DNA here is from genome assembly GCA_013791905.1 of Rhodocyclaceae bacterium. Lineage (GTDB taxonomy): Bacteria > Pseudomonadota > Gammaproteobacteria > Burkholderiales > Rhodocyclaceae > Sulfuricystis. Next base: position 18,040 of record VMSX01000010.1, on the reverse strand, counting down.
GAAGGAAACCGTGCGTCTGGCCGCCGGACTGACGCCGGAAAAACATCTTGACGAGGCCGCGCAGCAGCGCGCGCTGGCGGCTCTGGCGCGCTTCGGCGAACGTCTGCGGGACTTCGCGCCGGAAGCCGTGCGCGCCGTGGCGACCAATACTCTGCGCGTTGCGCGGAACGCCCCGCAATTCCTGATGGAGGCCGAAGCGGCGCTGGGTTTCCCCATCGAGGTAATTGCCGGCCGCGAAGAGGCGCGCCTGATCTATCTCGGGGTCGCCCATACCCTGCCCAACCCGCACGTCCGCAATCTGATCGTCGATATCGGCGGTGGCTCGACGGAGTTCATCATCGGCCAGAACATCAAGCCACTCCAGCTTGAATCGCTTTACATGGGTTGCGTCAGCTTCAGTCTGCGTTATTTTCCTGAGGGTCGTGTCGACAAACGCAGCATGAATGAGGCCGAGCTTGCCGCCAGCCGCGAATTACAGACCATCGCCAAAGCCTATCGTGACACCAGCTGGGACGCGGCAGTCGGTTCCTCCGGCACGGCCAAGGCGATCCGCGACATCCTGGAACTCAATGGGTATGCCGACGGCAACATCACGCGTGCCGGCCTGGAGCGGTTGCGCAACTGCCTGGTGAAGGCGGGGGGTGCCGAGCGTGCCGGATTGCAGGGCATGCGCCCCGAGCGGGTGCCGGTCATCATCGGGGGCGTGGCGATCATGTCGGCGGTGTTCAAGGAATTCGACCTCGAAGAAATGAACTTTTCGGAAGGGGCGCTACGCCTGGGTGTGCTCTACGACTTGCTGGGGCGCTATCACCACGAAGACCTGCGCGAAGCAACGGTCAGCCGCTTCATGCAGCGTTACGAGGTTGACCCACAGCAGGCGGCACGTGTCAGCCTGATGGCGCTGAAGCTGTACCGACAGCTGCGCTCGACAGACCTGGTGGAGAATTCGGTCAACGCCCAGTTTCTGTCCTGGGCAGCGCGCCTGCATGAGATTGGCATTTCGGTGGCGCATGCGGGATACCACAAGCATAGTGCCTATGTGCTGGCCAACGCCGACATGCCCGGCTTCTCGAAGCGCGACCAGGCCTTGCTGGCGCGGCTGGTGCTTGCCCACCGTGGCAAGCTGGAGCGGGTGCAAACGTTGACCCAGACGATGCCCGAATACCTGCCGATCTTTTGCCTGCGCATCGCGGCGCTCCTGCATCGGGCGCGCGACGATGAGCCCGTTCCGGAAATTGATGTGTCCATAACGGCCAAGGGCTATGAACTGAACATCGATCGGACATGGCTGGCCAGCGCGCCGCTGACGGCTGCCGTGCTGGCCAGTGAAACCCAGCAGTGGGCCAGTGTGGCTATCGAGTTCAGGGTACGCGCCAAGCTGCAGCGCGTCGCGACTGAAGCCTGATTCGTTATGTCTCGTGCCAACTATAGCGAGACGCGCAGTGTAGCCGGCCAGCCCGAACTGGTGCTGACCGGGCGCTGGACCCTGCGCGCACTTGCCGAAAATGGCAAGACAGACGCTGCCTGGCAGAACCACCTGCAGGAACTCGGTCGCCACGACGCGGTCAGCTGGAATTGCCTGGACATCGAAGCGCTGGATTCGGTCGGCGCATTGCTGTTGTGGCACACCTGGGAGCGCAAACTCCCTGAACTGCTGCTGATCAGCCCCGCGCACCTGCAAATCTTCGAGCGTATCGCGGCCTCCGATCGTGAACCGGCGGCGGTAGTCGTGCCGCGCTCGCCTTTCGAGGGTCTGATCGTGCTGGGTGCCAGCGTGCTGGCGTTCAAGCGCCACGTCATCGACTTCATCGACCTGCTGGGTCGGCTGGTGCTGGATTTATTCCATCTGCTGCGTCATCCGGCCGACTTGCCGGGGCGTGAAATCTCGGCCAACATCTATAAAAGTGGTGTGCGCGCGATGCCGGTGACCGCCCTGGTCGGCTTTCTGATTGGCGTCGCCTTGTCATACCTGTCGTCGCTGCAATTGCGCCAGTTTGGCGCCGACATCTTCATCGTTAATCTGCTGGGTCTTTCCATCATCCGTGAGTTGGGACCGGTGCTGGTCGCGGTGCTGGTGGCGGGGCGTTCCGGTTCGGCGATGACGGCGCAACTGGGCGTGATGCGCGTGACCGAAGAGATCGACGCGCTGGCGACGATGGGCGTTTCACGCAGCCTGCGCCTGATTTTCCCCAAAGTGGTGGCGCTGGGTGTGGTGACGCCGCTGCTGGTGTTATGGGCAACCGTGCTCGCGCTTTGTGGCGGCATGGTGGCGGCGGGTTTTCAGCTCGATATCAGCTATGGCTATTTCATCGAGACACTGCCCAAGGCAGTGCCGGTGGCCAACCTCTGGATTGGATTGACCAAGGGCGTGGCGTTTGGTCTGGCCATCGCACTGGTGGCCTGCCATTTCGGTCTGCGCGTCAAGCCGAATACGGAAAGCCTGTCGGCCAATACGACAGCATCGGTTGTTTCGGCGATTACCATGGTCATTCTGATCGATGCCGTGTTTGCCATTACCACGCGCAGCATCGGGCTGCCTAAATTTTGAAAATTATGGCCCCCCACGCTCGCCTCATTTGCCAACAATTCGGCTCGCTGCCCCCCACGGGGGGGCGCATGCCTTCTTGGGGCGGCCCGGCGAAGGCATGAACTCCATCATTGCCATCAACGACCTGTCCACCCGCCTCGGCGATGCGTGGATTCACCGGCATCTGAACCTCGAAATTGCGCGAGGCGAGCTGGTGGCGCTGGTGGGCGGCTCAGGCAGCGGCAAGACGACGCTGCTGCGGCAGATGATCGGCCTCCTGACGCCAACCGAGGGCAGCATCCGGCTGTTCGGCGAGCCTTTGTTCGGTGGCGGCACGGCGCGCGAGCGTACGCTGCGGCAGCGCTTTGGCGTGCTGTTCCAGCAGGGGGCATTGTTTTCCGCACTGAATGTCTTCGACAACATCGCCTTCCCGCTGCGCGAACTCAAATGCTTTGACGCGACCACGATCCGTGACCTGGTGATGCTCAAGCTCGAAATGGTCGAGCTGCGCCCGCGCCATGCCCTGTTGATGCCTGCCGAGTTGTCCGGCGGCATGGTCAAGCGCGTTGCCCTGGCGCGCGCGCTGGCGCTGGAACCGGAACTGCTGCTGCTCGATGAACCGACCGCCGGCCTCGATCCCGATCTCGCTGACGGCTTTGTGCGCCTGATCCGCCGGCTGGGCGAAGAACTCGGCCTCACGGTCGTGCTGGTGACGCACGACGTCGATACCCTGGCGGCCTTGACGACGCGCGTCGCTGTGCTGGCCGAGCGGCGTATTCTCACCTATGGCATGCTTGACGAAGTCATGCAACTCGATCATCCCTTCGTACGCAACTTCTTTTACTCCGAGCGCAGTCAGCGCGCGCTTGCCAATGCAATTTGATAACTGATTATGGAAAACCGTTCCCATGCCCTGATGGCGGGTTTGTTCACCATCCTGTTCCTGCTGGCTGCCGCCCTGGCGCTCTGGTGGTTCACCGGCTCGCGTGAACCGACGAATACCTACCTGCTCGAAACCCGCGGCAGCGTCACCGGTCTCAACATCGAAGCCCCGGTGCGTTATCGTGGCATCCGCGCCGGCAAGGTGAAGGACATCCTGCCCGATGAAGATGATCCCGGCCTGTTGCTCGTCGAGATCACGCTGGACCGTCAATATCGCCTGACCGGCAACACGGTGGCCAAGCTCAACTATCAGGGCGTCACCGGTCTGGCCTACGTGATGCTGGAAGATGGCAAGCGCGGTGGGCAGCCGCTCGACACTGCTGGGCCGCTGCCGCCGCGCCTGAAGATCCAGCCGGGGTTGCTCAGCACGCTGGACGACAAGGCTGTCGAAATTGCCGCCCAACTCGCAGATATCACTACGCGCATCAATCGCCTGCTCGACGACCGCAACCTGCAGAATATTTCCCGGACGCTCGACAATCTGGCCGGTGCTTCCGATGGCTTGAAGGATCTGCCGCAGGTGATGGCGGGACTGCGTAGTGCCTTGTCCGACACGAATCTCCTGCGGCTGCAGAACCTGCTGGTGCACCTTGAAAAGACCGCCGGCGCGGCTGCACCGCTGACGGCCGAGGCGCGTGCGTTGGTTGCCACCATGAATGCGTTGGCGAAGCGCTTTGATCGCGTTGCTGGCAGCGCCATCGAGGTCAGCGATCGTCTCGGTGCCGATACCCTGCCGCGCGTCGAAACCCTGATGACCGAACTGACCGTTGCCACGCGACGTCTCGACCGCCTGCTGGACACCCTGGGCGAAAACCCGCAGGCCGTGATCTTCGGCCCGGCAACGGCAAAACCCGGGCCGGGTGAAGCCGGGTTTGTTCCCTGAACCGGACGGAGTGGATACCATGAAGAAAGTCTTCCTTGTTTTCTGTACTTTTCTGCTGGCGGGCTGCATCGGCACCCCGCCGCGCCAGTCGGATATCGCCTTCTACGATCTGGGCAACCTGGCCGGCGCCTGGGCGGCGCCCGGTTTCCCCATCGCTGCCGTCGAGGTGCAGGCGAGTTCCTGGCTGTCCACCCCGGCCCAGCTTTACCGCCTCACCTATGCCGACAACCTGCGCCGACGCGCCTACGCCACCAGCCGCTGGGCGGCGCCACCGGCTGAACTGCTGGAACGTTTCCTGCAGCGGCGCATCGTTTTCGGCCAGCCCGATTTCAGCGGGCGCGGTTGCCGCCTGCAGCTGAAGCTGGACGAAATCGAGCAGCGCTTTGCAACGCCGCAGAGCAGCAAGATCGTGCTCGAAGTGCGCGCCAGCCTGTTGCCGCGCTATGGCGAAACCCTGCTCGCCAAGCGGGCCTTCCTGATCGAGAAAGACGCGCCGGCAGCGGATGCGCAAGGCGGCGTGGCGGCGACGCGCGAGGCCGCGCAGGCCCTGGCGGAAGAAATGGCGCAATGGCTCGGTTCCCTGGCGCGCGAAAGGCCGCAGGCGGTCGCCGTGTGCAAAACCACCGGAGAGGAAAAATAATGACTACCAGCAACGAAGCCATCCTGCTGCGCGCGGACCATGCTGGCGTGGTGACGCTGACGTTGAATCGCCCCACGCAGTTCAATGCCCTGTCGACCGAGTTGTTGACCGAGCTGCACACCGAACTTGAGAAAGTCGGCGCTGACAGGACGGCGCGCGTGCTCGTCATCGCCGGGGCCGGCCGCGCCTTCTGCGCCGGGCATGACCTCAAGCAGATGCGCGCCAACCACGACAAGGCCTACATGCAGCAGCTCTTCAAGCAATGCGGCCGCGTGATGACCCTGCTGACCGAACTGCCGCAACCGGTGATCGCCCGCGTGCATGGCGTCGCCACGGCGGCCGGCTGCCAGCTGGTGGCAAGCTGCGACCTGGCCGTCGCCGCTGACGTGGCAAAGTTTGCGGTGTCCGGCATCAATGTCGGACTGTTCTGCTCCACGCCTGCCGTCGCGCTGGCGCGCAACATGGGGCGGAAGCCGGCGCTGGAAATGCTGCTCACCGGCGAGTTCATCGATGCCGCCGAAGCGCAGCGGCGCGGGCTGGTCAATCGCGTCGTCCCCGCCGAACAACTCGATGCCGAAGTGAAAAAACTCACCGACAGCATCTGCGCCAAGTCGGCGGACGCCATCACCATGGGCAAGCAACTCTTCTACCGCCAGATCGAAATGGGCCTGGCCGGCGCCTATCAACTCGCCGCCGAGACCATGGCCTGCAACATGATGACCGACGATGCCGTGGCAGGCATCGATGGGTTCATGAACAAGCGTAAGGCTTGAGCGGCAAAACGTCGATCGAGGTTGCCACGTTCGCTGCCGGCATTACACGCCGGAAAGAATTTCCTGCGACACGTTGTCAACCACGACCGGGCAGTCCATGTAAGTGACCGACGGATTGGTGCCGTATTTTTCCCGGACGAAGGTTCGCCAACTCTCCGTGTACATAGCCTCAGCCTCGGCTTTGCTGTTCCAGAGATAGATTCCGCCCACCGTGCTGCCGTCCTGCGACAGCACGTAATACTTGCGGATCAGTCCCGCCACGCCCTGATATTTTGGGGCAGTGCTCAGGAAAATATTCTTCGCTTCATCCAGGGTGAGTGGCTTTGGCAGCTTGAAGGTGGCCATGGCGGTGATCATGTCAATTCTCCTCGGGTGGTGCGGTGATGTTGGGACGGTGGCTACTGCGGCTGCGCCGCGCCGGCGTACCACAGGAAAACCACCACGCCGACAATCAGCGCGGCATCGGCAAGCAATGCCGCCCCGGCGAGACCTGTGACCAGTCCGTCCTTGATCTGAAAAACCTTGCCGCCCCACAGATACCGCCAAAATTGAAGATGCAGTTCCTGAAGTTTTGGCGAAAGCGATGCCAGCTGCTGGCTGGTGGGTTGCCCCAGCGCGGCGAATTCGTCGGGATGCCGCTCCCGCAGCACCCGCAGCAGCAGGTTGCGGAACAGCCAGCCGCTGCCCATGGCCACCAGAATGGTCACGATGGCAACGCCGGTCATGGTTTTACTACCGAAAGCCGTGCGCAAGGGCGGCGCGCTGTTGCGTCGCAGCGGTTAGGGGCTGCGAAGGGCGGGTTCATGGGCTGTACATTTTCGACAGATTGCATGCTGATATGGACCGGTGACGAGGTTTTCGAAAGTCGGTGCTGATGATACGGCACCTTCAGGAGGACGACTCAAATCAACCGGGATTCCATTATTTGCGGTGATATGTTATAAGATAGTAACAAGTTACTTACTTATTGAAGAAGTGGCACTACCCAATGACAAAATCACTTATTGAAATGGATAGAACAGTCCGTGTGCGTCATTCAGCCGAAGAGCGGCGTGAGGAGGCGGTAGATGCGGTTATCGAGCTCTCTCGCGAGCGCAGTCCGGAGGGCATCACCACCCAGGCAATCGCCGAACGCATTGGCGTCACGCACGGTGCGCTGTTCCGCCATTTCCCCGACAAGGCGTCCATCTGGATGGCCGTGTTCGGCTGGCTGGGCGCGCAGCTCGGCCGTGTGGCAGAGACGGCTTTCGCTGCCGGCGGCGAACCGCTGGCAATCCTGGAACGCCTCTTCCACGCCCAGATCGCCTTCGTTGCCAGTCATCCCGGCGTGCCGCGCATCCTGTTTCACGAGTTGCAGCGACCAGCCGGTTCCGCTCTGCATGGTCTGGCGCGCGGCATCGTCGGCGCCTATCGTGAGCGCGTCAAGGCACTGATTGTGCAAGCAAAGGCCGGAGGTCAGTTGCCGCCCGGACTCGACGAGGATGCCGCCGCCGTGCTGTTCGTCGGTACGGTGCAGGGACTGGTGGTGCAAAGCACGCTGTTTTCCGGGGAACTGGATATGCGGGATGCGGCACGCCGCGTCTTTCCCTTGTTGCTTGATGGCTATCGTGGAGCGTCCGCATGAAATATCTGTCGCGTCGTAATTTCTTTCTGGCCGTTTTTGGCATTCTTTTTCTTGCTGCATTCGGCTGGATCATCGCCACCCAGGGCCCGTTCGCGGCAGTCAAGGTCACGGCGGCCAAGGCCGCCGAGGCAACGCTCGAACGCAGCATGTTCGGCATCGGCACGGTCGAGGCGCGCCGCGCCTACGCCATCGGGCCGACAGTCGCCGGACGGGTGGCGCGCGTGCTGGTCGATCAGGGTGATGTCGTGAAAGCCGGCCAGTTGCTCGCCGAGATGGAACCGATCGACCTCGATGCGCGTCTGGCCGCCGGTGCCGCCGCTGCTGCGAGCGCCTCCCAGCGGGTGCAGTCTGCCGAAGCTGCGGAGAATGAGGCGAAGAGTCGCGCGCAGCTCGCGCAAAATAATGCCGAGCGCTACGCTGACCTGCGCCGCAAGAATTTCGTCAGTCAGGAAGCCGCCGATGCCAAGAAGCACGAAGCCGCCGCCGCGCATGCTGCACGGGAGTCGGCCGCTGCCGCGCTGGCCGCGGCGAAAGCGGATGTGCGGCGCGCGCAAGCCGATCTCACCGGCACCGGCCAGAGCCGTGCCCATCTGCGTCTGACGAGTCCCGTCGCTGGCATTGTCAGCGCGCGGTTGGCAGAGCTGGGCTCGACCGTGGTGGCTGGCCAGTCGGTGGTGCAGGTGATCGATCCGGACTCACTCTGGCTGCGCGTGCGCATCGACCAGGGCCGGTCGTCCGGTCTGGCGGTTGGCCTTGCCGCGGACATTGTGCTGCGCTCACAAGCTAACCAAGACTTGAAAGGCCATGTCGAACGAGTCGATCTGATCGGCGATGCGGTAACCGAGGAACGCATCGCCAACGTAGCCTTCGACGTGTCGCCGGGAATGATCGCCATCGGTGAGTTGGCCGAAGTCACGCTGCGCCTGCCGCCCGTCGAGAAAGCGCTGGCTGTGCCTGCCGCCGCCCTCAAGCGCGAAGGCAATCAGGATGGCGTGTGGCGGCTGGTCGATGGCCGTGCGCAATTCGCCGCCGTCAGCACGGGCGCAGTATCGACCGATGGCAAGATACAGGTGACGAGCGGTCTCGCGTCGGGTGATACTGTCATCGTCCATAGCAGCAAGGCAATTACGCCCGACCTGCGCGTGAAAGTGGTCGATGCTCTTGTGAAAACTCCGCAATGATCAATCTCGCCACCCGCGACATCCTCCACGGCTGGGGCAGATTTCTCTTCACCGGGGTCGGGCTGGGCTTGCTGATTGGCGTCACGCTGTCGATGGCCGGCATATTCCGCGGCATGGTCGATGACGCGCAAGTTCTGATCGACAACAGCGGCGCCGATATCTGGGTGGTGCAGCAGGGCACGCTGGGGCCGTATGCCGAGCCGTCATCCATCCGCGACGACGCCTGGCGCGGCATCGCAGGAATGCCGGGTGTCGCCGAAACCGGCAATGCGGCCTACCTGACGATCCAGATGTCGCATGCGGGCAAGGAAAGTCGCGTGATGATTGTCGGCATGGACGTCGACCGGCCGGGTCGCCCGGGTGCGCCGGGCTATCTCACCGCCGGTCGACCGGTCCTGCAAGGCCACTACGAGGCCATCGCCGACGAGCGCGCCGGTCTGCATCTGGGCGAACGCGTGCGCCTGCGCCGCCACGAATATACGGTCGTCGGCCTGACGCGCCGCATGGTGTCGTCCTCCGGCGATCCGATGATTTTCGTCGCGCTCAAGGATGCACAGGAAATCCAGTTTCTCAAGGACAACGACGCGCTCGTCAATGAGCGCGCGCGCACCGCCGCCAATCCGGCCTTCAACCGTCCTGGCATACCCGGACTGCTCGAAGCCGCGCAGGCCGGTGCGGCGCAAAGCCGCAACGTGAATACCGTGCTGGTGCGTCTCGCCCCCGGCGCCAATCCGGATGTCGTCGCGGGAGAAATTCAGCGCTGGAAGCGCCTCACCGCCTACACCCGGGCGCAGATGGAAGAGATTCTGGTGGCCAAGCTGATCGCGACTTCGGCAAAGCAGATCGGCATGTTCCTGGTCATCCTCTCGGTGGTTACCGCTGCCATTGTCGCCTTCATCATCTACACGATGACGATGGCCAAGGTGCGCGAGATCGCCGTGCTAAAACTCATCGGCGCGAAGAATCGCACCATCGCCACGATGATCCTGCAACAGGCGCTCGGCCTCGGGCTGATCGGCTTCATGGTCGGGCGCGTTGCCGCCGGGCTGTGGGCGCCGGTCTTTCCCAAATACGTGCTGCTGTTGCCGGGCGATGCGATCGGCGGATTTTTCATCCTCATGGTCATCTCCGCGCTGGCGAGTGTCGTCGCCATTCGCGCCGCGCTCGCCATCGATCCCGCAGAGGCCATTGGTGGATAAAGTGGATAAGATTCCGGCCATCAAACTCACCGGCCTGAAAAAACGCTATGGCACGGGCGATGCCGCCGTCGATGCGCTGAAGGGCGTCGACATGATCGTCTGGCCCGGTGAGGTCGTCGGCCTGATCGGCCCCAGCGGCTCGGGCAAGAGCACGCTGCTCAAATGCCTCGGCGCGGTGATCGAGCCGACCAGCGGCCACATGGAACTCGCCGGCGAAACAATCTATGACGATGGCTGGAAGATCCCCGACCTGCGCGCGCTGCGCCGCGACCGCATCGGCTTCGTTTTTCAGGCACCCTACCTGATCCCCTTCCTCGATGTCACCGACAACGTCGCGCTGCTGCCGATGCTCGCCGGCGTCGATAACGCGGCGGCGCGCAAACGTGCGCTGGAGCTGCTCACCGCGCTGGATGTCGCCCACCGCGCCGGCGCGCAGGTCTCGCAGCTTTCCGGCGGCGAACAGCAACGCGTCGCCATTGCCCGCTCGCTCGCCAACCACGCGCCGATCATCCTCGCCGACGAACCAACCGCGCCGCTCGATTCCGAACGCGCGCTGGCGGTGGTGCACATCCTCAACGAAATGGCGGTGCAATTTCAGACCGCCATCATTGTCGTCACCCACGACGAAAAGATCATTCCCACCTTCAAGCGCATTTACCAGATCCGCGACGGCAAGACGCACGAGGAAGCGGGCGAGGGCAGGGCGATCTAGGGAGGTGCTGTTCCGGCGGGACGACGCCGGAAAGTCGGCGCTGGCGAAACGGCGGATAGCCGGGTGCGGAAACAAATCGAAACAGCAAGGACACGTCGCTGTTACATCGCGCCACGATGATGAGGGTGTTTCACGACCGATCGATAAAACGGAGCCAGCAGGCTTACAAGGGGGAATCATGAGCAGCGCAATAGGCGGTATCGGGGGATATTCCTCCGCGATGATGCAGGGCATGGGCCGGATGCAGCGTCAAGACCCATCCAAAATGGCCGCAGATCTGTTCTCAAAACTCGACACCAGCGGCAAGGGGTATATTGAAAAGGCGGATCTGCAAACCGCTTTCCAGAACGTCCCCACGTCAAGCGGCACCAGCGCCGACGATGTTTTTGCCTCCCTGGACGGCGACAGCGATGGCAAGGTGACCCAGCAGGAGATGTCCGACAGCATCAAGAAGCTGTCGGATGCCCTGGAAAGTCAGTTCCAGAGCCTGCGCATGAATGGCGGCGGCGGCATGGGTGGCATGGGCGGCATGGGTGGCATGGGCGGCATGGGCGGCGGCATGGGCGCTGGTATGGGCATGCACAAGAGCGGCGACGGCATGACGCAGGAAGATCTGACCAGCCAGTTGGCCTCCATCAGCAACACCGACAGCAATCGCACCAGCATGCTCTCCAGCCTCATCGACAACTTCGATCAGGCCGACACCGATAGTGATGGCAAGGTCAGTTTCGAGGAAGCCCGGGCTTACAAGCAGTCGAGCCAGGGCACAGCCGCGACCGCGAATACCAGCAGCGAGGCGCAAGTGTTGATGCAGATCATGAGTCTGGCGCAGGCCTATGGCCTCGGCGCGAATGCTGCCAGCAGCGCCGGTCTGTCAGTGACCGCCTGATTGGTCAAGGTGGCGGTTTTCAGGACCGCCTGTCAGGAATCTAGGCGGCGGATAGCTTGAGAAACATCTGGATATAAACGGAAACAAACCGAGGCGGCGGCGACATGGCGTGGTTACGGTCAGCCGCGATGATGCGCACTCCGAAACCCCATTTACCAGGAACCTGAAAATGAAAATGATACCGATACCCCGTCACGTTGCGGCAGGAATGACCATGTTGCTGATCACCGTCGCGTCGGCCGCTACCGCCGAGGACATGTTACCGACTGGGCGCGAGGGACTGCATGGCTCCATCGGCTTGGGGGTGGGTATGCGTCCCGCTTACGAGGGCGCGGACGAAAGAAAAACGCGGCTCACGCCGAACATCAACCTCTATTACGGCGACACGTTTTTTCTCACCGGCATGACGGCGGGCGCCAATCTCTGGAAGCACACAACTACGCAAGGCCTGAGCATTTACGCCGGCCCGCTGCTGGCCCTGCGCCGTGGCCGCGACGCTGACGACCATGACGCACTCACCGGCTTGGGCGATATCGACCGCAGCCTCGATGCCGGCGGTTTTGTCCGCTTCCGCAAGGACGGCTGGCAAGCGCGGGCCGATGTCCGCAAGGATGTCACGAACGGCGATGGCGGCACGACGGTCAACCTTTCCGCCGGGTATGGCATGCCGGTCGCCCAGAACTTGCGTCTGCGCGCCAATCTCGACGCGGCCTGGGCCTCGGCCGCTTACATGAATACCTTCTACGGCATCGATGCGACGCAGTCGGCGAATTCCGGCATCGCCCAATACACCGCCGAATCGGGCTTCAAGCATGTCGGCGCCAGCCTTGCGGCCGATTACGCGATCAGTCGCGAGTGGGGCGGCTTTGCCACGGTGCGCGCCACGCGGCTGATCGGCGACGCGGCCGACAGCCCCATCGTGGCGACCCTGGGCAGCAAGAACCAGGTAGCGGCAACCGTCGGCATCAAATACCATTTCTGACAAGGGATTTTGCATGAACGACAAACTCTCCCGCTTTACCCGGTACGCCGTGGCCGCCATTGCCCTGATTTTCGGCTTGGCCACCATTGTTTCTGGCGGCCAGGTGCTGTTCGGCGACGCGGCGGCGCGCGCAGCGGCGGGCAGCTACATGTCTTTCGTCGTCTGGTTCAACTTCCTCGCCGGCTTCGCCTACGTCGTGGCGGCGGCCGGCCTGGCGACCGGGCAGGCCTGGGCGGCGCGTTTGGCGCTGGTCATCGCGGTTGCTACAGCCTTGGCGTTCCTTGTCTTCGGCCTGTTTGCCTTGGCTGGTACGCCGTTTGAATCGCGCACGGTCGGGGCCATGACGCTGCGCACGGCGCTGTGGGCGGGCATCGCCTGGTTCGCCCGACGCCGGGCGGGCGTGCTCTGACCTGACCCGCCATCATCAACCAACATGCCAAGACAGAACCATGAACGCCGAAGCTTTGCATCACAGCACTGGAGAGCGCCGTCCGGAGATCCCCGTGTCCGCGCTTGCCGAAGACGATCGGCAGATCGCCCGGAAGCTGAAACAACGCGACCGAAATGCTCTGCTTGGCTATGGCCTGTCCGTGTTTGTGGTCGTCGTGATCATGGAAATGGCCGTCTTCCATTTTCACATGGCGGAGCGCTTTGGCATCGCGCCCGTCCTCGCCAGGGGAGTGATTTACCTGCTGCTCACTACCGCGCTTTGGGCAGCCTTGCTGCGCACCAATCGACGTCTGGTATCCAAGATGATGAGTGACAAACAGGCAAGCTACGAGTCGGTGCTGCTCGCCTACGACAAGGCTTTGGGACTGAAAGACGCCTATAGCGGCGGGCATGGGCGGCGGGTGGCGCTCTATGCCCATGGGCTCGCGAGCGCCATGGGCTTGTCGCACGCGGAAGCCAACACCATCAGGGAAGCCGCGCTACTCCACGATATCGGCAAGATCGGCATTCCCGACGCCATCCTCACCAAGCCAGGCGAACTTACCGTGGCAGAACTCCACACGATCCGGCAACATCCCGCCATGGGCGCCGGGATTATCCAAGCCATCCCGCTCCTCAGTCACCTCGCCCCAGCCGTGCGCCATCACCACGAGCATTTCGATGGCGGCGGATATCCCGTCGGGCTGCAGGGTCACGCTATTCCGCTGGCGGCACGCGTCATCGCGGTGGCGGATGCATTGGACGCTCTCGGCAGCGACCGGAGCTATCGCAAGTCCATGCCGCTTGACGCCGCCGTGACGGAAATCGTCAAAGCTTCGGGCAAGCAGTTCGATCCGGAAATTGTTGGTGTGCTGGCCGATAAATTCATTTTGACGGCCATGAAAAATACATCGATAGACAATCCATCAACACGCAACGACGGGAGACAATGATGAAGGCATTACAGTTTATTGGATTGACTGCGATCGGCATCGCCATGCTGGGCGGCGGCATGCGTCGTGGTAGCGGTGGTGGCGGCGGCGGACGCGGCATGGGCGGTGGGCGAAATCGGTCAGCAAATGAGGGGATGACGCCGTGAACGTCGATGCAGCAGGTCGATTCGATCCCGCGCACCTGGAAAAGTGGTGCAAAGTCACCCGCGCATACTTGGCCGGGCCGCTCGCGGAGTTGCGCTCCGATGATGCCGTCAAAGAAGCCACGCGCCACCCAGCCCCGCAAGTTCGCTGCGACTGGAGCGGCTGTTATCTCGCACCATGGGCATGGCTGATCGCGCTGGGCTGTATCGGACTGCCCGTCACCAGCTCGGCGGCGGAACCGCTGGCCCTGCGGGGCATCATGAAAGAGATGGGCAGAAATATGCAGACAATCGTCGATGGCCTGTCGCGGGAGGACTATGCGGTGGTCGAAAAGGCGGCGCTGGCGATCGCGGACCATCCGCAGCCGCCAATGGGTGAAAAAATGCGCATCATGGGCTTTGTTGGTGGCGATACGCCCCGCTTCAAGGTCTTCGACGGCGAGACTCACGATAACGCGACAGCGCTTGCCAAGGCGGCAAAAAACGGCAAGGGAGAAGAGGCCATTACGGTCTTCCACAAGCTCCAGTCATCCTGCCTCGCCTGTCATCAGGCGTTCCGCAAGCCTTTCCAGGAACACTTTTACGGCAAGGCGGAAGTTCGCCAATGATGCCTGTTCTGCGCATGGTCAGCCTGATCATCCGCAAGACGAATGCGCTCAGACCTTGCCTCAAATGGCTTGGGGTGCTGGCTGTCGGTGTCGCGCTGTCCGGCTGCTCGACCATGCGGCCGCCGCTGAACCAGCCCGTGATGCAGGCGACAACCTCCGGATCGAGCGTGACGGAGTACCGTCTGCGGAATCTGGCCCCGCAGCACGGCAACGGCGACAATCTCCTCGTCATCCTGACCTTCTCCGGTGGCGGAGCCCGCGCCGCCGCTTTTGCGTATGGCGTGCTGAAAGAACTCAAGGACTCCCCGATCCAGCGGAATGGCGCGTCAACCAACCTGTTTGACGAAGTCGATGTCGTTGCCGGTGTATCCGGCGGCAGCATCACGGCGGCCTATTTTGCCGCGTTCGGAGATGAGATATTCCGGAGTTTCGAGCCGACGTTTCTGAAAGCTGATTTTCAGGGCACTTTGTTCTCGCGCACGCGAAACCCCGGCAACGCAATTCAGTTGAGTTCACCGTGGTTCGGTCGAGGCCATTTGCTCGCCGAACAACTTGACGAGACCCTGTTCCGCGGAACCACTTATGGCGATCTCGCGGCACGGCGCACCCGACCGTTTCTGCTCGTCACCGCAACCGATCTCACCCAAGGGACCGGATTCGAGTTCTCGCAGGATCAATTCGACATTCTCTGTTCACGTTTTGACCAGGTTCCGCTTGCCGTCGCAGTGGCTGCATCAAGCGCGGTCCCGCTGGTGCTGAGCCCGCTCACGGTAAGAAACTATGCCGGGAATTGCACGCCACCCCTCGTTAGCCCACGCGTCGCCGCAACGGCGGATGCCTACCTGGACGCAGAAAAACGCCCGTTCATTCATCTGGTCGACGGTGGATTGTCGGATAACCTGGCGGTACGCTGGATCATCGACAACATTGCGCGCTCCGGCGGGATGGACAAGCCGATGGAGCGGAATGGCTTTCGCAACGTCGATAAACTGGTCATCATCAACGTGAACGCGGCACAAGGTCTCAATGCCTCCCTCGACCGCAGCGACCGGATTCCGTCGATTGCCGAGGTGATCGATGCCGTCTCGTCGGCAAATCTTGTCCGGCGTTCGCGCGAGACGCAGGACATTCTGGCGAGCAGCACGGCGCAATGGCAGGAAAAACTGCGCAGCGCATCGCGCACCGGCAGCCCTGCGCTGGGTGCGTCGATCGATTTGTACGTGATCGATGTCAGCCTTCAGGCCCATCCAGATCCGCAGTTGCGCGAAGAACTTCAGGCTATTCCGACGGCTTTTTCGCTGCCTCACCACGAGGTGGACAAACTAATCGCCGCCGCCCAAACGATACTCCGCGGTTCCGCTGAGTTCGGGCGATTGCTGCGGGAGCTACCGGCAAACTCCACGGAACAATGAGCGTGGCCGTAGTAACTACGATGGTTATGCCTAAGCCATAAAGTCGGCGCCGGCAGGACGACGAACTGATCCAGGTCAATTACCCGACATGTGTCGTCAACTAAGATGTCCGGCCCCTTTGTTCAACGGAGACTTTCCATGACCACGATTCACGTCCATAACCACACCAACCCTGATGGCATCTATGGCTTCGACGCACGCGGCATCGCCAAGCGCTTCCGCCATGCGGCCATCTTCGGCGCACTCGATGCCCTGAACCCCGGCGAGGTCATGCGTTTCGTCAACGACCATGATCCCATTCCGCTGCTTCAGCAGATGCAGGCGCGCTATGGCGAGGGCGTCGAGATCGCCTATCGAGAGCGAGCGCCAGAAGGCGTGATGATCGATTTCATCAAGCGCTAAGCGGTGACTTTTGGCCCGACGCATGCATTAAGGAAATGAAGGTAAAGAAAGAAGGAAAAGGGGCTAGGGTCGATTTATTCACAAACTCGACCCTGGCCCCTTTTCGCTATTAGGCCCTTTCACGATTTACGGAAGTGGCAATAAACGAAGTGCTGCAATGCACCTGAAGGCGTGCGGTGTGCTTCCCTCTCATGCTGCAGCAACGTAAAGGGTGCGCCGAACGCCGCGTGCAACTGCCCGGCGCTGTAGCGCACCACTGGCAGGCCGCTGCATTGGCTGGGGCCATCTTCCGCAAACGTGGCGACGATGACATGCCCGCCCGGCTTGACCGCGCGCAGCACCGCGTCGACATAGGCCTGGCGGTCTTCGGCCGAGGTGAGGAAGTGAAAGACTGCTCGGTCGTGCCAAAGTTCATAGGCGTGAGCGGGCAGGGTGGCGCTGGTGATGTCGGCTTCGAGCCACTGCACCGCTTGGCCCGCCGTGCCTAGCCGGGCCTTGGTGGCGGCGAGCGCCGCCGCGGAGAGGTCAAGCACCGTGAGGTTGGAGTATCCATTTGTCAGGAGGCCGTCGACGAGCCTTGAAGCGCCGCCGCCAACATCGATGATGGGCGCGGACAGGGAAATCCCCGTGCCGCGGATCAGGTCTGCCGATTGCTGTGGATGCGCCTGAAACCAGCCAACCGACTCGGCAGGTTTGGTCGAATAGATACGATCCCAGTGGGACTTTGATTGCATTCGATCTCCAATAAAGACGAGAGCCGGGCTAACAAAGCGAAGCGGATGCCGGGGACACGCATCCCGGAAAAAGGCACAGCCCCTTTGCATTGGCGGCATGCCCTGTATGATTGACATCATCACATTATCTCAACAACAAATCACCTCATACTTTACCTGGCGGTTCCAGGCTGAGTTGGGTGATAACCAAAATGTGACTCCACTCCGGAGCCCTTGCTCCGGTCTGAACACCCCATTTCAAGGAGACCATCATCATGACCGAAAATATAACCGTCACCATTGACATGTCGGGGCTGCCCTGCCCGGCGCCGCTGCTCGGTGCCAAGAAAATCATTGATGACCTGCAAGCAGGGCAGACCATGCGGCTGCTGTCCGATTGCCCCGGTTCGTCGGACGACCTGTTTGCCTGGTGCAAATATACCGGCAACGAGATGGTCAGCACCGACAAGCAGGCCGATGGCAAGACCGCCTATGTATTGCGGAAAGCCGGCGGCGCCAGCACCACGCCGATTGCCCATGCCACGCTCGACATGCGCGGCGTGTCCTGCCCCGGCCCGATCCTCGAAGCGAAAAAACTGCTCGACGCCATGAAGTCGGGCGAAGTGTTGCAGCTGCTGAGCGACTGCCCCGGGGCGATGGATGACATCAAATCCTGGGAAAAATCGGTTTCCATCGAGCTGCTCGCCACGCAACCGATGGCGCGCGGTGCCCAAGAGTTTTATCTGCGCAAAAAGTAAGGCGGCAATGCCAGTCAGCAGTTGACCAGCAAGGGGGCCGGGGGCGAATATTTCAAAAGTCGGCGCTGGCGGGACGGCGACTCTGGATATGTAAGTCACATCGCCCCTGGTCCCTTTAACTTCAGCCTTCTAGGGTGTGTTCTCAATCAAGCCAACCAGACGAAAGCACAAGCCAGATGAACGAACGACAGGAAAGACTTGGCGAGCTTGTCGTAGCGGGTGGCGATGCGTCTGAATTGTTTGATGCGACTGAAGAAACGCTCGACCAGA
>VMSX01000008.1 GCA_013791905.1 Rhodocyclaceae bacterium | reverse complement strand
GACTCCTGCCGAAAAGTCAGGATATGACCATATTTCACTTCCTGTGAACAGCCCCTCGCCATGTCATTGACCGTGAACGATTTATTCGGCAGAAGTTGCATATGGCATAACGCTATTTGCTTGATTGAGAACAGACCCTAGCGAAACCGGCGCCGTCCTGCCGGATGGCTCGGCGACCAACACCGATGAAGATGCCAACCACACTGGCCCGACCAATTATTTCCAGCGCACGCCGACGACCAGCACTACCGGCGGTGGTGAATTTGACGATATCGTCGTCTGGTTACCCGCCAACATCCTGATCAACCGCATGATCTCCGCCGGCCGCCAGCTCTGACACAAAGTCGGCGTTGGCTTGATGAAATGCCCCTAAGCGGGTACGGCCTACCCCGCAGCGTACGCGGCGCTGACCTATCCTGGCCACCTTGACCGCCGGCCCCTGTTCCTGAGACACTCCCTGTCATGCATTTGCGTTAAACATTGATCCCCGCATGACTCTCGTCGCCCCACCTGCAATACACAACGCCGGCTTTGTCGAGCGTTTGCGCACCGCCGGCGTCGAACCGGGCGATAGCGCAGAACTGCAACTCAACAAGCAATTATTGATGTTCGCCACGGGCCTGGCCAGTGCTGCCTCAATGTCGTGGCTGACGATCTACTGGGCCATGGGACCGCAATTTTCCGTCACCTGGCCCTATCTCTTTCAACTGGCGATGGCGGGCAACGTGGTGCTCTACATCCTGATGCGGAACTTCAATTTCTTCCGCGTCTCGCAACTGACGCTCTTCCTGTTTGCCCCCTTTGCCATCCAGTGGGCCATCGGCAACTTCATTTCCGCCAGCGGGATCGTGCTCTGGGGCTTGCTGGCCCCGGTCGGCGCAATCCTGTTCTTCGGGGTACGCGAATCGCTGGCATGGTTTTTCGCCTGGATCTTTCTTATTGTTCTATCGGGAATCTTTGACTACCTGCTGGCCGATTCGGTCAGCAAGCCGCTGATCACGGTTCCCGTCGCCACCAGCATCGTGTTCTTCGTGTTGAATTTCACCGCCGTGGCCACCATGATCTATGTGCTGCTGCGCTTTTCGACCAAGGAAAAGCACAAGGCCCAGGCGCGCCTTGAGGAAGCCCACCAACAACTGCAGACCGAGCAGGATCGCTCCGAGAAGCTGTTGCTGAACGTCCTCCCCGCCCCCGTTGCCTTACGACTGAAAAACAACGAGCAATCCATTGCCGACGGCTTTGCCGATGCCACCGTAATGTTTGCCGACATCGTCAACTTCACCCAGGTCGCCGCCAACATGACGCCGGGACAGGTGTTCAGCATGCTCAACAATGTGTTCTCGGCCTTCGACGATCTGGCCGACCAACTCGGCCTCGAAAAAATCAAAACCATTGGCGACGCCTATATGGTGGCCGGCGGTATCAACACCAGGAACCCCGACTACACGGCAGCCATTGCCGATCTCGCCCTGGCAATGCACGAGGTGCTGCAGCACGACTTTTCGGTGAACACGGCCAATCTGGAAATACGCGTCGGCATTGCCACCGGACCGGTAGTAGCTGGCGTCGTCGGCAAGAAGAAGTTCATTTACGATTTGTGGGGCGATACGGTCAATCTGGCCAGCCGTATCACCGGCGAAAGCATGCCGGGCATGATCCTTTGCGATGCGCCCACTCATCACCGCATCGCCACGCGCTTCGATTTCGACGCACCGCAGACACTCCACCTGAAGGGCAAGGGTGACATGCCCGTTTACCGCCTGATCGGCCGAAAATCAGCGCCGGCCGACGCCCTGGTGTCGCCCCGCTAATCCGCCGGCGCCAGCCGCAAGCAAACGCAACCATCACGGTTTTCCTCAATTACCAACCGGTAACCGGCTTGACCGGCCAGGCGTGCGCACTGGTACAAACCGACGCCCAATCCGTTTTCCGAAGGCACGGGCCGGCTAAACAGGATTGCGGCCACCTCTTGCGGCATGGCCGGACCATCATCCGTCACCGCAAACCAAACCTTGCCGGACACCTCGCCCAAGCGCACTTCGGTCTGGATACCAGGATGGGCAATCCGCTTGAGGGCTATATTTTGCAGCAGGTTTTCCGCCACACTCGAAAACAGCGCGGCATCGGGCACCGCCAGGGTGCCCACCTCATCCGCCACTGAAAAAACCGTCAGCGAGTCAGCATACCGGCTTTCGAGCGAAGCAAACCAATGCCCCGCCGCCATCGGCTCGCCCGTTACCGCCTCCCTGGGGGCGGCGAGTTTGGTCAGTGTCTGGCGCAAGCGCGACGCAATCTCCGGCAACTGTCGCCGCATCAGGCCCATGAAACGGGGTGAGGCCTCATTTTCCTGGCGTGCCGCGGCACAGAGCGTATCCAGGGACTGCAGCAAATTCTTGACATCATGGGTTACCCGGGCGCCCGTTTCATGAATGGCCTCGAGGTAAGAGAGGCGCTGCAACTCTTGTGCGCGCCACTTGCCCAGATGAAATTCCGCCAGCAGACGAGCGGCCAAGCCATAGTGCCAGAGCATGGTTGGACCGGGCTTGATGCGGCTCACCAGGCCGAGCGAAAGGCGACCATGTTGAAACCGGGTGTGGTGACCCTGCTGCTCGCCAAAGGTCTGCAGTCCGGCATCCCCGTGCCAGTCGCCACCCACCACGCCGGGCATGCGCTGCGGCAGTTCGGCGCAGGCCAGCGCCAGAAAATGCTCCGGGTCCTCCTCCCGTTCAGCCAGTGCAGCCAGTGATTCCAGCCATTCCTCGATCGGCAGGCCCAGCGACATGACATGTTGCGCCACCGCGCTGCCCAAGCCGCCAAAACTGCTGCTCGGATTCCATATCCAGCCAAGCAGCAGCAGCAATCCCGCCACCAACCCGAGCGTTACCAGCAGTGCCTCTAAATAATTCACCTTGAACAGCAGAGCGAAACTCAAGCTGCCCAGCACGATCACCGCCAGCAGCAGGAAAACGAACATGCCATAGATGAAGTCAACGACCTCGGCACGCTCCTGCCTGACCTGCCCCAGCGGCAGTAGCGCCATGATGAAAAACGCAACTGGTGCCAAGAACAGCACCAGATTGATCAGCAAGGGTTCGGCGAGGCTGGTGGCGGCCAGTGCCTGCGGCAATATCAGCGCAAGGACCGCTGTTGCCAGGTAGCCCAAGGCGATGAGGTGAAACAGGCGTTCGCCGCGGTCAGGAAACAGGAACACCTTGCCGCCAACCACGCCCGCCAGCAGCATCGCCCAGATCGCCAGCACTCCCCAATTGAGAAAATAGGTCGCCAGCCCGGCGCAAATCAATACGGCAATCGTGCCCCAGATTCCCAGACGCCGCCGGGGCTGAACAAAGGGCTGCCAGAGCAAACCCAGACCGATGTGGGAAAGGAACAAGACCTTTCCCAGAGGAGTTATCGGCCCCAGCAGGAACACCAGATGCAGCACAAGCAGAAAACCGAGAAAAAGCCAGCGGCGGCGGGCGGCAAACGAGATATGGGGCAAGACGGGCATGGTCTTATCGCTCAGGCTTTCACATTACGTGTCTGTCCGGCCAGCTGAATTCTCCCTGCAGGGCTTTGGCCACTCGTAGCTGTCGCGATTCTAGCCCGAGCACCCCATTCAAGCATGCAATACCTGACGGAATGACGACAAGGTGTCGATTTATTGACAGGCTATATCGTCCAATTCCTGACACAACCTCATCGATTCAAGCCGGGATCACCAAACAGTCACGCATTTACCCCGCAATCTACCGTCTATCCCACCTTCCAACCATACTATATTCAGCATACCTTTTGGCACGAATGATGCTTTACTAGGTAGCATCACTTATCACTTTAGTCGGAGTACTCAAATGAACAAACAATCCGGTTTCACTCTTGTCGAAATCGCCATCGTGCTGGTCATCATCGGCCTGTTGCTGGGCGGCGTGCTGAAAGGGCAGGAGTTGATCAACAGTGCGAAGGTGAAGAACTTCGCTCAGGATTTTCGCAATGTTCCGCTATTCATTTACGGTTATCAGGACAAGTTCAAAGCCTTGCCGGGAGACCATGCCTCGGCAGCAACGGCAATTACTGGTGCCACAAACTGCACCGCGACAGCCAATACATGTGTTCCCGGGAACGGCGTGATTAACGGTACTTGGGACGCCGCTCTTGCGAACGCTGCAACGACTGAAACCCTCATGTTCTGGCAGCACGTCCGAATGGCGGGCTTCGCTGCCGGCCCGACGACAATTACCGACCCCGAATACCGTCCCAAGAATGCAGATGGTGGCTTGATCGGCATTGAAGCCGGTTCTGCAGCGGTAGGCGGTGCTTATATCGGCGCGAATGCTGCTCCGGTCATTGCCGCGCTCACCCCAACTTACTTGGTGTGTTCGCAAGGCATTCTCGGCAAGTTTGCCAAGCAACTCGATACCATGCTCGATGATGGCAATACGGCCACCGGATCCGTCCGTGTCGTGGCAATGAATCACGCTCGTGGGGGTGCCGCCTTGGCAACGGCCGCAGTGGATGATTCGACTTCGTTTATTGTTTGCATGGGTCTTTGAAACTTTAACGAGCACTTTCAAAGCCCGCTTCGGCGGGCTTTGTTTTTTTAGCCTACCCTCGCAGCAAACGCTCTTCGCTCGCCGCCACCGCCGTCGCGCCGCCTTGCAATACCACCACGTCGCCCACTTGCAGCAGCGTATCGCCCGCGACAGCCACCTTCGGTTGCGATCGCCTTCTTACCGCCGTCACGCCAGCGCCGACTTTTGCCAGCGCCACTTCATCCAGGCTGCGTCCGACTGCCCAGGCATCCGCATCCAGCGTGACGGCATGCAGGCGGAGCTGCTCGGCGTCGCTCAGGTGTTCGCCGGCATCGGTCGCCCCATGGAAAAAGCCGCGCAGCAGCGCATAGTGTTGCTCGCGCAATTCGCGCAGGCGACGGATGACACGGTGCATCGGCACGCCGACCAGCGCCAGGGCATGGGTGGCGAGCATTACCGAGGATTCGAGCGCCTCGGGCACGACCTCCGCCACGCCGGCCTCGAACAACTTTTCGGCATCCTCTTCCTCGCGCGAACGGGCCACGATGGGCAGGTCGGGGCGCAGTTCGCGCACGCGCTGCACGAGACGCAACGTCGTCTCGATGTCGGCAAAGGTCACGATCAATACCCGCGCCCTGGCGATACCCGCCGCCTGCAGATTTTCGCGCCGCGTGCAGTCGCCCCAGGCGACCGGTTCGCCGGCGTTGGCTGCCTCGCGCACCCGGTCCGGGTCGAGATCGAGCGCCATGAAGCCGATCTGCTCGGATTCCAGGAAGCGCGCCAGATGCTGGCCCGTCTTGCCATAACCGCACAGAATGGCGTGCTTTTCGGTCGCCACGGTGCGTGCCGCGATCTGGGTGATCTGCATCGAGCGCATCATCCATTCCGAGGCGACCAGGCGCATTACGATGCGGTCGGCATACATGACGATCAGTGGCGCAATGATCATCGACAGCACCAGCGCCGCCAGCACCGGCTGGACCAGGTTGCGATCAACCAGGCCGTTGTCGGTGGCGAGCACCAGCAGCACGAAACCGAATTCACCACCGGCACACAGCCACAGACCCGAGCGCAATGCCGTACCTGCGCTGCTGCCCATCACGCGTGACACGCCACCGACGATGGCCAGCTTGGCGAGCAACAGCAACACCAGCAGCGCCAGCACGCCCGCCAGATCGTGCCAGATCGCCGCCGCATCGAGCAGCATGCCGGTGGAAATGAAAAACAGGCCAAGCAGCACGTCGCGGAACGGCTTGATGTCTTCCTCGACCTGATAACGGTATTCGGTCTCCGAGATCAGCATGCCGGCGATGAATGCGCCAAGTGCCGGCGACAGGCCGGCCAGCTCGGTGACGGTGGCGAAGCCGAGCGTCACCAGCAGCACGTTGAGCATGAACAATTCGGGTGACTTGCGGCGCGCCACCAGACCGAACCAGGCATGCATCAGCCGCTGGCCGACGAACAGCACCAGCGCCAACAGGACGACAGCCTTCACCAGCGCCCAGCCCAGCGCACCGGCAAGCACATTAACCGGCTGCGTCAGCGCCGGGATTAGCACCAGCAACGGCACCACGGCAATGTCCTGGAACAGCAGCACGCCCATCACCTCGCGGCCGTGCGGCGCATCCAGTTCGCGCCGCTCGGCGAGCAGTTTGGAAAGGATCGCCGTCGATGACATGGCGATCGCGCCGCCGAGGGCCACGCTGGCCTGCCACGGCACACCCCAGATCATGGCCCCCGCTCCGACCGCCATGAAGGTCAGCAGCACCTGCGCCAGACCAAGGCCAAACACGATGCGCTGCATGGCAAACAGGCGCGGCAGCGAGAATTCAAGGCCGATGGTAAACATCAGGAATACCACGCCGAATTCCGCAAGCCGGTGGGCGCTTTCAATGTCGGGCAGCACGGCGAAGGCATGCGGTCCGGCCAGGGCCCCAACCAACAGATAGCCCAGAATGGGCGGCAAGCCGATACTGCGACAAACGGCCACCGCCATGACGGCAGCGCCCAGCAACAGCAGAATCAGATAAAGGGACATGGTTGGCGGATCAGTCTTGTCTGGGGCGGGTTGCTATAATTTGCCCCAATCATAACCGCCCAATCGTGCAACATGCGCGAGTTCGGACCATCCCGCCCAATGACAACCACTCCTGCAGCAGAACGCACCATTGCCCTCGCGCGTCGCGTGCTCGCCATCGAGGCCGATGCCGTGCTGAAGATTTCCGCACGCCTGGGTGAGGCGTTCACTGCAGCGGTATCACTCATTCTCGCCAGCCAGGGCCGCGTCATCGTCAGCGGCATCGGCAAGTCGGGCCACATTGCCCGCAAGATTGCCGCCACCATGGCCAGCACGGGCACCCCGGCCTATTTTGTCCATGCGGGCGAAGCCGTGCATGGCGATCTGGGCATGATCACCCGCGATGACGTGCTGATCGCCCTTTCGAATTCCGGCGAGAATATTGAGCTGCTGACCATTGTTCCGCTGGTGAAACGCCAGGGCGGCCATTTGATCGCCATGACCGGCAACCCCGCTTCTTCGCTGGCCCGCGAGGCCGACATCCATCTTGACGCCCACGTTGACGAAGAGGCCTGCCCGCTCAACCTGGCGCCCACCGCCAGCACTACGGTGGCGCTGGCACTCGGTGATGCGCTGGCCGTCGCTTTACTCGATGCGCGCGGCTTCTCGGCCACCGATTTTGCCCGCTCACACCCCGGCGGCGCGCTGGGCCGCAAGCTGTTAACCCATGTCCGCGACGTGATGCAGCCCGCCACGCGTGTTGCCGTAGTCAATGAATCGACTGACGTGCCGACCGCGCTCAGCGCCATCTCACGCGGCGGCATGGGTATGACCGCGGTACTCGACACCGCCGGCAGGCTGACCGGCATCTTCACCGATGGCGATCTGCGCCGCGCCCTGCAGAAGCTCGGCGATCTACGCCAGGTCCCGGTAGGCGAGATCATGAGCCACAACCCGCGTACCATTCCGCCTGACCGCCTCGCCGTCGAGGCCGTCGAGATGATGGAGCGCCTCAAGCTGAACCAGTTATTGGTCACCGACGAAGCCGGGCAACTGATCGGCGCGCTCAACATGCACGATCTTTTCCGCGCCCAGGTGGTATGAAAATGGCCCCCCACGCTCGCAACCCCGGCTCGCTGCCCCCCGCAGGGTGGCGCATATCGCCTTGGGGCGGCCCGGCGGCGATATGAACTTGCTCGAAAAAGCGGCCAATATTCGTTTGATGGGCTTCGACGTCGACGGGGTCATGACCGACGGTCGCCTGTATTTCGGCCCTGAAGGTGATTTCTGCAAGGCTTTTTTCAGCCGTGACGGCCTGGGCATCAAGTTGCTGGCAAAGTCGGGGGTCAGGATCGCCATCATCACCGGGCGCGATTCGCCCATCGTCACGCGCCGCGCCGCCAACCTCGGCATTGAACTGGTCCGCCAGGGCATCGAAGACAAGCGCACGGCGATGGCGGAATTGCTGGCACAGGAAAATCTGGATTTCACCCAGTGCGGTTACATGGGCGACGACTTGATCGATCTGCCCCTGTTGCGCGCCTGCGGCTTTGCCGCCTGCGTGCCGGATGCCCACGCGCTGGTGCGGCAGCACGCCGATTATGTCGCGCGCGCGCCGGCCGGCGCTGGCGCGGTCCGCGAAGTTTGTGAATTGATTTTGCGCACCCAAGGCAACTGGGAGCGCGTGATGGCGCCGTATCTTGCGGACTGACCCGCAAACAATATGCCATCTCGTTTCAACCCAACAGCCACCCTCTTCCCATTGATCATTGTCGGCCTGCTGGCCGGCATGACCTTCTGGCTTGAGCAGGCCGCGCGCCCGCTAGCCATCACTGACGACGGCAAATCGCGCCACGATCCGGATTACATCATCGAAAATTTCGAGGTACGCCGCTTCGACCCGGAGGGCGCTTTACAGCACACCTTGCGTGCCGAAATCATGCGCCACTATCCGGATGATGACAGCACCGTCATCGGTTCGCCGCATCTGACTTTTCACCGCCAGCCACCCACACTCATCACTGCCCGCGAAGCTCGCCTCGACGGCGAGGGCAAGCATGTGCAGTTGATCGACGATGTGCGCGTGAGGCGAAATGGGCTGGGCGGCAATCCGGATTCCGTGCTGACTACAGCACGTCTCGACGCCTTTCCCGACGATGAGCTTGCCACCAGCGACGTCCCGGTCACCATCGAGCAGGGGCGCTCAAACATCAGTGGAGGTGGACTGAGCGCCGACAACAAAACGTCCATTTACGTCCTTGAAGGCCCCGTTTATGGCATATTTCATCGTGCTACCGGAAGGACTTCCGCTGCCACGCAACTCCCGGCAGCAGAGAAGCCTGAATCAAAACCCAAGCCCAAGCCCAAGCCAAAACCTAAATCCAAACCTGAATCTAATCGCTGACATGACCACAACTGCGCGTTCCTTGCTTGTTTTATTCGCCTGCACCGTCCTCGGTTCTGGCGCCGCTCTTGCCGAACGCGCCGACCGAGAAAAGCCCGTTCATCTGGAAGCGTCGCGTGTCACGGTCGACGATGTCAAACGCGTTCATGTGTTCGAGGGCAATGTCGTTTTGACACAAGGCACACTGGTCATCCGCACCGCCAAACTTGTCGTCACGCAGGATGCCGAGGGATTCCAGAAAGGTGTCGCCACCGGCGGCAGTAACGGTCTGGCCCGCTTCCGTCAAAAGCGCGAGGGCAAGGATGAATATGTGGACGGCGAGTCCGAGCGGATCGAATACGACTCGCGCGCCGAAAAAGCCGAATTCTTTACCCGCGCCTATATCAAGAGCGGCGTGGACGAGGTGCGTGGCCACTACATTTCATACGACGGCAAGACCGAGCAATATCTCGTGACCGCCGTCCCCGGCGCCAGCCAAAGCAGCGAGCAGGGGCGCGTAACGGCCATCATTCAACCCAAGAATGCCAAAACCGGCGCTGCTCCATCCACGCCCCGCTGAGCACAGATTACATGCCCACTCAATACATCATTGTCGAAGTACGCGACCGCGTCGGGCTAATCACGCTGAACCGCCCCCAGGCGATGAATGCGCTCAACGACGGCTTGATGGATGAGGTCGCCACCGCGCTTGACGCCTTCGAGGCCGATGACGGCATTGGCTGCATCGTCATAACCGGTTCTGTAAAAGCATTCGCTGCCGGCGCCGATATCGCGGCGATGAAAGACTCGAGCTACATCGACACTTACCGCGCAAACTTCATCAGCCGCAACTGGGAGCGTCTCGCCCACTGCCGCAAGCCGGTCATCGCGGCCGTGGCGGGCTTCGCCTTGGGTGGCGGATGCGAACTGGCGATGATGTGCGACTTCATCATCGCCGCCGAGAACGCCCGCTTCGGCCAACCCGAAATCAAGCTCGGCATCCTGCCCGGCTTTGGCGGCACCCAGCGCCTGCCGCGCGCCATCGGCAAGGCCAAGGCGATGGAAATGTGCCTGACTGGTCGACTAATGGATGCTGCCGAGGCCGAGCGTAGCGGCTTGGTCGCTCGCGTCGTGCCCACGGAAAAGCTGCTTGATGAAGCGCTGGCAACGGCCGCGGTCATCGCCGGCTATTCTCTGCCCGTCGCCATGATGGTCAAGGAAGCCGTGAACCGTGCCTATGAATCCCCGTTGGCCGAAGGCCTCTTGTTCGAACGGCGCAGTTTCCATGCCAACTTTGCCCTTGAAGACCAGAAGGAAGGCATGGCCGCCTTCATCGAAAAGCGCCCCGCCGCCTTCAAGAACCGCTGAGCGTCGGCCTCCGGCCGCCAAGTACGGAAACAACACTGGCCGTACACACCTATTGCGCAATGCTTGCAATGCAACATAATCGGTGGATAATAGCCGAAACACCCGGCTATTCAGGGCCGATCATATAAAGTAACTAATTGATTTACTGATATAAACATCCTAAAACGAAAGTTTTTGTTGCATTGCACAATAAATCGCTTGACTTCGGCGTTTCCCCACCTATAATTTGGTCAATGCTGCACTGCAACATATCGTATCGAATGGAGGTTGAAACCTTCAAGATGCGAAAAGAAGACCAAATCGCTGAATCGAACTACGATTTTTAACGCACTTTCAATTCAATTTAGGAGATCGCCATGTACAACACGACCCCCGAGCAACTCGCCGGCGCCAACAAAGCCAACGTCGAAACCTTGCTGACCATCGCCAACACCGCGTTTGCCAGCGCCGAGCGCCTTGCCGCCCTGAACCTGAACGCCGCCCGCATGCTGCTGGAAGACACCGTGAATAACGCCAAGTCGATGATGGCCGTGCGTGACGTGCAAGACCTGATGGGCATGCAAACCGCCCTGGCTCAGCCGATGTTCGAAAAAGCCGTTGCCTATTCGCGCAGCGTCTATGAAATCGCCACCCAGTCACAAGGCGAGTTCACCAAGATTCTCGACAGCCAGTATGTCGAGATGAACAAGAATGTCAGCTCCGCGCTGGACAATGCCGTCAAAGGCGCGCCCGCCGGCTCCGACGTCGCTGTCGCCGCTGTCAAGTCCGCCATCGCCGCTGCCAACTCCGCTTACGAAACCATGAACAAGGCTGCCAAGCAGGTTGCCGAAATGACCGAAGCGAACGTTGCAGCCGCAACCAGCGCAACCGTCAAGGCCGTGGGCGCCGCTGCTCCCAAAGCCAAGAAGGCTGCCTGAGCTCTGATCAAGTAACAGTATTGTCTCCTCCTCCGGTTCCGCAATGGAACCGTTTAAGCCCCGACCTTCGGTCGGGGCTTTTTTTTTGCCCTTGCTCTGAAAGCGCCGTCCCGCCAGCGCCGACTTTCATTAACGTGAAAAACTCAGCGTTTGCGCCGGGCCGCCCCAAGCAAACGCGGTACGCGGCGCAGCCGCAATCCGCACTCGTGCTGGGAAGAGCGCCCCGTGACAGACGAGCGTCAGCGAGCCCTTTGGAACCCCCCGCGCGGGGGGCGAAGGGGGGCGGGCGTATTTCATGATCGGGGGCATAGCCTACGCATCATGAAAGTTAGCGTCGAAGCTGTAGCCGAGTTGCGTTACGCCGCGCTTGAGTACCTCGATCGCCAGGACCACCTGCGCCGGGTTGCCGCGCACACCCAGTTCGACGTGATGCCGGACGCTTTCACTGCCCAGTGTCGGCAGGCTGAATACCGTGAGACCGGTGAAGTCGGCTTCAACCTGGTGCATCAGGTCGAGCATCAGGCCTTCCAGCCCCTCCCAGACCAGAATCGATGCCTCGGCTTCCGGCAACTGGCCAAAATCATCGCGGTAATAGGTATCGAGCACCCACTCGGCCATCGGCCAGGACATTTGCGGAAAGCCGGGCAGGAAATGGTGGTCGCCCAATGAAAAGCCGGGGATGCGGTTGAAGGGATTGGGGATGATGCGGCTGCCCTGCGGCACCGTACCGAGTTCGAGCCGCGCCGGGGTGACTTGCTGGCCGATCTCGGCCATGCGCGCGCGGATCTCACGCTCCGCATCAGCATTGAGTTCGAGCGGCACGCCGGCGGCGAGGGCCGCAGCCTGGCGCGTATGGTCATCGGGCGTGACGCCGATGCCGCCAAAACAGAACACGACATCGCCCGACGCCAGCGTGCGACTCAGCACTTCGACCAGGCGCGGCCGTTCGTCGCCCAGATACTGAACCCATGACAGGCGCAGGCCTCGCTCCGGTGTGGCGAAGATCTCGATCAGTTTGGCAAAATGCTTGTCCTGCCGCTTGCCGCGCATGATCTCGTCACCAATGATGATCGCGCCGTAGGTTCTCATACAGTTATTCCATTCTCGCTCCGCAAACGCCGCAGCGAGGCGAGGCACAGGTGAACAAATAAGAGGGCGGTGAAGGTCAGCGAAAACAAGTTGAGCAACGGCACGTGCGCCAGCAGCGCGCTGACCAGTCCGGCCAGATACAGCTTGCCCTTTTCGCGCCGGATCAGCGTTGTACGTTCGGCGGGCAGCGCATGCTCGGCAAGGGCATCGAAGCGGAAAGCCCGCTGGTTGAGCCACGCCGCCCAGAAAATCGGCAGGACCAGCACCGCGCCGGGAATCAACAGCAAGGGCAAGGTCACGAGCCAGCCGACAATAAAGATCGCTCCCGCCACCAAGGTGTTGGCCAGGCTGCCCCACAGCGCTGCGCTGACCGAGCCCTGGCGCGAGACATCCGGGTAGTCGCGCGCCGCGACAATCGCCATCATGCGCGGCAGGGCAAACACCGCCACCAGCAACAAGGCAGTGAAATACACCAGCGGCGCAAAGACGAACAACACGGCGATGTGCGCGAGCCAGGCCCCCATCCAGGTCAGCCATGACCACTCGGGCAACTGCGTGACGACCCACTCGGAAACGGGTATCCAGGCAAAATAAGCCACGCCCGACCAGAGCGCCAGCGCAACCAGCGGTGGCCACAGCGCATGCAAGAGCATCTCGGGCCGCAACAGGTCGCGCGCTGCACGCAGCACGATTTGCGGCAGGCTATCCGTGGCGGTCATGATCTCGCCCTCCCTTCCCACATTTTCTGCAAACGTTTCAGCGACACCGGACTCGGCGTCTTCAGTTCCTGGGCGAACAGCGCGACGCGCAACTCTTCCAGCAGCCAGCGATATTCTTCCAGAAACGGGTCGCTTAGGTTGGCCTTGCGCATGGCGCTGCGCTCGCGCGTCCATGTCTGCGCCAGCGCCTGCCAGTCGGCCATCAGCCTGGCATCTCGCGCCGCATCGTTCTTCGCCTTGTCGAGCCGCAGACCGATCGCCTTCAGGTAGCGCGGAAAAGATTGCAGTCGTTCGAAGGGCGTGGCGATGATGAAGCGTTTCTGCAGCAGGTCATCGAGTTGCACCTTGATGTCGGCACAGGCCTGCGGAAAGGTTTTCTGTGCAGCAGCCAGCTTCTTCAGCAGTGTCGCATGCTCAGACAGGATCACCCCGACCAGCCGCACGATTTCCTGGGCCACCAGCAGCATGCGCCCCTTCGCCGCATCGCGGCGTGCTGTGAATGCCGCTTCGTCCGCCGGCAACGGCTCCATCAGGCAGGTGCGATCCAGCGTGGCGGCGATCAACTGCTCCTGCAATTCCTTCTCGGTGCCCAGCGGCAGGAACTGCATGGCCATGTTCCGCAGGTCCGGCAACTTCTCGATGGCCTTGACCTGCGCCGCCAGTTGCAGGGAAAACAAACGTGCCAGACCCTTGCGATGTTCGCTTCCGGCCTTGTCCTCCGTGTCGTAGGCGGTCAGGCGAACACCATTGCCTTCATCCACCAGGGCCGGGAAGCCGACCACCGGCCGCCCCGCCACTTCGATTTCCAGCAGTTCGGGCAATGCACCGAAGGTCCACGCCGTCTCGCCAGCGCCGACTTTTACGTTGCTGACAACCGGAACATCGGCACGGGTAAACGCCTGCGTCACGCGATCGCCATGCTGAGCGCGCAACTCGGCGAGATTGCGCGACATGGCCAGCGTGCCGCCGTGCTCGTCCAGCAGCCGGAAGTTCATGAACAGATGCGGCCGCAGTTCGCCGGGCCGCAGACTGTCGAGGGGAAGTTTCAACGCAATCTTCTCCTCGATGCTGCGCGTCAGGGCCAGCACCAGCGGTTCATCGCCATACGGCTCGCCAGCTTCTGCTGCCGCACAAAACTGCTCGGCAAAGGCATCGAGCGGCTGCACGCGATGGCGATATTTCTGCGGCAAGGTCTTGAGCAGCGCAATGATTTTTTCCTTGAGCAGGCCGGGCACCAGCCATTCGAGGCGCGTTGCCGGCACCTGATTGAGCGCCACCAGCGGCAGCGCCAGCGTCACGCCGTCGTCGGACGCGCCGGGGTCGTGGTGATAGGCAAGCTGATAGGTCTGGCCGCGATGTTCGAGCGTGTGCGGAAAGGCGTCGGTGGTGATGCCGGCCGCCTCGTGGCGCATCAATTGGTCTTTTTCGAGGCAGAGCAGCCGGGGGGTTTCACGCTCTGCTTCACGCCGCCATTTGTCAAAGGCTGCCAGCGTGTTGATGCCGGCCGGCACGGCGGCATCGAAGAAGGCGTACACCAGTTCGTCATCGACCAGCACATCGGGACGCCGCGACTTGTGTTCGAGTTTTTCGATCTCCGCCTTGAGTTTCTGGTTGTGCTGCAGGAAGCGCCATTTGCGCACCCAGTCCTCGCCCACTTCGCCATTCACCAGCGCACCGCGAATCAGCAGCTCGCGCGCCAGCGGCACTTCATCGCTCGTTTTGCCGAAGCTGACGCGGCGCTTGGCATGCAGCAGCAGGCCGTGCAGGGTGATGCGCTCCCAGGCGACGACCTGCCCGGCGGATTTTCCCCAGTGCGGCTCAAAGACATGGCGGCGAATCAGGTGCGCGCCGACCTGCTCCAGCCACGCGGGTTCGATCTTCGCCACACAGCGGGCGAACAGGCGCGAGGTCTCGACCAGTTCGGCGGCGACGATCCAGCGCCCGGCCTTTTTCACCAGCGCCGAGCCGGGATGGATGAAAAATTTGATGCCACGCGCGCCCAGATAATTCTGGTCTTCCTCGTTTTTCAAGCCGAGGTGGCCGAGCAAGCCCGTCAGCAGCGCCTTGTGGATGGCCTCGTAGCTGGCCGGAAGTTGATTCTCTTGCCATGCGTGTTCGTGGCACACGGTCAGCAACTGGCCATGGACTTCGCGCCATTCGCGCAAACGCAGCCAGTTGATGAAGTTCTGCCGGCACCACTGGCGCTGCTTGTTCGAACTCTCCTGCTTCCAGACTTCATCGGCAGCAGCCCACAGCTTCAGGTAGGAAAGGAACTCGGATTTCTCGTCCTTCCATTTGGCATGCGCCTGGTCGGCCGCTGCGGCCTGTTCCTGCGGTCGGTCGCGCGGGTCCTGGGTGCCAAGCGCGGCGGCGATGATCAGCACCTCCCCGAGACAGCCGTGCTCGCGCGCGGCGAGGATCATGCGGCCGATCTTCGGATCGAGCGGCAGCTTCGCCAACTCCTTGCCAACGGCGGTCAGCTCCTTGCTGGTCTCGTCAAGGGCACCCAATTCGGCCAGCAGGGTGTAGCCATCGGCGATCATGCGCGGCAGCGGCGCTTCCAGAAATGGAAAATCCTCCACAGCGCCGAGGTGCAACGATTTCATGCGCAGGATCACGCCGGCCAGCGATGAACGCAGAATCTCCGGTTCGGTGTAAGCCGCGCGCTTGTTGAAATCGTCTTCGGCGTAAAGGCGGAAACAGACGCCGGCCGCCACGCGCCCGCAGCGGCCGGCGCGCTGATTGGCCGAGGCGCGCGAGATTGCCTCGACCTGCAATTGCTCGACCTTGTTGCGATGCGAGTAACGCTTGACGCGCGCCACCCCGGAATCGATCACATAACGAATGCCCGGCACGGTGAGTGAGGTTTCTGCGACGTTGGTCGCCAGAATCACCCGCCGCCCCTGATGGCCGGCAAATACCCGCGCCTGTTCCTGCGCCGACTGACGGGCGAACAGCGGCAGCACTTCCAGGCCTGGGGGGTGATGTTTGCGCAATGCCTCTGCCGCCTCGCGGATCTCGCGCTCGCCTGGGAGAAACACCAGCACATCGCCCGGCCCTTCGCGATACGCCTCGCTGACTGCAGCCACGATGGCGTCATTCAGGTCGCTGTCTTTCTTTTCATCGAAAGGTCGGTAGCGTGTCTCGATCGGATACAGCCGGCCTGACACTTCGATCACCGGCGCGTTGTCAAAGTGTTTGCTGAAACGCTCCGCATCCAGCGTCGCCGAGGTGACGATCACCTTCAAGTCACGCCGTCGCGCCAGCACCGACTTTAGATAGCCAAGCAGGAAATCGATGTTGAGCGAGCGTTCGTGCGCCTCGTCGATCAGGATGGTGTCGTACTGGCGCAGCAGTGGATCGTGCTGCGTTTCCGCCAGCAGGATGCCATCGGTCATCAGCTTGATGTAGCTCTCGCCCGAGGTGCGGTCGGTGAAGCGAATCTTGTAGCCGACGTAGCGGCCCAGTTCTGATTTAAGTTCCTGCGCGATGCGGCTGGCAGTGGCGCGCGCGGCGATGCGCCGTGGCTGGGTGTGGCCGATCAGGCCGGTCAGGCCGCGGCCGATTTCGAGGCAAATTTTCGGCAACTGCGTCGTCTTGCCCGAACCGGTTTCGCCACAGATGACGACGACTTGATGCTTGCGGATCGCCACCGCGATCTCGGCGCGTAGCGCGCTGACCGGCAGCGCATCGTCATAGCTGATCGCCGGACGCGCCGCCCGGCGGGCCTCAACGTCGAATTTCATTGCGCCAATTTGTGGATGGTGACGATGCCCAAACCGGTCATCAGCAGCGAGCCGAACAGGTGCAGCGAGGCAGTGCCGGCGGCCCAGCCGTATTCGGCGCGCTGCAACATTGCGACTACTTCGGCGGAAAAGGTGGAAAAGGTGGTGAGTGCGCCGAGGAAGCCGGTGATGAAGAACAACTTGAACTCGGGCGAAATGTCGACATTGAAGTGAAACACCGCAATCGCCGCGCCGACCAGATAACCGCCGATCAGGTTGGCGGTCAGCGTGCCGAGCGGCATGCTGGTGAAGGTCGGATTGAGCCAGAGGCCAAGGCCGTAACGCAGCCAAGCACCCAGCATCGCACCGATGCCGATGGCGAGAAATGCAAGCATATTCATACGGCCGCATTCTACGTCGCGACGGTAGAATCCTGCTTTTCGCTCAGTCCCTTGCAGAACATGGCCGATTCAGACAGCAAAGTCTCCAATTTCATTCGCAACATCATCGAGGCCGACCTGGCCGCCGGCAAATACGCCAGCCGCACCTGGTCGGGCCAGCCCGGTCCGGCGCTCCAGCAGAAAGTCGGCTCTGGCGGGATGAAATGCCCCGCAGCGGGTACGGCGGACATTGCGAAAATCCGTACCCGCTTCCCCCCGGAGCCCAATGGCTACCTGCATTTCGGCCACGCCAAGTCGATCTGCCTGAATTTCGGCCTGGCGCAGGACTACGGCGGCGCCTGCCACCTGCGCTTCGACGACACCAATCCGGAGAAGGAAGAGCAGGAATACGTCGATGCCATCATCGACGCCGTGCATTGGCTGGGTTGGGCCTGGGGTGAAAACCAGTACTTCGCTTCGAACTATTTCCAGTGGATGTACGAGTTCGCCGAAAAACTGATCGAGGCCGGCCATGCCTATGTCGAGTCGCAGTCGGCCGATGCAATGCGCGCCAGCCGCGGCACGCTGACCGAAGCGGGAAAAAATTCGCCCTACCGCGATCGCACGCCCGCCGAAAACCTCGATCTCTTCCGGCGCATGAAGGCCGGCGAGTTTCCGGACGGCGCCCATGTGCTGCGGGCAAAGATCGACATGAGCTCCGGCAACATCAACCTGCGCGATCCGACCATCTACCGCATTCGCCATGCCGAGCACCACAATACCGGCAACACCTGGTGCATCTATCCGATGTATGCCTACGCGCATCCCATCGAGGACGCGCTGGAAAACATCACGCACTCGCTGTGCACGCTCGAATTCGCCGATCAGCGGCCGCTCTACGACTGGCTACTGCAGCGGCTGGCCGAACTCGGCTGCGTCAATACGCCACTGCCCCAGCAAACGGAGTTCGCGCGGCTCAACCTCAGCTACGTCGTGCTGTCGAAGCGCAAGCTGATCCAGTTGGTCGACGAAAAGCATGTCGACGGCTGGGACGACCCGCGCTTGCCGACCCTGAGCGGTGCGCGCCGCCGTGGTTTCACGCCCGAAGGCTTCCGTCAGTTTGCCGAGATGATCGGCGTCGCCAAGTCGGATGCGTGGATCGACATGAGCGTGCTCGAAGGCTGCATGCGCGACCATCTCAACGAAACCGCGCCGCGCCGCATCGCCGTGCTCGACCCGCTCAAGCTCATCATCGACAACTATCCGCCGGGGCAGGAAGAAGGCTGTGAAGCGCCCAACCACCCGCAACAGCCGGACTTGGGCAAACGCCCCGTGCCGTTCTCCGGCGAACTCTGGATCGAGCGCGAGGACTTCGCCGAAACTCCGCCCAAGGGCTACTTCCGGCTGTTTCCGGGCAACAAGGTGCGCCTGCGTTACGGCTTCGTCGTCGAATGCACCGGTTGCGACAAGGATGCCGACGGCAACGTCGTCGCCGTACATTGCAACTACTTCGCTGATTCGAAGTCCGGCACGCCGGGCGCCGACACTTACAAGGTCAAGGGCAACATCCACTGGCTGTCGGCACGCCACGCTTACACGGCCGAAGTCAGGCTCTACGACCGGCTGTTTGCCGTCGAAGCGCCCGGCAGTGGTGGCCGCGATTTCATCGCTGACCTCAACCCGGACTCGAAGACCGTCATCAGCGCCCAACTCGAACCCTCCCTGAAGGATGCCGTAGCCGAGGAGCGCTTCCAGTTCGAGCGCCACGGCTATTTCGTCGCCGATCGCGTCGACTCCCGGTCGGGTGCGCCGGTGTTCAATCGGGCAGTCACGCTGAAAGACTCCTGGAGCAAGGCAAAATAATGTCCGGCGGCTGGGGTTGTCCTCACGAAGTCAATGACAGCTGCGGCAAGATCAACAACCTGCCTTGCGATCCCGGCATGAAGGGTTGCGTGCTGGCGGGACGCTTCGTTTTCGCAGACGAAGACAAGAATGCCCGGCTGCGCGCGAAGCAGGCCCGCGCCGAAACAGCTGCGGTCGACGCAAGCAACACCGATGACTCGGCGCTGCATCCATGATGGACATGCAGAAAATCAACTCCGGGCGGCTGCGGGCCATCGGCTTCGACGCGAAAACGCGCCGGCTGCGCGTGCAGATGGACGACGGCACGCTGCTGGAATACGACAACTTCACACCCGAAATGTGGCGGCGCCTGTCATCTTCCACCGCACCGTGGAGCTATTACCGCGACA
The DNA here is from genome assembly GCA_013791905.1 of Rhodocyclaceae bacterium. Classification (GTDB taxonomy): domain Bacteria; phylum Pseudomonadota; class Gammaproteobacteria; order Burkholderiales; family Rhodocyclaceae; genus Sulfuricystis. The sequence continues at coordinate 47,550 of VMSX01000008.1, read as the reverse complement.
ATATCGAGGAAGAACTGCACCCGCGCCACGTCAGCGCGGCTGGCGCGGCCAAGCGCAATCCACTCGACGACCTGTTTTCATAGGAAACGCCATGCCTGCCCAGTCCGCCAAAACCGCCGCCCGATCATCAGCCAAGCCGCGCGCCAGACCGGCCGCGAAAATCCCGGTAAAGCTGCCCGCCAAGGCAGCCGCCAAAGCTGTGGTCAAACCAGTGGCCAAGGCCAGCGCACCACACCGTTCGGCCAAAGCACCTCGTCCGGCGACTGCCGGCGATATCGGTCCGATCAGTTCTGCCGGCAGGATCGAAACATTTGCCGTAGGTCAGGCGGTTGATGCTGCGCAGGAAGCCCGTCTGGCCGCGATCCGCGACATCGTTTCAGGTATCAGCACACAAGAGACGCGCCGCCTGCTGCGCACGCTGCTCAAGGAACAGAAGCTGGCCGCCGACAAAAACGCGGCCAATCCCGACCACGAACTGACGGCCGACTGGCGCACGGGTGGCTATCCCTACAAGAACCTGATGACGCGGAACAGTTATGAGCGCCATAAATATCGCCTGCAGGTCGAGTTGCTCAAATTGCAGGCCTGGGTCAAGGAAACCGGCCAGCGCGTGGTGATCCTCTTCGAAGGCCGCGATGCTGCCGGCAAAGGCGGCACCATCAAGCGTTTCATGGAGCATCTCAACCCGCGCGGCGCGCGTGTCGTCGCCTTGGAGAAACCTTCGGAGGTGGAACGCGGCCAGTGGTATTTCCAGCGCTATGTGCAGCATCTGCCAACGGCGGGCGAAATCGTGCTGTTCGACCGTTCCTGGTACAACCGTGCCGGTGTCGAGCGCGTCATGGGTTTTTGCACTGATGCCGAATACCAGGAATTCATGCGCCAGGCGCCGGAATTCGAACGCATGATGGTGAGAAACGGCGCGCACCTCATCAAATTCTGGTTTTCGGTGTCACGCGAGGAGCAGCGCCGCCGCTTCAAGGAACGCCGTGTGCACCCGCTCAAGCAATGGAAACTTTCGCCGATCGACCTCGCCTCGCTCGACAAGTGGGACAGCTACACCAAGGCCAAGGAAGCGATGTTCTTCCACGCGGACACCGCCGATGCGCCCTGGACCGTAATCAAGTCCGACTGTAAGAAGCGCGCGCGGCTGAATGCCCTGCGCTACATCCTGCATCGCCTGCCCTACGCCAACAAAGACACCGACCGCATCGGCCCGCTCGACCCGCTCATCGTCGGCCGCGCCAACGTCGTCTACGAACAAGGCGAAGATCTGGACATCCCCATTCTGTAAATCGAGAAACCCACATGGCCGATCTGCTCGCCCTGTTGCAACCGGTCGTAAGCGACCGCGAAAGTCTGCAGGAATTCATCGAAGACCTGGAAGACCTGGCGCCCGGCATCGAGAACGACATTGCCGCACTGCGCCGGTCGCCCACCGATCGCGCCCTGATCGCCAGCCTGTTCCGCTCCCTGCACACCATCAAAGGCGACGCGGCCATCTGCAAGGTGGAGGTCGGCGTGTTGATCTGCCATCCCATTGAAAGCTTGCTGTCGCGTTGCCGCGATGGCGAGGTGGTGTTTTCCGCGCTGCTGGCAGAAGTGGTACTGCTGGCGCTCGATCGACTCGAACTGACCGTCGAGGCACTCAATACCGGACGCGCGATAGCGCATCTGAAGCTGCCGGAATTGGTGAGCGGGATGGAGGGCATGGCCACGGCACACGGTGACGAAATCGCTGCCCGCGCTGCCCGCACCATCGAGGCCGTGACCGGGTTCAAACCGGTGCAGGCGGGTAGCGAAGCTCTGACGGTCGCTACGCACGCTGCACCGGCCGACCTGGCCGTCGACCTGCGTTTTTTCCGCAGTCTGGCACTCCAACTCGAAACGCGCTCGCCGCTGTTCAAGGGCCGCACCGACCGCCTCCTGCGTCTGGCGCTGGACACCAATGCCGTTGCCGGCAACCCGGTGGATGCCAGCCAGCTCGAAGCCGCCGTCTACATGCACGACGTGGGCATGATGTTCACCCCCGAATCGGTGTGGCTCAAGGTCGGCAAGCTCACCGACGAAGACAAACGCCAGTTGCGCGAGCATCCCGGCCACGCCGCCGGCCTGCTCGAACGCATGCGCGACTGGGCAGCCGCCAGCGAAATGGTTGCCCAGCACCACGAAATGCCTGACGGCGGCGGCTACCCGGCCGGCATGCTCGCCACGGCGATTTGCCCGGGCGCAAAGATCCTGGCCATCGTCGATGCCTTCGAGGCGGTCACGCTCAAGCACAGCCACCGCGGCCAGACCCGCTCGCTGGTGCGCGCCATCGCCGAAATCAATGCCTGCGACAACCAGTTCGCCAGCGAATGGATCGCCCCGTTCAATGCCGTGATCCGCAGGATGGTCGAACACTGATGGCCGTGGAGGTACGCTTGCCGCGGTTCCCTGAATGTTGGGAAAGTTGCGGCAACTGCGGCCAGAGCGATGTGCTGGTACTGGAAGTGCATGTCAAACCCGGCGACATTCTGCGTCACGACGACAACCTGATCACCCTCGAAACCGGCAAGGTGGCGCTCGATATTGGCTCGCCGCATGCCGGATGCATTGTCGAGGTATTTGTGAGCGAAGGCGATACAGTGAGCGAAAACGCGTTGATCGCCACTATCGAGCCCGGCTGACGGATAATCCGTCCTTTCCGACTCAAAGTACCAAACCATGGCCCAATACGTAATGTCGATGCTCCGCGTGAGCAAGATCGTCCCCCCCAAGCGTCAGATCATCAAGGACATCTCCCTCTCTTTCTTTCCCGGCGCCAAGATCGGCCTGCTGGGTCTCAACGGCTCGGGAAAATCCACCGTGCTGCGCATCATGGCCGGGGCAGACAAGGAATATGACGGCGAAGTGCAGCATCTGCCCGGCATTTCCATCGGCTACCTGGCGCAGGAACCGCAACTCGATCCTGCCAAGACGGTGCGCGAGGAGGTCGAAGCCGGCCTTGGCGAGGTCATGGAAGCCAAGCAGAAACTCGAGGAAATCTACGCCGCCTATGCGGAGCCGGATGCCGATTTCGACAAGCTCGCCGAGGAGCAGGCCAAGTACGAAGCCATCATCGCCGTATCCGGCGCCGACAGCGAGACACAGCTGGAAATTGCCGCCGATGCGTTGCGCCTGCCACCTTGGGACGCAAAAATCGGCCCCTTGTCCGGCGGTGAAAAACGCCGCGTCGCGTTGTGCCGACTGCTGCTGTCCCGCCCTGACATGCTGCTGCTCGACGAACCGACCAACCACCTCGACGCCGAATCGGTCGAGTGGCTTGAGCAGTTTCTGGTGCGCTTTCCCGGCACGGTGGTCGCCGTCACCCACGACCGTTACTTCCTCGACAACGCGGCAGAGTGGATTCTGGAGCTCGACCGCGGCCACGGCATTCCGTGGAAAGGCAACTATTCCTCCTGGCTCGAACAGAAGGAAGCGCGGCTGGAGACCGAGCAGAAACAGGTCGATGCCCACATGAAGGCCATGAAAGAGGAACTGGCCTGGGTGCGCAGCAACCCGAAGGCGCGCCAGGCCAAGTCAAAGTCGCGCATCGCCCGCTTCGAGGAACTGTCGAGCCAGGAACACCAGAAGCGCAACGAGACGCAGGAAATTTTCATTCCGCCCGGCGAGCGCCTTGGCAACGAGGTCATCAACTTCGACGGCGTCAGCAAGGCCTATGGCGACCGCCTGCTGATCGACAACCTGTCGCTTGCCATACCACCCGGTGCCATCGTCGGCATCATCGGCCCCAACGGTGCCGGAAAATCGACGCTGTTCCGCATGATCACCGGCCAAGAACAGCCCGACAGCGGCAAAGTCGACATCGGCAGTACGGTGAAACTGGCCTATGTCGACCAGTCACGCGATGCGCTTGACGGCACGAAAACCGTGTTCGAGGAAATTTCCGGTGGCGCCGACATCCTCACCGTCGGCAGGTTCGAAACTCCCAGCCGCGCCTACATCGGCCGCTTCAACTTCAAGGGCGGCGACCAGGGCAAGCAGGTTGGCACCCTCTCAGGCGGTGAACGCGGTCGCCTGCACCTGGCCAAAACGCTGATCGCCGGCGGCAACGTGCTGCTGCTTGATGAGCCCTCCAACGACCTCGACGTCGAAACCCTGCGTGCACTCGAAGACGCCCTGCTCGAATTCGCCGGCTGCGTGATGGTGATCAGCCACGACCGCTGGTTCCTCGACCGCATCTGCACCCACATCCTCGCCTGCGAAGGTGATTCGCAATGGAATTTCTTCGCCGGCAACTATCAGGAATATGAAGAAGACAAGCGGAAGCGCCTTGGCGAGGAAGGCGCCAAGCCTCACCGCCTGCGCTACAAGCCTATCAGCCGCTGATTGCTTGGCACACACTCCACCACCAGTCCCGGCACTTTTTGGCCACAACCTAATCAATAAATGGGAGACTCACACCTGTCACCTGTAGCGGGGTCTCCTAAACCTCTTGAAGTGCCGTTTAATACCAAGGAGATATCATGAATGCACGTAATTCCATCGCTATTGCTCTGTTGATATCCGCAGTCATCGCCGCTCCGGCCTGGGCCCAAACCCTGAATATTTCGGGCGGTACCACGCCCTACAGTGAGGTGATTGAACCGGGCCTCGCCGCCATCAAGAAAGCTACCGGGGTGGACATCAAATTCAACGGCAACGGTACCGGCAAGGGCATGCTCGAGTTGCTCGAAGGCAAGGTGGGTGTGGCCGCCGTGGGCGACACGCTGGGCGAATCGATCAAGGCTGCGAAAAAGGCTGCCGAGGCTGCCGGCCGCGAAGTCAAGGTGCCGGACAACATGTTCTTCACCAAGATCGGCACGGATGAACTGGTGGTCATCGTGCACAAAAGCAACCCGATTGCCTCGCTGACCAAGGACCAAGCCAAGGACATCGCCACTGGCAAAGTTGTCAACTGGAAGGATGTCGGCGGCCCCGATCTGCCGATCCAGGTCATCACCACCGAACCTTCCCTCGCTCCAGGCCAATTCTTCAAGAGAGCCATCATGGGTGGTGCGGACTACGTGAAAACCGCCAAGGAGTCCACTTCCCCGAAAGACACCATTGTCCTGGTTTCCAAGGACAAGGGCGGCTTCGGCATGGCGGCCGATACGCACATGAAAACCAACGCAGGCGAAGCCAAGGCGATCAAGACCACCGCCATGATCCGTCCGCTCGGTCTGGTGACCATCGGTGAACCCACTGGCGATGCAGCCAAGGTCACCGCGTTCCTCAAGAAGTAATGTTTGTCCCTGAGGGCGGCCGTCGTCTGACGGCCGCCTTCCCTTTGCTTCCCGATTCTGATGGATACTGTGTAATGGAGCGAACCCGATGTTCAGCAACCTGAAAGTTGGCATGAAGATCACGGCAGGCTTCGGCCTTGTGCTGGTGATCATGCTGGTTACCGTGCTGGTGGCGATTAACCGGCTGGCCGTGGTTAACCAGGCGAGCCAAGTCGTGACTGGAGATCGCCTGCCCAAAGTCATCCAGTTGGGCGAAGCTGTCACCGAGATCAACGCCGTCGTGCGCGCCTCCTACAACATCCTGCTGGAGGACGACTCGTCCAAGGTGGCGCAGGAAACAATAAACCTGATGACATCACGCATGGCCATCAGCGACATCATCGATACGCTCGAAGATACAGTCAAAACTCCCGGTGCCAAAGAGCTATTGGGGAGAATCATAGAAAACCGTCAGGCCTTCGGCTTGGCACAGGACAAATTTCTCAAACTCATCAAGGAAGGTGAAACGGGGCTTGCCAAGGAACTCCTGACAGGGGAGATGGCTGCACGGCAGAAGGCCTATTTCGACGCCATCAACGCCCTGCGCGACTATCAGGAGAAAGCCTCTGCCGAAGCGGGTGCGGGAATTGGCTCAGCCTACTCATCCGCCATATGGCTGCTGAGCGCCATGCTCGCGCTGGCCCTGCTGGTGGGTGGCGGAATCGCCTTCCTGCTCGGCCGCAACATCTCTGGCCTGCTGGGCTGCGAACCCGGTGAGGCGGCACGGATTGCCAAGGGCATCGCCGCTGGCGATCTGACGCACCAGTTTGCGCTCAAACCCGGCGACCGTGACAGTCTGGCCGCAGCCATGGCGACAATGCAGACCGGCTTGCGCGAAATGGCCGCATCCGTTCATTCCAGCGCCAACGCGATGCTGGCCGCGGCGAAACATCTGTCGTCAGCCTCCAGCGCAGTAGCCTCCGGCAGCCGGCAGCAAAGCGAGTCCGCTTCGAGCATGGCGGCATCCGTCGAAGAGTTGACGGTCAGCCTGGGAGAGGTTGCCGGGAATGCCAGCAATGTTAACAACGGTGTCAGGGAGGCGGGCGAGGCGGCCCGGCGCGGTGGCTCGGAGGTGCGCTCCGCCACCGAGGAGATTCGCCGTATCGCAGCACACGTAGACAAGACCACCGGCGTTATTCAAGTTCTCGGCACCGAGTCAGCGAACATTTCGAATATCGTCAATACCATCCGCGAAATTGCCGATCAGACCAATCTGCTGGCGCTCAACGCGGCCATCGAGGCGGCGCGCGCCGGCGAGCAGGGGCGCGGCTTTGCCGTCGTGGCCGACGAAGTCAGAAAGCTGGCGGAACGTACTGCGCAATCGACGCAGGAAATCACCGTCATGATCAACTCGATCCGCACAAGCGCGACCGATGCCGTCAAGATGATGGAGCAAGGGCAGGTGCAGGTTGCGCAGGGGGTCAGCCTGTCTGACCGCGCCTTCGGCTCAATGCAGGCCATCGAGCAAAGCTCCGACCGCATGTCGCGCGATGTGCAGGAGATCAACGTCGCGCTACAAGAGCAGCGTTCCGCGAGCACCGATATTGCTGCGAACGTTGAAAAGATTGCCCAGATGACCGAAACCAACAGTCACTCGGTAGAGCAAATTGCCAATGATGCCAAATCGCTGGAGCAGCTGGCACAGAGCCTCGAGGCGATTGCGGGACGCTTCAAGACATAGAAATGCCCGCCCCCTCCCAGCCTCCCCCTCGCGGGGGAGGTGACTGTTGACTCGCTGCGCTCGTTTTATTACGGGGTGCCCCCGTTCATGCTTGGGCGCGGTTTGCGGCTTCGCCGCGTGCCGTCTCGCCTTGGGGCGGCCCGGCGGCGAGACTGTTGAGATGTGCTTTTCTCCCCTTTCCCCTGGCGGGAAAGGGGCCGGGGGAAAGGGGGGTGCCATCAAAGAGAGCCCTTTACCCGCAAAGCGGGAGAAGGGCGGCCCGGCGGCGAGACTGCTGAGTAAAGGCGGTACGTATAAAATCAAGGCTCGGTCCTTCCCCATGGGGCTGCCATATTGAGGTTTGTTAATTGACAAAACGACGACACCAAGTCCTGCTGGCCATGCTGACGTGCGGGCTGATGGCTACCGCGTTGATCGCCGCAGCATCAGAGCAGGCGTTGCCGGATCGGCAGGCGGCCCTCGGCCGCCTGTTGTTTTTCGATCCGACCCTGTCCGAACCGATTGGTCAGGCCTGCGCCAGTTGCCACGACCCGGCCACCGCCTTCGCTGACCCAGACACGACCAAGCCGACATCGAAGGGCGTGCACCGCGAACGTTTCGGCAACCGCAACACACCATCCGCGATGTACATGGCCTTCTCGCCGCCCTTCCATTTCGACAAGACGGAAGAGCATTACGTCGGCGGCCAGTTCTGGGACGGCCGCGCCGCGACACTGGAGGAGCAGGCCAAGGGCCCGTTCGTGAACCCCCTGGAAATGGCCAACCCGAACCAGCGTGCAGTGGTGGAGAAGGTGCGCCGCACGGCTTATGCGACGCAGTTCGACGACATTTACGGTCCGGGTGCGCTCGCCGCCGTGGAACCGGCCTTCGAGCGCATCGCCGCGGCCATTGCGGCCTACGAGCGGACTGCCGAACTCGCGCCGTTCAGTTCAAAATACGATGCTTTCTTGCAGGGCCGGGCGCGTCTCGCGCCACAGGAACTGCGTGGGCTGCAGCTTTTCAATGACGAGAAGAAGGGCAACTGCGCCGCCTGTCACCCCAACCAGCGCCAGCCGAACGGCGACCTGCCGCTCTTTACCGACTTCACCTACGACAACATCGGCGTACCACGCAATCCCGACAATCCCTTCTATCGTCAGAGCAAAACACACAATCCGCAGGGACGGAAGTTCGTGGACAAAGGGCTGGGCGGTTTCGTCAAGCAGCGCGCCGAGGACGGCAAGTTCAAGGTGCCGACGCTGCGCAACATCGCGCTGACCGCACCCTACATGCACAACGGCTACTTCAAGACCCTGCGTGGCACGGTGGCGTTCTACAACGACCGCGACGTACGTCCGGCCTGCAAAGGGGGCGACTTGAGCGAAGCCGGAGCGCTCAGGCGCGGCTGCTGGCCACGACCGGAGATCGTGCGCAACCTGAACAAGGATGAAATGGGACGCCTTGGGCTGACCAATCAGGAGATCGACGACATCGTCGCCTTCATGCTGACGCTGACCGACGGCTACGCGCCGTAGCGCCACCGCCAGTCCGATATCGCCATTAATAACTTCTTTACGATGAGAATCATTATCATTTAATATGAGAACGGTTCTCATCTTGGAGGTTTGCCATGCGTTTCATGCGTTCAATCACCTGTGCCGTCGTCCTGGCCGCCACGGCAGCGGCACACGCAGCGGATGAAGAATCGACACCCGACTACGCACGCAACACCGCCATCGGCGACCCGGGCGGGCAGCGTACCGCGCTGTTCAAGCAGGGGCTATCGGTCGAAGCTGGCTACAAACTCGACTATCTGAGAAACCTGGCCGGCGGTATCGGCCATGGCAGCGCCAGCATCGGCAACCTCGACCTCAAGCTGCGCGCCGACCTCGACCACCTCCTGGGCTTGCCGGGTGCGTCCGCCTACCTGCATGTGCTCGACAATCGTGGCACCGGCATCAACGCGCGCCACCTCGGCAGCCTGATGGGCGTATCAAACATCGAAGTTACCGTTCCCACGACGCGCATCTTCCATGCCTGGGTGCAACAGACCTACATGGAGGAGCAATGGTCGCTGCTGGCGGGCCTGTATCCGATCGACTCGGAGTTTTCAGTAATGGAATCGGCCAGTGTGCTGCTGCACCCCGCCTATGGCCCGCCGGCCGATCTGGTGCTGACGCGCGGCCCGTCGATCTTCAACAATTCCGCGTTCGGTCTGCGCCTCAAATGGCAGGCGCCCGACCGTACGCTCTACGCCATGAGTGCAATTCTCGACGGCATCCCGGGCGATCCGCAGCAGCCCAAGGGTACGCATATTCGTTTCGACAAGGGCGACGGCAGTTTCGCCATTGCCGAAGTCGGCTGGACGCCCATCGAATACGGTCATGTGTTCGAACCGACCGGCCCGACGCGCATGCTGCAAACACCGGAACTCAGGGCGCACGAAAAATACGAGGGCCATGGCAAATATGCTGCTGGCCTATGGCGCTACAGCAACAAGGTGGCTGACCAGTTGCAGACCGATGGCGCCGGCAATCCACTCAAGAAACCGTCCTGGGGCGGCTATCTGCTCGGCGAGCGCAGCCTGTTCGGCATCGGCACCGAACCGGGGCGATATCTCACCGGCTTCGCCCGCTATGCCTTCACCGATGGCGACTCGACCCCGCTCAGCGCACAACTCAACCTGGGCGTCAGCGTGCGCGGTCTGTTCGCCGCCCGCACCGACGACATCCTCGCGCTGGCCTGGACGGAAGCACGCCTGGCCGCGAAGTTCCGCGCGGCGCAGTGGCGCGACCACGGCAACATCACCGCACGCAACGAAACCGCGCTCGAGCTCACCTACCGCGCCGCCCTCACCCCGTGGCTGAGCATTCAGCCAAACCTGCAATGGATTCGGCATCCCGGCGGTGATGCTGACGCGCAGAACGCGCGCATTGCAGGCGTGCGGCTCGAGATCCTGCTCTGAAAAGCCGGCGTTGGGAGGACGGCAAGAGAAAAACCGCTCGCACCGGCTTTCGGCGGAGGCTAACTTCGGCAGCACCGAGGTTAAGCGTAGCAACCGGAATCAAAAAGTCGGCGCTGGCAGGACGGCGCCAAGTGGCCGTTTATACCGCCCGAAGCTTCTCGCCCGCCGCCGCCAATGTCGATTCGTGCTTGGCGAAGCAGAAACGGATCAGCCCATGGTCGCTGCCATCGGGCATGAAGGCGGAAACCGGGATAACGGCGACGCCTTTCTCGATAGTCAACCAGCGCGCGAATTCGCCGTCGGGCATTTTGTTGATCCTGTCGTAGCGCGCCAACTGGAAATAGGTGCCGTCGCTGGGCAACAGGTCGAAACGCGAGCCTTCCAGTTGTTTCCTGAAGAAATCGCGTTTGGCCTGATAGAACGTCGCCAGGCCGGCCGCGAAGCCCGGATCGGCGCGCAGAAAATCGGCGAGCGCCAGTTGCGACGGATGATGGACGGTGAACACGATGAACTGGTGCGCCTTGCGGAACTCGGCCATCAGCGCGGCAGGCGCCGCACAATAGGCGATCTTCCAGCCGGTAATGTGAAAGGTCTTGCCGAAGCTCGACACGACAAAGCTGCGCTCGCGCAGTTCCGGGTAGCTCGCCAGGCTCTCGTGGCGTCCGCCGGTCGGGCTGTCGGCGAAGACAATGTGCTCATACACCTCGTCGCCCAGCAGCACGATGTCGGTATCGCGCACCAGCGCCGCCAATTGCCGCATGTCGTCCGCCGTCCACACCGTGCCGCTGGGATTGTGCGGCGTGTTCAGGATGATCATGCGCGTGCGCGGGCCGATGGCGGCGGCCACCTCTTTCCAGTCCGGGCGAAACGCTGGCGGCAGCAGATTGATGACGCGCGCCGTGCCGCCCTGCAGGGCAATCGACGGCAGATAGCTGTCGTACACCGGCGCAAAAACGATGACCTCGTCGCCCGGTCGCACGCAAGCGGTGATGGCGGTAAACAGCGCCTGGGTGGCGCCGGCCGTGACGGTGATCTCGCTCTCGACGTCGTACTGCGCACCGTAGCAGGCTTCAAGCTTTTCGGCGATGGCCTCGCGCAGCGGCAGCGCACCCGCCATGGGCGGATACTGGTTGGCGCCGGACGCCATGTGATGCGCAACGCGTTCCAGCAACAGGGGCGGCGGCGAAAAATCGGGAAAGCCCTGCGACAGGTTGATCGCCCCATGTTCGTTGGCAAGGCGCGACATGACGGTAAAAATGGTTGTACCAACGTTCGGCAGTCGAGAAGGTAAGGGGTTCATATCGATGGGTCATCCGGTGGAGAGCCGGAACTCTAAACTATCAGCTCCGTCTTTGCGCGCAATTTATGTGACTACTTTATGATGTGGCGTCTAACTTTCCTGGCGACATCCGCCACCCCTGATGATGAAACCCGTTTTTCCGGGCTTACCCCGGAATCCAGTGGTTATTCTTCTGGATACCGGCCTGCGCCGGCATGACGAGACCGCATGGTGTTTCACGATTTTTTCCACGTTTAGCGCTAACAATGCTCCCGCGCCGGTCAGCAACTGATCCCGCTACGATTCTGTTCGCTTGCGCGGATGCCACGATATTGGATGCCTTCTGGAGCACACCATGGAAATTCTGTTCTTGATCGCCCTTATTTTTCTGAACGGCGCTTTTGCCATGTCGGAGATCGCCCTGGTCACCGCGCGGCGCAACCGACTGGCCAAGCTTGCCGAAGATGGCGACGGCGCTGCCGCTGTCGCGCTCAAGCTACATGACGAACCGACGCGCTTCCTCTCCACCGTGCAGATCGGTATTACCTCGATCGGCATCCTCAACGGGATTGTCGGCGAAGCCGTTCTGGCCGGGCCATTCGCCGCCTGGCTACAGGGGATGGGCATGGATGAAGGACTCAGCAGCATCGTCGCGACGGGTTTGGTGGTCACTGTCATCACCTATATCACCATCGTGATCGGCGAACTGGTTCCCAAGCGCATCGCTCAGTTCAATCCCGTGAGCATCGCCCGCCTGGTGGCAAGACCGATGCAGTTCCTGGCGCTTTTTACGCGGCCGTTCGTGTGGCTGCTATCGATATCCACCGAGACGCTGCTGAGCTTGATGGGGCAACGTGAACTGGCAGGGCAAGGCCTCACCGAGGAGGAAATTCACGCCATGATCGAGGAAGGATCGGAATCCGGGGTGATCGAGCAACGGGAACGCGAGATGGTACGCAACGTCTTCCGGCTCGATGATCGCCAGATTGCCTCGCTGATGATTCCGCGGGCCCATATCGTCTATCTGGATGTCTCCCGGCCCCAGGAAGAGAACATGCAAAGGATTTCCGCATCCGATCACTCGCGTTTCCCGGTCTGTCGGAGTGGTCTGCATGACGTGCTCGGCATGGTCAATGCCAAACAATTGCTCAATCAGATGCTCAAGGGGGAAGCGACCGACCTTGCCGCACAGGTACAACCAGCGGTATTCGTCCCGGAAACCTTGACCGGCATGGATTTGCTGGGCCACTTTCGCGCATCGGGCACCCAGATGGTCCTGGTGGTGGATGAATATGGCGAAGTGCTGGGACTGGTGACGTTGCAGGATGTCCTGGAAGCCGTGACCGGGGAGTTCAAGCCGCACAATCAGGAAGATGCCTGGGCCGTACAGCGTGAAGACGGTTCGTGGCTGCTTGACGGGCTGATTCCAATACAGGAATTAAAGGACAAGCTGGAACTTAAAGAGGTGCCGGAGGAGGACAAGGGCCGCTATCACACCTTGAGCGGACTCATGATGTGGCTGCTCGAACATCTACCGCAGACCGGCGACACCACTACATGGGAAAAATGGCGGCTTGAAGTTGTCGATCTGGATGGCAAGCGCGTCGACAAGGTATTGGCAAGCCGTCTGCCGGAAGCAGCGGAAACCGCGCCGCGGGAGGGCGAGGGCCCAGCCCCCACCGGCAATGGGTAACATCGCCGGCCCCGGGTAGGCGGAGAGCCGGCTAGCGCCGTCCCGCCAGCGCCGACTTTCAATGACCGCCCGGCGATACATGAGCCTGCCGGTCGCAAGCGGCCTTATTTCAAGCGGAAATTAACCTTGGCTGCCGGTCTTCCCGGCAGGCTTACCAAGACCTCGGCACGCACGCCGACACCCGTTCTGAAACTGCCTTGCGCAACCAGCCGGTTGTCGCCCGCCGGTACGAGCATGGCCGTCGTTTTGCCGCTGCCGGCATGCAGAGTGGCTTCCGCCTTCGCGCCGGCGGCGGCGAGCGGCTTGCCGCGCTCGAAGACATACAGCGTCAGCATTTCGGCGCGGGCGACCAGTTCGTAAGTGACATCGCCGACTTCGCGCGTGATGCCACCGTGCTTGGGGCCGTGAGCATGGCCGCCACCAGCGAAGGCAACGGGCGAAAGCAGGCAAGCGGAAAAGAATAGGGTGAGTAGCGATTTTTTCATGATGTTGACTCCTGAAAGTGGCACAGGGTTGTGAGATTTAACGGATTTCCAGCACGCGCCGCACCGCGCCGAAGCGCAGGTAAAGGGCCGGCACGACGAGCATGTTGAGCACGGTCGAGGAAATTAGCCCGCAGAGAATCACCACCGCCATTGGCGCCTGGATTTCCGACCCCGGTTGCCCCCCCGACAGCGCCAGCGGGACAAGCGCCAGTCCAGCCGCCAGCGCCGTCATCAGGATCGGGATCAGCCGCTCTTCGGCGCCGCGTTTAACCGCCTCATAGACGTCCTTGACCTCGTCGTGCTCGACCAGATGGTGGATGTGCGAAATCATCATTACACCGTTGCGCGTGGCGATGCCGAACAGGGTGATGAAGCCGATGATCGAGGCGATGGTCACCACGCCGCCGGCGAGATACACGCCGACCACGCCACCGATGATCGACAGCGGCAGGTTGAGCATGACCAGGAAGGCGTCGCGTACCGAGTGAAAGGCGAGGAAGAGCAGCAGGAAAACGCCGACCACCACCGCCGAACCGACCAGCAAGAGGGTGCGCGACGCCTCCGCCGCCGACTCGAACTGGCCGCCGAACTCGATGTGATAGCCGGTGGGCAACTGCACTTCCCGCGCTACTTTGACCTGCATCTCCTCGACCACGCTTTTCAGGTCGCGGCCGGCGACGTTGGCCATCACGACGATTTTGCGCTGCACGTTCTCGCGGTTGATGAAGTACGGCCCGCGATCGTTCTGGATGTCGGCCAGCGCCGACAGCGGTAGCCGCGCACCGGTCGGCGTCGTCACCAGCGTCGCGCGGATGGTGTCGAGATTGTCCTTCACCGCCGGGTCGTAACGCACGACCAGATCGAAGCTCGCCTGCCCCTGCACGATCTTGGTCACGACCAGCCCGTTGAACGCCACCTCGATACTCTCCGACAGTTCGGCCGCCGAGAGACCGTGCCGCGCCAGCGCATCGCGCCGGTAATTCACGGTGAGGAAAGGAATGTCGGTCTGCTGTTCGGGCTGCACATCGACGGCCCCTTTCACGGTCTCCATGACGCCCTTGACCTCTTGTGCCAGCTTGCGCAGTTCGGCGAGGTCGGCGCCGAAGATCTTCACCGCGATGTTGGCGCGCGTGCCCGACAGCATGTGGTCGATGCGGTGCGAGATCGGCTGGCCGACCACCACCTGCACGCCGGGCAACCTGGCGAAGTCCTCGCGCAACACGGCGAGGAATGCAGCCTTGCCGCGTTCGCGCATTTTGAGCGAGACCTCGATTTCCGACTGATGCACGTCGAGCGCGTGCGGATCGAGCGGCGAGCGCCCGGTGCGGCGCGCAGTCGCCACCACCTCGGGATGCGTCAGCAGGACTTCTTCGACCCGTTGCATCAGTTTGTTCGATTCGGCCAGCGCGGTGCCGGGAATCGTTTCAGCGCCGACCGTCAGCGTCCCTTCGTTGAAGTCGGGCAGAAAGGCTTGCCCGGCCGCGCCGAGGCCGATCAGGGCGGCGATGAACAGGCCACCGCTGAACAGGGAAATCGCCTTCCAGCGCGTCAGCGTGGCGTCGAGCAGGCGTCGGTAAATGGCGCGCAGCCCGACGACGAAGCGCGGTTCGTTATGCGTCCGCACCTCTTTGGCCTGGCCGAGAAACATCGAGGCGAGCACCGGCGTCACCATGATCGACACCAGCAGCGAGGCGAACAGCGAGATGACGTAGGCCAGCCCCAGCGGCACCATCAACCGGCCCTCGACGCCCGACAGGAAGAACAGCGGCACAAAGACGAGCATGATGATGAGCGTGGCGAAAACGATGGAGCCCTGGATTTCCTTCGTCGCCAGAAACACCACATGCAGGGTCGATGCGCGTTGCGCCTCCGCCTTGTCGTGGTTCTCGCGCAAGCGGCGGACGATGTTCTCGACGACGATGATCGCGTCGTCGACCAGCGCGCCCAGCGCGATGGCGATACCGCCCAGCGTCATGGTGTTGATCGTCGCGCCGAACGCCTTCATCGCCAGGATCGCCGCCACGATGGACAAGGGCAGCGCGATCAGGGTGATCGCCGTCGAACGTACCGAGAGCAGGAAGGCGAAGACAATGGCGACGATCAGGATGGCGCCGTCGCGCAAGGTCGCCAGCAGATTGGCAATCGAGATTTCGATGAAATCGGCCTGGCGGAACAGCCGCGTCTCGATCTTCATGCCGGCCGGCAACGAAGCCTGGATGTCGGCCAGCGTGCGATCCAGCACGCGCGTCAGTTCCAGCGTATTGGCGGCGGGCTGACGCTGGATGCCCAGGATGACGGCCGGCTTGCCATTGGTCGAGCCGATGCCGCGCACGACAGCGGTGCCGAGCGCCACGTCGGCGACGTGGCGGATCAGCACAGGCTGCCCGTTCTTCACCGCGACCACCGCCTCGGCTATATCCTCGGGTGTGCGCACCCGGCCGATGCCCTGTATCAGGTATTCCTGACCGTTCTCGGCATAGAAACCCGCCGCCGCGTTGCGGTTGGCGCCTTCGACCGCCTTCACCACTTCAGCTATGGTGAGTCCGTAGGCCGCCAGTCGTTCCGGTTTCAGCGTTACCTGAAACTGCTGCAAGTCGCCGCCGATCGGCAGGGCCTCGGCAACGCCAGGCACCGCCAGTAGCCGCTTGCGCAGCACGTAGTCGGCCGTGTTCTTGAGCGCCACCGTCGAGTGCTCGCCGGGGATTGAAGAGGTCAGGGCGATGAACATGATCTCGCCCATGATCGAGGAGGCCGGCGCCATCACCGGCGCCTCGATACCAGGCGGCAATGACGCCTTCGCCAGTTGCAGCTTCTCGGCGACGATCTGGCGCGCGAGATAGGCGTCGGTGCCCCAGGCGAATTCGACGGTAATCACCGACAGGCCGATCTTGGTCGAGGAGCGCACGCGGCGCACGCCCGGCGCACCGTTCAATGCCGTTTCTATGGGAAAAGTGACCAAGGCCTCCATGTCGACCGGCGCCATGCCCGCCGCTTCGGTGACGACGGTAACGGTGGGCGCGGTGAGGTCGGGAAAGACGTCGACCGGCGTACGGGTCGTTTCGAGGCCGCCCCAGACAAGCAGCAGCAGCGCGCCGAGCACGACGAACAGGCGGTTGCCCAACGACCATTGAATGATTTTTCCAATCATGATCGATGTTCTTTCAATGACCGTGACCGGACGGACCGGCCATCGAGGTGGATAGGCGAATCAGGTAAGCGCCCTGGCTGACGACGCGCTGCCCCGCTTCAATGCCGGCAACAATGGCGATATGGGCGCCATCGCGGGCACCCGTCTGCACGATGCGGCGTTCAAAGGATTCGCCGCCGGTTTGCACATAGATGACCTGCGTGCCGCTCTCGTCCTGCACGGCACCGGCCGGCACCAGCACGGCTGGTTTGTCGCCGCCGGAAAAAATCTGCGCCTTGGCCGTCATGCCCAGCCGCAAGGCACCGCCAGTTCCACCATTGCCCACGGGATTAGCAAACTCGAAGATCGCCGGCACGGTGCGCGTTACTGCGTCGACCACGCCACCGACGGCGATCAGCTTGCCGTTCCTGCCCGGTTCGATGACGAAGGGCTGGGCGAAACCATCCACCGAGAACGCTGCGCCGGTTGGTGAGCCGAGTCGGCCAATGTCGCTTTCCGGCACGCGCGCCTCCAGCCAAAGCCGCGCGGTGTTGGCAACATGGAACAACGGCGCGCCCTCGGCAACAAAAGCGCCGGCGGCGACCGACACAGCGGCGATGACGCCATCAATGGGCGCGCGGATGGCTATTCCTCCGCTTCCACCGCCGTCGCCAAACTGCCCGGCCCGCGCCTGCGCGGCAACGGCTTCGGCCTGCGCCATGCCTTCGTTGGCGCGCGCTTCGAGCAGGCGCTTTTCGGCAACAGCCTCGTCCTTGAACAGCGCTTCCATGCGTTCGCGGTCGCGGCGCGCCTGTTCCAGCGCGATGCGCGCCTTGCCGGCGCCGGCTTCCAACGTGGCCTGGTCGGTGTCGCCGCCGAGACGCGGTGCCAGCCAGGCCAGCACCTGCCCCTTTTTCACCACCTGGCCGACGCGCGGAAAAGCTCCGGCGGCGCGCAGCAGGCCGGCAGCCGGGGCGGCCAGTTGCGCTTCGCCATCAGGATGCGCCTTGATCGTCGCGGTCGCGGCGACGGAGGTGCGCGCAACACCCTTGACCGCTGCCGCCGTCGCGAAGTCGATCTTCCATTGCTGTTCCTTGCTGAACGCAATGCCAGAGTCATCGTCACCATGTTCGCCGTGACCCGCCGCCGCGGCCTGGGCATCGGCATATACCGTGACCGGGCCAAGTTCGTGCGTCAGGGTGCCGAGTGCGGATTCGACGCTCAGGGTCAGTTCGCGCTCGCCGGCCGCCTGGGGCGTAACTCCGGGTTTGAAGATGCCCGGCACCGAGGGCGCGTCGACCGTGAAGCGTTCGTCGGGCGCGTTGCCGCCGGAAAGCAGGACGGCGAGCTTGCCTTGGACCAGCGGCTTGAAGTCGGCAAGTTGAGTGAAATGGGCGACGAAGGTCACCGTCTGGCCGACGATCAGCGTCGGGAACTCGACGAATAGTTCGGTTTTATCGCTGAAGTGAGTGATCTTTGCGCCAGTGTCGTCGTGATGCTCGGCGGCAGCCGTTGCGGGCGTCTTGTCGCCGCAGCCGGCGAGCAACAGCGCGGCGGCCAGTGCGATCAGCGGGAAATAGTATCGAGCGTTCATTGCGGGTGATTTCCTGTCAATTGGTCAAGTTCGATGCGGACTTCGCGCGCTTTCCATTCGAGGGCCAGGGCCGTGGTTTCGGCTTCCAGCGCGCCCTTGTAGGCATCGAGCAGTTCGAGAATGGTGGATTCGCCGGCGCGGTAGGCGGTTTCGGCGATGCGTACAAGCTCGGCTGAAGGGGCGACGGCCGCGCCGCGGAAACGTTCGGCGGCGACGATCAGTTGCGTGAGCTGCCGGTGCAGACCGGCGAGTTCGCCTTCCGCCTGCTGGCGCGCGAGACCCAACTCGGCGCGTGCCGCCTGGGCCTGCGCGGCGCTGCGCCGGTCGCCCGCCTGCTGGCGGTCGAAAAGCGGCAGGTTGAAGGCGAGCATGACCAGATTGCCGTTTTCGCGCGCCGTGCCATCGTCCGCGCGCTTGCCGCCGATGCCGACGGTGAGCTCGGGCAGATTGCGCCGCGCGGCGGCGTTGTCAGCCTGGGCCGCATCGACACGTGCCGCCAGCGCGGTCAGGTCGGGCCGTGCGGCGAGTCTAGCCTGCAAGGCGGGCATGGCCGGCGGCGGTTCCGGCAGCAGTCGACCGTTGATATCCTCACCCACAGCGCGGCCGATCAGCGCAGCCAGCCGGGCGCGACCACGCTCCAGGTCGGCGTTCGTCTCGGCCAGCTTGGCTTCGGCGCTGCGTTGTTCGCGCACCAGGCGGCGGCGGTCATAACCGGCCACTTCGCCGGCACGGGCGAGCTTGTCTACGACACTCCCGATTGCGGCGAAGCGCGCGCTCCACTCGCCGACGGCGCGCAGTGTTTCCTGCCGGTGCAGTAGATCATGAAAGGCGCGCCGCAGCTCGACCGTGCGCTCGTTCTTCCGGGCCAGATTGTCAGCCTCGGTGGCGCGGATGCGGTGGCGTGCCGCGTCCTCGCGCAAGCCACGGCGCCCGGAAATGTCGAGAGGCTGCGCCAACTGCCAGCTAGTCTCGCGCGTGACGCCAGTCTTGTCGCGCGTCAGTTCCAGCGTGGGGTTCGCCCAGGTGCCGGCCGCCAGCGCATCCGCTTCGGCCTCGCCGACACGGGCCTGCAATAGATCGGAAAATTCCGGGCGCGACAGGCCGAGACGTAGCGCCTCGGCTTCGGTGATGCCTGTACCGGCCAGTGCCGATCCCGCACACAAGCCAAGTACCAGAGCGGCCATGGTGACCATGGCGCATGAAAAATGATGGTGATACATCGAAATCCTCGTTTGAACAGGTTGGGATTTCGACGGGACGCGGCCGAACCCCGTCAAGGGTACGTGCGCAAGGTGCTATAAGGAAATCAGGCGTCCCGCCGACTCAGACGACGGACGCGGCTCTCGGTGGACGTTCGAGGCGGGACAGAAAGGCCGAACTGAAGGTTTCGGCGCTGCAAGGCGGCTCTACGCCCGTGACGATCGGCAAGTTCAGCCCTGCTGCGGTGGGCAGTATCAAGGAGAACACCGGATGAACATGCGAGTGGTGATGGTCGCTCGCCTGCTCCGCAGGATCGGCGACGCCGTCCTGCCCGACATTGCCGGCGGTGTCGTCGCCAGCGTGATCGTGAAGAAGCACATGGACGTGATGATCGGGATGCGCGGCATGCTGCAACGCCGTCACAGCGGCGAAGGCCGCGTTGAACGGAATCAGGACAGCGAGCAGGATGGTCAGGAAAAAACGCATGGGCCGGACTATATCAGATGGGCAGGCGCGGTCCGCTCAAGCACGCAGAGCAGCCGCGACGTGTCTTCGGTTCCCCAGCCCGCCGCCATTAATCCGTCGAGTTGTTGCATCACCGTGCCGCCGACCGGCAGCGGTATGTTCTGGCGCGTCGCCTCGGCCATCACCATGACAAAGTCCTTGTGGTGCAGGCGTGCCACGACGCCTGGGGCAAAATCACGCGCCGCCATCTTGGCGCCAAAGAATTCAAGGACGCGCGATCCGGCCGAGCCACCCTGCAGCGCCTGCCGTACCTTGTTGAAATCGACGCCCGCGGCCGCCGCCAGACGCGCCGCCTCGGCGGTCGCCTCGATGGCCGCCACCATCACCAACTGGTTGCAGGCCTTCGCCACCTGCCCGGCACCGGATTCGCCGGCATGCACGATGGTCTTGCCGAGGCAGGCGAACAGCGGGGCGAGCCGTTCCGCCAGCGCCGCCTTGCCGCCCCACATGATGGCCAGCGTCGCCGCGCGCGCGCCCGACGTACCGCCGGAAACCGGCGCATCGACAAAATCGACGCCTTTTTCTGCGTAGCGCAGCGCGAGTTCGCGCGCCACTTGCGGTGCAATGGTCGAGAAATCGAGATGCAAGCTGCCGGGTTTCAAGGTGGTGATCAGTTGCGCGGCGAGTGCCTCGACATCGGCGCTGCCGGTGACGTTGGTGCAGACGATCTCGCTCGCCCGAGCAACGGCAGCAGGTGTCTCCGCCCACTGTGCGCCCTTGTCCAGCAGAAAGTCGGCGCTGGCGGGACGGCGTGCCCAGACAGTCAGCGTGTGGCCGGCGGCCAGCAGATGTTCCGCCATCGGTTGGCCCATGCCGCCGAGGCCGATGAAGCCGATGTTCATTGTTCCGGTGCGCTAATGCGCTCCAGCAATTTCAGCGCGGCAACCGAATCTTCCTCGCCCATGCCGCTGCCAACGATGGCGTTGAAGAGTTGTGCCGTGGCCGCTGCCGCGGGCAGCATCAGGCCGAGGCGGTGCGCCTCTTCCATGACAATGCGCAAATCCTTCTGATGCATCCAGGCCTTGAAGCCGGGCTTGAAGTTGCGGTCGAGCATGCGCTGGCCATGATTTTCGAGGATTCTCGAATAGGCGAAGCCACCCAGCAAGGCTTCGCGCACCCGGGCCGGATCGACACCGCTTTTCGCCGCGAAATTGAAGGCCTCGGCCACCGCGGCGACGCCGACACCGGTCAGAATCTGGTTGCAGGCCTTGGCCACCTGCCCTGCACCAATGTCGCCGATCAGGGTGATCGACTTGCCCATCTTCTCGAAGAGCGGCTTCACTTTTTCAAAAACTTCGGGCTTGCCGCCCACCATGATGGTCAGCGCGGCATTGATCGCGCCGATCTCGCCCCCCGACACCGGCGCGTCAAGAAATTCGATGCCCTTAGCAGCCAGCTCGGCGCCGATCTCGCGTGCCGCATTGGGATTGATGGTGCTCATGTCGACGATGATCAAGCCGGGCCGCGCCCCCGCCGCGATGCCGTCATCCTCCAGCGCCACCGCACGCACATCGGGTGCGTCGGCAACCATGATGAAGATGATTTCGGCGTGCTGCGCAACTTGAGCCGCCGAGACATGCGCGTGGGCAGCCACGTCCGTGAAGGGCTCCAGCGAGGCCGGCCGCCGTGCCCAGAGGTGCAGGGTATGGCCGGCGCGTGCCAGATGCAGGGCCAGGGGACGGCCCATCAGGCCGAGTCCGATAAATCCGATATTCATGGCAGTTCCTTGTGCATGTCCGCCAACACTAGCCAGAGACAGCCTTGGTGATCAGCGGCACCAGCGGTTCGGGCAGCTTGACCTGCCCGGACAGGGCAAAGGCATGGGCGCGTTCGGACATTTTCTTCCAGGTCTTGCGGATGATGTCCAGCCACTTGTCCTCGGAATAATCGGGATGCTCGCCGGCAAACCCGAGCATGTAATACTCGATGAAGACCAGATCGATGACATCTTCAAGCATCTGGGTATCCGGATTGACCTTCAGGCCACGCTTGCCCACGGCCTGCTTGACACGGTCGATGGTCGCCGTGTCGATACCGGCTTCTTCCATCAGGCGGCCTGCCGTTTCGGCGTGAAACTTGTATAACCCGGTGCGCCATTGCAGATAACCTTCACGCGTCATCGGAAAACTGTCGCGCGGCGTCTTCCAGCGCTGGATATGCTGCGCGCGCACGGACAGCTTGACGGCCTCGTCAGCCTCCGGCGCATAGCGCGCCAGCATCTCGCTCATGCGCTGTGAATAAAGCAGCTCGCGCGCCACAGGCTTGCCGTCTGCACCAGGGTCCTGGCGCGGATCTTCAGCATTGGCGGCATCAAAGAGAGCAATGGCACGGTCAAACGCGGATGTTGTCATGGGTATTTTCCTTGCTTTCAACGTGGATAGAAACCGGAGAGGATGCAATGCTACCCCATCAAATACCCCGCAGACTCGCCGCCGCCCGCCAATAGGAAAGGGAGAAAACCCGCAGCCACGCCGCCGGGCCGCCCCAAGGCGAGGCGACACGCGGCGCCAGCCGCAATCCGCTCAACAGCATGAACGGAGGCTCCCCGTAATACACGAGCGCAGCGAGCAACAGTCACCTCCCCCGCGAGGGGGAGGTTGGGAGGGGGTGGGTCAGTAAACTCCCTGCGCCATCATCGCATCGGCAACCTTGACGAAGCCGGCGGTGTTTGCGCCATTGACGTAATTCACGAAACCACCCTCCTGCTCACCATAGCGCACGCAGTTCTCGTGAATGTTGGTCATGATGCCATTCAGGCGGGCATCGACTTCGTCACGCGACCAGTAAAGCCGTTGCGAGCTTTGCACCATTTCCAGGCCGGAGGTGGCGACGCCGCCGGCGTTGGCTGCCTTGCCTGGCCCGAAGAGAACCTTGGCGGCGATAAAAGCTTCCGTCGCGTCAAAGGTCGTCGGCATGTTCGCGCCCTCGGCGACGCACTTGACGCCGTTCTTGATCAGGGTGCGGGCATCGTTGATGTCCAGTTCGTTCTGCGTGGCGCAGGGCAGCGCGACATCGACCGGCACGCTCCAAGGATTCTTGCCCGCAACAAACGTCAGGCCGAAACGCTTGGCATATTCTTCGATGCGCCCGTACTGGTTGTTCTTGAGGTCCATCAGCGCGGCGAGCTTTTCGGTGGTGAAGCCCGCCTCGTCAATCACCGTGCCAGTGGAATCGGAAGCCGTCACCACCTTCGCGCCGAATTCCAGCGCCTTTTCGATGGCATATTGCGCGACGTTGCCGGAACCCGAGACCGAAACGCGCATGCCGTCGAGCGTCTTCTTCTGATGGGCCAGCATATCCTTGACGAAATAGACCAGGCCATAGCCGGTCGCTTCGGGACGGATCAGGCTGCCGCCAAAGGACAGGCCGCGGCCGGTAAACACGCAGGCAGCGTTGTTCGAGAGTTTTTTCATCATGCCGGCCATGAAGCCGACTTCGCGGCCGCCGACGCCGATGTCGCCGGCCGGCACGTCGGTGTCGGGGCCGAGATGGCGATGCAACTCGACAATCAGGGCCTGGCAGAAACGCATCACCTCATTACGGCTCTTGCCCTTGGGATCGAAATCGGAACCGCCCTTGCCGCCGCCCATCGGCAGCGTCGTCAGGGCGTTCTTGAAGGTTTGCTCGTAAGCCAGGAACTTGAGGATCGACAGATTGACTGAGGGGTGAAATCTCATCCCACCCTTGAACGGGCCGATGGCGGAGTTATGCTGAACGCGGAAGGCACGATTGGTTTGGGGCTGACCCTTGTCGTCCACCCAGGAAACCCGGAACTGGATGACGCGCTCGGACTCGACGAGGCGCTCGAGGATCGCGTCATCGGCATAGCGCGGATTGGCTTCGATGAAGCTCCACACGCTGCCCATGACCTCATGCACCGCCTGAAGAAATTCCGGCTGATGCGGATCGCGGGCTTTGACGTAGTTAAGAAAATTATCCAATTTCTGGTATTTCATGGAACTCCCCCTTTGATTGCTGAAATGGTCAAGTTGTTGGTATCGGCGCCACGCTTGCTGGCGTGGCGGGTCGCTAAGTTTATTCCTGACCAAGTAGCGTCGCAATCCGTAAGGTGATTTTTTTCAGGCGCAACCGCCGGTCTTGCAATCAGCCGGCGGGGCATCCGGCAAGCCAAGCTTCTTGAGGATGGTGTCGAGCGGACAAAAAGTGGTGAAGCCGCTCTGGAACAGGTTGGCGCCGACGAACAGGGTGAACCACAGCAAGCTCATCGTGCTGAGGTCAATTTGTCCGGCGAAATGAGCCAAGGCCAGCAATAGCATGAAGAAACCGTGGTTTCAGTGGAGGCTAACGCCGGCCGTATCGGCGTTAAACGCAGCGGCCGTAACTAAAAATCCGGCGATGGTGCGGACGATGCGATTGACGGTCAGGGGAATCTCCTTGTCATAGGTTGGCAAAAGTCGGCGTGACCGCAGGAAATCCCCTTTCCGGGACTGGCGGAACGGCGCCGACTTTTACGAAGTAGCGGCCTGCAAAAAATATTGCAATATTGACCAAAATCAATTTATCCCCGCACAATAACCTTGTAGTATTGTCGGATTTATGGTTATCCCACCTTCACAACAAATGTCGCGCATCATCGTCGGCGCCATACTGGCGTGGACGCTGGGTGTCACCGTTTCGCTGGCCTTGAGTCTGCATAACGATCAGCAACATGTTCTGGACATGGATTACGCTAGGGCGCTTGAGGTACGCGCGCCGTACTGGGCGACGGAAGTTCAATCGCCCTCGTTACTGGCACCGCATGCCCTGGGCTTTTCAACGACACGCATGAATTTGTACTTGTCGCACGGCGGGCTCTGGTTCCTTGGACTGGCGGGCATTGGCTGGGCCGGCCGCCAGGCGCGCCGCAGCGAAGCCGCCGCCGCCAGGTTGCAACTGCACGCCAGCATCTTCGAGCACAGTGGCGAGGCGATCGTCGTCACCGACACCGCCAACCGCATCGTCGCCGCCAATCCGGCATTCTCGCGCATCACCGGCTATGCGCCGGAAGATGTGCTCAGCCATGATCCGCGCATACTCTCCAGCGGCACGACGCCGCCCGCGACCTACCGCGAGATGTGGTCTGCCTTGAACCATCAAGGTCACTGGCAGGGCGAACTGCACGACCGGCACAAGGACGGCCACACTTACCCGAAATGGACCCGCATCACGGTGGTGCCGGATGCCGCCACCGGTGCCCGCTACATCGCTAGTTTCACCGATATATCGGCGCAGAAAGACGCCGAAGCGCGCCTCACCCATCTGGCCTTCAACGACGACCTGACCGAGACACTCAACCGCCACGGCCTGAAAATTCAGTTCAATCGGGCATTGGCCGAAGCGCGCCGCGACGGCGCGCCACTCGCCCTACTGCTGCTGGACCTGGATCGTTTCAAAATCGTCAACGACACGCTCGGGCATGCCGTCGGCGACAAGTTGCTGACAGATGTGGCGCGGCGCCTGCGCGCCTGCGTGCGCGAGTCCGACATCATCGCCCGCCTGGGCGGCGACGAATTCGTTGTCGTGCTCACGGGTATGGACGACGCCACGGACGCCCTGCCCGTGGCAGGCAAGATTCTCGCTGCGCTCTCCGCGCCCCACGCGATCGAGGAGCGCACGCTGCATTCGAGCGTGAGCATCGGCATCGCCGTGTTTCCCGCCGACGGCGCGGACGGTGCAACGCTGCTCAAGAACGCCGATGCCGCGATGTACCACGCCAAGGAGCAAGGTCGCGCCAATATTCAGTTCTTTGACGCCGAGATGAACGCGCGCGCGCTGGCACGGCTCGAACTGGAAGCCGATCTGCGCGGCGCGCTCGCGGCCGGGCAGTTGGAGCTGCACTACCAGCCACAGGTCGCGGCGCGCAGGGGGCAAATTCGCGGCTTCGAAGCCTTGTTGCGCTGGCACCATCCGCTGCGCGGCATGGTGTCGCCGGACGATTTCATTCCCATCGCCGAGGAATCCGGCCTGATCGAACCCATCGGCGCTTGGGTGCTCGACACCGCCTGCCGCCAGCTCGCCGCCTGGCAGGCAGAGGGGGTTACCGGGATACGCATGGCCGTCAATCTCTCCGCGCGCCAACTGCGCGCTCCTAACTTGGTCGAGCAGGTGGGAGAGGTGCTCGCGCGGCACAACATCCAGCCTGGTGAATTGGAGATCGAGGTCACCGAATCCGTCGCGATGGACAATCCGGAACAGAGCATCGAGCGCCTGCGCGCCCTGCGCGCGCTGGGGGTAACGCTCGCCATCGACGATTTCGGCACGGGCTATTCCTCACTCGCCTATCTGAAATTGCTGCCGATCCACGTGCTCAAGATCGACCGCGCCTTCGTGCGCGATGTCGAAACCGACGCCAACGACGCCGCTATCTGCGCCGCCACCGTCGCACTGGCGCATACGCTCGGCCTCCAGGTCGTCGCCGAAGGCATCGAGACGGCGGCGCAACGGCACGTCCTTGCCAGCGTGCAGGGCTGCGATTACCTGCAAGGCTATCTCATTGGCCGACCGGCGCCGGCCGAGGCTTGGCGCGAGCGCCTAGTCGGCATTTCATCCAACACCCCCCCACCAGAAACGGATACAACATGAACAACCTTTCAATCGGCAAACGCCTCATGCTCCTCATGCTGGTCAACGCGGCGCTGCTGCTGGCCGTCGCCGGCATTGGCTGGAAGATCGGCGGCGACGCTGTCGCGGCGCTCGAAACCGTGTATGCGGACCGCACGATGCCCATGAAGGACCTGGCGAAGATCGGCGAACTGCTCGGCAACAACACACGCGAGATCCTGCTGGCCCTGCAGCACGACCCCACGGGACCGATGGCGGCGGCGCACGACCATCCGGTCGGCATGCATCTGGAGAATTTCAAGAAACGGCGCGCCGAGATCGGCGTGCTGTGGGACAAATACATGGCCACCTATCTCACCGAGGAGGAAAAACTACTGGCGGCGGATTTCGCCACCAAGCGCAAGGCCTGGGTCGAAACCGCCGCCGGCATGCTCGACCGCATCAAGGGAGGGGATTACTCATTCGCGACGCTCTCTGCCGTGCTGGTGGCCACGCGCACCGAAGGCCTGGCGGCGCAGACGGCGCTCGATAGTTTGATGGATTATCAGATACGCAATGCAAAGGAAACCTTCGAGGCGCAGCAGCAAGCCCACCGCACCGGCATACTGTTGTTCGTTGTCATCGTTTTCGGCGGGCTGGCCGGCGTCGGCATGTTCACCCTGTACCTCGCCCGCGCCATCAGCGGGCCGATCAATACCTCGGTCGCCATCGCCGAGGCGATTGCCAATGGCGACCTGACCCGTCCCGTGCCGGCTGGCGGTAAAGATGAAGCCGGTCGCCTGCTGGCTGCCTTTGCCCGCATGCAGGAAGGCCTGCGCAACATGGTCGGTGCCTCACAAAAAAGCGCCCAGGAGCTTTCCCGCGCTGCCCAGGATCTGACCGGCGCGGCCCGCCAGTCGGCGACCGCGACCGCGGCGCAAAGCGAAGCCGCTTCGGGAATGGCGGCGGCGGTGGAGGAGTTGTCGGTGTCTTTCGATCAAGTGCGCGACCACGCGCAGGAGGCCAAGAACGTGGCCACCGGCGCGGGCGAGGCGTCACGCGACGGCGGTCAGGTGGTGCATGCGGCGGCCGAAGAAATGCGCCAGGTGGCCGCCGCCGTCAATGAAGCAGCCGGCACCATCCGCGAACTGGAAACCTACTCGAACGAGATTTCCTCGGTCATCAACGTCATCCGTGAAGTGGCCGACCAGACCAACCTGCTGGCGCTGAATGCCGCTATCGAGGCAGCGCGTGCCGGCGAGCAGGGGCGCGGCTTTGCGGTCGTCGCCGACGAGGTGAGAAAATTGGCCGAGCGCACATCGGAATCGACCCGCACCATTGCTACGGTAATCGACAAGGTGCAGGCCGGCGCCCGCCGCGCCGCACAGGAAATGGAAAGCGGTGTGGCCCGCGTCGATGGCGGCGTCAAGCTCGCCCAGCAGGCCGGCGAGTCGATCATCGGCATCCAGTCCAGCACCCAGCACGTCCGCACGGCGGTCGATGATATTGGCAGCGCCCTTGACGAGCAGGCCGGCGCCGCGCAGGAAATTGCCCGTGGCGTCGAGAAGATCGCCACCATGTCGGAGGAAAACAGTGCCAGCGTACGCCAGACCACCGCCGCGGCCGAGCAGCTGCAGAAACTGGCCGCCGAGCTCGATCAATCCGTGGCGCGCTTCAGGGTGTAATCAACAGCAGTCGGCTGACCGAAGGAAATCCCCTTTTCGGGACTGGCGAGACAAAGTACCCCGCAGCGGGTACGGCGATAGTCGCCCCGCCGACAGCGTGGTTACGCCGACATGCGCGGCCTGGGCGACTTCCTCGCGGGTCGATCCGCCTTTGCGGCCCAACGCCACCAGGATGCGTGCATAGGCCGGGGAGTCGGCTATCGAGATGAACAGAATGCTCTTCAGGCGCAGCCGCCGGTTTTGCAGTTGGCGGGCGGAGTCTCGGATACGCCAAGTTTCTTGAGGATATTGTCGAGCGGACAGAAAGTAGTGAAGCCGCTCTGGAACAGGTTGGCACCGACGAACAGGGTGAACCACAGCCAGCTCATGGTGGTGAGGTCGATTTGTCCGGTGAAGTGAGTGAGAGCGAGGGAAAGCATGATGAAAAATCCGGCGACGATGCGGACGATACGATTGACGGTCATGGAAAGTTCCTTGGTCTGAGGTTGAAAATCGGGATTAGTGGGACGGCGCCAACAGGAGAGCGGTGCGCTCAGTCGGCCTGGCGTGCGGGCTTGATACGATTTTTCATGGCCGCGTAGTACAGCACCGGGATCACCACCAGCGTCAGCACGGTGGATACCAGGATGCCGAAAATCAACGCCAGCGCCAGCCCCGAGAAGATTGGATCGTCGAGGATGAACAACGCACCGAGCATGGCGGCGAGCCCCGTCAGCGCGATCGGCTTGGCGCGCACGGCGGCGGCCTGGATGACCGCCTCGGCAAAGTCCATGCCCTCCCCGACCTGCTGGTTGATGAAGTCCACCAGCAGGATCGAGTTGCGCACGATGATGCCGGCCAGCGCGATCATGCCGATCATCGAAGTCGCGGTGAATTGGGCGCCGAACAGAGCATGGCCGGGCATCACGCCGATGATGGTGAGCGGAATCGGCGCCATGATGATGAGCGGCACGAGATAGGACTTGAACTGCGCCACCACCAGCAGGTAGATCAGGATCAGGCCGACGGCGTAGGCCAAGCCCATGTCGCGGAAGGTCTCGTAGGTCACCTGCCATTCGCCGTCCCACTTCACGGCATAGCCGGCGTAGGGGTCCTGCGGTTGTTTAATGAAGTATTCGCCCAGCTTGCCGCCTTGCTCCAGCGGCAGGTCCTTCAGCTTGGCGCGGATATCGAACATGCCGTACAGCGGCGAGTCGAGTTGGCCACCCATGTCACCGACGACATACACCACGGGCAGCAGGTCCTTGTGATAAACCACCTTCTCGCGTGGCGCACGGCGTGCCTCGACCACTTCTGAGATCGGCACCAGGTTGCCGCCATAGGCCGGCAGGGCGCGCACCTTCAGGTTCAACAGCGAATCCAGGCTGTCCTGCTGCTCGGCCGGCAGGGTGATGCGCACCGGGATTTCATACTTCGCGTCGCCGTCATGCATCGGCGTCACATCCTCGCCGGTGAGGCCCATGCGCACCGTCTCGACGATGTCCTTTTGCGCCACGCCCAGTAAAGCGGCCTTGGCCTGATTGACGCGCAGCACCACCTTGTCGTTATCGGCGTCGACGCTGTCATCGACACCGAGGATGTCAGCCGTGCCCGTGAAGGCCTCGCGCACCCGCTTCGCCACCGCGATCTGGCCGGCGTAATCGGGACCATAGACTTCCGCGACAATCGGCGACAACACGGGCGGGCCGGGCGGCACTTCGACCACCTTGGCGTTGCCGCCGCTCTTGGCGGCGACGGCCATGACCCGCTCGCGCACCGAGATGGCGATCGCGTGGCTCTGGCGGTCGCGCTGGTGCTTGTCGACCAGATTGACCTGGATGTCACCCATTTCTGAATTGGTGCGCAGGTAATACTGGCGTACCAGACCGTTGAAGTTGATCGGGCTGGCCGTGCCGGCGTAGGCCTGGTAATCCTTGATCTCGGGCACCGATGCGAGTTCGGCCGCCATCTCGCGCAGCACGCGCGCGGTCTCTTCGAGCGGCGTGCCGACCGGCATGTCGAGCACGATCTGGAATTCGCTCTTGTTGTCGAAGGGCAACATCTTCATCACGACAAGTTTGAAAACCCCGAGCGACACCGATGCGAGAATCGCCAAGACAATGCCGCCCCACAGCAGTGCACGCGCGCGGCGGCCGTTGCGCGGATCGAGAAACGGTGTCAGCGTGCGCCGGAATAAACGATCCAGCTTGCCCGCCCCGGCAGGCTCGGCATGCTCGTGCGTCGTCGGCTTCATGATCTTCAGCGCCAGCCAGGGCGTGACGACAAACGCGATGGCCAGCGAGATGAACATGCCCATCGAGGCATTGATCGGAATCGGGCTCATGTACGGCCCCATCAAACCGCTGACGAAAGCCATCGGCAGCAGCGCGGCGATCACGGTGAAGGTGGCCAGGATCGTCGGTCCGCCGACTTCGTCAACCGCCTGCGGGATGATCTGCCAGAGGGGCTTGGTCGGTTCGAGCGCTTGCCAGCGGTGGATATTCTCCACCACGACAATGGCGTCGTCTACCAGGATGCCGATGGAGAAAATCAGCGCGAACAGCGACACGCGGTTGAGCGTGAAGCCCCAGGCCCAGGAGGCAAACAGGGTCGCCGCCAGCGTCAGCGTCACCGCCACGCCGACAATGACCGCTTCACGCTTGCCCAGCGCGAACAGCACCAGCAGCACGACGAACGCGGTGGCGAAGGCGAGTTTGCCGATCAGTTTCTGTGCCTTGTCGGTTGCCGTCTCGCCGTAGTTGCGCGTCACGGTAAATTCGGTCCCTTCCGGGATGACCGTGCCCTTGAGGCTTTCCATGCGCGCGATCACGCCGGCGGCGACATCGGCCGCATTCAC
Organism: Rhodocyclaceae bacterium; assembly: GCA_013791905.1. GTDB lineage: Bacteria > Pseudomonadota > Gammaproteobacteria > Burkholderiales > Rhodocyclaceae > Sulfuricystis. The sequence continues at coordinate 16,658 of VMSX01000008.1, read as the reverse complement.
GCCGGGTTTTTTCGATACCGCCAGCGTCACCGCCGGATACTCAGTGTTATTTGCACCATGCCAGACATAGCGCGAAGGCTGGTCCGGGCCGTCGATTACCTGGGCGACATCGGTCATGAAGACCGGTTTTTGGCCATGCACGCCAACCACGAGTTTCCTCACGTCGGCAGCGGATTCCAGGTAGGTGCCGGTCTGCACCAGCAGTTCGCGGTTGCCGCTGACCAGACTACCCGCCGGTTGCGAGGCGTTGGATACCTGCAAAGCCGCCTTCAGATCCTGGGCCGTGACGCCGTGCGAATTCATGCGTTGCGCGTCCATCAGGACACGTACCACATGGCCAGGACCACCAATGGTGACGACATCGCGCGTGCCGGGAATGCGCTTCAGTTCGATTTCAACTGCGCGAGCCACCTGCTGCATTTCGAAGCCGGACTTGTGCTGGTCGGCGCTCCAGAAGGTCAGCGAGACGATTGGCACGTCGTCGATGCCCTTCGGCTTGATGATCGGCTGACCGACGCCGAGATGCGGCGAAACCCAGTCGCTGTGGGCATTGATGGTGTCGTAGAGGCGCACCAGTGCCTGGATCGGCTCCTCGCCCACCTTGTATTGCACGGTGATCACCGCCATGCCAGGCCGCGACACGGAATAGACATGCTCGATGCCGGCGATGCGCGAGAGCACCTGTTCGGCCGGGCGCGTGACGAGATTTTCGACATCCTTCACCGCCGCACCGGGGAACGGAATGAAGACGTTGGCCATCGTCACGTTGATCTGTGGCTCTTCCTCGCGCGGCGTGACCAGCGTGGCAAACACGCCCAGCAGCAACGCAATCAGCGCGATCAGCGGCGTCAGCGAGTTGCGGAGGAAGTACTCCGCGATACGTCCAGAGATACCCATTTAATTTATTTAGTTTGTTTCAATTCAATGCCGGTCTTGACCGGATCGAGGCTCACCTGTTCACCCGTGGCGAGACCGGACAGCACCTCGATCTCGCCATCGGCCACGGCTTCGCCGAGGCGCACCTGGCGCAGCCGGGCCGGACCGTTGCCGACGACATAGACGGCGCTGATCTCGCCCCGCCGCAGGATGGCCGATGCCGGCACGGTAAGTTTTTGTACCGTGCCTATGACGAAATGCACGCGCGCCGCCATGCCCGGCACGATGCCGTGCAGGGCTTCTGCATCGTCGGGCAAATACACCCGGGCAGTCGCGGTGTGGCTTTTGGCATCCACCGTCGGCAGGATCTCGATGCGGGCGCCGTCCAGCCAGCGCCGACTTTCGGGAAACTCGATCCTGGCCTTCGTGGCACGCTGCGCTTCCTTCAGTCTGAACTGCGGAATATTGGCGATGGCACGCAAGCCCTTGGGCTCGAACAGCGTCACCAATGGCCGGCCGGGAGCGGCCAGTTCGCCCAGTTCGGCATGGCGTTCAGCAACAATGCCGGCGATCGGTGCGGTCACTGTCGAATGCGAAACCCCTGCGCCCGCGGCGGCGACTTGGGCGCGCGCCGTTTTAATGTCGGCTTCGGCTTTGTCGAGCGCTGCCTGGCTGACGAATTTTTGCTTGAAGAGATCCCGGGTGCGCTGGAAATTGGCTTCGGCCTGCACCAGTTGCGCGCGGGCGGCAGCGGCAGTTTCATTCGCCTCGCGGGCGTCTATCCGCATCAACAACTGTCCGGCCTTGACGCGTTGGCCGGCTTCGACCAGCACCTCGACGATGCGCCCCGACACCTGCGTGGCGACCGTGGCCTGCCGGGTCGCCTCGAGAACCGCCTCGGCGGGCAGGGTAAGTTGCACCGTACGCAGTTCAATGATGCGCGTGGCCGCAGACTCAGCCAGGGCAGGTGTCAATGACGCCACGGTGATGCCGATCACGGCGGCAGCCCGTACAGCCGAAACGAATCGCCCGTACTGGTTCGGGGTGTTGAGGGAGGTTTTCATAGTGTATATAAGTAAGCTCTGATATAACCTTTTCAAGGCCTTACTCTGCCTGAATTGCGTGTTCCGCCATTGCCTCGATCACCGTCCCGACTTCCCCGACGCAAGTCGCCACAGTGATGCAGATGCCGGGGAAGCGCTCCAGCGCATTGGCAATCAGTTCCGGCAGATCCTTGAGCACATGCCGTCCCGGCGCGAAAAAAATCGGTACCACCCTGATTTCATCGACCCCGCGTGCAGCCAAGCACTCGATACTCGCCTCCAGCGGCGGCTGGGTCAGTTCAAGAAAGCCGATCTCCACCGGCACCTCCGGTTGGCGCGCCTCCACCACCGCGCGGATGCGCCGGAAAGGTTCGATGTATTCCGGATTGCGGGCACCATGGCCGAACAGGATGATGCCTCTCATACTTTTTCCTTCCAGATATTGCGACAGTGTGTTTCCTTGATTTTCCACGCCGCCGCCGCGCCACCCCAGGCGGCGCAGGCGATCAACAGCAGCCCCCAGCGGTAATCCTCGGGTGCGTAAAGCCTTACGCCATTGGCCATTGCGCCGCTCCAGCGCTGGTCCATGATCCAGCCGACCGCCGGCTGCAGCAGCGCCCCCATCAGAAAACCGCCCATATTGGTCACCGAAGTCGACATGCCGGACAAGGCCGGCGGATTTACTTCCTTGGCACAGGCCCAACTGAGGGTGAAACTTGCCGTCATCAAGCCCATCAAGCCAAATAGAGTATAGGTAGCGATGAGCGGCAGCGCCATGCCCGACAGCCACACCAGCCAGATCGCACCGTAAATATGCGAGCTGACGAGGATCACCGGCTTCCGGCGCCGCAGTCGGTCGGAAAGCATGCCGACGAGCAGGCAGCCGACGGCGAAGCCGGCGAAATACAGCGACAAATGGGCGGTGGCCGTCGCGCGGCTCATGCCCATACCCTGTATCAGAAAGGGCGTCGCCCACAGTCCGCCAAAGGCAAAAAAACTGCCCGACAAGCCGGAATTGACGAATACCGTCGGCCAGGTGGCGCGGTTCTTCACCACGCGCAACAAGCCGGTAAGTATCACTGTGCGGTCAAAAGTCGGCGCTGATGGGACGGCGTCAGACGGGCCCGTCACGTTGCCGGGAACGGCGGCACCTTCTGCTTGCGGCCGGTCGCGCACCCAGATCCAGGCCATGATGCCAAGTGTCAGCGACAAGATGCCCACCCCGACAAACACACCACGCCAGCCGGTAGCCTGTGCCAGCGCGGAGAGCGGCGCACCGGCCAGAACCGAGCCCAGGTTGCCGACCAGCATGGCCAGCCCGACGACCGTGGCAAAGCGATGTTCCTCAAACCAGACGGCGATAATCTTCAGCATGGCGATGAACGTCACCGAAACACCCAGGCCCACCAAGGTACGCCCGAGCAATGCGGCATCCAGACTCTCAGCCATGCCGAACAACAGGCTGCCGCCACCGGCGACCATGCCGCCCAGCAGCAGGATGCGCCGCGGTCCGAGCGTATCGACCAGAATGCCGGTCGGTATCTGCATGATGGTGTAGACGTAAAAATAGGTGGCCGCCAGCACGCCGAGCGAAGCCGCCGAGGTCTGGAAGGCCGCCGCCAGATCCTGGGCGATACCGGCCGGCGCGAAGCGCTGGAAGAATGACAGCACATATGCGGCCGAGACCACGGCCAGAATGATCAGGCGGCGTCTTTTTTGCTCCGGGGATAATGATTCGATCATCAGCGGATTGTAACCACCTTGGCCACTCTCTCAGGAAAGGAAAACCTCCCCGACCTGACCCGCGACACACCAAGATCCGTTTCGATGTACGCCATCCACGCCACACCGGTATCATGCGGCGCATGCATCAAACACTCCTGCTGATCTTTCTTCTGTTGACGGCCGTTGTCGTTGCGCTGACCCTGGCGCGCCGCTTTCGCTTGCCGGCGATGCTGGCCTATCTGGTCGTCGGCATAGCGCTGGGGCCGCACGGGCTGGCCGCCCTCGAAGAAAATCACGAGGTCGAGGCGATCGCCGAGTTCGGGGTCGTGTTTCTGATGTTCTCGATCGGCCTCGAATTCAGCCTGCAACGCCTGCGGACGATGCGCCAGCTGGTATTCGGCTTTGGCGCCGCCCAGATGGGCATTACCGCCGGGGCGGTGACGTTGATTACCTTGTTCGGCTATGATCAGGGATGGCGCACTGGCTTGGTTATCGGCCTCGTGGTAGCCATGTCCTCCACCGCCATCGTCGCCAAGATGCTGTCGGAGCGTTTCGAACTGCACTCGCGCTCGGGTCGCCAGACCATGGGGGTGCTGCTGTTCCAGGACATCGCCGTGGTGCCCTGCCTGATCCTCCTCCCCGCCTTGGCGCAATCGGCCGATGAACTGCCGCGTTCCCTGGCCATCGCCCTCGCGCAGGCCATCGTGGTGCTGAGCATCCTGATCTGGGTGGGCCAGCACTGGATCAAGCGCCTCTACGACGCGGTGGCGCATCAGCGCTCGGAAGAACTGTTCGTGCTGGCGACACTCTGGCTGGTGGTCGGGCTGGCCTACGCCACCGAGTACACCGGCCTGTCACTGGCACTGGGCGCTTTCGTCGGCGGCATGCTGATTTCCGAGACGATCTATCGACACCAGGTCGAGGCTGACATCCGCCCTTTCCGGGACATTCTGCTCGGACTGTTCTTTGTCACAGTTGGCATGATGCTCAACCTGGGTTTCGTTTTCGAGAATATCCACCGTCTGGCACTTGCCGTGCTGCTGTTGATAGCCGGCAAGGGATTGGTGGTCATGCTGATCGCCACGGCGGCAAAGAGTCCCCCCGACGTCGGCTTGCGCACCTCGGCGCAGCTCGCCCAGGGCGGGGAATTCGGACTGGTACTGCTGGGCCTGGCCCACGAACTCAAGCTGGTGGGGACCGATGCCTTCCAGGTCACGCTGGCGGCAATCCTGATCTCGATGTTCATCGCTCCGTTCCTGATTGAGCGGGCAGCGCGCCTGTCGGGCCAAATGGCTCATGGCAACTGGGCGCACAAGGCCAAGGCGATCCACGATATCGCGGTCGCCAGCTTTGGCACCGAGGGTCACGTCATCATCTGTGGTTATGGTCGCACCGGCGGCCGGATTGCCGAGTTTCTCGCCGACGAAAACATCCCGTTCCTCGCCCTCGACGTCGATCCTCAGCAACTGAAACGTGTGGTACCGGCCGGTGGAAAACTGGTATTCGGCAGCGCCGACCGCACCGAGGTCTTGCTGGCAGCCGGCATCGCACGCGCCAGCGCCTTGGTGGTGGCCTACCCGGACGTGCATTCGGCCGAACGCGTGGTGCGCAAGGTACGCGAAAGCCGGCCCGACATTCCCATTGTGGTACGAGTGCCTGATGAAACCGCAGTGGCGCATCTGAAGGCTGCCGGGGCCACCGAGGTGATTCCCGAAGTGCTGGAAGGCAGCCTGATGATCGCTGCCGAAATCCTCACCCAGGTCGGCGTACCGATGGAACGTGCGCTAAGCCATGTGCGCGCGGCGCGTGTCCAGCGCTATGCATCCTTGCGCGAGTACTATGCCGATGAAGAAAAGGGTAAACCCTAGACTTCTTACTTACCCCGCCCCACTTGCTTTAATTGACAGGGTACCGGCACTGACGCCGGGGCAGCGCCAGTCGGGTTTTTCAACCCCGAATAACAGCCTGTTTTAGGCGTGTAGGCGATGCTGGTACTCGCCCTTGACGATCACGTCATCGCGAAAACGGAAATCTATGCAGCGATTCCACAATTCGCTGGCACGCCCCCGAACCAGACGACCGGCCAGTTCGAGAATCTCCATCAACTCGGCACGACCACTCTCGCGCACATCGGGACTGACCGAGTGCTCGAAAAACACGTCATGATAAAGACACTTCTGCGAGAACAGCGCCTCCAGACCTTCGCTTTCGCTCAGCGGCGTAACGACGAGATCTTCTGCTTCGGGATGCGCATGCTGCCACTGATCAATGGTTTCACACTCGGTATTGATAACCCAAGAGTACTTTTCCGGTGAGCCAGGGCTGACGAAATTGATGCGGGCGTACATGTTATTTGCCTCCGATATATGTGGTTCTGGATGCAATAACGCAGTATCCCCGCGTCAGGATGACAAGAATTGTCCCCCACGCTCACTTTGTGCGGCAGGGCCGCATCCCGCTTCTCGAAGCAGGGGGTGACGGTTGTTCGCGGGCCCGGCCCACTCCATGTACTGGCTGTTCCTCCTTGGGGCGGCCCGGCGGAGGGACTATGATCCTCATCCCCCCGTCCCCCTTCTCGAAGAAGGGGGTGATTGATGTTCGCGGGCGCTGCCCGCTCCTTATTTTGGCTGTTCCTCCTTGGGGCGGCCCGGCGGAGGAAGAATTATTCGCCCTCGATGATCACCAGATGAACGCGATACGGTCCATGCGCGCCGAGCACGATGGTCTGTTCGATATCGCCGGTACGCGAAGGGCCGGAGATGAAATTGACCGCCCGCGGCAGGCTGCCCAGTTCGGCACGGGCCAGCGCCCACGCATCTTCCATGCCGGGAACGATGCGGCTCATCGGCACCAGCGCTATATGGGTCTCGGGTAAAAGACTGACCGTGGCAGGGTGATCGGGAGCCGAACACGCCATCAGCGTGCCGGTTTCGGCAATGGCGCAAAAACAACCCGTGATGCCGACCATATCGCTATCCACCGCGCCACGGGCTTCGACCGCGAGGCCGGCGGCACGCCAATCCAGAGCGGCCAGGCTTGGCCAGATCACGGCAGCGAGAGACAAGTCCAGCCCCTTCAGGTAGCGGGCAACTGCCGCCGGCGCGTCGGCCAGGTTGGCTACCCGGTCGATGGTGCTCGACTGTACGGCCGATTTTTCTGCAAACCGGGCAGTCAGGGCGGCCAGATCCGTCGGCATGGCCGGACGCGGCCCTTGCACACGGGCGGCGAGGACGGCATCGATATCCTGCCGCACGGCAACGGTATTGACGGCGTCACGGCCGAGGGCGGCACGTACCCGCCCGAGGATGTCTTCCCTGCTGTTCATCTAGCGCCCCTTCTTTTTCGCATACAGTTCACGAAAGGTCTTTCCTTCAGGTGCCGGGAAGTCGCGGCCCAGGGTCCAGCCGGGGGCGACACCCAGCACGGGGATGCGGTCGCGGCCGCCAGCCAGCCACTTGAGATAGCGCACCCCCAGCCAGGAACCCAGCGCATACAGCGGAGGGTTACCCGCCACCCAGGCCCAGGTTTTCAGGGCAATACGTTCAAACCAGGGCCGCAGGTGTTTTTCAACCTGCTTTTCGCGCAGTTTGCGCAGCAATTCGGGCAGCGGGATCATGACCGGACAGACCACGCCACACTGATTACAGAGTGTGGCGGCTTGCGGCAGGTCGATCGCATTTTCCAGACCGGTATATAGAGGAGTCAGCACAGAACCCATCGGGCCGGGGTAAACCCAGCCATAGGCGTGACCGCCGATGGTCTGGTAGACCGGGCAATGGTTCATGCAGGCACCACAACGGATGCAGCGCAGCATGTCCTGAAATTCGGAACCCACGACATCGGCACGGCCGTTGTCGACGAGGATGAAATAAAGATGTTCCGGACCATCAAGCTCTGCAGGCGTCTTGACGCCAGTAAGCACTGACACATAGTTGGAGATCGACTGGCCGGTGGCCGAGCGCGGCAACAGGCGCATCAGCAGCGACAGATCCTCGAGCGTCGGCACCACCTTCTCGATGCCGGTGATGACCACATGCACGTGCGGCAGGGTCGTTACCATGCGGCCGTTGCCCTCGTTGGTGACCAAAGCCACCGAGCCAGTCTCGGCAACGAGGAAATTCCCGCCGGAAATGCCCATGTCGGCGGTCAGGAAGTGCTCGCGCAGCACCTCGCGTGCCTCGCGCGTCAGCGCCGGAATCTCGGTTTTGCGCGGCGTCTTGTGCACTTGGTGGAACAGATCGGCGATTTCGTCGAGACTTTTGTGCACTACCGGCGCAATGATGTGCGATGGCGGCTCGTTGTCATTGATCTGCAGGATGTATTCGCCGAGATCGGTTTCGATCGGCCGGATGCCGGCTGCCGTGAGCGCCAGATTGAGGCCGGCCTCTTCGGACAGCATCGACTTCGACTTGGCGGCTTTCTTAACGCCGTGGCGAAGCCCGATTTCGGCGACGTGCCGACAGATCTCTTCGCCGTCCTTCGCCCACAGTACGGTGGCACCACGCGCTGTGGCGTTTTCTTCGAACTTCTCGAGCCAGAGATCGAGGTTTTCCAGCACGCGGTTGCGGATATTTTTGGCCGCCTCGCGCGAGCCCTCAAAATCATCAATTTCCTTGATGGAAATGGCGCGCTTGTCGACAAACTTGCCCTTGGCGGTCTTGAGGTTGGCTTGCAGCACCGGATTGGCCAGCGATGCGGCGGCATTGGCCTTGAAGTGGCGGGAGCGGCTTTCCATGGCGCTATCTACTTTTTCGCGGTCAGCACTTCGGCGATGTGCATGACCTGCGTCTCTTCGTTACCCATGCGACGCAGCTTGCCCTCGATATTGAGCAGACAGCCGAGATCGCCACCGACGATGGCGTCCGCACCGGAGGCGCAGGCATTGCCACACTTCTTTGCGGCGATTGCCGCGGAAACCTCGCCGAACTTGACTGAAAATGTGCCGCCGAAACCACAACACTCATCTGCCGCAACCATCTCTTTCAGTTCGACACCCGGCGCCTTGGCCAGCAGGGCACGCGGCTGTTCCTTGATGCCCATGCTGCGCAGGCCGGTACAGGAATCGTGATAGGTGACGCTGCCGGTGAAATTGCCCGGCAGGCTCTCGAGGTGGGCGACATTCACCAGGAAGTCGGTGAGTTCGTAAACCCGGCTGGACAGTTCAAGGGCGCGCGCATGCCACTCGGGATCAGCGGCGAGAATGGCCGGATACTCATTGCGGATCTGGTCGGCACAGGAACCGGACGGCGCGACGACATACTCTGAACCATCAAATTCCGTAATGACTTTTTTGGCCAGCGCCGCTGCAGCCGCCCGATCCCCGCTATTCCAGGCCGGCTGACCGCAGCAGGTCTGGCTGGCGGGCACGGTCACATCGCAGCCGGCGGCTTCCAGCAGTTCGATGGCGGCAAAACCGATGCGCGGACGCATCAGGTCGACCAAGCAGGTCACAAACAGGGCGACACGCATGTTGCGGGGTTCTCCATCTTGGCAAACGGGAATTGATGTGGGATTTTGGATCTGGCCCAGCCGACGGACCGTGCGCATTTTGGCACAGATCTTCGCCCGAACCTATGCTTCGGCACGAGCAAAGTCGGCGCTGGCGAGACGGCGCCAGAGGGATTACCCTTTGATTGAACCGTGGCTGCTGGCCAGACTTTCGATCCAGCGCTTGATGCGATTGGCGTCACCCACCCGGGTCAGTTTGCCCCAGGAATCGAGCAGCACGATGATGGTCGGCTTGTTATTCAGCCAGGTCTGCATGACCAGGCACTTGCCCGCCTCGCTGATGTAACCGGTCTTCGACAGCCCGATTTGCCATGCATCGCTCTTCACTAGCGTATTGGTATTGCGGAAGGTCTGTGCTCGCCCCTTCACTGCCACCTGATGTTCCTCAAGGGTGGAGAATTCGCGGATCAACGGATATTGATGGGCAGCGTCGACCATTTTAACGAGGTCGCGGGCGCTGGAAACATTCGCCGCAGTCAATCCAGTCGGATCGGAAAAGTGTGTATCGGCGAGGCCAAGCGCCCGCGCCTTGCGGTTCATGGCGGCAATAAAGGCCTCGCGTCCGTCCGGGTAGTGGCGCGACAGCGCTGATGAGGCGCGATTTTCGGATGACATCAGTGCCAGCCTCAACATCTCTTCGCGGGTCAGTTGGGTACCAACCGACAACCGCGAGTGGGTGCCCTTCAGGAGGTCGATATCGTCTTTGCTGATCGTCAGGATTTCATCCAGATTGGGCTGAGCATCCAGTGCCACCATCGCCGTCATCAGCTTGGTGATCGAAGCAATCGGCACAATGGCGTCAGCGTTTTTTTCATAAAGAATGTCACCGCTGGCCTGGTCGATCACGACCACAACCGCGGAAGCGAGTTTCGGCATCACAGCATCGCTTTGTCCAGCGACAGGTGCTGCGGCAGTCCGTACCTTGGTAGGTGCGGGCTTGGCCTTCTTGACGGCGCGCGGCGCGGGCTTGGCAGATTTCTTGCTGGCATCCGGCTTTTTTCCCGGGGTGGCGGCAGACGCCGAACTCAGTGCACCAAAGGCCAGGGAGGCCATTAGCAGCAAAGCTAGCAAGTTTTTGGGTATCGATTTCATGGGTAAGGAGCAATAGCGAATAAATTCTCGGGCGCAAGTTTAACAGCTCAGCGCGCACCGGAAGCGTCAGGTCCGCTTAAATGTATAACGAACTTAACCCATTTATATTAAGTAATTACACGCCAATCCTACACCATTTTCTCAATATCGCCCATGTTTTCGGTCAGGGTTTTATCCCGTGGGACTGCCATGTCCATGGGCTACCTCGACCGACAACAGCGCCGTCATGTTGACGATGCGCCGCACGGTCGCGGTCGGCGTCAGGATATGCACCGGGCGCGCCGCGCCGAGCAGCAACGGTCCTACCGTGAGGCCGTCGCCAGCCGCCGTTTTCAGGAGATTGAAGGCGATGTTGGCGGCGTCGAGCGTGGGCATGATGAGCAGGTTGGCCGGGCCGGACAGATTGGCATGGGGAAAGACCAGGCGGCGGATGTCGGGGTCAAGCGCGGCATCGCCGTGCATCTCGCCATCAACCTCGAGGTCGGGAGCCTGCGCGCGCAACAGGGCCAGTGCCGCACGCATCTTGCGTGCCGTCGGCGTTTCCTCGTTGCCGAAACTCGAATGTGACAGCAAAGCCACTTTGGGGACAATGCCGAAGCGCAACACCTCATCGGCAGCCAGTTGGGCCATTTCGGCGACTTGGGCGGCGGTCGGGTCGTAATTGACGTAGGTGTCGCCAATGAACAAGGTGCGATTCGGCAGAATCAGCATGTTCATTGCATAGAAATTGTCGATTCCCGGACGCCGGCCGATGGTTTCGGCGATATACGGCAAATGCAGAGAATGTTTGCCAAAGGTGCCACACAACATGCCATCGGCGTAGTTGTGACGCACCAGCATGGCGCCAATCAGGGTGGTGCGGCGGCGCATTTCGCGCTTGGCATACTCGATGCCGATGCCCTTGCGACAGGTCAGTTCGTAATAGTCCTGCCAGAGCTCCTTGTAGCGCGGGTCGGAATCGGGATTGATCAGTTCGAAGTGTTCGCCGGCACGAATGCGCAGGCCCTGGCGGGCGATGTGCATGTCGACGACTTCCGGCCGACCGATCAAAATCGGCTTGGCCAGCCCCTCATCGACGACGACTTGTGCAGCGCGCAGCATGCGCTCGTCCTCGCCCTCGCAAAAGACAATGCGCGCCGGCTGCAATTTGGCTGCGGAAAACACCGGCTTCATGACGAAGCCCGAGTGATAGACGAACTCGTTGAGCTGCTGGCGATACGCGTCCATGTCCTCGATGCGGCGCGTCGCCACCCCCGAATCCATCGCCGCTTGCGCCACCGCTGGCGCCACCGTGAGAATCAGCCGCGGATCGAAGGGTTTCGGAATCAGATAGTCGCGGCCAAAACTCAGGTTGGCATTGCCATAAGCCGCGGCCACCACGTCCGACTGCTCGGCGTGGGCCAGATCGGCAATGGCCTTCACCGCCGCAATTTTCATGGGCTCATTGATCGTCGTTGCACCGACATCGAGCGCGCCACGGAACATGAAGGGGAAGCACAGCACGTTGTTGACTTGATTCGGATAGTCCGAGCGGCCCGTGCCGATGATGCAGTCGGGCCGTACGGCAAGGGCGTCCTCGGGCAGGATTTCCGGATCGGGATTGGCCATCGCCAGGATCAGCGGGTTTTTGGCCATGCCGGCGACCATTTCCTTCTTCAGCACGCCGCCGGTGGACAGGCCGAGGAAGATATCGGCACCCGGCATCACATCGGCCAGCGTGCGCGCCTCGGTAACCTGCGAGTAACGCGCCTTCGACTCATCAAGTTTGTCGCGTCCGCTATGGATCACGCCCTTGCTGTCGCAGACGAACACCTTGTTGCGATCAATCCCCAGGCTCACCAATAGATCAAGGCAGGCAATGGCGGCAGCGCCGGCCCCGGAACAAACCAGCTTGACCTCGCCAATGTTCTTGTCGACAACGCGCATTCCGTTCAGCACAGCGGCGGCGGAGATGATCGCCGTGCCATGCTGGTCGTCGTGGAATACCGGGATACGCAGGCGCTCGCGCAGCTTGCGTTCGACGACGAAGCATTCCGGCGCCTTGATGTCTTCGAGGTTGATGCCGCCGAAGGTCGGCTCCAGCGAAGCGATGATGTCAACCAGCTTGTCGGCGTCGTGCTCGGCAATCTCGATGTCGAACACATCGATGCCGGCAAATTTCTTGAACAAAACACCCTTGCCTTCCATCACCGGTTTGCCGGCGAGTGGGCCGATATCGCCCAGACCCAGCACGGCAGTGCCATTGGTGATGACCGCCACCAAATTGCTGCGCGAGGTGTACAGGGCGGCGGTGGCCGGATCGCGCTCGATCTCCTCGCAGGCCGCGGCAACGCCGGGCGAATAGGCAAGCGACAGATCGGACTGGGTGGCCAATGACTTGATCGGCGTCACGGAAATCTTGCCGGGGCGCGGCAGGCGATGGTACTCAAGTGCGGCACGGCGCAGGGTTTCATCCATTTCGGCTTCTCCAACTCTTAAGTAGTGAGTCTGGTCATTGTAGTAGCGATAGGCGCGATTAGTCACGGAAACAGTCTTGTAAATACGGCTTTCGCCATACCGTATGGCAAAATGCGCAACCTCGCAGATTGCCGCGCCGTTCCGCCAGTCCCACGGGGATTTCCTGCGGTCACGCCGGCTTGTGGTGCCGGACGCGCCGCCCCTTAGTGGAGCTACAACAAATGACGCAAACCAGTTACGACGCGGCTTCCATATCCGCCCCGGCCCATGTCCGTCACGCGCAACTCAAGGCTTGGGTCGCCACGGTCGCCACCCTGACGCAGCCCGCACGCATCGTCTGGTGCGACGGCTCGCAGGAGGAATACGACCGGCTGTGCGCCGAAATGGTCAACGCCGGTACCTTCGTCAAACTCAACCCGGCCAAACGCCCCAACTCCTATCTGGCCTGCTCCGATCCCTCGGATGTGGCCCGCGTCGAGGATCGCACCTATATCTGCTCTGCCAAGCAGGAAGATGCCGGCCCGACCAACAACTGGGAAGATCCGGCCAAAATGAAGGAAACGCTCACCGGCCTGTTCGCGGGTTCGATGCGCGGGCGCACGCTGTATGTGATCCCCTTCAGCATGGGGCCGCTTGGCTCACCGATCGCGCAGATCGGCGTCGAGATTTCCGACAGCCCCTACGTCGTCGTCAACATGCGCACCATGACGCGCATGGGCCAGGCGGTCTTTGATGTGTTGAGTGCCGATGGCTTTTTCATCCCCTGTCTGCACTCGGTCGGCGCACCGCTCGAACCCGGCCAGCAGGATGTGAAATGGCCCTGCAACCCGGCCACCAAATACATCGTGCACTTCCCCGAGACACGCGAAATCTGGTCCTACGGCTCAGGCTACGGTGGCAACGCACTGCTCGGCAAGAAGTGCCTGGCGCTGCGCATTGCCTCGACCATGGCGCGCGATGAGGGCTGGCTGGCCGAACACATGCTGATCCTTGGCGTTGAATCGCCGCAGGGCGACAAGACCTATGTCGCGGCGGCCTTTCCCTCAGCCTGCGGCAAGACCAATTTCGCCATGCTGATCCCGCCGCAGTCCTTCAACGGCTGGAAGATTTCCACCGTCGGCGACGACATCGCCTGGATCAAGCCCGGCCAGGACGGCAGGTTCTACGCCATCAATCCGGAGGCCGGCTATTTTGGCGTTGCGCCAGGCACTTCGGAAAAGACCAATTACAACGCGATGGCGACGCTCAAGGACAACATCATCTACACCAACGTCGCCCTGACCGACGACGGCGACGTCTGGTGGGAAGGCATGAGCAAAGAGCCGCCGGCGCACTGCATCGACTGGCAGGGCAAGGACTGGACCCCAGCCGACGGCAAGGCCGGCCGCAAGGCGGCGCACGCCAACGCACGCTTCACCGCACCGGCCAGCCAATGTCCGTCAATCGACCCGGACTGGGAAAATCCCGCCGGCGTGCCGATCTCCGCATTCATCTTCGGCGGCCGCCGCGCCACCACCGTGCCGCTGGTGTATGAGGCATTCAACTGGAATTTCGGCGTCTACATGGCGGCGACGCTGGGCTCCGAAACCACCGCCGCTGCCTTCGGCAAACAGGGCGTAGTACGCCGCGATCCCTTCGCCATGCTGCCCTTCTGTGGTTATCACATGGGCGACTACTTCAACCACTGGCTGAAAATGGGCCATGCCGTCACCGAGACGCCAAAGATCTTCTGCGTAAACTGGTTCCGCATGAACGAGAAGGGCGAATTCATGTGGCCGGGCTTTGGCGAGAACATGCGCGTACTGAAATGGATCGTCGACCGCGTGCGTGGCAGCGTAGCTGCGCGCGAAACCGTGCTGGGCTGGATGCCGCGCTTCGAAGACATCGACTGGACCGGTCTGGACATCGGCAAAGCCGAGTTTGAGATGTTGACACAGGTCGATGCCGATGCCTGGCAACAGGAGCTGACGCTGCATAAGGAATGGTTCGAGCAGATGGGCGAGAAACTGCCGAAGCAACTTGCGCTGAAACGCGAACTGTTCGAGTTGGCATTCACACGCTAATTAAAAGGCCCGCCCCTCCCGACCTTGCGGGGAGGTGACTGTTTTTTTGCCTTCGGTCGGCGCTGACGGAACGCCGGCTAAAATATTGCGGCCGCCCCACGCACGGGGCGGCCGTTTTCTTTGGAGCGTGCACATGAAGATAGCCTCACGCATGGCCGGCATCGAACCTTTCCACGTCATGGAGCTCATGGCGCGGGCGAAGGCACTCGAAGCGCAGGGCCGCGACATCATCCACATGGAGGTCGGCGAACCCGATTTCCCGACGCCGCAGCCTGTCATCGAGGCGGCACAACGCTTCATTGCGGGCGGTCAGGTGTTCTATACCCACGCGCTTGGTCTGCCGCAATTACGGGAAGCCATCGCCACTTTCTATGCCACGCGCTACAGACTTACCGTCGATCCGGCACGCATCGTCGTCACCGCCGGGGCTTCGGGTGCGCTACTGCTTGCGCTGGGCGCCTTGATCAGCCCCGGTGACGAATGGCTGCTTGCCGACCCCGGCTATCCGTGCAACCGCCACTTCGTGCGACTGCTCGAAGGCGTGCCGCGCCCACTCAATGTCGAGGCGGCTACCGGCTTCCAGCCCACGGTCGAAAAAGTCGGCGCTGGCTGGACGGCGAAAACCCGCGGCTTGCTGGTTGCTTCGCCCAACAACCCGACCGGCACCATGATCGAACCAACCGAGTTGGCACGGCTCTGGCAGACGGTGCGCGCGCGCGGCGGCGCCTTGATCGTCGACGAGATCTACCACGGCCTGACCTACGGTGTCGATGCTGCCACTGCGTTGTCGATATCGGAAGACATCATTGTCATCAACAGCTTTTCAAAATACTTTGGCATGACCGGCTGGCGGCTCGGCTGGCTGGTGGCACCGCCACACCTGGTACGCGACATCGAAAAGCTGGCGCAGAATTTGTTCATCGCGCCCTCGGCACCGGCGCAGCATGCCGCACTGGCCGCCTTCGCCCCGGAAACCATCGCCATTTTGGAAGCACGGCGCGACGAATTTCGCGCCCGTCGCGATCTATTGTTACCGGGTTTGCGCAAATTGGGTTTTCGTATCGGCAGCGAGCCTCAAGGGGCCTTTTACATTTACGCCGACAGCAGCGAACTGGACAGAAACAGCCAGGCACTGGCTGAGAAGCTCATCGAGCAGGCCGGCGTGGCGGCAACTCCGGGATTGGACTTTGGCGACAACGCGCCCGCATCGCACATGCGCTTTGCCTACACGGTTGGTGTCGAGAAACTTGCTGCAGGGTTAGCGCGCATGGAACACTATTTCAGGGGATAACCGCTGGGAGAAGCAAGATAGGCAAAGCTTCAGGGCAGGTAATTACCGCTCCAGTTGTGCCGTCCTGCAGAAATTGAAAAAGGCTGGTGGCTGCACATGACAGCCACCAGCCTTGACCGACTGAACGCTACCCGGTTTAGGACGGACGCGAGCCAGTAGGGAACGGCCAGGCAGCAGCCGGATTGAGCGACGACTTGAGGCCGGGAGTAGCAGCAGTTGAGGGGGCCGCAGCGGGTGCAGCAACTGGCTTGGCAGCAGCCTTCTTCGGCGCGGCCTTCTTGACAGCCGGCTTAGCAACTGCGGCTTTCTTGACCGCCGGCTTCGCAGCAGCTTTCTTCGGTGCGGCTTTCTTGACCGCCGGCTTCGCAGCAGCTTTCTTCGGTGCGGCTTTCTTGACAGCCGGCTTCGCAGCAGCTTTCTTCGGCGCGGCTTTCTTGACCGCCGGCTTCGCAGCAGCTTTCTTCGGTGCGGCTTTCTTGACCGCCGGCTTCGCAGCAGCTTTCTTCGGCGCGGCTTTCTTGACCGCCGGCTTCGCAGCAGCTTTCTTCGGCGCGGCTTTCTTGACCGCCGGCTTCGCAGCAGCTTTCTTCGGCGCGGCTTTCT
>VMSX01000016.1 GCA_013791905.1 Rhodocyclaceae bacterium | reverse complement strand
TGATAAGGATTCGACCAGCGTATTCCATCAGGGACAGGAACTCACCTTCCACTCAAAGTCCGGATCTATGGCTGCAATCTTTACCTGCTTAACAACATCGAATGAAGGCTTGGCAAAATGGGGGCGACCATCTATGACGAATTTTGACTTGTTCAGCACTTCCTTTACAGTGAAGCGCCATGCTCGAAACCCTGACCAAGTCTTTCCAGCTTAACCGCCCCCAGCTCGTCGGCGATGCTTGGGGCGGGCTGGCGGCCATGCTGGTTGCGCTGCCCTCGGCCATTGCCTTCGGCGTCACCATCTTCGCGCCGCTGGGCGGTTCGCTGGCGGCGCATGGCGCGCTGGCCGGCATCCTCGGCGCCACGGCACTCGGACTGATCGCCCCGGCCTTTGGCGGCAGCAGCCGGCTCATCACGGCCCCCTGCGCGCCCGCTGCCGCCGTGCTGGCCGCGCTGGCAATCGGCTTTGCCCAGCAGGGCGCGCCCGCCGAAACCATCATCCTGCTGCTGGCCCTGATCGGCCTGCTGGCCGGCGGCATCCAGATTTCGCTGGGACTCGCCGGCATCGGCCGCCTGATCAACTACATCCCCTACCCCGTGGTCAGCGGCTATCTCTCCGGCGTCGGGCTCATCATCATCGGCAGCCAGATTCCCAAGCTGCTGGGCGCACCGACCGGGACGTCCTTGCTCGCCACGCTCGGTAGCCCAAGCCTGTGGGCCTGGCAAAGCATCGTCGTCGGCGCGGTGGTGATCATCACCATGTTGCAGGTGTCGCGCCTGACCACCGTAGTACCGGCCGCCATCCTGGCCCTCTTGGCGGGGGTCGCCAGTTACCTGCTGCTCGGCCTGATAAACCCGGCGCTGCTCGACACGGCGAACAATCCCCTGCTGGTCGGCGCGCTGACCAGCAGCGAAGCCAGCCTCGGCGACAGCATCAGCCTGCACGTGCAGGCCCTGCGCGGCCTGGGCCTTACCGTCGTCCTGCAGGTCCTCGTGCCGGCGCTGACGCTGGCGCTGCTGCTTTCCATCGACACCCTGAAAACCTGCGTGGTGATCGACGCCCTGACCAGCACGCACCACGACTCGAACCGCGAGCTGGTCGGCCAGGGACTCGGCAACATGGCCTCATCGCTGATCGGCGGCATTCCCGGCGCCGGCACCATGGGCGCTTCGCTGATCAACGTCTCCAGCGGCGGCACCACCAAGGTGTCCGGCGTGATGACCGGTGTTTTTTCGCTTGCCGCCTTCCTGGTGCTCGCGCCGCTGATCGCCTGGGTGCCGGTGGCCGCGCTGGCGGCGATTCTGCTGGTCATCGGCTTCCGCATGATCGACCGGCAGAGCTTGAACTTCTTCTCGGCGGCGTCGACACGCGTCGACTTCTTCGTCATTCTGGCCGTGGTGCTGGTAGCGGTGTTCGGCAATCTGATCGCCGCGTCGGGCGTCGGCGTGGCGCTCGCCATGCTGCTGTTCATCCGCGAACAAACCAGGAGTTCGGTGATCCGCAACCGCATCGAGGGCAGCGAAATTCTCATGAAGCGCGCCCGCTCCGATGCCGAGCGCGAAAAACTGGAGCAGGAAAGCGGCGAGATGGTCGTTTTCGAGTTGCAGGGCAGCCTGTTCTTCGGCACCGCCAACCAGTTGCATACCGCACTGGAGAAGGAAATCGGCCAGCGCAAATATGTCGTCCTGAGCATGCGCCGCGTGCAATCGCTTGATGTCACCGCCACTCATGTGCTGGAACTGATCAAAGACCGTCTTGAGGAAAACGACGCCTATCTGGTGTTCTGCGATATTCCCAAGGATCTGCCCAGCGGCTTGAAGATGAAGCGCTTCCTCAAGGAAACCGGCGTGGTGCGGCCAACCAGCAAGGCGCTCGCCTTCCGCCAGCTCGACGAAGCGCTGGATTGGGTCAAGTCGCAAACGCTGGCCGAATCTCCGGCTGATACGGCCGCCGCCACCGCGCTCGACCTGACTGCCATGCCGGCATTCGCGAGTTGCTCGCCCGAATCCATCGCCGCGCTGGAAGCGGCAATGACGGTGCGCACCGTCAAGGCCGGCAAGCGCATGTTCAAGGCCGGCGCCCCCGGCAACGAACTGTTCATCATCCGGCGCGGCGCGGTCAAGCTGCTGCTGCCCATCCGCAAAAAGGAGCACTATCATCTCGCAACCTGCGGCCCCGGCGAGATGGTCGGCGGCAGAAGGTTTCTCGACGCCAGCGCAGGCTCGGCGCATACCTCCGACGCCGTGGCCCTCGGCGATGTTGAAGCCTATGTATTGCCGCACGAGAATTTTGACGCGCTGATGGACGCTCATCGCGGCGTGGCCATCGCGATACTGAAAAACCTGGGGAGCACACTGTCGAACCGGCTGCGGGTAACTATCGCCGAATTGCAGGCATTACGGGGCTAGGATGTGATAGCGACAGGTATAATTTGCGGCTTGCCGATTTCGAGAGTCAACATCATGGAAGCTGAACGCATCAACGCCGTTGCCCACCACATCGCCGACCTCGCAGCGCGCGGCGATCAGCTCCGGAGGTATCTTTGACTACGCTGGCAAAGCAGAAAAACTCGCTGAGCTGAATCAGGTCATGGAAGACCCCGGCATCTGGAACGATGCCGAGCGCGCCCAGTCACTGGGCAAGGAAAAGAAATCCCTCGAAGCCATCGTGCTCACCCTCTCCAGCGTGCAGCAGCAACTCAAGGACGCCGGCGATCTGTTCGATCTCGCCAAGGAAGAGAACGACGAAGAGACGCTTGTCTCGGTCGAGGCTGACCTCGCCACGGTTGAAGCAAAAGTGGCCGACCTCGAGTTCCGCCGCATGTTTTCCAATCCGGCCGACCCGAACAACTGCTTCATCGACATCCAGGCTGGCGCTGGCGGCACCGAAGCCTGCGACTGGGCCAGCATGTTGCTGCGCCAGTACCTCAAGTACTGTGAGAAAAAGGGTTTCAAGACCGAGATACTGGAACAGACCGACGGCGATGTCGCCGGCATTCGCAGCGCCTCGCTGAAGATCGAGGGCGATTATGCCTACGGTTTTTTGCGCACCGAAACCGGCGTGCATCGCCTGGTACGCAAGTCGCCCTTCGATTCGTCCGGCGGCCGCCACACCAGCTTCGCCAGCCTGTATGTTTATCCTGAAATCGACGACTCGATCGAAGTCGAGATCAATCCCGCCGACCTGCGCGTCGACACCTTCCGCGCCTCTGGTGCCGGCGGCCAGCACATCAACAAGACCGATTCGGCGATCCGCATCACCCACGCGCCCTCCGGCATCGTCGTGCAGTGCCAGAACGACCGCTCGCAACATCGCAACCGCGCCGAAGCAATGACCATGCTCAAGTCGCGCCTCTACGAACTGGAACTGCGCAAGCGCCAGGCCGAAGCCGATGTGCTGGAAGCCGGCAAAACGGATGTCGGCTGGGGCCACCAGATCCGTTCCTATGTGCTCGATCAATCCCGCATCAAGGACCTGCGCACCAACGTCGAAACTTCCAACACGCAAAAGGTGCTCGACGGCGACCTTGATCAGTTCATCCAAGCCAGCCTGAAGCAAGGCGTCTGATTCCTTTGAAAGCACTGCCATGAGCGAAACTTCGCAAGCCACGCCGCAACAAGACGAAAACCACATCATCGCCGAGCGCCGCGAAAAACTCGCCCAATGGCGCAAGAGCGGGCGTGCCTATCCCAACGACTTCGCCCGCGAAAACCTCGCCGGCCGGCTCGACGAGCTGTATGGCGAGAAAACCCGCGAAGAATTGGAAGCCACGCCCATCGAGGTCAAGGTGGCCGGTCGCATCATGCTGAAACGCGTGATGGGCAAGGCGAGTTTCGCGACGATCCAGGATCTCTCCGGCCGCATCCAGCTTTACCTCAACAACGATGGTGTCGGCATCGAGGTGCATGACGAATTCAAGAAATGGGACCTCGGCGACATCGTCGGCGCGGTCGGCACGCTGTTCAAGACCAAGACCGGCGAGCTTACCGTGCAGTGTGCGGAAATTCGCCTGCTGTCGAAGTGCCTGCGGCCGCTGCCGGAAAAATTCCACGGCCTGACCGATGTCGAGCAGAAATATCGCCAGCGTTATCTCGACCTGATCACCAACGAGGAAACCCGCTTTACCTTCGTTGCCCGCAGCCGTCTGGTGCAGTCGGTGCGCAACTACATGAACGGCCACGGCTTCCTCGAAGTCGAAACGCCGATGATGCATCCGCTGCCGGGCGGCGCGGCAGCCAAGCCCTTCACCACCCACCACAATGCGCTGGACATGGAACTGTTCCTGCGCATCGCGCCGGAGCTGTATCTGAAGCGGCTGGTGGTCGGCGGCTTCGAGCGGGTGTTCGAGATCAACCGCAACTTCCGCAACGAAGGCCTGAGCCCGCGCCACAACCCAGAATTCACCATGATGGAGTTCTACGAGGCTTATGCGAACTATCAAAGCCTGATGAATTTCACCGAAGGCTTGATCCGCCACGCCGCGCGCGAAGCCCTCGGCACTGAAGCCTTCGACTACCAGGGCCGCACGCTCGACCTGTCCAAGCCCTTCCGTCGCATGACCACGGTCGACGCGATCCATTACCACCACCCCGGCTACAACGTGACGATGCTCAATGATGCCGGCTGGCTTAAACAGAAACTCGCCGACCTCAAGGTGGCGGTAAAACCGCTGGCCGGTCTCGGCACCTTGCAGATGCAGTTGTTCGAGGAAACCACCGAAGCCGAATTGTGGGATCCAACTTACATCATCGACTATCCCACCGAAGTCTCGCCGCTGGCGCGCCGTTCCGACACGAACCCCGACGTCACCGAACGCTTCGAGTTGTATATCGCCGGTCGCGAAATCGCCAACGGCTTTTCCGAGCTCAACGATCCCGAAGACCAGGCCGCGCGCTTCCTCGATCAGGCCAAGGCCAAGGACGCTGGCGACGAGGAGGCGATGTTCTACGATGCCGACTATGTCCGCGCCCTCGAATACGGCCTGCCGCCCACCGGCGGCTGCGGCATCGGCATCGACCGGCTGGTGATGCTGCTGACCAATTCGCCGTCCATCCGGGATGTCATCCTGTTCCCACAAATGCGGTCGCAAATAAACCAGGAGTGAGCCACCCCCCGCTCGACTTACCCGGCAGGCATGGCCTGCCGGAACGCTGGGCGGGTCGCGATTCATTCGCCATACTGGAAGCCGGCTGCGCTGCCGGCGCCAACTTTCTGGCGACCTGGCAGACCTGGCGCGACGATCCCCAGCGTCCGCAGCGGTTGCACTATTTCTGCATTGACGCAGCGCCGCCGGACCGTGACGAACTCACTCGGCAGCACCAGCCGCTCACCGAGTCTGCCGCGCAACTGTGCGCCACCTGGCCCAGCATCGTCAGTGGCTTTCATCGCCTGCACTTCGCCGGTGGTCGGGTGTCTTTGACGCTTGCCATCGGCGATATCCGCACGGTGATGCCACGCATCGAAGGCCGCTTCGATGCCTTCATTCTCGACGGCTTGTCGCCGGCGGAGCAAAGCTCTCCTGCGCTTCGCGAAGACCTCCTCTGGCTGGCTGCGGAACCGCAAGCTAACCAAGGTGGGCAACCCAAACACCGTCGCGCCGCCGTCATTGGTGCCGGCATTGCCGGGGTCAGTTGCGCCGAGCGCCTGGCGCAACGTGGCTGGGAAGTCACGCTGTTCGAGCGGCGGGACGGGCCGGCGGCGGAAACTTCGGGCAACCGTCAGGCGGTGATGCTGCCGGTGCTGTCCGTCGATGAAACCCGGCTGGCGCGCCTCAACCGGGTGGCCTACCTGTATGTGCTACGGCAACTCGCGGCACTGGTTGAAGCGGGCCACCCGGTGACCTGGGACAACTGCGGCGTGTTCCAGATCGCCCGCCATGCCGACCATTCCAGGAAACAGCAGGCCATCGTCGCCAACCAGCAACTGCCGGCAGAGTTCGTCCAATACCTTGATGCCGACGCGGCCAGCCGGCTGGCCGGCACGCCGGTCAGCGACGGCGGCTGGTGGTTTCCGCAGGCCGGCTGGCTATCGCCGCTGTCACTCTGCCAGGCATTGCTGGCTGCCGCCGGCGCAAACCTCAACTTCCGTCCCGCGACCGAAATAACGGCGCTCGCACCCTCGGCACAGGGTTGGCAACTGCTTGATAGCAATGGCACGGTGCTGTGGGACGGCCCGACGGTCATCCTCGCCCATGCTCACGGCCTGCGTACGCTGGAGCAATCAGCCCACCTGCCGTTGCGCTGTTTTCGTGGCCAGGTCAGCCATCTGCCGGCGACGGGCCGCCCCGAGCCGTCAGCCGCCCCCTTAGGGGGCAGCGAGCCGATTTTGCGAGCGTGGGGGGGCAATCCACCAGAATCCGCCGATCTGCCACGCTGCGTAGTCTGCCGCGAAGGCTACATCGCGCCGCCGCATGATGGTTATGCCGGACTCGGCGCCACTTTCCAGCGCAGCCACGATACGGAAATGCACGTCGAAGACCACCAATCCAACCTTGCCCGCCTGACGGCCATGCTGCCTGAACTGAGCGACCGCTACGATGCCACGCAACTCAAAGGCCGCGTTGGCCTGCGGCCCGTGTCGCCGGACAAACTCCCCATGGTCGGCGCGCTCCCTCTGGCGAGTTGCGAGCCACGCCCGGCCGCCCATGTCGAATGGCCGCGCTGGCCGGGGCTGTTCGTCGCCAGCGGCTATGGCGCGCGTGGCTTCGTCTGGGCGCCGTTGATGGCGGAGCTGCTGGCCAACCAGATCTGCGGCGAACCGCTGCCCATCGAAGCCGAACTGGCCGCCGCCGTCGATCCGGCCCGATTTAGCTGGAAGGGGACTTTGTAACGGTCTGTTTCATGGGTGCACCGCACGCCGGTTAGAGCGTTAATAGCCAGAGTAGCCCACAACATCTGAGAGGACACCATGAACGCCCCCACCACCACTTCCCGCCTGCATCCGCTTGTTGCCGTCGCCGCTGTCGCCGTGACCGTGCTGTCACTGACCGGCATCGCTGCCATGACCGGCTATCTGCCCACCGGCAAGGCAGCCACGCCTACTGAGACCGCAGCCGCCGTTCCGCCAGCGCCGACTTTGAGCCCACCCCAGACTACAAACGAAGTGAAGCCGGTCGAAAAAGCAGCCGTGCAGCCAGCGCCCAAACCCGCTCCGAAACCTGTGGCTAAGGCTCCCCAGCCAGCCAGAGAAATCGCCCAGGCGCCCGCAATGCCCGCACCACCTGCGCCTGTCGCCGCTCCGGCGCCTTGCCCGACCTGTGGTGTCATCGATAATGTGCGTGAAGTCACCCAAGCCGGCGAAGGCAGTGGTCTGGGCGCCGTGGCCGGCGGTGTCATTGGCGGCATTCTCGGCCATCAGGTTGGCGGCGGCACCGGCAAGAAGATCGCCACTGTGGCGGGTGTGGCCGGTGGCGCGTATGCCGGTCACCAGGTTGAAAAGAGCCAGAAGAAAACCACGCGCTATGAAATCACCGTGCGCATGCGCGACGGTTCGCTCCGTACCGTGACGCAGGACAGCGTCCCTGCCTGGCGTATCGGCGAGCGCGTACGGGTTGAGAACGGCACGCTTATGAGCGACAACTACTAGATCCTCCCCTCCCGTCCTCCTCCCGGGGAGGCTCAGGCGAGAATTTGATCCAGCCGCCGCAAGGTTTCTTCCCGACCCAGCACCGCCAGCACGCGGTCGATGGCCGGGCTTTGCGGTTGACCCAGCAGGGCCACGCGCAGCGGGATCGCCACTTGCGGCATCTTGAGGCCGGTGGCAGCCAGGGTTTCCTTCAGCGCTTTCGCCAGTTCAGCGAGCACCCATTCCACATTCGCCAGACGGGTGCGCAGGTCAGCCAGTGCGGCTATTGCCGGCGCAGTCAAATGTTGCGCCGTCAGTTCTTCGGAGGCTTGCACTGAGGCATAGAACGGATGCGCGCAGTCTGCCAGTTCGTTGAGGTTGACGACGCGATCCTTGTAGAGCGAAGCGATCAACGCCGGATCGGGAACATTGCCGGCCGGCACGCCCTCCTCCACCAGGCGGCGCACTATTCCCCCCCCCAGCCGTGCATCGTCGGCCAGTTTGATGTAGTGGGCATTCAGCCAGTTCAGTTTTTCGGTATTGAACTGCGCGGCGGATGCGGTGATGTGGTCGAGGTCGAACCACGTGACGAACTGTTCCAGCGAAAAGACTTCCTCATCGCCATGCGACCAACCGAGGCGCGCCAGGTAGTTAAGGACCGCCTCGGGCAGGTAGCCGTTCTCCTCATATTGCATCACGCTGACCGCGCCATGGCGCTTCGACAGCTTGGTACCGTCGTCGCCGAGAATCATCGAGACATGGCCGTAGCGCGGCACCAATGCACCCAGGGCCTGCAACAGGTTGATCTGGCGCGGCGTGTTGTTGACATGGTCGTCGCCACGGATGACATGAGTGATCTGCATGTCCGAGTCATCGACGACGACGCAGAAATTGTAGGTGGGCGTGCCGTCGGCGCGGGCGATGATGAAATCGTCGAGTTCGGCGTTGGCGATCTCGATGCGCCCCTTCACCAGGTCATCCCAGGCCACCACACCAGCGGCGGGATTTTTGAAGCGCACCACGGGGCTGAGACCCGGTGGAATCGATGGCAGCGTCTTGCCGGGTTCGGGCCGCCAGAGTCCATCGTAGCGCGGCTTTTCCTTGTTGGCTTCCTGTGCGGCACGCAGTACGTCGAGTTCTTCGATTGAGGTGTAGCAATGGTAGGCGGTGCCGGCGGCCAGCATCTGGCCGATCACCTCCTTGTAGCGGTCCATGCGCTCCATCTGGTAGAACGGTCCCTCGTCGTGCGCCAGCCCCAGCCATTGCATGCCGTCAAGAATGGCCTGCACCGCCTCGGGCGTCGAGCGCGCCACGTCGGTGTCTTCGATGCGCAGGATGAACTGGCCAGAATGATGACGCGCATAGGCCCAGGCGAACAGGGCGGTACGCGCACCGCCAATGTGGAGGTAGCCGGTCGGGCTGGGGGCAAAACGGGTGCGGACTACGGGCGGACGGACGGTCATGACATTGTGGCGAATGGGAAAGTGCGTATTCTAAGTCATGCCATTCCCGGCAAAGCGTTCGGCAATCAGGCGAAAGTCATCAAGCCGATCGGCAAAGGCAGCGATGATGTCCGGGTCGAAATGACGGCCCTGGCAAGTGGCAAGGCCGGCTTGTGCCGTTGCATCAGCGCCGACTTTTGCAGACAAGCCGCGTCGCTTATCACGTAGCATTGCGGCATGAAGGCAATGCCCGCACTGCGCTCACGCAATTTTCGCCTGTTTTTTGCCGGACAACTGATTTCGCTGATTGGCACCTGGATGCAGCAGATCGCCATGATCTGGCTGGCATACCGACTCACCGATTCGGTCGCCATGCTGGGGCTGGTCGGCTTTGCCAGCCAGATTCCAATTCTGTTGTTCAGCACCCTGGCCGGGGTATGGAGCGACCGCATCGACCGGCGCCGACTGCTGCTGCTGACGCAATTTCTATCCTTGCTGCAGGCACTGGCGCTATTTGGTTTGACGGTGAGTGGCGCCATCACGCCACCGACGTTGCTGATGATCGCCTTTCTGCTGGGCTGCATCAACGCCATCGACCTGCCGGCGCGCCAGGCATTTGTGGCACAACTGGTCACCGACCGCTCCGACCTGCCCAATGCCATTGGTCTTAACTCACTGTTGATGAATGGCTCACGCTTCGTCGGACCGACGCTGGCCGGACTGCTGGTCGCTGCCGCCGGCGAAGCGGCCTGTTTCCTCATCAATGCACTTTCCTATCTGGCTGTGCTGACTGCATTGGCGGCAATCCGTGTTGCACCGCGCCAGGTGCATGTGCAACCAGCATTGACCGCCTTGCGCGCCGGCCTAGCTTACGCCTTTACGCATCCGCAGATTCGCCTGCCACTCTTCATGGTGGCGGGATTCAGTTTTTTCGTCACGCCGTATGCCGTGCTCATGCCGGCGTTCGCCCGCGACATTTTTCATGGCGGCGCACAAACCTATGGTTTTCTGGTTGGCAGTGCCGGCATCGGCTCCTTGTCCGCTGCTCTGTTCCTCGCGCTACGCGGTAACGACGGCATGTCCACCGGGCTGAACAGGCTGACGGCATATGCCACGCTGGCGGGTGGCATTGCGCTGGCCGCCTTTGCGCTGGCACCCACCGTCACCATTGCCTACCCGATGCTGACCGCACTGGGGTTTTGCGTCGTCATCACGGTTGCCGGTAGCAATACCTTGATCCAGACGGTTGTCGAAGAAGACTTTCGCGGCCGTGTCATGGCGATTTTTTCGACAGCATTTCTGGGTATTGCACCACTGGGCAGTCTGGCGATCGGCGCCATCGGCGAGCTATTGGGCGTGCGTCCGACCTTGCTGCTATGCGGATTGCTGGCGCTCGGACTGGGTATTGCATACCTGGGCAGATTGAAGCCCGTCGCTTAAAGCCCGCCCACCAAAAACAAGGGGCGCGGCTTGGCGCCGCGCCCCACTGCAATGCGTCAGCGACTGCCTGCTTACTTCTTGGCGGCCTTCTTCTTGCCTGCAACTGCGGTCTTGAAGCCGGTGCCAGCAGTGAAGCGCGGCACGGTGGTCGCCGCAATTTTCAATTTCTCGCCGGTCTTGGGATTCACGCCGGTACGTGCGGCGCGCTTGGCAGCCTTGAAGGTGCCGAAACCTACCAGAGTAACTGGATTGCCCTTGGCAACTGACTTGACAACGGCATCGATAATTGCGCCCAGTGCCTTGCCGGCAGCAGCCTTGCTGATGTCGGCTTCCTTGGCGGCGATTTCGATGAGATCCCCTTTGTTCATATTGGTCTGCTCCTCAGATAAAAGGCCACATAGCCAATAATCATTGTAACTGGACAACCAGCCCTGACGTCAAGCGGTTGTTGCATTTTTTCCGTGGGAACCGCATGGCAAGGCACTCTGCGCAACATTTGTGCCTATAATCGCGCCACACAGACCATGCACCACCATGCACCATCGCCGACTCGGGAGATCGTCTTCATGTTGTTCATTCTGTATTACATCGTCGCCATCACGGTTCTGGTTCTGCACTTCACGGGCGTGCTGGCCCGCCACAACCTGGAATGGCTGGTGCTGGTCTTGGCGGTCACGGTCTTCCCGGCAGTCATCTACCTCTAGTTCGGTTTTCGCGCCACCAGATCAATCAGGGCTGAACGGCCCTTGTGGCCAGTGCCCTCATTGATCTCATCCTCGTGTTCGCGCAGTTCCAGAATTTCCCAAGACGAGAATTCTGCCCTTAGCAGCGCCGTGGTGTAGAGATTTTCCTCGGCGGAAGGCCCGCCGGTACGGTATTCAAGCTGCTGCGGGGTGTAACCCTGCATCAGCAGCAGGCCGCCAGGCCGCACAGCGGAACGAATCCGGTCGAACAGCACAGACCGTTCGCTCGGGCCGACAAACTGCACAAAAATCGCCACCGCCACATCGAATGCCGCTGGCGCCTGCCATTGCAGGACGTCAGCCAGCACGAAATTCACCTCGACATGGCGGCTTGCCGCCAGCCGCTGCGCCTTGTGCAAGCCTACCGGCGAGATCTCGACGGCAGTAACGTTCAATCCTGCCTCAGCGAGGAAAACACTGTTGCGACCCTCCCCGTCCGCGACCGCCAGTGCCGACCAGCCAGGCAGCAAGCGTTGCGTCTGCGCAACCAGAAATTTGTTGGGCGCCGTGCCGAATAAATAATCCTCGCCGGCCTCGGCATAACGTTCCGACCAGAACGCCGCCTGGTCGATTTTCATGTGCAATGGCGGACGATGAAGTCCTTGACCGCCTGCACATCCGCCTTCATCACGGCGACACGCTGCGGCAGTTTTTCGATACCGTCGAAGTCTGCGGGCCGCAGCGGATCGCAACCCAGCGCCTCCTGGATGGTCTCGGCGAACTTTACCGGCTGGGCCGTTTCCAGCACGATCATCGGGATGCCCGCTTCACGCTGTTCGCGCGCCACCTTGAGCGCATCGGCCGTGTGCGTATCGATCATCAACTGATGCTGCTGCCAGACAGCGCGGATCGTTGCCAGACGATCGGCGTGGATGCTCTTGCCGGAGACGAAACGGAAATCCGCGAGACGAGCGATATACGGCGTGCCATTCAGATCGAAGCTGCCGCCCGTATCCACCTTGGCCCACAACTCGCGCACCACGGCCGGATCGCGACCGACCAGATCGAAGACGAAGCGCTCGAAATTCGACGCCTTGGAGATGTCCATCGAGGGACTCGATGTCACCCAGGTATCGCTCGCGCCACGCGGCCGGTAAACGCCGGTGCGGAAGAATTCGTCGAGCACGTCGTTCTCGTTGGTGGCAAGGACCAGCCGGTGAATCGGCAAACCCATCTGGTGCGCGATGTGGCCGGCGCAGATGTTGCCGAAGTTTCCCGACGGCACGGCAAATGACACCAGTTCATCATTGCTGCGCGTTGCCGCAAAATAGCCCTTGAAGTAATAAACGATCTGGGCCAGCACACGCGCCCAGTTGATCGAGTTGACCGCACCGATCTTGTATTTCGCCTTGAACGCGGCGTCGTTGGAAACCGCTTTGACGATGTCCTGGCAGTCGTCGAACATGGCCTCGATGGCGATGTTGAAGATGTTCGGTTCTTGCAGCGAATACATCTGGGCGCGCTGGAAAGCCGACATCAGGCCATGCGGCGACAGCATGAAGACCCGCACGCCGTGCTTGCCGCGCATGGCGTACTCGGCCGCCGAGCCGGTATCGCCCGAGGTGGCGCCAAGAATATTGATGGTTGCGCCGCGCTCGGCCAGCACATGCTCGAACAGGTTGCCGAGCAGTTGCATTGCCATGTCCTTGAAGGCCAGCGTCGGGCCGTTCGACAGTTCGAGCAGATGCAAGCCCGGCTCGAGCGTGGTCAGCGGGGTGATGTCATTTGCATTGCAGCCGGGGCGAGCATGGCGGAAGGCATCGGCGGTGTAGGAACGCTCGACCAGATTCTGCAACGTGGCGGCGGGAATATCGTCGATAAACTTTTCGAGGATGCGCAGTGCCAACCCGGCATAGGGCAGATCGCGCCATTCGGCAAGTTCGGCAGCGCTGACCTGCGGATAAGTTTCCGGCAGATAAAGCCCACCGTCGGCAGCCAGGCCGCCGAGCAGAATGTCACTGAAGTTCTGTGGAGCTGCGCCGCCGCGCGTGGAAATGTATTTCATGGAATGTGTTGGCTATTGAGTGGCTAATGCGGACAGGAATTATCGTCGCTGGTCTCAGACCTGTCCACCCATCCGCGTAGCAGCTGCACGGCAAACAACAACATGCCGATTGCCACGGGCAGCCAACCACTGAGGTCGTCAAACGCGAGCCAGACGCCGCCCGCCAGAAACAGCACGGCACGCCAGCGACCGCCCCAGGCCAGCCGTTCATGCAGGATGCGGCGTTGCGGCAAATTACCGCCCGGGTGGCGCCAGACCGGCAACAACTGACTAAGGGCGCCAGTGACCAGTGGCAACAGGAAGGCCGCCACGAAACTGGCAATGGCCGGACGCGCCGCAATCAGGCCCAGGCCATGCGCCATGCCCAACAACAGCAGGAGAGCCAGGCCAGTTGTCGCCGCCAGCAATGACGCCGCCGCACCAGCGCCGATTATTGCAGCCAGGCCAAAAGTGCGCCGCCATGCCAACAGGTTTTTTCCGACCACCCATAGCAGCAGCACCGCGCCGCCGAGGGACAGCCAGGTACCAACAAGATGACCGCCTGCCGCCCCCGCCGCGACCAGCACCACCCCGCCCGCGGCGATCGGCAGATCACGCCGCAACCGGGCAGCGGCATCCGGATCGGGACGTCCCAGCACCGTCGGCAAGAGCACCGGCAGCGTGCCCAGGGCTGCCAGGCCGATGAAACCCAGGGTATTGAGATGCAGATGAAACAGGCGCAAGGCAGCGCCCAATTCGGGTTGTGCCAGCCAGACCGGCACCAGGCTGACGGCGAAAAACAGGCAGAGCAGCGCGGCCCCATACCAGCGCGCACCCGGATGCGGCGAGCCCAGCGTGCCGCGCAGGCGACGCGTGATCCACACCAACAGGATCAAGGCGGCCAGCGAGACCATGCTCGCCGCGGCATGCAGGCTCCAGCCGGGCAAGAATCCGGCGAGGGCGAGCGGTGTGGCAATGCCCGCCAGCTGGACGACGAGCGGCAGGAGCAGCAGCGGGCGACCGGGTGTCGCGGTCCGCGTCAGCACCGGCACGAAGTGAATGATGGCGCCAAATACCAGTGGCATTGCGCCAGCAGCGAAGGCGATATGAATAGTCGGCGCTGGCAGGACGGCGAAAAAAGCCGCCAGCAGCGCCGCCAGAAAGGCCAGCACGGCGCAGATGCCGAGATAGACCAGCATCTGCCGGTGCTTCTAGCTCAACTCTTCGAGGCGCAAACGCACGATTTTCCCGGTCACGACCGGCAAGGCCTCGATCAGCCGCATTGCTTCATCGACCTGCTTTTCGCGCACGATGTGGGTCAGCATGATGATCTCGGTCTGCGTTTCGTCCTCGGCCGGCTCGCGCTGGATCATGGCGTCGATGGAAATCTGCTGATCGGCAAGGATGCGCGTGATGTCGGCAAGCACGCCCGGCTTGTCTTCGACCCGCATGCGCAGGTAGTAGCCGGTCCGCACCTCGCCAATCGGCAACACCTTGAGGTCGGCCATTTGGTCGGGCTGAAAGGCCAGATGCGGCACGCGGTGTTCCGGATCGGCGGTATGCATGCGGGTGACATCGACAAGATCGGCGATCACTGCGCTGGCGGTCGGCTCGGCGCCGGCACCCTTGCCGTAGTAAAGCGTGGCACCAACCGCGTCGCCCTGCACCAGCACAGCGTTCATCGCGCCCTCGACATTGGCGATCAGGCGCCGGGCCGGAATCAGCGTCGGATGCACGCGCAGTTCCACACCGTCAGGGGTGCGCTTGGTGATACCCAGCAGCTTGATCCGGTAGCCCAATTGCTCGGCGTACTTGATGTCGGCAGCTTCGAGCTTGCTGATGCCTTCGATGTGCGCCTTGTCGAACTGCATCGGGATGCCGAAGGCAATCGCCGACATGATGGTCAGCTTGTGTGCGGCATCGACGCCTTCGACGTCAAAGGTCGGATCAGCCTCGGCATAGCCCAGACGCTGCGCCTCCTTGAGCACGACATCGAAGGTCAGACCCTTGTCGCGCATCTCGGAGAGGATGAAGTTGGTGGTGCCATTGATGATGCCGGCGATCCACTGGATACGGTTAGCGGTAAGGCCTTCGCGCAGCGCCTTGATGATGGGAATGCCACCGGCCACGGCAGCCTCGAAAGCCACCATCACGCCTTTTTTCTGGGCGGCGGCAAAGATCTCGTTGCCATGCATCGCCAGCAACGCCTTGTTGGCGGTCACGACATGCTTGCCATTCTCGATGGCTTTGAGCACCAGTTCCTTGGCGATGCCGCAGCCGCCGATCAGTTCAACGACGATGTCGATCTCGGGGTTGCGCACCACGGCAAAGGCATCATCCGTCACCGCCGCCTTGCCACCGGTAATCTGGTTGGCCAGCTCAAGATTTTTATCGGCAACTTGCGTGACGCGAATCGGCCGGCCGGCGCGCCGGGTGATCTCTGCTTCATTGCGGGAAAGTACAGTAAACGTGCCGCCACCGACCGTGCCGATGCCCAGCAATCCAACATTGATTGGTTTCATAAAAGGTCTTGAAGGGTGAGAAGTGAATCAGGTACCGTAGCGTTTGCGGTATTGCTCGAGGAACCGGGCGATCCGGCCGATAGCTTCGGTGAGGTCATCGACGTTGGGCAGGAAAACGACGCGAAAGTGATCGGGCGTCGGCCAGTTGAAGCCACGGCCCTGCACCAGCAGCACCTTTTCGGCTTCCACCAGTTCGAGGATGAACTGCTGGTCGTCGCTGATCGGGTAAATTTTCGGGTCGAGGCGGGGAAAGCAATAGAGCGCCGCCTGCGGCTTGACGCAGGAAACGCCCGGAATGTCCGAGAGCAACTGCCACGCCAGGTCGCGCTGCTTGGTCAGCCGGCCCTGCGGGCCGACCAACTCGTCGATGCTCTGATAGCCGCCCAACGCGGTCTGGATCGCGTGCTGCCCAGGCACATTGGAACACAAGCGCATCGAAGCCAGGATGCCCAGCCCCTCCACATAATCCTCGGCATGGCGCTTTTCGCCGGAAACGATCATCCAGCCGGCGCGAAAACCACAGGCACGGTAGTTTTTCGACAGGCCATTGAAGGTGATGAACAGCACGTCGTCGGCCAGACTGGCCAGCGAGGTGTGCGTGCGGCCGTCGTAGAGCACCTTGTCGTAGATTTCGTCGGCAAACACGATCAACTGGTGCTGGCGCGCCAGCTCGATGATCTCCTGCAACAGGTCATCGGGATACAGCGCCCCGGTCGGGTTGTTGGGATTGATGACGACAATGGCACGCGTCTGCGCCGTGATCTTGGCGCGGATATCGGCAATGTCGGGCAGCCAGCCGGCGCCTTCGTCGCAGATGTAATGCCGCGGCGTACCGCCTGACAGCGTGACCGCAGCCGTCCACAGTGGATAATCGGGGGCCGGCACCAGCACTTCGTCGCCGTAGTTCAGGAGCGCCTGCATCGACATGACGATCAGTTCTGAAACGCCGTTGCCGAGATAGATGTCATCGATGCCGACATCGGCAATGTGCTTTTGCTGGCAGTAATGCATCACCGCCTTGCGCGCGGCGAACAAGCCCTTTGAATCGGAATAGCCAGATGCGTCGCGGATGTTGCGGATGACATCGACGACGATTTCCTCCGGCGCCTCGAAACCGAACGCCGCCGGGTTGCCGATGTTCAACTTGATGACGCGATGCCCTTCTTCCTCCATCTGACGCGCTCGCGCCAGCACCGGCCCACGGATGTCGTAGCACACACTGGCGAGTTTGTTCGATTTGAGGACGGGTTGCATGGCGGTCTGGGGCACGAAGGCGATAAAAGTGAAAGGTTATAATCTTAACCCAGCCGGAGCCAGAACCGCAGCAACCCAACGCGCAGAAGTTGCACTCTCACCACATACCGCCGCCTTGAAACTCAACGTCGATTCGCCCAGCATCCTCCACGCCGTCACCGGTTATGGCGACCATCACGTCTCCGTAGACGGCCGCGAACTGCGGCACAGCCTGCTGCTGCTGCCAGACCACCTCGACCCGGATTGGGGTCCTGACAGCTTTGCCGCGCTCGCCCATGCCCACCTCGAACCGCTGGCGGCGCTGCGTTGCGATGTCCTGTTGCTGGGCACCGGCAGCCGGCAACGCTTTCCCTCGCCCGCCTTGCTGCGGCCGCTGATCGAGGCCGGTCGCAACATCGAAGTCATGGATACGCAGGCTGCCTGCCGCACCTACAACATCCTGATGACCGAAGGCCGCGTGGTGGCCGCCGCGCTGATCATCGAAGCTTCGCCCACTCCATGAATGCCGTCAGCCTGACTCTGGTGCTCACCGGCGTGCTGCTGAATGCCGCCGCCCAACTGCTGTTGAAAGCCGGCACCAATGCCATCGGCCATTTCGAGTTTCATTGGCAAAACGCCTTACCCGTCGGCATCAAACTGGCCATGCACCCCGCCATTCTGGCCGGCATGGCCTGCTATGCCATCAGCCTGGTCGTCTGGATCATGGCACTTTCGCGCGTGCCGGTCAGCATTGCCTATCCGATGCTGTCGATCGGCTACCTGATCAATGCCCTCGCCGCCTGGGCCTGGCTCAACGAACCGCTGGGCGCGCAGAAACTGCTGGGCATCGGCTTCATCGTCCTCGGCGTCTGGCTGATTGCCCGTTCCTAGGCTGACCGGGCCAGGATCCAACACAGAAGGCCAGTAGTGGTCATCTCAACCAATATCGGACCCTTCATGCCGCGCATCGCTCTTAAAATTGAAGTTCCCAGCTATCGCGCTGCCTGTGTCGGCGTACCGTTACTGACCGACATGCTGCGCCGTCACCGCGCCGGTGCAAGCTTTGTCTTTGCCCTTGGCCCCGACCGCTCCGGACGGGCACTCGGCCATGCCTGGCAACCGCAATTGCATGGCCGCGCCATCAATACTTCGTTGATCGGGCACTTCGGGCTGCGTCCGCTGCTTTACGGCACCCTGCTTCCCGCACCTCATATCGGCAGCCGCTGTGCCGACATCCTGCGTCGCGTGCGCGACGATGGTTTCGAGGTTGGCCTGCACGGCTGGGATGCACTGCGCTGGCTGGCTGAAGTGGACAAGGCAGATGCGGGCTGGAGCGAAACCCAGCTCAAGCGCGCCATGGCAGCCTTCGAGGAAGTTTTTTCCACGCCCCCCCTGTTGCATGCCGCTGCAGGCTGGCGTGGCAATCCCCATAGCCTGCGTCTGACCCAGCGCTGCAATTTCGCCTATGCCAGCGACACCCGCGGCCGTCACCCCTTTGTACCGGTGTGGCATGGCGAGAT
Source organism: Rhodocyclaceae bacterium (assembly GCA_013791905.1). Taxonomy (GTDB): domain Bacteria; phylum Pseudomonadota; class Gammaproteobacteria; order Burkholderiales; family Rhodocyclaceae; genus Sulfuricystis. The sequence continues at coordinate 124,374 of VMSX01000016.1, read as the reverse complement.
CGTGCGCTGCCCGCAAATTCCCACCACCCTGCCCACGCTGGATGAACTCGCCGACGCAAAGAACCCTGACCCGCAAATGCTGCGGGATCGGTTGCTGGCGCTCACCGCCACGCCGCCACCCGCCGATCATGTGTTCACCCTGCGCGTCGACCCCGGTGCAACGCAGCGAATCGATCTGATCGAGGAACTGCTGACCGGCTGGCGGGAACAGGGCTATGAACTCACATCTATTCAGGCGCTGGCTGCCGGCCTTGACGTGGATAAACTTCCCCGGCATGAGATCGTGGTGGGCCAGGTAGCGGGGCGCCACGGTACTCTGCTGTTGCAGGGCAACGAATTTTTATCCGACTGGAGGCAAGCCGCATGAGCAATCCATCCACCCCTTCCGCCGTTGGTCTGGAAGTTCCCGATTTCTCCCTGCCGGCCACTGCCGGCAAGACCTTCACCCTCTCCGCGCAACGCGGCAGTCCGCTGGTGGTTTACTTCTATCCCAAGGACAGCACACCCGGCTGCACCACCGAAGCACAGCAGTTTCGCGACCTGCATGCCGAATTCGTCAAGGCCGGCGGCAGCGTCTGGGGGGTGTCGCGCGACAGCATCAAGTCACATGAAAATTTCAAGAGCGTGCTGGGCCTGCCCTTCGAACTGCTGTGCGACGCCGATGAAACCGCCTGCATCCTGTTCGATGTCATCAAAATGAAGAACATGTATGGCAAGCTGGTCAAAGGTATCGAGCGCAGCACCTTCCTGATCGACCGCAATGGCAAGCTGGCCCGCGAGTGGCGCGCCGTCAAGGCCGATGGTCATGCTGCCGAGGTGCTGACCGCCCTGCAGGCGCTGTAAAGCTTTTTCCGACTGGAGTGCCATGAACGCCAAACGCACCACCAAGCCGAGCAAACCCACCAAGCTGTTTGTGCTCGACACCAACGTGCTGATGCACGATCCGCTGAGCCTGTTCCGCTTCGAGGAGCACGACCTCTACGTGCCGATGATGACACTCGAGGAACTTGACGCCAACAAGAAGGGCATGTCGGAAGTGGCGCGCAATGCCCGCCAGACCAGCCGCATGCTCGACGAGATCGTCAGCTGTTGCGAAGACAGGATCAAACACGGCATCGAGCTGGCCGGCCCGTCGCACGATCTGGCGACCGGGCGCTTGTTCCTGCAAACCGAAGCGATCAACAGCGTCCTGCCAGCATCGCTGCCGACTTCGCGCGCCGACAACCAGATCATCGCCGTGGCGATGCATCTGCATCAGACGCAGCCGAAACGGCCGGTGATCCTCGTCACCAAGGACATCAACATGCGCATCAAGGCCCGCGCACTGGGCCTCGACGCGCAGGACTACTTCAACGACAAGGTACTGGAAGACACCGACCTCCTCTACACCGGCAGCACCGAACTCCCGGAAGATTTCTGGGACACGCATGGCAAGGGTCTGGAATCCTGGAAGAAGGATGGCCGGACCTACTACCGCATCAAGGGGCCGCTCTGTCCCGATCTGCTGGTCAATGAATTCGTCTGGCAGGACGGCGCGCAGCCCCTGCAGGCCTGGGTAAAAGTCGGCGCTGGCGGGGGTGGTAAAGGCACGGCGGAAATCGAAACCCTGATCGATTACAGCCACACCAAGAATGCGGTGTGGGGCATCACGGCCAGAAACCGCGAACAGAACTTTGCCGTCAACCTGCTGATGGATCCCGACATCGACTTCGTCACCCTGCTCGGCCAGGCCGGCACCGGCAAGACGCTGCTGACCCTCGCCGCCGCGCTGACGCAGACGCTCGAAGAGAAGCGTTTCGCCGAAATCATCATCACCCGCGTCACCGTGCCGGTCGGCGAGGACATCGGCTTCCTGCCGGGCACCGAGGAAGAAAAAATGACGCCGTGGATGGGCGCGCTGGAGGACAACCTCGACGTCCTCAATAAACCGGCCGAGGAAGGCGAGAAGACCGGCAGCGGTTACTCCGGCAGCTATTCGGGAGAATGGGGCCGCGCCGCGACAATGGACCTCATCCGCAGCCGTATCAAGATCAAGTCACTCAACTTCATGCGCGGCCGCACCTTCCTGAACAAATTCGTCATCATCGACGAAGCGCAAAACCTCACGCCGAAGCAGATGAAAACCCTGATCACCCGCGCCGGCCCCGGCACCAAGGTGGTCTGCCTGGGCAACATCGCGCAGATCGACACGCCGTACCTGACCGAGGGTTCATCCGGCCTGACCTACGTCGTCGATCGTTTCAAGGGCTGGCCGCATTCCGGTCACATCACCCTGCTGCGCGGCGAACGCTCGCGCCTGGCCGATCACGCGGCGGAAGTGCTGTAAAAAAACAAACGCCCGCCCCCCTTCGCCCCCCTCGCGGGGGGTTCTCGTTAGCGCGCTGCGCGCGGATATTACGGGGAGCTATCGTATTTGCTGCTGAGCGGTTTGCGCCTTCGGCGCGTGCCGCTTTCCCTTGGGGCGGCCCTGCGGGAAAGCTGCTGTTGAATTGCGCCGTCCCGCCAGCGCCGACTTTTCCAGCGGATCGAAACACAGCAGCGTTTGCGCCGGGCCGCCCCAAGCAAACGCGACACGCGCCGAAGGCGCAACCCGTGCAGTCTTTGCGACGGAGTGCCCCGTGATAGACGAGCATAGCGAGCACTAAAGAACCCCCCGGAGGGGGGCGAAGGGGGGCGGGCCTAAATGCCGAGGTAGGCGGCCTTCACCTGCTCGTTGTCGAGCAGCTCCTGCCCCGTGCCGGTCAGGGTGATCGAACCGGTTTCCATCACATAGCCACGGTCGGCAATTTCCAGGGCGGCATAGGCATTCTGCTCGACCAGGAAAATGGTCATGCCCTGCGCTTTCAGGGTGCGCACGACGTTGAAAACTTCTTCGACCAGCAGCGGCGCCAGACCCATAGACGGCTCGTCGAGCAACAGCAAGCGTGGGCGCCCCATCAGTGCCCGGCCGATCGACAGCATCTGCTGCTGACCGCCGGAAAGCGTGCCGGCGGGCAGGTGGCGCTTTTCCTTGAGCACCGGGAAAGTTTCATAGACGCGCTCCAGCCCGACGGTGAGCCGGCCCCTGGATTGCGTAATGGCGCCCAGGCGCAGGTTGTCCTCGACCGACAAGGGTCCGAAAACCTGGCGTCCCTCGGGTACCTGGCAGATGCCGAGGCTGACGCGCTGGTCGGGACTGAGTTGCGTAATGTCTTCGTCGTCGAAGATGATGGTTCCGCCGACGATTGGCTGCACACCGGAGATGGCCCTGAGCAGGGTCGTCTTGCCCGCGCCGTTCGCGCCGACCAGGGCCACCAGTTCGCCGCTGCGAATCTCCAGGCTGATTTCCTTGATTGCCCGGATCCGGCCATAACAGCTGTCGACGGCGCGCACGGCAAGTACAGCTTTGCGTACTGGAGCCGCGGCGTCGTGCATCAGTAGCCCGGCGGCCGAGCCGCCCAGTCCGACCGATTCCGGGGCCAGGTTGACCACGCGATGGTAGAGCTCGCGAAACTCTGCCTGGCGCTTGGTGCCGAACTGCGGGTGGTCAGCGTCGGACAGCACCGCATCGAGTTTCAGAATATCTTCGGCAGTCAGCACCTTGTGGGCACGCGGTAGCAGCTTGCCCTCCTCCTTGCCGATGTGACTGCGAATTTCGGCCACCAGTTCGCGCAGCGCCTCGACAAACAGCGGCCGACCGGCTTCGCTGTGCGACTCGTCCAGGGCAGCGCGCAGCCGGGCGATCAGCGGGGCACCTTCAACATGCTCGTGGGACAACTCGTCAAGGAGCGGAATCAGCGTCGGATCGCGTTCGCGCAACAAGCCGAACAGGAGCAACTCCTCACGCGGATTGTGCATGTGGTTGGAGTACTCGTCGATATAGGTGAACACCGCCTCGAAGAAGCGCTTGTCGGGCTCGGCACCGTGCTCGATGTCATCGGCCAGATCGGCTATCGCATGACCCAATTGCCACTGGTTGCGGTGTTCATCGGTAATCGTTCGCAATGTCAGGCTGCGCATCTTCGTCTACCTTACTGGTGGGTGCCGAGATAGGCCGCGATCACATCGGGATTACGCCGCACCTCGGCAGCCGAGCCTTCGGCGAGCTTGCGGCCGTAGTCGAGCACCAGGATCTGGTCCGAGATGTTCATCACCATCTTCATGTCGTGCTCGACCAGCACCACGGTCACGCCGGAATCGGCAACCTTGCGTACCAGGATGTCGACCTCGCTGGTTTCCTTCGGGTTCAATCCGGCGGCAGGTTCGTCGAGAAACAGCACGCGCGGCTTGGCAGCCAGTGCACGGGCAATTTCCAGCCGCTTCAGCGCGCCATAGGGCATGGCATCGGCATGGGCATCGATGAAAGCCTCCAGTCCGACCAGCCGCATCAACTCAGCCGCCTCTTCGCGCAAAGCAGCATCGCGCCGGGCGATGCTGGGGAAGCGCAGCGCACCCTTGAAGAGGTTGCGATCAAGTCTGAGGTGCGCGCCGACCATGACATTTTCAAGCGCCGTCATGTTCATGCACACCTGCAGATTCTGGAAGGTGCGCGCCATGCCGAAACGCGCCAATTCATGGGGCGCAACACCGGCAATGTCCCGCCCGTCGAGGCGAATCTGCCCTTCGCTCGGGACATAGATGCCGGTGATGAGATTGAACAATGTCGTCTTGCCGGCGCCATTCGGACCGATGACCGAATAGACGATCCCCGCTTCAACGGCAAAGCTGACATTTTGCACGGCACGCACGCCGCCGAAGATCTTGGTGAGGTTGCTGACTTCGAGGAGCGCCATTCATCGTCTCCCGAATTTCGCCGCCAGGGTTGGCACCAGCCCCTTGGGCATGAAGATCATGCAGAACATCAGGATGGACCCGAAGGCAACCGTTTCCCAACCCTCGAAGCCAGTCAGCGCCTGCGGCAACGCGGTCAACAGGACGGCACCGATCACCGAGCCATAGATCGAGGCCATGCCGCCGATGACGACCATGGTTACCAGTTCTATCGAATGAAAGAAATCCGCCACGTTGGGCGTCACGAAGCCGACATAGTGCGCCGTCACCGAACCCATCAGGCTGGCGAAAACCGCCGAAAACACGAAGATCGCCAACTTGTACTTGGCCACATCGACACCCACCACCTGCGAAGCCACCTCCGAGCCATGCAGGGCACGCAGCGCCCGCCCGAACGGCGAGTTGATCAGGTTCAACGAAGCCCACAAACTGAGCAGCAGGATGCCTGACAGCACCCAGTACCACTGTTTCTCGCCGGATATTTCAAAGCTGAACAGCGCCAGCGCCGGCACCGGCATGCCATCGGGACCGCCGGTCAGGGCGGCCTCGTTCCGGACGATGATCGAGATAATGATGCCCAGACCCAAGGTTGCCATCGCCAGATAGTGGCCCTTCAGCTTGAAGATCGGGCGCGCCACCAGCGCCGCCAGCACGCCCGCCCCCAGCGCACCTGCCAGCATGGCAGCCAGCGGCGACCAGCTGTAGTGCGTCGTCAGCACCGCCGAGGCGTAGGCGCCAATGCCAACAAAGCCAGCATGGCCGAGGCTGATCTGGCCGGCAAAACCGATCAGCAGGTTGAGACCCAACACGATGCAGGCATTGATCATCATGCGGATCGCCAGATCGAGGTAGAAATTGTTCGGCAGCAGAAATGGCAGTACGGCCAGCACGACGGCAATGACAATCAATCCGGTAAATCGTGATCTTGGCATCAGGCCTCCAGCCGGGCCGTCCCAAGGGAGGCCTGCGCCCCCACTGGGGGCAGCGAACGAAGTAAGCGTGGGGGAAGTTTATTCACACCCGATCCGTGACCTTGCTGCCGAACAGGCCGCGCGGCATGAAGAAAAGAATGACCAGAATCAGCCCGAAGGGAATCGCGTCCTTGTACGCCGAGGAGATGTAGCCGGCGCCCATGGCCTCGATGATGCCCACCAGCAGGCCGCCGATCACCGCGCCGAGTCCGCTGCCCAGCCCACCGACCACAGCGGCGACAAAACCTTTGAGCCCGAGCATGATGCCAACATCGTAGGAGGTCAGCGTCAGCGGCGTCAGCAGGATGCCGCCGATCGCGCCCAGCGCGCCCGACAGGGCGTAACTGATGAACAGCACCCGGCTCGTGTTGATGCCCACCAACTGGGCTGCCAGCCGGTTATACGAGGTGGCGAGAATCGCCTTGCCCATCAGCGTGCGACTGAAAAACCAGCCCAGCGCGGCAACCACCAGCGCCGCCACACCCAGCACCCACAGGCTTTGCGGCAGCAGCGTGGCCCCGGCAATCGCGATCGGTTCTGAACCTGAAAACGCGGGGAAGCTGTGCGTACCCTTGCCAAGGAAAACCTGCACCACGCCACGAATCACCAGCGAAGCACCGATGGTGATGATGATCAGCGTCGTCACCTCGGCGTTCTTGGCTGGCTCGATCGCCAGCTTCTCGATCAGGATGCCGACCAGGGCTGGAATGAAGATCGCCAGCACAACGGCAACCGGCATCGGCATACCCGACTGCAGAAAGAACACCGTCAGCATGCCGCCGAGCATGATGAATTCGCCCTGGGCAAAATTGATCACGTTGCTGGCGTTGTAAATCAGCGTGAATCCCAATGCCGCCAAGGCATAGGCCGCGCCGACCGTAATGCCGGAAAACAGAAATTGCAGAAATTGCGGCAGCCACTCGCCGTTCATGAAGCCCCTCCTCCCGGGATTCTGGTTGATCCGCGACCTCTTCTTGCACATGCGGGCCGGTGGATCAGGAGCGCCATTATGCCCTGAACAGCTAGTTCCAAGCAGGCTTACAGGGGCTTACCGGCAGATGATTTTCGCAACCACTTGTTCAATGTGGTAATTTTCATGTTTTGCCAAAAATAAATCAGCAGCCGGGAGGAAAGCATGGCGGCCAATAGACCGCAAGCGAAAGCTTTTGCAAGTATCGAAACAGCCAGTCGCGACGAAATTACCGCGCTGCAGACGGAGCGACTGAAAAAGACGCTGCAGCACGTCTACACCAACGTACCCCACTATCGCAGCAAGTTTGATGCGGCCGGCATTCATCCGGACGATCTTCATGAATTGTCCGATTTGGCCAGGTTTCCCTTCACGACCAAGTCGGACCTGCGCGCCAACTATCCTTTCGGCATGTTCGCCGTACCGCGCGAACAGGTGGTGCGGGTGCACGCCTCCTCGGGCACCACGGGCAAGCCCACCGTGGTCGGCTACACCCGGAACGATATCGCCACTTGGTCCAGCCTGATGGCTCGCTCGATTTTTGCCGCCGGCGGACGACCCGGCGACATTGTCCATGTCGGCTACGGTTACGGCCTGTTTACCGGCGGCCTGGGTGCCCACTATGGCGCGGAGCATCTCGGCTGCACCGTCATCCCGATGAGCGGCGGGCAGACTGAAAAACAGATTCAGATCATCAACGATTTCCGCCCCGACATCATCATGGTGACGCCTTCGTACATGCTGGTGCTGGCCGAGGAGTTCGAAAAGCAAGGTCTTGACTCGCGCAACTCCTCGCTGCGCATGGGCATGTTCGGCGCCGAACCGTGGACCGAGGCGATGCGGGGCGAGATCGAGGCCAAGATGAACATCGACGCCGTCGATGTGTATGGCCTTTCCGAGGTGCTTGGCCCCGGCGTCGCCTGCGAATGCTTCGAGTCAAAAGACGGCCCGGTGATCTGGGAAGACCATTTCTACCCCGAGATCATCAACCCGGAAACGGGCATGGTCGTGCCCGACGGTGAGGAAGGCGAACTCGTGTTTACCTCACTGACCAAGGAAGCCTTCCCGGTCATTCGTTACCGGACGCGCGACCTGACCCGACTGTTGCCACCCACCTCGCGCTCGATGCGCCGGATCGGCAAGATTGTCGGCCGCTCCGACGACATGCTGATCATTCGCGGCGTGAATGTCTTCCCGACCCAGGTCGAGGAACTGATTCTCAAGGACAAGCGCCTTTCCGGCAACTACCAGCTGATCGTCACCCGCGAAGGCCATCTGGATGCGCTCGAAGTGCAATGCGAACTGCAGCGCGATGCGACCTTCAAGGTCACTGGCGCGGAACGCCAGGAAGTCGCCCATCTGCTGCGCCACCACATCAAGTCGCTGATTGGCGTATCGACCGAAGTGCGGGTGATGGATTCTGGTTCAATTCCACGCATTCAGGGCGGCAAGGCGCAACGGGTCATCGATCAACGCAGCAAATCATAACAAGGCAACAAACCATAATTTTTAAAACAAAGAGGAGATCATCAACATGAAACAATTATTCAACAAAATTGGCCTGGCAGTTGCCGGCGCCACCGTCGCCAGCGTCTTGGCGCTGGGCACTGCCCAAGCCGCCGAGCCGATCAAACTTGGCTCGGTACTGTCGGTCACCGGACCCGCAGCGTTTCTTGGTGACCCGGAACTCAAGACGATGCAAATGTATGTTGAAAAGATCAACAAGGAAGGTGGCGTGATCGGGCGGCAGATCCAGTTCATCCATTACGACGACGGCAGTGATGCCGGCAAGGCCAACGGTTTTGCCAAGCGGCTGATCGAGGAAGACAAGGTTGACCTGATCGTCGGCGGCACGACCACCGGCAGCACCATGTCGATGGTGCCGCTGGTTGAAAAGGCGGGACTGCCGTTCGTCTCCCTGGCCGGCGCGGTCGTCATCATCGAGCCGGTGAAGAAATGGGTTTTCAAGACACCGCACACCGACCGCATGGCGGCCGAGAAGGTTTTTGAAGACATGAAGAAGCGCAACCTGACCCAGGTCGCCCTGCTTTCCGAAACTTCAGGATTCGGCCAATCGGGCAAGCGGGAAACCGAAGCCATGGCCGTCAAAATGGGCATCACGCTGGTTGCCAACGAAACCTACGGCCCCAAAGACACCGACATGAGCCCGCAGCTGACCAAGATTCGCAATGCGCCGGGCGTGCAAGCCGTCTTCGTCTTCGGTCTTGGCCAGGGACCGGCCATCGTCACCAAGAACTACCAGCAACTCGGCATCAAGCTGCCGCTCTATCACGCCCACGGTGTCGCTTCCGAGGAGTTCATCAAGCTCGCCGGACCGGCTGCCGAAGGCGTCCGCCTGCCAGCCGCCGCCTTGCTGGTCGCCGACAAGCTCGACGCCAAGGACCCGCAGAAGCCGGTCGTCATGGCCTACAAGAAAGCCTACAACGAGCGCTACAAGGAAGACGTCTCCACCTTCGGTGGCCACGCGGTCGATGGCCTGATGATGGTGGTCGAGGCGATCAAGCGGGCGGGCGGCACCGACAAGGCCAAGGTGCGCGACGAGATCGAGAAAACCAAGGGTTTCATCGGCACCGCCGGCAAGGTCAACATGTCCCCCACGGATCACATGGGACTCGACCTGTCGGCTTTCCGTCTGATCGAAGTCAAGAATGGTGAGTGGTCGCTGATAAACTGAGTCCCACCCTCCCCCAGCCCCTCCCTCGCGGGAGGGGTGACTGTTGACTTGCTGCGCTCGTCTTATTACGGGGTGCCCACATTCAAGCTTGGGTGCGGATTGCGGCTGGCGCCGCGTGCCGCCTTGCCTTGGGGCGGCCCGGCGGCGAGACTGCTGGGGTAATCATTTAAATAGTTTGGATACAACAATGGCCCGCTGCGTGCGGGCCATTGTTGTTTTGGCGCCGTACCACCAGCGCCGACTTTCAATACGAACCCGGTGAAGCAAAATTCTCGAATTTTGTGTATTCGCCGAGGAAGGTCAGCTTGGTCATACCGGTTGGGCCGTTACGGTGCTTGCCGATGATGACTTCGGCAACGCCTTTTTCCGTGGTGTCAGGCTTGTAGTACTCCTCACGGTACATCATCATGATGATGTCGGCATCCTGCTCGATCGCCCCCGATTCGCGCAGGTCGCTCATCAGCGGGCGCTTGTCGTTACGTTCCTCGACCTTGCGCGAGAGCTGCGAAAGGGCGATGATCGGCACTTGCAGTTCCTTGGCCAGTGCCTTGATAGAGCGGGAGATTTCCGATATTTCGGTGGCGCGGTTTTCGTTGTTCTTCACCGAACTCATCAGTTGCAGGTAGTCGATCACGATCAGCCCCAGTTGGCCGCATTGGCGGTGCAGGCGGCGTGCCCGCGCGCGCAGGTCCGAGGCGTTGAGCATGCCGCTTTCATCGATATGGATGGGCGCATCGTGCAGCTTGCCGAGCGCCATCGACATTTTTTCCCAATCTTCATCCGACAGCTTGCCGGTCCGAATCTTGGTCTGGTCGAGCCGGCCCGCCGATGAAAGAAAGCGCATCGCCAGTTGCGGCCCAGACATTTCCAGGCTGAAAATCGCCACGGGCTTGCGCAGTTCCATGCCGACGTGCTCGGCAATGTTGAGCGCAAAAGCGGTCTTGCCCATCGACGGCCGGCCGGCGACGACGATCATGTCGCCCGGCTGCAGGCCCGAGGTCATGCGGTCAAGATCATGGAAGCCGGTCGCCAGTCCGGTGATGTCGGACGGGTTCTCGCGGTTGTAGAGCACCTCGATGCGCTCGACCACGCCTCCCAGAATCGGGGTAATCGCCTGGAAGCCCTGCATCGAGCGGTTGCCCGCCTCGGCAATCTCGAAAACTTTCTGTTCGGCGGCATCGAGCAGTTGCTTGACGTCGCGACCGGCGGGATTGAGGGCCGAGCCGGCGATTTCGTCGCCGACGGTCACCAGTTTGCGCAACACCGCCCGCTCGCGCACGATCTCGGCGTAGCGGCGGATATTGGCGGCAGAGGGCGTAGCGTTGGCGATCTCGCCCAGATAGGCCAGCCCGCCGGTCTGATCGGACTGGTTGGCGTGCTCGATTGACTCGAACACGGTAACCACGTCGGCCGGACGTCCGGCTTCAACGAGCTTGCGAATGTGCGCGAAGATGCGCCGGTGATCGTCGCGGTAAAAATCCGACTCGTTGACCTGATCGGCGATGCGGTCCCACGCCTGATTGTCGAGCAGCAGACCACCCAGCAGCGACTGCTCGGCCTCGATCGAATGCGGCGGCAGCTTGAGCGCGGCAACCTGGGCATCCACGTGGCCGCTCAGGTAACTCTGTGTGTAGGGTTGGGCAGCAAATTGTGCGCCTGGGGCCTGGACCATTCTTTTCTCCTCACGGCTTATGATTTGGCATTAACCCGCCAATGCGAGTTGTCGCCTTTACGATTTCTTAGCTTTAGCCAAGGAGGCGAGTCTACTCGCGGACCTTGCCGCTGGGGAGTGAACAAGCTGTGGAAATGCGGTGGAAAGTATGTGGATAACTCGTTGCCACACGACCTCAGGCCGAGCGACAGCGCCAATTCTTTCCATACTATCGATGCTCTCTACGTTCCGGAAGGGGTACCGGCAGAGGTACCGGCAGGCCTGGACAACACGCTACGAATCTTGGCAAGAATGGTCGGACGATTGCTGGGCTTCACAATATAACCTACGGCACCAGCCATGATCATTTCCTTGACAGCTTCGCGCGATTTTTCTCCAGTCAACATGATGACCGGAATCTGGTGAAACTCCGGCGTTCTTTTCATCAGCCTCAGCATGTCTATCCCGTTAAGCCCCGGCATGTTGTAATCAAGCAGCACGATATCGGGGCGCCGGGTACGCATGGCGGCCAGCGCGGCTTCGCCGCTGTCTGCCAGCGTCACGCGCAGTTCGATTTCCTCCAGCATGACGCCAAGCATATCGCGGTACATCTCGTCATCATCAACCAGCATCACTTCAGGTTGCGCTGGCGGAAATTCCCGGCTGGTGACTTTGACGGCTTGTTCTCGATAGTCCTTGTCGAATTGATGTGCCCATTGCTGGGCTTCCTGCAGCTTGCCTTCGACCTTCTGTACTTCGGGCGCGACACCGGTGCGGCGGAGTTCGTCAAATTGCTGTCGCAGGCCGCTTTTTTCGAGGACTTTGGCGGCTTGGCCGCGTGCCGCGTTGTTCATGTGGGTTTCGAACTGATCAAGTTCCTTGGTGAGCTGGCTGGCAAAGTCACGAAAGGCTTTGATCGATTCGTCGTGATGGCCCTGGCCGCCTTCCAGGGCCTTGTTGACGAAGGTGTCGAGGTGGCGCAAATCGCTGCCGATGTGGGAGAGTTGGCGCTGGACTGTCGCCGATTCGGAGCGACCGGCTTGCCGGGTCAGGGCGTGCTGGACGGCCAGCCGGAGTCGATACGGGTCGTGCAGCGGCCGATTGATCAGGTAGTCGTCAAAGGTGTTGTTGTGACAGAGGGAGAAGGCGGCTTCGGATTCGTTGCTTTTGCAGAGCAGCAGGGTCTGGTGCGGGATTTCCCGGATGGTCTGGCATTGCCGATAGAGCATCAGGTAAAACCGCTCGGATCTCACCATTTCCTGAAAGACGAGGATCAGGAGCGCCGGTTGCCGTTCCGGAAACAGGCGCAGGCCGGCTTCATCGTTGTCTGCAATGATCAAATTGGCGTAGTCGTGCTGCAACAAATCACGCACGGCGCGCACTTCTTCAGCGTCATCGCTGACGATCAGTATCGGCCGCTCTTCTTTCTTGTCCTGGGTCATGGCTTGGCTCGGCTATGCATTTTAAATGGGTGGATTGGGTGAAACAGCGGCCAGATAGGCCTCAATCTCGATAACCGCCGCGGAAAAGCCTGTGGCTATTGCGGCAGCATGGGTGCTGCACGCAGATACATCGCCCCCCTTGCCCGCCACTTCCAGTGCGGCACAGGCATCGGCCAGGGCATCGGCGCCAATGGCGCGGGCCGAAGATTTGAATTTGTGGCCCAGCGCACCAAGCGTAGCCGTGTCAGCCCGTTTCTCGGCCGCGCCAATCTCATCCAGCAAGGTTTGCGACGAGACAATGAACTTATTGAGAATACGGGCATGCACAGCCGGATTCGGCCCGATCAGATCACTCAGGCGGGTCAGTTGTACCGTGCGTAAAGTCGCAGCACCTGGCATCGCCGCACGCGGCAAAAGCGGGGCTGTCGCCGGTACCGCACCCGCCCAGCGCGCCAAAGTGCGCCTCAGTTCGCCGAGTTCGGTAGGCTTGCCGACCACATCATCCATCCCCGCCGCATAACAGCGCTGCAAGTCATTTGGCAGAATATTGGCGGTGAACGCAATGATTGGCAGGCGCTCACCCGCTGGAATCCCGCTCTGGCTTTCGTTTTCACGCACGGCCTTGGCCAGCGCGTAGCCGTCCATCTCATGCATTTGACAGTCCGTCAGCAACAAATCGTAATTACCGTGCGCCAGTTGGTCAAGGGCCTCGCGGCCATTGTTGACGATATCAGCGACGTAACCAAGCTGGGCCAACTGGCGACGGATCAGTTCCTGATTGATTTCATTGTCCTCAGCCACCAGCAGGCGGACGTCCTCCGGAGCAAGCACAGGATGACTGTCAGCAACAGTCGGCGCTGGTGAGATGAAATGCCCCGCATGGGGTACGACGGCAGGCGCGCTGTCTTCACCAGCCAGCTGGAAGGGTAAGCGCACGGTAAAGATCGAGCCTGCACCGGAATGGCTGGTGACATCGATCTCACCGCCCATCATGTTCACCAAACGAGCGCAGATGGACAATCCAAGACCAGAACCACCATAGCGCCGCGACATGCTGTTATCGGCCTGGGAAAAAGGCTGGAAGATGCGGGAGACAACCTCCTCGTTCATGCCAATGCCATTGTCTTCGATAATAAAGATGACGGTACGGGTATTGGGTAAGTCAGCCGAGGCGGACATCACACGCAATGAAACTTGACCGCTGCGTCCATCGGGATCGATACCATCGGTGAATTTGATGGCATTGCCGACCAGGTTGAACAGGATTTGCCGCACCCGCACGGGATCGCCGATCAAGTGATCCAGAACACCTGAAGATATGTCGACATAGAACTTGATGCCTTTTTTCTCTGCCACTGGGGCCAGGACGTCGGCCACGGATTGCACCGTCTCACGCAAGGACATCTGTGTGGCTTCGATTGCCAGCTTGCCGGTTTCGATGCGTGAGAGATCCAGAATGTCGTTGATGATGGCCAGCAAGGTATTGCCGGAGTCGCGCACCGTCTGCACCATCTTCAGTTGGTCGGCCACCAGCGCTGTTGTTTCGAGCAATTCGGCCATGCCGATGATGCCGTACAACGGCGTGCGAATTTCGTGGCTCATGGTGGCGAGGAAGGCACTCTTGGCTTCGCTGGCAGCATCAGCCGCTTCCTTGGCTTGCCGTAAATCGAGCTCATCCTGCTTGCTTTGCGTAATGTCGTTAAAGGTGGCGACAGCACCACTCCCAACGGGCAGGGTGCGCCAGAAAATCTCGACTGTTTTCCCATCCGGGAAAGTTCGCTCTGTCCGTTGTGTCGACGGCTGGCTCAATACCTGGACACGCTTGCGTACCATCTCCTCCAGATCGCCGGGACCATAATCACCACGCTCGGCCTGATAGCGAATCAACTCCGGCATGCTCAGCTTTCTGCAATAAAACTCTGGCGGCAACTGCATCAACTGGAAGTACTTGCGGTTAACGGTGACCACGTTGAGATCGCCGTCGACCATCAGGATGCCCTGCCGCATGGCCTCCAGTGTCGTTTGCAACACGGCAATCTTGCGCGCCAGCGCCTGTTGCGAGCCGCGCAATTCGCTGATGTCTTCATGGGCGACAACCACATGCCGCACGCCAGCGATTTCAAACGAGGTTGCGCTCAACATCATCCAGCACTCGTACTCGCCGCCATGACTGGGATACTCGGCAAAAAACTTGTCTTCCTTGCTTTCGAGCATCCGCCGCAGGGCTTTGGCAACCAGGTGGCCCTCATAACCGGGGATATCGCGGGTCGCCGGGCTGGTCGCCAGGTAATCGGCCCCCAGGCAGCCATCCTTGTCGCACAGTCCGCGGACAAGGCAGTCCCGCCGCCACGGCCGGTTGGTGTGGATGATCGTGCCGGCACTGTCGAGGACGCAGATACTGGCGGTCAACGCATCGAGCGTTTGCTGCATGAAGCGCTTCATCTGTTCCAACTCGCGCCTGGCGCGCACAGCCAGGCTGATGTCGCGCACAACGCCGACATAGCTTCCCTGACCCGGGCCAATCGCCTCGCTTACAGCCAGCTCGATCTCGAACTGGCTGCCATCCTTGCGCTGTCCCATCAGTTCACGCCGGAAGCCGATCGCCTTGCGCTCACCGCCTCCCTGAAAGGCAGCGAGAAGGTCATCATGGGCGCCGCGGTAAGCTTCCGGCATCAACATGCTGACGTTGCGGCCGAGCAGTTCGGCGCGGTCATAGCCAAAGATGCGCTCGGCGGCCAAATTGACGCTTTCCATCAGGCCCGCCGGCGTAATGACGATGATCGCATCGGCCGTCGCGTCGATCACGGCGCGCAGATTTGCTTCGCTGTCTGCCAGCTGCTGCCCCATCATCTTGCGTTGCTCAGCCTCGCGCTGCAAGGTACGCGCGACACGCCGCACCACGCCGAAAGCGATCAGGACCACAGCCAGGTTCAGGAACCCGAGCAGCAGCCAGGTCTGCTGAATACGCTGATCGCCCAGCTTTTCTGACTGTGTGGCCAAGTCCTCGCCGCGCTGTTCGGCAGCACTGGCTATCCTGCTGGCGACATCATCTACCTTGGCGAACATGGTGCTGCCCGACGTACCGACAAGCCGCCTGACTTCAGCGGTTCTCCCTGCATGGGCATGGGCAATGATGCGCTCGCGCAAACCTGTCCACTCACCAAGCAATGCGGCAGCCAGCTCGGGATCGGCAGGGTCGCCTAGTTGGCGCTCCCTGACGATGGCAAGCAAACGCTCGGCCTCGGCTGCCAACCCATCGACACTCCTGATCAGGCGCTCAACCTCTTCAACCGGCTCGCCAACCGTAAGCAGCAGCATGGTGTTACGTATTTGCACCAGCACCACGCGCAAATTGCTTGCCGTATGTGCAACGGTAAAGGGATGGTGATGCAAGTCGCGCGTGATCTGCTGCTGCCGCTGCATGCTTTCCACAACAAGCCAACCGACGGCGCTTACCGACACCACGACCAATACGCAGCCCGCCCAAATCCAGCGCACGACCCTGGCTTGGTAGCCGGTACGCTTCGCGTTGGCGGTCATCTGTGGCGAAACCTCAGTCATGCGGCACCTTGTCTGTGAAGGCCAAGCGACCTGCTCGGTTTGCAACGCATCACGCAGTTCACGAGCCGCCGTGGCAGAACCGGCGGTGCGGAAAGCACTTCATGCACGCGCCGAGCTCACCGCCGTCAGCAGCAGTTCGCTAGCCAATTCATCTGCAGGCAATATACGCAATGTTTCCGGATAAAGTTTGCACAACTGTAGCAACAAAGCCAGATTAGCCTGGATGGCCATTGATAATGGTCGGGTAGGTTCGTCCCGGATTCTGCGCTTCGGAGTTGGCAATCTCGACCCTGTGAGTGACAGAAATGACGCATCGCCAACCCGTCTTTCGTATAATGTACATCGGATTATTCGATGTATTACGTCGTATCATTCGATTTGTCAGATGTTTTGCGTTGCCTTAGCATGCGTTTTTCCATCAACACGACAAGATTGGAAACGGGTGATGCGCATCAACATACTGGCGCAAGGTTTTGAGCTGACCGACGGCCTGCGGGAACACACCGAACGGCGTTTGCGGTTTGCGCTCAGTTGGGCCGATCGTTATGTCGGCAAGATAGATGTTCGGCTGTTCGACATCAACGGTCCACGCGGCGGGAACGACAAATGCTGCCGCATCCAGATCCCACTGCCCGGCACACCGGACGTCATGATCGAAGATACCGAACCCGACCTCTATATTGCCATCGACCGCGCCGCCGATCGCGCCGAACGCGCAGTGGCACGCCGGCTGGAACGACAACGGGAACACCGGCACAGCGCCGTCAAGACCGTCGCACCTGGCGTTGCCAGCGATACGCAGGATATCGATTCGGTTGCTACGACAGCGAACCCAAACTAAACCCCAATCCATTCAAAAAAGGAGTCCGTCATGAGTTCCATTCATTCCCTGCCTACAGGCAACACCAGCCAAACCGCCATCGCAGCGGCACTGGCCAGCAACAAGGTCATCCGCAATACCTACATGCTGCTGTCGATGACACTGCTGTTCGCCGCCGTCACCGCCGCCACCTCGGTAGCGCTGCAGCTGCCGCACCCCGGTCTGATCATCACGCTGATCGGTTATTTCGGTCTGCTGTTTTTGACCGCCAAACTGCGCAACAGCGGCTGGGGCATCGTCTCGGTGTTCGCCCTGACCGGTTTCATGGGTTACACGCTCGGACCCATCGTCAGCCACTATCTCGGCCTGCCCAACGGCGGCCAGACGGTGATGATGGCCATGGGCGGCACGGCTGCGATCTTCCTTGGCCTGTCCGGCTACGCGCTCACCACCAAGAAGGATTTCAGCTTCATGGGTGGCTTCCTGATGGTCGGCATCCTGCTGGCCTTCCTGGCAGGTCTGGCAGCCATCTTCTTCGAGATTCCGGCATTGTCACTGACTGTTTCGGCCGCTTTCGTACTGCTGATGTCCGGCCTGATCCTGTATGAGACCAGCAACATCATCCACGGCGGCGAAACCAACTACGTGATGGCGACCGTGACCCTGTTCGTTTCCATCTTCAACCTCTTCACCAGCCTGCTGCATCTGCTCGGTTTTATGAACAGCAACGAATAATCACAGTCAGGCGCACGACAGTGGTCCTTGTGCGGCAAATGCCGTACAACAACAACATGGGAATAAGCAATGATCGATATTTTGGCTGGCATGACGGGTGGTTTCGGCGCTCTTTTACTGGTGGTAGCAGGGCTGGCCATTGTTTTGTATCTGGTCCCCGTTCCCCTCTGGATCGCTGCATGGGCTTCCGGGGCCTATGTGGGACTGCTTACGCTGATCGGCATGCGCCTGCGCCGCGTACCGCCCACCACGGTGGTCACGGCGCGAATCAGCGCGGTGAAGGCCGGGCTCGACGTCTCCATCAACGACCTGGAAGCCCACTTCCTCGCAGGTGGCAACGTCGAACGTGTGGTCAACGCCATGATTTCGGCCGACAAGGCCAATATCGCCCTGCCCTTCAAACGCGCCGCAGCCATTGATCTGGCCGGACGCAATGTGCTGGAGGCGGTACAGATGTCGGTTCTGCCCAAGGTGATCCAGACGCCGAAAGTGGCGGCGGTGGCCAAGGACGGCATCCAACTGATCGCCGTTTGCCTGGTCACGGTGCGTACCAACATCGAACGACTGGTCGGCGGTGCCGGCGAAGAGACCATTGTCGCCCGAGTTGGCGAAGGCATGGTGAGCACCATCGGCGCGGCAGCCAGCCACAAGAGCGTGCTTGAGAATCCCGACCACATTTCCAAGCATATCCTGGCCAAGGGCCTGGACGCAGGCACGGCCTTCGAGATCCTGTCCATCGACATCGCGGACGTGACCGTGGGTGAAAATATCGGCGCCAAGCTGCAGATCGACCAGGCCAACGCCGACAAGCAGATTGCCCAGGCGAAGGCCGAAGAACGCCGTGCCATGGCCGTCGCGCAGGAACAGGAGATGCGGGCGCGCGTCGTCGAAGCCGAGGCCGAAGTACCGCGCGCCATGGCCGAGGCTTTTCGCCAGGGGAACATGGGCATCATGGACTATTACCGCATGAAGAACTTGCAGGCCGATACCGTCATGCGCGAAGAGATCGCCAGTACCTCGGACGAACCCAGAGCGGCTTCAAGATAGGGATGTAGACAGCCATGCAAGAGATCCCCAAGGAATTAACCTACCTTTCGATATTTGTCGCCATCGTGCTGTTCCAGTTCTTGATGAAACGCTTCGGACCGCAAGCGGAGAAAAACGACGAGCAAAGATGGCCACTTGATGAATTACCAGAGGAACTGACGGAAGTCCCGGCACCGGCAGCATCGCCCAAGGTGGCCGTTGGCCATTTTGGTGTGGGCAAGGTGACGAGCGCTTCTTCTCCGCTGCCGCAACGGCGTTTTTCCAAGCGCTCACTCATAGGCACCCGGCGGGACGTGCAAAACGCAATCGTCATCGCGACAATACTGGGGCCGTGTCGCGCTTTTGAACCACATGATGTCAGGTGATCTCACGCGGCAGGAGCTAGTTTTTCCGCGCGTACCCCCCCATCTGCAACGAAATGTCAATCAATAGGATCGCCATGAACAATCCCTCTTTTCTCGCTTACGCCGCCAACTTCTCACCCCGGCTTTTCCAAGTACGCCGCAGCACTTGGATCGCCGTGGGCGTTGGCCTGCTGGTGCTGTTCGGCCTGCTGATCTGGGCAGCCGTGGCGCTGATCGGCTGGTTCTTCGGGCAGACGAAAATCTTGATGGGCACCGCGCCCGGAGCGGCACAGGGCATGCTGGGGCAGGTGGAGCAGGCACTGCCCGGTGTGCGTGAAAAACTGGGCGTGATGATGGGTGCCGCGCCCGAGGTGGCGCAGCGCGCGCTGGGACAGGTTGAGCAGGTATTGCCCGGCACAGGCGAAAAACTGGGCGCGATCGTGCCCGCCCTCAAGCCGGAAACACAGCCGCAGCGCGATGTTTCAGGTACGCAGCTGGGGCCGGTGGCCCGCTATCCGGGGCTGGTACGCACCTACTGGCTTCAGGAGGGCGGGCAAGCGGCGGTAACCTACGCAGGCAAGGCGGACTACGCGGCGGTGCTCGACCACTACGCCAAGGGCTTTGCCGCGCAGGGCTTCGCCCGCAGCGTCCAGTCCGCCACACCGCAGGCGGAGGCGCACGAATACACAAAAGGTCACGAGCGCTTCGTCCTGAAGATCACGCAACAACCAAAGGGAAACATCAGCGTGCGCGTTGAGACTGCCCTGCTGTAACTATTAAATAAACAAGGAGACAATCCCAATGAAACGCACCCTGCTCTTCCTCGGCACCAACATGGCCATTTTGCTGGTGCTGTCTGTCACCATGCGCCTGCTGGGCGTCGAGCCTTATCTCACGGAACAGGGTCTCAACCTGACCTCGCTGCTGATTTTCGCCGCAGTGATGGGTTTCGGCGGTGCGTTCATCTCGCTCGCCATTTCCAAATGGACGGTCAAGAAGTCGATGGGCGTGCAGGTAATCGAGACACCGGCAAATTCGACCGAACTCTGGCTGGTGGAAACCGTCCGGAAATACTCTACAAAAGCCGGCATCAAGATGCCTGAAGTCGGGATTTTCGATTCACCCGACGTCAACGCCTTCGCCACCGGCATGACCAAGAACAGCTCGCTCATCGCCGTCTCCACCGGTCTCTTGCAGCAGATGACCCGGCCGGAAGCCGAGGCGGTGCTGGGTCATGAAGTCGCCCACGCCGCCAACGGCGACATGGTGACGATGGCGCTGATCCAGGGCGTGGTGAACACCTTCGTCATGTTCCTCTCCCGAGTGATCGGCCACACCGTGGACCGGGTGATCTTCAAGAACGAACGCGGGCACGGCCCGGCCTTTTTCGTCACCATGATCATCGCCGAACTGGTGCTGGGCGTTCTCGCTTCCATCATCGTCATGTGGTTCTCGCGGCAACGCGAGTTTCGCGCCGATCGCGGTGGCGCCAGCCTGGCCGGGCGGCAGAACATGATCGCCGCGCTGCAGCGCCTGAATTCGCTGCATCCGCAACCGCTGCCCGACAAAATGGCCGCCTTCGGCATCGCCGGCGGTGGCGGTGGCGGCATCAAGCGCCTGTTCATGACCCATCCGCCACTGGAAGAGCGCATCGCCGCGCTCAAGGCAGCGCAGTAAGCAATGAACACTACCGCCGGACAACCCATGTCGCAAGGCGCGACCCCGCGCCTGCGCAGCTTCATTGAGCACCCCCGCGTGCAGGGTGGCATCATCGCCCTGATATTGATCAACGCGGCGCTGCTCGGCATGGAGACCTGGCCCGCCGCGATGGCCGCGGCGGGCGGGTTGATTCTCGGGCTCGACCAGGCCATTCTTGGCGTATTCGTGGTGGAAATCGCTATCCGGCTGTATGTCCACCGGCGGGCCTTCTGGCGCGACCCGTGGAGCGTGTTCGACTTCGCCGTCGTCGCCATTGCACTGATGCCGGCCACCGGCCCGCTCGCCGTGCTGCGGGCGCTGCGCGTCTTGCGCGTGCTGCGCCTCCTGACCATGGTGCCCTCGATGCGGCGGGTGGTCGGGGCGCTGCTGGCGGCGATTCCGGGACTGGGATCGATCGCCATGGTGCTGATGATCATCTTTTACGTGTTCGCGGTGATCGCCACCAAGCTGTTCGCCGCCGAGCACCCGGAATGGTTCGGCCACATCGGCCGCTCGCTCTACACCCTGTTCCAGGTGATGACGCTGGAAAGCTGGTCGATGGGCATCGCCCGCCCGGTGATGGAAAACTTTCCCTACGCCTGGGTTTTCTTCGTGCCGTTCATCCTGGTGGCCACCTTCACCATGCTCAATCTGTTCATCGCCATCATCGTCAGCGCGATGCAAAGCTACAACGAGAAGGAACAGGCGGAGACGGTGGCGGCGGTGGAGCAGGCCAAGGAGCACATCGAGGCCGACCTGCACAGCGAGGTGCGCGCCCTGCGCGATGAAATTCGCGAACTGAAAACATTGCTTACGCAAGCGACGCCAGGTCGAGCGATGACGCCAACCCACCATGGATGAAGAGCCCATCACCATGAACCATGAACAGCAACGCGCCATCCTCGCCATTAGCCTCCATGCCGCTTTTGCCGATGGGGCCAAACACGACCGCGAGCGCGAGGAAATCCGCCGCATTGCCGAATCCCTGGGTGGTGCAACCGGCGCGCCCGACCTGGCACGGCTATATCAGGACGTGCTGCTCAAGCGGTTCGGCGTGGAAGAGGCGGCTGCGGCGCTCACCAATGCCGGCGAACGCCAGCTCGCCTATGAAATGGCAGTCTGCGTGTGCGACGCCGATGGTCGCCAGAGCGAAGCGGAAGGCCGCTTTCTGGTGAATCTGAAAACACTGTTGCAGCTCGATGCGGGACAGGTTGCCGCCTTCGAACACACCGCAGATACCATCGTCGCGTCGAGCGAGGCCAGCGTCCCTGCCGTGCTGGCCGGTGCCGCCGCCGCCCCGGTCGCGGCAGCGCAGCCGCAGGTGAGCGAGGCCGAACTGGATAAATCCATCCTCAATTACAGCCTGCTGAACGGTGCGCTCGAACTGCTGCCGCAATCCTGGGCGTCGATGGCCATCATCCCCTTGCAGATCAAGATGGTCTACGGCATCGGCAAGGCACACGGCGTCAAGCTCGACCAAGGCCACATCAAGGAATTCATCGCCGCCGCCGGCGTCGGTCTTACCTCGCAATATCTCGAACAAATGGGCCGCAAGCTGCTGGGTGGGCTATTGGGCAAAATGGCGGGCAAGACCTTCGGTCAGCTGGGTGGTGCCGCCACCGGCATGGCCTTCTCCTTCGCCACCACTTACGCCCTTGGCCAGCTTGCCAAGCGCTATTACACCGGTGGGCGGGTGATGAACACTGCTTTGCTGCGCGACACCTTCCAGAATTTGCTGGAGCCCGCCAAGCAGATGCAGTCGCACTACCTGCCGCAAATCCAGCAGAAAGCCGCCACACTCGACGCCGGCCAGATCATGGCGCTGGTACGCGGCTGACCACGCTTCGAGCGTGCGCCGGCAGACCGCGGGCGCTTATCGCCAGGCACTGACGGCACTCGATCCGGGGCCACGTTCGCAACAGTAGCTGCGACCGCTCTTGGGAAAAATTTGAACATGAACTTATTCATCGCCGTTCTCGTTCCCTTTCTCGGCGCCCTGCTGGTGGCCTGGGTGTCCCGGCGCGATCGAAAGGCCGCCGCCTGGGCGGCCGCCGGCGTGGCCTTGCTGTCGTTCGGCATTCTCTTGCCGGATTTGGCCGCGCCCTTCGCCGGGGAAACGGTGCTTCAGCGCCTGGTCTGGATGCCTGCCCTCGGCCTCGACCTGGTGTTCCGTCTCGACGGACTGGGCCTGCTGTTCGCGCTGCTGATTCTCGGCATCGGCCTGCTGGTCATTCTCTATGCCAACTACTACCTCTCTCAGCAGGACAGCCTCGGACGGCTGTATGCCTATCTGCTGCTGTTCATGGGCTCGATGCTGGGGGTCGTGCTTTCCGAAAACCTGATCCAGCTCCTGATCTTCTGGGAACTGACCAGCCTTTCCTCCTTCCTGCTGATCGGCTACTGGCGCACCCGACATGCGGCCCGCAGCGGCGCGCGCATGGCGCTGGCCATTACCGGGGCGGGCGGGCTGGCGCTGCTCGGCGGCTTCATATTGCTCGGCGAAATCACCGGCAGCTACGAGCTCTCCGTGGTACTGGCCAGCGGCGACATCATCCGCGCCCATCCGCTCTACCTGCCGGCACTGATCCTGATCCTGCTCGGCGCGTTCACCAAATCGGCGCAGTTTCCCTTCCATTTCTGGCTCCCCAACGCGATGGCGGCGCCGACCCCGGTCTCCGCCTATCTGCACTCAGCGACCATGGTGAAGGCCGGCGTATTCCTGCTTGCGCGCCTGTTCCCGGCGCTTTCCGGCACCGAAGCATGGACCTGGCTGGTTGGCGGCGTCGGCATTACCACCCTGCTTATCGGCGCAGTTGTCGCCCTGTTCAAGCATGACCTGAAGGGCCTGCTCGCCTATTCGACGATCAGCCATCTGGGCCTCATCACCGCGTTGTTCGGCATCGGCACGCCGCTTGCGGCGGTGGCCGGTGTTTTCCACATCATCAACCACGCGATCTTCAAGGCCGGACTCTTCATGGCCGCCGGCATCATCGACCACGAGACCGGCACGCGCGACATGCGCCGCATCAATGGCTTGTGGAAAGCCATGCCGCATACCGCCACGCTCGCCATGGTGGCCGCGGCGGCAATGGCCGGCGTGCCGCTGTTCAACGGCTTCCTCTCGAAGGAGATGTTCTTCGCCGAGGCGGTGGGTGCGGCAGACCGGCTGAGCTTCGGCTGGCTGCTGCCGGCGGCGGTGACGGTTGCCGGCATCTTCGCGGTGGCCTACTCACTGCGCTTCATCCACGACGTGTTTTTCAACGGCGAGCCGATCGATTTACCGAGAACACCGCACGAACCGCCGCGCTGGATGAAGGTGCCGGTGGAGATCCTGGTGGTGCTCTGCCTGCTGGTCGGCATCCTGCCGGCGCTCACGGTCGAACCCATCCTGGCAGTGGCTGCCACTGCCGTGCTCCAGGCCCCGCTGCCCGAGCACGACCTGGCGATCTGGCACGGCTTCAGCCCGGCACTGGCGATGAGCGTGGTCGCGCTGATCGGCGGAGTGCTTCTCTATTCCGGCCGTAAATCGTTGTTCGCCATCCATGACCACATGGAGAAACATCTCAATGCGCGCGCCGTGTTCGAACGGGCCATGGAAATGCTGTACAAACTGGCGCGCGCAGTCACGGCGCGCCTCGACACGGGTTCGCTACAGCGCCAGGCCATGCTGTTTGTTGTCGCCGCGCTGTGCCTCGGCGCCGCCGGCATGTGGTCATCCGCTGCGCCGCTTACCGGACCGCGGGCGCTTCTCCCGATAGATGGTGTGAGCCTCGTTGCCGCCCTGACGCTGGCGGCAGCGACCATTACGGCGACTATCCTGCACCGGCAGCGCTTCACGGCGCTGATCCTGGTCGGCGCGGTTGGGCTCGTGGTAGCGCTCATCTTCATCGGATTCTCGGCCCCGGATCTCGCGCTGACCCAGCTCTCGGTCGAGGTGGTCACCATCGTGCTGCTGCTGCTTGCCCTCTACTTCCTGCCGCAACAAAGCCCTATCGAATCGAGCCAGGGCCGGCGGCTGCGCGACACCGCCCTCGCCCTGGCCGCGGGCGCGGGCGCCGCCGCGCTCGCCTGGGCGGTGCTGACGCGGCCTTACGCTTCCATCGCCGACTGGTTTCTCGCCAACAGCGTTCCCGGCGGCGGCGGCACGAACGTCGTGAATGTCATCCTGGTCGACTTCCGCGGCTACGACACCTTTGGCGAAATCACCGTGCTGGCGCTCGCCGCCTTGGGCATTTTTGCCATGCTCGACGGTTTGCGGCTGCATGCGCCGCTGCGCGATGCGGCGGGGCGGGGCTGGGATGCCGACCGGCACCCGCTCATCATGGCCACGTTTGCCCGGCTCCTGCTGCCGCTCGCTCTCCTGGTATCGATATTCATCCTGCTGCGCGGCCACAACTTGCCGGGGGGCGGTTTTATCGCCGGGCTGATCACGGCAGTGGCGCTGATCCTGCAGTACCTTGCCAATGGCGCCGTCTGGACCCACGCCCGGCTGCCCGCGCACACCCAACCGCTGATCGCGGCAGGCCTCGCCATTGCCTTGGCCACGGGCTTGGCGAGCTGGGCATTCGGGCATGCCTTCCTGACCTCCACCTTCGGCCATTTTGCGCTGCCGTTGATCGGCGAGATCGAGCTCGCATCGGCGATGGCCTTCGACCTCGGCGTCTATCTGGTGGTGGTCGGGGCGACGCTGCTGATCCTGATCAACCTCGGGCTGGCGCAAAACGCAAGCCATGCCCAGCAACAACTTGAGAGCAACGCCTGATGGAAGCCCTGCTTGCCCTCTCGATCGGCGTACTGACCGCCTGCGGCGTCTATCTCGTGCTGCGCGCGCGCAGCTTCGCCGTGGTGCTCGGACTGACCTTTCTTTCCTACGCGGTCAACCTATTCCTGTTCGCCATGGGACGGCTGGCGATCGGCCAGCCGCCGGTGATCGGCGCCGCTGCGACCCATGCCGACCCGCTGCCACAGGCGCTGGTGCTCACCGCCATCGTCATCGGCTTCGCCATGACCGCCTTCGTCATCATGCTGGCCTTGAAGTCGCGCGCGGAACTCGGCAACGACCACGTCGACGGCAGGGGTGAGGCATGAGCAACCATCTCGTCATTGCGCCGGTCTTGCTGCCATTCCTGGCGGGTGTCGTGCTGCTCGCACTGCGCGCCCTGCCGCTGCCGACACAGCGCGTGATTGCGGCGATAGCCACGCTCGGCCAGATCGTGCTCGCGGCGCTGCTGCTAAACGCGGTGAGCGGCGGCGACATCCTGGTTTATGAGTTGGGGAACTGGCCGGCGCCCTGGGGCATCGTGCTGGTCGCCGACCGCCTCGCCGCGTGGATGGTGCTGACCACGGCGCTGCTCGCCCTGTTTGCGCTGCTTTACGCCAGCGGCGGCAGCGACGGCAGCGGACGGCATTTCCACGTCCTCTTCCAGATGCAGTTGTTCGGGCTTTCCGGCGCCTTCCTGACCGGCGACCTCTTCAACCTGTTCGTCTTTTTCGAAATTCTGCTGATCGCCTCCTATGGCCTGCTCCTGCATGGCGGCGGCGCACGACGCGTGCGGGCGGGCATGCATTACGTGGTGCTCAATCTCCTCGGTTCCACCCTCTTCCTGTTCGCCGCCGGCCTGTTCTACGGCGTGCTGGGCACGCTCAATTTCGCCGATCTGGCCGTCAAGATTGCGGCGACGCCACCAGAGAATCTCGGGCTGGTGCGTGCCGCCGGCCTAATGCTGTTCGGCGTTTTCGCCCTCAAGGCGGCCCTGTTGCCGCTCCACCTCTGGCTGCCGGCCGCCTACGCCGCGGCTGCCGCGCCGGTGGTGGCCCTGTTCGCGATCATGACCAAGGTTGGTGCCTATGCCATCCTGCGTACCCATACCCTGCTGTTCGGCGCCGAGGCCGGGCCACTTGCCGACCTGTTCCTGCCCTGGCTGCTGCCGGCCGCGCTAGCCACGCTGGCCCTGGGCATGCTCGGCGTCCTGGCGGCCACGCGGCTTGCCCAGCAGGCAGCCTATCTGGTGGTGGCATCGGTCGGCACCCTGTTGATCGCGTTCGGACTCGGCTCCAATGATGGCATTGCCGCCGGGCTGTATTACCTGCCCCACAGCACCTTCGCGGCGGCATCGCTGTTCCTGCTCGGCGATGCCATCGCCCGGCGCCGTGGCGCCAGCGCCGACTTTTTCAAGACGGCCGACGACATCCCGCGCGCCGGGCTCTGGGGCGGCCTGTTTTTCATGAGCGCCGTGCTGCTCGCCGGTCTGCCGCCGCTGTCGGGCTTTCTCGGCAAATTCATGATCCTACGCGCCGCGCTCGCCCATCCCATGCTGCCCTGGGTTTGGGGCGTTGTGCTGGCGACCGCCCTGCTCGGCCTGATCGCGCTGGCACGCTCGGGCAGTCTGCTGTTCTTCCGTTCGCACCCCGGCAAGACGGTGGCCGCCACGCCATTCTCACCCATGCGTCATGAACTGGTACCCATCATCGGACTGCTCGCGCTCGCGATTGGCCTGACCATCTGGGCCGGCCCCGCCAGCGACTTTGCCCGCGCGGCAGCCGTTCAGCTCCTGCAACCCGCAGCCTATATCGGCACCGTCCTGGGAGGTGCCCGATGAAACGCCTGCTGCCACATCCCCTGCTTACGCCGATGCTGGCACTGGTTTGGTTGCTGCTCAACAACAGCGTGGCGCCGGGCCAGATCGTGCTCGGCCTGCTGCTGGGCTGGGCCATTCCAGTATTCACCCTGCCGTTCTGGCCGGAACAAGTGCGCATTCGACACCCGCGTACGCTACTGCGTTTTGCCGGCGTGGTGCTGTTCGACATCCTGGTCGCCAACCTGAAAGTGGCGTGGCTGATTCTCGTCCGGGGGCGGCACCTGCGCCCGGCATTTGTGGTCGTTTCCCTGGATGTCCGCCACGATCTTGCCATCAGCGCTCTGGCTAATACCATCTGCCTTACACCGGGCACGGTATCCGCCCGTTTGAGCGAGGACCGGAAAAGCCTCCTCGTGCATGCGCTCGATGCCGACGACCACGCTGAACTGGTTGCCACGATCAAGTCGCGCTATGAAGCGCCGCTCAAGGAAATCTTCGAATGCTGAACATCGCGCTGCTTATCGCCTTTGCCCTGGTCACCGCAGCCTTCGCCCTCGCGCTCTGGCGCCTGCTCAAAGGCCCCAGTGCGCCTGACCGCATTCTCGCCCTCGATACCCTTTACATTAACGCCATCGCGCTGCTGGTACTGCTCGGCATCCACTTCGGCAGCGACCTCTATTTCGAGGCGGCACTGCTCATCGCGCTGATGGGCTTCGTCGGCACGGTGGCGCTTTGCAAGTTTCTGCTGCGCGGAGATATCATTGAATGAATGATGCAACCGAACTCCTGCTTTCCCTGCTGGTTCTCGCCGGGGCGATATTCACTTTCATCGGCTCGTTCGGCCTCGCCCGGCTCGATGACTTCTACACTCGCCTGCACGGCCCGACCAAGGCCACCACGCTCGGTGTGGGCAGCCTGTTGATCGCCTCGGCGACCTATTTCAGCGTCACCGGCGACAGCCTCAGCCTGCACGAGGTGCTGGTGGCCCTGTTCCTGTTCATCACCGCCCCGGTCTCCGCGCATCTGTTGGCCAAGGCGGCGCTACACCAGAGACTGACCTCGCTCGCCCCTCTACCCGAAAATGCCGAAAACCGTCCTGGCGATGCGTTGCCCGCAGCTCCTCCATCACGAGCCGAGCCAGACACCCGTGGTGAAATTCCGAACACCCCTGGGGGCGCGCACGACACCAGCCTTAGAGAGCGTGGCACATGACCCTTTCCGCCAACGATCTGCTAGCAGTGCTCGGCGCCATCGCCCTGGCTGGCATCGGCGGCGAACTGTTCCTCAAGGGTGTGCTGGGTACCGCTGCCTGGTTGCGCGTACCCAAGCTGCTCGTGGCGACCAGCCTGGCTGCGTTTGCGACGTCGAGCCCGGAGCTGACGGTTTCCACCGTTGCCGCCCTTTCCGGACAGCCGGAAATCGGCCTTGGCGATGCGCTGGGCAGTAATGTCGTCAATATCGCCCTGCTCTTCGGGCTCGCACTGTTCTTTGGACCGATCCGGGTGGCACCAAGGGATCTCGGCCGAGACTTTGTCCTGGCCCTGGCAATACCGCTGCTGACTTTCCTGTTTGCCCTGGACGGCACCATCACCCGCCAAGAAGGCGTCATCCTCCTGCTGGTGTTTGCAACCTGGCTGTGGCTGCTGATGCGTGCCGGTGTCGCGAGCCGTGGTTCAGGTGAGTTTGTCGACGTGACCGACGACGAGCTCCGTCCATGGCTAGCGGTGGTTTCCGGTCTTGCCGGTCTTACCCTGCTGATCTTTGCCGGACGCTTGTTCGTCAGTAGCGCCACCGGCATCGCCACCGCCTTCGGCGTCGATGCCTACATCGTCGGCGCGACCGTGGTGGCGATCGGCACCTCGCTGCCCGAACTGGTCACCGTGCTGCTTGCACGTTACCGCGGCCACGACGACATCGGCGTCGGCACCTTGCTGGGCAGCAATCTTTACAACGGCATGGCGATTGTCGGCGTCGCGGCGAGCATTCACCCGATTCAGGCAGCACCGGCTGAAGTCGCCATCGCGCTCGGCATAGGCACACTGTCACTGCTCCTGCTGATTCCCGGACGCGACGGTATCATCAGCCGCGCACGCGGCTATCTGCTGCTGGCCAGCTATGCCGTCTTCGTCGTGGCGACCATCACCACTGGACGCGCGCTATAGCAGCCTTATCATGGATAAAGTCATGCCTGCCCCCGTTAAATCTTCACGCCCTGCTGCACTGACCGCCTGGCACGCAGAAGCGTCGGCAGCGGTCGCTGTCACCCTTAAAGTGGATCCTGCCATCGGTCTGAGCGCAACCGAGGCCGCAGCAAGACTGGCCAGCCACGGCCCGAACCAGCTCGCCAGCAAGCCACCGCGTCCGGCCTGGCTCAAGTTCATCGACCAGTTCAAAAACTTCCTCGTCATCGTGCTGCTCGGTGCGGCCGTGTTGGCCGGCGCAGTCGGCGAGCTCAAGGACGCCATCGTCATCGCCATTGTGGTGCTGCTCAACGCGACGCTCGGTTTCTATCAGGAACACCGCGCCGAGGCGGCACTGGCGGCCCTCAAGAACATGCTGGCGCCCATCGCACGGGTGCGCCGCGCTGGCCATACCGCGCAGATTCAGGCAGTCGACCTGGTGCCAGGCGATGTGCTGTTGCTTGAAGCGGGCGACCGTATCCCCGCTGACGCGCGCGTGCTCCACGCTCATTCGGCCGAAGTGGCGGAGGCCGCGCTCACCGGTGAATCGCACGCCGTGGCCAAGAGCCCGGAAGCGGTGGAGGAAAAGTCGGCGCTGGCGGAACGGCGCTCGATGGTCTTCATGAACACCGTGGTGACGCGCGGCCGTATCGAGGCCATCGTCACCGCCACCGGCATGCACACCGAGATGGGCAAGATCGCCGGCCTGCTCGCCGAGGCCGCCGAGTCGGCAACCCCTTTGCAGGTGCAGCTCGACAAGCTCGGTAAACGGCTGGCCGCGATCGCCGGCGTTGTCGTGGCGCTGATCTTCGTTATCGGCATCCTGCGCGGCGACGATCTCGTGCAGACCGCAATGACCGCGATCGCGCTGGCAGTCGCGGCGATCCCCGAAGGCTTGCCGGCGGTGGTGACCGTCACCCTGGCGCTGGGCATGCACCGCATGGCCAAGCGCCACGCCATCGTCAAGAAACTGGCGGCGGTGGAAACGCTGGGCTGCACGACGGTGATCTGCTCTGACAAGACCGGCACGCTGACCCTGAACCAGATGACCGCCCGCCGCGTCTTTTACAAGGGCCGCCACTTTGCCGTGAGCGGCGAAGGTTACCGGGGCGATGGACAGCTGACTGCCGAGGACGGCCAGCCCGCCCCCGAATTTGACAGTCTGCGCGACCCGGCGGTGCTCTGTGCCGATGCCCGCATCCGCGATGGCGAACTTATCGGTGACCCGACCGAGGGCGCGCTGCTGGCGCTTGCCGCGAAAGCCACTACGGGCCACTCGACACCAGAGGAAATCGCCGATGCACTGCATGATCGACATCCGCGCATTGCCGAAATTCCCTTCGATTCGGCCAACAAATTCATGGCCACTTTCCACCATGACGGCGCAGTCGTCCGCATGTGGATCAAGGGTGCACCGGACGTACTGCTAGCGCGCGCCAACCGCTGGCTCACCCCGGTGGGGGAACCGGCACTCGACGACGCTGCCCGTGCCGAATTCACGGCACAGAACGACGCGTTTGCCGAGCAGGCCTTGCGCGTACTCGCCCTCGCCAGCCGCACCATCCCCGCAGCGGAATTCGATCCGGCGGGCGATCTGCTGCCTTGGACCAACGATCTGACCCTCATCGGTTTGGTCGGCATCATCGACCCGCCGCGTCCCGAAGCGCGCACAGCAATTCACATCTGCCAGACCGCCGGCATCGCCGTGAAGATGATCACGGGCGATCATCAGGCAACCGCCGCCGCGATCGCCCGCGATCTTGGCCTGATCACCGAACTGCGCGGCGAATCGCGTGAAGGCCGCGAGATCGAGGGACTCAGCGGCCAGGCCCTCTCTGAACTGGTCGAGCGCACCGCAGTATTCGCCCGCGTTTCGCCCGAGCACAAGCTGCGTATCGTCGAGGCGCTGCAGGCACGCGGCCATGTCGTCGCGATGACCGGCGACGGCGTCAACGACGCGCCGGCCCTAAAAACCGCTGACATCGGCGTGGCCATGGGCATCACCGGCACCGAAGTGACCAAGGAGGCCGCCACCCTGGTGCTCACCGACGACAACTTCGCCAGCATCGTGCACGCAGTCGAGGAAGGCCGCACCATCTACGACAACATCGTCAAATTCGTACGCTTCCAGTTGTCCACCAACATCGGGGCGATTCTCACAGTACTCGGCGCACCGCTGTTCGGCATGCCCACGCCATTCACCGCCATCCAGATTCTCTGGGTCAACATCATCATGGACGGCCCACCTGCCATGACCCTCGGCGTCGAACCGGCGCGTCCCGGCATCATGCGCTCAAAGCCTCGTCAGCCTGACGCCAGCATCCTGAGCGGCAAGCGTCTGGTGCGCCTGTCGCTCTTCGGCCTGACGATGGCGGTCGGCACCCTCACCGCCTACGCCTGGGGCGAACGCACGGGCGGCCATGACTATGCAGTGACACTGGCCTTCACCACCTTTGTGCTGTTCCAGTTTTTCAACATCTTCAATGCCCGCAACGAGCATGGCAGCGCCTTTAATCGCCAGTTTTTCAGCAATGGCAAGCTCTGGCTGGCGCTCGCCGGCGTGGTCGGGCTGCAGGTTGTCGTCGTTCATTGGGCGCCGGCGCAGGCGGTATTCGACACCATCGACCTCAGCCTCCGCGACTGGTTGTGGTCAGCCGCCATCGCATCGAGTACCCTGGTTCTGGAAGAGACACGCAAGCTGGGGCTCCACCTCCTCGCCGGCCGGCGCAGGAAAACCTGAGGCCATCGCATGTTTTCCATTTACGGCATGTCGGGGCCGGTCTTCAGAGGCTCGCTGGAAGAACTCAAACAGGTGCGCCAGCTCCATAGCCTGCGCGCGGTGCGCCCCATCGCCACCGAGGGTGAAGAATCCGGTGTCGCGGTAATAGCCAGCCCTCCCCGCGCGGAGGCGATCCACGCCTATCAGGAGATGCTGCATCACGACCAGGAGCGCGGCCCGCTCTATCTTGCCGAGCAGGTCATGCAGCGCCAGGTGATCACCGTCGCCGCCAGCGATGACGTTGCGCAAGCCTGGCGGACTTTGCACGACCACCACATCCACCAGGCGCCGGTGCTCGACGACGCAGCACGACTCATCGGCGTCGTCAGCGAGCGCAACCTGCTGACCGCACTCAATATCGATGCCGACCGGATCATCGCATCCCTCAGCCGGCAGGTCCGCGATGTCATGACAACGCCGGTGGTCGCTACCGCACCACTGACCGACATCCGCCTCATTGCCACCGTCATGCTCGACCAGGACGTCGACGGCGTACCCATCGTGGACGACAACGGGCGGCTGGTCGGCTTCGTCTCGCGCAGCGACATCCTGCGCGCGGTGGTCGCCGATCCGCCGTTGAGTCTGTGGCGTTAGGGCACAAATCATGCATAACGTCTTCAGCGAATTCGCCTTGCTCCTGCTGATCTCCGCTGCGGCCGGCGCCATTGCCATACGGCTGCGCCAGCCGGTTTTGATCGCCTATATCGTCGTCGGCATCGTCGCCGGTCCGGCAGTCCTGGGGATGGTGACGGCCCAGGACCAGATCGACCTGCTCGCCCAGATCGGCGTTGCCGTACTGCTGTTCGTGGTGGGCCTCAAGCTCGACCTCCATCATGTCCGGCATATCGGGCCGGTAGCGCTCGCCACCGGACTCGGGCAACTCGGGTTCACGATTGCCTTCGGCTTTGTCCTGATCCTGCTGATGGGCAAGAGCGTCATGGAGGCCATCTACGTCGCCATCGCGCTGACGTTTTCCAGCACCATCATCATCGTCAAGTTGCTTTCCGACAAGCGCGAGCTCGACTCGCTGCACGGACGCATCGCAGTCGGTTTTCTGATCGTGCAGGATCTTGCCGTGGTGCTCGCCATGATGGCAATGAGTGCCATGCGCGGCGCGGGCGATGCATCCATCG
Organism: Rhodocyclaceae bacterium; assembly: GCA_013791905.1. Taxonomy (GTDB): domain Bacteria; phylum Pseudomonadota; class Gammaproteobacteria; order Burkholderiales; family Rhodocyclaceae; genus Sulfuricystis. Next base: position 91,000 of record VMSX01000016.1, on the reverse strand, counting down.
GTGAAGTAGCCGTTTCGCTCACCGGGCGCGTGGTGGCGGCTGCGCTGCTGATGTTCGTGCTGATGCGCTATGTGCTACCCAAGCTGGTATCCATCATGGCGCGCTCGCAGGAACTGCTGCTGATCTTCGCCATCGCCTGGGGAACCGGCCTGGGAGCGCTGGGCGAATGGGCCGGTTTCTCGAAAGAAGCCGGCGCCTTTCTGGCCGGTTTTTCGCTGGCCTCGACCCAGTATCGGGATGCCATCAATGCCCGCCTCACCGGCATTCGCGATTTTTTGCTGCTGTTCTTCTTCATCGATCTTGGTGCCAAGCTTGATTTTTCGACGCTGGGTGGCGAACTGGTGCCGGCCGCTGTCCTATCGCTGTTCGTGCTGATCGGCAACCCGCTCATCGTCATGGCCATCATGGGTTACATGGGCTATCGCAAACGCACCGGCTTCCTCGCCGGACTCACCGTCGCGCAGATCAGCGAGTTCTCGATCATTTTCGTCGCCATGGGCATTTCTCTTGGCCATGTCGGTGCCGGGGCTCTCGGACTGACGACATTGGTCGGCCTGGTGACCATCGCAATTTCCACCTACATGATCCTGTATTCGCACCCCCTCTACGAGCGGCTGATGCCCTGGCTCGGCATCTTCGAGCGCCGTCGCCCGCACCGCGAACTGGCTGTCGAACGCGATCACCGGGCGCCTGATCAACCCGACGTCGTGGTGTTTGGCCTCGGCCGTTACGGTGGTCGCCTCGCGCTGGGGCTACAAGACGCAGGCCTCAGCGTACTCGGTGTGGACTTCGATCCGGAACTGGCACGCACGCTGCGCCACAACGGACTCCCCACCCGTTTCGGCGATGGCCTCGATCACGATTTTCTGGAGGCCCTGCCGCTCGACAAGGCGGCGTGGGTCATCAGCACCCTGCCCGACATCGAATCCAACCGCGCCCTGCTGCATGCCTTGAAGGAACGGCGTTATCAGGGCGATGTGGCGATTGTTGCGCGCGAGGAAAAAGATGGCGCAATCCTCAAACAGGCTGGTGCGCCGACAGTTCTTTATCCGATGCGCGATGCCGTGGATTACACCGTTGAGCATCTCACTGCACTGATACGTCCGAAGGGAAACGGCACATGAAATCACCATTCCGCATTCTTGCCACGACCGACTTCCAACCTTCCGCGCAGCATGCCGCCGACCGGGCGTTTCGCCTAGCAGCCGAAACCGGCGCACAACTCACCCTGATGCACACCATCCGCCAGCGCGTCATTGACGAATTGCATAAGTTGTTGGGGCGCGACTCGGCAAAGCTTGAGGAAGATATTCACCAACAGGCACACGATTCCCTGGCAAAACTGGCTGCCGAACTTGGTCACGCGCATGGCATTGCGGCGGATATCCATTTGGCCACCGGCAAACTGCTGCAATCCATCCTCGACCACGCGGCAGCCATTGATGCCGGTCTGCTCGTTTTTGGTACCAGTGGCGGCAATTTCCTACTCGGCACAACCGCCGCGCGTCTGATCCGCATGACCCGCTTGCCGATACTGGTGGTCAAGCAAGCGCCAAGCCACGCCTATCAGCGCGTACTGGTCCCGGTCGACTTTTCTCCGGTTTCGGCGCGCAGCTTACAGATGGCTCGCCAACTCGCTCCGCAGGCCCATATCGTCCTGCTGCACGCCTTCGAGTCGGCGTTCGAGGGCAAACTGCTCTATGCCGGGGTTGGTGATGCCGTCATTCAGCAATTCCGCTCGACGGCGAAGCACGAGGCGCAACAACAACTTCATGTGCTGGCTGACACGGTGGGCGGGCCCAGTAAGGTAAGCATGCTCGCCCTGCACGGCAACCCCGCGCAACGCATCATCGAACAGGAGCAGGTGCACGGCAGCGACCTCATCGTCATGGGCAAGCAGGGCAAGGACATGATCGAGGAATTCCTGCTCGGCAGCGTTACCAAACATGTGCTGGCCGAATCGCAGTGTGACGTACTGGTCATGGCCGACGGTCGTCCGCCGCGCGAGGCCGACAACGATGTTTGAGCGCCTGCGCCGCCATTTTCCCACGCGCGAACAACTTGTCGGCAGTCGCTGGCTGCGCTGGCTGGGACCCGTGCTGCACCATCCGCGACTCTGGCACTGGTCGCGGCGGGGCGTCGCCTTGGGCGTCGGCATCGGTGTGTTCTTCGGGCTACTGATCCCGATCGCCCAGATTCCCCTGTCGGCCGCCGTCGCCGTCGCCCTGCGCGCCAATGTGCCCGCCGCTGCGGCGAGCACCCTGGTCACCAACCCGGTCACTTTCGCCCCCATCTACTACGCCGCCTACAAACTCGGCACCTGGATCACGGGCGAAGACGCCGGAGCCGAACCGCAAATACCATCGGTGCAACCGGCCGCTGCGGATGGCGACCTCTGGCAACGCCTGGCAGATGTCGGTCTGCCTTTGTTCGTCGGTCTGACCATCACCGCGACACTGGCCGGACTGGCCAGTTACGCACTGATCAGCCTGGGCTGGTACTGGCGCGTAATGCGTCGGAGGAAACTGAAAACGAGCGCATGCAGGACGTCATGAAACTCTTTTCTTCTCTCAAATGCTGGCAATGGCCTGGTCCAGGCATCCGCTCGCGCGCCACGTTGCTGGCAGCGTGCGCGGCTGACGAATTGCCGGCCCGCATGAGCGCGATCTACAGGGCTCAGAGGCTTTCGCTCGGCTGCGAGATTTGCGAACCGCTGCACAGCCACAAGCGCAATATTTTCACCATGCCGGGCGTGGCAAGTCTGCCGCTCTCCGGCGGCATCGGTCTGCTGGCACTCGGCCCGCGGTGGCCAGCGGTGGCGGTGGCGGAGCTGCGATCATGATTCCGGTTTTCAAGCCCGCCGCCGCGCGGGCCGGAGTAGTTGCCGCCTTGGCCGCGTCGGCGGGAATCCTGCTGTTGACCTTCGCCGTGACGCAAGGCTACACGGCCGGGTTCGACCGCTTGGCGCTGGAGTCCTTCACCGCGCTGCGCGGTCCGCTGATGGACGGCTTCTTTCTGGCCGGCACTTGGTTCGGTTCCAGCTATGTCCTGCTCCCGGCGGCTCTCCTGACAATAGTGGCGCTGATCGCGCGCCGACAATGGGCGGCGGCACGCCTGCTGGGACTGACGTATTTCGGCGCCTCTCTGACCACCTGGTGGCTCAAGACGGCGGTCGGGCGCGATCGGCCGGACATCTTGCCCATGCTGCTGGAGACACGTCCGGCGGACCTGTCCTTTCCCAGCGGGCACGCCACCCATGCCGCTGCGTTCGCCCTGGCTTTGTGGCTGCTCACGGCCCGGCACCGGCCACGCTTGCGAATACCGGCCGGCATCGTGTTGAGCGCCCTGGTGCTCATGGTGGCGGTCTCCCGGCTCCATCTCCAGGTGCATTGGCCCAGCGACGTGATCGCCGGCCTTCTGGTGGCCACGCTCTGGGCGGGCCTTGCGACTGCCTACGCACGCCACGTTCAAGCGGAAGGGATCGCGGCGTGAGGAACAAGTTTCTCGGCACCGGCAAGCCTGGCTACCACCCGCTCAAAAAGTTTTCCGTGATCCTCGCCGGGCTGCGCTACGCGGTGCTGCACGATTTCAGCGTGCTCTACAAAGTGGTGCTGTCGGTACTGGTACTGGCGCTGGCCTTGTGGCTGCACGCCTGGGTGGATGCCGCCGTGATCCTGCTCGCCACCGGCGTCGTGCTGGCGGCGGAGCTGTTCAACACCGCCATCGAGGCTCTGTGCGACTTCGTGGAGACCCGCCACAACGAGAAGGTCCGCGTCATCAAGGACATCGCCGCCGCCGCCGCTGGCATGGCCATACTGGCCTGGTGGATCGTGCTGGCGGCTGAACTGATCGACCTGTGGCCGCGCCTGCGCGCTACTTGAACGAAACTGAGCCTGCTCTTTTGTCGAGAAGCGGAATGCACCCCGAACAGCAACGCGCCATCCTCGGCCTCGCTTTACTCGCGGCCCGCGCCGACGGTCGGCGGAGCGAGGTCGGGCGGCAGGCGCTCACCCTGGATGTGGGGCGGGTAATCGCGCCGGTGCTGGATGCTGGGCTGGGTTGCCGGGTGGAGCGGGTGGACGGTTTTGATACCGATACCCTGGGCACTTTCACCCGCGACATTCCCCGGTTGGGCAGCCAACTCGATGCGGCACGAAAAAAAGCGCGTATCGGCATGGATCTGTCCGGTCTGCCGTTGGGGCTTGCCAGCGAAGGTAGCTTCAGAGCGGACCCATTCACCGGGATGTTTCCCTGGAACGTGGACTGCCTGATCTTTATCGACGACCTGCGCGGCTTCGAAGTCATTGGCATCGCACAAGGCCATGCCAGGAGCGATCATCTGCTTGCCGCAAACTGGACAGAGGCCGAGGCCTTCGCCCGCCGTGCGGGTTTTCCCGAACACCACCTGGTGCTGCGCCCGGCTGGTGAGGAGGATTCGCGCATCCGCAAGGGCATCGCGACTTGGGCCGAACTCGCGGACGCCTGCGCCTGGGCGCTGGGGCAATCGGGCAACAGCCGGGTATTTCTGGAGAACGATCTGCGCGCACATGCCAATCCATCGCGCCAGGACAACATCCGGCTTGCGGCAGATGATCTGGTGCGAAAGCTCCAGACCCGGTGCCCGGCCTGCGGCACCCCGGGCTTCTGGCTTGTCGAGCACATCGAGGGATTGCCCTGCGCCGACTGCGGGGCGCCGACGCGCGCGACCCGCGCCGAGGTGCACGGCTGCCTCAAGTGCGATTACCGCGCAACGCGCGAGTGCACCGACCGACAATTTGCCGACCCCGGCCGCTGTGACTATTGCAACCCATGAGCCACAGAGAAGCTGACCGCCTCACGCGTTATTTCGCCGCCTGCCCTTGAGAGGCATTGCATTCCACGGTGCGATCCTATTCTAAAAAAGACGTCTTTCGCCCCAATTGACCATACGCTCAACCAGGAGATCGCCTTATGAAATCACCCCCCTGCATTCTTGCAACCACCGACCTGCTCGACACCACGCGCCCCGCTGTGGAGCGGGCGTTTCGCCTGGCAGCCGAAACCGGCGCACAACTCACCCTGATGCACACCATCCGCCAGCGCGTCATTGACGAATTGCATAAGTTGTTGGGGCGCGACTCGGCAAAGCTTGAGGAAGATATTCACAAGCAGGCACACGATTCCCTGGCAAAACTTGCTGCCGAACTTGGTCAGGCGCATGGCATTGCGGCGGATATCCATTTGGCCACCGGCAAGACACTGCAATCCATCCTCGACCACGCGGCAGCCATTGATGCCGGTCTGCTCGTTTTTGGTACCAGTGGCGGCAATTTCCTGCTCGGCACAACCGCCGCGCGTCTGATCCGCATGACCCGCTTGCCGATACTGGTGGTCAAGCAAGCGCCAAGCCACGCCTATCAGCGCGTACTGGTCCCGGTCGACTTTTCTGAGGTTTCAGCGCGCAGCTTGCAGGTGGCACGCCAGCTCGCCCCGCAAGCTCACATTGTCCTGCTGCACGCCTTCGAGTCGGCGTTCGAGGGCAAACTGCTCTATGCCGGGGTTGGCGATGCCGTCATCCAGCAATTCCGCTCGACGGCGAAGCACGAGGCGCAACAACAACTTCATGTGCTGGCTGACACGGTGGGCGGGCCCAGTAAGGTAAGCATGCTCGCCCTGCACGGCAACCCAGCGCAGCGCATCATCGAACAGGAGCAGGTGCACGGCAGCGACCTCATCGTCATGGGCAAGCAAGGCAAGGACATGATAGAGGAGTTCCTGCTTGGCAGCGACACCAAGCACGTGCTGGCCGAATCGCAGTGTGATGTACTGGTCGTGACATAAAACAATCAGTCCCCCGCTCACGAAATTTCCCGCCAGATTAGCCTTGGCTAATATTATCAATACCCGATAGAGCTATCCAATTGGGATAACCGGCGAATCCTTTTGTCACATAGACTGCTCGGCTAATTATCCATATCAACAGTAAGGAGATTGCCCATGAAAACCCCTCCCTGCATTCTCGTCACAACTGACTTGCTGGAAGCCACACGACCATCTGTTGATCGGGCATTTCGCCTTGCTGCGGAAACAGGCGCACAACTCACCTTGATGCACGTGCTACGCCAGCGCACCACCGACGAGCTGCGCAAACTGCTTGGCAAGGGCGCGACGGATGTCGAAGCGAAGCTCCACGCACAGGCCCAGGACGGCCTTTCCAAGCTCGCTGCCGAACTTGGGCAGGCGCACGACGTTTCGGCCAATCTCCACCTGGCCAGTGGCAAACTGCTGCAATCCATCATCGAACACGCGGGCACTATAGAAGCCGATCTGCTGGTCTTCGGTTCCAACGGCGGGGACTTTCTGGTCAGCACGACCGCCTCGCGCCTGTTGCGCATGACCACGCTACCGATCCTGGTGGTCAAGCGGCCGCCGCACGGTGCCTATCACCGCGTACTGGCCCCGCTCGATTTTTCGCCGGTCTCGGCCACCAGCCTGCGCCTCGCGCGCACGCTTGCCCCGGCGGCCGGCATCACGCTGCTACACGCCTTCGAATCACCGTTCGATTGCGCACTGCGCCATGCCGGCATCGGCGATGCAGTTATCCAGCAACTGCGGGGCAACGCCAAACTGGATGCGCAACAGCAGTTGCAAGCATTCGCCGCCACGGTGGCCGGTCCGACGGAAACGCAACTGCTCACATCGAAATGCGACGTCGGACAATGCGTTATCGATCAGGAACAGGCCCAGGATTACGATCTCATCGTCATGGGCCGGCATGGCGCCAATATGGTCGAGGAATTTCTGCTCGGCAGCGTCACCAAGCGCGTGATTGCCGAATCCCACTGCGACGTGCTGGTCGTGGCATGACTACCCGGCCAAACGCCACAACCATCACCACTTATTGAGAGCAAATATGGCTGCCATTCCAATGGAAGAAGACGTGGTTGTTAAGTCGAACCGATCGATCCTCATCGGCGTCCTGGTTGCCTTGGCGGCCGGACTTTTCATCTACGCCCTGCCCACCCCCGAGGGATTATCCCCGCAGGGACACCGCTATCTGGCCCTCTTGGTCACGATCATCATCCTTTGGGTCTCCGAGGCACTGCCAATCGGCGTCACCGGGCTCTTGGCCGGCGCCAGCCTGATCCTGTTCCAGATTCAGCCTGCGGCTAAAGCCTGGGAACCGTTTGCCAACCCGGCAGTGATGTTCGTCCTGATGATCATGATGTTCGGCATCATCCTCGACGAGGCCGGCGTGGCGAAACGGATCCTCCATATCATCATCAAGGCGGCGGGGACCAATGTCAAAAAAGTGAGCCTGGTGCTGGCAATTTCCTCCGCCTACCTCTCGGCGTTTTTTCATGACGCCACGATCACAATCATTCTGCTGTTCAGCTTTCTGCCGGTGTTTGCCGCGATGGGCATCACGCCATCCAAAAGCAATAACCTCTCCAAGTTCTTTGTCATCCTGATTCCGCTCTCCGCCTCTGCCGGCGGTTTCGGGACGATGCTTGGCGGTGGCCGCAACCCGGTCATGGCAGCCAAATTGCAGGCGATAACCGGATATGAAATGGGGTTCCTCGAATTTGCCATGCTGAACCTGCCGCTTGTCCTGATTCCGGCCCTCGCCACTTGGGTCATTTGTTTTCTGGCATTCCGGCCGGACATCAAGCATCTTCCGGCATCGATCACCGCCGAAGAACTGCCGCCCATGAACATCAAACAAAAAGGGGTGGTCGGCTTCTTTGCGCTGGCCTTTTTCCTCTGGGCCCTCACCGACATCACCAAGGTCCATTACAGCGTGGTGGCGGCCGGTGCACTGGCGCTGATCTTCGGCTTCAGGCTGGTCAGCTTCGACATCGTTTTCAAGAAATTCCCCTGGGAGTCGTGGCTGGTGTTCGGTGCGGGCGTGGCCATGGGCATCGCCATGCTCGATTCGGGAGCGGGCAAATGGGCTGCTGGAAAATTTCTTCCCTTGCTGGAAGGCCAGAACTGGATGGTGGTATTTGCCGGATCGGGATTATTGGGATCGATCATGTCGAGTTTCATGTCCAACTCGGCGGCCACCGCTCTGATACTGCCGATCACCATTCCGATGGCCCAGACCATGGGCATCCCGGAGACTGCCATTGCGCTTTCAGCGCCGATTTCGACCTCTTTCATCATGCTGGTCATCGGCTGCCCGCCGACGATCATCGCCTATAGCACGGGGTATTTCAGCCAGATGGACTTCATCAAGGTTGCCGTTCCCTGGTCAATCGTCTGCATCTTTCTGGTCACCGTTTCGGCGGCAATCTACTGGCCTTTGATTGGTTTTGAGGGTTTGCCGTTACTCGGGATCCGCTGACGCAGCAAGAGGTCCAACCGCTGATCAAAAAACCGTCATTCCGGGCTTGCCCCGGAATCCAGTGGTTTCCTTCTGGATACCGGCCTGCGCCGGTATGACGGGATAGGGTGTGTTTCACGCTAACATGCGCGATCCTCTCGTGTACCCACTTCTGGCTCGCGAGTTGCCGCAAGGGCTCCAGTGAAAATCTTCTCTCCTTTATACCGCCGCGCCATGATTTGGTCGCGGCATCCCCATGCCCCCTGGTATCTGGGCGGTTTGAGTTTTGCAGAATCGTCGTTCTTTCCGGTGCCGCCAGACGCGATGCTGGCACCAATGTGCCTCGCCAACCCCCAACGCGCCTGGTGGCTTGCCCTGCTGACCACCTTGGCATCGGTGGCGGGCGGCCTGCTCGGCTATGCCATCGGCTTTTTCGCGATTGATGCAATATTGCCCTGGTTGCAGGAAAGCCGCTACTGGGGCGCCTATCAAACCGCCGTCGAATGGTTCGGGCTCTGGGGTTTCTGGGCGGTATTCGTGGCCGGCTTCTCACCCATTCCCTACAAGGTCTTCACGATCGCCGCCGGCGCGCTGTCGATGGCGCTGCTGCCCTTCACCATCGCTTCGGTGATTGGGCGCGGGGCAAGATTTTTCATGGTTGCCGGTCTGATGGCCTGGGGCGGCGCACGCATGGAAGCCGCCTTGCACCGCTACATCGACCGTCTGGGTTGGGCCACCGTCGCACTGGTTGCGGTAGCCATCATCTGGTTCAAACAAGGATGAATGGCTCCAGTTTTGCCGATACGCGGCAAACCTCAGATGCAACAGCAGGCAGCGCACCGCTGGAGCAATCATCAACTAGCGACAACGCTCTACAACTGCATGACTCGCCACTGGTGCGGGCGATTTTTCTTGTATTGGGCAGCCTTGCGTTACTGCTGGGGGTACTCGGCATCTTCCTGCCGGTGCTGCCGACGACACCCTTTGTGCTGCTGGCAGCAGCCTGCTTTGCGCGCGGCTCCGAGCATCTCCACAATTGGCTGCTGGCGCATCGTATTGCCGGCCCGATCATTCTCGAATGGCGCACACACCGCAGCATGCCAGCAGGCGTCAAACCTTGGGCGTTCCTGTTGATGGGCCTGTCTTTCGGTGTTTCCATCCTGCTTATGGAATCGTACTGGCACCGCGGCATGCTGGCAGGGATCGCCATTGTTCTGGCTTTTTTCCTCTGGCGGATACCGGTGCGCGGGGAATAGAGCCGGCAAGGTTCCAATACGCTGCCCTTGTCCGGGCCGCGGCTGCCTTCCCCTCAGAACTTCTCGGGCCGCATCACCTCTACCTCGTGCAGGAAGGTGATCATCGCGTAGTTGGCGTAGTAATGATCGCGCAAATGGGCCAGCAGCAATTCGGCGAGGTCACGTTTGCAGACGATTTCGACGCGAATATTGGCGGCCTCGTCCCAGGCCGCATCGCGCACGCCGCGGTTGCCGCGTCCGCGCGCATTCGTCACGGTATATCCACGTAAGCCCAGGCGATCGAGATCGGCCAGCAGGGACTGCTCGACGACAGCTTCGGTGACCAGGGTGAGGAGAACTCTTTTTTCGATCTCAAGACTCATGAATTGCCTCCGGCAAGCATGCTGGCCAGCCAATGGTAGATGGGAATGCCAATCAGGATGTTGAATGGAAAAGTAACCCCGAGCACCGCGGCCAGAGAAAGTCCGGGATTCGCCTCGGGCACGGCCAGACGCATCGTGGCGGGGACGGCAATGTAGGAGGCACTGGCCGCCAGCGTCGCCAGCAGCGTGAGGCCACCCACCGAGAGCCCCATGGCCATGCCGCAGGCGATACCCAGGATGGCAGAGAATCCCGGCATGATCAAACCGAAACCGACCACAAACAGGCCGCGGCGGCGCAGTTCGCTGGTCTGCCGCGCGACGATGAGGCCCATCTCCAACAGGAAAATGGCGAGGACACCCTTGAAGAGATCAAAAAACAGCGGGCGGATGGGCGCCAGACCTTCCGGCCCGGCGACCCAGCCAATGGCCATGCCGCCAAGCAGCAGCACGACCCCCTTGCCAAGAAAAGATTCGTGAGCGATGCGCCGCCAATCGGTTTTTGTCGCCATGCCACGTGCCAGCACGATGCCCACCAGAATCGCCGGCACTTCCATGACGGCAAGGAAAATGGGCAACTGCGGCTCAAAGGCGATGCCGCGCACGTTGAGCCAATTCACCCCAACAGCGAAGGTGGCGACGCTGACCGAGCCGTAGTGCGCTGCGATGGCCGCGGCGTTGGCCCGGTCGAAGCGGCCGAAGCGCCGCAGAGCGATGTAGCCGATCAAGGTCTGCGCCATGCCCAGCAGGATCACGCCACCCAACTGCGGCAACAGGGGCAGCAAGGGCTGCCGGGCCAGTCCTTCGCCACCCTTCAGGCCAATGGCGAGCAACAGCAGCAGCGACAGCGAATCGTAAAGCGCAGGCGGCAGTTTGAGTTCGGAGCGCGCCAGACCGGCGAGCAGACCCAGCAGGAAGAACAGAACCACCACGTCGATCATTGGCTACCTCGCCCGTCGGATCAGGATGCGGGGCCGTGCGTGGTAACGACCTGCCAGCCGCGCCGCGCTTTATATCACACGGTGCCACCACCCCATGGCTATCCCGCAACTGATGGCGAATGAGCCCGGTGCGCAGTTGGCCGTCAGTTGCCCCGGAGCAGCGTCCCGTCTTCCTGCCAGAGGCGACAGGCGGACTGGGCGGCGTCACTGCGACCCGCCGCACCGAAGATTTCGCAGGTGCGCGTCACCTCGGCGGCAACCACCGCGCGTACCGCATCGAGACCGGCCGTGTAGCCGGCGTCGATGGGATCGAGCGCCGCTGCGGCGGCGGCAGAGGCCAGGTCGGAAAGCCCCGTGTAGTAATTGACCTTGGTTACGCCGCGCGCGATCAGCGCACGAAATTGCTCGTCAGCGAGTCCCGTGCCGCCATGGATGACGAGGGGAACGGCAACCGCCTTGGCAATTGCCGCCAGACGGTCCAGATCGAGTTTGATTTCGTCACGGATCCGGCCATGCACCGTGCCGATGGAAACGGCCAGGACATCCACCCCCGTCTCGGCAACAAAGCGCGCTGCTTCAGCAGGCGCGGTGAGTTGAATCTCGCCAGGATGCAGGATGGCGTCTTCGCCCGCGACACCCGGCACATACCCGACTTCACCCTCGACGGTCACGCCAACGGCATGTGCCATGGCGACGATCGAACGCGTTACCGCGACATTTTCACTGAACGGCAGATGCGAAACATCGGCCATGACACCGTTGGCACCGTGCCGGATGGCATCGCGCGCAGTTTCCAGACCCGTACCATGGTCGAAAAACAGTGCGACGGGTACCCGGGCACGCCGCGCCGCCACCATGGCGGCTGCCATCAACACCGGAAAGTCATAGTGGGCAAAGTGCATTTCGGCGAAACTGACGATGACCGGCGCGCGCGCGGCTTCCGCACCGGCGATGATCGCCGACACGAAATTACTGTCGACTGCATCATAAGCACCGACGGCATAACCTGCGGTCCGTGCGTGGTTCAACAGATCGTCAACGCGAATCAATGGCATGGGTATTCCTTGTATGCGATGCCACGGGGCCAAGCTGCAATATGCCGGCAACAACATCGAATATTATTCATGCCGTCCCGCCCGTCCCACGGGGGATTTCCTGCGGTCACGCCGACTATTGCGGCGCTTCCCATGTTGGTTGCCCTGCGCTGCACAGGACTAGTCGTCATCCCCGAGTTCAGGATCCCAGCCGGCGGCCTGTGCCCGCTCCACCGCTGCCGCGTAGATGCGGGTGTGGCGGGCACGCAGTTCCTCCGGCAGCCGGCTGGGCAGGTGTCCGTAAGGTTCCCAGGCCTGATGGAGCTTGTCGAGCAAGTCCTGCATCTGGCCGAGGCCCCAGCCTGCGCAGGCTTCGGTTTCTTCCAGCAGGCCAAACACCCAGGCATCCATCACCGTCCGTCCCAGCGGCGTCAGGCCACCATTGACGTCGGCAAGGATGCCCGGGTAGCTACTCCGGTTCATGGCATTTTTATTTGGATTGGGCATCTGGGTCGTCATCATGAAAAGAAGGTGGTCACTGCGGCATCCAGCGCATCGCGCATGTCCGGGTCGTCGGTGATGGGGCGCACCAGTGCGACGCGACAGGCACCCTTGGCTTCCACGCCTTTGGCGATCAGCGATGCGGCATAGATCAGCATACGCGTAGAAATCCCTTCGTCAAGACCGTGCCCCTTGAGATTACGCGCACGCTCGGCGATGGATACCAATTTGTCGGCAATGCTGGCGGAAACGCCGGTCTCATGGGCGACGATTTCCATTTCGACATCATGCTCGGGATAGGAGAAATCGAGTGCCCCGAAACGCTGCTTGGTGGACTGCTTCAGGTCCTTCATCAAACTCTGGTAGCCGGGATTGTAGGAGATGACGATCTGGAAATCCGGGTGCGCCTTGACGAGCTCCCCCTTCTTTTCCAGCGGCAGGACCCGCCGGTTGTCCGTCAGCGGATGGATAACCACCGTGGTGTCCTGGCGGGCTTCGACAACTTCATCGAGGTAGCAGATCGCCCCGTGGCGCGCGGCGATGGCCAGCGGCCCATCCTGCCAGCGCGTGCCGTTGATGTCGAGCAGAAAGCGCCCCACCAGATCGGACGCGGTCATGTCCTCGTTGCAGGCCACGGTAATCAGCGGTTTGTTCAGCTTCCAGGCCATGTACTCCACGAATCGGGTCTTGCCGCAACCCGTGGGTCCCTTGAGCATCATGGGCATGCGCACCGAATAGGCAGCTTCGAACAGGCTGACCTCGTCGGCGACGGTTCGATAGTACGGTTCGCTGGTGATGCGGTATTGTTCAATGTCGTTCATGATGTTTTCCTGGAATGTTGATCAAAATATTTATTGACACCCGGCCGGATCGTGTAGTTTTGCACCTAGCCCTTGGCCGCGCTTGCCGCAGCGCCTGACAAGGTCGCGCCATAGCGGGCCATCAGGATCTGTAGCGCCTGATCCTTCGATTTGAACATGCGCTCCGGCGGTATCACATCGGCAATATGCGCACGTTCCAATACTTCCAAGACCTGCCGCTTCAGGCCACTCAGGTAGAGCGTGACACCTGATTGTTCGAGGCGTTCGGCCAGCGCGCGGATCTTCTCCTCACCGGAGACGTCGATCTCGTTGATCCCGCTGCCGATCACCAAGATCGCGCGCGCGTTGGGAAAACGGGCCAGCGCCTCCAGCACCATGTCCTCGAAGTAGGCGACATTGACAAAAGTCAGTTCACCGTCGAAGCGCACCGGCACGAACACCTCGCTGATCGGTTGCAGGCCATGCGTATCCATGCCGGCGAGCACGCCGTCCGGATGCTGGCCAAGGATCTCGGCACGGGGCCGCATGCGGCGCAGCAGGAACAGGGAAACGGCCACTGCCGTGCCAAACATGATTCCGACATCGAGGTGCGGCGCGAAGGCGAGCGTGGCACCGAAGGTAATCATGGCGGCAATGCCATCATGATGCTTGGTTTGCCAGGCATGCCAGATCGCCTTGAAGTTGATCAATCCCGACACCGCCAGCATGATCACCGCCGCCAGTACTGCTTGCGGCAGGTGGTACAGCATGCTGGTCAGGAACAACAGGGTGATCAGCACCAGCACGCCGGAAAATACCGAGGCCAGGCCGGTGACCGCACCGGCATCCAGGTTGACCGCCGAGCGCGAGAAGGACCCGCTGCCCGGAAAGGCCTGCGATGCGCCGCCGACGATGTTGGCAAGCCCCTGGCCAATCAATTCCTGATCAGGGTCGATGCGGGCCCGGGTGCGCGCAGCCATTGCCTTGGCGATCGAGATGGCTTCCATGAAGGCAACCAGCGAAATGACCAGCGCAGCTGTCAGCAGGCTGACAATATCGTTCCAGGCCAGGCGTGGCACCGACAGGCTGGGCAGTCCCGGCGGAATCGCCCCGACCACCTCCCCGCCACCGGCCAGATGCAAGCCCTTGTCATCGATCTTCTTGATCCGCCATTGCACTTCAGTTTGTCCCGGTTTGACAGCGGGGAGCAAGGTGCTGCCATCCGGTCCGGCTGCGACCACGTAATGCTGACTGCGTAGACGCTGGAAGCGGTCCGAATTTTCCTGCGCGGTCTGTTCGTACTCGAGCACGGCCAGATGCAATCCGTATTCGATGGTGGCAAGCTCGGCGAGGTTGAACTCCTTGCCCGCCTGCGCATAGCGGAAGCGCTCATCGGCGATGGCCTGGTCGAGGGCAGAGATACGCTTCTGCACTTCCCGATACTCAGCCACCTCGGCTTTCAAAGCGACGTCCCCAATGGCATTGTGGGGCAGCTTCATGTCGTGCTCGAAGCCGATCTGCCAACTCACCACGGTGGTCAGCACCACGGCGATCAACACATTCGGCCATTTCGGCAGAAAGCGTTTCAGCAGCAACATGATGCCGAGCGCCGCCAGCCCTATGAACAGGGTCGGCAGATGTGTATCGCCGATTTGCGAGAGTACGCCGGTGATGTCGTTCAGGAACTTGTCGCTGCGGGTCATCGGCACGCCGAGCAACTTATTCAACTGTGACAGGCCAATGATGATGGCTGCGGCATTGGTGAAGCCGATGATGACCGGATGCGAGAGCAGATTGACGATCGCCCCGAGGCGGAAGACACCAAGCGCAAGCTGGATCACGCCCACCAGCAGTGCCAGCAGGATGGCCAGGGCGATATAGCGCTCGGAACCCGCTACCGCAAGCGGTGCCAGCGCCGAAGCGGTCAGCAGGGCGACGACGGCCACCGGCCCGGTGGCCAGTTGTTGCGACGACCCCCACAATGCCCCCACCAGCACCGGCAGGAATGCGGCATACAGCCCATAGTAGGGCGGCAAGCCGGCGAGTTGGGCGTAAGCCATGGACTGCGGTATCAATACCAGTGCGACGGTGAGGCCGGCCAACAGATCGGCGCGCACCTGCACTCCCTTCATGGGGAACCAGCTCACGAATGGAAAGAGTTTGCGCACCAGCGATTTCATCGCGTCAATCCCATGTAAAGAGCGGGCAGCTTTTGGCTATGGCCGCTGCGCTTAACGTTGCTGCGCAACGTTAGCCTCCGTCGAAAGCTGCCTGTCAGCATCATCGCGTCAATCCCATGTAAAGAGCGGGCAGCTTTTCAGGCAGGCGCGCGACATGGTCGAGCACCAGGTAGTTCCTAGCGCCAAAAATCCGCGACACATACTGGTCGGCGTAGGGGTCGAGGGTCAGACAGAAGGTGTGCACACCCTGCCGGGCCAGTTCCTCGACCGCCTTCTTGGTATCGAAACGCAGGTATTGCGGATCGCGCACGTCGTTATCGGCTGGCTCGCCGTCGGTGAGCAGCAGAATGAGCTTCTTGTTGCTGGGGCGCCGGGAAAGATGTGCGCCGGCATGGCGCAAAGCCGTTCCCATGCGGGTTGATAGTTGCCCGGTCATGCCCGCCAGGCGAGCCTTCACCTTGTCGTCGTAGGGGCCGTCGAAGTCCTTGAAGCGGTAATACTCCACATCATGTCGGCCATTCGAATCGAAGCCATGAATGGCGAAGGGGTCGCCAATCTTGGTGAGCGCCTCGGCCATCAGCGCCGTGGCTTCCCGCGCCAGATCCAGCACACTGACCTCGCCCTCGGCGTTTTGCACCCGGTCGTTGGTGGACTCGGAAAGATCCACCAGCAGCAGCACCGAGAGGTCGCGAATCTGCAAGCGGGTACGAATACCAATGCGCGGATCGGGCTGCACGCCCATGCGGATATCGACCATGGCGCTCACGGCGGCATTCAGGTCGATCTGATCGCCGTCTTCCATCTTGCGCTGCCGCACCAGACCCTGGGGCTGGACCGCTTCGATGAGATGCTTGAGACGCCGCACCAAGGGTTTGTGGCGCTCGATCACGGCATCGATATCCGCCGGGTCACCGAATTTGGGACGCTTCTCCAGCAGCGTGGCCCAGTTCGGACGCTCAAGCTGAGTCTGATAATCCCATTCGTGGTAGTGGAATGGCGAGGAGATCGGTACCTTGCCTTCCTTTTCGTTGAACGTGGTGCCGTCGTCCTCGTACAGTTCGCTCTCAAGCACCCAGACCTCTTGCGCGTCGTCACCGGCGAACTCGACGTCGAGGCCGTTGATCATTTCCATGAGACTGACGTACTTGCGGACCTGTGCTTCCTGACCCGGCAGCAGGATGGCGTCACCCGATACTTCCGGTACCTGCCAGAGATGGCGGTTGTCGTCGCGATAGAGACAGGATGGCAGGTCGGTGCGCAGATTGAAGGGAATCTGCATGGTCTGCACCAGGCCGGCCAGTTCGAGACCGATGGCATGCGCCATGTCGGCATCATCAAGACGTGCCTGGGCAAACAGGCGACGCGCGGCGTCCACCAGCGGATGCGTGTCTGAATAGTCAGGATCGAGCAAGGCCCGGGCGATGCGATCCAGCAAAGGTCCCAGACTGCCGCCCTGCGCCGGATCTGCCGGCAGCAGGCTGATCCAGAGTTTGCCGAGGCCCGGGAAGGCACGCACCGACAGCGCCTCGACGCGGGCATCCTCGATGGCGCCGATCAATGCCTGCTGCAAGGGATTGATGGATTCCGCATCCGGGTGGAGCCGGGAATGCACCATGTGGGCAGCAGCATGTGCAGCAGCGGCGCGATAAATTTCGAGACCGGGAACCGCGGTACCACCCTCGGGCGCATAGTCATCAAACGCGTCGGGCAGATGAATGAAGAAATGCTCGATATGGGGCCGGTAGCCGGTGCGGGTCTCGAAGTCTCCCGAAGTCGGGCGCAGGAAAAAGTCGCGACCCCACAGGGCGCGCAAGTACATGACCAGACGACGCTGCACGTCGACAAACAGCACCCCGCGCTGCTCCTTCTTCATCACCGCCAGCGCATCCTCGCTTTCCAGCGCAAAGTATTTGGCCTGCGCCTCGAAGTTGCTGCGATGGGCGGACACCCCCCACATTGCCCAGCGCCGCAGCCCTCCCAGGGTGAGGTGGGCCAGCAGTACGTCGAGCGAGCCCAGCAGCGGTCGCAGCGCGCGTGGCGCCTGGGCCAGCAGAGTGTCGAGCAGGGCAAGATAAGACTTGAACAGTTCCAGTTCGCCGAGGCGTAGCGCCGCGGTTGGCGCCGTCGAGAACAGCAACGCGAGAACGCCGGCACTCGTTTTTGAATACATCCGGATCGCGGCGGAAAGCAGTTCGGATACCGCCTGCTCGCCGATTTCCTTCGCCACCAGCGGCGCGCTCTCGATGAACGAGACCACCAGATCGGTGCCGCGCCCCAAGGCTTTCAGGCCGGCGGCACCACGCAGATAGGCATCCAGTCCGCGCGGTGTGAACACCCGTGCAGCATCGTGCCAGGTCGCTTCCAGCACTTCGCCGGCGTGTTCGCCGAGCTCGTCCAGAATATCCTGATAGTCTGCTAATTGGATCGCCATATGCGTATGCCCAGGTCAGGAAACGATCAGTCCGGCCAGACGCGGCTGGGATGCAGGGCCTGGACCTGCGGCTGGCTCTGCGGTCGAACCTGTGGCTGGGTCTGGGCCTGCGGCGCCGTACTGCCAGCGCCGACTTTTGTCGACCGTGGTCGCGCCGGCTTTGCAGCAGCAACGGTTTGAACCGGTTTGGCAGCAGGCTTCACAGGTTTTGGTTTTTCGGCAGTACGCTTACGGCCCGGTTTGATGCTGGCGGTCAGCTTGTCTTCCAGTTTGCTCATTTCCGTAGTACCTCCTCGATCAGTTGATCCATTTCCTGCGCTGCTGCGCGACCGCGTGCACCGAGTTGATACACGCTGACACCCTCTACCGCTGCTTGCCGGTAGACCGCCCGGCGGCGTACCACACAGCCCAGCACGGGCAATTCCAGGCTGGCCAGCGCGCTTGCCATGGCGCGCGACAAGGCACTCGCTGGCTCCGCCTGATTGATGAGCAGCCAGGCCCGCAAGCCCGGGTTGATGGCGCGTGTCAGGCGCACCACTTCCGCCGTTTCGGCACTGGCCCACAGGTCAAGCGGTGATGGCAGCACCGGGATCAGCACCGTATCCACCTGTTGCAGGATGCGCCGGGTGATCTTCATGTCGAGCGACGGCGGGCAATCGACCACCACCCGCCGATACTGCCGGGCAGCACGCGCCATTGCCGCCTCTGGATCGTCACCGGCGGCCAGCACGGTGGGAACACCAGACTCTGCAGCCCAATCAGCCCAATGACACAATGCCCCCTGCGGATCGGCATCGACCAGGCCAACGCTGCCCGTCTGCGCCAGACCGGCCGCCAGATTCAGCGCCAGCGTTGACTTGCCGCAGCCTCCCTTGAGGCTGGCCAGGGCGATCAGCCTGCCGCGCATGTCATTCGCGCCTTACTCGATTTTCCCGGCCAGTTGATTCGCCGCGGCGGCGAAATCAGACTCGGCCGCACTCAGTTCGGCGCCGGCAGCGGCAATGGTGACACTGACATGGGTCTTGCCGAAGTTCAGGTCAGGATAGCAGCCATCACGCTCGGATAGCACCGCCAGATCGTCAAGAAACTTGCGTGTCTGGGCATATCCGGGAAAATTGAAACGGCGCGTCAGCATGAGCGGTTTCTGCTGCAATTGCCAACCTTCGGGAGGTAGATCAGCCATGGTCATGTTCCTTTTCCCTTGCTCTCGAGTTCCGCCAGCATGCGGTCGATTTCGTTCAAATGGCCCTGCTCGTCGCTCAGCAACGCGGCGAACAACTGGCCTGATGCATCATCCCGAAAACGCTGGGCCTGGCGCAACGCCTCGTCGTACAGGCGTACGGCGTCGACCTCAAGTTGACGGTCAAGCAACAGCATCTCGCGCAGATCACGGCCTGGCCGTGCCGGCGCTAGCTGCGTGGCGTTCGGCGTCAGTCCAAGACTGAGCATGTGCCGAATGAGTTGGCCCGCATGCTCCAGTTCTTCCGCAGACTCGCGACGAAAATACGCCGCGTGATCAACCATGCCCCACAAGTCGCACAAATGCGACTGGGTGAGATACTGCTGCACCACAGACATCTCGTGACTGAGTGCCTGCATCAGAAAGCCTGCCACACGCGGATTCATCGCCATCGCCATGTCATCAGCTGAACGCTTAGCTGCGCTCCGCAATCACATCAGCATCGCGACCACCACCAGCAGATTCAGGAGTGGTCGGCAGGACATTTTCCACCTCCGAATGCACCCGGGCAATGATATGCGCCGCCACCAGGCCGTCGCCAACCCGCTCGCAGGCATCCGCACCGGCACGCACCGCGGCGTTTACCGCGCCCGTCTCGCCGCGCACCATCACCGTCACATAGCCGCCACCGACAAATTCCCGGCCGATCAACCGCACCTCCGCCGCCTTGGTCATGGCGTCCGCCGCCTCGATGGCGGGAACCAGTCCGCGGGTTTCGATCATGCCCAATGCAATACCGTGTAATGCTGCCATTTTCTCTTCTCCTTGCAATGCCAACCACTGGCGACCAACGTCTGCGGGCGGTGCGTCAAGACACCGCGCTCACCCGGCACCGTACCTCCGCCCAGAACCTCAAACAGTCACGGCCGTGGGCAGGATGTTTTCCACTTCCGAATGCACGCGCGCAATGATGTGCGCCGCCACCAGGCCGTCACCAACCCGTTCGCAAGCGTCTGCACCGGCACGCACCGCCGCATTCACCGCACCCGTTTCGCCACGCACCAGCACCGTCACGTAACCACCACCGACGAACTGACGACCGATCAGTCGCACTTCCGCCGCCTTGGTCATCGCATCAGCCGCCTCGATGGCGGGCACCAAACCACGCGTTTCAATCATGCCTAAGGCAATTCCAGTTACAGCAGTCATCTCGTTCTCCTTTAGAAAAATCAATCAAACAGTCAAAAAATCAAATTGCCCCGCCAGGACCGTTAGCCTTCCGGATCCCAGTGGTCAATGATCCCGGCGATAGTCAGGTCGGTAAGGATCCTGGCATCGCCGGTCGCGAACCGTGCGGCAGAACCGCTCACGGTGAACACCCATTTCCCCGCCGGCACACCCACTGGATCACAGGCCACGCTCAGCGTACCCTTGGCATCCGCGAGGACGCGCAAGGACATGTTGCTCAGTCCCGGCAGTCGCCGGGTTGCCACCAGATCGGAATGCACCTGCATGATTTCCATCTCAGCCACCATCCCCATTGGTCCAGTGGTCGATGATCCCGACAATGGTCAGATCCGATGGATACTCCTTGCTCCCCGCGGCTTCCCTGGCTGCCGATGAACCGACGCAAATCACCCAGTCACCGGGTATGCAACCGATGGTGTCCACCGCTACCTGACGTGCGCCTCCCACCTTTTCGCGAACCACGAGCAGTGGCCGGTGGCCGAGTTCGGCGATGCGGTTGGTCGAAACCAGGGTCTTTTCCACCTGCATGATTTTCATGTCTTCATCCCATTCAGCGTTTCGATCGTCTCGATCGGGCTCCCGGTCGGCAAGTCCTGAACCGACAGATGGCAGACCAGCAAACCTTGAGCATGCAATTCGGCGTAGCGCGCATGCAACGCATCGCGCACCCGGCGTGCCTTGGCAGTCGCGCGCTCGCGCGCACCCGGCACGCGTGCGTCGTAGCGATAGTGAATCGCCACCGGCGCCGGCAGGCCATGCTTGACATTGAGACCACTGAAGATCTTGATGCCCACATCCATGTCGGCCACGCCTTCCTCCAGCGTATGCAAATGCGCGTAATAGGCCACATTGCGCATCTGCATTTCCTTCAAATCATCGCCGACATTGATATAGCGCTCGGCGTGGCCGATGTCGGCGTAACGTCCGCCATGCAGATCGCGCACATATTCGATCTGCGAGAGGTTGTTGATCAGCAAATTCACTATCAGGCGGCGCATGCCGTCGTGAGGTTCGCCCTGACCCTGTCCCCAGCCACCCGTCTGACTGGCTTTTCTCAGTGCCTCATGCACGGCCAGGTGCGCCTGATCGGCGCTCAGGTGGAGCGTCTCGGTAAAGAGACTGGCGTTATCGACGAATCGATGGGCGGACAGGTTGCCATTTGCATCCGGAACATGCAGCTTGATGGCATCGGTGTCGGTATCCACGCCAATCAGCAGGAGGTCGGTGCTGGCACCGCAGCAGTAGGCATTTTCGATGGCGTTGCGAAACTGATAGAGCCGTTCCAGAGCGGCTTCGATAGCCTTATTGTCGTCGCTGCCGTGTGCGGCGCAACCTTCCTGGCGGGGCGCCGAAGTGCTGTAGTGGTATATCGCAACCTTGAGGTAGCGCGTGCTGGCTTCCGGCGTGGTCGGCACTCCCTCGCGGAAACGCCGCAATTCAGTCTCTCCCCAGTGGCGCACGTCGGTCTCGACATCGAACAGCGCACCTGCATAGGCCTTGCGTCGGGTAAAGGAAGTCAGCGGCAGGCGCAGGATATAGCGCATCAGCCCCTTCAGCCGCCCATCCGCACAAGGACTGATGTCCACCGCGTGAAAACCGCAGTCAAGGAAGAAATTGTTGGTGTCCTGAACCAGTTCGATCTGGTTTTTCAGGTCCTGTGAAAACTGTGCTGCCGCTGCGGTCACTGCCGCAAAAACACAGTGTGCATAGAGAGCCTTGAGGTCGAGTCCGGCCACCCACGCGTCATTCAGGATATTGTCCGGCAGGCGATGGCCAAGGCGTTCTTCGATCATCGCCTGGGCGCGCTCCGCAAAGTCCTGTTCGTGCTGCAGCCCTGAAAGGGCCTTCAAGGTCGGGACGATGGCATCAAATCGGCCTTTTACTGATTCTTCGCAGCGTGCCAAACGGGCATTGGTTGCCCGGTCAGCAAGCGGATGGGGGCGAACAATCCCCGTATCGGCGCAATCTACTTGATCAACTGCCGCGACAAACCCGCTTGCCGGCGCTGGCCGCCCCTGCATAACAGCAGCCGGCGTCCCCAGTCCAAAGGGCACACCACGCGTTGCGTGCTGCTGCCCGCCAAGGGCAGCAGCACGAACTCGCAGGGCGTAGGCATTGCGGGTATTCATGGCCGTGGCGTTCCCGAATCCTCAGCCCCGTGCCCCACCGGACACGGTAACCATCGCACCTTTACCGCCATTGCCGCTGCTGCCGGTCACATTGGCCAGCGGCATTTCCGGGCGCTCGCGCTCCTTGTTCGCCCTGGCACCAACCATCGCGCCGCGTGACTCGCCTCGCTGGGTCGGGTTACGCTTGTGTGCCCAGTGACCCTCGGTGCCAGTGACGCGGCCGCTGCGCGCCCAGTTGTCACCGGTGATGAGCATGCCCGCCTCACCACCTTCGCCGGTGACACGGGATGCCAATGCAGCGTCCGCTGCCTGCGGTAGCGCCAATGGCGCTGCTTCGTCGCGATAACGGAACTCCGGCGTACCCGAAACCAGCCCTGCGGCCAGGTTCACCGGACCGGTGATCCGCGAGGCTCCACCACAGGCGTTACCGGTGATGCGATCACGTGCATCACGCGCTGGCGAAACAATGCTGAAATCGGCGGGGCGCTGTTCTGCAACAGCCATGACTGCGGCTTGCGGAAGGAGTCTGCCGGCAGGTGCAAGAAAACGCTGCGAAGCCCGCTGTGCGGCCTGTGCAACTTGCGGAGGTTGAGCAACAGGCGTCGACACACCGCCACAGCCACAGGCAGAAGTCATCTGCTCGCGCCCGGCGTAGGGTGTGCCACTGACCGGCAGTCGGCTGCCCGGTTCGTTGCCGGTCACCTTGCCGGAACGTCCCAGCAAAGTACCCGATACCGTCAGGCCCCGGTTGCTTTCGCTCAAGCCAACCTTGGCCGGATGCGGTTCTGGCTGGGTCTTGCAAATCGACGCGAATTGCTCGTTGGACAGGTACTCGGTGCCTGAGACGGGACGGCAAGAACCTGCCTCGTCGCCAGTCACCTTGACTGAACGTCCCACTTCAGTGCCGGAAACCGGACGACCCGCCACGGTATGTGTCAGGGCAACCTTGCTCGGGCCATTGATGGTCAGCCGCGCCACGCCTGCATCGGCATATTGCGAACCGGTAATCTTGCGCGTTGCCCCAGCCTCAGCGCCAGTGGCGTGATTGACGCGCGCTTCATCACAGCCGGTCACGGCAATGTTGTGACGCTCGGTGGCACCGACGCTGACCTTGTCAGGACGAACCAGCAGACCCTTATTCTCACAGAACTCGCCAAAACGCTCGGCACCCAGATACTCCGTACCGGAAACGGATATGCAACTGCCCGCTTCGTCCCCTGATACACGCGCGGAACGTCCAAGTTCGGTACCTGACACCCACTGCCCATGAGTTGTTGCGCTCATGCCCACCTTGGCGGCGGCAGGTGCCGGACGGGTCGCGCAAAAACTATCGAACTGCTCGGCACCGATATATTCGGTACCCGTAATCACGCGACAGGTGCTGGACTCGTTGCCGGTGACCCGCGTCGTCCGCTCCACCTGGGTTCCAGTGACCGCCTGACCAGACAGCGTCGTACCGACTTCAACCTTGGACGGTGCGCAAGACTCTGGCTTCACCCGGCCGCTCGGCAGGGCGGGAGCGCCTTCACGACCCTTCAGGCAAAGCTCGGCACGGCGCTGTCTGGCAATTTCGCGCCCAGTCAGAGCAGACTTAACGCCCTTGGCATAAAGAGCAGTCGCTACTGAAGCGACAGCGCCGGTTTTGGGCGGCATGGCATTTTTGCCTTGGCTGGACAAGGCGCTGCGCCGTTCGCGACAGAGTTGCCGAACGCTGTTGGCCTCGCCACCGAGTGCAGCAGGATCGCGCTCGACGATTTCGCACAATGCATCCAGATCCATCGTATCAACTGGCTCTTGCAGCGGCTTGCTCGACGCGAGCAGCACAGACGGGATCGTCGGAGGATTAGGGCGTGCCTGAAGCTTAGCCGGCATGCTGTTCGCCCCGGGGGCAGCGCCTCCGGCCGTCTTGGCTCGACTTTTGGCAGCCGCCTGCCGTCGCGCCTGTTCGGCTGCGCGGGACTTGGCTGCGCTGGTTGCAAATTGTTCAGGCATATTGCCTCCTCATGCTTACATCACCACGATCACGCCGGACCAGCCCAGGCCCGGCATCCACTACCCGCAGGTCAGTCCCCGCGAAAAACCACGAAGCAGGTACCCTGACTCTGGGCGTAGTTGTCGTACCCGAGCAAGCGCACGTGATGACCGGGATGCTCGCGGTGACAGCTCTCCAATTCAGCGAGAATGCGATCCACATTCTGTTCGCCGAACATGGGCAGCTTCCACATGTACCAGTAGTGATTGAAAGAACGTGCCGGTTCGACATGCTCTACCGCCGGGTTCCAGCCTTGTGCCACGATGTATTGAATCTGCTGGCGAATCTGCTCGGCGTTGAGCGGGGGCAGGTAGGAAAAGGTTTCGTACTTGATTGCTTGCTTGTAATCCTGGACATCAGCCATGGTTGGGCTCCTATTGGGCAATATTGGGATGGGTCGGAATCAGCGGTTCTGGACGTCCAGCTTGTCCACCGTGTCGAATTCGAACTTGATCTCTTTCCAGGTTTCCATGGCGATCTTCAGTTCCGGGCTGTGGCGAGCGGCGTTGGTCAGGATCTCCTTGCCTTCCTTTTCCAAATCGCGGCCACGGTTGCGAGCCTCGATGCAGGCTTCCAGCGCGACACGGTTAGCCGCCGCACCAGCCGCATTGCCCCAGGGGTGGCCGAGCGTGCCGCCACCAAACTGCAGCACCGAGTCATCGCCAAAAATGGAGACCAGCGCAGGCATGTGCCAGACGTGAATGCCACCGGAAGCCACGGCGAACACGCCGGGCATTGAACCCCAGTCCTGGTCGAAGAAGATGCCGCGGGAGCGGTCCTCGGGGATGTACGACTCACGCAACAGATCGATCCATCCCAAGGTGGAGGCACGGTCGCCCTCCAGCTTGCCGACTACTGTGCCAGTGTGCAGATGGTCGCCGCCAGACAGGCGCAGTGCCTTGGTCAGTACGCGAAAATGAATGCCATGATGCGGGTTACGGTCGATCACGGCGTGCATGGCGCGGTGGATGTGCAGCAACATGCCGTTCTTGCGACACCAGCGGGCCAGGCCCGTGTTGGCACAGAAACCGCCGGTAAGGTAATCATGCATGATGATCGGGCTACCGATCTCCTTGGCGAACTCGGCGCGCTCATACATTTCCTCGGGCGAGGGTGCGGTGACGTTCAGGTAGTGACCCTTGCGCTCACCAGTCTGCGCCTCGGCGCTGAGGATGGCATCCTGCACGAACAGGAAGCGGTCACGCCAGCGCATGAACGGCTGGGAGTTGACGTTTTCGTCGTCCTTGGTGAAGTCCAGGCCACCCCGCAGACACTCGTAAACAGCGCGGCCATAATTCTTGGCGGACAGTCCAAGCTTCGGCTTGATGGTGCAGCCGAGCATCGGGCGGCCATACTTGTTCATTTTGTCGCGCTCGACCTGAATGCCGTGAGGAGGGCCATTACAGGTCTTGACATAGGCAATCGGGAATCGCACATCTTCGAGACGCAGCGCGCGGACCGCCTTGAAACCGAACACGTTGCCCACCAGCGAAGTGAATACGTTGACCACCGAACCTTCTTCAAACAGGTCGATGGGATAGGCAATGAAGGCGTAGAAGCAAGTATCGTCGCCCGGCACGTCCTCGATCGAGTAGGCGCGCCCCTTGTAGTAATCCATGTCGGTCAGGAGGTCAGTCCACACCGTGGTCCACGTGCCAGTGGAGGATTCGGCGGCAACTGCGGCCGCAGCTTCTTCGCGATCAACCCCGGGTTGTGGCGTGATCTTGAAACAGGCGAGGATGTCCGTGTCGAGCGGGACATAATCCGGCGCCCAGTAGGTGTGCCGGTATTCCTTGACGCCCGCTTGATAGGTTTTAGCCATATTTACCAACTCCTTGTACGAATGACTGTCATGAGGATTGACTGGCGGGTCGGCGCGGAATCCGCACCATTTCAACGCTAGCCGATGTCGTATTGCACGGAGGCGATTCTATGAATCCACCTCAATAAACAAAACTTAATGTTTTCAATTTAATTAATTCATCCAAATGAATAGTTGAAAATTGCATCAGCCAGCGTTTCATATGTCATATCCGATCCGGCCCTGATGGTTGACGAGAGCATGATCATGATTAATACTTAGTTACAGTGAATAATTGTTAGGCCCATACATCACCCAAACCTATGCGACTAAGCCTGCGACAAATCAGCATTTTCGAATCGGTAGCGCGCCACCTGAGCTACACACGTGCGGCTGAGGAGATGCACCTCACCCAACCCGCCGTTTTCACACAGGTCAAACAGCTGGAAGACAGCGTCGGCCTGCCATTGCTGGAGCGGATCGGCAAGCGGATGCATCTCACCACGGCAGGACAGGAAGTGCTGGCAACCTGCCGGGAAACACTCGCCGGCCTGGAACGCCTGGAAATGCGCCTGGCCGACATGCAGGGTCTCAAGCGGGGACGGTTGAGCATTGCCATAGTGACTACGGCGAAATACCTGATACCGAGATTGCTGGGTGAGTTTTGCGCGCGCTACCCCGGCATCGAAGCCGCACTGACCGTCAGCAACCGGGAAAAACTCCTTGCCCGCCTCGTTGATAATCAAGACGACCTCACCATCCTCGGCACCCCGCCTGAAGGCATGGACGTCGTGGCCACCCCGATCGCCGACAATCCCCTCATCGTGCTGGCACGTCACGACCACCCCCTCGCCGCCAGCCGCTCGATACCTTTGTCACGGGTCGCCGAGGAGCCCTTCGTCCTGCGCGAAAAAGGCTCCGGGACGCGACTGGCGACCGAGCGCCACTTTGCCGAGCACGGCTTCAAGCTCAAGGTACGCATGGAACTGGGCAGCAACGAGGCGATCAAGCAGGCGATCGCCGGTGGCTTGGGTGTTTCCGTGCTGTCCTCGCATGCGATTGCCCTGGAGGGCAGTGGCGTGTTACAGCCACTGGATGTCAAGGGTTTCCCATTGATGCGCCAATGGTATGTGGCTTACCCGAAAGGCAAGCATTTGTCGGCGGTCGCCGAGTCATTCCTGGAGCACCTGCTTGGCGCGCAAACTCTGCAACGGAGCACTAAAAGCTGAACAACCAAGCAAGTTACTACCTGCCGGAATATTTTTATAACAACACTCAGCGGAACTCACCAGGAGTTACTTGATCAAGCAATGCCAAGCGCGCATCATGCGACTGGTATTCAAGCAATATCGCTGCATGTCGGCAGGGGAGGATAGCGTGTTGTCCAGTACGGCTCAGGATGCGACACCCATAAGCATGTGGCCCCGCATCAGCGCATTTATTTTCGGGGATGGCACGGCGGATTCCGCGCGATTTTCGCCAGCCGCCCGAACCCGCCGTATCGGCAAGCTAGTGCGCGATTGGCTGATTGTCCTGCTCGGCCTGCTGGTTCTGAGCCTCCCCGGCCATGCACAGACCCCGCAAAGCGCAAATCAGACCGCACTCTCCCTGACCCAAGAGGAAACCGACTGGCTGGCCGCGCATCGAGTGGTTCGTCTCGGCATCGATCCGAACTATGGCCCCTATTCATTCCTTGATGAAAAAGGAGAATTGCAGGGCGTGGTGCGCGAGTTCCTCAGCTATTTCGAACTCACGCTGGGCTTGCGCTTCGAAATCGTCAGCAACCTGAGTTGGCCCCAGCTCATGGCAGCGGTGCAGGAGAAGCGCATCGATACCGTAGCCACAGTGGTGCGCCTGCCGGAGCGGGAAGCCTTTCTGGCATTCACCGCAATCTATCTGCCCACCCCATTGATCGTCATCACCCGCGATGACGCACTACAGTTGCGCTCGCTGGACGAATTGTCGAAGCTACGCCTGACGCTGGTGGAGGGCTATTCCTCCAGCAAGCAGGTCATGGATCAGCATCCGACCATAAGATCTTCCCGTGTCGCCACCCCACTCGACGGCCTGCGCGCAGTCGCTTCGGGCATGGCGGATGCCTACGTAGGCGCCCTGGGCGTGAGCACTTTTCTTGCCAGTCAGCACGGCATCACCAACATCAAGGTCAATGCTGCCTTCGACATGGCGGAGAACGGCCAGCGCTTTGGCGTGCGCAAGGACTGGCCGCAACTGGCCGGCATCCTCGACAAGGCGCTGGACGTCATGCCCGCAAAACTGCGGGCAGACATCATGCAAAACTGGTTACCGATACAAGCCAGCGAAATCCAGCGTCTAAGTCAGCCCACCTTGACTACCCGCCTGTTCCCCTGGCTGCTTGGCCTGTTTGCCCTTTCGGTTCTGAGCTATCTGGTCCTGCTGTTGTGGAACCGCCAGCTTAAGCTTGAGTTGGCCCGCCGCAGCGCTGAATTGGAGCAGGCCCAGGCCATTGCTCACATGGGCGATTGGTCGCTGGATATTGCCAGCGGTCGCTTCAAGTGGTCGAACGAGCTGTTCCGCATTGCCGGCCGTTCCCCGCAGGAAATGGATTGGCCCACCCTGCACGGCTGGATCCATCCGGATGAGCGGGACGCCCACGCGGACTACCTATCCCGACTGGCGACACTGCCCCCAAGCGAACACTTGCCGCCACTGATCTCTCATTTGTTGCGGCCAGACGGCAGTTCCTGCTGGCTTGAGATTAACTGCGCGACCGACTTCGACGCACAGGGCAAACCGCGCCGTCACTACGGCACCGCACTGGAAATCACCGAGCGCAAGCGGGCGGAAGCAGAGTTGCAGGAAAATGAAACACGACTGCGGCTGTTTATCGAACATGCGCCGGCGGCCTTGGCCATGTTCGACCGCCAGATGCGCTACCTGGTGGTCAGCCACCGTTGGCTGACGGACTATCGACTGGAAGAGAAGGAAATACTCGGCCGATCGCACTATGAAGTTTTTCCGGAAATTCCGGACAGTTGGAAAGAAATACACCGCTGCGGACTAGCCGGCGAGGTTGTACGGGCCGATGAAGATCAGTTTACGCGGGAGGATGGCAGCATCCAATGGTTGAACTGGGAGGTGCGCCCTTGGTATGCAGCCAACCAAGCGGTGGGTGGTATCGTCATTTTTTCCGAGGACATCACGGCACGCAAGGAGGCCGAAACCAAAGCACGGCAGGGCGAGATCGTGTTGGATTCGGTGTTCGAGGCATTGCCCGACATCTTCTTCCTGATGGAATCCGACGGTACCATCCGCGATTATCGCGCCCAACATGGCGGAAAGCTGTATGTCCCGCCGGAGGCCTTTCTCGGCAAGCGCATGCAGGATGTGTTGCCCGCCGAGCACAGCGAAATATTCCAGAGCAAGATTGATGAAATCGGCAGACAGGGCGGTCTGGCCACCTACGAATACGATCTGGCCATGGCCGAAGGCCAGAGCCATTTCGAGGCCCGGCTGACCCGTTTGCCGGACAGCACCCAGATGATTGCGGTAGTGCGCGACATCACCCGCGAGCACCACGACCGAAATGCACTGGCAGCCAGCGAAATCCGTTATCGCCAATTGTTCGAGCAGAGTCCGGCACCTCTGCTTGTTTACGAAAAAGGCAGCCTGCGCTTGCTGGCAGTCAACGAGGCCTTCATTCACCACTATGGCTACAGCCAAGATGAAGCCCTCGCCATGACGCTCCCGGACTTGTATCCGGATGCGGAACGGCAATCCCTCATCGACATGGCAGCCAAGCTGGCCGGGCTAAGCTATGTGGGCGAATGGCACCATTTGAAGAAGGACGGCAGCCCGATCACCATCGAAGCGCGCTCCCACGACATGCTGTATGAGGGCCATGCTGCGCGCATCGCCGTCATTACCGACATCACCAAGCGCAAGAAAATGGAGCTGCGCCTGCTTGATCAATTGGAGGAGTTGACCCGCTGGCAGGCGGTGATGCTCGGCCGCGAGGAGCGCGTTCAGGGGCTCAAGGCCGAAGTCAACCAGCTGCTGTCCGACCAGGACCAGCCCATCCGCTACCCGAGTCAGGCCGATCCGTCATGATTGCCGCAAAACTGCCCTCGGACGAGACGGAAAGACTGGCGGCGCTGCGCCTCTATGACGTGCTCGACACCCCGGCCGAGGAGCCATTCGACGATCTCACCGAGCTGGCCGCCCGCATCTGTGAGGCCCCGATCGCGTTGATCTCGCTGATCGACAAAGATCGGCAGTGGTTCAAGTCCAAAGTGGGACTCGATGCCGCCGAAACGGCACGCGATATCGCCTTCTGCGCGCACGCCATCCATCACCCCGACCTGCTTATCGTTGAGGATGCAGCCCTTGACGCACGCTTCAGCGATAACCCGCTGGTCACCGCGGAACCGCACATCCGCTTCTATGCCGGCGCGCCACTGGTCACGCCGGAGGGCCATGCCCTCGGCACCCTGTGCGTCATAGACCGGGAACCCCGCAGCATGTCCCCCGATCACCAGCGTGCGCTGCGCGTGTTGAGCCGGCATGTGATGACACAACTGGAACTGCGGCGGCGCAACAAGGAGGCGGCTGAACTGCGCGACGAACGCATCAGGCTCATCGCCCAGTTGGAAGAGGAACAGAAAACACTGGAACGGCGGATCGCCGAGCGCACGGCGGAACTGACCCGCATCGAACGGAAAAACGACCAACAACTGGCGCTGGCGGAGCAATCGCGCCGCGCCCTGCTGAGCCTGCTGGAAGATCAAAAACTGACTGAAGCAGCCCTGCGGCTAAGCGAGAGTCGCTATCGGTCGCTGCTCGAAATGGCGCCCTTCCCCGCCGTGCTTTCCAGCTTGCGGAATGGCACGCTGCTGTACGGCAACCGGCGGGCGGAAACCCAATACGGGATAAACCGCGAACAAGGTATCGGCCAACCCGCGGACCGGTTTTATCAGGATCCAGAACAGCGTGATCGCTTCGCCGCGCTGCTACAAAAAGAGGGGCGCGTCGATGATCTTGAGGTGCGCATGTTGACTGCGGATGGGCGTCCCTTCTGGGCCCTGGTTTCAGCGTCGGTCGTCGATTTCGACAACGAGCCGGCCATTTTCTCCGCCATCAATGACATCACCGAGCGCAAGCGCATGGAAGACGAGGTACGCCAGCTCAACGTCGAACTGGAGGAGCGGGTGCGCCAGCGCACTGCCGAACTGGCCACCGCCAACAAGGAACTGGAGACCTTCACCTACTCCGTGTCGCACGATCTGAAGGCACCCCTGCGCGGCATCGACGGCTACAGCCGCTTGCTGCTCGATCAGCACCACGACCAACTGAACGAGGAGGGGCGTCTGTTCCTGAACAATGTGCGCCAAAGCGTGGACAAGATGAGCAAACTTATCGAAGACCTGCTCACCTACTCTCGCATGGAACGGCGCAGCCTGCAGAATCAGGGCGTGGATCTGGAACGCCTGGTAGCCACCATCCTCGATGAGCGAAAGGCGGATATCGAGGCGATGGGCATGACCGTCGCCGTGAGCTTGCTCGGGCTTTCCGTCCGGGCCGACGCGGAAGGCATGGCCATCGTAATGCGCAATCTGGTCGACAACGCCATCAAGTTCACACGTGACAGCCGGCCGCCAACCCTGTCGATTCGTGGAACCGCCGCTGAGAAATCCGTTATCCTCGAAGTCACTGACAACGGCATCGGCTTTGACATGCAGTTTCACGATCGCATTTTCGACATCTTCCAGCGCCTGCAGCGCAGTGAAGACTATCCCGGCACCGGCGTCGGCCTGGCTATCGTTCACAAAGCAATGCAGCGCATGGGCGGGCGGATCTGGGCCACCAGTTCGCCTGGGCAGGGCGCTACTTTCTATCTGGAACTACCGCGATGATCCACGAATCGACAATGCGTCCCATCCTGCTGGTGGAAGACAACCCGGTGGACCTTGACCTGACCCTGCGCGCCTTCAAGCAGCGCAATCTGTCAACGCCCATTCAGATCGCCCGCGACGGTCAGGAAGCGCTGGACTGGATTCCGCGCTGGGAGGCGGGTGAGACCATGCCGCTGGTGATTTTGCTGGACCTGAAACTGCCGCGGGTGGATGGTCTCGAGGTGCTGCGCCAACTGCGCGAACACCCGGTGAGCCGCGCCCTGCCGGTGGTGGTGCTGACCTCATCCGACGAAGACCGGGATGTGAAAGAGGCCTATCGCCTGCGCGCCAATTCCTACATCGTCAAACCCGTCAATTTCGAAAAGTTCATGGATGTGGCGACCCAGATCGATCTGTACTGGTGTCTCATCAATCATCCGCCGCAATAGGCAAAATATGAGCTTGCGCATCCTGCATGTAGAAGACAACCCGGCCGATGCCGACCTGACCCGGCGCCATCTGAAGCGCCAGGCGCCCGACATCGAGTTGACTCATGCGGCCACACTGGCCGAGGCTCGCACCTGTCTGCAGGAATCCGCCAGTTTCAATGCGGCTTTGGTGGACCTGCGGTTGCCGGACGGATCGGGGTTCGAACTACTGAACTGGATTCGCCAACAGTCCCTACCCATGGCGGTGGTCATGCTCACCGGCTCGGGCGACCAGCATGCGGCGGTTGCCGCACTCCAGGCCGGCGCCGATGACTACCTGACCAAGGACGCAACATCTCTGGAACGGCTCGCCGCCACCCTGCGCGACGCCTGCAAACGCTTCCAGGAAAGCCGGATTCGTCGCTCCCACACGCTGCGCGTGCTGTATGCCGAACACAACACCGCCGATATCGACCTGACCCGGCGCCATCTGGCCCGCTTTGCGCCCCACATCCAGTTGACCGTGGTGCCGAGCGCCACACAGGTACTGCGGCTTCTGCCCGAGACGGCGACGGCGCCGGCTGACTTCGACGCGTTATTGCTGGACTACCGTTTGCCCGGACTGGATGCCCTTGAGGTAGTCAAGACACTGCGCGCCGAACGCGGCCTGGACATCCCCGTTGTCATCGTCTCAGGGCAGGGCAGCGAAGAAATAGCCGCGAAGGCCATCCATCTGGGGGTGGACGACTACATCGCCAAGCACGCCGGCTATCTGCATGAACTACCGGCCACTCTGGAAAAGGCGCTGCGCCAGGTTGAACTGGCGCGGGAGCGCAGCCGTCTGCAAGCGACATCAGCACGACTTGCTCATGTGCTGGACGCCAGCCCGGTAATTTTTTACGTGCTGCGGCTGGATCAAGGCTTCGCCACGCCTGTCTGGGTCAGCAGCAACATCCAGCGTCTGCTGGACTACTCGGAGGAGCAGGCGCTGCAACCGGAGTGGTGGTCGAGCCACCTGCACCCCGACGACCGGAACGCAGCATTGGCGCGTGCTGGCGAACTGAGCCTGACCGGTCAGATCGCCCACAACTATCGTTTCCTCGATGGTCAAGGTAAAACCCGGTGGATTCGCGACGAACTGCGTCTGACGGATCGCGGCGAAGTGCTCGGCGCCTGGCGCGACATTTCCGAGGTCAAGCTAGCCGAGCAATTGCGTGAAACCCGCATCGCCATGCTGGACGGTCTGGCGAGCGATCGTCCACTGTCCGCGATTCTTGAGGAAATCGCCAACCGACTGGAGGGCATCCACCCCGACATGCTGGTTTCCATCCAGGTGTGCGATAGCCGCGACGGCAGCCTGCGTACCGCTGCCGCGCCTGGCTTGCCCGCTTTTTTCAACGACGCCTTGGAGGGCCTGACGCCGGAGTTCGGGCTGGGTGCCTGCGGCACCGCAGCGGCTACCGGGGAACCCGTCATCGTCGAGGATATTCGCAGCCATCCGTATTGCATATCTTTCGTCGACCTGGCGGAACGCGCCGACCTGCGTGCCTGCTGGTCGATCCCGTTCAAGGACAAGTCTGGCGCGGTGCTGGGCATCTTCAATATCCATTACCGCCAGCCTCGCACCCCGACCCAGGAGGAACTTGACCTGATCGGCGAATTCGCCCGCATCGCCGGCTTGGCCGTGGAGCGCAGCCGCGCCGATGCCATCCTGCGCCAGGCCGCGGCGGTGTTGGAGAGCGCCGGCGAGGGGGTGATGGTCACCGATCTGCAATGGAACATCGTCTCCGTCAACAGTGCCTTCACGACCATCACCGGCTACAGCGAGGCCGAGGTACTGGGGCGCAACCCCAGCCTGCTGAGTTCGGGACGCCAGGATCAGTCCTTTTACCAGGCCATGTGGAACAGCATCAAAGAAACCGGCGTCTGGAAGGGCGAGCTGTGGGACCGGTGCAAGAACGGCGAACTCTTTCCGCAGTTGCTCACCATCAGCACCGTGTACGACAGCAATGGCCAGCCCAGTAACTATGTGGGCGTGATGACCGATCTCAGCCAGATCAAAAATTCGGAGGCCCGCTTGGAGCACCTGGCCCATTTTGATCCGCTGACCAAGCTGCCCAACCGGCTGCTGCTGCAATCCGGCCTGACGCACGCCCTGCTTGCCGCCGAGCGACACCAGCAGCGCCTTGCGGTGCTGTATATCGACCTGGACCGCTTCAAGAACATCAACGACAGTCTGGGCCACCCGGCGGGAGATGAACTGCTGGAAGCCCTGGCCCAGCGCCTGCTGGAGCAACTGCGGAGCGAGGACACCCTGGGCCGCCTGGGTGGCGACGAATTTCTGCTGATCCTGGAGAACCTGCAGCGCCCGGAAGATGCGGCGAGCATTGCCAGGGAACTGATCGAATCGCTGGATCAGTCTTTCCGTCTGCCCAGCGGTCACGAGGTCTATGTCGGCGCCAGTATCGGCATCAGCCTGTTCCCGGAAGATGGCACTTCCTGCACCAAACTCATCCAGCACGCCGATGTGGCCGTGTATCAGGCCAAGGAAGCGGGCCGCAATACCTTCGCCTTTTACACGCCGGCGTTGACCCAGATAGCCAATGAAAGGCTGGATCTTGAAGCCCGCCTGCGGGTAGCCCTGACCCAGAGGGAATTCCTGCTTCACTATCAGCCACAAATCGACATCCAAACTGGCGGACTGGTTGGCTGCGAGGCCCTGGTGCGTTGGAACAACCCGCAACAGGGTTTGATCGCACCGAGCCGCTTCATCCCCCTCGCGGAAGAGACCGGCCTCATCGTGCCGTTGGGTGAATGGGTATTGCGCCAAGCCTGTACCCAGGCGAAGGCCTGGATTGATGCCGGCATGTCGCATCTGTCGATAGCGGTCAATTTGTCCGCACGCCAGTTGCAACAGCCCGATATCGTCGCCCGGGTCGCGGCCATCCTGGCGGAAACCGGTCTGCCCGCCGCCGCGCTAAAGCTGGAGCTCACCGAAAGCATGATCATGGGCCGTGGCGAGGAAGCGGTGGCGCTGTTGCAGCGCCTGAAAGATCTGGGCTTGCGCCTGTCGATCGACGATTTCGGCACCGGATACTCGTCCCTGGCCTATCTGAAGCGCTTCCCCATCGATGAGCTCAAGATCGACCAGGGCTTTGTCCGCGACATCCCGAATGACAGCGATGACAACGAGATTGCCACGGCCATCATCGGCATGGCGCACGGCCTGCGCCTGAGTGTCATGGCGGAGGGCGTGGAAACCGAAGCCCAGCGGGATTTTCTGGCCAAGCATGGATGCAATACGTATCAGGGCTATCTATTCAGCCGACCATTGCCTGCGGATGAATTCACTCGCCTACTGAACGGGAACGGTAAAACACCCGACAAACCAGCACACCCAAACACGGGAAACACCAAGGAGAAATCAACATGACCCAACCGATTGCCACTGCCATCGCGGGCAGCCTGCCAAAGCCGGCCTGGCTGGCCCAGCCCGAAAAACTGTGGGCCCCCTGGCAGCTTTCTGGCGAGGCGCTGGAGCAGGCCAAAGTGGATGCGATGCGGCTCGCCGTCGATGACCAGTTACGCGCCGGCATTTCCATCATCGGTGATGGCGAGCAAACCCGGCAGCACTTCGTGACGACCTTCATCGAACATCTGGACGGCGTCGATTTCCTCAAGCGCAAGACCGTGCGCATTCGCGACCGCTACGATGCCGATGTACCGACGGTCGTCGGGCCCGTCTCCCGCAAGCGCTCGGTCTTCGTCGCGGATGCTCGACGGCTGCGCCTGCTCACGAACGGCCCGATCAAATTCACGCTGCCCGGCCCGATGACCATGATCGACACCCTATACGACGATCATTTCAAGAGCCGGGAAAAACTGGCGTGGGCCTTTGCGGAGATCCTCAACCAGGAAGCCAGGGAACTCGCCGAGGCGGGTGTCGACATCGTTCAGTTCGATGAACCCGCCTTCAATGTCTTCTTCGACGAGGTGCGCGACTGGGGCGTGAAGACGCTGGAACGTGCTGCCGCCGATCTGCCCTGCAAGACCGCGGTACATATTTGCTACGGTTACGGCATCGAGGCCAACAACAAGTGGAAGGAAGGCCTCGGCGCGGAGTGGCGCCAGTACGAGCAAACCTTTCCCCTGCTCGCGGCCAGCCGCATCAATCAGGTCAGCCTCGAATGCCATAACTCGCACGTACCGATGGAACTTATCGGCCTGCTGGAAGGCAAGGACGTCATGGTCGGCGCCATCGACGTCGCCAACAATCAGATCGAGACGCCCGAGGAAGTTGCGGCAACGCTGCGCAAGGCCTTGCAGTGGGTGAAGCCGCACCATCTGATCGGCTGCACCAACTGCGGCATGGTGCCGCTGTCGCGTGCTGTTGCCCGTGGCAAATTGCACGCCCTCGCGGCAGGCGCGGCCATCGTGCGTGCCGAACTGGGCTGGTCCTGACGCTACCTTGTTTGATCAGGGCTGGCAGTCCGTCAGCCGCACGCGCTGCTTGCCGCCTGGCTGTGTGGCCTCGACCTCCCCATTGGCGAGCGCCACGAGCGGCCCGCTGAGCGGCGCCGTCAGCGCACAGCGTCCGGTTTCGCGCAAGCTGCCGGCGGCGAACTCGATGATGCGCAGGATCGTGCGAGTGGCATCCGGCACCAGCAAGCGGGTGCGCCCCCCGTCGGTCAAACTCATGGCCAGGCCAAGTTCTGGCGAGCCATAAACATGATTGGAGAACCCGGCCAGCGCAGCGACCTCCTCAAGTTTGTCAGCAGAGCGCCGGTAGATTTTCAGCTTGCCGCCAATGTGCGGGGTGATGACCGCCGCAATCTCGGCGCGGCCGTCACTGTCGAGATCGACAACGGCCACCGGATTCAGCCAACGCATAGGAGTACCAATCGGCCTTGAGCGCGCGACAACCGTCAAGCGACCTTTCTCGATGCCGAGCAGAGCTAGTGCCGAGCCGTAGTTACGGTGACTGACCACGGCCAGTAGCCTGACGGGTTCTTCAGCGGAGAGTCGCACCAGACGCGGCGCGACATCCTCGAACACCTCGAATTCCGGCAGCGCATAGGTCAGCCGTGCGCCTGCAGCGGTGTTGGCCTCGATGCGGCCATATTCATGCGGCGGGCCAGGAGCAAAATGACCGTAGCGCTGCACCGGATCAGCATAGCGCGCTGAAACAATGACCTTCGACTCTGCTGCGCAGACGACTGGCAAACCGGCAAGCAGTCCGAACACGCCTCCCGCCAGTAAGATGATCTGGGCAAATTTGCGTTGGATCGGCTTCAAGTGACTGGCATTCATGGTGGAGCCCTATTGGAAGCTACGGGAGTTCCGCCAGAGTCGATCAACTCGTCGTCGGCGCCGTACCCCATGCGGGGCATTTCATCCCGCCAGCGCCGACTTTTGCACGCTTATGTATATTGGAAAGAGGTCTAGCGTCCGAACAGCCCCTTCAGCAGTTCCATCGGCTGCGGAATACTCGGCATGCCCGGTGTGCCCTCGGCCTGCGGCTTGTTTTCGTCCCGCCGCACTTCGCCCCGCTCCGAAGGCATCCCAGTTTCCGCCATCCCAAGGAAGCCATTGGTAACCGCCTTGACGCGCAACTTGACCGCCCACACCGGCTCCCACTTCGCCTTCGGGTCCTTGGGGCGCGGCGGATGCGCCAGATTCAATTCGTCGCCATAGGCAATCAGGCGCAGCATGGCGCCATTCTCGCCAAAGACCCCCTTCGGAACGGTGCATTTCGTGGTCTGCGGCGTCAGCAGCACCTTTTCCTTGAGCCAGCGATCGACAGCCGCATTGGTCTGATAATCGATCAAGCCAAAACCGGTATCCGCCAGTTCGCTGGAGGTCCACATCACCATGTCTTCCTTGGCATTGCTGCCCATTGCCGCAACGAAGTAGGCGCGTGCGGTAGCTATGGCGTTCCAGCCTAGATCGGTGGCACCGCTCCGGTCGGTCTGTTCCAACACCAACGGCGGCATGAGGTCCTGCGCCAGCGGTATCTTGAAACGGAAACCGTCGGGAATGCCCTTGCCGGTAAACGCATGTTCGCCCACCAGCGATGCCTGGGGCGGCACCATGCGGCTATCCACCGGATTCGGCCAGACCGGGCGCCCAACGGCACTGTGCGCGCCACGCTGCGTAGCCCGGCGGGCGACGAAGAACTTTGCATAGTCATCGATGCTGGCGGTCGCCGCATCGAGAACTCGCGGCTGTCCCTGACGAATCGTCGGGCCGCAACCCCAATACAGCAGCAAGCGTCCCTTGGGCTTTTCCGTCTCTTCGCGCAGCTCCTCGTCATCGCGCAAGGGGGGCGGCGGCGCATTTTTCGGTGTTTTCAACTCCAGGGCCGGGCTGATGAATCCCGTGGGAACGGCTTGCTGCGCCTCTTCCAGACCTGGGTTCGCCCGCGTCCGCACGGTCACATCCACCCAGCGCCCGGTGCCCATGGTCCGGGTATTGCCGAAGGTATTACCTGTGCTGGTAGTAGTTCCAGGGGAGCCGGACTTGCCGCCAAACATGGCGCCGAGAGCACTCATCGGATTGCCGCCCATGGCACCCATGCCGCCCATGCCGCCCATGCCCGAGAAGGTTGCAATATCGATCCAGGCCTGTGCCTCGGGTGGTGCCACCTCCTGTGCCGCAAACGCCGTGGGGATGGCGACAGGGAAAGGGGAAACCACCGCCATCGCTACGAGAACCCTGCGTACCAAGCGTTTCATGTCGCGTCCTCCTTATGTCGGAGGAATGATTCTCCTGCAAAAACCGATGGTGTCAAGCATGCCGGCGTGGAAACTCGCCGGCAGCACAGGCAATGACTCCAACCGATACCGGATCAACGCTTGCCAGAGCGGTAGCGGATTACTCCCACTCAATTATCAACGAGCCAGTGAACCCCGCATGAATACTGGGTTCCGCTCGTTTCACCCCCGCTGATACCGTCACTGATACCGTCAAAAAAAGGACGCTTAGTATTCATGCGGGTTTCCGGGCGATTGTGGAAAAACAACCTTTCGCGGACGTTCGCCGACGTTCGGAAAATCGACGAATTATCCATGTCACGAATGTAGCAGAACGCGACCTGATTTTGTGACGGTATCAGTGCAAACTCGTTACCTACCGGCACCGTTAAATCGAAAAGAACACATTGTGGAGTCTGGCTTTGAACTATTCATTAGCCCCCTCCTATCTTTCGCTGTACCCCGCTTCACGCTGGCTGCGGATCGCTAGCACGAAGACGATATCCATTTCCGGCAAATACCGATAGAGTGCGAGATAGCCTCTTGAACGACGGCCAATAACAAGCTCCCGTTTGCCATTCTCCGCCGGACGACCGATGAGAGGGTTCTGCTCCAGAACAT
Source organism: Rhodocyclaceae bacterium (assembly GCA_013791905.1). Taxonomy (GTDB): domain Bacteria; phylum Pseudomonadota; class Gammaproteobacteria; order Burkholderiales; family Rhodocyclaceae; genus Sulfuricystis. The sequence continues at coordinate 51,132 of VMSX01000016.1, read as the reverse complement.
CCAGGGCGGTAATGATTTCGCCAAAACGCTGACTGGGATTCTCGACCTGATGTGTCGCCAAGTGATCAAGGATGCGATCAAAGTCCTCGGTGACCTCGGGCGCAAGTTCGATTCTAGCCACGTCAGCGTGCCAGCTTCCTGGCTGTGGGACGCTTGGCAGGTTTTTCAGCGACACGCGCTTCAAGATACTTGCGCATCTCGTTCCAGGGAATGGTTTTGCCAGAGGACACGATGTTGGCGTAACGCTGTTCGGCAACGGCATCAAAATCCGCCCTGAGTTCCGCCTGCTGAGTCTTTTCTGAGATGGCTTCCAGAATGAATCCATGGGCAGTCGTTCCGGAGCGTTTCGCCGCGGCAGCCACCCGGGCCTTCAGGTCTTCGGGCAGGCGAATGGTCGTGGTCGTCATGGCAGGCATTCCGGATAGAAATTGGCACCATAGTAGCACTTATGTGCTACATGGTGTGCCATGCTTTTCTCCGCAGGGGATGCTCACCCAATGAGCGTCGAGTAAATCACAACCCCAATAATCTGCCAGCCGAAATACGCCCTTGCAGGGCGCGTTTCAAAAGATCTGACCAACTCATCGACAACCTGCGACAAACACGCAGGAGTGCCACACCTTGCCATCGTTAGTTTCAAGTTCATGCGGTCAATTCAGCAAGCCTGGCCGCGACCTCACGCTTACCTGCCTTACGGAGAACGGCAATCGCGGAGAGTTGCGGTTCGCGAGGTTTTGACGATCCAGCCTCCCAGTTGTAAATCGTCTGAACCGAGACACGTAACAGCTTGGCTGTTTCCGGCCCCGACAAGTCCAGTCGTTCGCGCAGGGTACGAAAGCCTTTTGCACTGAACCGAATGCCGGCGTTGCCCTCTGGCGTGGATGCCGGAGTACTTGGATGAGGTGCGCCACCTGACTTCCGAATTTTGGTCAAGGATTGCTCCGTGGCGGCAAGCCTCCGTTTCAGATCGGCAATATCAGATCGATAACGGGCCACCGCTTTCTTCAGTTGAGCTGTTTCATTGCGAGCTTCCTTGCGGGCGATGCGCGAAACTTCATCTTTGAGTGCAGTTACGATATTCGACACGTGACGGGTCCTCGTTCAATGGCCGGTTGAGCCAAACGCCAATCTATCAGATCGACTCCCAAAATATCCTTCTGCCATCCTGGCGGATATTGAGGTCAGGTCGTTGGTAGTGATTTCAGTCGGTCGACAACCACAGCGGAAAGCTCACGCGAATTGATCAGATCGGCAAGGGGCACATGGAGTGATGCCAATGCATCGACCAGAAACTCCTGGCGCTCGGTAATCACCGGAAGAATCTTCGTCCGGATGAAATCACGCTCGACAGATTGCAAACGCTCATCACCGATGACCTTGGAAATGGCATCAGGCAAGGCGGCATTCATGCGCGACAAGACGCCGCGTACCAAACGCGGTGCGACTCTCGCTTCGTAAGCCAGTGCATCCCAGTGGATGCCTTCGACCCATCCGGGTTTGTTCTCGCCGGCAATACTCATCGACATTGTGGCGCGCGGCAAGTAGGCCTCGACACACAGCATGTCGTAGAAGGGGGCTACCTCGGCTTTCTGCCCACGCAGCAGGAAGGCGATGTTCTTCGCGTGCGCGTCGAGGTTGCCGATCAGGTAATTGAAGGCCACCCACTGAATGACGGCATTGACGGCAACGGCAGGCCGATCAATGAATGGCCCCAGCAGCACCTCGAACAGGTGATGGAGACCCAGCCCGCCTTCGCTTTCGTATTTCCGTGACGGCGATACCCCGAGCGCCTGACATAAATCGATCTGGTGCAACCGCTTGATGGGAGAAGCGCCCTCTCCTTTTTTTGGTTTCGGCCGATTGCGATCGAAGCGCTCGATGATGTATAGCGGTTCGGGCAGGTGCCGTAACGACACCTGCGGTACGGGCACCTTGAGTTCGTCCGCCAGGCGCATACAGAAGAATTCGTTGGCCGGACAAAAAGGGAAATCCGCGCTGGCATTCTCGGGCTTCACGATGTGCGTGGAAGCCGCGGTTCCTTCGGGAAGAAACATTACGCCATCGGGATCAATCCGCAAGCCAAGCTTCTCTTGGGCACCGGCCAGTGACATGCGGATGTCGTCCCAAGACACCATCAAGGGCAAATTGCGCTTGCGCGATTCCTCGATCTTCGCCTGCAGGTCTTCCTGTGAGAGTGGCACCAGCACTTCGCCGGGAACATCGCCGTCGGGATTAACCAGAACGAGAGACAAGGCGCCGGCCGTGTCCTGGCCGTGCCGCACGAGGAACGCCCAACTGTCACGGGGATCGATCCGATCGCGAAAGGCAATGAGTTCCCGCAATCGGCCCTCCGGCAACAGGTTCTCGAAGAACCACTCCACGGGGCGATGTTCGCCCGCATCCTGGTAGTCACGGACCGTTAATGGGAATCCGGGGGCGAGAGGATGTAGCGTCCATTCTGGAGCATAGGCAAATGACCACCGGCCTTCAGTGACATCGAGCGTACCGATCCATACGCCATCCGACAGCACGCGCAACTGACTCATGCGTCACCCCCGCTATCGGGCGCCATCGGCAATCGCAAGCGAACATCGATGCCGAAACGCTGGCAAACGGTCAGAACCTTGCCGATCTGTGCCGTCGCTTTACCCTGCTCAAGCCCATTGAGAAACGGTAGACTGACGTTGCACAGGGCTGCGGCATCCCGTTGCGTCAGTCCCGATTCTTTCCGAACCCGGCGGAGGGTATCTCCCAGTTCCCGGATCGAGGAAATACTGACTTCACGGGTCATGGCGCCCTCCAAAAGATAAACGACCGTTGAATTTTGCCTTGCCTGAAGAATCAGCGCAAGAGAAAATCAACGAGCGTTTATTATTTATTCTGCCCGTCGCAGGCAATCTGCAACGCTGGAAGCTACCTCGCGCTCTTGCCCTCCTTGGCAACCATGTCCCTGAAAGCGACACCGGGGGTGAACTTTGGGACCGTCGTCGCCTGGATTTTGATGGGGGCTCCAGTCTTCGGGTTCTTGCCAACACGTGCGGCACGGGCAGCCGGCTTGAAGGTTCCAAAGCCTGCGATCGTCACTTTCTTGCCTTGGGTCACCGCCGTCACCACTTCATTGACCAGAATATCAATTGCACGGCACGCACTAAATCTCGTCAGGTTGGACTTGGTTGCCAATGCTTCGATCAGCTCTAATTTGTTCATGTATTGCTTTTCCTACTTGGGGTTGTCGATAAATTTTCTTGCTACAACGCTGGTGGCTACCGTGGAAGAACGCGCGAGGCGGCATCCAGGTCGATACCTTCCGTCGGCGGACGCCCATCCCTACACAGGTTGATTTCGTAGCGAATGGCAAACGGGAAGGCGCTTCCTTGCTGGGTTGGCACCCCGTCCTGGATCAGGGTTGCCTCCAGTCGGGCACATCCCGCTGTTGGAAAGCGCTTCAAGGTTCTGACTTTGACCATGACCGGCGCAGACGAACGGGTCTGAGCCTTGAAAAACTCGGCCATGTTGCCATCCAGCCTCCCTTCAGCCATCCCGTTGGGCGTATCGATCGCCATCAGCAGGTGCTGCTTCAAATCAGCCGCCAGAACATCGGCGCTCGACAGGAGCGCAAAGAAACAAAGGGCCATCGCAGATCGCATCATCGGCTGTAGTAGCTATTCACACGCTGTTGAACGGAGGTCTGGACGTTCTGTCCGAAGGACGACACATCCGGCATTCGGACGCTGGATGCCACTTCCTGGATGAACTCGCTCATGTCAATCCGGGAGAAATCCAGTTGCTCGAATTCGGCGGTGGTAAAGCCGGAACAGTCCGGGTTCTCGCCACTGCCCCAGGTCTTGCCTACCTGTCCCCTGCCCTGCTCATTGATGATCTTGGCCAAACGGGAGTTGAAGCAGCAGTAAGACTGAGTCTGTTCGATGCAGGTCTTGATGATGGGGATTCGCGATGAGCAGTAAGAGCCCACAAAGACACACAGGTTGGCATCCCGGTGCATCCCCAGCATTTGTTCGGATTGTTCGCAGGACAGTAATTCGGACAGGAGTTGGAGCGCTACGGCTGCCGCCAGTGAATACGGATCGAAGTAAAAATTGAAGCTGCCGAGCGATCCCAGCGAATAGATCGGTCCCCCCAACAAGCCGCTACTGACCGTACCGGTCGAGAGGGTCAGTCCGTAAAACGTAAAGGACGGTTGGAAGTTCGTCGGAGTGAACAGCACCTCCGAGGAAATCATGGCCTGCGCACCGGCTTCGACATAGCTGGTGAACTCTGGGTACATGAAGTCGAACATGTACTTGCTGCCTGCATTAATGGCGAGTTGGCCGCCAATCATCACGCCCTGCGTGGCGGTGGCCATCAGATTGTGATTGGAACGCGCCGCACCGCCACCGCCCTTCTTGCAGCAATCGACCAAGCCGAAGAGCTTCTTGCGGCATCGCTCTCCCACCCCTTTGAACAGCCGCAGATCCTCCCCATAGACCCCAGCCTCCCGAGCAGCTTCCATCGACGCCATGGCACGTCCGAAGTCCTGATCCGCCGGATTGCTGGTATCAAAGCAGTTGGTTCCTCCCTGGCAGAATGACCGCTGGTCACACACCGTTTGCTGGGTCTGTGTTGCGGGCGAGGTCTGGCATGAGTACGTTCGCTCGCTCATGTCGCAGCCCCCCGTAGGCAAGGGATCGATGCATTGCGAGGATACCGGCGTGCAGCCCCGATCGATCAACGGTTGGCAATCGTTCGTCAACGTTGCACCGGCACAGGTGTAGTCCTCGGTACGCGACCAACAGGAATCACCCGCGCTTTGCGCCCCGCTCGGCAATGGAGACACCGTCGTCAGGCAAACCTGCAGGCCATTGATCGTCTTGCAGGGAGTGCTATCGGTACATGTGGTTGCGGCATGGACACAATTTGCGCTGTCGGCATACGACGTGCATTGACTGGTATCCAGCGTGTTGGACGTGATCGTATAGGACGTGTTGAGTTCGACGACGGTCGGTGTCGAGGTCGATGCGGTGACGTTGGTGCATTGATAGCGCCGGGTATATTGGTTGCAGGAGCCATCGAAGGCCGTGCTGTCGCAGGTAGCGCTGACTTGAGTGCACCCTTGTGTCGCCTTGATGGCCGCGCAGTAGTCGATGTGGTTGTCGGCAATACAGGAGTAATCATCCTGATACCGCCAGCAGGTGGCCGTTGAATTCAATCCCCCCACCGGTGGCGTGACACCTGCCAGACACACGGTCGCCCCACTCGAATCGAGCTTGCAGGGCGTGGAATCAACGCAGGTATGCGCCGACAGTCGGCATCGGGAATTCTGCGCATAGGACGTACATTGGCTCGTATTGGCCGTATCCGTTACCAGGGTGTAGGTGTTGTCGAGCCTCACCGTATTGGTGGGGGTTCCCTGACTGGTGCCACAGCGAAAAGTCTTGGTGTAGGTATTGCACGTGCCGTTGAACGCGGTATCGCTGCACACCGAACTCGTCTGACCGCACCCTGCCGCCGTCAATGCCGAGCAGTAGTCGATGGAGTTGGGCTTGATGCAGGTGTAGTTGTCCTGAAACTCCCAGCAGCCCCCGACATCCGCCAGCGTGACGACCACGCCTGAAATTGTCTTGCTCGCCGAGGTATCGACACAGGTCGAACTCTCCAGGCGACAATCGCCCGCCCACGCGACAGGGCTCAGACCAAAGAGAACGGCGATGAGCAGAAGCAGCAATCTCATCAGCGTGCTCGCTGTTGCAGGGTGGCGCATTCATTGGATGTCCAGCTGCTGACCGTCTTGGACATCGGTAATTGCAAGGGCGCCCCCGTCCCGGTTCCCCCGGATGAGTTGCAGCCAGAACTGACGTTCCGCATCGAAGGGGTGCAGGTCGTGGTACTGCAACTGACGCTGAAGTAAACGTACAGGTTGCAGCCAAACCCGAGATTGCTGACGTAGTAGTCGGTCACGGACTGCCCTGGCGCCACCGCCACGTGGAAGCGGCCATAGCTGCCGTCCCAGGGATAGCCGATCCAGTTGTAGTCGTAACGATTGACCCCGTCATAAGACCGATAGGGTTCGACAACATAGGATCGTCCATCACTGCCGCAAAAAATGTTCATGGCCATGTAGGGATCGACGCACCAACTGCAATCCATGAACGCAGTTCTGCCCAGCCAGGCTCCTGGCGTGCATTGACCAAATCCGACGGTCGCCGAGACACCGCGGCGACAACTCAATGTCTCGTAGCCCTGAACGGTCTGATTGCACTGGTAGTTGTAGCTCGTACTCACCGCGATCTGCTGACCGATATAGCAACTGGCGTTGCTCAGGGTCTGCATCTGCTCGACGCATTGATACAGGTGATGCTGATCGACACTGATCTGGCGCGCGGTCGAACAATAGTTGCTGGTGACGGGGCGATATTCGGTACATATCTCGGTCGAGAACACCGCCGGGGTTGTTTGGGTAACGACACGGCACTGCTCGGTCGCCGCGCCGATATTGACGCCGGTGAGTTGAATGGCCGGATTGGCGGCAATGGCGTTGTTCCGGGTGATCAGGGGATCGGTGGCGCGATCAATCGAGAATGCCGGGCGCACGCTCGGGTTGCGCGCAACAAAATTGACCGCATCACACTCCTGTCGCCGAAATGCGTCCGTATCCGGTGTCTGGCTGGAACAGTCCATGACTTTGGTCACACCTGGCCCCGAGATCTGCCCCATACCCCCCTGAAACAGGCCGGCTTGGCTGGTGGCTTGTCCGTAGCCGGGAACAACGGCCGTCGCGTTTGTCGTGCCGATCCCCTGGTGTGCTCCACCGATGGCTCCAGACCCCAATGAGCGTCCGTCACTGAAAGCGGTTGAGGCATCGTAGCCTTGCGCAACGGCCGTCCCGGCGATCAGGACACACACCAGCAAGATCAGGTTGCGCATGCTCACGGACGACGCTCCTCCAGCTTTGATGCAAAGCGCCTGGCGACTTCCGACCATGCGGGGGCCTGACGCTCGATGAGATCGAGCGCATAGCCCTGGCTGACATCACCATCGACTTTCACGAAACTGGACGGCGATGCACAACCATCTGTGCCGATCCGCGTTGCCTGCGACGCATCCGCCAAGACCAGTGCCGGCACCTGCGTTACCTTGAATTGTGTGAAGGCTGGTGGATGGATGATGGCGGTCACATGACGCTTACCGATAAGCTGGGCAACCTCTTCCCCCATCCGTGTCAGCGAATTGCCCTTCAGTCCGCGCAAGACCAGCACCGCCCCGGTTCGCTCGGACTCGGCGACGATACGTTCCAGTGAAGGCCTGGGTATCGAGAAGGAAACGAACACCATCAGTTCCGGCCCGCGATCGGATGACGCCGGCTTTGAAATTGGCAAGGAACGGAAGGATTCGGCGATCTGGCCAATGTCAGATTGTCTGGCCTGGGGCATCGGCAAACGTTCGATCCGCGGGACAGGCAACGACGGCAGGTTGCCCGGCTGGCTGCCGTCAGACCCAATGGCATCACGCATCCGTTGCTGCGCCTGTCGGATATCAAAATCGCTCGGCAATGCCGCTTGTGCCCATGCGACGCAGGCGCAACACGAGAGCGCGGCAGACACCATCCAATGTTTCACGGTCACCATATTCAAAATGCACCCTGGCAGCAGTTCCGCTTGCGGAACACCATGTAGGCGAAATCCTCGCCCTCGAAGGGATACTCCTTGCCGGCACCCCAGAGGATCGTCGAGCGCCCCAGTGGCTGGCAGCACTTCCCGGCAATCTTCTCGGTCTGAGGAATCGGATACAGCATCTGGTACTTGTAATTGGTCTTGTCCATGATGGGCTGTGGGTAGTAACCGCACAGGCCATCCTCACCCGAGGCGGCCCACATCAAACCCTCGCGGTGCATCTTGGCGATCAGCCGCGTCATTTCGAGGCTTGAGGCCTGCACGCCACCGATATGCGCCTGCACATTGCCATTCAGTGGATACAGGCTTCCCTGGCAACCGGCACACCAGAACAAGGTGTTTGACGGAAACCCCACCGTCGCGGCGACGCAATCGGCCGCGCACGCCGCTCGTGCCGGCAGCGTGCCGAAGAGCGCCACGTCGGGATTGAAAATGAAAGTCAGCTCGTCGTCGTTCCACATCGGATCAAGCTCGGTGAGATACGCCACATCGAACGAGCTTTGCTCCAGACAGGCGTTGTCGAAGATCGCCTCAAGCCAGAAAATGACTGGATCGACGTACCAATGGACCTGATAAAAGGACGACGTGGAGGTGCTGTCCTGGCTGAAGCGGGAACCTCGCGGCGCATCGAAACCGGGATTGAGTTCGATCCCGCCAAGGCTGGTCATGCAGAACGGTCGCCTCACCACATCCACGCGTCGGACCGGCTCCCAGAAGCTCACCTTGAATCCGACCCGAAGCTGGGATGGACACATGCAGACGGCCGACCCACCGGGATTCGGGGTGTCCTCCTGATCAAGCGACAGCAAATCCATGCCGCCAAAGCGCAAGGGCATCATGCAGCTCCAGCAGATGTCGGTTATGGGATTGGCGAATCTTCCCGTGCAGGTCGCCGTGGCCCCTGCCCCGGCAGGCATCAGCAGTAACCAAACCATCACGGCAGTCAGCAGGGCGTTAGGGACGGACTTCATCGATTCGCAACCGCTTGCCGTCCTGGCTCACAATGGCCGGGACCTGCTGAATCCCGAGCCTCTTCACCAGCGTGCCGCCTTGATCGAAGTAGACAGGACGCTTCCAGCTTCGCATCAATTTGAGGGGTTGGCCGCCCACCAGAATCGGCTTGGTACCGGCCCCGCCACTGCCCATCGCTTGCTTCGCGAACGCGACCTGCCGTGCATCCCCGCCATCGAAAAACACCAGTCGTTTTGAGAGTGAAACAACTTCCAGAGGGTTAACTTGCGTCCCCTTGGCGAACAATAGCTGCCCTGTGTTATCCCGAATATCGCGAGCAAGAACCATCGCCGGATTTACATGAAAAGTTCTCGGCGATTGCGTCGACCGGATACGCGTGATGGATTTGGGAGACTCGATCCCTTGAACGACCCGATCCCGATATTCCGACTGTTTGCGTGCAAGCTCGCCGGTTCGGGCCATCCGCTCCAGTCTGGACTTGATGACCTCGATCAGATCCGGTTCGGCAATCTCATAGGTCGGCCCCACAGTCCCAATATCCGCCGCCAACACCGGGAGCGAAGAGGCCGCAATCGACAACAACAGTGACAAACCAGGAATCCGCATGGGGGGCGATTCTGGTGCTGCAGACTGCTCTGAGGATTTTGAAATGCGGACTTTTTGGGCGCATTTCGATGCTCCACTGGGGCATCAATCTAAGTCGAACTTATTCGGGAAGCTCGATGGCCTGGATCAGTTCGGGACCCTCACGCGCTGAATGCCAGTTTCTTGGAAAAGCGAACAATGCTTGATCAACCCAGCACGTTCGACAGCGCGCCCCTGACCAGTCTTTCCTCGGGAAACACCGCCAGCGTTTTCCTAATCGCATCCAGCGCCGCGTCCCTACACCCCGCGATCTCGCTCGCCTTCACAATTCCGTCGTAGATCGCCCGAACCTCGCCCATGGTCGCCTCGTAAGCTCGGCCGGCGCAGACCCAGTGCAATGCGATCAGGCCGCAATTGAGAGCAAACCCTGATTGGCTTTCTGCGAAATCCTCCACCGCGCGCATCAGGGTGCGGTGATCGACCGTAGACTTCCTCGCCAGATCGAGCGCCACCTCGTACAGCTTCGCGTCCTTGGCGGCGGCGAACCACTTGCCTTCCTCTCCAGGGGTACGATCCACAAGATCGGCAAGGATTGATTCCGGGGTCCGCTCCGGATATTTCTTGCAGATGGCGCGGAACGTCGCGAGATAGGTACCGGCCTGATTCGCTTCAAAGGCGTAACGCTCGTATGCCTCGTTGGCCATGCCAGAGGAAAGAAGAATCTCTTCACAGGCCTGCGCGATCAGCCACGACGGTTCGTTCAAGCCCCGACATTCTTCGGCGTATGGGATGGCCTCGGCCTTTCGCCCCAGAGCAACCAGGGCCTGGACACCCCATTTGCGGTAAGACCAGAACTTGCGCGGGTAAAGATCGATCAGGGCGAGCAGGCGTTCGTGTTGCCCGGAGGCCAGCAGGGCCGAGAGGGCCATGGGCGTCCCATGGAAATAGCCGAATTCTTCCTTGCTGCGACGGAAAACCGTTTCGACGGTTCCCGCCAAACGATCCGCCCATTCGGCGGCAATCTCCGGACTGGCGCACAGCTCGCCCCAATAATCTGCAAGGGATTCGATGTACGGAATCTGGTCGTCGGCGTGGGCCTGGTAGAGCTTTTCCAACCACTTGCGGCGTAGGGCCGAATCGGCAGGCGCCCTGGCAATGATCGGAACGAGCACCTCGATGGCCCTGTTGGCCGCGGTGCCGATGGCCCCGGATGAACCATCGATATTCTGAAGGGCCGCGGAAAGCTTCTGGAGGAACAGGATCGCGCCTTCCGCGCCAAGGATCGGATCCTTCTTGGCGACGGCCTTGATTTCCGACACAACTTCCTTGATGCGAATGATCGCGGGCTCGGAACGCCAACCGAAGGCGCCGGCACGGAACCGAGGGGCAAACGCCCAGGTGTGTTTAGGAACCGCAGCTTTACCCACGGTCATCCTGTTCGATCACTATTTCGGCATCGCCCTCGAAAACGCCAAGCTCCGGAAGGTTGCCGTCGGTGGCGCTGGATTCCACAACCCGGTGCAACAATGCGTAGGCGACACGCCATTGTTGATGGCCTACCTGGAGCGTGACGGTCTTGTCGTTGAGGCGCAGGATCTTCCCGCTGCGTTGGTGGTGGTCGCGATCAACAAACCCGACGACGTCACCGACGGCAACCGATTGCCGGCTCAAACCTTGTTTCGGCTGTTCGCGAATCTCGACATCGGCACCGTCCAGGTTGATCGCCGCGTACGAGATCAGCCAGCGCTTCTGGGTTTCCAGATCGAGCACGACGGCCTGCTTGCGGCGCATTTCCAGCAGTTGCCCCTTGAAGGTACGATTGGCCTGAGGGTCGAAATACTCGATGGCCATGCCAACTCTCAATCGTGCCTGCACGGCGACCATCCAACCTGGCTGATCCAGGACTCGGTCGATGGCGGCACGCAGGCGAAAGAGATCGAAGGCAGAGGCCTGGTTAAGAGATGAGAGGATGTCGGTGTAGTTCATGATGTCGCAGCGCCGCCCGGTAATTGTCGAGATCAAGTCGCAGTCGCTGGCCGGGCAAAATTGTTGGTGGTACCGTGTGTAATCCTACATCCCGAACAGGAAGATCGATGGACCTTTTGTCCATCACAGTCCAGTCTCATCACTTGCCCATTGCCGGGGATCTGGAAAGAGTTTGTCGTGACGACGGCGGGAATTATAGGGGGCGAACTACAGGGTATTGGACAGCCGAAAATAAACGATCCTATTCCGCTCAACGGTATTGAAGCGCTGAGGATTCAGCCGTTGTAATCCGAGTATCTGAGCACGAGAAACTTTCACTCGATTCTTCAGTATCGCCTCGACATCGCTGACGGCGATCAGCAATCCTCCCTCCTCCTCGATCGCATCAACAGATTTGCCACGAACAGACTCGATCAGGACTGAAATGACTTCGTCCAGCAGTTTCATCTTCTTTTCGATCAGCCTTTTCGCGTTCGCATCGTCCGGCTCCGCGTTTTGCATGATCGCGAGCTTCGGACTGCCTTCTTCAGGCACTATCGCCTTTGTTTCTGCTGCCGCTTTTTGACCAGCTGGCAATTTCTTGCTTGGCTCTGATGAAATCCCAAGCAACTCGCGCAGGACAGGGGGGACGCGAATGACCTTCCAGGGGGCGCCGATACCGACACGCACTTCCGTCACCCGCCTGAATGGCTGCATGGGATCGACGACCAACCATTCACGACTACCGAGAGCATCCAGAATGGCCCGGCTCTCCATGCCTCGATCCTTGATGATGTCCGGCCATTTCAGGCACAGGACACCCGTCTCATCAAGATAAGTCAGCTTCTTCCTGTCACGCCGTCCCGCCCGGAAATCCTCGGCTATCGCCCTCAGCACCACCCCAAGTTCATCTTCCGGAAAACTCGACCACGTATCCACCGATGGACTTGCGTTCGGGGTCGATACCGCTTTAGTCACCGGTGCAACCGGATTGGTAGGAACCTGAATTGGCACCACGTTCAATGCTTTGCTGGGATTCTGATCCTGATTTTGGAAAGCGGAGGCTTGATCGTCGACCAATCGACCTGCAATGGGCACCGGTAACTGATCCAGGACTGTGGATGGTTTTGATATACGGATGGCTGTCAGCCGAATGTGCGGGATTTTCTCGGTCAAGGGTGCCGGGGCGATCTGCCAATATCGCCCTTCCCCGCTGCCATCCCCCTTGATCTCTGCCAGCTTCCGCTCTGTCAGCATGTCCAGGATGCTGTTGGGCGTCCTGGGCAGTCCGGGTAGTTTCTCCCGATTGATGACAGCAGCCATTTCTTCGCCAGCGATCGGCCAGACCAGATAGAGGTGGCCTTCCATGAACCAGAGTCGCGACCCCGGCACATTGACCGTCCACGTGCTTTCGCGCACGAGACGCCGCATGATGTCGAGGAGCATGCGTTCGACCGGAACGCCGATATCGTACCCCGCGAAAACGCTACCCAGGGTTTCCATATCGCGGGCGACGCTGACCTGATCGGAACGGACCACCAGGTTGTGAATCATGTTGATCTGGCTCGGCTGACAAGCGATCGACTCCGTCATCCACAGCACCAACTCTGGATCACCGCCATAGATCCACCCCATGGTGTTGCGACCGATGATCCTTTCGGCCAGGAGTATCGACACCGAGGTATGGTCGCGACCTCGATTGGGCCGCCAGTGCAGGAAGTAGTGGTCGATGGCATTGGCACTCGCCCAGGAATACAGATCCTCGGCAAACGGGTTCCAGGATTTTTCGCCATCCTGGCTGGTAACTTTCAGGTCCGTTATCGGCTTGCCGATGTCGTGACACAGTGCCGACAGGAAGACCGCCACATGCCAGCGCGGCTCGATCTCGCGACGGCGTCTTGGGGCCTGGTCGCCTGGCAGTAACACTCGATCGCCCAGTTGCAGGGACCAAAGAGCCACTTCGACGGCATGCCTGAACAAGCCACCCGCCCCCCTGTGATGGTGGCTTTCGCTGGCCGGCAACAGGTGCACATAGGAAGCGAGGCTTCGCAGTGGTGCAAGATAGTACTGTTCGAAGATGTCATTTGATGCCAACCCGGATTCCTGGATCTGACCGATCAAATCCCACTGCGTCTCCAGCAAGCGATCCGGCGCCGTCGCTGGCAGTCCCTTCATGAATGGTGGATAGCGCGGTATATCTTCATCGACCGGAGTATTCAGCAACGGTAGCGGCGCGGGAATATCATCCTCCACCTGCGCTTTACCTCCTGCCCGCCTCAAGAACTTGAACATGTATCTCGCTGCCCCTGTGTACTGATCAGAAAACTCGCGAGGCTTTCCCGAGGATTTGATCGTCGGCCACCCAGCCAGTCAGGGCATAGCGCGAGTCGAGGCTATCGGGATGATCCGCCGAAACGAAATAGTGGCCAGGGGGAATGGCCCCGATCGGGCCGGGCTTGAGCACCACGCCCGTTTTCGATTGCGGCTTGGCAATGCCGATCTCCCTGCCATTGACAAAATACCGACTGCCTTGAGCGGAGACGATAGCGCCAGGCAGGCCAGAAAGCCGTTTCACGAAGATACTGCCCTTTGGATAAGGCCAGTCACTTGCCCAGCGGAAGGCCAGCAATTCACCCTCACTCGGAAACGCCCGTTTATCGATCAGAAAAATCGTCCCGGGAAGACTGTCGGTCAAGTTGATCGTCAGCAGGTATGACTTGGTAACGGCGAGGTAGCCGACCATTGCCCACAAAACAACCGGGAGACGCCACAGGCGCCAGTATTCGAGACATGTCTTCATCCACGGACTGTATGGCGTCCGGGTCACTTCAGAATTTCGAAATGCGGACGTTCCGGGCGCATTTCAATTGCCCGTTTCCGGGAATCCTTGCCAGGATTGGTCAGCTTGCAGTTTTGGCCGTCTGTGCGAAGCTGATGCGAAACCGTGGAGAAAAACCGATGAGCACCGCCGCAGTACAAACCTCCAACCTGATGACTTGGCTTCCCGTGGCAGCCATGCTGCTGGCTGCCTCAATCCTGATCAAATGGGGACGGCAGAACCGTCATCGCGATACCAACCGCCTCAAACAGCTCGATACTGCGCTGACGTCGATCAGGGAGCAGTTGTTTCTCGCTTCCACGGATTCGGTACCCGAACGTTCCATCGTCAAGACGATTGGTTTCGTTGAGTCGATGTCGGGCATCGAGGCAGCGTCCGACGCGGACTACCAGCTTGCTGAACGGGAAGCCTTGTTGGCACTGGGAAGGCAAGCCTTGTCGCTGGGGGCAAATGCCATTGTTGGCTTGCGCAAAACCAATTCGCACTACGATCAAGCCGGCTCGCAATGGCGGGTTTCCCGAGTGACCTATTCCGGCACCGCAGTCGTAATGACGTAAATCGCAAAAATGGACTGTCAATGTACCGTGGTCGACACATACTTGCGGCGAGATATCAATGGTGCCATAATGGCACCACGAAACAAAGGTCGGCTATCAGTAAAGGAGCACGCCAATGACTGCTACAGCTGTCGAACGGGGAAGGGTTTCCGCCCGGGTTCCGGTACAGGTGCAAGAAACACTTGAACTGGCTGCCGCGATGGTCGGTGCTACCGTCAATCAATTCATGGTCCAAACGGCTTTGCGCGAAGCCGAGCGCATCATTGAACAGGAGCGGGTGATACGTCTGTCCGCCCGTGATGCCGAGATGTTCATTCAGGCATTGGAAAATCCGCCGCCACCGAATGCCAAGTTGAAGGCGGCTTTGCAACACTACCAGGATGCCAAACGGGACGATGAAGGTACAAGCTTTAGCTGGCAACCACGACCGAAACGGGTTTGATTGCGGCGTCGAGGCCCTGAATCTGTGGCTTCGACAGACCGCGTTGCAACATCAAGCAAAGGGGATCTCACGGACTTTCGTTGCGGTTCCATCGAACGCTGGAGAGGTGGAGGGCTACCTTTCAGTCGGTTATGGCGATATTGGGGAGGCCAGTATTCTCGGCTTTTTTGCCTTGGCATCAGCCTTCGTATTGGCCGACGATCTGGCGCCTGAACTGGCCAAGCGTTATCCGCGCCAGATTCCTGTGACCCGCTTGGGAAGGCTGGCCATTCGGTCTGACTTGCAAGGACAGGGGCTCGGGCGATTGTTGCTGGCTGATGCAGTGACCCGTTCTCGCAACGCGGCTTTGTCGGTGGGCAGCGCCGGGATTTTCGTTGATGCCAAGAATACCGCCGCCGCCAAGTTTTACGCTGAATACGGCTTTATGGTTTGCAAAGAGCAACCCCTGAAGCTGTACTTGCCGATGTGGTGATCCACTTCGCCTCCGATTACATTCGATATGGTCGATCAAGAACATCGCTGCCACGGAAAATCCCTGCGGCGGCGAGAGTTGGATTGCAATCTGAATAGCATTTCTCTGAATAGCATTTCTCTTGACCAGAAGGCTCTGGCATGTTCGCATGAAACGTCAGTGAGATTTTGAAACATGCTGCACCGGAAAAACACAGTAGATGCCCCACTCGACCGGCGCTGGAAGCAGCTGGCCGGCAAGGTTTTTCGACGCAAAGATTTGGCAGACACGTTACCCAGCGTTGACCGTGAATTGTGGCTGGCAGTGAAGGCCGGCATCATTCACAAGGCTGCGAGAGGGCTTTACTACGTTCCCCGAAGGACTCCGTTTGGCGATGCACCGCCAAGCGAAGAAGCGCTCGTCGAAAAGTTTCTCGATGACCATCATTTCCTGATTTTCAATCCGAGCTGCTACAACGCGTTGGAGCTCGGCACCACTCAGCTTTACAACAAGACCGTCGTCTATAACCACAAACGCCACGGCAAGTTCGTCCTGGCCGGATTCGAATTCGACTTTCGCGACAAACCGCGCTTCCCTTCGCGCAAGCAGGTCAATCGCGAATACCTGCTGGTCGATATGCTGAACAACCTTAGTGACCTGGCCGAAGATCCGGAAGCCGTGTTGTCCAATGTGCGCCGCAAACTCAATAACTTTGACGCTGGTCGTCTCGAGAAAATGCTTGCCGACTACGGATCGGCCAAGACTCGCCGCTTATTTCGACAACTGAGATCGGAGCCACATTCAGAGCATTCTTGAACGGTTTACGCAATGCCTGGACCGATGGCAATCCTTTCATCAATCCCCCAGCCGGTCATGCTTGGGCACTCTGATCCGCAGTCCCATTACCTGCAACCCGACTCGAGGTCGCCCTTATCCATGCCGGATGAAACTGGCCGATTCTGCGGATCTCATCTTCCGGGACCCCGGCAATCGTTGCGAATTCAGGCCAACGCCGAACGGCGTCGATGATCTGCTGGAGCTTTTCCTTGGGGCGGCGGATGTCGTAGGCTTTTGCAAGGCTCAGCAAATCCTCTGCGGTGATGTCCCAGGTCTTTCCATTGACCTGCATCTGGTGCATCCGCGTCCATTTGCCTTCAGCGGGATTGTGCGAGAAGCAGTTGTCGTAGGCAGGCGCAAGCTTCCATTGGCCCGACTCGTCCATCAGGAATGCAAGGTTCTTGGTGTGATCGTCGCAATTGACTGCGGCAACGTTAAACGCACACCTTGCCCAAGCCTGCTCGATGGCATCAGCACCCAGCTTCAGGCTCAGCACGATGCGCAGGTACTGATCATAGCCATGCACATAGGGCAAGTTGAAGTCGAGGTGCATGAGCGCACAAAGGGATTGGGTGTGCAGTTTCTCGTTGCCGATCCGGTCGAATCGTTTGGTCATGAAATGCGCACGTCCGTCCTCCTCCAGCAAGCGACAGGGGCTCATGTCGATACCCGCAGCCTCGGCCATCAGATAGTGGGCATACTCGATTCGACCGAAACCCGCCGTCGTGCCCAGTTCGCCATCCGCGCCGACATCGAATTTCAGAAGCCAGTGCTCAAATCCTTCCGGCACGTCGAACTGGCCCGAGACAACCTGATTGGTCTGCGGATTCCAGCCGATCACTGCCTTCGCCCGCGCGCCACCAGCCGAGCTACCGATGTCGATCATGTCCTGGGCGATCTTGGAGAACTCGCCTTTCAGCGCACGACGCGCATCTTCAACCAGATGCGCCATATCCAGCGGCAAGCTGGCTGCGTCTCCCCTGACCCGGGTCTCGGCCGGCTCGAACTCCAGTGCGCCCATGCTTCGCCGTCCGACATACAGCAGCCGCTGCAACGTGGTGACATCCTTGGGCAACACCCCACGGCGCGACAGGTATTCATCGATGAGCGCGTTGCCAAACTTGTCCGGCAATGCATCGGCCAACAGTCCGGGGAGGCCGTAAAACGTCTCCTGCGACAAGGCAGGAAAGCTGAAACGGCGCTTCGACTTCAGTTTCATGAGGATGGGCGAGAGTTCGAGGCGCCCTTTTTCAAACTCGGGGGAATAGCTGAATTCGTAGAACCCCGGCTTGTTCTTGAGCGGCGCCACCGCCCCGACAAATTGCCCCCAGATATTGACCTGTACGGCCTTGATCTCATCCATCGTTATTCCTTGATTGAGCGCGGCGCACGCTTGCGGGCGTGCTTGGCTTTTCTTTGCGCTTCGGCCAACACATCCAGGGGGCTCGGGCTATCGGCATCAGGCACCAACCCGGTCAGACCATCGAGGAGGTCCATGGCCCGCAGGATTGCAATGAGATTTCGCAGCGTGATCGCTCCGGTTTTTTCAAACCGTTTCAACGGCGTCAGGCCGATGCCACTTTTATGCGCGAGGTCCGCCTGGGTCAAGCCGGCTCCATTGGGAGATACCCGCCAGGCCTTCACCGCTGAGGCAAGCGCATGCGCCACTTCATTATTGGTCATTCGATAGATATCCATAGCCTAACCATAGCCCATTAAATAGTTATCAGAACCACTATGGCCTAATTCTAGAACACTATAGATTTAAGTCAACTAATAGTCTATATTTAGGCTTCTGCTGAGATAAAAGAAACCATTAGGACTACTTTTAGACTCTTCTATTGATCGAGTTGTCGTCTGAAAAACTAATCGTTTAAGCCAAGCGAGTCACTGATTCCGCTTCTTCCCTGCCAGGGTATCCATCACATATTGACCTGGCGCATCGCCCTTCAAGCCATCCACAACGTTCCCTGCAGCCTCGCCAACGTTTTCGACGAGCTCTGCCCCTTTCCCTACCATGGAGGACGGTTGAAGTTTCCTGAAGTTCGATGGCGTGGAATTGTCCTGATGCACTTGAGTGGCGGTCTCCTGCCGATCACGCACCTCATGGCTGTTTCTGGAAAACTCCTTCATCGCCGTGTGCATGGCCTGGTCGCTCGGACCGGAGCGCGGCGATACGCCAGCGGATCCGCCAGCGCCTTTCATCTGGCCGATAAAGTCGGCCCCGTCGGCTTCAACGCTTGATTGCCCGGGTAAGCCGGCGCGACCCGTGGCATGACTGGCGCGAACCGCATCCTCGCCCTGTACTTGCCCCGCCATCTGCCCCAGCATCCGGTCGTAGTTCTGTGCCGTGTATTCCTCGATATAGGGACGCAGACGATGCGGATCCCCCATGATCCCCTGGAACCGCTCGTAGTTGTATTCGAGCTTCGGCAGCAGAAAATCCTTGATGAAATGATCCTGCAACTGGAGATTCGATCCCAGCTGGCCTGAGTGGGAAAGCTCCCACATCTGGCGATGCCCTTCGGTTTCCTGGAGGGAAGCGCTCAGTGCATCGCGTGACTGACGCGCACGGTCCAGCGAGGCGCGCTGACCTTCCGATCCTGCCGTTCTGCCTTCATCGCCCGTCCGGTAGCCCCGCTCCCAGCCATTGTCGATCACCGTCCCGACCTTCTTGCCGAAGCTCGATTCACGGGCAAACTGGGCCATTTCTTCCAGGGCCCGCATCGAATCGGCCGAATTACGCAACTTGGCCGACATCTCGACGCCACCCCGCAGGCCGGCGATCTCAAGCAGCTTGGGAGTGTTCATCCCCATGGAGGCGCCGACCATCATCTCCATCGCCACCTTCTCGCTGACGCCAAGCTTCCTGGCCCACTGATCCACTTGCCGCAACGATTCGTTGGCTTCCTGGCCGCGACTGGAACCCATGCCGTGCCGATAACCTGTAGTGTCACTGGAGGACTTCGCGTGGGATCGCTCAAATCCGGCTTCCTGCTTGAGCGCCGCCAGAGCACTTTCAGCGTATTCCGAAGAGCGCTGTTGTGTTGACTGCAGCGAATGCTCGTAATTTTCCTTGGCAGCCGCACCCAGGGAATCGTTGAGCGCCATGTCGGCCCGCACATCGCTCTTGGCCTGTTTGACGACAAAACCGCCCCCGGAGAAATGGTTGTAGTCAAAGCCGCCTTTGGCCTGGAACTGTGTCATGCCCTGCCGCAGGCTTGGATTCATGTCCACGGACAGACCGCGCATGGTGTCGTGGCTGGCGTTGTTGAGCGACGCATTGCCCATCTGCATGTTGCCCATGGCCAAGCCGCTGGCGATCTTTTCCGGATCGCGGGGCGGTCCAACCAGTCCGGCGACGGCCTGTAGCCCCACCTCCCCTCCTTTAACGATGGCGGCGGCGATGGCAGGGATGGAGATCACCAGCATGCCGGCAATGGCCTGATCGCTCACGATGGCCGTGTTGAGAAAGCCAATCTGCTCGATCGACATCCCTGCCCCGGCGCTGCCGTTGGTGTATTGGGCACGGGAATACATGGTGATGATGAAGTTCATCACCGCATACAGGGGCGCCCAGAGTTGTATCCAGAACAGGCTCGCCGCATAGGACTTAATCACGCCGGTTGCCTGGTGGCCACTCAGGACGACGAACAGCAGGAATACCGGAAAGATCGCGTACTGGATCATTTCAATGGCGTTGCGCACCTTGGGCATGGTTGACTCCGCGATGCGCGCCATCAGCTTGTAGGAATCGCTGGTGGAGCGAAGCGACTGCGCCATTGCCAAATTGGTCTGCGCGCTGGCGGCATCGCCCAGCTGGGCCGGCAACATGTACTGGGCATCGATCATGAAATTAGCGACGATCGCCTGCTTGACTGTGTCCTGAGCCGATGACGATATCCCCAACAGGTAATTCGTGGACGTTGCCAACGAACCGGCAACCGCCAGACCGGCATCGGCCGTGGTCATGCGCGGATAGAGACGCGTACCGAGGAGAGTCATTTGCCGTGTCGCCTCAGCGTTGATCTGGGTAGTCAGGGTCTGATAGCCGACATTGCATCCCACCGTGCTCATCAGGCTGGGATCAGCGGTATCCCGCAGGGTAACCAGCCGGGCTGGATTGGTCTTGCCGTTCAGGCTGCTCCAGATGTTATTGACCTCGAGGATGTCCTCCTTCATGCGGATGTATCCCGTACCCACGTCCGGCGCCACGCACTCGCGGTAGAACTCAAGCAGGTTGCCAGTGATGACCGGGTTACCGCTCTTGATCGCCTGTCGCTCAGCCAACACTCGGTGCCCAAACAAGGTGCCGTTCTTGCGAAACTTCACATCATCCGGCAAGGCGAATACGGTCTCGAAGGCGCCGGTCAGCCAGTCGCCGACCTTGCTCATCGTGTGCGCGAAGGCGCCCAGACCGATCGGCACATTGGCCACCGCCCGGGGTGGTTCATTACCGGTGCGATCCACGATGGTGACCGTCACCTTGGGAATCAGCAGCATCGACTGGAAGATGGCCAGGAAGAAAAGCCACTTCCACATGCCATCCAATCGCTCACGACCGGTCAGGGTCGCGATCACCACAACGATCATGCCGACGACGGCGATAGTTTGCAGTAGTCCCCGGTAGTCGCCACTGCCCATCAAGGCAGCGATGGCATTGAACATCGCCTCCAATTCGGCGACGTTCCAATAGGCATAGACCTCGTACATGGCTCAGCGGTTGAACACGGCCATGGATTGGAAAATGTTGGTCGGCATTCCCGCATTGATGCTCTGGTGGAGCAACTGCAGTGACCGGCTTAATTCGGCGACCTGCATCCCCTTCTGATACTCGGCACGCAGCATGTCGCGCGCTTCCTGCTCGATCTCCGCCAGGCGCGTGAGAATGCGCTCCGAAGCCATCACGGCATCCGGTCCGCCCTTGCCGGACTCGTTCTGCAAGGCATTGCGCAGCGTCTTGGCCAGGTTGGTGAAGTAGGCGTAGGCCACATCGACCGCGACCAGTTGGGCATAGTCTTCCGTGATCCGATCGCCACCGGGGATGGCACTCGCCACCGACAGCATCTTCCACACCGGCAGGGATGAGTTGCCGATCAGGGCCGTGTCCATCGAGGTTTGCCCACCAGCATCACGATTGATGATCTTGTCGCGCATGGAGGCTATCCGGGTACGCACCTGACGGGAGAAAGGCGCAACCGTAAATGCCGTTTCGGAAAACGCCGGTGAGAGGCACTCCGCCAGATCCGATCCGCACTTGAGGCCGGGCAGGCTCACGGTCGTGGATGAGCCATCGCCCACGAACTGCCGAAAGGTCAACTTGCCTCCCGGCAGGTAAGTCCATTTGGCCTTCTCGTCAGCGTTCTCGCCTGGCGGCGTGACGATAACGGTGCCGGTCAGACTCATCAACAGCTCGCGCGTCTCGTCGGTGACGCCTGAGACCCTTCCCAGGGCCCGCCAGACGACATTGCCCGGATCGAATATTTCGCGGGCACCCTGCGAGGTCGCCTTGGCAGCCGTGCGGATGTTCTTGGCCGTCGTCCGGCTTTTCTTCCACTCGTCCCAGGACTCGAAGACGTCACCGAACATGTTGAGGCTGGCCCCTGCCGTCTTGCCCTCCTTTTCCTGAACGCGGTCGGTCACCATGCTGCCTACCGCACTGACGATGCCTTCGGCGGCCTGGCAGGAGTTGATGTTGAGATTGTTCATCTTCGTCGCCTGGTCCTGCAGGTACTTCAACAGGTCGCATAGGTCCGGCGACATCGAGCACAGGGCCATGTTGAAGGCCGCACCGATGGCGTTGTTGCCGATATTGCGCAACAGTGCAACGAACTGCTCCTTGTTGATGAAGGAAAACGATCCGGCAAAAAGATCGATACCGCCGCAACCGGCTGTAAATGAGGGTGGCGCAATGCTGGCGAGCTGGTAGTTGCGAACCGGGGTGCGCATATACAGGCTGCCGCCGGTATAGAGATTCATAGTCTGCCCGCGGTAGGCATTCGGACCGGTCACGTTGCCATACGCCCCGATGTCGTTGAACCAGTCCTGCATCGACTGATTGACTGTTGCTTGCGCGGGGGTGGCCAGCAGCCCGACGCAGCAAACCGCCATCCCTACGCTCCAACCTTGCTTACCCATGCAACTCTCCTTCAATACAACTCACCCGGCTTGGTTTGCGTCAGAACGTAAATCCGTTCGACGATGTCCTGCGCGGACAGCACACCCGAACCCACCGGGATAAGGCGACGATCTTTGACGTTGCCGAGTACCACCATGGGGACGACGCTCACGCCCAGCGCTGCCGACATGCCGTTGTCCCTGGCCGGCTGAGGAAACTCTGGCAAACCGCCGCCATCAAGGGAAACGGGGAACACGGTCAGGCCAAACTGCTCCGACAGGTACTTGAGTGTCGGCGCCAGGCGATGGCAATACGGACAGTCCGATCGAAAGATGAAGAACAGTCCCCATTCCTTGGCAATGGCAGACAAGGTCTGCGTTTCCTTGCGTGCCCGGTCGCTGTCCCTGACCTGGATAGCGGCGTTGTTGGAAGGATTGCGCAGCTGGTAGTTGAGATCGGGATTGGCCCAGATGACCCTCCGCCACACATCGGAAAACACCGACGCACGGTCCATCAATGCTTCCTGGGCAACGATGTAGGACTTGAGGTTCTCCTGGGTGGG
Source organism: Rhodocyclaceae bacterium (assembly GCA_013791905.1). GTDB lineage: Bacteria > Pseudomonadota > Gammaproteobacteria > Burkholderiales > Rhodocyclaceae > Sulfuricystis. The sequence goes on along the minus strand of VMSX01000016.1, from coordinate 28,137 downwards.
CTTGAGAATCGCCAGTGCCCTCTTCTGCTCCACCGACTCGCGAAGCTTTTTCATATCCTCGACCGCCTGTTCGCCTTCAGGATTTTCCTTGCTCGGTTTCGCGGGAGGAGGCTCCAGCGGTTCATCGACACTGAGGTCGCAATACCAGTGGAAGCGCGCCTCGCCACATTGCCACGACGACGGGTAGTCGAGTCCGGTTTGCCCCCAGGCCGGTAAAGTTGTCATCAGCGCCATGGCCGCGATATGTCGCATGAAACGTCATCGCCCCGAGGATGCCGGGGAAGCCGGGGCCGGGCTGCTCGCCAGCGCTTCGACCCTTTCGGTGAGATCGGGAATAGCGGCATGGGCAGCCTTCAGCAACGCCGCCGAATTCATCAGGGCGCATCCACACTCGCGACTGGCCTGTTCGAGCGCTGCATCCAGGCGATTCCCGAAGGCCTTGGCCTCCTCAAAAATCCGGCCCTGTTCCTGTGCATCGATACCGGGTTTCACGCGTTCCACCAAGGATTTCTGCTGTTTGGCCACAATCTGACCAATATCGACCCGCCCCAGTCGCGGGGATCGCTCCCGTTCAACGCCCCACCACAAAGCCAGTGCAATGCTTCCCGCGGCAAGTGTCAGGACGCCGGCGGCCACGTGCGCTTTCCAGGTGGTCATGTGCGTGACTCCCGCTGGGCGACCAGTTGCTCGATGGCATCGGCCACACTGACGCCTTGCTCGCGAAGCCGCTTGATGGCCTCATAGTCCTCGGCGCGTGTCGAGTAGGTCAGCATCGAGAAGGGATCGAGGATCAGGCGTCCCAGGCCGGAACCCATCGGCGAATGAATATAGATTTCCGAGTAGTAGCCATGCTCGGTACTCACCGACCCGAGTTGCCGCTTGAGCCACTCGTCGAGGGACAGCTTGCCTTCCTTGCCGAGACGCTCGATGTTTTCCGGTTTCTGGCGCAGCAGAAACAGCCAGTCGGCATTGTTGATGGCCGCCTTGGTCGCCTCGTTCTTGTAGTAATCGTCGACCGACTGGGTGATCGTGCCGAACGAACCGCCGTATTTCCGTGCCCGCCGATAGCCGGCCTCGATGAATCCGCCGCTGGCACCCGTTCCCATCAGATCCCAGCTCTCGTCGATGATCACCAGCTTGCGCCGCGAACGATCCCGGTACATCTCCTGGGTGATCCGGTACATGATGAGCTGCATGACGACGGATTGAAGGTCCTTCTTCGACTTGAGTTCTTCCAGCTCCAGAACGACGAAATCCTTGTCGAACTGGATGTTCGCCTCGCCTTCGAAGTAGCTGGCATAGACACCGTGGCGGGTATAGGGCTCCAAGGCCGTCGCCAGCCGGCTGAGATCCCGTTCATACTCGCCTTCATTCGACAGACGTCCGGTTTGCAGCAGTTCGTAGATATCCGTGATGGTGGCCGCCCTGCCCTTGGCATCCCAGACACGTTTGATGGCCGACCCCAGGGCGGTATAGCTGTAGTTGTCGAGCGACTCGCGCGGACTCGCCATTTGCGCCAGCAAGGGCAACACCATTTCCATGTCGGCATTGATGTCGATGATCATGGAGAAGGGATTGAGACAGATGGTGTTCTGCCGCTCATCAGAGAATTCGATGAACTCGCCATCAATCAGCTCGCATAGGTTCTTGTAGGAACGGCCGACGTCGATGATCCAGACCTTGGCTCCAGCACCCAGGTATCGGTAGGTCATTTCGTTGACGAACACCGACTTGCCTGAACCGGAGAGCGCCGCAACCGCAAAGTTGAAATTACCCCCCGTGTTGTCGAACAGGTCGAAGCCGATAATTTGCCCACGCCGACCAAACAGGGTCATCACCGGCGTTTTCGTCCCCTTCCATTCAGCGATCAGCGGCGAAGTCATCACCGCGTTGTCGGCGGTCTTGGTACTGATGCGTCCGAACTGTTTCAAATCTCCCTGGAGAGACGGTGTCAGGGTCATCGGCAAGGTCGCTGCCAAGGCCTGATGCTGGAGATAGAAGTCCTTGGTCAGATCGAAGCCACGCGCTCGCCATACGGCACGGACCGAATGCTCGCTACGCGAAGCATCCTCCACCCGCGACAGGAGGCAGACCTGGTGGTACATGCCGACGACGGTGCGGCCACTGTCAAACGCTTTCAGCACCATGTCCCAGTCACGCTTGCGCTCCTGTAGATCCGGCTGGAAATGCGCGAGGTAGGAACCGGCGCTCTGGGTAGCCCGGGCCGCTTTCATCTGGGCCCGCGTTCGGGCGGATTCGTAGTCGAGCGCCACGGCGCCCATGGTGATGAGGAAGGGGCACGGCATCGACAGGGCCAGTTGATACGGATCGCCGATCAGGTAGTTCATGCCCGAGAGACGAAAGTAGCGCGGATACTGGCGTACGGAAAACAGTTGCAGCACCGACTCCTCGCCACCGGCCTTGCGAAACCGGATGTCGCCGTCACCGACGCGCGACGCGATCTCGAGGTTGGATAGCTGGCTGCGCAATGGCAACTCGGCGTTCCAGGTCAGAGATTCGGCCTTGCCACCGCCGAACAATCGTGAGTGGTCGAAGAAATCGGCCACAAAATTGATCAGCTGATCCGGCCCCCAGTCACGACCCGGCAGATGCGCCGATTTGAGCGTCGCATGGATACTTTCCCTGATGCGTAAGGCTTCATCGACATCGGCCGGTAACTCAGGATCGAGGGGCAGTACCACCGAAATGATCGACCGGAAATCCCGTAGCAGATACGTCTGATGGCCGAAGATCGATCCGCTGGTGCCCTTCAGATAGTGATCGATCCGTCGACGGGCGAGATGGCGATAGATATTGTCGTGACGGCGCTGGATCGATCCATCTTCCTCGTCCTGTGAGGAGGCCGGCAGCAGATTGGCCTGCTCGCGTAGCGTCGGCAGGATATGCGGACTGCCGTAGAGCGACACCTGGATTCCGGTACCGGGCGGACACGACACGAAGAGACTGGCCAGCACCTTTTCCATTTCGTCGTTGGCGCCGGTTTGCGGCAGGGTCTCGATGCAAAAGCCGATGGCGTGTTCTTCCCGTTCGCCGAAGCCACCCTGATCCAGCGCAAACAGGCGGGCATCCTCCTGCCAGGCCAGATATGGCAGGATGCCGGTCAGACGAGGCATCTGGGCGATTTCCCGCAACAGTTGCCGCGGCAAGCGATCCGCCTCGGCATTCCGTTCTGGCAGGAATGCCTCCCGGAGTATTTCGGCGAACCCCATTACTCCAGCACTCCAGCCGTGCCACCCGCCGGACGTGACTGTGGCGTGAGCAAAGGCGATGCGGACTGTGACGGCAGTACCGGAGATACCCGGTCCATCTGCAACGACTGGCGTTCCCCGGCTTCGGGTGCCTGTGGGGCAAAGGCCTTTGGCGCCATGACCGGTCGATAGCGTTCCGTCGCCTGACGGCGGGAATGCTCGATCTGCCAGCGGCCGGTATCGACCACCATGTAGAAATAGGACTGGTCATGGAGGATTTCATCCTCGTCTTCCCAGGGTGCCAGCCAGACACGACGAACTTTTTGTGCGCTGCGCAGCGGGTCGCCGGCTTGCAGGCTGTTCTTCGTCAGCCGTGCCGATACTTGCCCGCCGTCGAGAGACTTGCTGGCGGTGGTCTGCGGACGTTGTCCGGGGAGGTTGTTCTGGACGGCATTCGCATAGACACCGGAAAGCGATGCGCAGGAAATGCCATCGGGCGCTTTGCAGGAGAAGCCCCCCTGCCCGTCCAGACCGGTCATCAGGCTGGAACAACCCGTGAGCGCCAATGCGAGGGGCAGCAAGCGGAACAGCGTGGCCTTCATCGTGCCGCCTCCGCCAGCCATTGCTCGATACGCTCACGCGGCGCGGCGCCGGGCAGCAAGCGGCCGTCACTCGAAATCATGGTAGGCGTTCCCTGGATGGACAGCCGCTGGCCCAACTGGATAGTGCGTTCGATCGGGTTGTCGCAGGAGACTTTGGTGGGTACTTTGCCAGAGCGCATCAATTCGCTCCAGGCGCCAGAGCGATCCTTGGCGCACCAGACCGCGACCGCCTTACCCTTCGCTTCCGGGTGCAGGCCTTCCAGTGGATAGAGGAAGGTGTAGAGCGTCACGTTGTCGAGCTTGTCCAGCTCGGATTCCAGCCGCCGGCAGAATGGGCAATCCGGATCAGAGAACACCGCAATCACCCGCTCGCCCTTGCCGCGTACCGTTTTGATTGCATCGGCCAGCGGCAGGGTATCGAATGCGATCCGCGCTGCCTTCTCGACACGTTCCGCCGTCAGATCACGTTGCTCCTTCATGTCGAACAGGTGGCCGAAGATGAAGTAACGCCCGGTACTGTCGGTATAAGCGGCATTCCTTCCCATCACGACCTCGAAAAGGCCCGGTAGTTCGGAACGCTGCACGCGTTCGATCTTGGTGGCCGGATACAGGTCTTTCAGCTTGCTTGCCAGGGCATCGGCCGCTTCATCCGCCGCGCGGGTGACGGACGTTGCAAGGCAGAGGGTAGCCAGCAGTGCAGCGGTGGCCATGGGACGGTAAGTAGCGAACATCGAAGACTCCTGTCTGAATTCGGTAGAAATAGTGTTGGGTTGTGTCGGGCGATGTTGGATCAGGGTTCCAGGGGCTTCTTCTGGACCTCGCGCCCCCGGCGCCAGATGTCGGTGTAGGTATCGGGCGTTCCGCTGGTACCTTCGGTCTCCAGCGAGAAGCCTTTGGTGAACACCACATCCACGGTGCGTCCGGCATCGACCTCGATGATCGGAAACATCTTCTCGGCCAGCGTGATGTAGTACTGGGACAGGCGATCAAGCGCCTTGCCCACACCGGTACCGATACCAGCCTGCAATTGCTTGCCGGTATCGACGGTTCCGATGGTGCCGAGGGGACTCGTTGAATAAGTCGTCGCACTCTGCTGGACCGCCTGACCGATACCGGCACCGATGCCTGACACCAGCGCATTGGCCAGGACCTGTCCCTGCTTGCTGACCAGACGCCCGCGCATGCCGGCCTTGCCATCCTCGCCAACCACATAGCCTTTGACCGGCACATCGATCGCCCGACCGTCATGCCGGACACACGAGAGCGATTCAAGCCGGATATAGGCTCGTTCTGAACTGATATCGCCGTGACTGGCCCCCAGCGCGTGACATTCCTTGATCTGGAAACGGTAGCGATTGGGGAGGAAGGCGTTGTCCTGCACCCGCATGAGCACCGGATGGGGATTGCTTTGCGCTTGACCGCCGGTCGGCGCATCAAGGCCACCGAGCAAGGCCGCACGGAAGAACGATCCCGAGGGGACATAACTGCGTACCTCCTTTTTCGGGTCGGACTTGGCGCCTTGACTCGGTACGGCCAAGCGAGCATCGCTGACCTCGAACGAGGCGATGCCGGGTGGCCGTGGAGGATTTGCAGTGTCCATGGCAACGTCCAACTCCCCAGGCTTCCGATTCGGCAGGCCGGCGGCCGGCGGATGTCCGGGTGGAGGTGGCAAGATCACTGACGGCATGGCGCCCGGTGCGGCCAGAGGTGGCATCGGTGCTGGCGGCAAAGGTAGAGACAGCGCTGGCGGTATCGTCGTCGCCGGCTTCTTGTCCAGCGTATCTACCTGTTGCCGCAATCCCTGGATCATGTCCTCCATCTGCCGCATCTGCTCGGCACTCTTGCTCATCCAGATGTCACGGGGATCGGCCTGAGCACCGGGCGCGTTGATCGGCATCGGTTGCGGCCGGGATTGAACGGCGCCTTGCGGTAGTTGTACCGGCTTGTCCCAGATGGCTACGCCGCCAAACACCAGCAACATGAAGCTGGACACGCCCAGACCGAGAATCAGGTACTGGCGATGCTTGGGCGACAGCCGGGCGATGGCGCCCGACACGCGCGAGGTCGCTGGCTCAGCCATCACGCCCCTCCAGCACCACAAACACCTGGGTCGCCTCACCGGGTTCCAGCTCCAGCGCTTCGATCATGACCGCCAACACGCCGCGGCGATAGAGTTCGCGTTCGTCGATGACCATCCGTGTTTTTGAAACGTTGGTCAATTGGTACTTCTCTCCGACCAAGGAACCCTCCAGCGTGCGCACCAACACGAACCGGGCTTCATTCCACAGCGGCACGATCTCCAGACGATCACGCACCACCATGTCTTCCGGTTCGGCATCACGCGAGAGCGCAAGCAGGACACGCCGAATCGCTGTATTGCGCGGCTCATCGACCCCATTGGCCACGGCCTCCTGACGCAAGCGGCTGCGGTCACGGATGACCACCGTTTCGGCCGGAACATCCTCAATCTTCAGGTTGAGCTTCCAATGCCGACCGGCATCGTCGGCGACAAACAGGCTGATCATCGGCTTGTCGGTGACCGGCTTCAGGTAGGCCACGCCGGTTTCCTTGTCGGGATTGACCTGGAATTCGCCCTCGACACCCTGAATCCGGCGAATCTTGCGACCCTCGATGCGGATCAGGCTGGGTTCGCCACGCGAAATCGTGGCGGTCAGCCCATCGTCCGGACTGCCTTCCAGATACTGACCAGCGATGACAGTGCTTGCGCTACCGAGGAATAGCAGCGCCACCAGTCGCCACAGGCATTGCAGCGCTGCTGGCAGCACCGAATGGATCCTGATCGCTGGTTTCCTTGAACTCGGATACATGGAGTCTCCCGTTGAGATAGCGAAAGCCGACGACATAGGCGGTCTGCTTTTCGGCAGCCTTCTTGTCGCTGACCCAGGTTTGCAGCACGCCGGAGAGCGCCACTTTCATGGCGTTCTCGTCGACCGTCATGGCCTGTGTGGAAAACTGGGTCGAGGCGTTGTTCTTGCGAATGAAATCGGCACGTGCCCCGAATTCGGCCTGCAAGCGGCCGTACTCGCTGGGCGCGGCATACTTGAGAAACTGGTTCTTTTGGTAGTCGGCGACGTGAGGCGTGATGTTCAGCGCCAGTCCCGCATACCAATAGGCCATCTCCTGCAAGTATTCGGTAGAGACCTTCTGCCCGCTCACCCAGAAGGACGTGTGGATGTCAGGGGGAACCAGAATGGTCCGTTCCGAACCGGCAACGGTGAGCGCGGCCCCTGCATTGGCCAGCAAGGCGAGAACGAGACCGCCAACCGCAATCCGCATGAAGTAGATTTCGTTGCGCTGGTTATCCCGATCGGCAGTGAATCGACTGAATTTCATGGCTCAGCCCAGGAAGAAGTGGCAATGGGAGGGTGGCGTGGTCCGTGCCCGGATCACGATCCAGCTCGGCAGCCACCAGTACAACGCGTGCAGCGCGAATTTGGGATGCTTGCCAGTTTTGAGACGCCCATACTGCCAGGCCACCAGACCGCCAAAAATCATCCCGGCCATCATCGCGCCCGATACCACGCCCATGCCCATCACGAGCAGGAAGAGAATGGCCTGATCGAAATCCCACCAAAGGAAGCGCTCCTGCGCTTCCAGTGATTTTGGGATGTAACCGATCTCTTCCATCGCTTGCTCAGATCGTTGCTGTCAGGATGCCCGACGCGATGGTCGGCGCGTACTGGAGGAAGACGGCAAAGCCGATTCCGGAAAGGATGGCGATCGGGTTCAGCCGTGCCAGGGAAAACAGCGCTCCCAGACCAATGGCGGCAACGGCCGCCGCCTTGCCGAAATAGCCCTGCACCAGGCCGGTCAGCCAGGTGTAGAGACTCTGGAACTCGGTACCGGTCGTACCGGCCAGCGCGCCGGTGGCGGCACCCAGAAGAACGAGCGCGAATACCGCCCGCAACCATTCACGACTGTTTTGCATGACTGCTCCCTTGTAGGTCAATAAAACACTTGATCAACCAGCCCAGGCCCAGGCCGACGGAAATCCCGCCAAGGTGGGCTTCAAAGCCGTTTTCGATCGGAGATCCCGGGGCCAGAATGCCGATGGCGATAAAGCCGCCGGCGATGGCGATGTCGCGGATGAATCCGCGGGTATGGGGTAACTTCACTTCATTGCGCTCCCTGCTTGTTGCCAACCGCATCCCGTCCCAAGACGCGATGCACCAGACGAACCTCGACGCGCCGATTGCGCTGACGTGCGCTCTCGGTCTTGTCGCTGTCCGCAAAACAGCACCCTCCCTCGGCTGACAGCACGATGGGCGCCTTCACTCCTTCCCTGAGCAGCCAGTCACGAACATGCTCGGCACGTTGTCTTGCCAGACGGTCGTTGACTGCTTTCGGTCCGATGTCGTCGGTCCGGCCATCGAGTTCGATCCTGGTCGCAGCCTTCGCATTGGGAGGCAGGTCGAGAATGGTTTTGAGGCCCTGCGGCGTGGGCAAAGCCTTGCCAAACTGAAAATGAACGGTGCGCTTCTCGACCGATTCTTTGGTCGGTATGACCTTGGGGACTGCATCAACTTCTTTGACTGAATCCAGTGTTTTCTGCGGACGAGATGGAAGATCCACGACCGCCAGGGTCTTGCGAGTGGGGGAAGGACATTCGGTTTCAGGACACGCCAGAAACTGTCGATTGATCCAGCCGATGGCATGGCGAACCGGATCGTGATTGGCCAGTTCAGGCACATTGGCGCATCCGGACATCACCATCACCATTCCCATCGAAACGAGTGCGCGCATCAGGATCGCCTTGCCTTCAAGGCCGCTGCCACACGATGGGCATAGACCACGCGCTTGCTCGGGCTCTTGGCGTTGTAGGCACCGATGGCTTCCCAGCCATAGCCATGCGCACGGATGCTTTGCGCCAGAATCCAGGCACCAACATGCGTGTTGAGACATGGATCGATCAGCGCCCGACGGTCAATGCCATGAGACGCCAGCACGCGCAGCCAGCGACTGTTGATCTGCATGTGCCCGATATCTTCGCTGCCGTCGCGATTCACATTCCTCGCAAGCGGGTTCCCGTTGGACTCAACCTGTGAAATGGCGCTTAGTAATACCGGGGAGACACCGTATCTTGCCCCGGCCTGCTCAAAGCAACTGGCATGTCCGGTAACAGACAGTGACGCAAACAGGATGGCAACGGGCAAGCGATTCATGGCCCGCATGGTAGGGACCGAATGTCACCTTGCGTCGCCGAAATGTGACCTTTACGGGCGCATTTCGAAGATCAACGAAAGTTGATTTCACGTAGAGCGCAGCACGAGCTTTCGATATGATGACGGTTTCCCCGTCACCCTCTGTCCCAGACTGTCCCGAATGATCATCAAACACGCTGACAGCAAGCAGCCTGCCGTTGCTACTCTCGAAACCCTCCGAAAACGGCCCGATGCCACGGAAGCTCAAAAGCAATCCGTCGACAAGGAACTCAAAATATTGCGGGCCGGTATCAAGGGCGAGGAGGAATCTGCCTATTTGATCGACTTCGACTTCAAGTCGTCGAAGATGACCGCAGTCATCCATGATCTGCGGCTCGAGATCAATGGCCGTGTCGCCCAGATCGATCATCTGTTGATCCACCGCACCCTGACGGTGTTCGTGCTGGAAACCAAGCACTTCAACTCCGGAATGAAAATCACCGACGAGGGCGAATTCCTGCGCTGGAACGACTACAAGAAAGCCTATGAAGGCATGCCGTCGCCACTGGCGCAAAACGAGCGCCATATCGAAGTCTTGAAAGATGCGTTCGGCGTCATCGACATGCCCACGCGGTTAGGCCTCCGCCTGACCCCAAGCTTCGAGTCTTATGTCCTCGCCTCGGCCAGCGCTCGAATCGACCGGTCAAAGAAATTCGATGGCAGCCGGATCATCAAGGCCGATGTATTGCTCAAGACCATTGAAAAGCAATGGGACAATGAAAGCCTCCTGGATACGCTGGGTAGCATGGGCAAGTTTGTATCCACGGAAACCATCGAAGCTATTGGGAGGCAACTGTGCTCGCTGCATCGTCCCATTGCGGTCAACTACGCCGCCAAATTCGGATTCAGCGATTCTCCCCCGTCCCCACCCGCAACCCCTGCTCCCACTCCCTCTACTGCCAGTGCGGAGATCGTCGCCCCGGTTAGTGAAAAGCCGACGAGTCTGGCATGCCGCCAATGCGGTAGCAACAAAATCTCCGTGCAGTGTTGCGAGTTAATGAGTTGTCCGGTTCTGTAGCACGCCATCTGTCCGGTTGTCATAGTGCCCCGAAGGGGGCACGAGATGAAGCCGACGGAACTGCTACAGGAGATCCGGAAGATGAGATTCGAAGAAGCGTATGAAGGCTGGAACGCGGGGCGGCTGACGCAGGGCGAAGCTGCGCGGATACTGGGGATGTGCGAGCGCAACTTTCGGCGGTACCTGGCGAGGTACGAGGCAGAAGGCTTGGAAGGTCTGATCGACCGGCGGCTGGAGCAAATCTCGAACCGGCGGGCGCCGGTCGATGAAGTGATGGCGCTGACCCAGCAGTACCGAAGCCAGCACATTGGCTGGAACGTCAAGCACTTCCATAGCTGGTACCGGCGGGTCGGCGGCGTACGCAGCTACACCTGGGTCAAGAAGCGTCTGCAAGAAGCCGAACTGGTGCCCAAGGCCGAGAAGCGGGGTGCCCACCGGAAACGGCGGGAGCGTAGCGCCCTGCCGGGCATGATGATCCATCAGGACGGCAGCGACCACGAATGGGTTGCCGGACAACGCTGGGACCTGATCGTCACCCTGGACGACGCCACCAGCGAGCACTACTCCATGTTCTTCGTGAGCGAGGAAGGCACGGCAAGCAGCCTTCAAGGGGTGCGGGACGTGATCGTCGCCCGGGGGCTGTTCAGCTCCTTCTACAGCGACCGTGGCAGCCATTACTGGCACACACCCGAAGCGGGCGGCAAAGTAGATCGCGAGAACCCCACCCAGTTCGGGCGGGCCATGAAGCAACTGGGTATCGACATGATCGCTGCCTACTCGCCCGAGGCGCGGGGGCGTTCGGAGCGGGCCTTTGGCACGCATCAGGGGCGGTTGCCACAGGAGTTGGCACTGGCCGGCATCACCAGCATGGTCCAGGCCAACCGCTACCTTCGGGAGGTCTATATGCCGGCCCACAACGCCGAGTTTGCCCAGCCGGCGATGGCGGACGGATCGGCCTTTGTGCCGTGGATCGGCGGCAGCCTGGACGACATCCTGTGCGAGCAGGTTGAGCGTATCGTCGGTGCCGATAACTGTGTGCGTTTCGAGAACCTGATCCTGCAGATTCCGGCGGATCGGCATCGCTGCAACTACGTCAAGACGCGGGTGCGGGTGAATCGCTACGCCAACGGGGCTCTCGCGCTGTTTCACGGGCCGCGCGGACTGGCTTACTTCACGCCGGAGGGAATACCCATCACCGAGGACTTGCAACAGGCCGCCTGATCCGTCCGCCAGGCGCGTCGTTGCGGGCGGAAACCGGCTCCGGGCTATGCCCGCAGCCAGCTCCCGCCCGCAACAGGAAAAGCGGACAATTCATGTGCTACAGAACCGGACAGGTCTAAAAACCCGCGACACAAAATCTCCGTGCAGTACGGGAAGTTCGGCTATTACTTCAAATGCGCAGCTTGCGAGGGAAACACGCCGATCAAGCTCGGCTGTGGCGTCGATGGTCACAAGGAGCGCATCCGGAAGGAAGGGCGGAAGTTTTACCGGGAATGTACCGAGTGCAAGTCCAGTTCGCTGTTTTTCGAAAATCCGGTCTGACAACTCCGGTGTTCTCAGCCCCTCGGGCTTGCACATCCGAACTTATTGACTCGTCAATATTACGCGCCAATCGTTTGCGCCAACACGGCAATTCGTTCCACCTCTTCCTCGACCGAGACCAGCGAGGTGTCGATAACCATATCCGGCGCCTCCGGTGGCTCGTAGGGATCTGAAACTCCGGTAAAGTGAGCCAGCTTGCCTGCCTTCGCCATACCATAGAGGCCTTTCGGATCCCGTTGTTCGCAGACCTGAATCGGCGTGCTCACATACACCTCACGAAATCGCTCTGAGCCGATAATGCGCTTGGCCATGGCGCGATCTTCTCGATACGGCGAGATGAATGCGGTGATGACAATCAGGCCGGCGTCATTCATCAGATGGGCCACTTCCGCTATCCGCCTAATGTTCTCCGTGCGGTCCTCGTGCGAAAAGCCGAGATTGCCGTTGAGCCCGTGCCGGACATTGTCTCCGTCAAGCACGTAACACGCTCGGCCAGCGTTGATCAGATGGCGCTCAAGCGCGAAAGCAAGCGTGGATTTGCCGGAAGCACTCAGCCCGGTTAACCAAATTGTCAGCGCTGACTGGCTGAGCAATCGCTGCCTGTCTTCTGCCGATACATGACCACCGTGCCAAACCACTTGTTTCATCGATTGCTCCATCATTCCGGTTTTCCCGCCCCCAAAGCCAATGTACCCATCACCAGCGGTGCATACGCCAGGATAACCAAGCCGGGTATCCACTGTGGCCACTGCATGCAGGCCCAGGCCATGGGTGCCAACCATAGCAGGTTGACCATAGCGACCAACAAGGTGACAGAGCGATGGCCTGCGTTTCGTTCGCCCTGCCAGCGCCGGGCCAAACGCTGGTAGGCATGATGGCAATGCGCCTCATACCAGCGCTCCCCGAGCGCCATGCGTGTCAGCAGCGTAACGGTCGCATCGGTCACAAATACGGCGCCCAACGCCAACCATACCGCATAGCTCAACCACCCGGATTGTACGGTGAGCAGTGCCAGCGCAAAGATCATGAAGCCCAGCCAGGTGCTACCCGTATCGCCCATGAAGATTTTGGCGGGCGGCCAGTTCATTAGCAAGAATCCAACCGTGGCCGCGACGATGCAAAGCATCAACACCCAGAGGGGACTGGCCATCGCATCGGGATTTCCCCATGCAGTCAAGGCGGCCCCGGCCAACAACATGAATACGGCTTGCGCTCCGGCAATGCCATCGATGCCGTCCATGAAGTTGAACAAGTTGATCCACCACACGCCGGTCAGGAGAACCACTCCGGACAAAACCAGACCGCCTAATACGACATTGCCGACGACGATTTCAGGAACTGTTCCAAGGGCAATCAACAATCCCGTGCAAACGGCCACCTGCACCCCCAGGCGAACACGGGCCGACAAATGCCGGATGTCATCCAACAACCCGACCAGTGCCAGCGGAACGGCAAATACTATCGGGGCCGCGAGTGCCTGTGATTGCCCCCATGCCAACCAAACGCCCGCCACCGTAGAAGCGATTACGATTCCCAGCCCACCGCCGTTTGGTGTCGGCTGCACATGGCTTGAGCGGTGATTTCGGTCCTTCAATAAACCTAACTGCCCTGCGTACCGAAAAACAACGTAGGCACCTATCAGTGCCAGGGCGGCCGCTGAAACGAGAAGGACAATTAGGCCACTCAATCAGGCATCTCCACGGACACGACGATACCACTTCGCAGTTTCAGCCAACCCAATATCCATGGAGAACGGTGGCAACCAATCCAACTCGCGTTGAATGTTGCTGCTATTGATAAATAGCGAACCCCAAAGTCGATCAACAGCTCTACGCTTATTGAGTACGATAGCGGCCTGCCTTATTAGGGTACGAGGCAGAGCAAACAATCTTGGCTTCACGTCCAATGCTGCTGCCAAGCGGCGAATGAGTTCTGTCGTTGAGACATCTTCGAAGTCGGAAAGAAGAAATAGCGTGTTTGCTGCATTGGGGTGGCTGAGCGACACAATGATCGCATCCACCAGATTGCCGAGATAGATCAAGCTACGGCAATTGACGATCCCACCCAACGGCAAAGGCCACCCGGCATCGATTGCGGTCAGCAGTCGAAGAAAATTTGCGCCTACGCCAGGCCCATAGACCAATGGTGCCCTGAGGACAACAATCTCCATTCCAGTCTGAGCTGCGATTTTCCGAAGTCCCTGCTCCGCTTCCCACTTTGAAATGGCATATGCGTCCTCAGGCGCTGACTCATCAGTTTCGGTATAGGCGGACTCACGGCCCTCGCCATTGACCTTAGTCGTACTCACGAAAACGAAGCGACGAATTCCGGCCTGAGCTGCCTGCCGCGCCAGGTTCAACGTGCCTTCGGTGTTGACAGCACGAAACGCAGCAAGGGAGTCTTCAGCCGTCTCGTGCGTAATGTGTGCGCGGGCGGCCAGATGCACAACCGCCGTAGCGTCGGCTAATGCATCATGCCAATCGGTGTTCCCATTCACTTCACCGACAACCACGCACTCGCAATCCGGAAGGAATGCGCCGGAATGACGCACAGCCCCACGAACACTCGATTTCTGCGCAGCAAGTTCCGCCATGAGCGCGCGACCGATAAATCCGTTGGCTCCAGTTACAAGGATCACAATTCAGGGTCCAACGATTTGCACACTGCTTCAGCGATTGACAGGCATGACGTCAGGCCAGGTGACTCGATACCAAAAAGGTTGACAAGACCCGGGATGCCATGAGCGGCAGGCCCTTGAATCAGGAAATCAGCATCGATCTCATTGGGGCCGGCGATCTTCGGTCTGATGCCGGAATAGGCTGGCTGCAATGCATCATCGCTCAGTCGTGGCCAATACTTGCGGATAGCGCCATAAAAGCGCTGGCACCGCTCAGGGGCGACGTGGTAATCGATTTCATCGATCCATTCCACATCCGGGCCAAAGCGTGCTTGCCCCCCCAGGTCGAGCGTCAAATGAACACCGAGCCCCCCTGCCTCAGGAACGGGGTAAATCAGATGGGAAAAAGGAGACCTCCCCGCCAAAGAGAAGTAGTTGCCCTTGGCAAGATATGGACGCGGTACCAATGCCTGAGGAAGTCCATCGATCAGACCTGCCACTGCCGGTGCCGAAAGCCCTGCTGAATTGATCACGATATCTGCCAGCAACGTGGTTGAAGATTCCCCGCCGGCCACAATCTCAATCCCATCATCACGAACTGCTGCAGAAACCAAAGGACTCTGCACGGCCAACACAGCCCCGTGTCGTTCGGCATCACCGAGAAGTGCAAGCATCAGCCCATGACTATCGACAATACCCGTTGAAGGCGACAGGAGCGCTGAAGTGCAGTGCAGTTCCGGCTCCAGCGTCATGGCTTCCGCCGCAGTCAAGAAGCAGAGGTCGGTCACACCGTTCGCAACCGCGCGCTGCTGTATGTCCACCAGTTTCGCGTCCTGCTCCGCTGAAGTGGCGACGATGAGTTTGCCGCAGCGACTGTGGGCTACGCCATACTGCTCGCAATAGTCATACAGTTGCTTCCGGCCTGCAACGCAAAGGCTCGCCTTGAACGAACCAGCGGGATAATAGATGCCGGCATGAATCACTTCGCTGTTGCGAGCACTGGTCTCGGTACCGAAAGCCCCGTGTCGTTCAAGAATGATGGTTTCCTTGCCGGCCCGTGCCAAGGCGCGGGCACACGCAAGGCCGACGACGCCTGCACCGACAACCACGGCATCAACGTGTTCGGTCATACCAACTCCCTCGAGAACAGGAAATCGCAAGCCTCATGCAGCGAAGCCACCACCCTGTCCGGCGTGACGTTTTCAACATCCGCTCCCAACAACACGGTTAGCCCGACTCCCGCCGCCTTCGCCGCAGCGATATCCGAAGCCTTATCCCCGATCAGGATCGAACGGGCCAGATCCAACCCCAGATCATCGCGGGCGCGCAAGAACATCCCGGGGTTCGGTTTTCGGTCGAATGACTCCTTCCGATACTCTCCGACCCCCTGCTCAGGGTGATAGGGGCAGAAGTACACGGCGCTGATGGGCGCTCTCTCTTCCTCAAATCGAGCCCTCATCCAGTCTGTCAGCGTTTGAAATTGCGCTTCGGAATAGTAGCCACGGCCAATCCCTGCCTGGTTGGTGACAACCACGATGGGCATATTTCTTTCGGCAGCCGCACGGCAGAGGTCGAAAATCCCATCGAGAAACTCGAAATCTTCGATGCGATGAACATAGTTCTTCTCGACATTGATTACCCCGTCCCGGTCGAGAAAGAGTGCCGGTCGAAATCGAGAAGGCGGATACTCCATCAGGAGAATAGCGCCTCAACCTTGTCACGATTCGGCTGATGCACCACGCCTTTTTCAGTGATCAACCCGCTCACCAATTCGGCTGGCGTGACATCGAAGGCCGGGTTACGCACCTTGACCCCTTGCGCCGCCCACTGACAGTCGCGGAAGCCGGTCACTTCCTCCGCAGCACGCTCCTCGATCGGGATTGCGCTGCCATCTGGAATACTCAGGTCAATCGTCGACAGCGGGCAGGCAACATAAAAAGGAATGTTGTGACGCTTGGCCAGCACCGCGACCATATACGTTCCAATCTTGTTGGCGACATCACCGTTGGCTGCCACGCGGTCGGTACCCACCACCACGGCATCGACCTCGCCCTTGCTCATCATGAAGCCAGCCATGTTGTCGGTGATCAACGTCACGGGAATATTCTCCTGCACCATCTCCCAGGCGGTCAGGCGCGCACCTTGCAGAAAGGGTCGCGTTTCATCGGCAATCACGGAAATCTTCTTGCCGGCCTCGACGGCAGAACGGAGCACGCCCAGCGCCGTGCCGTGCCCGGCGGTCGCCAACGCCCCGGCGTTGCAGTGAGTCAGCACGCGCGCGCCATCTGGCAACAGTTCGGCGCCGAACGCCCCCATCGCGCGGTTGATGCGGATATCTTCGGCCGTCACTTCGTGCGCCTCGGCCAGCAGTCGCTCTGCAATCGCGCCAACGGGTTGTTCCTTGACGGCATCCCAGACTGTGCGCATGCGCTTCAAGGCCCAGAACAGATTGACCGCCGTCGGTCGGCTAGCCGCCAGCACGTCGAAAGCCTTGTTCATTCCTGCCGCAAAGTCTTCGGGTGAAGCGGTACGCAGGCACAGGGCTTCGAGCGCCACGCCATAGGCGGCCGCACAGCCGATGGCTGGCGCACCACGCACCACCATGGAACGGATACCTTCGGCGGTCTCGGCCGCCGAAGTGTAGGGAAGGTAGGTGAAGGTGGCCGGCAGCACGCGCTGGTCGATCATCTCCAGTTTGCCGTCCCGCCAGCGGAGAGTTTCCACGGATTGATTCTGTACCGACATCGTCAGTCGCCTTCAAATTCACAAAGGGCAAAGACCTTCTGGCCGAGCTTTTCGAGGCGTGCCCGCCCGCCGATGTCCGGCAGGTCGATGGCGAAGCAGCACTCGACGATCTCGCCCCCCATCTTCTCGATCAGTTTGACCGCCGCTTCAGCAGTACCACCCGTAGCGATCAGATCATCGACCAGCAACACCTTATCACCCTTGCTTACGGCATCCGTGTGCATCTCGATGCGGTCAGTGCCATATTCGAGCTCGTAGTCGTGCCCAATGGTCTCAGCCGGCAGCTTGCCTTTCTTGCGGATCGGCACGAAACCGACGCCCAGCAGGTAGGCCAGCGGCGCACCGAGGATAAAGCCGCGCGATTCGATGCCGGCGATCTTGTCGATCTTCATCCCGGTGTAACGGTTGG
Organism: Rhodocyclaceae bacterium; assembly: GCA_013791905.1. Taxonomy (GTDB): domain Bacteria; phylum Pseudomonadota; class Gammaproteobacteria; order Burkholderiales; family Rhodocyclaceae; genus Sulfuricystis. The sequence goes on along the minus strand of VMSX01000016.1, from coordinate 10,773 downwards.
CCAGTTCATGGATGGTGATGCGGAAACCGACAGGGTCTTTCAGCAGCGTGGTGATGTCACGAAACATGATCCCCTGCTTGGGGTAGTGCGGCACTGTACGGATGCGCGACTTGATGGGCATGATTCTTATACTCCGGATAGGTTAGCGGGAATTCAATAGGCGACCGGCAACGGCGTCGAGACGCTTGATCATCTCGGGGTCGCGAGCTTCCGGCGCGGTAATCAGGGCATGTTCGAGCGCAGACCGGCAGCTGCAAGTGACAGCCTTACCATCGCCATGCAGACGCGGCGCCACCTTCTTGACCAGGCTACGGGCGTTGTCCGCATTGGCCAGCAGCACCTTGATGATGGCATCGACTGTGACGTCGTCGTGGTTTGGATGCCAGCAATCGTAATCGGTCACCATCGCCACCGTGGCATAGCAAATCTCGGCCTCGCGCGCGAGTTTGGCTTCAGGCATGTTGGTCATGCCGATCACATCGCAATTCCAGCTGCGGTAAAGCTCCGATTCAGCCAGGCTGGAAAACTGCGGCCCTTCCATCACCAGATAGGTACCGCCGCGTGCCACCTCAATGCCGGCTTCCCGGGCTGCCGCTTCGAGATGGTCGCCCAGCCGGTTGCATACCGGATGCGCCATCGACACATGAGCCACACAACCAGTACCAAAAAAGCTTTTGACACGAGCAAAGGTGCGGTCGATGAACTGATCGACGATCACGAACATCCCCGGTCGCAGGTTTTCCCGCAACGACCCCACCGCGCTGACCGAGATCACGTCGGTCGCCCCGGCACGCTTGAGGGCATCGATATTGGCGCGGAAGTTGATCTCGGAAGGCGGAATCTTGTGACCACGACCATGACGGGGCAAAAACACCATCTGCTGCCCGTTCAGTTCGCCGAACAGCAGTTCATCCGAGGCCTCACCAAAGGGGGAGTTCACACGCTCCCAGCGCTTGTTGGTCAGGCCTTCGATGTCATAGACGCCGCTGCCACCGATAATGCCGAGAACTGCCGGCCGGTTGTTACTCCCCATGATGAACACCTCCCCAAATATTCAGAATACCCAAGCCTGGCCTGGATCAAATAACCCGGTCATTGCCACCATCAACGGGAACTTGCGCCCCCGTGGTCTTGGCGAACAGCGCCCCGCACATCTCCGCCGCCAGTTCGGCGACGTCACGGCTGGTCACTTCCGTCTTGAGCACATTATTCTTCTTGTAGGCATCGACCGTCAGGCCGTAGTGCTTCGCCCGTGAGGCCAGCACCTCTTCCGTCCAGATGCCGGTATCAAAAACCGCGTTCGGATGCAGAGAATTGATGCGAATGTTGTCGCCACCCCACTCAAGCGCCGCTACCCGCGCCAACTGGTTCAAGGCTGCCTTCGATGCCGAGTAGGCTGCCGCACCGGGCCCGGGTGCAGGCACGTTCTTTGAGCCGATGATCACCACGCGGCCACCACGCGGCGCCAACTTCAAGAAGGGATGCGCCTCACGCATCAGCACGAAATTGGCATCCAGATTGACTTGCATGACCTTGCGCCACTCGTCTGTTCCCAGTGCGTCGATGCGGCAGCCACCCGGAAATATTCCGGCGTTCAGCACCAGCATATCCAGTCCGCCAAAGGCCTCCGCCGTGCGCATCAGCGCAGACTTCAACTGCTCGTCGGATGCGACATCGCACTCAAGACCAAGGAAATCCGGGCGATCGTAAAGTGAGGTTATCGCGGGATTCAGATCGATACCCACCACCGCAGCCCCTCTTGCCAACAATGAGTCGACGCAAGCCTTGCCGATGCCCGATGCAGCACCGGTCACCAGCGCAACCTCGCCGGCGAACGCAGCAGGCTTACCGCCCTTCTTCAGCTTGGCCTGCTCCAGATCCCAATACTCGACATCGAAAATGTCGCGCGCCGGCAGCGCCCGATAACCGCCAAGCGCCGTCGCACGGGAGACAATTTCCATCGTGTGAGCGTAGATCTCCGCCACGATGGCAGCATCCTTCGCCGACCGGCCGACCGAGCACATGCCTAGTTCTGGATCAAGCACCAATCGCGGGGCCGGGTCCAGCATGGTCTTGCGCTCCTTCGCCATGGGCTCGTGCGCAGCGAAGTAGGCACGATAGGCCTCCGCGTAGGCCGCGACATCGCGCCCGAGCATCGGCAGCCGCTTGGTGCGGATCACATGATCCGGCGTTGCGGGCCCCTGCTGCGCAATCGTTGCAACATCGTCACGGCCAACGAAGGAAAGAGAATGCGCATCCTTGTGCCGCACCATCACCACCGGAAAATCTGCAACGACTGAAATATCTTTGCGCAGGCGCGCCAGATCGAGTCCGACGTTTTCAGCCGGTGTCCCAACTGTGTTCCACTCGATATCCCAAGCCTTGTTGCGCTTGAGATACTCCTCGGAGCGCCCGACCAGTTCGATCATGCGCTCGTACGATTCCTTTGCTGTCTCGCCAAAAGAGAAAATTCCGTGGTTCAGCAATACCATGCCGATGGTCTGTGGCCCCACCTGTCGCCCGAATTCCACCGCACATACCCGAGCCAGATCAAAACCCGGCATCACATAGGGAATGACGACCACCGAGTCGCCATAGATCTCACGGATACGAGCTTCGCCGTTCACCGAGTTGGTAACTGTCACCACCGCATCGGCATGAGTATGATCGACATACTTGTACGGCAGGATCGCATGAAGAATGGCTTCAACCGATGGCACTGGGGCAGAAGCCCGCGTCATGTGGGTGACCAACTCATTGACCATCGCTGGATCGGGCAGTGACGTCAATTTGGCCAACCGCTTGAGGTGATCCAGCCGTACGGGCGAGAATCCGCCCCCCTCAATCTTTTCAAGATCCCAGCCGCTCCCCTTGACGAAAAGAATGTCTTCATCCTCGCCAAAGGCATTCTTTTGGGACGCCTTCACCGAGGTATTGCCACCACCGTGAAGAACCAGAGTCTTGTCTCGTCCCAAAAGACGGGATGTATAAACACGTTGCTCAATATCGCTTGTGCAGGCAGCGATCTCCCTGGAATCTAAAATGCTCTTCATAATCGTTTTCGTATCACCCAGTGATGGCTACCGAACAAATGGTCGCAGAAATCCGTTGGCCGCGAGATACCTGCCGATAAACCAGTACCAGAGAAAGATTCGCCACCGGTACGGCAATTCACCATCCAGCAAAAACCTGCAAGTAAACAAGCGAACCGCACTGGGAATGCCAGAGGGCACATCGCCTTGAAAATTCACATCGCGACCTTCTACAATCGGTTCTTTTCGAATCGCGCTGATCAACCGGTTCGCCGCTGCGCTCCGCATGGCGGTCAAGGCGATGAAAGTCGGGTCATCAGCGAACCGTCGGTTTCGGGCGTAGCCATAGGTCTCATCGTAGGGCGCCTTACCGGTTCGATAGTGAAGATGTTCAAATACCAAGTCGTCGTAATAGCGAATACGATCAAATCCGGCATGCTGGAGTCGTTTGAAGATATCGAAGAGATGAACGTCGATGAAGGCTCTTCGGTATGCGGCCGGGTAGGGATCAGCAAGAAGTTCGCAGGTACGGCGTGACATGATCGGGAAAGTGCAGAACCGGCTCTTTTTGAAAAGATCGTTTGCATAGCCGAGACAAATCTGGTCCTCGAACTCGGCATTCATCGCACGAATACGATCATCCCAGCCTGGAGTGCGGATCACCATATCGTCATTGGCTAGGATGAGCACGTCGCCCCGCGCTCTCTGCAAACAGGCGCTGTTGTATCCCCCCATGGACAATGCGGGGCCAACAATCCGAACGACACGGAAGTCCGTGCTGTCCAGATCGTGACTGCTCATATCGTCTTCATCGACGTACAGAACCACCTCGACTTGATCAAGGCGAGATGTCGTCTCAGCAATACTTGCAAAAAGACGATTCACGAGAGCAGGACGCCCCCGAGTAGGCAATAACAGAGAAATCAACGGATCAGAAAATTAGCGTTTAATCATCGCTATTGCAGCGTCTTGACTATCAGCCACAAAAACACCAGGAAACTTGGTGACATCATCCTTTTCCCAGTTAATTTCCTGCCCGTGGGGGCACGCATAAAACTTACCTTTGAATTTTACTATGTTGTAATTACCCACAACTTGAACCTGAACTGGCAGGCTACTATTGGCTGAGCCGACCTCAGCTGGGATCGACGAAATAGCTGGCTTTTGTATTTGTGGGACCGTTGAAATGGTGGATTGTTTATTTTCCTGACTATCACATGCAGAAATAAGAAAGACAGTAATTGTTGCAGCGAGAATAATGGGTTTCATTTATGCTCCTTAGTTAAATGTAAACAATTTCATCGAACCAAAATATCCCCAATGTAGGAAGGCGAATATCCGAAAGTAAGGTGCCGACCATCCCGGTGGAAGAAATGTCCGGTTGGCCCCCCAGCAGGGTGAGATAGCAACGCCAAGACCATGCTGACCACAGAATAAGGGCTTATCTCTGATCCCTGATTCATTTCTGTTCTAGCCTCTCCAGGGACCAGAACGTTGATCTGAATATCTTTCTCTGGGAATCTTGCTTTGCATTCTGCGGCAAGCGAAACTCCCAGCGTATTCACAGCCGACTTGCTGATGTTGTAAGGTCCGAAGCCTGGGGTATCGGCCCATCCAGCCTCGGATGTGAGAAATAGCACACGAGTCTCGTCGCCTGAAGTTAGGAGTGGCAAAGCAGCTTTAGCGGTTAGCCACTGCGCTGTTACGTTGGTTTGGATGAGCTCGGTCCAACGCTCACTGCTTAGTTCGGACAGCGGATATCCGCCTGCGTCAGGTTGTGGAAGCGCAGCACTGTTGATCAATCCAGACAGTTGCCCAGTATGTCGAGCTATCGACTCAATGGCACCTGCAAGCTCAGCCTCGGAGGTAATGTCGGCAACCACCGGATGGCAGAGTTCGACATCAATGCCGAGCGCACGCCCCTCGGCTTTTGTTTCTTCCAGCTTTGCAATGCGTCGCCCAGTAATGAACGCTTGGGCACCCGCTGCAGCTAGCGCCAATGCGATTGCACGACCGTAACCTGTACCAGCCCCCGTGACCCAAAAGGCGCGCCCCTTTAGACGATCCCATCTTGGCTTCGACAGACCAAACCGGTGATCTCGCCACGAGTCAGGCTCGGCATGTTGCAAAATGCCGTGGGTTGACAGAGCTTGGCTCGGAGGTGCAGCAACAGCCCGGCGCTTCCACCACACTTAGGCAACCTGCCTTTTTTCTTTACTACGAGAAATCACTTCGGACTCCACTGCATCACGCGAAACATCCCGAATGACACCTGGCATTTCAATGACATCCACCTGGGTCAGATCAATAGGACCCAAATCATGCGGCATCCCGTACACCCATCCCTCATAGGAAACAATGTTGTAACCCTCAGACTCCATCGTCTCCAACAAAACTGGATCTTTGGAAATAACTTGCTCAATGGCTACTGGCATGCCTGGCCCTGCTGAAACATTTTCCGGCGCCGTTGCATTGGATCGGCTGTCGATCGCACTCACCACATCCGCAACATTTGCGCCAACCAGCATTCCGGGGATCGCTGCAAGGGCGCCAGATTCCCAATCGACCGAAGCCCCGTGCGGAACACCGTAATACATTCCATCGAACTTAACAATATTGAAGGATCCGATCGTCCACATCAACTCTGGCTGTGCGTTTTTTGTCACAACCGAGACGATAGAAAAATCTTCACCCTGAACCTTGACGCCGTTCGTCAATACCTGGCTTGCATTGCGCCCCATGACTGCATTTCGCAGACGAGCAAGCGGTCGTTTGATATAGGCGTCACCCAATGCCCGTGCGAGCATGCCGGCGAGTTGACCATCGCTTTTGGTGACGAGCGGTCCGGTAGCCATGCCACTGCTATAGGATTGCTGACGAATAAGGCCTCGAACTCGCTCCACAACCGATGGAGGAAGCCGTCCTACCATTCGACGAACCATTGTTCCGCCGGGGATAGACCGGGTGCTCCCGGCGGTTGTTGCCCCGCTCTTGCTTTCTGTTCCGTGACCAAATCGGCGTGAGGTGAATGCATCAGCAAGGGTTGCCTGATCGACCGCAATAAAACTTTCGCCGAAACGAAGGATTCTAGGTTTAGGCGGAAGCTCAGCCTTCAGTGTCATCTCGCCGACACTATCGGCTCGCATGTAGGATCCGGCAGCACGTTGCTTCTTCTGGTCGTCATACTGACCTCGTGAATTAGCCCATTGAGAGCTTTCCTCAATGGCTGCAATGACTTTCTCTTCACTGGAGAATCTGAGTATTCCTGACAGCTTTGAAGTTTCGGGAGCAGCAAGATCAACATCGGCCAAGGCGTGGGGAACACCAAAATACCAACCGTTGTAAAAAATCACATTGTGCGATTCGGTCTCTCGAACGAGGCGCGGCGCCTCTCCAGCGACTCCGTATAACGGGGGAGTCGCGGCGGGCTTTGTCTTGTCATGATCGTTGGCTTCGGAGGTCTTAATCGGAATTACCCTGCCTGTACGCGTTTTTTCCTCCAGAGGCGTGCGGTGACTAGCCACTTCGACGGCCAGTTCCCCCTCAGTCAAATCCTCCGTGTGCTGTTCTATCTCTCCACCTGCGATTGTGAACTCTCCAAAGCTGCCGCTGTCGTTCTCGCCACCCCCAGTGCGCGCCTTATCTCGGGAGAGCTTTACATCCTCGATAATTCGATTGGCCCAGGCTCCCACTTGGAAGCCCGCATCATGCAAGGAAATCACAATCCTCTCGAAGCGCGCCTTGCGAACCTGCGCGTCAATATAAGGATTCGTGCTGTGCCACTGATCCGCCGGCAGTGCACGCGGGTACTTTGCGTAGATTTGATCTTTGGGTTCTTTAAATACGATGTTGTGCGCTTCTGGATCAATCCAATAAACGCTTCCATTCACCAAGATCAGCGGATTGATATTGGCGAGCCTTCCGATGTATTTGCTGTTCCTGAGAATCAGTTCGATACCTTCTGCAACATCCTGATCGGTCTCGCCTGGAACGCCGATAACCCAGTTAACTTCGGTGAATATGCCGACCTCCCAGCAGTCGCGAAGATTCTGCTCGATCATTTCAACCGTGTAGCCTTTTTTCTGCAACCGCAGCGTGTTTTCAGAGAACGCGTCGATACCAAAACGAAGGGCAACGAAATTTGCTTCCCGAAGTCGTTCAAAGAACATTCGGGTTTGATTCTTGTTGACACGCAACTGTCCGGTAAGCTTTACCTTGCGATGAAGCCCTCTTCGAATGATTTCGTCACAAATTTCCACAACCCGCTCAGGCATACCCCCAAGGTCACTCTCATTGAACATAAACAGGTGGCAACCTTGATTGACCAGCCATTCGAGTTCGTCGACAAAGTTTTCAGGCGTACGAATGCGCCAGTAAAAACGCTCGGCGCAGAAGGTGCAACGTGACCAGCGACAGCCGCGACTCGCGATGATCGGTGTCAGCTGATAGTCATTGAAATTACGATAAACCTTCAGGTCGCACCACTCATACTTCGGAAACTCAATCTGATCCAAATCATGGATCATCGGAGCAGGAAGGTACTTGAATTCAGGTGTATCAAACCGGGAAAGTACCCCCGGCTGGTTAAATGGACGCTTGCCCTGGGCCAATGCCTCAAGCAGCGGGCCCACGGTAAGATCAGCCTCGCCAATACACATGTAGTCACATTCTGGAAACGCCCGGCGACCAATATCGGCGTTGTAGCAACTGAAGCCACCCACGACAATTACAATATCAGGCATGCGCGCTTTGACCCCAATCGCAACTTCTCGTGCCGCAGCCTCGTTGCAGCCCTGAATTGAAAGACCGAGAACCTTTGGCCGGGCTTGGGCTAGCGCTTCAATGGTTTCATCAATCAGAGGCCGGAAAAATTCAAGCACCTCATTGCGACCCGTTTCACCCGAAGCACCACCACCGGTTGCGGTCCATAGGTCGTAGTGTTCGGCTTGCCAAGGATCCTCAGGCAATACCAGATCCCCAGGCAGAACAATGCTGCCTCCCATGTCGTACAGCCGGTGAACATGGAATCGGTGATAGGAGATGATGTCGAGGTCCAGTATCTGGAACGCAACACTTGTCTTCTTTAGGGCGTTATTCAAATACGCCAGTCCGTTAGGCATCAAAGAAAGATTACGCGAAGGCGCATCCACAATCGCGAAGTCGAGGTCACTTTGAAACTTGATTTCAGGTATGTCGATGGGGTATATATTGCGTGGAAGCGGTGTCCATCCGCGGGCAGGAACCACTTCCGGGGCAATCTCAGCCAAGACCGTTGGTTCCAAAACCTTCACAGATGAAGGCAAGCGCTTTTTGATTTGCATCCGAGGAAACGCCAGGGTCTCGCAGAGGAAAACAGTCTGAGTTCCAGGCGGCAACACTTCCATATCTATGACAACTGATGCAAGGCCATGTCCATCGACATAGTCGCCGACATTTTCATATTGCACAGTGCCGATCAACGAATGGGCCATATCCGGAACATGCCGAATAAAGTATTCAATGAACCGTGCCGAACCCCAAAAAACCAGTCCGGGCATGTCCTTGAGATGTGCCGCCAAAGAGCGCAGGCATTCAATATCTGCTGCGCCATTATCAAAAGTAAAGCATTGATGTGGGCTGAACGCCACCCTGGTACCCTCGACCTTGGCGATCGATTGATTCTTGTCTAGGGTCAAAACAACGGACGTATCGCTCATACTAATTCTCTCTTATTGGGCAGATGTGTATCTCTGGACATCGCAGTACGCATCAACTTACACACGAATACTTGGGAAGGTTTCTGACTTGGTCAATCGTTGTCAATAGTTGCATCGCATCCCAACCGCAACTGGCATCACACAAGTTGGCAACTTCATCGGGAACCGAGGTTTCTCCGATTACAGGAACGCCGATCAAAGGCTTGTTGTGCTTTCGGGCCATTTCTACTTCCAAGTCAAACCAACGACGCGCGCTAATGATCGAATAGACACCGGTCAACAGAACCACGGCGTGAACTGGAATGATTTGAGTTTCCAGAAAATCCCGGATGAACCGCCCACCAACATCCGTATTGGCATTCATTGCTGGATCATGCCAAGGCAAGCTGAAGTTTCTCCAGGTGACGCCTGGGGCTTTATCAAGGAGTCCTGAAAACTTCGTCCAGTCATCATGAAAACGCCATGCATGAGTGAGGAAAATGTCGTAGCACTTAAGTTTTTCCATAGCTAATAACGCGTTATGCGTTCTCAAAGTCTCATTGTTAGGATGCTTCTCGCACCAATTTCAAAAGCGAATAATAGCTAGTCGAAATCAATAGCTCAGGATGACGACGCCCCTCTTCTGTAGTCAAATCCAGGCTAAGACCATGACGTGCTGCATAAAACTTATCCAATACCTTCACAAGATTGTGGCCTTTGTATGCGCATAGCAACACAGGATGCTCCGCGAGCATCGAGTGTTCAATTCGATACACCGCCAAATGCTCATGGTAAGTAGCTCGGAGTTTCGAGTATAGGCGCTCGCCAAGAATTGACCGTATCGAGCTACGAACGGGTTTCCAAAGACGATCATCAAAATACTGGCCCAAAATTTCTCGAAAGAGGGAAACCCACAACTTACGAACAAACCATGGCGAAAATCCCATTTGACCGGTGAGATTGGAATAACGAGTTTCCAACTCTGATCCGATTCGACGATCGCTCATGCGCAATGCCCATATTTTGGGGTTCTCTTGCAACGGCTGGAATCGCCCGGTAGAGAAGGCTTCAACAGCAGTCAATGCATGGCCCTGCATGTGCGGATGAGCTTTTTCCATCAATTGCCGTAGGGAAGCCTTTTGGCCATTGGTGCCAATCGGATCGGGATGAGCAAAGTGCCACAAAGCGACTGAACTGTCGTGCCAGACCTCGGGCCAACCCGCATTGACGAGGCGCCATGCCAAGTCATAAGGGCCACAGAGGTAGCCCAGGTAACTTGGATGCTCGTCAAAACCACCAAAGCGAACAGCATCTGCTCTACGAACAGTGACACAAGCACCTTCATTGACAATCAACGGCCACCACTGCCATCGCGCAGAATCTTTAAGGGTTTCGGCATCAGAAAGATCGTCAGGATAAAGTAGTGATGTGCGCCATTCATAGTGCATAAGAACCAGCGGCTGAGACTGGCCTCCTCCCTCTATCCCGAATGATCGAAATACCGAACGCACAAAGTCGGCGGGGAAGACGGCATCGCTGTCACACACGCAGATAAGGTCGCCGCGCGCCTGTAGCAGCCCGACGTTATAGCCAAGGTGCTTGTGATACGTCCCACGCTGATTGCAAGTGATGACAATGTCCGACTTCTCCATCACCTCATCCATCACACGGTCATAGAGCTCGACCCAAATCAATTCATACTGGTCCCTAGGAATGTCCTGCTTGTTTAGCCAGTCAAGCGTTGTGAAACGCTCACGACATCCCCAATCCAACAGGATGAAAGACAGTCGCGGTTTCTCAGGTGCTGAATTCTTGTGAACGATCTCGCTCATCATTAGCGCTTTCCCCTAAAAACAAGACGGTACGCTGAGCGCAGCGAGCGATACATTAATCGGCTCATTCTTACGAATGGGTTATTAACAATCCTCCCCAACTGCTCCTGCACCGATTTCAACTCTGTACCCGTTCGCAACTGCGCCTCATCTATGTGCGCCCGTAGCTCATCCAATCGCTGCTCAGTTTCAGCACCTTGAGCAACAGCTGACTCTTGCTGTTCCTTCAAGCTC
>VMSX01000009.1 GCA_013791905.1 Rhodocyclaceae bacterium | reverse complement strand
TGTCGCCTCTATAGCCATGCCTTCGATCTCGGCATGCCTACGTGTCGCTCGCCTAAACCCAGCAAGCACCTACACCTATCGGTTGTTTAGTTGTTAAAGATCAGTCGCCACCCAGCAGCGAGAGGGGCGCATTATACGTATTGAAGTCAGGTCGTCAACAGGCTGCGTAAAATAAATTCGAATTCGACGAAAATAGTCTCTCAGGCCAGCAACACACGCGCATATTTTCGTTTGCCAACCTGTAAAACCACTGCCTTTCCGGCCTCCAACACCAGCGCTTTATCGCTCACTTTTTCGCCATCAAGCCGCACACCGCCCCCGTCGATCAGGCGCAGCGCCTCTGATGTGCTGGAAACCAAGCCGGCTTGTTTAAGTACTTGCGCAATGGGCGCTGCCGCGATCGTAATCTCAGGCATGTCATCAGGAAGGGTGCCCCGTTGAAAGCGCGCCTGAAAATCCTCATAGGCCAGCTCGGCAGCGCGTTGCGAATGAAAGCGGGCGACCAGTTCCTGCGCGAGCATGACCTTGACATCCCGCGGGTTCCGTCCTTCTGCCGCTTCCCGCTTGAGACCAGCAATCTCGCTGTTGGAGCGGAATGAGAGCAGCTCGAAATACCGCCACATCAGTTCGTCTGAAATCGACATCAACTTGCCGAAGATCTCCTGAGGGGGCTCGGCAATGCCGACATAATTGCCGAGCGACTTGGACATTTTGTTATTACCGTCCAAACCTTCCAGCAGGGGCATCATCAGAACGCACTGGGGCGGTTGACCGTAGTGTTTCTGCATCTCGCGCCCAACCAACAGGTTGAATTTCTGATCCGTCCCGCCCAGTTCTACGTCTGCCCGCATCGCCACGGAGTCATATCCCTGACACAGCGGGTAAAGGAACTCATGGATGGCAATCGGCTGATTGCCCGCATAGCGCTTGGCGAAGTCATCACGCTCGAGCATGCGGGCAACCGTGTGCTGGGCCGCCAGCTTGATCATGCCTGCCGCTCCGAGAGAATCGAACCAGGTGGAATTGAAGCAAACTTCGGTTTTGTCGGGATCCAATATTTTGAATACCTGCTCGCGGTAAGTCTGCGCATTCTGCAGGATTTGCTCCCTGGACAATGGGGGACGCGTGGCGTTTTTCCCGGTGGGATCGCCAATCAACCCGGTGAAATCACCAATCAGAAACATGATGTGATGCCCCGCCTCCTGAAAGTGGCGCATCTTGTTGATCAGCACAGTATGGCCGAGGTGCAAGTCAGGCGCGGTAGGATCGAAACCGGCCTTGACTCGGAGCGGCCTGCCTGCTTTCAATTTCTCGACAAGCTCGGCCTCGACAAGCAGTTCATCTGCACCGCGCTTGATCAGCGCAAGTTGTGATTCGACATCGACCATGCTGTTTCCTGTGTGTCCCGAGGGTAAATTTGTCTGTTAAACTGCGGCGGCTATTAAAAAGACGAGGCCAGCCCATGCCCGAAAAGCAGTCGATTCTAAACCATGCGACGACGCCAGCATCCTTCCGTGCCAGCCGCATGGGTCTTATGGCGGGTGCAACCGCCCTGATGCTCTTCAGCATGGTGGCGGCATTTGGTACCGCATCGAACACCGTCATTTACTCGGGGCAATTAAGTGAAGTGGTTGAGCAGCTTGCTGCTCCCATCGCGCAGCCGGTAGACATGGATAGCGACTCGCACACCCGCGAACTGCGAATTCAGCGCGGCGACACGGTATCTGCCTTGCTGGCAAAGATGAATATTCGCGACGCAGAAGCCAGCGCGTTTTTACGCAGCAACCGCGAGGCCGACGCCCTGTTTCGCCAGCTGGTCCCCGGCAAGACCTTGACGGCAAAACTTACGGCTGATGGCGAGTTGCAGTCCCTTATTTTTCCGCTGAACGGCGGAAAAGACACTGCATTGCTGGTACAGCGATCGCCGCGCGGATTCGATGCAAGCGTGCAGGGTCTTCAATTCGAATCGCATGTTTCACTGCAGACAGCCGTCGTCAGGCACTCCTTGTTTGGCGCAGCAGATGATGCCGGGATACCCGACAGCGTGGCCGTCCAACTGGCTGACATTTTTGGCGGGGATATCGACTTCCACCGCGACCTGCGCAAGGGCGATCGCTTTTCGGTAATTTACGAAACCGTCAGCTACTTGGGGAAACCGGTCAGAACCGAGCGCATTCTTGCCGCCGAGTTCATCAATGATGGCAATACCTACCGGGCCTTCTGGTACCAACCCAAGGACGGTACCGGCGGTTACTACGCAGAAGATGGTCGCAGCGTGAAAAAAGCATTCCTGCGCTCGCCACTGGAGTTTTCACGGATCAGTTCGGGTTTTTCCAATGCTCGCTATCACCCCGTATTGAAGGAAATGCGCGCTCACCGCGGCGTAGACTATGCCGCGCCAACGGGAACCCGCGTCAAGGCGGCAGGGGATGGGGTCGTCGATTTCGTCGGTGTTCAAGGCGGCTACGGAAAGCTTGTCGTGCTGCGCCATGCCGGGGACAAGACAACGGCTTATGGCCACCTTTCCGGCTTCGCTGCCGGCACCAAAAAGGGTGCCCGCATCGCCCAGGGCGACATCATCGGTTATGTCGGCTCTACTGGGATGGCCACTGGCCCGCATTTGCATTATGAATTCCGGGTTGCCGGTGTGCATCGTAATCCTTTGACAGTGGCGCTGCCGACCGCAACACCTATGCCGCAGTCACAGATCCCGGCATTCCGAGATCACGCAGGTGATCTGATGGTTCAGATTTCCAGCATCAGGAACCTGCAGATGGTCATGCTTGACTGAGCTTGACCCGGCAAAAAACAAGGGCGCCAACGGCGCCCTTTGTGTTTCTAAATAGCCGAAATATCAGGCTGAAAACGACGACCCGCAACCACAGGTGCTGGTGGCATTTGGATTCTTGATGACGAATTGCGAACCCTGCAGCCCCTCGCTATAGTCAATCTCGGCACCAACAAGGTACTGGAAGCTCATCGGATCGATCAGCAGGGTCACATCATTCTTCATCATCACCGTGTCGTCCTCGTTGGCCACCTCGTCAAAAGTGAAGCCATACTGGAAGCCGGAACATCCGCCGCCGGTAACAAAAACGCGCAATTTAAGTTCGGGATTGCCTTCCTCAGCAATCAACTCCTTGACCTTGTTCGCCGCGTTATCGGTGAATAGCAACGCTACCGGCATCTCTGTGGGTGCATTCATGAGTAATTCTCCTTGGGGTGATCTTGAAGTGATTCATTATCCGGGGCAATTAGCAACCCGTCAATGCATGGCAGCTTGGGGTGATCAGGAGCTGTTTCAATGGCTGGCTGCAAGTTTTAGTTCGACCGCCTTCGCGCTACCCACGCCCTGATGCACCAGTCGCCCCTGCACGATGGCGCCCAGGTGCATTTCAATAGCGTTGTATTCGACATCACCGGTGACGCGCGCCCGGGGCTGCAACTCAAGAAACTCGTTCGAGCGAATCGGTCCGTTAACGGCACCATTCACCACCAGATGGGATACGCTCACCTCTCCCTCGATGCGCGCATGCTCGCTTACCACCAAGGTGCCGGGTTGCTCACCTGAAGAGTACACGTTCCCCCGCACCTCGCCATCGATGCGCAACCCGCCCGTAAAGGTGATATTTCCCTCGATCGTTGTTCCTGCGCCAATCAAACTGTCGATTCTGCCGCTGGGCTTGCTGGTTTTTCCGAACATACGACTCTCCTAAAGAGTAAGGCTCTTGCTGGCTTTGAGGACGCCAGACTCAAGAACTCTGATTTCCACAGCGCCAACAGAAAAGTCGGCCGGCACCTCGAATTTACCTTCAACGCGCTTGAAGTTACGTAGCGAGATATCATACTGCGCTGCGTCGGGATCGTCGCGGCGTGGGAACGATATCTTAGCACTGGCAGTTGACGGGCGTGGAGTAGCAACAACTTGCAGAGTGAACTTGGTTTCCTTGCCGCGCTTGGCGCCTTGTAGTGCAATCAGGAAACTGAAGCGGTAACGTCCCGGCGCGCCATCCGATCGAACAGTCACTCGATCAAGGGAAACATCATCATCGGTCTTGCCCTCGAGCTTGGTCAGCCTTTCGAAAACAGCCAACTCCTCCTTGAGTCGGGCATTGTCACTGACCAGCACTTTATTTTTGTCGGACAAAATGTTTTGTGCGGCCTGATCGATCTGCAAACTGCTCTGACTCGCAGTCAGCAAACTGCGCAAGCGAGCTACCTCCTCTTCCAGCGCAGCATTCGTCTGGCGCAGTTCCTTGACCAGACTGCCGCTTTCGCTTTGATCAAAACCCGCCATGCGACGGCCGGTGTCGTACACCCACCCGGCAAGCGCAAGCGAAACTGCGGTCAGCACGACAATGCTGATGAGCCGCAGATACAGCGGGACATGGGTGCGCACCGACACCTGAGGCGCGGTAATACCGAAGCGCCCCCGTAATCGCCGCAGCATCAGGGCAATACGGGAACCTGTGAGAGGCCAAGGCATTCGTCTAACCCGAACATGAGATTCATATTCTGGATGGCTTGTCCTGCGGCACCCTTGACCAGATTGTCAATCACCGAGAGCACCACCAGAACATCCCCGCCCTGCGGGCGATGGATCGCAATCCGACAGAAATTTGCCGCCCGCACCGAACGCGTGTCAGGATGCGAGCCGGGCGGCATCACATCCACAAAATATTCTTCGGCAAAACGCTTTTCAAACAGTGACTGGAAGTCCAGTTCCTGTGTTATCCGGGCATACAAGGTGGCATGAATGCCACGGATGATCGGGGTCAGGTGGGGGACGAAAGTCAGGCCGACCTGCGCCCCGGCCATTACCGACAATCCCTGGCGTATCTCCGGCAGATGGCGATGGCCGGCAACACCATAAGCCTTGAAGTTATCGGAAGCCTCGGCGAACAAAATATGCGTTTCAGCCTTGCGACCGGCGCCGGACACACCCGACTTTGCGTCGGCTATCAGTTGATCGGTGGCCACACAGCCGGCCTCGATCAGCGGCAGAAATCCAAGCTGGACGGCTGTCGGGTAGCACCCAGGATTGGCGACCAGTCGCGCGGTGCGGATTTGCTGCCGATTCAGCTCAGGTAAACCATAAACAGCTTCGGCCACAAGTTCCGGAGCGGCATGCGTCATGCCGTACCATTTTTCCCAGAGGGGGATGTCCTTGATGCGAAAATCCGCGGCAAGATCAATCACCCGTACCCCAGCCTGCAATAACTCACCCGCCTGCTTCATTGCCACGCCATTGGGGGTGGCGAAAAAAACCAGATCGCAATCTTTTAGTCGCGCCGTAGCCGGATCGGTGAACTGCATCGCCACGCGGCCGCGCAAACTGGGAAACATATCGGCAACAGCACTACCCGCTTCCGCCCGCGAAGTGATTGCCGTCAGCGACACTTCAGGGTGCTGCACCAGCAGGCGCAGCAACTCGACGCCGGTGTAGCCTGTACCGCCGACAATGCCAACCTTGATCATAAAGCTTGCTCCTTTGTTGCTCTGACGCCCAATCATAACCGACCAGAACTGTTCGGCGATCAATCGATGCTACAGATCGGACCAGCCTGCGGATTCAACCGAAAATAAAATGCCGCCCGGAGGCGGCATTTTGCGCAAAGAAAACCTTCAGCGGGATTAGCGCTTGGAGAATTGCTTGCGGCGGCGCGCCTTGTGGAAACCAACCTTTTTGCGCTCGACCTCGCGGGCATCGCGCGTCACGAAACCGGCTTTCGACAGCGCCGGTTTCAACGTGTCGTCATATTCGATCAGCGCCCGGGTGATGCCGTGGCGAACCGCACCGGCTTGACCGGATTCGCCACCACCAACCACATTGACCATGATGTCGAAGGTCGTGATGTTCTGGGTCAGCTCAAGCGGCTGACGCACCACCATGCGCCCGGTTTCACGCGAAAAAAACTCATCCACCGGTTTGTCGTTCACGACGATCTTGCCGCTGCCGGTTTTGAGGAACACACGAGCCACGGCGGTCTTGCGCCGGCCGGTGCCGTAATAGTAGTTGGCTGCCATATGTTTGGTCCTGTCAGAGTTCCAGGGTCTTGGGCTGCTGTGCCGAATGCGGATGAGCCGCACCGACATAGCACTTCATTTTCTTCAGCATCGCATAGCCGAGCGGACCTTTGGGCAACATGCCCTTGACGGCCTTTTCGAGCACGCGTGCAGGAAAACGCTGCTGCAGCTTGAGGAAGTTGGTTTCGTAGATGCCACCGGGGTAACCGGTGTGCCGGTAATATTTCTTGTCCTGCGCCTTGTTGCCAGTCACGCGCAACTTATCGACGTTGACCACGACAATATAGTCACCCGTATCGACGTGGGGGGTGTATTCGGGCTTGTGCTTGCCGCGCAGGCGGCTGGCGATGTCGGCTGCCAGGCGGCCGAGCACCTTGTCCGATGCGTCAACGACTAACCAGTCGCGCTTGACTTCATGCGGTTTGGCGGAAAAAGTCTTCATGGAGGATCCCTGCTACCCTTAGTTACACTGCACACTGCTTCATTGAGCGCCCACACCAGTCAATACGAACCGGTCCGCAACGCGGAAAGCCGCGCATACTATCCGAGTAGACCATTAAAAGTCAATCATTTTTCGGCTTTGCGGCCAGAGGAGCTTTGCGGTGCATTGTACGCCGTACCCGCTGCAGGGCATTTCATACCCGCTGCGGGGCACTTCGTCTCGCCAGTCCCACGGGGATTTCCTTCGGTCACGCCGACTTTTGCGAAACCTGCAAGCCGAAATAGAATCGGGCAACACATTACCTGCGGAGACGAGTCGATGGAATGCACTGTACGCTGGCACGAAGGCATGAGCTTTATAGCAGAATCCGGGAGCGGTCACATGATCCCGATGGACGGCTCGCCTGAAGCCGGGGGTCGCAACCTTGCCCCGCGCCCCATGGAGTTGCTGCTGGCCGGCGTGGGCGGCTGTTCATCTTTCGATGTTGTCATGATCCTGCGCAAGGGGCGGCAGGACATCGTCGATTGCGCGGTCAAAGTGACTGCCGAGCGCGCTGCGGAAGATCCCAAGGTATTCACGCGCATCGACATGCACTTTGTCGTCAAGGGGCGCGGATTGAAGCCGGAGGCCGTCGAACGGGCGGTCCAGTTGTCGGCGGAAAAATACTGCTCGGCCTCGATCATGCTCGGCAAGACCGCCAAGATGACCCATTCGTGGGAGATTGTCGAAATCTGACCGTCAAATCCGGTACGCGGTGGTTGTCATTAACTTCGCCACCAGTTTCATGACTCCCTTGGCTGGCGCAGGCAGTTCGTTGGCACCCAGTTTGATGGCGGTTTCGGCATGCGCAACTTCGTCGGCCTTCATCTGATCGATGATGGCCTGCGAACGGCGATCATCCGGCGGCAACTGGCTCAAATGGCTGTCCAGATGCGCTTCGACCTGCCGCTCGGTTTCGACCAGAAACCCCAGGCTGACGGGATCGCCGAGGCGGCCGGCCACGGCGCCCATGGTCCAGGCGCCGGCATACCACAGCGGGTTGAGCAGGCTCTGGCGCCCACCCAGTTCTTCGATACGGCGCTCGGTCCAGTTGAGATGCTCGGTTTCCTCCCAGGCCGCCTGCTCCAGCGCCTGACGTACACCCGCATCCTTTGCAGTGAACGCCTGACCGGCGTACAGGGCCTGCGCGCAGACCTCCCCCACATGATTGACGCGCATCAGCGCGGCCACATGGCGCCGCTCCGGGTCGGTCAGATCGCCTTCAGGTAATCCCTCGCCAGGCATCGGCCGGGTTGTGGGCGCCTTGGCAAAGATGGTGCGCAATGCCTGGTCGACCTGAAAAATGAAGGGGTCAAGTAGGCTCATTGAAAGTTCACCGCAGGATGTTTGCCAAGCCGCAAGGCTTCCAGCCCCTCGGCTGGCGTCTTTATCGGCACAGCGAAGGGGCAGAACAACTCACGCGCGAGCACGGCATGATGGCGGTTGACCGGTTTGTTCTCGATGCGCCGCCACTCGCTGCGGCGCGCCTTCGCCCATTGACCATCATGGTGACCGGTGGCATAGATTTTCATCTCTCCGCTTTCACAGCGAATGCCCTCGAAGCTGGTATTGGTGGCGCCACCGCTGGTGCGAACCACCAAAACATAGCGCACCACGCCGTCCTTGCCGACGCTCAGCGTCGTTGCGTCAATGTAGAACTTGTGCGTGGTCACTTCGCTGACATAGAACTCGCGCAAATTAGCTTCCTGCGGAAAAGCAGGAAATTCGGCTTCCGCTTCCGCCCATTTGGGCGCATCCGGATCTTCCCATTCGCGGGCATGCGTATCGGCAAGCATTGCATTGCCCGCAAGAAGACCTATCACCATGACTGCCAAGCGCATCATCATTCGCTCACTCATTCCTGACATTCAGTCACAGGCAATGCGCAGTCCGGCCACTTCGAGGCACGCTCGTGAGAATGAAAAATCAAGCGCGCCAATTCGGTCAGCGCCTGCTCATACACGCTGCGCTTGAACTCGATCACCGAGTCGAGCGGCACCCAATACTCACTCCAGCGCCAGGCATCGAATTCCGGCTTGGGCGTGGCGCGCAGACAGATATCGCAGTCGCGGCCGGTCAGCTGCAACAAAAACCAGATCTGCTTCTGGCCCCTGTATGAACCGCGCCATTCGCGGCGCACCCAATGTTTTGGAACGTCGTATCGCAACCAATCGCGCGTGCGCCCGAGTATGCGCACATGCTCGGGCATGAGCCCAACTTCTTCATAAAGCTCGCGGAACATCGCTTCCTCGGGCGTTTCACCCTTATCAATCCCGCCTTGCGGGAACTGCCAGGAATGCTCGCGAATCCGTTTGCCCCAGAATACCTCTTGACGCTGATTGGTCAGGATGATGCCGACGTTCGGGCGGTAACCTTCCCGATCGAGCATGCTGAAAACCTCAAAATGTTTGACTGGAAGGGATTGTTCCACATTCGCCCGATAGAGGAAAGCCGATTGGACAGGTAAAATCCTTTTTCCCTGCTCCTATAGAAACCCGACATGCGCGCCAGCCAGTTTTTCATCACCACGCTCAAGGAAGCCCCCGCCGACGCGGAAGTCGTTTCGCACCAATTGATGACCCGTGCCGGCATGATCAAGAAGCTGGCCGGCGGCATCTACAGCTACATGCCGATGGGCCTGCGGGTGATCCGCAAGATCGAAGCCATCGTCCGCGAAGAAATGAACCGCGCCGGCGCCATCGAACTCTTGATGCCGGTGGTGCAGCCCGCCGAACTGTGGCAGGAAACCGGCCGCTGGGACAAGATGGGGCCGGAGCTCCTGCGCGTGAAGGATCGCCACGACCGCGACTTCATCATCCAGCCAACCTCCGAAGAAGTCATCACCGACATTGCCCGCAGCGAAATCCACAGTTACCGCCAGTTGCCGAAGAATTTCTACCATATCCAGACCAAGTTCCGCGACGAACGCCGCCCGCGCTTCGGCATAATGCGTGGCCGTGAGTTCACCATGAAGGACGCCTACTCCTTCGACCGCGACGATGCCGGCGCCGAGCAAAGCTATCAGGCCATGTACGCCGCCTATGTGAAAATCTTCGGGCGGCTCGGCCTGAGCTTCCGCGCCGTCGCCGCCGACACCGGCGCCATTGGCGGATCGCTGTCGCACGAATTTCAGGTGATTGCCGACACCGGCGAAGACCTGATCGTCTATTGCCCCGATTCCGACTACGCCGCCAACATCGAACTGGCCGAGGCAATGCCGCTCTCCGCCGTCCGGCCAGCGCCGACTTCTGCCATGGCCAAGGTCGCCACGCCCAACGCCTCGCGCTGCGAAGATGTTGCCAAGTTGCTCGGCTTAGCCATCGAGCGCACCGTCAAGTCGATTGTGCTGGCGACCGACACGCCGCTCGGCCCCGAAATCTGGCTGCTGCTGGTACGCGGCGACCACGACCTCAATGAAGTCAAGGCCGGCAAGCTGCCGGGGCTGGAAGGCGGCTTCCGCTTTGCCAGCGAGCCGGAAATCATCGAACATTTCGGCTGCCCGCCGGGTTTTCTTGGCCCGCTCAACACCAAACAGCCGGTCAAGGTCGTCGCCGACCGCACGGTCGCCAACATGAGCGATTTCGTCAGCGGCGCCAACGCAATCGGCTTTCACATCCAGGACATCAACTGGGGTCGCGACCTGCCCGAACCCGACCTGGTCGCCGACCTCCGCAACGTCGTCGCGGGCGACCCGTCGCCCGATGGCAAGGGCTGCCTGGCCATCCAGCGCGGCATCGAAGTCGGCCACGTCTTCTTCCTCGGCACCAAATACTCGCAGGCGATGAACTGCACCTATCTCGACGCAGACGGCAAACCGCAATTCATGGTCATGGGCTGTTATGGCATCGGGGTGACGCGACTGGTCGGCGCGGCCATCGAACAGAATCATGATGCGCGCGGCATCATCTGGCCCGCCGCCATCGCTCCTTTCACCCTGGTGATCTGCCCGGTCGGCTGGGGCAAGTCGCCTGCCGTGCGCGAAGCGGCGACCAAGCTTTACGGCGAGCTGCTGGCCCTTGGCATCGACGTCATGCTCGACGACCGCGACGAACGTCCTGGCGTCATGTTCGCCGACTGGGAACTGATCGGCGTGCCGCATCGCATCACCATCGGCGAGCGTGGACTCAAGGAGGGCGTGGCGGAGTACCAGCAGCGCCGCGATCCGGAAGTGGCCAAGGTGCCGCTGGCTGATCTCGTTACATTCGTTTCGCAGAAGGCATGCGCCTGAAGCTCTTCTTTTCCCTGGCGCTGCTCTGGGCCAACCTCGCCTGGGCCGGCGCGCAGCAATACGAACCGCTCGCCGCCAGCGTGCAGGCCGCCCTGCATGCCGCCGTGTCCGATCAGGCAGCACCCGAGCCGCGCTTCGACACCATCGAGGAAAAGATCGACTGGCTCACCGAAATGTCGCGCCGGCTCGAAAAACGCATGCCGGACCGGCGCGCGCGCCATGAATTTCTCAAGGCGGTGCACTACGAAGCCCGCCGCGCCGGGCTTGACCCGCAACTGGTGCTCGGCCTGATTCAGGTGGAAAGCGGTTTCCGCAAGCATGCCGTCTCATCGGCGGGCGCGCGCGGCTACATGCAGGTGATGCCATTCTGGGTGAAGCTCATTGGCAAGCCCGACCACAACCTGTTTCACCTGCGCAGCAACCTGCGCTTCGGCTGCACCATCCTGCGCCACTACCTGGATATCGAGAAAGGCGACCTGTTTCGCGCCCTCGGCCGCTACAACGGCAGTCTCGGCCGCCCCGATTACCCCAACCTGGTGCGCGCCACCTGGGAGAAGCAGTGGGGCTGGGCGCCACAACGGCTGGCGGCGCGCTGATGCTGCGGCGCCGTACCCCATGCGGGGCATTTCATCCCGCCAACGCCGACTTTTGATAGCACCTCCCTCATCATTCATCGCCAATCAAGAGCCCGCAATGACCACCGTTGACATCGTTGCCATGCCCGTTGCAGAAAAACTAAAGCTGATGGAAACACTCTGGGACTCGCTGTGCATTCAATCAGCCGTAGGCGTGGAATCCCCGGCGTGGCGAGGCGAGGTGCTTTAGGAGCGGCTGCGCCGTCTTGCCAGCGGGGAAGAAGCCGTAGCGCCCTGGCAGGAAGCTAAGGAACGCATCTGCGCCCAAATCAAGGCGCACTGATGCAAATCAGGATCGCCCGCTCGGCGGAATAAACCTATGCCGCCAATGCCGGACGGTGATGCAACACCATGAGCTTGCTGCAAGGAATCGGCTCGATAGCGTAGGCAACGCCATCGATGTCCGCGAACTCCACGAGCAAGAAATCTTTATCCAACTTATCCACGACGGTGCCGACTTGCCCCTTGGCGAGATGAGCCCCGGGCAAATCTTCAAGCGTGGCTACGACATCAAGCATTTGCATTGCGCTCTCCGATCAGGCTGCCTGCCGTACCCCATGCGGGGCATTTCATCCCGCCAGCGCTGACTTTTGTGGGAACCGTGGTCTGTCCCTGTTTTACTACCAGTGAACCTCGGCCGCTACACCATGCCGCTTAGCTCCTTCGACTACCCTGAGGTTATGCGGCCTCCAGCATCGTCAGTGGCATGTGGCTGATCGCCAGATGGTGGATATCGGCCTTCTGGCTGGCATGCTGCACGTCGATGCCCACCAGGGCGCCGTGCGCGTCGAAATCAAGCACGACGCCCTCGACCACTTCGTCCGAATCCGCCGCGGGCTGTTCGGTCAAATGGATATAAAGCGAATCCGTCGCGGCATCGTAATTGATTCTCATGGCTTGAACCTCCTGTCTGGAAAAGCATTATGCAAGGTAATGCCGTCGTCGAGCGTAACCACTCGCAAGAAACGGTCGAGCTCCGGCACCCATAGCCAATGCCGGATGCGTCCATCCTCGGGTTGCGTTTCACGTTTCAGGGGAGATCGAATGGCCGCCTCGCACCACTCGATACGGATGTAGGGGCGCTTGGTCAGCACGTCGTTCCTGAAGTAGTCGGTCATCGGCTGCATGTCTTCATGATGGCCAAAGTACGCCCGAAACGCAATCAGCCCCCTCCACGCCGTCCCGCCAGAGCCGACTTTTGTGTGGCGTTGCAAAAACCCGACACTCGGCGTCCGGGATTCACACTAAAGCATGGTTTCTTGCTCATCAGCGTGCGTCATTGGAGATAATCCTCCCAACTTCCAGATCAGGGAGTTTCCACGGTGTCAGTGACTAACCACGTGGAGTCATTGAAACCGAACGCTTTAATCCAAAGGAGATTTACTCATGCAAAAGAAAATTATCGCTCTGGCAGTCGCTGGCCTCGTATCCGGCGCCGCCTTTGCTCAGACCAACGTTACCGTTTATGGCACTGCTGACGCCACTTTCGACAATGTCAAGGCTTCTGGTGCAACTACTACCACTGCCACCAGTAATGCTGAATCACGCAACCGTGTCACCATGAACAGCTCGTTCATTGGCTTCAAGGGCAGCGAAGACCTGGGTGGTGGCCTGAAGGCCCTCTTCCAGTTCGAAACCGGCGTCGGTGAGAACACCTCTTCTGGCACGGCACTCGCTTCCGGCAACCTGACTACCTCAGCGGCTGCTCTTGGCTGGACCAACCGTGACACCTTCGTCGGCCTCTCCGGTGGTTTCGGCACTCTCGTCGCCGGCAACCTGACTGGCCCGACGCGCGGTTTCGGCGCGGCCATGGACGTCAACTCCGGTTCCACCGGCATCGGTGCAAATAGCGCCATGCTCGGCAAGCTGGGTGGCGGTTCCGGCGCCTCGCTGTTCGATCAGCGTATCTCCAACGCGGTAGCTTACACTTCCCCGACCTTCAGTGGCTTTGGCGCGACGGTGGGCTACATGGCCAATGAGAACAAGAACAACGGAAGCGCACCGCTCGAAAACGTCTCCGCTTGGGATCTGGGCCTGGCCTACGCCAACGGCCCCATCATGGTTCGCCTGACCAACGAAAGAGTCAAGGATAAGGGCACGACAGCCCCCGGCAAGGCTACGGATACGCGCTTCGGTGGAAAATTTACCGACGCAGGCTGGTCAGTCGGTCTGCTGTGGGATCGCGTCAAAGTTGAGGGCCTCGGCCTCAACGTGAAGCGCACCGCTTGGTTCCTGCCGGTCACCTTCAACGTAAGCGCTGCCGGCAAGATCATCGGCCAGTACGTCAGTGCCGGCGATGTTACCAACGTGGCCAACAGCGGTGCCAAGATGTTCGTCCTCGGCTACGAGCACAGCCTGTCCAAGCGCACCGTTGTCAAGGCTCTCTGGTCACAAATCTCCAACGAAGCTAACGCTAGCTACGATTATATGTATGGTGTAACCGACGGCCGCTCGAATACGACTGGCATCGGCGTTTCCGGCTTCGGCAACGGCGCAGATCCGAAAGGCTTCTCCGTTGGCTTGCGTCACACCTTCTAATTCCGGCCTAGCCTGAGTTATTTTAACGGCCGCCTTCGGGTGGCCGTTTTTGTTGGCGACAAGCTACGCAAAAATAATAGGGGTCACCCATTAGCCGGCCCGTGTCAAGTGAGCAAACGAATCCATGGCGGCATAAATAATAGGGGTCAGACCACGGTTTTCCTGTTTTCTGCTACCCTCCGCTCCATTCCTTCCGGAGCTTCGCAATGCCCCGCCGTCCACGTCTTGCCCTGCCGGGCTATCCGCTGCATCTGATTCAGCGGGGCAACAACCGCCAACCCTGCTTTTTTGCCGACGAAGATTACCTTCGTTACCTCGAATGGCTTGCGGAATACGCTGACAAGACGGGCTGCCGGGTGCATGCCTACGTCTTGATGACGAATCATGTGCATCTGCTGCTGTCGGCCGATCGTGGCGATGCACCTGGCGCTCTGATGAAGGCACTGGGGCAGCGGTATGTGCAGTATGTGAATCGGGTTTATCGCCGCAGCGGCACGCTTTGGGAAGGCCGCTTTCGTTCCTGCCTGACGCAGGAAGAAACCTATCTGCTGAGTTGCCAGCGTTATATCGAACTCAACCCGGTGCGCGCCGACATGGTGGCGCACCCCGCTGATTACCGCTGGTCGAGCTATCGAGTGAATGCGCAGGGAGAGGTGAATTCGTTGGTGCGTCCCCACGCCATTTATGAATCCCTGGGGCCGGACAGCGCCAGCAGGCAAGCCGCCTACCGCGAGTTATTTCGCTTTGAATTGGAACCCGGTTTGGTGGATGAAATCCGCCGGGCGACCCATGGCAATTTTGCCTTGGGTCATGCGGACTTTGCCGCGCAAATTGCCGACACGCTGGGGCGCAGGGTCACGCCGGGTTCATCAGGGAGACCGCGCAAGCTTGCTCCCCCAAAGTCCGGCGAATTATTCGATGAGTAGCAGAAAACCGTGGTCTGACCCCGGTTTTCTTGCGGCGCTGCTGGGCAGTGTCAGTGTTGCCGGTTTCGCTCCGCTCGAACTGTTTCCGCTGCCGATCATTGCGCTGGCCGGGTTGTTGTACTTGTGGCAAGCCGCGCCGACGCCGCGCCGCGCCGCGCTGCTGGGCTTTATTTGGGGGCTGGGATTCTTCCTGACCGGTGTGTCGTGGGTGTATGTCAGCCTGCATGACGTGGGCGGCATGGCGGCGCCATTGGCCGCGGTTGCCACGGTGCTGTTCTGTTGCTGGCTGGCAGTGTTTCCGGCGCTGGTGGGCTATTTTTTCCGCCGTTTGATGAGCGCCAACTTCTGGCGCAACGCCCTGCTGTTTGCAGGGCTCTGGGTGCTGAGCGAATGGCTGCGCGGGGTGCTGTTCACGGGCTTCCCCTGGCTGGCGCTGGGCTACTCGCAGACGCCGCCGAGCCCGCTGGCGGGTTTTGCGGCGGTGCTGGGCAGCTATGGCGTGGGCGGACTGGCGGCCTTGATTGCTGCGGCGCTGGCTCTAGGTTTGCGGCGACGCGGCGCGTGGCTGCTGATTCTCGCCCTGCTCGGCAGCGGCGCGCTGCTGCGCGGGATGGACTGGACACAGCCGGTCGGCGCGCCGTTTCGCGTCAGCCTCTTGCAGGGCAATATCCCGCAAAGCCTCAAGTGGGTGCCCGAGCGTCTGCCACTATCAATCGAAACCTACACCGGGCTGGCGCAGGCGCACCCAGCCGCGCTGACCGTGCTGCCGGAAACCGCCCTGCCGCTGTTCTTTCACGAGGTGCCGCGCGAGGTGTTGCAAGCGCTGACGCAGCATGGCGACGTGCTGGTCGGCACAGCAGTGCGCCTCCGCGAAGGTGGGTATGTGAATGGCGCCATCGCCGTCTCGCCAGGACCGACTTTTGCCACTCAGTCCTACGCCAAGAAGCATCTGGTGCCTTTTGGCGAATATGTGCCGCCGGGCTTTGCCTGGTTTTTCGGTCTGGTGAACATTCCCATGTCGGATTTTTCCGCCGGCCCGGTACGGCAGGCGCCGCTAAAGATTGGCGCACAACGGATTGCGCCGAATATCTGTTACGAAGACCTGTTCGGCGAGGAAATCATCCGCGCTCTGCCGGAGGCGACGTTGCTGATCAACCTATCGAACACCGCCTGGTTCGGTGATTCGCTCGCCCAGCCGCAGCATTTGCAGATCGCAAGGCTGCGCGCGCTGGAAACCGGGCGCATGATGCTGCGCGCCACCAATACCGGCATCACCGCGGCCATCGCACCAGACGGCCGGGTGCTCGGCACGTTGCCACCGTTCACGACCGGTGCGCTGCAGGTCGAGGCGATCGGCTATCAGGGACTCACGCCTTACGCCCGCTGGGGCAACCTGCTGACACTGCTGCTGGCGCTGCTGGCGGTGATGTACGCCGCTTTGCCGGCGCTCATGAAGGCTTTGCGGCAGCGGCGAAGCCGGTAGAATCAGCGTCTTGCGACATTCACCACCAATTGATTGCCAATGAAACCAACATTTCAGGAAGTCATTCTGCGCCTGCAGAACTTCTGGGACCAGCAGGGCTGCGTGCTCCTGCAGCCTTATGACATCGAAGTCGGCGCCGGCACTTTTCACACCGCCACGTTCCTGCGCGCCATCGGTCCGGAACCCTGGCGCGCCGCCTATGTGCAGCCAAGCCGCCGGCCGAAGGACGGCCGCTATGGCGAGAACCCCAACCGCCTGCAGCATTACTACCAGTATCAGGTGGTGCTGAAGCCCTCGCCCGCCAACATCCAGGAACTCTATCTCGACAGCTTGCGCGCGCTGGGCATCGACACCGCCGTACATGACATCCGCTTTGTCGAGGATGACTGGGAATCACCGACGCTGGGCGCCTGGGGCCTGGGCTGGGAAGTCTGGCTGGACGGCATGGAAGTCACCCAATTCACCTATTTTCAGGAAGTCGGCTCGCTGGTCTGCCGTCCGGTGCTGGGCGAAATCACCTACGGCCTCGAACGGCTGGCGATGTACCTGCAAGGCGTCGAAAATGTCTTCGACCTGGTGTGGGCGCCGGGTGTGACCTACGGCGACGTCTATCACCAGAACGAGGTCGAGCAATCGACCTACAACTTCGAGCATGCCGATGTCGAGTGGCTGTTTTCCCAATTCTCGAAATTCGAATCCGAGGCCAAGCGCCTGATGGGTCTGGGTCTGCCGCTGCCCGGCTTCGAGATGGTGATGAAGGCGTCGCACAGCTTCAACCTGCTCGACGCCCGCGGCGCCATTTCGGTTACCGAACGGGCAGCTTATATTGGCCGCGTGCGCGCCTTGGCGCGCGAAGTGGCACAAGCCTATTTCGACTCGCGCGAAAAACTCGGCTTCCCCATGTGCAAGGAGGGCAAATAAATGCAGGACACCCTCCTCATCGAACTCCTCACCGAAGAACTGCCGCCCAAATCGCTGGCGAAGCTGGGCCAGTCGTTCCGCGAGCAGATGCAGAAGTCGCTGGCCGAAGCCGGCTTCATCGCTGCCGAAAATGCCGGCCAGTGGTTCGCCACGCCGCGTCGGCTGGCGCTGCAATTCACCGATTGTCTGGCCACCCAGCCCGACCGCGTCATCGAGAAGAAAGGCCCGGCAGTTGCATCCGGCCTGGGCGCCGACGGCAAGCCGACCAAGGCGCTCGAAGGCTTCATGCGCTCGGCCGGAGTTGTCTTCGAGCAACTGGAAAAACTCAATGACGGCAAATCGGAATACTTCGGAGCCCGCATCGCCAAAAGCGGCGAGGCGCTTGACGCGCTTCTGGCCGGCTTTGTCGAAGCGGCACTGAAGAAACTGCCGGTGGCAAAGATCATGCGCTGGGGCGCGGGCGAAGCGCAGTTCGTGCGGCCGGTGCATGGCCTGATGCTGCTACACGGCGCGCGCATCGTCGCAGGCCAGGTGCTGGGGTTGGACAGCCGCAATATCACGCGCGGCCACCGCTTCATGTCTTCCGGCGACATCGTCATGGCGCACGCCGACGATTACGTAACAACGCTGGCCAAGCAGGGCAAGGTGGTGGCCGGCTATGACGAGCGGCGCGCCATGATCCGCGCGCAGCTCGACACGCTGGCCGCCGGGCGTCAATGGCTGCCGGACGAAGCGCTGCTCGATGAAGTCACCGCGCTGGTCGAGTTCCCGGTGGTCTATGAAGCCGGCTTCGAGGCGGAATTCCTCGCCGTGCCGCAGGAATGCCTGATCCTGACGATGAAGGCCAACCAGAAATATTTTCCGTTGTTCAAGGACGGCAAGCTGACCAACCGCTTCCTCGTCGTTTCGAACATGCAGGTGGCCGATCCGCGCCACATCATCGGCGGCAACGAACGCGTGGTGCGGCCGCGCCTGGCCGATGCGCGCTTCTTCTTCAACCAGGATCGCAAGACCCCGCTGGCCTCGCGCGTCGCCAAGCTCAACAGCATCGTCTATCACAACAAGCTCGGCAGCGTCGGCGAACGCGTGCAGCGGCTGGCAAAACTGGCAGTGACCATTGCCGGCCATCTGGGTGCCGACAAGGCGCAGGCCGGCCGGGCGGCACTGCTGGCCAAGGCGGACCTCGTCACCGACATGGTCGGCGAATTCCCCGAGTTGCAGGGCATCATGGGCCGTTACTATGCCCAGCATGACCAGGAACCGGCGGCCGTCGCCGACGCCATCGAGGGACATTACTACCCGCGCGGCAGTGGCGACACGCTGCCGCAAGGCAACATCGCCTGCGCCGTGGCGCTGGCCGACAAGCTCGATGCACTCACCGGCTTCTTCGGCATCGGCCAGATTCCCACCGGCGACAAGGATCCCTTCGCCCTGCGCCGCGCCGCACTGGGGGTGTTGCGCATCCTCATGGAAGCGCCGCTGCCGCTCGACCTGGCCGAACTGATCGACGCCGCTGCCGCCGGTTTTGCGCCAGGCCTGCTGCAGGGCGAGTTCAAGGCGCAACTGGCTGACTTCATGTTCGAACGGCTGCGCAATCTGCTGCGCGAGGCCGGCCATGAACAGAAGCTGGTGGATGCCGTGCTGGCGCTACGGCCGACGCGCATCGACAAGGTGCCGGCCAAGCTTGCTGCGGTGAAGGCTTTTGTGGCTCTGCCCGAGGCGGCCGCGCTCGCCGCCGCCAACAAGCGTATCGTCAATATTCTCAAGAAGACCGCGGTCGCCGCGGGTGATGTCGACGTTGCCCTGTTGCAGGAAACGGCAGAAAAAGCGCTCTTCGCACGCCTCACGGCAATCACCCCCGCAGTACGCTCCTTCGTCGCCAACGAGGATTACGCCGACGCCCTGAAGGCGCTCGCGGGCCTGCGCACCGAGGTCGATGCCTTCTTCGACGGCGTGATGGTGATGGCCGAGGAACCGCTGACGCGCGCCAACCGGCTGGCACTGCTCAGACAACTCAGCGATCTGATGAACCAGGTTGCCGACATTTCAAAGCTCAGTTCATGAAACTCATCATCCTCGACCGCGACGGCGTCATCAACCAGGATTCCGATCTCTACATCAAGTCACCGGAAGAGTGGATCCCGCTGCCCGGCAGTCTGGAAGCCATCGCACGCCTCAACCAGTGGGGCTACCGGGTGGTGGTGGCCACCAATCAATCAGGTATCGGTCGTGGCCTGTTCGGCATGGACACGATCAACGCCATCCACGACAAAATGATCAAGGCGGCTTCCCATGCCGGCGCCAGCATCGACGCGATTTTCTTCTGCCCGCACACCAACGCCGACCAATGCGGCTGCCGCAAACCCCAGCCCGGGATGTTCAAGGAAATCGCCGCGCGCTACAACGTCGATCTCGCCGGCGTACCGGCGGTGGGCGATGCCTTGCGCGACCTGCAGGCCGCCGCCAGCGTCGGCGCACAACCCATGCTGGTGCTGACCGGCAAAGGCAAGAAAACCAAGCTTGATCCGGCCCTGCCCGAGAATACCCAAGTCTTTGCCGACCTCGCCGCTGCCGTGAAAAGCCTTACCCCGTGATTCTCTTACGCTCTCTGCTCTTCACGGTTTTCATGGTCATCAGCATGCCGCTCACCGTGCTGGCGCTGCTGCTGGTGTTCTGGTTGCCGACCCGCTCCCGCCGGCTGTTCGTCATCCCCTGGATCCGGTTGGTGATGTGGATGGTGCACCACCTGCTGCATATCGAGCAGCGTCTGCTGGGGGCGGAAAACATTCCGGCGACGCCTTGCGTGGTGTTCAGCAAACACCAGTCGACGTGGGAAACCTTCGCCCTGCAGCTGCTGTTTCCCCTGTCCTCGTTTGTCTACAAGAAGGAATTGCACTGGCTGCCCTTTTTCGGCCTGGGTCTCATGCTGGTGCCCTTCGTCGGCATCGACCGCGGTGCGGGCAAAGCCGCGCTCAACCAGGTGGCCGAGCGCGGCAAGCAGCGACTTGACGAAGGCTATACCGTGATCATCTTTCCCGAAGGCACCCGCGTCGCGCCGGGGGAGCACCGCCGCTATAAGATCGGCGGCGCCCATCTGGCCGTGCGCGCCGGCGTGCCGATCATCCCGATCGCCCACAATGCCGGCGAGTTGTGGGGCCGCCGGAAATTTCTGAAACATCCGGGAACGGTGACCATCAGCATCGGCCCGGCCATCTATCCGGAAGGCAAGACCGAGGCTGAACTGAATGCCGCCGCCGAAAACTGGATAGAAACCGAAATGCGCCGCATCAGCCCGCATCTTTACAAACATGCAATCAAATGACGCTCCCCCACGCTCGCAAAAGCGGCTCGCTGCCCCCTAGGGGGGCGCTTGCCGGCTTGGGGCTGCCCGGCACCGGCAAAGTTCCCCAGCTGACACTACGGCTTGAAGCCGCCGCCCCCGATGGTGACGCGCCATGGCGCGCGGGGGGCAGCGTCGTCTTTCTCGGCGCCTCACTTCGCCTGGTACTCGACACCGCCTGCCGCACCCCGGAACGCATCGGCGAAGAACTGCACCTGCCGCTGCCGCCAGCGGCAACGCCACGGCAGATTCGCGATGCCGCCGAAAGCTGGCTGCGCGACGAGGCGTCACGCAGCTTCACCGCCATCGTCACGCAAAAGTCGGCGCTGGCGGGACGGCGGTCTCCCGACATCGCACTGGTGTTCGGCAAGCGCAGCGACTGGGTGCAGCGCGATGGCGACAAATTGCGCTGTCACTGGCGGCTGATCGAGCAGTTGCCCACCGTCAT
Source organism: Rhodocyclaceae bacterium (assembly GCA_013791905.1). Lineage (GTDB taxonomy): Bacteria > Pseudomonadota > Gammaproteobacteria > Burkholderiales > Rhodocyclaceae > Sulfuricystis. Next base: position 287,368 of record VMSX01000009.1, on the reverse strand, counting down.
CGAGCAGGTACTTGGCCGCGCCCTGGCGGCAATGCAGCCGGCACCGGTGTGCGACGACCTGTTTGCCGTGGCTTGATGCTAATAATTGCCCGCCCCCCTTCCCCCCCCTCGCGGGGGGTTCTCGCTTGCTCGCTGCGCTCGTTTATTTCGGGGTGCTCACATTTGCGCATCGGTGCGGGTTGCGCCTGGCGGCGCGTGCCGCGTTTGCTTGGGGCGGCCCGGCGCAACCGCTGCCGGATTTCAAGCTAATGCAACTCGAACTGTTCCGCCTGCCGCCGATTCTCTCAGGCGAAGCGACTAAAGCGCATCACCTCATCCTCTCTGGCCGCATCGTCAGCTATGCCCTGCGCCGCGACCGCCGTCGGCTGACGATGCGCATCGACGAGCGTGGCCTCGCCGTAGGCGCGCCGCGCAACCTGCCGCTCGGCACCATCGAAGCCTTCATCCAGAGTCACGGCGACTGGGTGCTGAAGAAGCTCGATGAATTCGCCAGCCACACGACGCCACGCCACCTGCCCATCCATGAAGGCGCGCGCCTGCCGTTGCTGGGCGAAGAAGTCCGTGTACGCGTTACCGCCGGCAACAATCGCGGCCTGTGGAAGACCGACGGGCAGGAGGAGGAATTATGGCTGGCGGCGCGTCCCGCCGCCAATCTGGCATTGCTGGCACGGCGCGCCTTGCAGCGTCGGGCGCTGGAACACTTCCAGCCGCGACTGGCGGCAAGCGTTGCGCAAATCGACCGCCCGCTACCGCCGCTGGCGCTGAGCTCTGCGCGCACCCGCTGGGGCAGTTGCAGCGCGCGTACCGGCATCCGCCTCAACTGGCGCCTGATCCACCTGCCGCCCAAGCTGATCGACTACGTGATCTCCCACGAAGTGGCGCACCTGCTCGAGATGAATCACAGCCAGCGTTTCTGGAACGTGGTGGCGCGACTCCACCCCGACTGGCGCGACACGCGCAACGAACTAAAACGGCTGGGCGCGGCACTGCCACTGATATAGATATAGGACGCCCGCCCCCCTTCGCCCCCCTTCGCCCCCCTCGCGGGGGGTTCTTAACGGCTCGCTGCGCTCATTTATCACGGGGCACTCCGAGCAGATGCATGTACGGGTTGCGCCTGGCGGCGCGTGCCGCGTTTGCTTGGGGCGGCCCGGCGCAAACGCTGCAACAGGTGTGGATTTAACGCCGTCCCGCTAGCGCCGACTTTCAAACCTGCAATCCTAACCAAGCAGTCTCGCCGCCGGGCCGCCCCAAGGCGAGACGGCACGCGGCGCCAGCCGCAAACCGCTCCCATGCATGAACGGGCGCTCCCCGTAACAAATGAGCGCAGCGAGTCAACAGTCACCTCCCCCGCGAGGGGGAGGCCGGGAGGGGGTGGGCCACCATATGGTTTGCATCAACCACCGCCAGCGCGGTCATGTTGACCAGCCGCCGCACGGTGGCGGTTGCCGTGAGGATGTGCACGGGCTGGGCAGCACCAAGCAGGATGGGGCCAACGGTGATGCCCTCGCCATTGGTTTCCTTCAGCAAGTTGAAGGCGATGTTGGCGGCGTCGACGTTGGGCATGATCAGCAGGTTGGCCTCGCCAGTGAGGCGGCAGCCGGAATAGAGGCTGGTGCGAATGGCCTCGTTCAGCGCCGTGTCGCCATGCATCTCGCCATCGACTTCGAGTTCGGGCGCGCGCGCGGTGATGATTTCCAACGCGCGGCTCATTTTTTCCGCGGACGCTGAGCGCACGCTGCCGAAGTTTGAGTGCGACAGCAGCGCCACCTTGGGTGCGACGCCAAAGCGGCGCACTTCTTCGGCAGCCATCAGCGTCAGGTCGGCGAGCAGTTCGGGGTCGGGGTCGTGGTTGACGTAGGTGTCGCAGATGAACAGGGTGTGGCGCTGCAACAGCAACAGGTTCATCGCCGCGAAGCAGCGCGCGTTGGCTTTCAGGCCGATGACGTCGCGCACGTGGCGCAGGTGATCGGCGTGGCGGCCGACGGTGCCGCAGAGCATGGCGTCTACGTCACCGCGCCGCAGCAGCATCGCGCCGATCAGTGTGGTGTCGGAACGCAGCGCCTGCTTGGCCATCTCGGGCGTGATGCCCTGGCGCCCCAGCAGTTGGTGATAATCCATCCACAGGTCGCGATAACGCGGGTCGGAATCCGGATTGACGATCTCGAAATCGACGCCGGGCCTGATTCTTAGGCCGGCACGCTGCAGGCGCAGCTCGATGACCTCCGGACGACCGATCAGCACGGGATGGGCGAGCCCCTCGTCCCGCACCGCCTGCACCGCGCGCAACACGCGCTCGTCCTCGCCTTCGCAGTAGACGACGCGGCGCGGCGCTTCCTTGGCGGCGGAAAACACCGGCTTCATGACGAAGCCGGAGTGGTAGACGAAATTGTTGAGCTGATCGCGATAGGCGGCCATGTCGGCGACCGGGCGACTGGCGACGCCGGAGTCGGCCGCCGCCTGCGCCACGGCTGGCGCGATCTTGACGATCAGGCGCGGGTCGAAGGGCTTGGGAATCAGGTACTCCGGACCAAAGGACGGTTCCTCACCGCCATAGGCCAGCGCCACCACATCGGAGGTTTCGGCCTGCGCCAGTTCGGCGATGGCGCGCACGGCGGCAAGCTTCATCAGTTCGGTGATGGTGGAAGCGCCCGCATCGAGCGCGCCGCGGAAGATGAAGGGAAAGCACAGCACGTTGTTGACCTGGTTCGGATAGTCCGAGCGGCCGGTGGCGATGATGGCGTCATCACGTACCGCCTTCACCTCTTCGGGCAGAATTTCCGGCGTCGGATTGGCCAGCGCCAGGATCAGCGGCCGGGGTGCCATCTGCGCTGCCATCGCGGCCTTCATGACGCCGCCGGCGGACAGCCCGAGGAAGATGTCGGCGTCGGCGATCACTTCGCCCAGCGTACGGGCGTCGGTTGCCTTGGCATAGCGCGCCTTGATCGGGTCCATATCCTCGACACGACCCGTATACACGACGCCCTTGATGTCGGTGACCCAGATGTTCTCGACACGCACGCCGAGATTCACCAGCAGGTCGAGACAGGCCAGCGCGGCGGCGCCGGCACCCGAGGTGACAAGCTTCACCTCCTCGATCTTCTTGCCCACCAGCTTGAGGCCATTGAGAATCGCCGCGCCGACGACGATCGCGGTACCGTGCTGGTCGTCGTGAAACACCGGGATCTTCATCCTTTCACGTAACTTCGCCTCGACGTAGAAGCATTCTGGCGCCTTGATGTCTTCCAGATTGATGCCGCCGAAGGTCGGCTCCATCGCCGCGATGATGTCGATCAGCTTGTCGGCATCGGGCTCGTCAAGTTCGATATCGAAGACATCAATACCGGCAAACTTCTTGAACAGCACCGCCTTCCCCTCCATCACCGGCTTGGCCGCGAGCGGGCCGATGTTGCCCAGCCCCAGCACGGCCGTGCCATTGGTGATGACACCCACCAGATTGGCGCGGGAGGTCAGGCGGCTGGCCTCCCGCGGATCGGCGACGATGGCATTGCAGGCGATTGCGACACCCGGCGAGTAAGCGAGCGCCAGATCGCGCTGGTTGGTCAGACCCTTGGTCGGCGTGACAGAGATTTTCCCCGGGGTGGGGCTGGAATGATATTCGAGCGCGGCGGCGGTGAGGTCGATGCCGGCATCGTTGTCTGCTGAGTTCATATGCGCAATTGTTTTGGCTAAAAACCATATCTTACCCTGTGCGAAAATGGCGCATCTCTCAATGGACGGGAATGTCATGAAACGCGTTGTCTTCAACCAGAAGGGTGGCGTCGGCAAGAGCACCATCACCTGCAACCTCGCCGCCATCGCCGCCGCCCGGGGTGGCAAGGGATCACGCACGCTGGTGGTCGATCTCGATCCGCAGGCCAACTCGACCCGCTACCTGCTCGGCGCGGGGGCCGACGGGCTGGATGCCACGGTGACGGAGTTCTTTGACCAGATGCTCAACTTCAAGCTGCGACCGAAGGCGACCGAGGATTTCATCCACGCCACGCCTTTCGCCAACCTGTTCATCATGCCGGCCGATGCCGCGCTCGAAGAATTGCAGGGCAAGCTCGAATCGCGCTACAAGATCTACAAGCTGAAAGAAGCGCTCGATGCGCTCGATTTCGACCAGATCTGGATCGATACGCCGCCGGCCCTGCACTTCTACACGCGCTCGGCACTGATCGCCGCCGACTCCTGCCTGATTCCCTTTGATTGCGACGAGTTCGCGCGCCGCGCGCTATACACGCTGCTGGACAACGTCGCCGAAATCCGCGCCGACCACAACGCGGCGCTGGCGGTGGAAGGCATCGTCGTCAACCAGTTCCAGTCGCGCGCCACCCTGCCGCAACAGGTGGTGCAGGAACTGCGCGACGAAGGGCTGCCGGTGCTTGAACCGTTCCTCTCCAGTTCGGTGAAGATCAAGGAATCGCACCAGCAGGCGAAACCGATGATCCATCTCGACCCGCGCCACAAACTGACCGACGAGTTCAAGCGGCTTTACGAAAACCTCACAACAGAACCCCGGTCAGGCAGAAAGAAACGAAGCGCATAACTTGGCGCACAACAGCGTTTGCGCCGGGCCGCCCCAAGCAAACGCGGCACGCGCCGCCAGGCGCAAACCGCTCCACAGCGAATACGACAGCACCCCGTAATAGCCGCGCGCAGCGCGCAAACGAGAACCCCCGCGAGGGGGCGAAGGGGGCGGGCGTTTACTCGGGATTTTTCGAGTCGAGTGTCAGGGTTACCGGGCCGTCATTCACCAGGCGGATCTGCATGTCGGCGCCGAATTGTCCGGTGGGCACCGGTTTGCCCAGCAGATCTTCGAGCTTGCCGACAAAGCGGTCGAACAGGGGCTGGGACACTTCGCCGCGTGCTGCGCGGCTCCATGACGGGCGGTTGCCCTTCTTCGTCGAGGCGTACAGGGTGAATTGCGAGACGGCGAGGATGTCGCCGCCGGCTTCCTGCACGCTGCGGTTCATCACGCCCGCCGCGTCGGCAAACACGCGCAGGCGCGCCAGCTTGCCGGCCATCCAGTCGAGGTCGACGTCACTGTCGCTCTCCTCGAAGCCGGCCAGCACCAGCAGGCCCGGCCCGATGGCGCCAACCGCTGCGCCGGCCACCGTGACCTCGGCTGCGGTAACGCGCTGTACGACGGCCCTCATGCCGGGTCGAGTTTCGCGACGGAGAGCGCCAGCCACTTCATGCCGGATGCGCCAAAATTCACTTGCACGCGCGCATCCGCGCCGCCGCCTTCGGCATTGACGATGACGCCGAGGCCGAATTTGGCATGGTGCACGCTTTGGCCGATATGCAAGCCGCTGCCCTGCTGCTGGCGCGGCGTTGCGTGAAAAGTCGGCGCTGGCGAGACGGCGTAACGGCCTTTGCCTGGCTTTACCGTCAGATACTTCAGCAAGCCTGCCGGTATTTCGTCGAGGAAACGCGAGGGCAGGTTGTAGCGCGTCTGGCCATGCAGCATGCGCGTCTGCGCGAAGCACAGGTAGAGCCGCTGGCGTGCGCGCGTGACGGCGACATACATGAGCCGGCGCTCCTCTTCGAGGCCCTTTTCCTCGACCAGGCTGTTCTCGTGCGGGAACAGGCCTTCTTCCAGCCCGCAGATGAACACGATGTTGAACTCCAGCCCCTTGGCCGAATGCACGGTCATCAGTTGCACGGCATCGTCACTTTCACCGGCTTGGTGCTCACCGGCTTCGAGTGCGGCGTGGGTCAGAAAGGTAATCAGCTCTGCCGACAGTTCGCCCTCCGCGCCGACCATGCCCTCCTCGGCGATGAAATTGCTGGCGGCGTTGATGAGTTCGTCGAGGTTTTCCAGGCGGTCGCGGCCTTCCTTCTCGTTCTGGTAGTGCGTGCGCAAGCCTGAAAGCTCCAACACATGGTCGACCAGTTCGGGCAGCGGCAGGTGGGCGGCTTCGCGCAGCCTGACTATCAAATCGGCAAAGGCCGCGAGCTTCGCTCCGCCCGCGCCGGAAACCAGCGGGATCGCGGCATGCAGGCTGCTCTGCGCGTTGCGCGCCGCGTCGGACAACTGTTCGATGCTGCGCGCCCCGATGCCGCGCGTCGGGAAATTCACCACGCGGGAAAATGCCGTGTCGTCGTTGGCATTGGCGATCAGCCGCAAATAAGCGAGCGCATGCTTGATCTCGGCGCGCTCAAAGAAGCGCAGCCCGCCATACACGCGATAGGAAATGCCGGCATTGAACAGCGCATGCTCGAGCGCACGGCTTTGCGCATTGCTGCGGTAGAGCAAGGCAACCTCGGCGCGCGCGTGGCCATCGTTGCCGAGCGCCTTGACCTCCTCGACAATGAAGCGCGCCTCGTCGCCATCGGAGTAGGACTCATGCACGCGCAGCGGTTCGCCGGCCCCGGCCTCGGTCCACAGGTTCTTGCCGAGCCGCTGCGGGTTGTTCTTGATGATGGCGTTCGCCGCATCGAGGATGTTGCCGTGCGATCGGTAATTCTGTTCGAGGCGAATCAGGTTCGCCACCTTGAATTCATGCTCGAAGTCGCGCATGTTGCCGACGTCGGCGCCGCGGAACGCATAAATCGATTGATCGTCGTCACCCACGCAAAATAAACACCCACCCTCCCCCAGCCCCTCCCTCCCGGAAGGGGTGACTGTTGACTCGCTGTGCTCGTTTGTTACGGGGTGCTCCGTGGCCCCGATGGCACGATTTGCGGCTACGCCGCGTGCCGTCCGGCCTTGGGGCGGCCCGGCGGCCGGACTGCGCTCTTGGTAGCCGGCCAGCAGCTTCAGCCAGCGGTATTGCAGCTTGTTGGTGTCCTGAAATTCGTCGACGAGAATGTGGCGGAAACGCTCCTGATAATGGCGACGCAGCGGTTCATTGCGCTCCAGCAGCTCGTAGCAGCGCAACAGCAGCTCGGCGAAATCGACCACGCCCTCCTTCTGGCATTGCGCCTCGTAGGCGGCATACAGTTCGACGCGCTTTTTCGTCCAGTCATCCCAGGCTTCGACAGCGCCGGCGCGCAGGCCGGCTTCCTTCTGCGCGTTGATGAACCAGGTCAGCTCGCGCGGCGGGAATTTTTCGTCATCGACGTTGAGCGATTTCAGCAGGCGCTTGACCGACGACAACTGATCGGCCGAATCGAGAATCTGGAACAGTTGCGGCAGGCCGGCGTCGCGGTAATGGGCCCGCAGCAGGCGATTGCACAGGCCATGAAAGGTGCCGATCCACATGCCCTTGACGTTGATCGGCAACATCGCGGCTAGCCGCGTGAGCATTTCCTTCGCCGCCTTGTTGGTGAAGGTGACGGCGAGCACGGCCTGCGGACTGGCCTGTCCGGTCGAGATCAGCCAGGCGATGCGCGTCGTCAGCACGCGCGTCTTGCCCGAACCGGCCCCGGCCAGAATCAGGGCGTGCTGGGGCGGCAGGGTGACGGCGGCAAGTTGCGGTTCGTTGAGGCCAGCGAGAAGATTCAATGCGATACGGTCCGGCGGTCCGCAATGTCCTTCTGCAGTCCGCCTGAAGACGCCAGGCGATGGATGAGTGATGCCGAGTTTACACTGCGACAGGCGGCCCGGACTGCTTGTCCGCCGCATTGTCCGGCGCATTTGGCTGCCTGCCGGCGCCAGCCGGTACGGCGTCCTGTGCCTCGATTGTCGCTATCAGCGTCGGCAGATCGACGGGTTTGAACAGCACCGGCCAGCGGGCCGTTTGCGCCAAGTCGGCCCAACCCGGCGAGTTTTCCCCGGTCAGCATGACCGCCCTGATCGGTTTTTTCACCAGCTGCTGGATTGCATCAAGCAGTTCGACGCCGCTTGCGCCGGGCAACCGGAAGTCGGAGATATAAACATCCGCACTGGCGATTGTCGAATCTGCCAGGGCCTCCTCGGCACTGCCATATGACTTGACGTGCATGCCGAGCGATTCGAGGGACAGCTGGATTGCCTTGGCGACCATGAAGTCGTTATCGATCACGGCAATCCGACGCCCGACCAAACCGGAGGCATCCGCCACACGGGTTATTTCCTGATCGGCCTGACCGTGTTCTGCCTTCTGCGCTTGGCTGGCCAGCGGCAGCCGGAACTCGAAGACAGTTCCTTTGCCGGGGCGGGAATGGCAAACTATTTCAGTGGCCAGCAGTTTTGCCTGGCGGCGGGCAATCGCAAGGCCGAGCCCCAAGCCCTTGGTCTTGTCCCGCTCGGGATTGGCAACCTGAAAGTACTCATCGAAGATCGTCTGCAGATGTTCCGGCGCGATGCCCATGCCGGTATCCCAGACCTGCATGATGGCCTGCGCCCCCCGCCGCCGGATAGCAACCAGAATACCGCCCTGCCCGGTGTACTTGAGGGCATTGCCAATCAGGTTCCGCAGCAGGCTCTGCAGCAGCTTGGGATCGGTAAAAAAGGCCAGCTCGCCCGGCGGATAATAATATTTGAAGCGCAGGGACCTGGCCGAGGCCAGCGGGGCGAACTCGGCATCGATGTGGCTGAGCAGATCATGGACGTCGATGACCTGCGGTGTGGCCTGAATGGCGCCGGCGTCGAGCTTCGAGATATCGAGCAAGGCATTCAGCAGCTCGCCGAGGCTCTGGGCCGACAGGGAAAGGTAGTCGCTGATGCGTTGCTGTTCTTCGTTCAAGGCCGTATTGTTCAAGGCGTCCTTGAACAGGTTGATGGCCTGAATCGGTTGCCGCAAGTCATGGCTGGCGGCGGCCAGGAAGCGCGACTTGGTTACCGTTGCAGCCTCGGCGGACTCCTTGGCCGCCAGCAGTTCCCGGTTGGCGGAGTTCAGCGCTGCCGTCCGCTCGAACACCATGGTTTCCAGGCTGTTTTGGTAGATAGCCAACTCGCGCTCGCGCTGCTCGATCTCTGCCAGCATGGCATTGAAGTTAACAACCAGCTCGCCGATTTCATCGAGGTGCGCGACCGATGTTGGCGGCGTGGCACGCCGCGAGAAGTTCTTCTCCTCGCGCACTTGCCGCGAGGTGTCGGCAAGCTCCTTGACCGGTTTGACGATGCGCGCAAGGAAGCGTAAGCCGAGTCCCATGGCCAGCATCAGACCCAGCAGTCCGGCGCCAGCCATCAGGGCACCCTGCAACAGGAAGTTGCTGCGGTAATCTCGCAGACTGGCGCGGATATAGATATGGCCGATGGTCGCGTCATCGAACTGGATCGGCTGAAAAAGCGTGGTCGATGGCAGGAACAGACCAAAATCTGGCAGATGTTCGCGCAACCTGTTGAAACTGTCCGGCAACCTGTTTTCATCCCCGTAGCTGGCCAGACGGTAACCCTCGGGCAGGTAAACCGCGGCCGCTTCGATCTCCTGGTGGGCGACCAACATGCGCAGCGCCTCGCCCGCCGCTGTGTTGTCGTGGAAGACAATCGCCGCGCTGGCAGCAACGCCGGCAGCCTGCGCTATCGTGGTCAACGACTGGCTGACGTGTTGTTGCTGTTTGTGCCATTCGAGCAGCGCGCCGCCGATCATTGCGATGGCCAGCGCGGTGGAAGTGACCACCAGAACCAGCCGGAACAACTGGTAGCGGATGGAGCGACGATCGAAATAAGTGCGCAGTTGCCGCATGCCGCTTACTCCGCAATGCGGCGCGCCAGCCGCAGTAACTGTGGGTAAATACGCAACCCGGCACGTTTTGTTTCGAGCAGATTGATGTCGAAGCGAACGTTGCCTTCCTGCAGCGCGATTTCGATCATGCCGCCATCCGCGACGAAACCGGCGTAGCCGCCGACGGTCAAGGCGTGCCCGGGGACCTGCCGCTCCGCAATCTCTTTCCAGTGCTGGGGCGAATCGACGTAGATCACGCCGCAGTCGGCTTGGCGGCGGAAGCGTAGCGCAACCAGAGTCTTGTCGCGAACCCGGCGATTGTTGAGGGCTTCGATGGCGGCTATCTGCGCCGGATCGTTAGTGGCGACACATACCCGTAATTGGGCTTCGCCGACCGTGGTTGCCGGCCACTCGGTGAATTTGATGAAGTTGAACACCAGGGCCGCCCGTACCGACTGTTCCGAGGCTTGTCCGGCCGCGAAACCGGGCGCCGCTGCTGCCAGCAGCCCGGCCAGCCAGAGGCCGGCGCGGATCAACATCCATGCTGTCAGGCGGGCTGGTCCGGATGGCTGCATCACATTATCGGGTGGCGGACGGTTTAAAACTTGTAGCGCACTTCTGCAAAAACACTGCGCATCGGCAGCGGCAGATTATTGACTAAAGATCGGCTGCTCAATTCTCGCGCATCCACGTCGAACAGATTGCGGATGGAAGCAGCAAACTCCCATTCGCGGCGCGGAGAGTAGCGCACCGTGGTATCCACCAGTGTATAGGCGCCGATGGGCGCGCGGGGATCGCCGGGGGCCAGCGCGTGCTTGCCAATCCAGTTGGCCTGGACGTTCCAGTTCCAGCGCGGCATGAAGACCCAGTCAGCGCGCAGGTAGGCAGTTTGCTTGGGTACGGCATTGTTCGGTGTGCTGTCTTCACGATCGGTCAGGTTGCCGGAAAATCGCAGCGTCTGCGTTGCCACCCATTGCGCTTCCAGCTCGACGCCACGCGAGGTATTGCTGCCCATGTTCTGGTACTGGCCGGACGAATCCTGTGCGATGAGGTCGGACTGGGCAAATTGGTAAAGATCGAGACCCAGCCTGAAATCCCTGGTGACCAGGTAAGAAATTGACAGATCCCAGGTTTTCGAACGTTCCGGCATGAGCTTGTCATTGGGTTGGGTGGCGGCGGTGCGGGCATACAGTTCCAGGTAGGAAGGAGCCCGGAACGCTTCGCCATACATCAGCTTCGTCGTGAGTCTATCCGTGCTCTGCCAGACTAGCGCCACGCGCGGATTCAGCGCGCCGCCGAAGTCCGAATAGTGGTCATAACGCGCCCCGGCAGTCAGTTCCCAGTTATCCGCGAAGCTCCAGACGTCCTGCAGGAACAAGTAATTTGTCCGGCGCACCTTTTCCGGCGCAAAGGCGTAGTTTGAGCCCGAAATATCCACCAGCGGTCCGCCAGCAGGTAGCGTAACTGTGTCTGAAACCTTTCCGTAATTGACAAAATGCTCAACTGAGTACAAGTCTTGCGCGACGTACCCGCCACCCAGTCGAATAGCGTGATTCTTTACACCGCTGTACAGACCGCTGACTTCGAAATTCCATCGGCGCTCAGCCGATCGCATTTGATTGAGCAGCCCGACAGGATAGAGACCGGGCGTGCCGCCATTACAGTCTCTGACACTATTGACGCAGACAAAGCCAGGGGGACGCTCCAGAAACCCATCGCCCGAGGTGTAATCGAGGTGCTGGTAACGCAGTTCAGCATTCAGGCCCCAGTCCTTGGCGAAGGCCTGATTGCCGTAAAACAGCGCGAGGTTGTAACGATTATCGCTCCCGCGGGTCAACGGATCCAGCGTGGCGGCACCCGTCAGACCGGTTTCGATGTTTCTGCGCCGCAAGTAGTCGGCCTGCAGGCGCCAGTTGCCCTTGGCCATGTAGAAACGGAAATCCTCGCTATCCAGGCCATAACCGGCGTAGCCGGGGGCGTAGGAAATGCTGGGGTCTCGCGCGGTCTGGCCATCTGCTGCAAAAAACGGTCGATGACCAGCGGTGGTCGACGCTTCCGCAGTAAAACCGATAGCGAAACCGTTCCAGATACCCCCGTGCTGCACCCACGCCGTTTGCGTGTCGAAACTGTCGGCGCGCACGCCGGCCTCGGAGTTATCGATCCCGCGCGCGGTTTTGGTGATGACATTGATCACCCCGGCAGACGCGTCCGAGCCGAACAGGGCGGAACCGGGGCCGCGAATGATCTCGACCCGGTCGATCATGGTGGTCGACAGTCCGCGCCAGAATATCCCGGCGTTCCAGACCAGGTCCTTCACCGGCGCACCGTCCACCATCAGCAGCGTGTTTTGTGAGGTCGCCCCACGAAACGTAATCTGCGGCCGGAAACCGAACAGGTTGGCCCGGATATAGACACCCGGGACGCTTTGCAGGATCTCGGCGAGATTCCGCGCGCCGGTGGCCTTGATGTCCTCCGCCGTGATGACCGAGACGGCGGATGGTGCCCGGGAAAGCGCTTGCAGAGTATTCGTGGAAATGGTGACCTTTGTCGCCATCAGTTCTTCCAGGCTGATTGACAGCAACTGTGCCACTTCTTCGGCGGTATCCGCATGGGCGGCCTGCGCCTGAAACAGGCCAGCAAACAATATGGCAAACGTGCGTTTTTTCATGCTTCCTCAATCGCGTCGCAACCTTAACTTTAGGCTAGTAACGCCTCAGGCTCGGATGATACTTATTTCATCTCCGGACTGCGCGTCGGGAACGCGGCTTAAATCCGGCAGGGCGACGCTCTGTACGGACGGAATTGCCACACCGCAGCATCGCCCATCCTTGCATCACGCGGGGAATATCAATATTCGCGGGTAGGCCAGCAACCTGGAGTAACGGCTTGATTTAGCTGCCGTTGTGCCATTTATCCCAGATAGTAGAACAGCAAATAGGCCAGCAACATCACCATCACCCAGAGGGCCATGCTGCCGGTCGGCCAGCTTTTGGCGAGCAGGCCGCGGGGGCCGCGCTGCGCATCCAGGCGATCGGCCAGCCCGGTGAGAGTCCCGCTCACGCCGCGCTCCATAGCATTCATGGCCCCGTGCAGCAAAGTGCCCAGCCGCCGCGCCAGCCCCGGGAGCGGCTTGCGGTACAGCCAGTCGACGTCGAGCGAGATGGTCGGCGTGCGTTTCAGGTAGTTGAGCATCACGAAAAAGGCGAGACCCGAGAACAGCAGCAGTTGCAGTTGCGTCAGCACATGGGCTGTCGTGTAAGGGACGTAATCCACCGCATAGGGCAGGATTGCGTAGAGCGGTTCGGGCCAGACACCAAGCGCGATGCAGAGAAAGGCGAACAGGATCATCGCCCAGCGCATCGAGCCCGAGGCGTCGGGCGGACGCAGGCCGGAATCTTTCTGGAAGAAGACGAACCAGGGGAACTTGATGCCGGCATGCAGGAACACGCCAGCCGAAGCGGCGGCCAGCAGCAGCCAGACGGCTTGCAGATGGCCGTCGGCAGCGGCCTGCGAGATCATCGACTTGGAGATGAAGCCGGAGGTGAGCGGGAAGGACGAGATTGCCAGTGCCCCGATGGTGCCGCAGATGGTCGCGATTGGCATGCTGTGGAACAGGCCGCCCAGTTCGGAGCATTTGCGCCGCCCGGTGGCGGCGAGCACGGCGCCGGCCGACATCAGCAGCAGCGCCTTGTAGATGATGTGGGTGAAGGCGTGCGCAGCGGCGCCGTTCAAGGCCATCTCGGTGCCGATGCCGATGCCGGCGATCATGAAGCCGACCTGGTTGATAATGGAATAGGCGAGGATGCGCCGCATGTCGTTTTCGAGCAGCGCATAGACGATGCCGTAGAACACCATGAACAGGCCGACCCAAATCAGGATTTCGGTACCGGGAAAACCGCGCAGCAACACATACACCGCCGTCTTGGTGGTGAAGGCGGAGAGGAACACCGTGCCGCTCCACGAGGCTTCCGGATAGGCGTCGGGCAGCCAGGCCGACAGGGGCGGCGCACCGGCATTGATGAGGAAGCCGATGAGGATCAGCCAGTGGGCGATCGAGTCGGGCTGCATGCGCGTGAAAGTGGCGTCGCCGGTGGTCAGCAGGTGGCCGGTGACGCCGGCGAAGAGGATCACGCCGCCGCCCAGATGCACCATGGCATAGCGCAGGCTGGCCGCCCAGGCCGTTTTGGTGTTTGCGCTCCACAGCACCAGCGTCGAACCGACCGCCATCACTTCCCAGAACACGAACACGGTGACCAGGTCGCCGGCCAGAGCCACGCCGATGGCTGCACCGGCGTAGAGGAAGGCAGCGGGCATCTCGAGCCGGCTTTCCTGCCGCAGTGCAAACAGACCACCGGCAAACGCCATCAGCGCGAAGATGGTGGCAAACAGGCGCGAGAGCTTGTCCACGGCAAGCGGGGCAAGCTGGTAGTCGAGCCAGGCAACTTCCCACAACCGGCCTTCCGGCAACAGCCAGAGGGCGATCAGGGCAAAAGTCGGTGCTGCCAGGACGGCGATGCTGCGTGCCGTACCGCGCAGGAAAGGCAGCAGCAGCGCGCCGGCGATCAGGATCAGGGCGGGATGCAGAATGAGCGCGCTACTCATTGCCGCCGTCCTTTTCACTATCGGCGTAATAGCTGTCGGGACGCTTGAGCAACAACCCCAGGCCCTTGGCGAAGACGATCATCAGCAGGCAGACGACAAAACCATAGGCGGCGTGAAAACCGAACAGTCCCTCGACTTCGAAATGCGGATGCAGGTGGACGACGAATTCGGCAAGCACGGTGAGCGCCAGCACGGCAATAAAGCCGCGCCAAAGCAACTTGATGTTTTTCGGCTGGTCGAGCCAATGTTCGTTTTTCATGGCGACTTCACCAGTTGTTGCGCCAGCGCCAGCGGCACGTCCGGGAAGAAGAACAAGGCCAGCGTGCCGGCGGCGGTAAATGTCAGCGCGATGACGATGGCCAGCGGTGCCTCGCCGTGCGGGTGGGCAGCCGCCTCGGCGGATAGCGGGCGGAAGAAGGCGCGATACAGGATGGGCAGGAAATAACCGGCATTGAGCAACGTGCTGATGAAGATCACCGCCAGCGCAAACCACTGCGCCTGGGCAAAAGCGCCGGAGACGATGTACCACTTGCTGACGAAGCCGGCGGCCGGCGGCAGGCCGATCATCGACAGCGCCCCGATGCCGAAGGCGGCCATGGTCCAGGGCATGCGTCGGCCGATGCCATCGAGCTGGCTGACCTCGGTCTTGTGCGCTGCCGTGTAGATGGCGCCGGCAGCAAAGAACAGCGTGATCTTGCCGAAGGCATGGGCAGCGATGTGCAGCGCCGCGCCGGCGACCGAGAGGGGCGCGAGGATGGCGGCGGCGAGGGTGACATAGGACAGCTGGCTGACGGTCGAATAGGCCAGCCGGCGCTTGAGGTTGTCGGCATTCAGCGCCACCACCGAGGCCGCGACAATGCTGAAGCCGGCGATGCCGATCAGCCAGTCGGTGGCACCGGCCAGTTGATCGAGACCAAACACATAAACGATCACCTTGACCACCGAAAAGACACCGGCCTTGACCACCGCCACGGCGTGCAGCAGTGCCGAGACCGGCGTCGGCGCCACCATTGCGGCGGGCAGCCAGCGGTGGAACGGCATCAGCGCCGCCTTGCCGATGCCGAACATGAACAGGGCCAGCAGCACCATCAGCGTTCCCGTTTCCATGCCGGCGGGCAGGATGCCGCCGGGACGAAACTCGGTGGTGCCGGCAACGTGCCAGGTGTAGATTACCGCCGGCAGCAGGAACAGCACCGAGGTGCCCATCAGGATGGCGAGATAGGTGCGTCCGCCGCGTCTGGCCTTATCGGTGCCGGCATGCGTCACCAGCGGATAGGTGATCAGCGTCAGCACTTCGTAGAACAGGAACAGCGTCAAAAGGTTGGCGGCGAAGGCAATCGCCAGCGCGGCGGCGATCGACAGCGCAAAACAAACGTAAAAACGCGTCTGATTTTTTTCCTTGTTGCCGCGCATATAGCCGATCGAATAGACCGAATTGACGATCCACAGGCCGGAGGCGATCAGCGCAAACAACATGCCGAGCGGCTCGACGCGGAAGGCAATGGGCAAGCCGGGCAATGGTTCCAGCAGCACGAATTCCGGGCGCATGCCG
The DNA here is from genome assembly GCA_013791905.1 of Rhodocyclaceae bacterium. Classification (GTDB taxonomy): domain Bacteria; phylum Pseudomonadota; class Gammaproteobacteria; order Burkholderiales; family Rhodocyclaceae; genus Sulfuricystis. Next base: position 271,675 of record VMSX01000009.1, on the reverse strand, counting down.
GCCAGCACCGGATCGAGCAACTGCGCAACGCAGGCGAACAGCACCAGCGCAGTAACCAGCGTGATGCCCTCGCGCAGGTTCGGCAGCTTGCCGGCCAGCGCAATGCCCACCGCAGCGAGAATCGGCAGGACCAGCGCAACGAGAATCAGCTCTGCTGCGTTCATTGGCCGCGCACCAGTTGTTGCGCGACTTCCAGCGCCGTGCCGATCGTCAGCGAGGTGTCGAGGCCAAACCAGAAAGTGGCGGCAATCAGCAGCCAGGCAGGGACCAGCATGGAGAGCGGTGCCTCGTTACGTAACTGGGCAGGATTCTCCGCATCGGCCGGCGGTGCGCGGAAGTAGGCGGTCTCGACAAAGCGCCAGACATAGGCGACGGCCAGCAGTGAGCTCAGCAGGATCGCGCCGACCAGCCACCACTGGCCCCGCTCCATGGCGGCGAGGATCAGATACCACTTGGTGACAAAGCCGGCGGTACCGGGCACGCCGATCAGACTCAATCCGGCGAGGACGATGCCGAAGCAGGTGAGCGGCATGCGTTTGGCCAGGCCGGCCAGCCGGTCAAAAGTCGGCGCTGGCGCGACGGCGCCAGGTTTCGCGATTCCGAGGACAATGCCGCCAATCAGGAGAAAAATCGCGCCCTTGGCGATGCCATGATTGAACAGGTGAACGATTGAGGCGGTAAGGCCATTGACTGAATCAAAGGACAGCCCGAGCGTGATGTAACCGATCTGGGCAACGCTGGAGTAGGCAAACAAGCGCTTCAGGTTGTTCTGGAAGATGGCGACGAAATTGGCGGCAAACATCGCCAACAGCGACAGCCACAGCATGATTTCCGGTAGCGGCAGCTTGTGGAATACCAGGCTTTCGCCGAATACCGAAAAGTAGAAGCGGATCAGCACGTACACCGAAACCTTGGTGGCAGTGGCGGCGAGGAAGGCAGTGACGACGGAGGGCGCGTAGGTGTAGGCGTTGGGCAGCCACTGATGCAGCGGGAACAACGCGAGCTTCAGTGAGATGCCGACGGTCAGGAAAGCCAGCGCCGCCAGCACCGGGCGGCTGGAGCGGACATCGGCCAGTCGTTCGGCCATATCCACCAGATTGAGGGTGCCGGTCATCAAATAGAGCAGCCCGACACCGACGACGATGAAGGTGGCGCCGATGCTGCCCATGATCAGGTATTGATAGGACGCCACCAGTGCCCGCCGGTCGCGTCCGAAAGCGATCAGGACGTAGGTGGACAGCGACGACACCTCGAGAAAGACGAACAGGTTGAAGGCGTCACCCGTGATGACAATGCCCAGCAGCCCGGACAGGCACAGCAGGAACATCACATAGAACAATGTGTGGCTGTCGGCAGGAATTTCCCGGGCAAGGCTCGCGCGGCTGTATGGCACCGCCACGGCGGCCGTCAGGCTGACCAAAACCAGCATGAAGGCGGCAAGTTTGTCGACGTAGTAGCCGATGCCCCAAGGTGGCGCCCAGCTGCCCATTGCATAAAAAATCGGCCCGCTGGCGTCGACCTGCTGCCAGAGGGCAATGGCAATGGCGAGGCAGGCAAAGCTGACCACCAGCGTCAGTGCAAAAGCCGCCCGGGCCGAGCGTAGCAGCAGGACCAGCGGTGCCGCCAGCAGGGGCAAAACAACCTGAAGTGCCGGCAGGTTGGCGCTGACTGACTGGGCGAAGCTCATGACGCAGCGTCTCTTTCGAGGATTTCGTCCTCTTCGATGGTGCCGTAGGCCTCGTGGACGCGAACCGCCAGGGCTAGTCCCAGTGCCAGCGTGGCAACACCGACAACGATGGCGGTAAGGATCAGTACATGCGGCAGCGGATTGGAGTAGACCTGAAAACCCGGTGCAACAATGGGCGCGGTACCGCCAACCAGCTTGCCCGGCACAATGTAGAGCAGGAAAACCGAGGTCTGAAAAATGCTGAGGCCGACCATTTTCTTGATCAGGTTGCCGCGCGCGATGATGATGAACAAACCGGCGACCAGCAGAAAGATCGTCACCGCATAGCTGAAATGACTCGCCAGTGCGCTCATCGCTCGCCCTCCGGATGATCCCTCTCGCTCTCGGTAAGATTGGCGCGGTCGGCGAACAGGTAGAAAATTCTTAGCATCACGCTGGAAACAGTGATGCCGACGCCGGCTTCGACCCAGAAAATGCCGCGATGCTGACCGATCACGGTGTCGGCATCGAGCACGAAATAATCGAGAAAGTTCCCCCCCAGCAGCATGCCGGCAACCCCAACGCCACCGTAGAGCAATACGCCGCCGGCGATCATGCCGTCCAGCAGACTATCCGGCACGGCACGGCGCGTCCGCGCCAGGCCAAAAATCAATGCATAGAAGATCACCCCCGCGGCAAGCGCCACGCCGGCCTGGAAGCCGCCGCCGGGTCCGAAATCGCCATGAAATTGCACATACAGTGCAAATATCAGGATGAAGGGGATCATCAGCTTGGCGATCACCCGCAGCACCAGTTGCCGGTTCATGATCGCTCCTCCGCCGGGCCGTCCCAAGGAGGAACAGCCATTACACGGAGCGGGCGGCGCCCGCGAACACTTGTCATCCCCTTCCTGGAGAAGGGGGGCGGGGGGATGGGGGTCATGATTCCTTGTTTTTGTCCTTGCGCCGGCGGCGCAACAGGACGATGACGCCGACGCCGGCCGTAAACACCACCGTGGTTTCGCCAAAAGTATCGAAACCGCGATAGCTCGCCAGCACGGCCGTGACAACGTTGGGCACGCCGGTTTCCTGCGGCCCATCGTTAAGGTAGCGGGGTGCCACATGGGTGTGAATCGGCGCCTGCGGGTCAGAAAAGTCCGGCAGTCCCAGGCTGCCATAGACCAGCAAGGCACCGGTGCTGACCGCCAGTGCGAACGGAATCAGCGGTCGGTGGGCCGGCTTGGCTTCCTCGCTCCGGCACAGATAAAGTGCGCCGAGAAATAATACCGTCGAGATACCCGCCCCGACAGCCGCCTCGGTCATTGCCACGTCGACGGCATCCAGCGCCACCAGCACGGTAGCCATCAAAAAACTGTAAGCCCCGGCCAGGACAACCACGGCGAACAGGTTGCGGCTGCGCGCCAGCGCCACCACGGCGACCACCATCATGGTCAGCAGCGTGTTGATGATCAGGGTTTCGATGATGATGCCTCCGGCGGGTCGGCAAGCTGTGGCGCAATGCCACGCACCAGCGCGGCACGGGTCAGCGCATGGCTGCCGGTGGGGCTGGCGAAAAAGATCAGCAGGCCGATCATCACCAGCTTGGCGCCAACGAGCGTGAAACCGGCCTGCAGCAGCAGACCCAGCAGGATCAACCCGGCACCCAAGGTGTCGGTCAAGCTTGCGGCGTGTACCCGGGTGTAAAAATCCGGCATGCGCAACAGGCCGATGCCGCCGACTACGCAAAAGAAGCTGCCGGCCAGCAGGCATACCCAACTGGCCAGATCGATGATCAGGGCGAGATTCATTCGTCGGCCTCGCCGAGCTTGCCTTTGCGGAAAAATTTCAGCACGGCAACCATGCCAATCACATTGAGCAGGCCGTAGATGATGGCCAGGTCAAGAAATTCCGGCCGACCGTTGAGGAAGCCCATCACCGCCACCAACAGCATCGCGCAGGTGCCGATGGTATTTGCGGCCTGGAGTCGGTCGAATACGGTAGGGCCAAGGGCGGCCCGCGCCAACGCCAGGGCGGCAGTCACCAGCAGGGCGATGGCGGCGGCGGCGAACATCAACTGAACATCCTCGGCCAAGACTCCAGCGCGCTCACCCGGCGGTCCATGGCGCCACCGGCTTGCACCCCCGCCGCACCCTCGCGTGTCAGGGCGTGCACCAGGAACTCCTCGCGGCTGACCTCCACGGAGATCGTGCCCGGGGTCAATGTGATCGAGTTGGCGTGGATTACCAGACCGACATCAGTGATTTGCGAGGGCTTGAATCTCACCAATGTGGGGCTGATAGGTAGTTTCGGGTCAAGCACGATCCGGCAGACCTGCCAGGCGGAGACGGCAATTTCTTTCAGCAACCACGGCCAGTAGAAGAACAAGGCATGCCAGGCCAGATGTACCGGGTGGCCCTCATGGTCGTCGATATTGAGTCGGCGGGCAAACCAAACCACCAGAAGCGCGCTGCCGACGCCCGCAGCCAGCAGGAACGGCGCCGGCATGCCGGAAAGCAGCCACCAGAACAGCAAGAGAAACAGGAAGAGGCTGAAAGTGCGCCATGAGCCGGGCATGCGTGACATAACCTCACGGTGACGGCTGTCTTTACGGGACGCACCTACCCGTTCGCCAGTATCTGGCCGCGACAGCTCTTCATGGTGGGCAGGGTCAGACGACAACGATCTGTTTCCTTGCAATATCAACGATCTTGGATAAGTGGCGGGGCCACGCGCGGCGGCGATATTAACATGCCACGCAATGGCGGTTTCATTCACCCGTTGTAAAGCGCCAACATCACCCCCCGGGCCAGCGGTATATTATGTTGCAGCGCACAAATAGCGCGTAGAATATATCCAAAGTCCCATGAACCACGCGTTATTAGTCGCCTCACGAGGGCGTCTTTTAACGGGAAGGAAACGATCATGAAATCGAACAATTGCAGTCCGAAACTCCTGCCCTGGCTGGCCAACAAGGCCGGCATTTCGCTGCAGCGCGGCGAAGCGCTCTGGCTTGATGCCCAGCACCATGCCGCTTTGGTCACCGGTGCGACGGATACACCCGCTTATTGGGAAGCCGCCATGGATCGCCTGTTTGAATTGGTGGCTGCCGAATGCCTGCAGGCGGATGTCGATTCCTTCGGCTGGCGCCGCTGGACGCGCTTCAACCAGAGCTTTTGGCAGGCCCCGGTGGCTGTCTATGACGCCTTTGCGCTGAACAATACGCGCGGCTGGCGCACGCTGCGACCAACCCAGCTCGGCCAATAAACTGCGGGCCGCGCCGCGGCCCTTGCCGGGGCACAGCCGGGAGGGCGGGCGCGTATAATTTGGCGCTTTGTCGACACACGCTAAACGCGCACCCGGCCATGCAGGAAAAATACCAACCCGCTGCAATCGAGCAGGCCGCACAGGCCCACTGGCACGCTACGCGCGCCTTCAACGCTACCGAAGACACCGGCAAGCCGAAGTATTACTGCCTGTCGATGTTCCCCTATCCGTCCGGCAAATTGCACATGGGGCATGTGCGCAACTACACCATTGGCGACGTGCTGGCGCGCAGCCACAAAATGCGCGGCTACAACGTCCTGCAACCGATGGGCTGGGATGCCTTCGGTCTGCCCGCCGAGAACGCGGCGATCCAGAACAACGTGCCGCCGGCCAAGTGGACCTACGACAACATCGCCTACATGAAGCAGCAGCTCAAGTCGCTCGGCTTCGCCCTCGACTGGGAGCGCGAGCTGGCGACCTGCCGGCCCGAGTACTACAAGTGGAACCAGTGGCTGTTCCTGCGCATGCTGGAAAAAGGCATCGCCTACAAGAAAACCCAGGTGGTGAACTGGGACCCGGTCGATCAGACCGTGCTGGCCAACGAACAGGTGATCGAAGGGCGCGGCTGGCGCACCGGCGCGCTGGTCGAGAAGCGCGAAATCCCCGGCTACTACCTGGCGATCACGCAATACGCCGACGAACTGCTGTCCGCCCTCGACACTCTGCCGGGCTGGCCCGAGCGCGTCAAGACCATGCAGGCCAACTGGATCGGCAAGAGCACCGGCGTGCGCTTCGCCTTTCCCTACACGCTGGACGGCGAACCCGGCAAACTCTGGGTGTTCACCACGCGTGCCGACACCATCATGGGTGTGACCTTCTGCGCCGTTTCCGCCGAGCATCCGCTGGCGACCCATGCCGCACGGAACAATCCCGCGCTGGCCGCCTTCATCGACGAATGCAAGCATGGCTCGGTGATGGAAGCCGACATGGCGACCATGGAAAAGAAGGGCATGCCAACTGGCATTTTCGTCGGGCACCCCCTCACCGGCGAACAGGTCGAAGTCTGGGTCGGCAACTATGTGCTGATGAGCTACGGCGACGGCGCGGTGATGGGCGTGCCGGCGCACGACGAGCGTGACTTTGCCTTCGCCAAAAAATACGCATTGCCGATCAAGCAGGTGATTGCGCTGACCGGCGAAACTTTTTCGCTCGAGGCGTGGGCTGAGTGGTACGCCGACAAACAACGCGGCGTCTGCGTCAATTCAGAGAAATACGACGGGCTCGACTATACGGCGGCCACGGAGGCCATTGCCGCCGACCTCGCCGCCAAAGGCCTGGGCGAGAAAAAGATCCAGTTTCGCCTGCGCGACTGGGGCGTATCAAGGCAGCGTTACTGGGGCTGTCCGATCCCGTTGATTCATTGTGAGGTCTGTGGCTCGGTACCGGTACCGGACGAGCAACTGCCCGTGGTGCTGCCCGAGGATTGCGTACCGGACGGCGCGGGCAACCCGCTCAACAAGCGTGCCGATTTCCTGAATTGCGCCTGCCCGAAGTGTGGCAAGCCGGCCAAGCGCGAAACCGACACGATGGACACCTTCGTCGATTCGAGCTGGTATTACGCGCGCTACTGCGCCGCGGATGCCGCGACATCCATGGTGGACGCCCGTACCGACTACTGGATGCCGGTCGACCAATATATCGGCGGCATCGAGCATGCGATCCTCCATCTGCTCTATTCGCGCTTCTGGACCAAGGTGATGCGCGATCTGCAGCTGGTGTCGTATGACGAACCCTTCGCCAACCTGCTGACACAGGGCATGGTGCTCAACCACATCTTCAGCCGGCGCACCGCCAAGGGTGGCATCGAGTACTTCGCGCCCGAGGAGGTCGACTTGGTGAGGAACGCAGATGGCCCAATGAGCGGCCATGTGACCGGCGCGACGCTCAAGACCGATGGGAGCACCATCGATTATGGCGGCGTCGGCACCATGTCGAAGTCCAAGCGCAATGGCGTCGATCCGCAGGCACTGATCGAGCAGTACGGCGCCGACACCGCGCGCTTCTTCATGATGTTCGCTTCACCGCCCGAACAGACGCTGGAATGGTCGGATTCCGGCGTCGAGGGTGCCTACCGCTTCCTCAAGCGCGTCTGGGCTTTTGGTCATGCACTGAAGAAGGAAATAGGGGACAGACCCCAATTTTATGAATCTCAAAATCGGGGTCTGTCCCCTATTTCCGGGGCACCCGCCGCCCTCCGTCGCGAGCTTCACCTGCTACTGAAGCAGGCCAATTACGACCTCGGCAAGCTACAGTTCAACACCGTCGCCTCGGCGACAATGAAAATGCTCAATGCACTGGAGAAGGCGCCCAAGGACGGCAGCCACGCGCCAGTGCTGGCCGAGGGTTTCTCAATTCTCCTGCGCGTCCTTTCGCCGATCGCGCCACACCTCACCCATGCGCTGTGGATCGAGCTCGGCTATGGGCCGGACATCCTCGCCGCTGCCTGGCCCGAACCGCTTGACGCCGCACTGGTACAGGACGAGGAAGAACTTGTGCTGCAGGTGAATGGCAAGTTGCGCGGCGCCATCCGGGTAAAAGTCGGCGCTGACACTCCCGAAAACCGCGCGGCGATCGAAGCCATTGCCCTCGCTAGCGAAGCCGCACAAAAATTCATGGAAGGCAAGCCGGCGAAGAAGGTCATCGTCGTCCCCGGCCGCCTGGTCAATATCGTCGTCTGATCGAAGGGTATTCAATGCGCCGCCTGCTCATCCTCTTGCTGTCGTTAAGCCTTGCGGCCTGCGGCTTCCAGTTGCGCGGCAGTTACAACCTGCCCTGGGAAACGCTCTATCTCGGCATGCCCGAAAGCAGCGAGATGTATGCCCAGATCAAGCGCAGCGTCGAAGCTTCGACGCAAACCCGCATCGTCACCGACCCCAAGGCGGCGCAGGCCTCCCTGGTCATCCTGCGCAACGAGCAGGCAAAGAACATCCTTTCACTGTCCGGCACCGGCCTGGTGCGCGAATTCCAATTGACGCGCACCTTCGTCTATCGCATTCAGGATGCCAGCGGCAAGGAACTGATGGCGCCCAGCCAGATCATCCTGCAGCGTGAAATGAACTTCGACGACACGCGCATTTTTGCCTCTGAGGCAGAAGAGATCACCATCTGGCGCGACATTCAGACCGACCTGGTGCAACAGATCCTGCGCCGGCTCTCGGCAGGCAGCCGGACGGCCAAGAGTTGACCCTGCCGTGCAACTGCGCCCGGAACAACTCTCCGCCCATCTCGAAAAACCGCTCGCGCCGCTGTATGTCCTGCACGGTGACGACCCGCTCCTGACCATCGAAGCCGGCGACGCCCTGCGCGCCGCTGCGCGGCGTCAGGGATTTGACGAACGTAACGTGCTGGTCGTCACCCCCACCTTCCGCTGGGACGAACTGTTTCACGCCGCCGGCAATCTCTCACTGTTCGGCGGCCGCACCCTGGTCGATCTGCGCATGCCCACTGGCAAACCCGGCCGCGATGGCGGCGAGGCACTCGCCCGCTACTGCAAGGCACTGCCCGCCGACGTATTGACCCTGATCACCCTGCCCGAAATGGACTGGCGGGCGAAGAAGGCCGCCTGGTTCACGACGCTGATCAATGCCGGCATCGCGATCGAATGCCGTGCGCCTGCCCTGACGCAGTTGCCGAACTGGATCGCGAATCGACTCAAAACCCAACAGCAGTCGGCTCCGCCGGAGGCACTGGAATTCATCGCGCTGCATGTCGAAGGCAACCTGCTGGCCGCGCATCAGGAAATCCAGAAACTCGGCCTGCTGCACCCACCCGGCGCGCTGACGCTGGCGCAGGTCTCCGCCGCCGTGCTGAATGTCGCCCGTTACGACATCGACGACCTGCGCACCGCCCTGCAGGCGAAGGACACCGCGCGCTGCGCCCGCACGCTGGAAGGCTTGCGCGCCGAGGATGCCCCCCTGCCGCTGGTGTTGTGGGCGCTCACCATGGAGGCGCGCACCCGTGCGCTGCGTCCGGCGCTCTTGCACGCAGCACGAATTGATCGCATCATCAAGGGTCTCGCCAGTGGCGACCGCTGGGACGAATGCCTGCAACTCTCCTTGCGTTTAACCAGGGCTTAGCTTAGTAATGGACCCTATGGACCAAATGGACATCAAGCAATACATGGAAGCGGTTGGCCAAGCGGCGCGTGCCGCTGCGCGGGCCATGGCCAGAGCTTCCACCGCCGCCAAGAACGCCGCGCTGCTGGCGATGGCCGCCGACATTCGTGCGCACCAGGCCGAACTGCTCGCCGCGAATGCTGCTGATGTTGCCGAAGCGCGCGCCAATGGTCTGGAACCGGCGCTGCTCGACCGTCTGACGCTCACCGCCAAAGGCGTCGAAGCCATGGCGGTGGGTCTCGAACAGGTCGCCAAACTGCCCGATCCGATCGGTGAGATCAGCGACATGAAATTCCGCCCCAGTGGCATCCAGGTTGGCAAGATGCGCGTGCCGCTTGGCGTGGTCGGCATCATTTATGAGGCACGTCCCAACGTCACGGCTGACGCCGCGGCACTTTGCCTCAAGTCCGGCAATGCCGCGATCCTGCGCGGCGGCAAGGAAGCGCTGCGCTGCAACCAGGCCATCGCCGCCTGCGTGCGCGTCGGTCTCAAAGCCGCCGGTCTGCCCGAAACCGCCGTGCAGGTGATCGAGACCACCGACCGTGCCGCCGTCGGCCACTTGGTCGCCATGCCCGAATATGTCGATGTGATTGTGCCACGCGGCGGCAAGGGGCTGATCGAACGCATCAGCCGTGAAGCGAAAGTGCCGGTGATCAAGCACCTCGACGGCAACTGTCACGTCTATATCGACGCCAGCGCCGATCCCGCCAAGGCGCTCGCGATTCTCGAAAACGCCAAGACACAACGGCTCGGCACCTGCAACACCGCCGAATCACTGCTGATCGCCCGCCCGGTCGCCATCGCGCTGGCGCCGACTTTGTGCGCCATGCTGATTGCGCGGGGCGTGGAGGTCCGCGGCTGCGCCGAGACACTGGCCCTGGTGCCGCAGGCAAAGGCAGCGACCGAGGAAGACTATTACACCGAATACCTCGCCGCCATCATCTCCTGCAAGATAGTGGCGGACGTTGATGAAGCCATTGCCCACATCAACAAATACTCATCGGCGCACACCGAGACCATCGTCACCGAAGACTACACACGCGCCATGCGCTTCCTGCGCGAGGTCGACTCCAGTTCGGTGATGGTGAATGCCTCGACACGCTTTGCCGACGGCTTCGAATACGGCCTGGGCGCCGAGATCGGCATCTCGACCGACAAGTTCCACGCCCGCGGCCCGGTTGGACTGGAGGGACTGACTTCGCAGAAGTGGGTCGTCTTCGGTAATGGTGAGGTAAGAGCATGACCGACACACAATCCGGTAGCGCAGACTACGACGCCATCGTCTCCTGGCCGACATTCTCGCTCGGCATTTGCTGCGATGGCGACGCCATCGTCGCCATCGATTTTCTTGAGCCCTGCGACGAACGCGGGGGGCGCCAGCCGCAGTCACAGGCCGCTGTGCGCCAGTTGCGCGCCTATCTGAAAGATCCCACCTTCAGCTTCAACCTGACCCTCGCGCCGGCCGGCACCCCCTTCCAGCAACGCGTCTGGGCCAGCATCGCGGCGATCCCGGCTGGCCAGACGCGCAGTTATGGCGAACTGGCGCATGAACTCGGCAGCAGCCCGCGCGCCGTCGGCACCGCCTGCGGTGCCAATCCTTACCCGGTCGTCGTGCCCTGCCACCGGGTCGTCGCTGCGCACGGTGAGCTCGGCGGCTTTTCCCGTCAGCGTGGCGGTTTTCTAATCGAAGTGAAACGCTGGCTGCTGAATCATGAAACCCCTTCCCCCCAACCCCCTTCCCCAGGAAGGGGGTGACGGGTGTTCGCTGCGCTCCATTTCCTGGCTTGCCCAGCTTTGGGGCGGCCCTGCAGTTGGGCATGAAGGAATCCACTAGCCTCCAGATTGACGAGTTCATCGACGCCCTCTGGCTCGCCGACGGGCTGGCAAAAAATACGCTTGCGGCCTACCGTTCCGACCTTTCCCTGTTTGCGCATTGGCTGGCTGAGCGCGGCGGCGATCTACCCGCCGCCACCGAAACGGATATCGACAGCTACCTCGCGCACCTGCATGCGCGCGCGCAAAAAGCGCGCCCCGCCACCTTGCGCCGCCTGCAGGCTGCCCTGCGCCGTTATTACCGCTGGCTCATTGACCAAGGCCGCATTCAGACCGACCCGCTGCTCAACATCCAGGCCCCGCTCGCCGCCGAGCGCTTCCCCAAGACGCTTTCGGAAAAGAATGTCGAAGACCTGCTGGCCGCGCCCGACGTCACCACGCCGCTGGGGCTGCGCGACCGCACCATGTTCGAACTGCTCTATGCCACCGGCCTGCGGGTTTCGGAGCTGGTCGGCCTGAAACTGTTTTCCGTCAGTCTCGACGACCGCGTGATACGCACCTTCGGCAAGGGCAGCAAGGAACGGCTGGTGCCGATGGGCGAGGTCGCTGCCGATTGGCTGGGACGCTGGTTCACAGAGGGACGACCAGCATTGCTCAAGGGCCGCGCCTCAGACTTCGTTTTCGTCACCGGCCGCCGCAGTCAGGCCACTGACTCAGGCATGACGCGCCAGATGGCCTGGGTGCTCATCAAGAAACATGCACTGACCGCAGGCATTCCTGCTGCACGCATCTCTCCCCACGTATTGCGCCACGCCTTCGCCACCCATCTACTCAATCATGGCGCCGACTTGCGGGTGGTGCAATTGCTGCTCGGCCATACTGACATATCGACGACTCAGGTCTACACTCATGTTGCACGCGCGCGTCTCAAGGATCTGCACGCGACGCACCATCCGAGAGGCTAATAATGGCCCCCCACGCTCTCAAATTCATTTCGCTGCCCCCCACGGGGGGGCGTCGCCTCTCTTGGGGCGGCCCGGCGAGAGGCTAATAACATGAAAAACGACGACCGCCCCCCCGAGACACCCGCGACGCAGTTTATGCACCGTCATAGCATCGCTCACTCCAACCACCTCTATCCCTACGAGGAACACGGTGGCACGAAGGTATCCGCGCGCGAGTTGAATGTCGCGGAGCACAACGTCGTCAAGACGCTGGTCATGGAAGACGAGAACAAGAAACCGCTGCTGGTGCTGATGCATGGCGACCACAAGGTTTCCACCAAGGAACTGGCGCGACAATTCGGCGTCAAGAAGATCGCACCCTGCACGGCGGACGACGCCCAGCGCCATACTGGCTATCTGGTCGGCGGTTGCTCGCCCTTCGGCACGAAGAAACAGCTCCCGGTCTGCATGGAAAAGACCATCCTCGACCTGCCGCTGATCTACATCAACGGCGGCCAGCGCGGCTATCTGGTCGGCGTACACCCGCACGACATCCTGCGCGTGTTGCAACCCAAGATCGTGGAGTGCAGCCAGGCTGGGTAAAGCTGTAAGGATTACAGAACAGCTTTTCCGACGGGCCGTCCCTAGGAAAAGCGGTACGCGCCGCCAGGCGCAATCCGCTTAGCAAATCAAACGGAGGCGCCCCGTAATGTTCGAGCGCAGCGAGCCACAGTCACCTCCCCGCGAGGGGGGGCTGGGAGGGGCGGGCCAAACTCCTTTCGATCTGCACACCAACCCGCCGCACGCCGCGCGCGATGCCAACCTTGGCGATCGATACCTTCACCCATGGTGCACGGAATTCGTCGAGCATCAGCCCGATGATGAATTCGCCGAGCGTTTCCAGCAGGTTGAATTGGCGCGCCGCGAGTTCGGCGCGGACGCGCCCGATCACCACCGCATAGTCGATGGTCTTGGCGATATCGTCGTCCTGCGCCGCCTCGTCAGGCACGCCGAAGGTCAGCGTCAGATCCAGCGTCTGCGGCGCCGCCCGTTCGCGGTCGTAGATACCGACATGCGCTTCCACGCGCATGTCTTCGATGAAAATGAAATCCATTACGCCTCCGCAGGGCCGCCCCAAGGCGGCGTAAAGTCATGGACATGGAAGCCGCAAAGCGGCTGAACCATAGTCACCCCTTTCCTCGGGAAAGGGGGTGGGGGATAGGTTGTCATCATTACACCAGTTAGAATCTCGCCCATTCTATGGAATCAACGCCCGCTCTGCTCATTTTCATCGCCTGCCTGCTACTGGGATACCTGATCGGCTCGCTGCCCTTCGCGGTGATCGTGTCGCGCGCCTTTGGCCTGGCCGACCCGCGCGGTTTTGGCTCGGGCAATCCCGGCGCCACCAATGTGCTCAGAACAGGCAACAAGTTCGCGGCACTGTTGACGCTGCTGGGCGATGCGGCCAAAGGCTGGGTGGCGATGTGGCTGGTGGCAAAAGTCGGCGCTGGCGATACGGCGATTGCCTTCACCGGCCTCGCCGCCTTCCTTGGCCACCTGTTTCCCATATTCCTGCGCTTTCGCGGTGGCAAGGGGGTCGCGACCGCCATCGGCGTGCTGATCGGGCTGGATGGCATGGTCGCCCTGATTGCGGCGCTCACCTGGGCCGCCACCGCCACCATCTTCCGCTATTCGTCACTGGCCGCACTCGCCGCCGCCTGCGTCGCCCCGGGCGTAGCGTATGCCCTGCATGGCCCCGATTCGCTGTCCTTGGTCATCGGCATCATGTGCCTGCTGCTGATCGTGCGCCATCGGCCGAATATCCTGCGCTTGTTCGCAGGCACTGAAAACCGCATTGGGGCCCGCCCACCCCCGCCCCCTCCCTCGCGGGAGGGGTGACTGTTGCTCGCTGCGCTCGTCTATTACGGGCAGCGTTGTTGTTTGCCTTGGCGCGGTTTGCGCCTGGCGGCGCGTGTCGTCCGGCCTTGGGGCGGCCCGGCGGCCGGACTGCTGGGACTGTGGCGAGAAAGTTAGAGTTCCTGCAGCGGCCAGCGCGGCCGCACGGCGAATCCACCCGCGCGCTGCTGTTCCCGCGCCGCATCGTAGCCACCGGCCAACCATCGCTGGGCGGCGGCAAACGCAATCATCGCTCCGTTGTCCGTACACAACGCCATCTCCGGATAGCAGACGCGCACACCCTGACGCTTGCCGGCTTCATCCAACCGTTGCCGCAGCCGCCGGTTGGCACCCACGCCGCCGGCAACGACCAGGGTGGAAAGTCGGCGCTGGCGACACGCCGCCAGTGCCTTGGTCGCCAGTACCTCGGTGGCCGCTTCCTGAAATTCGGCAGCCAGATCGGCCTTGTCCTGCGCCGACAGCGGGCGCGCCCGCACTACCGTCAATACGGCAGTCTTGAGGCCGGAAAAGCTGAAGTTTAAATCGCCGCTGGTCAGCATCGGGCGCGGCAGTTTGAAGCGGCCGGCCACCCCGGCCTCGGCCAGTTTGGCCAGCGCCGGTCCGCCCGGATAGCCGAGGCCGAGCAGTTGCGCCGTCTTGTCGAAGGCCTCACCGGCCGCGTCGTCAAGCGATTCGCCCATCAGTTCGTAAGCACCCACTTGCTCAACACACATGATCTGCGTGTGGCCTCCGGATACCAGCAGGGCGATGAAGGGAAATTGCGCCGGATCGTCGGCCAGCAGCGGCGAAAGCAGATGGCCTTCGAGATGATGCACCGGCAGCGCCGGCACGCCGAGCGACCAGGCCAGGCCTTCGGCAAAGCTGGCGCCCGTCAGCAAGGCGCCGGCCAAGCCCGGCCCGGCCGTATACGCCACCGCCCCGATGGCTTCCTTGGCGATGCCGGCCTCGGCCAGGACGTGAGCGAGCAGCGGCGCCAGCCGTTTGATATGGTCGCGCGAGGCCAGTTCTGGCACCACGCCGCCATATTCCTCATGCATCGCCACCTGCGAATGGATGGCATGCGCCAGGAGGCCGCGCGCCGTATCGTAGAGCGCAATCCCGGTTTCGTCGCAGGAGGTTTCAATGCCCACCACAATCATTTTCTTTGCATTTCCTGGCAGATTTTTTTCGGGGCGCCGATGTTTCGGCGGGCAAGCACGGGAAGACCACTACCCCGTTGGCAATGGTGTCACGGCATGATTTTAGCCGGTCGCCAGAAGATTCAGCTAAAGGGAAGCGGAGCGGAACAAAAGGAAAGCCCGCGGCCAGGGCGCGCATAATTTGTTTGCCCTGCCAGCGCCAGCGGCGCTAGGATGCCCAACTGATCCTGTTCAGTCCGAGTGCCGTGAACCGACTCCTGCTCTCCAGCCTGCAGTTCCGCCTGATTCTGGGCGTGACCCTGCTGTTCCTCGCCAGCCTCTGGGGCTTCGCTCTGTTGCTGGCACGGCAACAGACGGTGCTGCTCGAGCAGTTGCTGATCGAGCAACAGCGCGCAACCATCGGCTACGTCGCCGCGGACCTTGACGAGCGGCTGCGCCGCCGCCTCGACATACTGGCGCAAGCCGCCGCCGTCGTCCCGCTCGAACAACTTGGCGATCCCGCCCGCCTTGAGGACATGCTGCGCGAACGGCCGAATCTGACCAATCTCTTCGATGGCGGCATCATTATCGTCAAGCCGGACGGCGCGGGCGCCTTCGCCGACTATCCGCCGCTGGCGGGCCGGCGCGAGCAAGATTTCGCGCACTTCGCCGCCGTCGGCGACGTCATCCACACCGGCCGGCCGGCGGTGGGCAAGCCCTTCGTCGCGCCACTGCTCGGCAAGCCGGTGCTTGGTTTTGCCATGCCGGTGCGCGACAAGGAAGGGCATCTGGTAGCGATACTCGCCGGCGTCAGCTCGCTGCAGGCGCCGAACCTGCTCGGCATCGTCAGCCAGCACCGCTACGGCAAGACCGGCGATTTCATGGTGATTGCGCCGCAGCACGACATGGTGGTAATCGGCAGCGATCCAGCCGACACGCTGCGCGCGCTGCCGCAGCCGGGTGTGAATATCATGCTCGACCGCTTCCGCGCCGGCCACGAGGGTTCGGGGATCAGCGTCAACCTCAAGGGCATCGAGCAACTGGTGTCGGGGCAACGATTGTCGACGGTCGATGGCTGGTTCGTCGTGGCGCGGCTGCCGGCTGCGGAGGCTTTCGCGCCCATCGCACCGCTACGTCATATGGTATTCGGCGGTGCCCTGTTGCTCTCGCTACTGGTGGCAGGGCTGGCGGCGCTGTGGGTGCGCCGCGCGCTGAAGCCCTTGCTGGACGCGACGATGGCGCTCGATGCGATTTCCGCCGGCACGGCGCCGCTGCAAGCACTGCCGGTGGCGCGACAGGACGAGGTCGGGCGGCTGGCGGAGAGCTTCAACCGCCTGCAACAACGCCTGGGGCAACGCGAAGCCGATCTGATTGCCGCGCGCGAGGAACTGCGGGAGATTGCCGATTCCGTGCCGGTGGCGGTCTACCGCTACCGCATCGAGGACGACGGCCATCCGCGCGTGCTGTATGTCAGCGACCGCATCGAGCCGCTCTGCGGCGTTTCCGCCGCCGTGGCGATGCGCGACGCCGGGACGCTATTTGCCCGCATCCACCCTGAGGACCAGGCGGGATTTTCGGCCGCCGCCAGCGCGGCCTGGGCGGCGCAGAGCCCCTCCAGCCACGAACTCCGCATCGTCAAGCCCGACGGCGGCATCCGCTGGCTGCACATGCAGTCCGAGCCGAAGCGGCTGGCCGACGGGCGCATGGTCAATCACGGTTTCGTCGAGGACATTACCGCGCGCAAGGCGGCCGACGCGGCGCTGCAGCAGTTGCAGGAGCGCTTCGCCGTCGCCTTCCGCGCCAGCCCGATCGCCGCCTCGATCGGACGTGCCGCCGATGGCCGGCTCATCGAGGTCAACGACAAGTGGCTGCGTGACTTCGGCTGGACGCGCGCGGAACTGATCGGCAAGAGCGCGCTGGGCCTCGGAATCTGGCCCGACGCGGCGTTGCGCAATGTCTTTGTCGAGGCGCTGCGTCGTGACGGCAGTGTCTTCGATCATGTCACGCACTGGCGGCGCAAGGATGGCGCGTTGCGCGACGTCAACGTCTCCGCCGAAATGCTCGAAATTGATGGCGAGCCCTGCATCCTGGCGTTCGCAACCGATATTACCGATCGACTGCAGGCGGAGCGGGCGCTGGCCGAGAGCGAGGCGCGCAACCGCCGCATCGTCGAGACGGCCAACGAGGGCATCTGGGTCATCAATCCCGACGCCCGCGTGAGCTACGTGAACCAGCGCATGGTGGACATGCTGGGCTACGCTCAGGACGAGATCCTCGGCCGGCGGGCGGAGGATTTTCTCTATCCGGAAGACCTCGCCGAGCATCGCCAGCACATGGCCTTGCGCGCGCAGGGCCAGGGCAGCAGCTACGAGAGGCGCTTCCGCCGCCAGGACGGCAGCGAATTATGGACGCAGGTTTCGGGTACCGCCATCATGAACCCCGATGGCAGCTACGGCGGTGCCTTCGGCATGTTCACCGACATCAGCCACCTCAAGGCGCAGCAGCGCCAGCTCGAGCACATCGCCCACTATGACGCGCTGACCGGCATTCCCAACCGCGTGCTGCTGGCCGACCGCATGCAACTGGCACTGGCCCAAGCACGGCGTGCCGAACGGCTGATGGCGGTCTGCTACGTCGATCTCGACGGCTTCAAGCCGATCAACGATGCCTTCGGCCATGAGGCCGGCGACCGCCTGCTGGTGGAAATCGCCCATCGTCTGCGCGAGGGCCTGCGCAGCGGCGATACCGTCGCGCGGCTGGGCGGCGACGAGTTCGTGTTGCTGCTGGGCATCGAGCGGCGCGAGGAGTGCGACACGGCGCTGCGCCGGGTGCTCGATGCCATCGCCCAGCCGCTGAGCGTGGCCGGCAGCCCGGTAACGATCTCGGCCAGCATCGGCGTGACCCTCTTTCCGCTCGACGACGCCGATCCCGACACCCTGCTGCGCCATGCCGACCAGGCGATGTACGGTGCCAAGCAGGAGGGCCGCAACCGCTACCAGTTGTTCGACCCGGAGCGCGACCGCGCGGTGCGCGCCCACCGCGAAGCGCAGGAGCGCATCGCCGCGGGTCTCGACGCGGCCGAGTTCGTGCTGCACTACCAGCCCAAGGTGAATATGCGCGCGGGCAGCGTGGTCGGCGTCGAGGCGCTGATCCGCTGGCAGCACCCGCTACACGGCCTGCTGCCGCCGGCCGACTTCCTGCCGCTGATCGAGGACACCGACTTGATCGTGCAGCTCGGCGAATGGGTCATCGACGCGGCGCTGCGGCAGTGGCAGGCATGGCAGGCGCAGGGGCTTGACCTGAGCGTGAGTGTGAACATCGCCGCGCGTCACCTGTCGCAGCACGACTTCGTGGCACGCCTGACCGCGCTGCTGCGCGCGCATCCGGCGCTTCCGCCACATCGCCTCGAACTGGAAGTGCTGGAGACGGCGGCACTGGAGGACATCGGGCGCGTCGCCCGCATCATCGAGGAATGCCGCGAACTGGGCGTCTCTTTCGCTCTCGACGACTTCGGCACCGGCTATTCCTCACTGACCTACATCAAACGCCTGCCCGCGGAAACGCTCAAGATCGACCAGTCCTTCGTCCGCGACATGCTGCGCGACCCCGAGGACTGCGCCATCGTCGAGGGCGTCATCGGTCTGGCGTGGGTGTTCCACCGCACTGTCGTGGCCGAGGGCGTCGAGACCATCGAACACGGCACGCTGCTGCTGAGCCTTGGCTGCAACATTGCCCAGGGCTACGGCATCGCGCGGCCGATGCCGGCCGCCGCGCTGATCGACTGGGTGCGCAACTGGCAGCCCGATCCGGTCTGGGTTGCCAATGCCGGCCTGAGTGGTCACAGCGACGACCTGCCGCTGGCGATCGCCGAGGCCGGGCATCGCCGCTGGGTCGAGGAAGTCGAGGCCTGCCTTTGCGACAACGCCAGAGAACCGGAAACCGATCCCCGGTTTTGCCACATCGGCCAATGGCTGGCAGGGACCGGCCAGCAGCACTACGGCAAGCGGCCGGAATTCGCGGAGGTCAGTCGGCTGCACCGGCAGGTGCATGACTTGGCCATGGAACTGCTGGCGCAGCAACGCAACGGCACGGGTACCGCCGTCTGCCAACGCATGCCCGAACTGCATGGTGCGCGCGATGCCTTGCTTGCGGCACTGCCCAGGCTGATTGACGACAGCACCGCCGCCTGACAAAGCCAGCCCGCGCTACTTTTCCGCCGCGCCAACCAAATTCAGGCTTCTCCCTGCCAGCGGCTTTTCCAGAAAGGCCCGCGCCTGCTCCGCCGGTACGGCCGGGCTATAGAAATAGCCCTGGATCGTGTCGCAACCCTTCTGGCGCAGGAAATCCAGTTGCGTCGCTGTCTCGACGCCTTCCGCGACAACGCTCAGCTTCAGGCTGTGCGACATGGCGATGATCGCGGTAGTGATCTCGGCGTCATGGTGGTCGGTTTCGATGTCCTTGATGAAACAGCGGTCGATCTTGACGCTGTCGAGCGGAAAGTTCTTGAGATAAAAGAGCGAGGAATAGCCGGTGCCGAAATCGTCGATGGACAATTTGATGCCGGCTGCTTTCAATTCTTTCAGCCGCATGACGGCCTCCTCCGCATTGGCCGCCAGAATGCTTTCCGTCAGCTCCAGTTCGAGAAACTGCGGCGCCAGCCCGGTATCCTGCAGCACCTGTTTCACCTCGGCCGGCAATGTTGGCCGCATGAACTGTGCGTGGGCAATGTTGACCGCAATCACGACCTTGGCCAAACCCGCTTGTTGCCAGGCCTGGTTCTGCCGGCAGGCCTCGCGCATGACCCAGTCGCCAATCTCGACAATCAGGCCGGTTTCCTCGGCGAGCGGCAGGAACCCCAGTGGCGGGATCATCCCCCGACTTGGGTGATTCCACCGGATCAGCGCCTCGAAACCTGTCACAGTGCCGGTCATGGCGGAAACCTGCGGCTGATAGTGAAGTACCAGTTCCTGGCGCTCCAGGGCGTGACGCAAATCGGCTTCGAGAGTGAAGCGTTCCTGCGTGCCTTGATCGGCCTCCTTGCTGTAAAAGCCGTAATTGTTCTTGCCCTGGGTTTTCACCCGGTACATGGCCGAATCGGCTTTTTTCATCAGCACATCCGGGGTCGCGCCATCTTCCGGATAAACGCTGATCCCGATACTCGTGCTCGCAAAAAATTCGGACTGTCCCAAGCTGAACGGTTTGTGGAAAACCTTGAGCAACCGTTCCGCCATCATCACTATGGCCGTGTTGTCCTTGATCTCGCTGGCGATGACGAGAAACTCGTCGCCGCCCAGCCGCCCGACAATATCACTGCCGCGCAAGCCCTCCTTCAACCGCTCCGCCACTTCCCGCAGCAGGCCGTCGCCGACATCATGGCCGAGGGTGTCGTTCACAATCTTGAAGCGGTCGAGATCCAGGAACATCACGGCCAGGGTTTGCCCGCCTTGTGCGGCAAACTCAAGTGCCGACTCGAGATAGTCCTGCAGCATGATCCGGTTCGGCAATCCGGTCAGGGCATCATGGGTCGCCTGCCAGGACATTTGCTGGGTAAGCTTGCGGGTGCTGCTGACATCATGGAATACCAGGACGACGCCAGTGACCTGCCCGCTGCGGTCGCGGATCGGCGCTGCCGATTCGTTGATGGCAAGGTTGTCGCCGTTGCGGTTGGTGAATATCGTGTTTTCCTGGCGCATGAAAGGCAAACCGTTGCTCAGGCACTGGAGCACCGGATTCGCGACCTCTTGCAGGGTCTTCTCATCGAAAACCTTGAACAAATCCGTGATCGGCTTGCCGACGACCTCCTGTTCCGACCACCCGCTCAGGCGTTCGGCAACCGGATTCAGATAATCGATGACTCCCTGTGAATCGGCGGTAATCACGCCATCGGCAATCGACTCCAGCGTCACCAGCGCACGCTCCTTCTCGGTGGCCAGCTCCTGCGTTCTCTGTTCGACAAGTTGCTCGATCTCCTTGTTGCGCCGCCTCAAGTCAGCGGCGCGTGCCTGGTTCGTCCTGGCCAGCGACCACAAAATCAGCGTGAATAGCGCACCGGTAAATAACGCCGCGAACAAAAGTTTGTAACTGAAATCCTCCCAGTGCAGCACCCGACGAAATTTGACAAGAAAACCCTGTTCGCCAATCAATACGTCCCGCTCCCTATGCAGGGCGCCATAGGCCCAGTGGCCGTCCATCCCTTCGACCGCTGCTTCGTGCTTGAACAGGGCAACCCGTTTGCCTGGCTCCAGGACCGGGCGCGCAGCTAGCGCGATGGATGTCCGGTGGTCAACCTTTTCCAGCGGCAGAAGCTGCTGCGCATCCACCGTGATGGCAACGATGCCGCTGATGAGTTTTCTGCGCTCCACCACCGGATCCAGGCCTGGTTTCGGTTTGTCGGCATAAATCGCCTTGAATACCAGATACTCATTGGCATGGGCTGCTTTGAGGGGTATGGCCGCCATGGCAAGGCCTGTGTCGACGGCACGCTGCAGGTAGGCCTGCGTCCCGGGTTGCCCCAGAAGATCCAAGCCGAGCTGTTGTGCGGCCGAGGGCAGAAATGGCTCCAGATACAGTATCGGGAAATAGCTTGGGCGCCGTTCCGCCGGGACGTAACTACCGTCCTTGATCGTGTTGATGCTGAAGGTCGGGTAACCTTCTTCTTGTTTGGTTTTTTCGAAGTATTCCCGTTCATCGGCGGCGATATAAGGCAGATACATGACCGCCTTGATGAAGGGATAGTTCGCCACGGTATCGTTGCCGATGACCTGAAATTCGTGAACATCCACGAAACTCGACGCATCAAACAGCATGCGCATGCCGTGCAGCACCTCGTTCGCCGAGGTCAGGCGCTGTACCAGATTGTCCTTGACTGCGCCAATTTCTACGCCAAAGGCAGCCTCTTCATCCTGGATAATGGTCATCAGGGCAAGGCTGACCGCTGCAGCCGTGATCACGAATCCCAAGGCAAGCGCGGCGGTTGCCAGCGAGAAGATCGTCGGAATGCGCCACTGCATCACGGCTTGACGGCTCTTACCGCCTTATGCACAAGGCCGAGCGGAAGCTGTATTTTCGCCGCCGCGGCGAGTTCGACGTTGACGTACGTCTGCCAGCGCCGGTTGGCGACAATCGGGAGCTTGTCCGGTGTGATGCCACTCAAGATGCTTTGTACCAGATGCGCGGACCACTCACCCTGCTCTTCGGCGGCCTTGGTCATGGCCAGCATGGCATAGGGGGCCATCCAGTCGTAGTTTGTGACGATCAGTTTCTGCACGCTGGACATGACGCTCTGATAAGCCTGGCGATTGTCCCAGTCGGTGATTCCCGCATTGGTGCCCAGCACGACAAAATCGGCCTTTTGTGCAGCGGCAAAGCCGGCTTGCCATGTCGCCAACGTCTTGACGAAAATCGGCGACAGCTTGATGTTGGCCTGGGCGTACGCCTCGCGATTCTCTTCGAATTCCTTGTGCTGGGTCATCACATCGGCCGCAAGATATATCCCTGACCTGACTGCCGGGAGAATGCTGCGCACCTCCTTCACCAGCGGCTTGATCGGGGCGATTTCGATCATTCCGGTCACGTTCGAATAGGGGTAACCGTAAGCTTTCACCGTCCAGTTGACGCCGCAAAATACTATCGGAACGGCTGCATTCCGGAAGTAGGGCATGATCAGATATTGGGATGCGGCATCGTCGCAGGCGATGACCACGTCGGGACGCGTTTGCTCGATGAGTTGCTTGGCTTCGAGGGCTTTGCGTTGTGCAAATTTCGGAGTGGTATTGCGGTTGGTGTCCATATAGAAGCGGGACAATTCGCACTTCCCTTGCAGCCCTTCCTCCAGGCCCCGCTCAATGCCATCGTTCCACTCATAGCCCTTATGGTAGGAAGAGACATACAAGCACTTTGCAGCACTGGCGTTCTGTGCATAAGCCAGGCTGATTGCCAGCACTGAAATCAGGCCGATAGAGCAGCGCAAAGTAGCGTTCGCAAGCCTGTCCCCATGCAGTACAAGGGATGTACGCCTAAGGAACATGAGTACCTCCGCGTGAGATGAAATCCGTCAGGCAGTACGAGCTTGGGTATTTCGTGCCCGCCTCTTGTGCTCCAGCCCAAGCCCAAACACTGGCTCGGACATGGCTAACGCATAGGATCGTATCATGTCGTGAATTGAACGCAGCAAAGCTGTGGGCGATTGCGCCCCTCCGGCTGTCCGCTTGCAAGCCGAAACATCAGGTGGCAGGACGGAAAAAGTCGGCGCTGGCGGGACGGCGACAGTCGGGCCGCCACCAACATGGGGACGGCGCTTGAACAAGGTTCGATGCTAAAGTGCGGGCTCTTTTTTATCTGTTCTCTCCGTGCGCATTTTCCGTCTTGCCAAAATAGCCCGCGTCGGTCTCAGGTTCGGCCTTGACCGGCTGATTCTCGAACACGACCCCGACGGCCGGCTGGCGTTGCCGCTCAGGCTGCTGGATGCGGTTTGTTTCTGGCGCGATGTGTCTGCCCCGCGCGGGCAGCGTCTGCGCGAGGCGCTCGAGGCGCTCGGGCCGATCTTTGTCAAATTTGGCCAGGTGCTGTCCACCCGGCGCGATCTACTGCCGGCCGATCTGGCGGACGAGCTGGCCCAGTTGCAGGACAACGTCCCGCCCTTCCCGTCCGACCAGGCCATAGCGGAAATCGAGCGCACTTTCGGCCGGCCGCTGGCTGATATCTACGGCAGTTTCGAACACACGCCGGTCGCCTCGGCCTCTGTCGCTCAAGTCCACTTCGCCACCCTGCCGGCGGAACATGGCGGGCACGCGGTCGCGGTCAAGGTGCTGCGGCCCGGCATCGCGCCGATCATCGCCCACGACATTGCGCTGCTCAACACCTTCGCCGGCCTGCTCGAACGCTTCTGGTCAGATGGCCGGCGGCTGAAACCGCGCGAGGTGGTGGCGGAATTTGCCAAGCATCTTCACGACGAACTGGACCTGATGTGCGAAGCAGCAAACTGTTCGCAGCTGCGGCGCAACTTTGTCGATTCGAAACTGCTGCTGGTGCCGGAAGTCTATTGGGACTTCTGCAACCATTCCGTGATGACCATGGAGCGTATGCATGGCATCCCGATCAGCCAGATCGGCCGCCTGCGCGAGGCCGGCGTTGATCTGAAGGCGCTGTCGCGCGCCGGCGTCGAGATCTTTTTCACCCAGGTGTTCCGCGACGGCATCTTCCATGCCGACATGCACCCGGGCAACATCCTGGTATCCACCGATCCGGCCAGTTTCGGCAGCTACATCGCGCTCGACTTCGGCATCGTCGGCACGCTCACAGAATCCGACAAGAATTACATGGCGATCAACTTCCTCGCCTTCTTCCGCCGCGACTACAAGCGCGTCGCCGAGTCGCACCTCGAATCCGGCTGGGCGCCGCGCGAAACGCGTGTCGACGAGCTCGAAGCCGCAGTGCGCACGGTCTGCGAGCCGATCTTCGACCGACCGCTCAAGGAGATTTCCTTCGGCAAGGTGCTGTTGCGGCTGTTCCAGACCTCGCGCCGCTTCAACGTCGAAATCCAGCCGCAACTCGTCCTGCTGCAGAAGACCCTGCTCAACATCGAAGGACTCGGCCGCCAGCTCGATCCCGACCTCGATCTGTGGCAAACCGCCAAGCCGTTTCTCGAACGCTGGATGAGTGAGAAGGTCGGGCCGCGCGGCTTCATCAAGCAAATGAAACGCGAAGGCCAGCAGTGGGCGACCCTGCTGCCGCAACTGCCGCGTCTGGCACACCAGGCATTGACCCTGTTAACCCAACAGGACAGCGCCGCCGCAGAACTTGTCCGTTTGCGCGAGGAAACCGCCACCAGCCGCCGCCACGCCCGTCTGGCACTGGCACTGGCCGCCGCAGCACTGCTGTTGGCGGCTACGCTGTACTTCTAGCCCCCGGCAGTCTCGCCGCCGGGCCGCCCTTCTCCCGCTTTGCGGGTGAAGGGCATTCTGCTGGCTCCCCCTCTCCCCCGACCCCTCTCCCGCAAGGGGCGAGGGGAGGAAGGCAACCCCAGCAGTCTCGCCGCCGGGCCGCCCCAAGGCGAGACGGCACGCGGCGCCAGCCGCAATCCGCTCCCAATCATGAATGGGGCTCCCCGTAACAAACGAGCAACGCGAGCCACAGTCACCGCCCCCGCGAGGGGGAGGTCGGGAGGGGGCGGGCCTGAATTAAAGCCCACGCGCCCAGGCCGGCCTGAGCTTGACGCTTTCCGGCGCGGCAATGGCGCTGTGCACCTGGGCGAGCAGGCGCGCCTTGTCTGCGCCCAGCGTTCCTTTGAGGATCAGCCAGTTCGAGGCGTGGTCGCTGCGAAACACCGTGCGTTCGAGCTCCAGACCGGACAGGAAGCATTCCATCTCGACGAACAACTCGTGCTGTGACAGGGGCTCCCAGCCAGGAAAGCCGGCGCGCAAGCGCTCTTCCCCCTGAGGGAAGCTGACCACCAGCGTCGCCAGATATTCAGGCTGCGTGGCATTGGCGAGGCGGGCGGAATCTTCGGCATGCTGCCGCCACAGTTCACGACCGCCCAGGCCATTGAGGATCATCACCGAGCGGGTGATGCCGGCCTCGCCCAATTTCAGCAGCGCGTCCACCGTGGACGCATAGGTTTCACCCTTGTTCACGTGCGCCAGCACTTCATCATCGCCGGATTCGGCGCCCACATAGGCGATCTTCAGCCCGGCATCGGCCAGTTCTTTCAGTTCGGCGACGGATTTCTTGCGCAAATTGCGCGGCAGGCAATAGCTGGAGACACGGCGCACGCCGGGCAGATGCTCGCGGATAGCCGTCAGCACATTCAGCAGACGGCGCGTCGGCAGCACCAGCGCATCGCCATCGGCGAGAAAAATCCGCCGGATCTCCGCCCCGTGGCGCTCGCCGCAACGGCGGATGCTGTCCAGCACCTCGTCCTCGTCGCGCGCCCGGAACTTCTTCTGCGGCGCGGTATACATCTCGCAGAAGGTGCACTGGTTCCACGAGCAGCCGTCGGTGACGGGCAGGATCAGCGACTCAGCTTCGCTCGGCGGGCGAAACACCGGATCGACATAACGGATGAGGTGGCTCGGATACATGGGAAAAGGCGGTTTTCGATAGCCGTCATTATGAATCAACTGTAAACCTTGGTGCTAGCATGAGCGGCGGCGCATAAACCGGCCGCCTTGACCGAATCATGAATTCCTCTCTTTCCTCCGCACACCGCATCGCCGCCGTCCTGTTTCTCGGTTTCGCCTCCGGTTTACCACTGGCGCTGACCGGTCAGGCCATGCAGGCCTGGCTAACGGTGGACGGCGTTGATATCGCCACCATCGGCTTTCTTGGCCTGGTGGGTATTCCTTACACTTTCAAGTTCCTCTGGGCACCGCTGATGGACCGCTTCGAGCCGCCCTTCCTTGGGCGGCGGCGCGGTTGGCTGGTGCTGACACAACTGGCGCTGGCGGCGATGCTGTACCTGATGTCCGGCCTGTCGCCCACTACCGGGCCGCTGCCGTTCGCGGCGGCGGCGGTGTTGGTGGCGTTCCTGTCGGCGTCGCAGGATGTGGTGGTGGATGCCTACCGTACCGATGTACTGGAAGCACGCGAGCGCGGTCTGGGCGCATCGATGTCTGTGTTCGGTTATCGCGTTGCCATGATCCTGTCCGGCGGCATCAGCCTGATCTGGGCGGATCAGTGGGGCAGTTGGGGGCAGGTTTACCGCGTCATGGCCGCAATCTTCGTGGTCGCCGCCGTTGTATCGCTGCTGACCCTGCCGCGCGTAAACAGCGCGCTGAAACCACTGGCGTCGGCACCCAGCCGCGAGTTGGTCGGCTTCTTTGCCATGCTGGCAGGGGTGCTTGGTGGCGCCTTTGCCGCGCGCTGGCTGCTGATCGGCCTGGGCCTGGATCCGCAGGATGCGAACAAGTGGATTCAGTTGCTGTTCATCATGGCCAGCATCGTCGCCGCGCTGCCGCTGGGCTATTGGGCGGCACGACGTGCCGGCTTCGAGACGCTGAACCGCTCGCTCGATAGTTTCATGCTGAAACCCGGCGCCAT
Source organism: Rhodocyclaceae bacterium (assembly GCA_013791905.1). Classification (GTDB taxonomy): domain Bacteria; phylum Pseudomonadota; class Gammaproteobacteria; order Burkholderiales; family Rhodocyclaceae; genus Sulfuricystis. Next base: position 244,783 of record VMSX01000009.1, on the reverse strand, counting down.
CGCCTTCCTGGTTTTGATCGTGCTGTACAAGCTGGGCGACGCCTTCGCCGGGGTGCTGACCACACCGTTCCTGATCAAGGGCATGGCGTTTTCGCAGGCGGAAGTCGGCATCGTCAACAAGATCATCGGCATCTGGCTGACCATCCTGGGTGCCCTCGCCGCCGGTGCCATCATGCTGCGCATCAGCCTGTACAAGGCCCTGCTCATCTTCGGCATTCTGCAATTGCTGTCAAATTTCGGCTTTTATGTGCTTGCCGTGCTCGGCAAGGGCGCTTGGGGCGGTTTCACTTTGCAGCCCTTCGATCTCGGCTTTGTCGCCACCACCGCACCAGCGGACATCGATTCCCTGCTGATGACGGTGATCGCCTTTGAGAACATCTCCGGCGGCATGGGCACGGCGGCTTTCGTCGCGCTGTTGATGAGCTTGTGCAACCAGCGCTTCTCGGCGACGCATTACGCCCTGCTGTCGGCGCTCGCGGCGGTCGGCCGCATCTACGTCAGCCCACTCTCTGGCGTGCTGTCGGAGTCGATTGGCTGGCCGGCGTTCTTCCTGTTCTCGGTGGTGGCGGCGGTGCCGGGTATCTGGATGGTGTGGCGCATGCGCGCGGCAATCACCGGCTTGAACAATTAAACGCCCGCCCCCCTTCGCCCCCCCGCGCGGGGGGTTCTAAACGGCTCGCTGCGCTCGTCTGTTACGGGGCGCCCCCGTTCATGCTTGGGAGCGGATTGCGGCTTCGCCGCGTGCCGTCTCGCCTTGGGGCGGCCCGGCGGCGAGACTGCGGCAGTGGTGTTCTTCTCCACTGGCGGGAAGAGTCTGGGGGAAGAGGGAGCCACCAGAAACGCTGCGTTTTTTAACTTTTCTCCCGCGCCAGGGCCAGGCTGCGTTGCGGATCGACCAGCAGGGTATGGACGCGCCGACTGTCGGCGCGCAAGACTTGCAGGTGCAGACCGTCGACCACCACGACTTCATTGCGTTTGGGCAGCCGGCCGAGCTGGTGGATCACCAGGCCACCGACGGTGTCGTAATCCTCATCGGAAAAATTCGTGCCGAAAGCGGCGTTGAAATCCTCGATTTCGGTGGCGGCCTTGACGCGGTAATGACCCGCGTTGTCGAGCACGATGTTGCCGGCAGCCTCGTCGAAATCGTATTCGTCCTCGATGTCGCCGACGATCTGTTCCAGCACGTCCTCGATGGTGACGAGACCGGCGACACCGCCGTATTCGTCGACCACGATGGCCATGTGATTGTGCGAGGCGCGAAACTCGCGCAACAGCACGTTCAAGCGCTTCGATTCGGGGATGAATACCGCCGGACGCAGGCTGTCGCGCAGATCGAATTCCTTGCCGGCAAAGTGGCGCAGCAGGTCTTTCGCCAGCAGGATGCCGATCACGTCATCCCGGCTTTCCCCGAATGCCGGGAAGCGCGAGTGCGCGGTTTCGAGCACGAAATCCACCAGCCTTTCCGGGGATTCGGCAACCGAGATGACATCCATCTGGGCACGCGGCACCATGATGTCGCGTACCTGCATTTCGGAAACGGCCAAGGCGCCCTCGATGATCGAGAGGGCATCGGCATCCATCAGGTTGCGTTCGTGGGCGCTACGCAGGAGTTGCAGCAGTTGTTCGCAGTCTTCCGGCTCTCTCAGCAATAGCGATGAGAGCCGTTCAAGCAGTGTCGGTCGACTAGGGGTTAGGTCCATAAATCAGCAATAAGGATCGGGAATGTCGAACCGCGCCAGTACTTCCCGCTCGCGCGCCTCCATGCGAGCGGCGTCACGCTTGCCGGTCTCATGGTCGTATCCCTGTAGGTGGAGCATACCATGCACGACCAGATGCGCCAGGTGCGCCAAAAACGGCTTGCCCTGTTCCGCTGCCTCGCGCAGCACGACGGGCAGGCAGATCACCAGATCACCGCTGACTGCCGGTTCACTGGCATAGACAAACGACAGTACATTGGTCGCGTAATCCTTGCCACGGTAGGTACGATTCAGCGCTTGGCCTTCGTCGGCATCGACAAACCGCAGGGTTGCCTGCAAGGGCTGTTCCTGCGCCGCGCGCACCCAGCGACGCAATTGCGGACGCGCAGGCAAGCGCGCGTCTTTGCAGGCATATTGCACAGACAACGAAAGCTCAAGCCCGGACTTCTTTTTAGTTCCGGCCAACACCCGCTCCGTGGGCATTGGCCATCTCTGCGACTTCCTTTTCATACGCCTCGACAATGCGCGCCACCAGCGGATGGCGCACCACGTCGCCGGCATCGAAATCCGTGAAAGCCAGCCCACGCACTTCGGCCAGAATGCGCCGCGCCTCGATCAGACCGGACTTCTGGCCCTTGGGCAGATCGATTTGCGTGATGTCGCCGGTAATCACCGCCTTGGCGCCGATGCCGATGCGGGTCAAAAACATCTTCATTTGCTCGGGTGTGGTGTTCTGCGCCTCGTCGAGAATAATGAAGGCGTGATTCAGGGTGCGCCCGCGCATGTAAGCAAGCGGCGCGACCTCGATGCTGCCCTGCTCGAAGAGACGCGCCACCTGATCGAAACCCATCAGGTCATAGAGCGCATCGTAAAGCGGGCGCAGGTAGGGATCGACCTTCTGGGTCAGATCGCCCGGCAGAAAACCCAGCCGCTCGCCGGCTTCCACCGCAGGCCGCGTCAGCACGATGCGCTGGACATGGTCGCGCTCGTAGGCATCGACGGCGGAGGCGACGGCAAGATAGGTCTTGCCAGTACCGGCCGGGCCGATGCCGAAGGTGATGTCGTGCTCCTGAACCTGTCGCAGATACTGCACCTGATGCAGGGTACGGCCATGCAAGTCAGCCTTCCGCGTCAGCAGGCCGGCGGCGGGCTGCGCCACCCGCTTGTTGTTTCTCAGCTCGATCAGGCCAAGCTGAATGTCATCGACAGACAGCGGCACTATCGCCAGTGAGTAAAAGTGCTGCAATGCCGCTGCCGCGAGCCTTGCCTGCGCCAGAACACCATCGATGCGGCAATGCTCCCCGCGGCGCGAAATCGTCACGTCGCAGGCCATCTCGATCTGCCGCAGATTTTCGTCCAGCGCCCCACACAGGTTCGCCAGTTGGGCGTTGTCGAGCGGTTCGAAAACAACCGAGAGACTTTTGGTCTTCAAATCAAGCTCTGCTTTACCTGATAACCGGACCCGTCATGGATTCAACGGTTTCCCGGCAGCCGCGCCTCGGCGCTGGACAGAATCCAGACTCGATGGACCGCACCGGCATAGTCCAGCTGATAGCGGACCCGCACAGGGGTTTGCACCATTGTTGGGAAAATGATCATATTGAGCTCATCGCGAATCTGCGCGCCGGGGGAAAGCATATAGGTCTTTCCATCAATCTTCGCCTCCCCCTGCCAAAGTGGCTGCATGACTCCCGTCTTTGATTCGGCAGGCAGAGTGCGAACAATCCCCGTCGCCGGCATTTCAGGTGGAGGCATCAACAAGCCCTGAGCGGCCGAACTGATAACAGAACCAACGATGGCTGCAGTAAGCGGGTCCATAAGTAGCGCCATGATAATCCGATTTTGCGCAAATAACCCATACGCTCATAGACTTGCCGCCAGGCCGTCCCAAGGCAAGGCGGCAAGCCGCGCAGCGGCGGCCGAAGGCAAAAAACATTCACCTCCCCCTAGGGGGTCCGGGAGGGGCTAACTTGTCAAGATTGCCGGCGAACGCGACAATGCGGTCATGGACTACGATCTCATCATAGTGGGTGGCGGCTTGGCAGGCTTATCCCTGGCGGTGGCACTGCGCCGCAGCCGGCTCAAAGTGGCGGTGGTCGAGGCGCGCGCGCCCGTGCAGCCGACTGGCTGGGATGCCCGCATCTACGCGATCAGCCCGGCCAATGCCCGGTTTCTCGACAGCATCGGCATCTGGCAACATCTCGACGTCAGCCGCATAACCCCGGTACATCAGATGTCGGTGCATGGCGATGGCGGCGGCGCACTGGATTTTTCCGCCTATGCCAGCGGAATCGGGGAGCTGGCGTGGATCGTCGAGGGCGCACTGCTGCATCGGGAGCTGTGGGAGACCGCCAAGCGCCAGGGCAATCTCGACCTGATCTGCCCGGCAACGCCAGCCCGACTGGACATCAGAGCTCATGCGGCGCTACTGGAGTTGGCCGACCGGCGCAGCCTGACGGCCAAGCTGATTGTCGCCGCGGATGGCGCCGACTCATGGACGCGCACGGCCGCAGGCATTGCCGTCGACTTCGCACCCTACGACCAGTTGGGTGTGGTTGCCAACTTCACCACTGGCCAGCCGCACCACGGCACCGCCTGGCAGTGGTTTCGTGCCGACGGCGTGCTGGCCTGGCTGCCGCTGCCGGGCGCAATGATGTCAATGGTCTGGTCGACACCGACGCTGCATGCCCAGGAGTTGCTGGCACTGGACAGCGCCGCCTTCTGTGAAAGAGTTGCCGCAGCCGGCAATGGGCAACTCGGCACACTTGAGCTTGTCACCCCCCCGGCCGGCTTTCCCCTGCGCCTGATGCGCGCACCGCGCACCGTTCTACACCGCCTGGCCTTGATTGGCGATGCCGCCCACACCATTCACCCGCTCTCGGGACACGGCATCAATCTCGGCTTTCAGGATGCCCGCAGCCTCGCCAAAACACTCACCGACTGCCCGGAGCATATCGATTGCGGCACTGTACAGTGGCTGCGCCAGCATGAGCGCGCCCGCCGCGAGGAGGTGGTCGCGCTACAATCCGCCACCCATGGCCTGCAACGATTGTTTGGCGCTCAGCAAACACCGATGGCCGCCCTGCGCAACTTTGGGCTGAACTTCGTCGATCGCTTGCCGGTCATAAAGGACGCTTTGGTACGCTACGCCATGGGCTGAACGTGCCTGATCCCATTTGACCTCATTTGCCACAATCCACTTCCGGAGTCTTCATGAAACTCAATTCCCGATTCGCCCTCCTCAGCGGCCTGGCCGCACTTTTTTTGTCCCAGGCCGCATTCGCCAACGAAGCGCAGGTCAAGAAGGGGGTTGAGGCCTGGCTGGGCAGCAATGGGCCGAAGGTTGAGTCCGTGCGCAAAGCGGGCGCGCTGGGCCTTTACGAAGTGATGGTCGACGGCGAACTGATCTATACAGACGAAAAAGTCACGCACCTCATTCTCGGCCAGATTATTGAAGCCCAGTCGCGCAAAAATCTTACCGAGGAGCGCAAGCAAAAACTTTCGCAGATCAAGTTCTCCGACCTGCCGCTCGACCTGGCCATCAAACAGGTAAAAGGCAACGGCAAGCGTCTGCTGGCGACCTTCGAGGATCCCAATTGTTCCTACTGCAAGAAGCTGGCACAGGAGCTGCAGGGCGTCAATGACGTGACGATTTATACCTTTGTCTATCCGATCCTGTCACCTGATTCAACCGAAAAAGCCAAGAACATCTGGTGCGCCTCCGACCGCGTCAAGGCGTGGAACGATTTCATGGTCAACAATCAGGCGCCGGCCAGCAAGAATTGCAATCACCCCACCGAAAAGGTGGTGGCCCTGGGCCGCAAACTCAATATTCGCGGCACGCCGACGATGTTCTTCGCCGACGGCAGCCGCGTTCCGGGCTACATGCCCATGGCGACGCTGGAGAAGGCGCTCGACAAAGGCAGCGCAGACCGATAGGCCCGCCCCCTCCCGACCTCCCCCTCACGGGTGAGGTGACTGTTGACTCGCTCCGCTCGTTTGTTACGGGGAGCTTTGATCTAACAGTGGTGCGGGTTGCGGCTGGCGCCGCGTGCCGCCTTGCCTTGGGGCGGCCCGGCGGCAAGGCTGCTGCGGGGGTGGATTTAACGCCGTCCCGCCAGCGCCGACTTTCTACAAGTGTGCCAAAGATAGCTACACCGTAGTCCCGGCGCCGGGCCGCCCCAAGCCGGGACGGCACGCGGCGAAAGCCGCAATCCGCGCACAAGCATGCGTGGGGGCTCCCCGTAATAGACGAGCGCAGCGAGCAACAGTCACCCCCTTCCAGGGAAGGGGGCTGGGGGGATGGTTTCAATAGTGCGCGTTGACGTCCCACATTTCCGGTGTGAAGCGCACCACGCGGTTGCGGCCAGCCGACTTGGCGGCGTATAGCGCGACGTCAGCGAACTTGACGATCTGCCAGAAGGTGTCTGAATCAGTGGGAAACTCGGCAACCCCGATCGAGATGGTTTTTTGCAGCATCCCCCCGGCGATGGGCACCTTGGTGGCCTCGACTTCGGCGCGGATTTTTTCGGCGACCTTCATCGCGACATCCCCACCGGTGTCCATCAATGCCAGCAGGAACTCCTCGCCACCATAGCGCACTGCGATATCCGAACTACGCACGTTGCGTAGCAGGACATCGGCGAGGGTCTTGAGCACTTTGTCGCCGACTTCGTGACCATGTGTGTCATTGACCTGTTTGAAGAAATCAAGGTCAAGCATCAGCACCGTGATTGTGCTCTTGCGCCGCTGCGTACCGGAGACCAGGGTGCCGATGTATTCCTCAAGGAAGCGGCGGTTATAGAGACCGGTCATCGCATCGCGCAGGGAATTTTCCCGCAGATGCTCCATCAGCCGTTTGGCCTCCAGCACGGGGCCCGCTTCGCGCAGATAGACGGCGACGAATGGCGTCATCAGGCGCGCCAGCGGGCTGTGTTCGGCGGAAATCACCATTTGCACGACGCAGCCAGCAGAGCCAGACTGGTTTATCGGCAGGCAGATATGGGTATCGCCAGCCTCAGCCGGTCGAAACATGGTGCACAACCCGGGATATTCGACCGCATTCACCTCATGGCCTGTTCGGCGCGCGCGGCAGAATGATGAGTCAACCGTAATCTGCGGGTCGCAGTAGCGGCAGGTGGTTCCGAGTTCGCCATCAATCAGGACGGGCGTCATGCGGTTCTTGCTCGCCGCCACCTCGTAAATCGAAAAGCGCTTGAAATCGTATTTCTGACCCAGCACTTCAGCAATCCGCAGATAGATGTCGAGTTTGGTCTGATCCTCTTCGATGGCCTGTTTGAACTGCGAAACCGTAACCAGATTTTCGACCATTTCGGCGGTCAGCGCCAACTGGTTGCCGCCGTCATTGATGTGATGTCCCATCAACTCACCAACCCGGCTGCGAATGGTGGTCACTTCGCGATCGAGAAAATCCATCAAATGATTGATGTTCAGGGCGATTTCACCAAGTTCATCAGAGCTGCGCTGGTGAATGCGGCCGGAGAAGTTGCCACCCACCGCTTGCGAAGTAACGTCGCTCACGGCCAGAGCGGTGTTCGTCAGCGGATTCATCATGCGGCGCAAGACCGCCAGGGCGGCCAAGGCGGCGAGCAGAACCGCCAGACTGATCAGGGCCACGGCGATGAGGCTCTGGCGGCGCATTTCGGTCAGGGAAATGTCAATGGCCACCGCTCCCAGGACGGTGCCGGCGCTAACGGTATGACATTGCAGGCAATTGGGCGTGCCATGGTCGTTGGCGATATAGGGGATCCGCGCGCGGAACAACAAATCGTCATTGACGTCAAGCACCTCGAAGCGCTCCTTGCCCGTGGCCAGCACCACCTCGGCATCCTGATGCTCGGCGCGCTCAAAAGCGAAGCCCGGCCCGAACTGAGCAATCACTGCGGGGCCACGAACAACACGTACCTGCTTCACGCCGGGAACTGCAGACAGGCGGGACAGAAACTGCTGGCGTTTGTCGATGGTGCCATGAATCATGCTTTCGGTGAGGCCGACCTTGACCGTTTCGGCCACCGAGCGCGCATGCATCTCGGCGGCATACAGCGCAAAGTAACGGAAACCCAAGGCGGAAAACGCGGTCAGTATCACGACCAACGCCGCCATAACGACAACGAAGAACAACTGAGTCTTGTTTTTTAGCCTCATGGGTATCCGCTCCCGATAGCGCACATCGCAACCGATAACCGTATTGCGAAAGCGGCATTATCCTGCCAGCCAGAGGCCGGCAAACCCAGAGAAAACGGAGAAAAACAGGGTTCAGGAAAAAACTGCTCTTCAGGTCATGCCACAAGATGACGGGAGATTGCGGTTCATGGTGCATGACCGCGCGGCAGCAGCACCCACATCATGCCGCGCTGTTTCATCTTGCCGGCCAGATTGCCGGCGGCAACCCCGCTGCCCCAGTAAAAATCCGCGCGCACCGCGCCGCGGATGGCGCCGCCGGTGTCCTGCGCCAGCATCAGGCGTTTGAGCGCCTGTTCGCTGTTGGGTTGCGTGGTGGCGAGCCACACCGGCGCGCCCAGCGGCACATGGCGCGGGTCTACGGCAATCGAGCGTTCTGGGGTAAGCGGCACGCCGAGCGCACCAGGCGGCCCGCTGCCCGTGGCGGGCAGTTCGCGAAAGAACACCATGCTCGGATTAACGTTCAGCAGTTCCTGCAGGCGGCGCGGATGCGCCACCGCCCAGGCTTTGATGCCCTGCATCGAGGCTTCGTGGGCGCGCAACTCATTCTGGTCGATCAGCCAGCGGCCGATCGAGCGATAGGGATGGCCGTTCTGGTCAGCGTAGCCGATGCGCACGCGACTGCCATCGTCGAGCGCCACCTGACCCGAGCCCTGAATCTGCAGGAAGAAAAAGTCGAGCTGGTCATCAACCCACAGCAGGGCAGCATCGGTGCGCAAAATTTCCTGCGCATTCCAGCCGGCACGATCCAGGTAAGGCACCAGCTTGCGGCCTTCGATGCGGCCCCGCAGGCGCATGTGTTTCAGTTCTGGGTAGAGCGAGTCGAGTTCGACCACGATCAGGTCGTCCGGCGGAGCGAACACCGGCGTCAGGTAAGGCGCCTTGCGGGTGCGACTGCCACGGATCACCGGTTCGTAATAGCCGGTAACCAGGCCGGAGCGGTCGCCATCCGGCTGGACCAGCGCCCATGGCTGGAATTGGCCTTCGAACCAGGCGCGCGCCGTTTCCGAAGCCGTCCCGCCAACGCCGACTTTACTGGCCCCCCGCGCTCGCAAATTCGGCTCGCTGCCCCCCACAGGGGGGACATCGGCTTGGGACGGCCCGGCGCCGATGTTTACATTTTGTGCAGACTCGCAACTCGCGCGCCAGAGCGGCCGCTTTGCCAGCGTGGTGCAGGACGCTCGAAAGGCCTCGAAAGCCGGCAGCGGGTCATCACTGAGCCAATCGGGCAGATCGCTCCAGGCGGCAGGCTGCAGGGGCTTGGCCTCCGGCTTGGCCGGCTCGACGCCCGGACAAACTGGACAGGCGGCGCAGGGTGGGCAGGTCGGTGCGGTAGTGGTGGAGGGCACAGGTGGTGGTGGGGGGGGCAGCGCGGCGCAGCCGGACAGTACCAATGTCATCAGGAAAATCAGGGCAGCTGGAATCGTGGGCATGGTGAATCTGCTAAATTGAACGGTCATCAAGGAATGAAAGCTTAACCCATGCAAGCCCTCGAAACATTAATGGCACGCCTCGAAAGTTTGCTAGGGCGTGCCGAATCCCTGTTGCCGCAGCCTCCCGCGCCACCCGACTGGCGGGCCACCGCCTTCCGTTGGCGTACCAGCCCGGCGGGTCATCGGCACGGGCTCCTGGAACCGATTCGCCACCCCCACCGCATCCGGCTCGACGACCTGCTCGGCGTCGCCGAGCAAAAGGCCGCCATCGAACGCAACACCCGCCAGTTCATCGCCGGGCGGCCCGCCAACAACGTGCTGCTCACCGGCGCGCGCGGCACCGGCAAGTCCTCGCTGGTCAAGGGCGTGCTGACCAAGTTCGCCAAGCGGGGCCTGCGCCTGATCGAGGTCGACCGCAACGACCTGGTCAGCCTACCGGAAATCATCGACCTGATCGCCGACCGCCCCGAGCGCTTCATCGTGTTTTGCGACGACCTCTCCTTCGAGGCTGCCGAACCCGGCTACAAGGCGCTGAAAAGTGCGCTCGACGGTTCCATCGCCGGCCCGCCGGAAAACCTGCTGATCTACGCCACCTCCAACCGGCGCCACCTGATGCCCGAACGCATGGCGGAGAATCTCGAGACAACGCACACGGCGGACGGCGAGATCCATCCCGGCGAAACCACCGAGGAAAAGATTTCCCTGTCGGAGCGTTTTGGCCTCTGGCTCTCCTTCTACCCCTTCGACCAGGATCTCTACCTGGCAATCTGCGCGCACTGGCTGAATACTTTCGGCCTTGATCAAAAGTCGGCGCTGGCGGGACGGCCTCATTGGCATCAAGAGGCGCTGCAATGGGCCTTGCAGCGCGGTGGGCGGAGTGGCCGCGTGGCCTGGCAGTTCGCCCGCGATTATGCCGGTCGAATGAGCAAGTGAAGATCACCGATGTCGCTGCCGCCGTCATCTTGCGCGAGGATGGCAGCTTTCTGCTCGGCCAGCGCGCCGCCGACACCTTTTATCCCGGCTACTGGGAATTCCCCGGCGGCAAGGTTGAGGCCGGCGAAACACCGCACTCAGCCTTGATCCGGGAACTCCACGAAGAGCTCGAAATTGAGGTGTTGCAGGCCACGCCGTGGATCGTCCGCGAACATGTATATGAGCATGCGCACGTGCGGCTGCACTTCTTCCGCGTCACCCGCTGGCGTGGCGAGTTGCGCGACCATGTGCATGCCGCGCTCGTCTGGCAGCACGCCGACGCACTGGCGGTCACCCCCATGCTGCCGGCCAATGCCCCGGTTCTGGCCGCCCTGCGACTGCCCGCGCAGTACGGCATCACTCACGCGTGGCAGATCGGTGTCGACGCACAACTGGCGGCACTCGCTGCTGCGCTACGGGGTGGGTTACGCCTGGTGCAACTGCGTGAAACTGCCCTGCCAGAAGCACAACGCAATGCATTCGTCGCCGCTGCCGTCAGCCTGTGCCATGACAACAGCGCGCGCGTACTGGTCAATGGCGATGTCGCGCTGGCGATTGCCACGCAAGCCGATGGCGTGCATCTCACCGCCCGCCAGCTCATGGCGCTGCAAGCACGTCCGGCGCTGCCTTTGGTTGCCGCCTCCTGTCACAACCGTGAAGAGCTGGCGCAGGCCGCAGGCCTCGGTCTCGATTTTGTCGTGCTCGGCCCCGTCCAGCCGACCGCCAGCCACCCGGAGCAATCGGGTATGGGCTGGTCCGCTTTCCGGGACTTGATCGCCCGCTTTCCGCTACCGGTGTATGCCATCGGCGGGCTGACTGGCGCCGACCTTGCCACCGCACAAGGCTGTGGCGCTCACGGCATCGCCGCTATTCGCGCGACGTGGCAGGCTTCGGGGGTACTTCGCTGAAGTCGTCTGGCGGGGAATCGGACGAAGCCTCGCCCGGCACGCAATAGCCATCGCTGGCCCACGCGCCCAAGTCAATCTGCCGGCAGCGCTCCGAACAAAACGGGCGGAACTTGCTCTGCAGTCCCCAGACCACGGCGGCACCGCAGATCGGGCAACGGACGCTGCGCATCAAAGATTGCAGAAGGTCAGATCGAATTCGGTATCCGCTTCCGACTGTTTCGGCCGTCCGCCGATATCGGGGACGGTAAAACGAACGTTCAATGCATATTTGTTGGCGCTGATTTCGGGCACGGCGGCATACTCAGCCGACAGGCGCAGACGCACCAGCTGCGCGGTGCGGCCGGACAGCATCAACTGGAAAGCGCCGTGCACGGCAACCTGGCGCTCGGCGCGGCCAGACGAACGCAACAGCCGCAAGACAATGCCAAGGGCGGCGCGGATCGGCAGCAGTGGTTTGATCCAGCCGGTGAGATCGGCACGGCGCTGCGCGGGATCGCAATTCAGCCAGTAATGATAGGAAGGCAGGTCGAATTCGCAGACGCCACCGGGAATGCCGGCGCGGTTCTTGATGCCCATCAGCCATTCGTTCTCGCGCAGGTATTGGCCCGTTTTCCCCTGCATGGCCAGCAGCGCCGACGAACACTGCTCGATTTCGTACAGGGCACCCGATAAGGCATCCTCGGAAATATCCGGATTATTGCGAAAGGAGAGCAAAATCTGTCGCTGGCGCTCCAATTCCTGCACCAAGTCGAATTTGAGGTCGGCCCGGCCGGCAATCTCAAGAATTTCGAACAAGGTCACTATCGCGACATGATGCTCGTTGGGGCCATCGAGATCGGCGAAATAAAGCGCCCGATCGAACAGATCCTCAAGCCGCAGCAAGGTGCGGATGCGCTCATTCAGCGGGTATTCGTAGGTAATCACGCGCCGGCCCGGGTTGAAGTAGCCATAATTTTGACTGATTTGCCCACAAATCTCAACTTGAGCTCAACCGGAAAACACCCGCAATCGTCATATTGGCCGCTTTTTCTCACTCGGCGTCACGCTGCGCCAGTTGCAGATAACGGGAGTGCAGCAAGGCAGTCTGCTCCCGCAAACGGTCCAGCCCCGCATCGTTAACAATCACGTCGTCGGCTATCGCCAGACGATCCTGCCGCTTCGCCTGGACTGCCATGATCGCCTCAACTTCGCTGCGTGACATGGCACTGCGCGCCATGGTGCGCGCAATCTGGGTCTCTTCCGGGCAGTCGACCGTCAGCACGCGGTTGACACGCTCACGGTAGCCCCCCGACTCGGTCAGGAGCGGCACGACAAGAACGACATAGGGAAAGTCGGCGCTGGCCGTTTTGTCAGATGAGCAGCGTATCTGCTCCTCGCTGGCAGCGCGGATCAATGGGTGCAGGATGGACTCAAGTCGAACTCTCTCAGCGGGATCGGCAAACACACGCTGGCGCATGGCAACACGGTCGAGCGCACCGTCCGGAGTCAGCACGGCCGAACCAAACGCAGCCCTGATCGGCTCAATGGCAGCTCCACCAGCCGCAGTCAGGGCATGGGCAATAGCATCAGTATCGACCACAGCGGCACCCAGCGCGGCAAAGCAATTTGCCGCCTCGCTTTTGCCGCTGCCAATGCCGCCGGTCAGTCCGACAATAAAGCCCCCCCCCGAAGTTCTCGCTGCGCTCGGCCCTCCCCCCGGGGGGCCAAGAAACTCTTGGGGCGCCCCGGCGAGTTTCTTGAAGCTCATGGCGTAGCGCAGTCTGCAACTCTGGCATCCGTCAGGGGCGCCAGCAGTTCGGGAAGTTTGCGGGTCAATTCGTCCTTGGGGGCGCGCAATTCAACCGCCATCCGTTCCGGTGGCAGTTCGCGCTTGGCGAGTTGCGCCGAGCGCACGCCCTTGCGCACAATCGATTGCAGGAACTCTTCGGCTAGGGCCTGACTGCGGAATATGGCGAGCGATATTGCGAAGGGTCCCAAAGCTGCATCCTCGACGACCTGCCCCTCCTTGACGCCCAGTTGACGCAGTTCCGCTTTCTTTTTTTCCGCCACTACCCGACTCGGCAACTGGGCAATCACCGCCCAATGACCGCTCGTTTCTTTCTCGGGAATCAGGGTGACCGTCCAGCCCGGTGTCTCGGCTATGCCACTCTTTTTGAAAGTATCGGCCGCAGTGGCCGAAAGCCCTTCGATGCGCTGGCAGAACTCCACCACTGCGGGAGCGGCAGATGCCACCCCCGCCGGGAGAATGATCAGTTTGCCCGGTTCGATCTGCTGCTGCAGCCGCTCTGGTTCACGCCCCGCATCCGCCTCGCCCAGATAACCCTGGCCCCAGGCAAACAGCACCAGATTGGCCAGCAGCAAAATAATAAACGCGAGGCGCATGAAACCGATCAACCGACTTTGGGCAGATGGGCCAGCGAAGCCTGGATCGCCTCGGCCGGATACTCGAAGTCTTCCAGTTTGCCGGCGAAATAGCTTTCATAGGAACTCATGTCGAAGTGACCATGGCCGGAAAGGTTGAAGAACAGCGTCTTCGCTTCGCCGCTCACCTTGCAGCGCAGCGCCTCGTCAATGCAGGCGCGAATGCCGTGGGCCGATTCCGGCGCCGGAATGATGCCTTCGGCGCGGGCGAACATCACGCCAGCCTCGAAGGTCCCGGTCTGCGGCACCGCCACCGCTTCGATCAGCTTTTCATGGAACAACTGCGAAACCAGCGGACTGTCGCCGTGGTAACGCAAACCGCCGGCATGAATGCCCGGCGGCATGAAATCGTGACCCAGCGTAAACATCTTCATCAGCGGCGTGAAACCCGTAGCATCACCGAAATCGTAGGCATAAACGCCTTTGGTCAGCGTCGGACAGGAAGCCGGTTCGACCGCCACCATGCGAATTTTCTGCGCGCGTTTGTCACCCGCCGCCGCATCGCCAAGGAAGGGGAATGCAACCCCACCGAAGTTGCTGCCACCCCCGCAGGGCGCAAAGATCATGTCCGGATATTCGCCGATCTTTTCGAACTGCTTCTTGGCTTCGAGGCCGATGACGGTCTGGTGCAGAATAACGTGATTCAGCACCGAACCCAGCGCGTATTTGCTGCCGGGCGTGCAGGCGACTTCCTCGACGGCTTCAGAAATCGCGATGCCCAAACTGCCGGGGTTGCCGGGGTCTTTTTCCAGAATGTCGCGACCGGTCTTGGTCATCATGCTCGGGCTGGCCAACACCTCGCCACCCCAAGTCTGCATCATCAGGCGGCGGTAGGGTTTCTGGTCATAGCTGACCTTGACCATATACACCCGCACCGGCAGGCCGAACATCTGGCCGGCGAAGGATAGTGCGCAGCCCCATTGGCCGGCGCCGGTCTCCGTCACCAAGCGTTTCGTGCCGGCCATCTTGTTGAAATAGGCCTGCGGAACGGCGGTGTTGGGCTTGTGCGAACCGGCCGGCGAGACACCTTCGTATTTGTAGAAAATCTTGGCGGGCGTACCGAGCATCTGTTCCAGCCGCTCGGCGCGACACAGCGGGCTGGGGCGCCACAGCGCATAGATTTTTCGCACTTCGTCGGGAATGGGTATCCAGCGCTCGGCCGACATTTCCTGTTCGAGGATGGGGCCGGGAAAAATGGCCAGCATCTGCTCCGGGCCCACCGGCTGGCCATCCGGCCCCAGCGGCGGTGCCGGCGGAGTGCTCAAATCCGCGGCAATGTTGTACCAATGTGTCGGAATTTCGGATTCGTCAAGAATGACACGCGTCTGGCTCATGCTTCCCTCTCCCATAATTGATATTGTTGAAAAACCGCAACCATACTGCAACGGCGCTCACGGTCAAGCGGTGTCGCCTGTAAATGCCAACAGGATACGCCGTTCGGCAGACCGGCAAAGCGCCACAAACTGCATAGTCGAACAAACTTGCCTTCCCTTGCACGCTCAGGACTCGATCGAATATTCCAGTATTTCAGTGTCTGCCAGCGCCGACCATGCATGACCAAAAACGATCCGTCCCGAGCCGCGCAGGATCGCCTCTTCCCGTCTCAGTGAAAACTCGACCTCACCCTGCACCGTGACAAAAGTGCCATTGCTGCTCAGGTCGACCAGCACGAATTTATCGCGGCGGCACTCGATCCGCGCATGGCTGCGCGAAGCGCGTGGATCCCGAATCGCGATATCGCATGCCATATCGCGACCCAGCATGACTCGCGGGTGCGCCGGGCTGAGAATCAGCTCATTGCCACCATGCAGCAGCCTCAGGTGCAGATTCGTGGGTGTGGCTGGCGCCATCCGGGCGCTCATCATCGTCAGATCGACATCCTCCTGCCAGATTACCTCGCAGACATTCACCTTGCCCGACTTACCCTTGACTGCCCAGGCGTCGATTGCCCGGCAGGATGGCCGCAGCAGTTCGGGCAGGACGGCCACGGTTTCGGCGGTAGTAATAATCTGGCCGGCCTTCGCCAGCCCGGCCAGGCGCGCCGCCGTATTGACTGTATCGCCGAAGATGTCGTCGTTATCAAGCAGGGCCGGGCCGAAACAAAACCCCGCGCGGATCGCCAGCTTGACCCCGGGGAAGGGGGCAGGCATTGCGTCGATGCGCTGCTGCATTTCAATGGCCGTCTGCATGCCCTGCGCGGCACTGTCGAATACCGCCATCACTTCGTCACCCAGCGTCTTGACGACCCGCCCCCGGTTGAGCAGCGTGGCGCGAGCCATGCTGCCGACACACAGATCAACCGCGCTTAGCGCTGCTGCATCGCCAAGTGTTTCATACAGCTGCGTGCTGCCGCAAACATCGGCAAACACGATGCAGACATCACGCGCGGTTGCCATGGCGCGATCTCATCAGGCCACCCGGGGTGGCAAAGTGTGCCAGGCCGGTCAGCACGAGGTTGTCGATTTTCCTGAAGGGCAGTGTCAGGTGCGGAACCAGCGCGGCCGCCGCGCCCCCCGAAATAAGGCAGAGAAAGTTGGCGCCGGACGCATTGCCAGATGAACTACAGACCGGCTGCCCGGCCACGCGCTCAATGGCCCCGAGGGTGGCGGCAAGACAGCCACTAACAATTGCATCGTCGGTATTCGTTGGCAGCGCGCTGAAAGTACCGCTGGCTGCGGGCAGATTTGCCGTGCTGCGAGCCAGCGCCTGGCGCATCAAATCAAGCCCGGGCAGGATCAGGCCACCGCGAAACACGCCATCCGCACCGAGCACATCAATGGTCGTCGCGGTGCCCGACATCACGACCAGCGCCGGACCTCCATGCACAGACCGCGCGCCGATCAGCGCCGCCCAGCGGTCGGCACCAAGCTGTGCGGGGTTGTCGTAGCCATTGCTGACCCCGCCCGCCGCAGCGCTGCTGCGAAACCATTCAAGCGGCACGGACAGACTTGCCGACCAGCCCGCGATGCTTGCCGCGACCTTCTCGCCGGCGACATTGCAGGCCAAAATGCGGGATGGTTTTTCCGGCAATCCGTCGAGCAGCCGGCCGGTTTCTGCATGCTCAAGCGCACCGCACCCGCACCAGCCCTGACCATCCCACAGACCCCATTTGAGCCGTGTATTGCCGGAGTCCAAGCACAAAATCACGGTACCCCCCGTAACGATACCTCACCGGACAGCACCCGCTTGACCTGTCCGGCTTCCTCCAGCAGCAGCGCGCCATCGACATCGACGCCGCGGCACATGCCGATGCGCTGCGGGGCGAAATCCGACAGCAGTCGGATCGGCACGTCCGCGAAGGCATGGCGCGCCATCCATGCGTTACGCAGATCGGCAAATCCACTCGCTGCAAAACGTTCGAGCACCGACAGCAGCTCGATCAGGATTCTGGCCAGCAATTCGTTAGGATCGCCACTGTGGTTCAGCGCCGCGCTTTGCGTCTGCAGATCGTCCGGCAGTGCATCCGGCAGGTGTAAATTCAGGCCGATGCCGATCACTGCTGCATGTGGCGCGCCTGGCAACAGCTCAACGAGGATTCCGCCCAGCTTGCGCCCACCGAGCAGCAGATCGTTTGGCCATTTGAGCTGGATCGCCGTCCCGCCAGCGCCGACTTTCTCCAGCGCCTCCGCCAACGCCACGCCAACGGCCAGCGACAGTCCGGCCGGCGCGGTACCCGCCGCAAAGCGCCACAAGAGGGAAAAGGTCAAGCTGTCGCCGGGCGCTGAAATCCAAGTGCGTCCGCGGCGGCCGCGTCCGGCTGTTTGCGTGCCAGCAATAACAACCGCGCCTGACGGTGCGCCCGCTTCAGCGCGGGCAAGTAATACGGCATTCGTTGAATCGCATTCACTCAACAGGTCGGCATCAAAACGATGTGCGCAGCCACCCAAAGCAAGCGCAAGCCCGGGAAGATTTAGCAACTGGTCGACTGACATGGCATGACTATACCGGAGGCACACGTTCCAGCTAGCCCGAAAACGGCCGCCACTCCGTTCAAATGCCTCGCGCGGAGCACCATTCGATGAACGCGGCAGCCGGCAACGGCTTTGAAAAGTGAAAACCCTGCGCGTGCTCGCATCCGTGTGCCAGCAAGAAATCCACTTGCGCGGGCGTTTCCACCCCTTCGGCAAGCACATCCCGACCCAAAGCGCCAGCCAGCCCGATGATGGCGCGCGCGACCGCCTCGCCATCTGCATTTTTTCCGATATCCCAGGTGAAACCCCGGTCGATCTTCAGGCGAGCCAAGGGAAGCGTCTTGAGATAGCCCAACGACGAATAGCCTGTGCCGAAATCATCCAGAGCAAAACTTACGCCGGTTTTGCCAACCGACAGCAACATGTTCAGGGCCTCGGGTGACTCCAGGAAGAACGATTCCGTCACCTCCAGTTCCAGCACATTACTCGGCACACCCGTCTTTTCCAGAATCCCAGTCACTACTTCGAGAAGGTTGCCGTACTGCAGTTGCTTTACCGACCAATTGACAGAAATCCTCGGCAACACATATCCTTGCTGCGCCCATGCGGCCCATTGGCGGCAACTTTCTTCAAGTACCCATTCCCCGATCTGGCCAATCAAACCGGTTTCCTCGGCAAGCGGAATGAACTCATACGGCGCGACCAGACCCTTTTCCGGATGCCGCCAACGGACTAGCGCTTCAGCGCCGATCAGTTGTCCGTCGCGCATATTCACCTGTGGCTGATAGTGCAGTTCGAACTCTTTTCGTTCAATTGCGCGATGCAGCGATTCTTCCATTTGCAGACGCGCAACTGCCCGCAATGTCATTTCTTCTGAATAAAAGCGGAAGGTATTCCGGCCCTGAGCCTTGGCCTGATACATCGCCGAATCGGCATTGCGGATCAGGGCGACCGGCTCGTTGCCGTCGGCCGGGAACATGCTGATACCAACGCTGCCGGTCAGATGAAATACACGATTTTCGACCTCAAACGGAGCGGCAATCTCTTTCAACAGTTTGCGCGCCAGATTTTCCGCATCGCTCGCTCCACCGATATCTTCTGCGAGCAACACGAACTCGTCACCCCCCAAGCGTGCCAGCGTGTCGGATTTGCGCAAGCCCATAGCCAGCCGTGTAGCCACGACACACAGTAGCTGGTCTCCCACCGGATGTCCCTGGGAATCGTTAACCTCTTTAAACCGGTCCAGATCGAGAAACAGTACGGCAAGCTGGGTGCCGCGTCGCTCGGCCCTGGGTACTGAGGTTGACAGGCGATCATTCAACAGCATTCGGTTCGGCAGGCCGGTAAGTGGATCGTGCTGGCTCAGGTGTTCCAATCTGGCTTCAGCGCCGCGCAATGCGGCGATTTGCTGTTTCAGATCCTTGGCCTGGGAGTCTACGGTGCGCCTATACTCACTTAGCATGTGGCGCATTTTTGTCTGGGCACTGGCGAGCTGCCGAATCTCGGCAATATCGGTACGCACGGGCTGGCCATCATGGAAGTCAAGCTGGGCAATGCGGGCACTCGACCTTGCCAGCATTTCCAGTGGCTCGCTGAACCGCCGGGTGTAACGCAACGCCAGCAAAAAAGAGAGAATCAATGCCGCCGCAAAAATTCCCAGCAAGGCTTTGGCCATGGGCTGCCAGGCCGGAACGAAGTCGGACTCCGGGGCAAATACGGAAACCCAGAATGCCTGTTCCCCGAGACGAAACTCCCTGAAAGAGGCCAACCAGATCTCCCCCTTGACGGCATAACTCAGTACCCCCCCGTTGGGCCGTCCCTCCCGCTGCCACAACGTCGCGCCGTCATTCATCACAGGATTGTCGAGCGCGGCCATGGGTTTCAGGCTCATTTCCCGTATGTAGCCCTCATTCGATGCGGTCAGCTGTCGCGGCAGACCAAGCAAACGTCCATCAGCAGTCATGACCGACACGTAACCGCGCGAGCCGACAGTGATTTTTTCTGTCATGCGGGAAATATCCACCAGCTTGATATCGATACCCAGAGCCAACACCACCCCGACTTCCGGCATGGCGATAGCTGTTGAAGCGGTAATGCCAGGATCCCCGGTGGTAAAAAATATATAAGGATCTGTCCAGAATAGTGTCTCGCCCAGCGCCAAGGCTTTGATGGCGCCCTTATACCAAGGTCTTTCGCGCGGATCGTAATCAAGCCGCTCCAGTCGCTCCTTTCTGGAGCCATCGTCAGCCCAGTCAATGAATCGCTGCAGATTGCCGCGCTCGGGGATGTTGGTAAAGCGATTCATCCAGACGCCGTCAGACTTTTGCAGCAACAGCCAGCCCCGCCCATCGCTCGACCCTGCCACGATGGAGGTCATATGCGCCGTTTGCCGCAACACTGGGGAAAAGAGGCGGTTGAACTCCTCTGGATTTGCTTCATTGAAGGGCATGGATACTACCCACTGGCGTGCCACGCCGATCCAGGTCTCCACCGGACCAAATAATTGATCTAGTGATGAGTTCACTTTCTCGACCGCAGCATTGAAATGGCTTTCCGCGATACGCGCCACTACCGGACGGAAGCCGAACTGCGCATAGCCCAGCGCAAACAACACCACCGCTACCGTAACGAGCAGCGTAAAGCGCAGGAAAAGGCTCCTGCGCAGCGAAGTGGCTTTTCTTTCATAGCCCTTCGTCTCACTGAAATAATTTGGCTTCAAATTGACCCAAGCAACTTCAATCTGAGATTGGTGAGGAAATCAGCGGCCATATTCGCTGGCCTTGCTTTGAATATTACCTTGGGAATGTCCCTAAGGCGAGGTGGTCTGCAGGCACTGCCACAGCAAAACACCGTACCACCAAAGGAAACAGGCTAGTCGCCGAGCGCTAGCCTGTTAATTTGTTGGTGGTGCTCAGTTTACTACCGAAGTATTCTCTATTGGGGCAAATTAGCACTGCTGCGGGTGTGTGCGGTTCGCTGCGATCATTCCGCAATTCGGTATCCCATCGCCCGGTAGCCGCGCTGCCGTTTGTCCCACATCCGCAGCAGTGACGGGTGACCGGTATCGACAAAGTCGATGATGCGCACGTCGGTCTTGGTGGCGTGTTCGCGGTGCAGTCGGCCCGCGTATTGCTGCAACGTCCCCTTCCACGAAACCGGCATTGCCAGCACCAAAGTGTCGAGCGGTGGATGGTCGAATCCTTCCCCCACCAGCTTGCCGGTCGCCAGTAGAACGCGCGGGGCGTCGGGCGGCAGCGCGTTGAGTTCCGCAATCAATGTGGCACGCTGCTTCTTGGCTACCCGCCCGTGCAGGACAAACAACGAAGGAACCTTGCCGTCCAGTGCGGTTTGGATGACATCGAGATGTTCGGTGCGCTCGGTCAGCACCAGCACCTTCCGGCCTTGACCATAGGCGTTGATGACCTCGGCAGCAATCGCGTCGGTTCGGGCCTGGTCGATGGCCAAGTGCCGGAACACCTCCTGAATCCCTGCCTCCTGTGGCAAATCAATCCGCGAGTGCAGTGTGCAGGGCGTAACGGCCAGATCGTGCGGCGCACCCATTGGCTTGGCGGCGGTGTGGCGAGTTGGCCCGCATTGCATGAAAATTATCGGCTGTTGACCGTCACGGCGAATCGGTGTGGCAGTCAAGCCGAGCACGTATTTGGCTTTGGCCTGCTTCAGAATCGCATCGAACGACGCCGCTCCGACGTGGTGGCATTCATCCACAATCACGTGACCGTAGTTTTCGACCAGCGAATTCACTTCACCTTGCCGCGACAAGGATTGCATCACCGCAATGTCGATTTTGCCTGTCGGTTTGGCCTTCCCGCCACCGATGGTGCCGACCACTCCCTTGCCAACGCCCAGGAATGATTGCAGGCGTTCTTGCCACTGCTTGAGCAGTTCGGTTCGATGCACCAGCACCAACGTGTTCACACCACGGCGCGCAATCATCACAGCAGCGGTAACCGTTTTGCCAAATGCCGTCGGTGCGCACAGAACGCCTGCGTCGTGATGCAACATGGCGGCCACAGCGAATTCTTGATCCAGCCGCAAAGTACCTTCAAAAGCTACGTCCAACGGCGACCCCGTGTATCGCTCGTCGATCAGTTCGCAGCCAATGGCGTTGTCCCGAAGGAGTTCCAGCGCAGCATCCAAGCAGCCACGCGGCAATGCAATGTGATTGGGATAGTTTTCGGCGCAGCCGATGACGCGCGGTTCATCCCACACCGAGAAACGCATCGCCTGCTTTTTGTAAAACTCCGGGTTCTGGAACGCGGCCAAACGAATCAGCCGGTTGGCCAGTGACTGCGGCAGTTGCGCCTTCTCGAAATAGATCAGGTTGGCCATCGTCACGGTGAGCGACTTCGGCATTGCACTGACCAGTTTCTTGCTGACGGATGCGGATCGCTTCCACGGTTCCTTTTGATCTTCCTCATCGATGAAAGTTACATCGAGTGGGTGCGCATTGCCCGTCGCCCGCAGGATAGTGGGTTCGATATCGTGTGCAGGCATTGGCAGGATGGAGGCCAGGAACGCCCACTGATCCCGGTACGGTCGCAGGTCAGCATCGACGAACACACTAAATCCCTTCTCACGCGGATGTTTCTGCAGTGGCAGCGCGATCAGGTTGCCAAAGCCGCCTTTGGGCATCGAATCCTGGTTGGGAAACAAGCGGTCATAGGATTCGAGTTTGAGTTGGCGAGTCCGGGCGCAAGTGTGGCTGATGATGGCCGTGCCGAGTCGGCGCGCATCCCGAGCCGATACGCTGCCGGAGAAGAAGACCCAAGCGTGCGCACCATTGCCGGAACGTGATATTTCAAGGGCGACCGGCACGCCCAACTCGTGACATGACTGGTAAAACGCCTTGGCATCCTCGCGCCATTCCGCCTCATCGAAATCAGCGGCGAGAAAATGGCAGGTGTCATCGGCCAATAGTGGATAGACGCCGACCGTCCGCTTACCGGCAAGGTGCTCGTAGATCACCTGATCTGACAAGGGAATCAGCAAACGGTTATTGCATTCCCCGCATTTGATGCGCGGCTTTTCGCAAACACCTGCCAGCCACTCGTTGCCACATGCCGGTGCGTAGCCGGATTTGCCGGTTGTTTTGCTTTCCCAGCGGATTGGGTAGACGTCGGTGCGGCCTCGAAACAACCGACGAAATATCGACATTTTTTTGGCGGTGGAAAAACGGGATGATTCTGGCTCCGTGGCGGGCGGCGCTGGTTCAGGCGGGATTGGCTCGGGTGGCAAACGCCATTCGATACCGTGACCGTCCAGCAGCGCGATCAGGCGGGCGTTTTCAGCTTGCAACGCGGCCAACTGATCGCGTTCAATCATTGGCCCCGTACTCGACAAGCAAGTCGTCCATATCGTCGCCCACGCCATAGCCGAAGTCGTGACAGGTGCTGCGCACTGTATCCAGCCTGTCCCATAACGGTTGGCGTTGCGCGTCGGCCAAACTGACGATGGTTTTTAATGCCTGCTCGAACATTCGCACCAGCGCGTCGAAGTAGCCCTCATCCTGCAGCCCGACATCATTGCTGAATCCCGCTGCCCGCTCGCAATAAAACACCATCAGTTCGGCCAAACCATCTGGTTGGCCGATGGCTTTTTTGTAATCGGCGATAGGCTTTTTGGCTTTGGCGACCGAGGTGTCCTGATTCTTGAAAACGTCAGGCCATAGCCAGCGGTCGATGGTGACCTCGTACGGCTTGAGCACGTCGTCGCCAAGACTGAGGCGGGCGTGCAGAAAGGCTTGGTTATCCTTGCTGGCTGAGTACAGGTCTTGCAGCAGCCCGAGCAAGCCAGCGCGGTCGAAGTCCACGAGCTTGGTTTTGACATCGCTCCAACTGGGCGTGTTTTTCTTCGAGGCCATCGTGCTATTTCTCGTCGATGGCAGGCTTGCCGCCAGACTCGAT
This sequence comes from Rhodocyclaceae bacterium, assembly GCA_013791905.1. Taxonomy (GTDB): domain Bacteria; phylum Pseudomonadota; class Gammaproteobacteria; order Burkholderiales; family Rhodocyclaceae; genus Sulfuricystis. Next base: position 221,316 of record VMSX01000009.1, on the reverse strand, counting down.
TTGCTTAACCAAGCGGTCGAAATCGCTTTCAAACAACCGGTCTTGCACGATGCGATATTTTTCGAATTCGCTCTCGGCGTGCGCCTTGGCGATTTCCGCCGAGACCTTGCCTGCATCTTTCAGAATTTCGCGATCCCATAGCTTCAGAAAACCACCGAGGCGCTCCTCCCAATCCTGCATGGTCATGGGGATGCGGCGCATGGCCTGGAGTTCGGCCATGTCCAGATAGGCAGAAACGATCCGCTGCATCTGCGCCAGTTCGAACTCGGAGAGGTAGTTTTTGGCGATGGAAACATCGTATTTGTGGATCTTGCCGTGGGGCGCGTTTTCCCAGTGGGTCAGACCCATGTTGTCCTTCTGGTGATCCGCCCGATCCACGATCACCTCGGCCGCCGTCTGTCCATGAATGGCGTAGTGCAGCTTGTTCTGAACCGCAGCAAAAAAGCGCTTCGTCGCCGTGGCCGACGTGTCGTAATCCAGTGCCGTCGCGTAAATATCGGTGATCTTCTGATAGAACTTGCGCTCGGAGAGCCGGATTTCCCGGATCTTCTCCAACTGCCGCTCGAAGAAATCTTCGGTCAGCACGCTGCCGCCGCTCTTCAGGCGATCCGCATCCATGACCCAACCCTGAATCGTGTAGTCCTTGACGATCTGGTTGGCCCATTTGCGAAATTGCACCGCGCGCTCGTTTTCGATTTTGAAACCGACGGCAATAATGGCCTGCAGGCTGTAGTGGTCGACCTTGCGCTGAACCTCCCGGTCGCCCTCGGTTTGAACCATTAAGTACTGCTTAACAGTTGCCTCGCGCTCAAGCTCGTTATCCGCATAGATGCGTTTCAAATGCTGGCTGATAGCCGGCACCGACACATCGTAGAGCGTGGCCATCATTTTCTGTGTCAGCCAGAGGTTTTCATCCTCGTAGCGCATTTCCACGCTGGCGTTGCCATTGCCCGTAGCCGCGACAAATGTCAGATACTCGGCAGCCGATGAACGGACGATAGAAACCTCATTTTTCTTGGCTACTCGCGGTGGTTTGTTTTTGCTCATTTATCCCCCCTCAAACGTACTTGCGGGCTGTCATGGCTTCGCACCGTAAGACCCGGCCAGGCGCTCCAAGAGATCCTTGTGACGAAACTCCAGGTCGGTCAGGGCAAACGTCGTCGTGGCAAGCAAGCGCTGCGAATTCGGCAAGCTTTCGACACGGTCTTCGAAATAGCGCACCCGCTTGTCGGCAAAGTCCAGATTGCCCAGGGATGTGTTTTTGCGCCGCGACAGCAACATCAGGTTGCCCAGACGATGGAGCCACGCCTCCCGCTGCTCTTCCTTAAAATCCTTGATCCACTGGCTGGTTTTGCCCGGCGTCTGCGGCAGGATGTGCTCGACGCTGATCTCATCGGGCAAATTTAGCGGTGCTGCGTGGCTGGCCAGCAGGTATTCCAGCCGCAGCAATACGTATTTGGCAAAGCGTCGACCGTAGATCGCCCCGTCCAGCAGGGTTGCCAGTTGCTTGCCGTCAAAATCGAACACCTTTCCTCTTCGTTTCATTTGGTAATTAAGCACTGAGTGTTCAGTCTAAACATGATATCCCTAGCGGGATTCATTCGGAATGTTCTGAGTTGCAGCCATGTATGGAGGTTGGTGTATGGAAAATGAACTCTTGGCAGACCTTGCTTTTTCTAGGTTTCTGTTAGTGGGGAAAGAGCTAGACTCATTACTGTCTCCCGCCCCAGTGCTTCTCCTCGCTCAATCTGCAACTCCACGTTTCTTGCCCACGTCTGGGCATCTTTGAGGAGTGTGAAACTCTTGCAGACTGCGGGGGAGTTCTTTCTACAGATTCGGACTTGCCACTTGTCGCCTCGTTTACCAATTGACGCCATACGGTCTCTCCTTGAGCATGCGTTGAGCAGGAGAGAAAAGGCAAAGAAAAAAAAGGCGGTGAATAATCACCTACCCTTTTGAAAGTACTACATAATGTTGGTGGGCCCGCACGGACTTGAACCGTGGACCAAAGGATTATGAGTCCTCTGCTCTAACCAACTGAGCTACAGGCCCGCGGAACCGTGCATGGCTTTGTCGATTACGCCGCGCCGTGCTATTCGCACTGCCTTCGACTTGTCTTCGTGGCCCGCACGGCCCGGTTGAAACTTACTCGGTGCCGTCAAGAAAACTGCGCAGTTTCTCCGAGCGCGACGGATGGCGCAGCTTGCGCAACGCCTTGGCTTCAATCTGGCGGATCCGCTCACGGGTGACATCGAACTGCTTGCCCACCTCTTCCAGCGTATGGTCGGTGTTCATCTCGATGCCAAAGCGCATGCGCAGCACCTTGGCTTCGCGCGGCGTCAGGCTGTCGAGCACATCCTTGGTGATCTCGCGCAAGCTGGCAAACAGCGCAGCATCGGCCGGCGCCAGCGTCGACTGATCCTCGATGAAGTCACCCAGATGCGAATCATCGTCGTCGCCGATCGGCGTTTCCATCGAGATCGGCTCCTTGCTGATCTTGAGGATCTTGCGGATCTTGTCCTCGGGCATTTCCATCTTCAGCGACAGGGTGGCCGGATCGGGCTCGCTGCCGGTCTCCTGGAGGATCTGGCGGCTGATGCGGTTCATCTTGTTGATGGTCTCGATCATATGCACCGGGATGCGGATGGTGCGCGCCTGGTCAGCGATCGAACGGGTGATGGCCTGGCGGATCCACCAGGTGGCGTAGGTCGAAAACTTGTAGCCGCGGCGATATTCGAATTTGTCGACGGCCTTCATCAGGCCGATGTTGCCTTCCTGGATCAGGTCGAGGAACTGCAGACCACGGTTGGTGTATTTCTTGGCGATCGAGATGACCAGGCGCAGGTTGGCTTCGGTCATCTCGCGTTTGGCGCGGCGCGCCTTGGCCTCGCCGGTAGACATCTTCTTGTTGATGTCCTTGAGTTCCTTGAGCGAAATGCCGATGCGGTCCTGCAGGTCGATCAGGGCCTGTTGCTCCTCGAGGATGGCCGGCGCCTGACGCATCAGTACTGCCGCATAGGGCTTGGCCGACTGCACCTCGCCTTTCAGCCATTCCATGTTGGTTTCGTTGCCCGGAAACACCTTGATGAAGTGCGCGCGCGGCATATGGGTCTTATCCACGCAAAGGTGCAGGATCTTGCGCTCATGGTTGCGCACCGCCTCGACCATGCCGCGCACCGAGTCGCACAGCCGTTCGATGGTCCGCGCGGTAAAGCGGATGTTCATCAATTCATCCGAAATCTGCCGCTGGATGCGCAGATAGCTTTTGTCCTGCGAGCCGCGCTTGACCAGCGCCGGCATCAGCTTGCCATATAGTTGATGGATGATGGCAAAGCGCTCGAGGGCATCCTGTTTCAGGCGCAACAAGGACGCGGTAACCCTGGCTTCGGCCGCCTCCTCGTCATCCTCGTCGATGTCCTCTTCTTCATCGCTACTTTCTTCATCTTCATCGTCCCCGGCCTTGGCGTCGATGTCCTCATTCGGTGCGCTGGGATCAAGCAGGCCATCGATTACTTCATCGATGCGCATTTCCTCAAGGGCAACCTTGTTGGCCATGTCGAGGATTTCGATGATGGTCGTCGGGCAGGCGGAAATTGCCAGGACCATATGCCGCAGACCTTCTTCGATACGCTTGGCGATCTCGATTTCGCCCTCGCGCGTCAGCAGTTCGACCGTGCCCATTTCGCGCATGTACATGCGCACCGGGTCGGTCGTGCGACCAAACTCCGAATCGACCGACGACAAAGCTTGCTCGGCCTCTTCCTCGGCCTCGGCGGAATCGACCGGCGAGGCGGTCTGCTCACTCAACAGCATGTCCTCGGGCGCGGGCGCCTGATCGAAGACTTGGATGCCCATGTCGCTGAAGGTGCTGATGATCGACTCGATCTGCTCGGCATCGACCAGGTCGTCGGGCAGGTGATCGTTGATCTCGCCATAGGTCAGGAAACCGCGCTCCTTACCCAGCGTAATCAGGGTTTTCAGCCGGGTGCGGCGAGCTTCCAGGTCAACCGTCGCCGGCTGAGCCTGCTCAAGCGCTGCCAGCATCTGGATGTCTTTTACTTTTTTTGTTTTCTTGCTTCTGGTTTTGGCGGTCCGGTCTGCGGGTAGTGCGGCAATGACGGCATCAAGAACCACCGGCGTCGGGATGGATTCTGGCGCGGCCACTCCGACAACCTTGGGTGTGCTGCCGGCTTTGGCCGGCGGCGCCGCGACAGGCGTGGGCTTGACAGGATGCTGCCCCGCCTTGACTGCCTTGGTTGCCACAGCTGGTTTGGCTGTAGATTTTGCGTGGGCGAGTTTATTGGCGGGTTTGACCACAGCCTTCGGGGCGGGTTTTGCCACCACCTTTGGGGCAGACTTGGCCGATAGCGCTTTGGCCGCGACAGTACTCGTTGCGGTCGCTTTTACGGCGGGTTTGCGGGAAGGTTTGGGTGGCGTGGCAGTTGATTTTGACATGGGCGCTGGCTCGGCTCGAATCACGGCGGAACCCGTAATTATACATATTTAATCAAGCTCTTTTTCGGTCAAGCAGCCCCTTAAGGGTCTGCATTTCAGCGGGGGAAAGCGTTCTGGCGCGCGCCTTGGCATTCAATTCGTCAATCTGCCGGGATAGCGCCCGGCCACGCAGTCGTTCGATGGCATCGATGAAGACATCTTCCTGCTCGCCTTCGTCACCTGCATTTTCCTCAATATGCCCTGACAGCGCAGCAATCACTTCCTCATGCGGGGTGTCGCGGAAGTACTCGATCAACAAGCCATGGTTGCCGCCCGCCAAAGCCGCATGGTCGATTGCCTCGGCTACTGCAAGCAGGGCTGCCCCCTCGGCATTTTCCCGTGACAGCAAATCCAGCGGCAGACGGGCGGCACGTTCAGGACGACACAGCACGGTAACGAGAAGGGTGCGCTCCAGGGCATTAGGCGCAGGCCGCAAGCGACTGGGCGGTGGCGCAGCGCGATTGCGCGTCAGAGGCTTGATCCCACACTGCGCCTCAAGCTCTGCCTGCGATAGTTGCGCGTGCTTGGCGATTTGCTTGGTGATTTGCACCCGCAGCACAGGCGCGGAGATCTTCTGCAGCAAGGGCTTGGCTTCGCTGACCAATTTGGCACGCCCCTCCGCAGTGCTCGTGCTGCAGTCCTGGATCAACTTGCGAACGAGAAAATCGCTGAGGCGCGTTGCGTCTTTTGTCTGGTTAATAAACGCTTCCTTGCCAAACTCCCGGACGAATTCGTCGGGATCCTGGGTGCCGTCCAACTGGAGGATCTCAACGCTCTTGCCGTCCACCAGATGTTCCAGGCTGACTTCCATGGCACGCCGCGCGGCGCGGTCACCCGCGCTGTCACGATCGAAGCAGAATACGACGCGGTCGGCGAGCCTTACCAGCCGCTGCACATTGATGCCGGTCGCCGCTGTACCAAGGGTGGCGACAACATTAACGACCCCGTTTTGTGCCAATCCGACGACATCCATGTAGCCCTCGACGACAATGACCATGTTCTGCTGCTGGATTTCCTTGCGTGCCTGCGGCAGGCCGTAGAGTTCCTGGCCCTTGTGGAAAAGCGGCGTTTCCGGTGAATTCAGGTACTTCGGCTCGCCCTGCCCAAGCACCCGGCCACCGAAACCGATGACGTTGCCGCGCTGATCCTGGATCGGGAACATCACGCGGTCGCGGAAGCGGTCATAACGCCGGCCTTGCTCGTTTTCGATGACCAACCCGCACTCCACCAATGCCGGACTTTCGTAGTCGTCGAATACCTGCTGCAGACCTTGCCACTCGTCTGGCGCGTAACCCAGGCCATAGCGAGCGGCAATTTCCCCGGTCAGGCCACGCCCCTTGAGATAGTCAATAGCCTTGGGGGACGCCTTGAGCTGGTCCTTGTAGAAACGCGCGGCGCGCGCCATGCGTTCTGTCAATGGTGCCTGTTGGGCCTTTTGTTGCGAGTGAGCGCCAACCTCGCGGGGCACGGGCATGCCGAGGCTGTTGGCGAGATCCTCCACTGCCTCGACAAAACCAAGCCCGGCATATTGCATGACAAAGCCAACGGCGCTGCCATGGGCACCACAACCGAAACAGTGAAAAAACTGCTTGGCCGGACTAACGGTAAACGAGGGGGTCTTTTCAGAATGGAATGGGCAGCACGCCTGATAGTTGGCGCCCGCCTTCTTCAGCTGGACGTAGCGTTCGACGACGTCGACGATGTCGACGCGCGCCAGCAGTTCCTGAATGAAGCTGTCCGGGATCATCGGCGAATTATGCGCCGCCGGACAATCAGCCCAGCTGCGATTTGACCAGTTTCGAAACTTCGCCCATGTCGGCGCGTCCCGCGATCTGCGGCTTTACCAGCGCCATCACCTTGCCCATGTCGGCCGGCGATGTGGCACCGGATGCGGCAACCGCCGCAGTGACGATGGCCTCGACCTCGGCGGCACTGAGCGCCTGTGGCATGTAAGCCGTCAGCACTTCAACCTCGAACTTCTCGACATCGGCCAGATCCTGACGCTTGGCGGCCTCAAACTGGGTAATCGAATCCTTGCGCTGCTTGAGCATCTTTTCGATGATGGCGATTACCGCCGCATCGTCCAGCTCGATACGCTCATCCACCTCACGTTGCTTGATGGCGGCCAGCATCAAACGAATGGCGCCGAGGCGGGCAGGCTCCTTCGCCTTCATGGCGAGTTTCATGTCTTCGATGATACGGGCTTTCAGCGACATGTAATTCTCCAGAAATGACAAAACCGCCCACGGGTTCACCGGGGCGGAATCGGCTGCTGGTGCCCGTCGCTAATCGTTGATCGAACGGGCAGCCAGTAGAATCAATACATCTTGGGCGGCAGTAGCTGGCTGCGGATACGCTTGTGATGACGTTTCACGGCAGCAGACAGCTTGCGCTTGCGCTCGGAGGTAGGCTTCTCGTAGAACTCGCGGGAGCGCAATTCTGTGAGCGTACCGGCCTTTTCGATGGTGCGCTTGAAGCGACGGATGGCAACCTCGAAAGGCTCATTTTCCTTGACACGAATACCGGGCATGCGAATTTCCTGAATGGATTGGTTGATGCGGAAAGGCGCGCATTTTAGCCGTTTCTTTTTGATTGTCAAAGTAAACGTCCTTTTCTGCTTCGACTCGTCGCGCATCTTACGCCCCAGCTTTGAATACAATGCAGGCAATGACAAAGCTCGGTGCCATCGGCACCAACGCCAACTCCTCGACGGTCACCCGCGCAGATGATGAACTGCGGCGTCAGCGCGCGCGCCTGGAGGCGGAGATTGCCACCCGCCAGGGCATTGAACAACGACTCGGCCAGGTACAAGCAGCCTATGCGCGCTTCGTACCTCCGCAACTCCTTGAACTGCTGGGCAAGGAAAGCATTCTCGACGTCGACTGGGGTAATCAGGCCGAAAAGAAAATGACCATCCTGTTCTCCGACATTCGCGGCTTCGCCTCGATGTCGGAGCGCATGTCGCCACAGCAGTGTTTCGACTTTATCAACGCCTATCTCAGCTTTATGGAGCCGGTGGTGCTGGCGCACGGCGGGTTCATTGACAAATATATCGGCGATTCGGTAATGGCGCTTTTCCCGGCGCGCGGCGATGATGCCTTGCATGCGGCGATCGCCATGCTGGCCGAACTCAATCAGTTCAATGCCCAGCGCGCCCTGCTACTCACAGAACTGCCGTCGGATCACCCGGAACGGCGCGCCGCTACCGACGTCAAGATCGGTATTGGCATGAATTCCGGCCTGTTGATGCTGGGTGTCATCGGCGGCGCCAGTCGCATGGAAGTCACGGTGATCAGCGATGCGGTGAATCTTGCGTCACGCGTCGAGACATTGACCAAGACCTATCAGACCCCGATCCTGATCACCCAGCACACGCTCAACAGCATCCGCAACTCTGCAGCCTTCTCGATCCGTTTCATCGATCGCGTGCGCGTGCGCGGGAAACATCTGGCACAGTCGATCTACGAGGTCTTCGACGCCGATCCGGCGCCGCTCAAGGCGGCCAAGCTGGCCAGTCGCGACACCTTTGAAGATGCGCTCGCCCACTATCACTTTCGTCACATGGAAGATGCGCTGACATTATTCAGCGACTGCCTGGAACACAACCCGGGCGATACGCCGGCGGCGGTGTATTGGCAGCGTTGCCGCCAGGCCAATCGCGCCCACACGGGCGAGGCCGGCGAAACCGACAGTGCCACGCATTGGCGCCCGGAATATCTGCTTGGCCTGGCCGGACTGGATGACATGCACCAGGCGATTTTCGGCCAGATCGTCGCGCTTTCGGAAGCCCTGCAGCAGGATGCCGCCAACACCGCCGAACACATGGTCAACAACCTGGTCGAGTGGACGGCCGAGCATTTCGAGTCCGAAGAGCGTCTGATGCAGGCGCATGGCTACCCGCACTCACCATTTGCCGAGCACCGTCAGCAGCACGAAAAATTCCGTGAATTTCTCAACACGCTCGCTGCAGAAATCCAAAGTGGTAAAACTTCGTCACTGCGGCTGGCTTTTCGCTGTCAGTTCCTGCTGCTGGACTGGTTCATCAGCCATATCAATATCACCGACCGCCACCTTGAGCGCTATCTGGCCGGCCGCATCACACCTGACGCCCAGCCCTGACCGCTGGCAGATGATGAACCACGCTCTGCATCCCTAAATGCCGACACAGCCAGCGCCAAAATGCTAAGCTAGCCTTCCCCTGGCTATCGGAGTGGGTATCAAGACGCCCCCAAACGATGGATCGCATCAACGTCATTGAACATCTGCAAGAGGTCATCCATGACCTCCACGGCGCGCAGGTCGACCGCCAGCTACAGCGTCATGCACCGCGTGACCGCTTCGATCCGACGCGCACCGACGTTTCCCCGCGCATTCGGCGCGCCATCACCGAGCGCCTGCCGGTCGAGGCCATCGTGATGACGGCCGATATCCGCCGCTCCAGTTCGCTCATGAAAGAGTCGATCGATATCTTGCAATTCGCCAACATCCTTGACGACTTCGTCGGCGAATTCCGCACCGTGCTTTGCTATCACAACGGCTGGTTCGACAAGTTCACCGGCGACGGCTTCATCTGCTATTGGCTGGTTGATGAAGGCTTTGCCGCCCAGATGCAGACGGCGCTGACGTTCTCGGCCACCGTCATGGAAAGCTTCCGCAGCTATTATTACCCGGCCTTTCTCGCCAACCTGCGCAATATGCCGAGCGGCGTCGGGCTTTCCATCGGTATCGATGCCGGCCCATGCCATGTCGCACCGATCGCGGGCGATCTGACACTGGTCGGCCTGCCGATTGTCGGCGCTGTACGCATGGCCAATGCCGCACGCAAACCCTACGAACTGCTCATGAATGCCTACCCTGGCAATCGCCTTACCGAGGGAGCCAGTCTCAATAGCGGGCAGTTGGCAACTGACTTGCGTTACCAGGCTGCCCCGTGCTGCGTCCAGACCAAGGAATATCCCGAAGGGCAGGAAGCTTATGCCTTCAACTTCCTCAAAAACGGCAAGAATCTGTTCGCCTGATTTCCGGAAGTCGGCGTGACCGAAGGAAATCCCCTTTTCGGGACTGGCGGGACGAAGTGCCCCGCATGGGGTACGGCGCACCGCAAGTGAATAGCGCATGAGGATGCCGGTCTGATCTTGAAATTCTCCCGCAAGCAGGGTAGCTTGCGTCGCTGCGAATAATAAATATCAGCCAACGAGGAGAAAACCATGAATCACGCAATCCGTATTCACGCAACCGGCGGACCGGAAGTGCTGCGCTGGGAGAAAGTTGATCTGCCGGCACCGGCGGCGCACGAGGCGCGTGTGCGGCAAGAGGCGGTCGGCCTAAATTTCATCGACATCTACCATCGCACCGGCCTGTATCCACTGCCGCTGCCTTCGGGCATCGGGCTGGAGGGTGCCGGCATCGTCGAAGCCATCGGTAGTGCGGTGACCGATGTGCAGGTTGGCGACCGGGTCGCCTATGCCGGCGGGCCGCCCGGCGCGTATGCCGAAACACGCAACCTGCCGGCCGACCGGCTGGTGAAGCTGCCTGATGCGATCGACTTCAAGACCGGCGCGGCAATGATGCTGCAGGGCTTGACCGCACAATATCTGCTACGTCGTACCTACCGCGTGCAACCGGGCGACAGCATCCTGATCCATGCCGCCGCCGGTGGCGTCGGCCAGATCGCCTGCCAGTGGGCCAAGGCGCTCGGGGCGACGGTGATCGGCACAGTCGGCTCGGACGAAAAGGCAGCTTTGGCAAAGGCTCACGGCTGCGATCATCCAATCGTCTATACGCGCGAGAACTTCGTCGAACGCGTCAAGGAAATCACCGGCGGCGCCGGGGTTCCTGTGGTTTACGACTCGGTGGGCGCTGACACCTTCTCGAAATCACTCGACTGTCTGCGCCCGCTTGGCATGATGGTGCTCTTCGGCAGCGCCTCGGGCCCGGTGCCTCCCTTTGACCTGCAGTCGCTGGCGCCGAAGGGCTCGCTATTCGTCACCCGCCCGACGATCGCGACCTACATGGCCAAGCGCGCCGACCTGCTGCAAAGCGCCGGCGAGCTGTTTGACGTCGTAACTTCTGGCGCGGTGAAGATCGGGGTCAACCAAACCTACGCTCTCAAAGAAGCGGCGCAGGCGCACATCGATCTGGCAGCGCGCAAGACCACCGGCTCGACAATATTGCTGCCATGATGCCCCGACCAGCAGGAGGGAGCGGCGCTTGAAGATCTACATGATCGCCAACCCGAAGGGGGGCGTCGGCAAGAGTACGCTGGCGACCAATCTGTCCGGATGGCTGGCCAAGAGCGGGCAAAAGGTGATGCTGGGCGACATCGACCGCCAGCAATCCTCGCGCGAATGGCTGCGACTGCGTGCGCCGGCGCTGCCTTACATTGCCTCGTGGGACATCCAGCCCGGCCAGCCAGCACGACCGCCGCGCGATGCCACGCATGTCGTGCTCGATACGCCGGCAGGTCTGCATGGCAAAAAACTGGCCCAGGCGCTGAAACTGGTGGATCGCATCATCGTGCCCGTACAACCATCGCTGTTCGACATCCTCGCCACGCGCGACTTTCTCGACGCGCTATTGGCCGAAAAGCTGGTGCGCAAACATCATGTCGAGATCGCCGTGGTCGGCATGCGCGTTGATGCGCGCACCCGCGCCGCTGGCGAATTGGAACGGTTCCTGGTGGATACCGGTCTGCCGGTGATCGCCCACCTGCGTGACACGCAAAACTATGTGCAAGCCGCCGCGCATGGCATGACGATCTTTGACCTGCCCGCAGCGCGCGGTGCGCAGGATCAGGAGCAGTGGACGCCGATTCTGCGCTGGGTCGTGGCAGACTAGGCTGGCACTAAAATATTTCGGCGTCCGAATTTGGCGCCGGATGCTGTTTCAGCTTGCCCGCGGCGATCAGTTTTTCGTAAGCGTGGCACTGATTGCGGCCATGATCCTTGGCCCAGTAGAGCGCCTCGTCTGCACTGTCAAGGATGACGGATGGTGTGTCGCCGAGCTTGATGCGGGTGAAGCCGATGCTGACGGTAATCCTGCCGACCTGGGGAAAGTCGAACGCTTCAACCTTGGCGCGGAACCGCTCGAAAGTCGCCTTGGCGTGGGAAAACTCGGCAGGCCTTAACAAGGCGACGAACTCCTCCCCGCCAAAGCGAAACAGCTTGTCCTGAACCCGAAAGCTCTCGCGCATCAGGTTGGTCACCAGAATCAGCGCCTCGTCGCCGATAAGATGACCAAAGCGGTCATTGATCGACTTGAAGCGATCAATATCCATCACGCCCAGCCAGTGATCGCGTGTCGCAGGACTTGCCCGGCGTCGGTGCGGCAGATACAGTGCGCCGGATGCGGCATCATCCTGTTTGGGAATATTGGCCAGAATCCTGATCAGGTACTCATCGAAGGTCTTGCGGTTGAGCAAGCCGGTGAGCGTGTCGGTCTCGCTGTAATCGAGCATCGACAGGCAATTCTTCAACAACTTGACAAATCCCAGGACGATCTCGGCTTCGAAAGCCGTCAACGCCACGGAGCGCAAAATCAGCAGGAACGCATAAGGTTCGTGCAGTTCGTTATCAATCGGCACAACGATGCGCGTAGTGCCATCGGGCAGCTGTTCCTGGAACGGAGCGTCATTGCCAAGACAAATCTGGAAGTGCGGGCTGCTTTCGATTGAGCCAATTTGTTCGGGCCAGGAAAACCCGTCGTCGTAAGTAATCGCCCGCGCCGATTCTCCCGCGCCGATTTCGGCAGCCAGCCCGACCAGTACATCTCCCGGCGGCATGAAGACCTTGTGCAACTCGGTGCGCAGCGCCCCCAGCATCTCATTGACCGCCGTGATCACGGCCGCCTCAACGTCGCCGCGCTTGCGGCTGTTGGTAATCAGGTCAACGTGACGCAGCAGGGAGATCACAAGGCAAAGGGGGAAGAAAATGCCAACACAAGGTTAACTTTCATGATGCGTGAGCTACGCCCCCGATCATGAAAGACACCCGCCCCCCTTCGCCCCCCTCGCGGGGTGTTCTAGACGGCTCGCTGCGCTCGGCTATCATGGGGCGCGGTGGTTCGGGTCGGCGCGGATTGCGGCTGGCGCCGCGTGCCGCGTTTGCTTGGGGCGGCCCGGCGCAAACGCTGTATTTCACGCTAACAAGTATACCGGCACGCCTGGCTGGGGCGCGGCGCTCAAAGCAGGCCATGCACCATCTTGGCAACCAACAGCAGAATCACACCAGCAAATATTTTCTTCAGCGTCCCCACTGGCAAGTTGTGAGCGGCTTTTGCCCCCAAGGGTGCAGTCAACATGCTCATCGCCACGCAGGCCGCCAGCGCCTGCAGATAGATGTAGCCGAAGCTGCCCGCGGGCAGGTCGGTAACGCGGAAGCCGCCCAGCATATAGCCGGCCGTACCGGCCACGGCGATGGGTAAACCGATCGCCGCCGAAGTCCCGATGGCATGGTGCATCTTGATGTTGCACCAGGTCATGAAGGGCACCGAGAGCGAGCCGCCGCCAATCGCAACCAGGGCCGAAATCAGGCCGATGCCGCCACCGACGGCATACATGCCGAGCACCCCCGGCAACTGCCGCGACGGCTTGGGCTTGATGTTCACCAGCATCTGGAAGGAGACATAGCTCATGAAGACCGCAAAAAAGATCGCCAACGGCCGCGTTGAGATCAGGCTGGCTAATTGCGCCCCGCCAAAGGTACCGATCACCACGCCCGGCGTGATGACCTTGACGATGGGCCAGATCACCGCGCCATGGCGGTGATGGGCATACAGGCTGGAAAGCGAGGTGAAGATGATGGCCGCCATCGAAGTGCCGAGGGCAAGATGCATCACATGTTCGGCCGGCATGCCCTGTGCGGCAAACATCAACGCCAGCACCGGAACCAAGATCGCGCCACCGCCGACGCCCAACAATCCGGCAAAAAACCCTGCCACCGCGCCAAGCGCCAGATACCCAACCAGCCAAATCATTTCAGCAATCTCCCTGTGATGAAGCGCCACTCCGCCGGATCGACCGGCGTGATCGACAAACGGTTACCGCGCTGCAGCACGCGCATGTTGGCGAGTTCCGGGTGGGACCGCAACTCGCCGAGTTCAAGCAGCCGCGTCTTCTGCACAATGCGCACATCGACATTCATCCAGCGCGGGGTTTCCGGCGTGGCTTTCGGATCGAAATAAGGACTCTGGGGATCGAACTGGGTGCGGTCGGGATAAGCCAGTTTGGCCACCTCGGCCAGCCCGGCAATGCCGGGCTGCGGGCAGCTTGAATGATAGAAAAGCACGCCGTCACCAACCTTCATCTGGTCGCGCATGAAATTGCGCGCCTGATAGTTGCGCACGCCCCACCAGTCCACAGTTTGATTCGGCATCGCCAGCACGTCGTCGATACCGACGACGGAGGGCTCGCTCTTCATTAACCAGTAACGCATCTTCCGCCTGAAAAAGATTGCTCCAGACAGTCATTCTACAGGCGGCGCCAGAAAAGATTCTCGTGCCGACACCACATCACGACCTACAATCCCCTCGCACCGCCACCTCGCCGCAGGCACACTGGCCCCGACCGCCCATGAAACAGCACGCTGAAGAACTGATGGCGCGCATCCGCGCCCTGCAGGACGAACTTGAAGAGGAATACCACCGGGCGCAACTGGAATTTGCGCACAAGCGTGCAGAACTGGCAGAGGATTTTCTGCGTCAGCAGAAGCGCTACAAGGCGAGCCTGGTGCGCTTCCTGCTGCGCACGCGCCCGCTTGTCGTCCTGACTTCACCACTGGTTTATCTGGGCTGGATTCCGTTTCTGGTGATGGATCTGTTCGTCACAACTTTTCAAGCCATCTGCTTTCCGATTTACCGCATTCCCAAAGTGCGGCGTGCCGACTATCTGGTGTTCGACCGCAATGATCTGCCCTATCTGAACATCATCGAAAAACTCAACTGCTTCTATTGCTCCTACGGCAACGGCATTGCCGCCTATACGCGCGAAGTGGCGGCGCGCACCGAGCAATACTGGTGCCCGATCAAGCACGCCCGTCGCCTGCGGGCCACCCATGAACACTACCCGAAATTTTTCGATTACGGTGATGCCGAGGCATTTCGGCAGGGACTGGAACGCCTGCGGCAGCAGTGTGAAACAGAAGAAACCGACGCCGCTGCAGCTACTGAAAGTGTTGGACCGCCCCGCAACTAAGCAACTTCGGTCGCCAGTGTCTGAACCCAGGCAATCGATTCGGCCAGGCACTGATTCAGCGTTTCGCGGCTGATGCGCCCACCCAACTGTGTCAAGACACGTTCGGCGCCTTCCGGATCGTCATTGTCGTAGCAGTCCGTGATATCCAGCAATAGCCCCAATTCGCCCTCACGGGTCAGCAGCGCGAGGCTCAACTGCGGGCCGATGGCAATCTGTTCGATTATTTCGGCCATTGGCAGGCCTAGAGCTGTTGGCATCAGCGACATCAGGCCACAGAGAAAGGCTGCCTCGGGCAATGTGCGCTGATCGGCGTAACAACGCCGCGCCAGTCGCTCCATGAAATTGCCCTTGAACGCCGCCAACTGCATCAATGGATTGTGTTCGATACCAGATTGCTGGCCGCTTGGGCGACTGTAAAGCAGCAGTTGCAACCAGCGCAAAATCTGGCGACGGCCCAGCACGGTAATCGCCTGCCGGACAGAGGTGACTCGGGTGCGCAGCCCCACGGCGGCGGAGTTGGTGAGCCGCAGCAAATTCACGGTGAGCGCGGCTTCGCGTTTGAAGATTTGCTCGATCTCGTCGAGTTCGGCATCGGCGTTCAGGCGCTGGATGAGACGAATCAGCCCTTGTGTGGCCGTGTCGAGCTGCTTGCCTTCGACAACAGTCGGTTCGGCAAAATAATAACCCTGAAAGAAGTGAAAACCGAGTGCCGCCGCCCGCTCATAATCGGCATGGGTTTCGACGTGGCTGGCGATCGGCAAGGGGCGAAAATCGGCCAATTGCGACAGTAGCGGGCGCAGGATGCCGTCAGGCAAACTATGCAAATTGAGCTTGGCAAACATGGCCTGCTTCAGGAGCGGCACCAACTCCTCGGTAATCGCGGTGAGATCGTTCAGGCAGAAGGTATAACCCCGCTGACCGAGCGACTGGCAGCGCGCCGCCACAGCCGGGTCGGCAGCCACACTGGCGGGCAGATCGAACACCACGCCATTGGCAGGCAGGAGTTCAATGGAATCGGCGCCGAGCGCTATCTCATCGACGATGATAAAAACCTTGTTGGAACCCAGCGCACTGCTCAGGCCAAGCTCGGCGAAAGCCTTGCAGATCACATCTGCCGTGGCCATGCCTGGCTGGACCTGCGCCGCACGGTTCACACTCGAATCGCGGAACAACAACTGATAGCCGACCAGGGCCTGGGTCGAGTCGAGAATTGGCTGGCGCCCCAGGAACAGGCTCGCGAGCGTGGAGGGGGAAGGGGGTGCGTCCATGCCAGTATCCTACCAGCGCGAAGGCGCGAGATCAAAAAAACGGCCGTCCAAGGTTTCCTTGGACGGCCGTGCCTTGCTGGGTTCCCCGCCTGTGCCGTTTAAGCCGGCATCCTGAACCTTGGTTCAGATGGGCCGCGTTCCTGCCGCTTCAGGTGCACTCGACGAGGAGTGCTCACAACAGCAGCGTCTATGGGCGGCGGCCGATGCAAATGCGTATTGGTTCAAGGAATATATGGCCTTGACGAACACTGCAGGGAATTCCGTGAGCCCGGCTGACGACCAACCTGCCGTTTGCTGCGTCGCCCGGAACAGCTTGCCAACATTGTCAGAACAGTTCGTCCTGCCGGGCGAGCGCCTCATCCAGCCGCGCTTCCATATTTTTTATTCTACGCCGCAGGTCTTCCGCGTCAATGGCTTTTTCGGCTGAAAGGGCAGCAGATGACGATGGGATCGCCCCGGACTGGCCAGTCTGGCGCAGGGCATTCAATTCATACGCAAGATTCAGGGCTGCCACCACGGCCAGGCGTTCACCGGTACTGCGGGTAGTGCGGGCGGCTTCGCCCATCCGGGCATCAAGCAACACAGCTGCGGCGCTAAGCGTATCGAATTCTTCGGGTGCACAGGCGACCCGGTATTCGCGGCCCTGCAGTTTGATGTCGAGAGTCGAACTCATTCTGCCTCCGCCGGGCCGCCCCAAGGAGGCAGACGCCCTCCTGTCACCGCTTCGGGTGATTTCATGGGGGGCAGCGAGCTGAATTTGCGAGCGTGGGGGGGCATTATTCCGGCAGCCTGTCCATCAGATCTTCAAGGCGCGTACGGGCAGTCGCCATGCGCTCGGTGAGTTCCGTTTTTTCATTTTCGATCGTGCTGACAAGGTCGCGCAGCCGATGATTTTCAGCACGCAAGGCATCGCACAGGGCTATGACCTGATTCACCTTGTTTTCGAGTCCGCCAAACTCATCATTCATGGGCGCGGAGTTTGTTATAAAAACAATTACCAGTCAAGTAGTTCGGGTGACTTGTGAAGGTATCACAGCAACAGCATGAGTAAAACCTGGTGCAGCAGATAACCCGCCTGTCGCACGTCTAAAACCAAAAGTCGGCGCTGGCGATACGGCGCGCCTATAATTCGTCCGCTTTGTCCGTGGTGTCTGTCGGGTCAATTTTTATCTGACCCACAGGTGAAACGGGAATGAGGTGCGCGCGACCAGCATCCGCCACGCAATACCTCGGCTGCCCCCGCAACGGTAGGGAAGTGCGGCTGCTCCAATTGGCCACTGGGATTCATCCCGGGAAGGCGGAGCAGCAAGACTTCCGAGCCCGGAGACCGGCCACGGACAATCCATAACTGCGCTGCGGGGGGCGGCGCGTCGGGTTCTTCCGTCGCGACTCTCCCTTGGCGTGTTCCGTTACCACGGCCTGCGGGGACGCTGGCCGCACCGGGAGTATTTCAATGACTATCCGCCTTTCACGCACGGCCATCGCCGTCGCGCTTTCAATTGCTTTTCAACCCGCCTTTGCCGCTGTCGAGGACGAAGCGGCCGTTGTCGTCACCGCCACGCGGCTACCCACGCTTGACGTATTGGCGCCTTACGCCTCAGAGGTGCATACCCGCCGCATGATCGAGCAATCCGGCGCGGCCACGCTGTATGACTATCTTGGCCAGAACACCTCCGTGCAAGTCCTGCCCGCTTTCGGCAACAAGGCCACGCCAAAGATCGATATGCGCGGCTATGGCATCGGCGACGGCTACCAGAATATTGTCGTCACCGTGGATGGTCGCCGACTCAACAACGTCGACATGGTTTCCCAGCTCATCGGCTCAATTCCGCTGGCCGACATCGAGCGCATCGAAATCACCAAGGGCAGCGGCTCGGTGCTGTTCGGCGACGGTGCCACCGCCGGCACGATCCAGATCGTCACCCGCGCCCATCAAGGGGTTTCGGTGCAGGTAGCGGCGGGCAATTTCGGGTCCCGCAATGCCACGGTCACGGCCGGGCTAATCAACGAGAAGGTCAGCCTCAGTGTCAGCGCCGATGACGCTCGTCATGATGGCTACCGCGCTCCCGACATAAATGGCTATCAGGACGCATCCAGCAATCAGACCTGGCGCGGCGGGCTGGAATTGCGCCCGGTGGACAGGCTGAAGCTCGGCCTGGACCTGTCCAGCACGCGCATCGACACGCGCTACGGAAACAGATTGACGCTTGCTCAATTCAATGCCGACCCAAAACAGAACGGCGGCAGAGGCTACACCCAGCAAAATTTCGAGTCGGACGTGTGGCGTGCGCATGCGGGGCTGGAACTGAACCAGAGCTGGAATCTCACCGCCAGCCACGGCAAGGAGGACAAGCTGTCCAAGTTTTCCAGCGGTTGGAAATCCAATTACGACTACCTCTCCGACGATGTGGCCCTGCAATACCGGGGTGAGGCGCTCGACTTCACGGCGGGGGTGCAGACCTTCGACGGCACCCGCATCAACGCCACCAACCACACCCGCAAGGACAACACGGGCTGGTACGCCCTGGGCCAGTATCGTCTTGGTGGCACGACACTCTCCGCCGGCGTGCGCGCCGAGAACGTCGAATATACCTACGCGCCCAACGCAGGCGCCGCGCTCAAGGCGGATCACGACCTCAATGCCTGGGACATCGGCATGAACCATCGACTGGATGAGCGCCTGAGCCTGTTTGCCAACTACAATCGGGGGTTCCAGGCTCCGGATATCGACCGCTTCTTCAGCAGCGGCGCGTTCAACGGCTTCATCAATCCGGCCAGGAGCCGCACCCTGAATATCGGCCTCAATCACGTCACCCCCGCAAACCGGCTGAAACTCACCGTCTTCCGCGCAAAGCTGGATAACGAAATTTACTACTACAACTCCGGTGACTTTTTGACGAGCTACAACACCAACATCGACAAGTCGCGCAAATACGGCCTGGAGTTGCAGGACACCTGGCGGGTTGCCGAGCCGCTCTCCGTCAGCCTCAACTATGCCTATACCCGCGCCATCATCGACCGTGAAAACGACGGCGGCGGCGCCTACAACGGCAAGGATTTGCCTGGCGTGCCCCGACACGGCGTCACGCTGGGCCTGGCCTACGCGATCGACAAGGCAAGCAGCCTGAATCTGTCCCACGCCTGGCGCAGCACCGCCTATGCCGCGAATGATTTCGCCAACACCTTCACCCAGAAGCAGGCCGCCTACCAGTCCACCGATGTCGCCTACCGCTATCGCCACAACAACGTCGAATGGTTCGCCGCCGTGGAAAACCTGTTTGAGCGCAAGAATGGTCTGTGGATCCGTGACGACGCCATCTATCCGGTCAACTTCACCCGCAACTGGCGTTTCGGGATGAAGGCGGCGTTCTGAGGTAGCCGACATGCCCACGCGCCGCCGTGCCCTGCTGGTCCTCGCCCTGCTCGTACTTCTGAGCATGGCGAGCCTGGCGGTGGCGCTGGCGGTCGGCAGCGTGCCGGTCGCCTTGGGTGAGGTTCTTGGCGCTCTGGCGGGCGCTGATACTCCGGCCCGCCAGATCGTCGTCGATCTGCGCCTGCCGCGCGCGCTGGCCGGCTTCGCCTGCGGCGGGCTGCTGGCGCTGGCCGGCGCATTGATGCAGGTGCTGCTGCGTAACCCGCTGGCCGATCCCTATGTGCTGGGCATTTCCGGCGGCGCCGGGGTGGGGGCGCTTGGCGCCATGCTGCTCGGCCTGGCCGGCATCGGCATTGCCGGCTTCTCTTTCGTCGGGGCGCTCGCCGCCATGCTGCTGGTATTCGGCCTGGCCCACGGCGACGGCAGCTGGACGCAGACGCGCCTGCTGCTGACCGGCGTCGTCGTCGCCGCCGGTTGTGGTGCCGTCGTGGCACTGATCCTCACCCTCGCCCCGGAGCAAAAAATCCACGGCATGCTGTTCTGGCTGATGGGCGACCTTTCGCAAGCCACCACGGTCGCCCCAACACTCGCCGTGCTGGCGCTAGCGCTGGCCGTCGCCCTGCCCTTCGCCCGCGAACTCAACCTGCTGGCGCGCGGTGCCGAGCAGGCCCTGGCGCTGGGCGTGAGCGTCCCGACGTTGCGCCGGCTGGTCTACTTTGTCGCGGCGCTGGCCACCGCCGCCGCGGTGACGACCGCCGGTTCCATCGGTTTCATCGGCCTGATCGTGCCGCATCTGGTGCGGCTCGCCATCGGCAACGACCAGCGCCTGTTGCTGCCGGCCGTCGTCCTGGCCGGCGGCAGCCTGCTGGTGCTGGCCGACACGCTGGCGCGCACCATCGTCGCGCCGCTCCAGTTGCCGGTCGGCGTGCTCACCGCGCTGATCGGCGTGCCGGTGTTTCTTTATCTGCTTTCCCGCAGCGCGAAAGCATGATCCTCCAGGCCCGCGCACTCACTGTCAGCATCGGACCGCATCGCGTGTGCGCTGGGCTCGACCTCGATCTGGCCGCCGGCGAACGGCTGGCGATCCTCGGCAGGAACGGCGTCGGCAAATCGACCTTGCTCGCCACCCTGGCCGGCCTGCGCGCGCCGGATGCCGGCGAGATCCGGCTCGACGGTCGCACGTATGCGGAACTCGGCATCAAAACGGCCGCCCGCCTGCGCGGCTGGCTCGGGCAGGAGCGCGGCGACCCCTTCGCCAGCACCGTGCTGGAAACCGTGCTGACCGGTCGCCACCCGCACCTGGACCGCTGGGCCTGGGAATCGTCCATTGACAAAGACATCGCCCGCGCCGCGTTACAGTCGCTGGGACTGGCCGGCATGGAAGAACGCGCGATCCAGACGCTCTCCGGCGGCGAGCGGCAGCGCGCCGCCATCGCCACCTTGCTGGCGCAACAACCGCGTCTCTACCTGCTCGACGAGCCGCTCGCCCACCTCGACCTCAACCACCAGATTGCCACGCTCGAACTGTTCGCGCAAGAAACACGCCGGGCCGCCCCAAGTGTTTCTCGGCCCCCTGGGGGGAGAACGCCGCAGAGCGGCGTTCTCGGGGGGGAATCAAGCTGCGCGCGGAGGGAAAGCGTCGCCGTTGCGATGGTGCTGCACGACCCGAATTTCGCGCTGCGCTTCTGCGACCGCGCTCTATTGTTGTTCGGCGATGGCTGCCATGTCGAAGGCCCCGTCGCGGCGGTGCTGGACGTGGACAGCCTCTCCCGCCTCTACGGCCACCCGTTGCGGCGCGTCGAAAACGTTTTTATTCCGGAGTAAATATGGAACACAAGGAACGCATGCAGCGCAAGAAGGCGGTGGTGGATCAAAAAGTCGGCGCTGCCAATACGGCGCGTGGCATCTTCCTCATCCACACCGGCAACGGCAAGGGCAAGTCTTCCGCCGCTTTCGGCCTGCTGGCGCGCGCACTCGGCCACGGCATGACGGCGGCGGTGATCCAATTCGTCAAGAGCCGTTCCGACACCGGCGAGGAAGCCTTCTTCCGGCGCCAGCCGGGGGTGAGCTGGCATGTGATGGGCGCGGGCTTCACCTGGGAAACGCAGGACGCGGCGCGCGATGCCGCCGCCGCGCAGGCGGCATGGGCCGTGGCGCGTCAGGCGCTGGCCGATCCCGCCGTCGACCTCGTCGTGCTCGACGAATTCACCTATGCGCTGAAATATCGCTGGCTGGAAATCGACGCGGTGCTCGCAGCGATAGCCGCCCGGCCACCCATGCAGCACCTCGTCGTCACCGGCCGCGCCGCGCCGCCAGAGTTAATCGAGACCGCCGACACTGTCACGGAAATGGCGCTGGTGAAACATGCCTTCCAGGCCGGCGTGCAAGCCATGCCGGGAATCGAATGGTAGTCCGCGCCGCACCCGTCCAGCCCATGACCGAGCAACGCTATTCCGACCAGGACATTGCCGCCATTGAGCGTGTCATCCGCGAGCGACGCGACATGCGCCACTTCCTGCCCGACCCGCTGCCCGATGGCCTGCTGTTACGACTGGTGGCAGCTGCCCATCTCGCGCCCTCGGTGGGATTCATGCAGCCCTGGCGCTTCCTGCGCATCACCGATGGCGCTCTGCGCTGCCGCATCCATGCCCTGGTCGAGGCGGAGCGGCTCGCCACGGCCGCCGCCCTGCCTTCGCGCAACGAAGAGTTTCTGCAAGTAAAGATCGAGGGCATCCGCGACTGCGCCGAGGTGCTGGTCGCCAGCCTGATGCCGGACCGCGCTGCGCATATCGTCGGCCGCCGCACACTGCCCGAAATGGATATCGCCTCCGTCGCCTGCGCCATCCAGAACATGTGGCTGCTCGCGCGCGCCGAAGGCATCGGACTCGGCTGGGTATCCTTCTTTGATCCGGACAAGCTTGCCGCCCTGCTGGAAATGCCCGCGGGCGCACGTCCCGTGGCTATCCTCTGCATCGGTCGGGTGCCGGCCTTCTATCCACGTCCCATGTTCGAGGACGCCGGCTGGGGCACCCGCCTGCCGATCGAGGACGTGCTGTTCGAGAACACCTGGAAAGTCGGCGCTGGCGGGACGGCGCCCGCTTACTGACCCCGCCTGCCGCGCGCGGTTTCGAGATGCGCGCACAGCCGTGCCGCGCCTTCGACGAGGCGCGGCGTGTGGCGCTGGATGAGGTCGGGAGGAATGAAGAAAAGATTGTCGCGCTTCACGGCCGTCACCGCCTTCCATTGCCGCCAGTCGTCGAGCCATTCAGGGCGCGCCTCGCCCATGCCGCTGGCGACGATGACTTCCGGGTCGACGGCAAGCACCGCTTCCACCGTCACCTTGGGTGCGAGGGGTTTCAGGTCGGCAAAGACGTTTTCGCCGCCGCACAGGTGAATGACATCGGTGATCACCTGCGCGCCACCCACGGTCATCAGTGGTTGCTTCCAGATCTGGTAGAAGGTGCGCACCTTCGGCCGCATGCCGTATTGCGCGCGCAGCGCTTGCAGGCGGGCGCGGAAACCGGCGGCGGCCGCGCGGGCCGCTTCCGGCGTGCCGGCCAGTTCGCCGTAGCGTTCAAGATTCCTTGCCACGTCCTCGATGCGCTCCGGTTGCGCGAGATAGACGGGGATGCCCAGCGCGCGAATTTTCTCGATATGCGCCTGACTGTTGCCACTGGCCCAGCCGATCGCCAAGTCGGGCTTCAGCGCGGCGATGGCCTCGAGGTCGAGTTTCGAATAGCCGCCCACGCGCGGCACGCGCCGCGCCGCCTCGGGGAAATCGCTGAAATCGACCGTGCCGACAATCTGCGCGCCGGCCCCGGCGGCGAACAGCGTTTCGGTGACGTGCGGCGCCAGGCTGACGATGCGCCGCGCCGGGTTTTTGAGGCGCACTGTCGTGCCGGTGTCGTCCTGGACCACTACATCAGCGCGGACGGGCAGGGCGGCGCACAGCGCCAGGGCGCAAAGCAGGTGCTTCATGCGAACTCCTTCAAGGTATCGGTGAGGCGCTGCCATGCGTTTTCGCTACCCGGCAGGCCAAAGCGCAGAGCGCCGGGATCGTCGAAACGGCGCACCAGAATGCCGCGGCGCGCCAGTGCCGCGTGCAGTGCGGCGGCGCGCGGCGTCGGCAGGTAACGAAAGAAAGCCGTACCGGTCGTCGCGGCGAATCCTGCCTGACTCAGCAGAGCGTCGAGACGCGCGGCGGCGCCGCGCAGGCGTTCGCGCTGCCCGGCCGGCCAGGCGCGGTCGGCCAGGGCGTGCCGCGCAGCCCAGCGCGCGGGGTGCCCGACAGCCCAAGGACCCAAGGCCACGGCGAGGCGCGTCAGCAGTTCCGGGGCGGCGATGGCGAAGCCGACGCGGGCGCCGGCGAGGCCGAAGAACTTGCCGAGCGAGCGCAACACGACGATGTTGTCCGTGGCATGGTCGGCCAATGACTCCTCCGGTGCCGCGTCGATAAAAGCTTCGTCGACGACCAGCAGGCGCAAGGCGCGCGCCCGCTCGAGCAACTCGGCGCGCGTGAAGCGTTGCCCGGTCGGATTGTTCGGATTGCACAGCACCGCATAGTCGGCGCGCATTGTCGTCCCCGCGTCCCAGGCGACGATCTGGTGTCCGGCGGCGCGCCACGCCGCCGGATGTTCGGCGTAGATCGGCGCGGGCAGCGCCACCCGGCCCGGTGCAAGCAAGCGCGGCAGCAACTGGATGCCTGACTGCGAGCCGGGCAGGGCGAGCAAATGGCCGGCGCCGTAGTAATCCCGCGCGGCGGCTTCGAGGCCGTCCTCATCCTCGGGCAGCCGCTGCCAGACTTCGGCGGGCACTGCGGGCACGGGGTAAGGCCAGGGCGCGATGCCGGTCGAGAGGTCGAGCCAGTCGGCGCGCGGAATGCCCCAACGCGCCGCGGCCTCTCCGAGCCGGCCACCATGCTCAAGCACGCGCAAAGCTCCAGAGCGCAAACGCTGCGAGCCACAGCCACGTTCCGCGCTCGACCAGCGCCACGGCGCGCCCAATGTCGGCGGCGGTCGCCGTCCCGCCAGCGCCGAGTATCGGTCGCTGCTCGACCTGGCCGTGGTAAATCGCCGCGCCGCCAATCTGCACGCCCAGTGCGCCGGCACCCGCCGCCATCACCGGGCCGGCGTTGGGGCTGCTCCACGCACCCGCCTGCGTGCGCCAGCAGGCGAAGGCAACACTGGCTCGACCGAGCAGCGCATAGGTCAGCGCGGTCAGGCGCGCCGGAACGTAATTCAGACCATCGTCGATCTTCGCCGCCGCCCAGCCGAAATGGATGCGCCGCGCATCCTTGTAACCCCACATCGCATCGAGCGTGTTGGCGAGCCGGTAGAGCACGGCGCCCGCGCCGCCCAACAGGAAAAACCAGAACAGTGAGCCGAACACCGCATCGTTACCGTTTTCCAGCACCGATTCCACGGCAGCCGTCGCCACCGCAGCCTCGTCGAGCTGCGTCGTGTCGCGCGAAACGATGCGGCCAACTTGCGCGCGCGCCATGGCCAGGTCGCCCGCCGCAAGCGGCACGGCCACCGCCCGCGCGTGCTCGCTGAGGCTCTTGCCGCCGAGCACGAGCCAGAGCAGCACTACATCGACCAGCGGATGCGCGAACCACGCCGCCAGCGCGACAAACGGCATGACGATCATGCCCCAGGCCGCCAAACCGCGCAGCCGGTTGCCTATCGGGTGGCCCGGCACGCCCCGCCGCCAGATCCGCTCGGCCGCATCGGCGAGCCGGCCGAAGCCGACCAGCGGATGAAAACGGCGCGGTTCACCGAGCAGGCGGTCGAGAACCACGCCGGCGATGGCCAACAGAGGGGTAGCGAGCATGGGATAATTACTGGATGAAGACGCCAATGTTACAGGGTAGCCCGCCGGGCACGGACAAGCGCATGCCGGGCATGGCGCCATTTCATTGCCTGCGCCCCGCGCGCAAGGAATTGCTGCCATGAAAGAACTTGCCGATAGTTTCGGTCTGTCCTTCCTGGCCGAACCTTGGCTGTCGAAGGCACTGCTCGCCATCTTCGCCACCGTGGTTCTCAACTTTGTCGCTGACCGGCTGTTGCGGCGGCTGGCACTCGCGACGAAGAAAACCCCGAACGCCTGGGATGACATCCTGTTCAACGCCGCCAGACGGCCGCTGCCGGCACTGATCTGGGTGGTCGGTCTCGCCTTCGCCGCCGGCCTCGTGCGCCCCCATGCCGACGACCCATGGTTCGACATGGTGGCGCCGCTGCGCGACATTGGTGTGATGGTCTGCCTGGCCTGGTTCGTATTTTGCGTCATCCGCCTGGCCGGCGACCATTACGTGGCAGCGCGGATTCGGGAAGGCGAGGAGGTCGATCGCACCACCGTCGACGCCCTCTCGAAATTGGGGCGCCTGACGGTGCTGATCTCCGCCGGACTGGTGATCCTGCAAACCCTGGGCTTCAGCGTTTCCGGCGTGCTCGCCGCCGGCGGCATCGGTGGCATCGCCATCGGTTTCGCCGCGAAGGATCTACTGGCCAACTTCTTCGGCGGCCTGACGATCTATCTTGACCGGCCATTCTCGGTCGGCGAATGGATTCGTTCACCGGACAAGCAGATCGAAGGCACCGTCGAAGCCATCAGTTGGCGCCACACGCGCATCCGCGCCTTCAACAAAAATCCGATTTACGTGCCGAACGCCCTGTTCACCACCATCGTCGTCGAAAACCCGTCACGCATGAGCAATCGCCGCATCAAGGAAACCATCGGCATCCGCTATGCAGATATCGGCAAGATGGCGGCGATCGTCGCCGACGTGAAGGCCATGCTGCAAGCCCACCCGGAAATCGACGCCACGCAGACGCTGATCGTGAACTTCAACGAATTCGCCGACTCGTCGCTCAACTTCATGATCTACACCTTCACCAAGACCACGCTGTGGGTGCATTTCCACGCAGTCAAGCAGGACATCCTCCTGCAGGTGGCGGACATCATCGCCCGCCACGGCGCCGAGATTGCCTTTCCGACGCGCACGCTGCACATCGAGAACACGCCGGCGCAAGCCGGTTGACGGTAAGCGCGATGCCGAACCAGACCAAGGCGTTGATGGTGCAAGGCTGCACCTCCGACGCCGGCAAGAGCACGCTGGTCGCCGCGCTGTGCCGCATCCTGCAGCGCCGCGGCGTCAAGGTCGCCCCCTTCAAGCCGCAGAACATGGCGCTCAACTCGGCAGTCACCGTCGACGGCGGCGAGATCGGCCGCGCCCAGGCGCTGCAGGCGCAGGCCGCCGGGCTGCCGCCGCGCATCGACTTCAATCCGGTGCTGCTCAAGCCCAACACCGACCGCCGCGCGCAGATCATCATCCACGGCCACGCCATCGCCGACCTGGATGCCCGCGCCTATCACGACTACAAGACCACCGCGATGGCCGCCGTGCTCGAATCCTGGGCGCGCCTCACCGCCGAATTCGACTGCGTGCTGATCGAGGGCGCCGGCAGCCCGGCCGAGGTCAATCTGCGCGACCGGGACATCGCCAACATGGGCTTCGCCGAGGCCGTGGACATCCCGGTGATCCTCGTCGGCGACATCGACCGCGGCGGCGTGCTCGCCCATCTTGCCGGCACACTCGACCTGCTGTCGCCCTCCGAGCGGGCACGCACCCATGGCCTCGTCATCAACCGCTTTCGCGGCGACATCGGCCTCCTGCAGCCCGGCCTCGACTGGCTGGCCAAGCACACCGGCAAGCCGGTACTCGGCACCCTGCCCTACCTGCACGGCCTCTTCCTCGACGCCGAAGATGCGCTCGCACACCACATGGAACGCGCCGGCGAAACCAAACTCACGGTGATCGCCCCGGTCTTCCCGCGCATTTCCAACGCCAACGACCTCGACCCGCTGCGCCTGCACCCCGAGGTCGACTTCCGCTGGATCGGGCCGGGCCAGCTGCCGCCGCCCGCCGATCTCGTCGTGCTGCCCGGCTCGAAGAGCGTCGCCGCCGACCTCGCCTGGCTGCGCCAGCAGAACGATGGCGGCTGGGAACCCTACCTGCGGCGCCACCTGCGTTACGGCGGCAAACTGGCCGGCCTGTGCGGCGGCTACCAGATGCTCGGCCGCCGCCTGCACGACCCAGCGGGGATCGAGAGTGCCGCAACGACCGTCGCGGGCCTCGGCTTCCTCGACTGCGAAACCACGCTCGAATCCGAAAAGCAGCTGAAGAACGTCACGGGTCGCCTGGCGCTCGACGGATCGCCCGCCATGGCCGGTTACGAAATCCACATGGGCGTCACCCGTGGCCCCGCGCTGGCCCGCCCCGCCGTGCGCCTCGACGACGGACGCGCCGAGGGCGCGCTGTCCGCGGATGACCAGATCATCGGCAGCTACTGCCACGGCCTGTTCGATCATCCGCAGGCGCTCGCCGCCCTGCTCGCCTGGGCCGGCGCGAAGGACATCGCCCCCGTCGACTTCGCCGCCCGCCGCGAGGCCGACATCGACCGCCTGGCCGATGCGGTCGAGGCAGCACTGGATTGGGAACTGCTTAACCGGTGGATTTGAAGCGGTACGCGAAGCAGCCGCGCTGCGCTTCATGTCTCTGATCGGTCAATACCTACCGGTCAAAGCGCAGCTTTAAGAGGGCAGCTTCAGACTGATTGCTACCTACTGACAATGGCATACCCACTGGCCGGTCCACTCGGTTTGCCGCTCACCCCGCTATTCAGCGCGTCCGCACCTTCACTGCATGGCGCAAGTGCATTGCTTCGCTCCGTTGGCGCTTCTCTATCAGGGTCGCAAGTTGCAGCAGCCAACCAAGCTACGCCGCTTCAACGTACAAATACCGCTGAAACCCACTAAACACCTTCCCGATCTCATCCGGCCGGCCGAGATCAGCCACCGCGTCCGGGATTGAATCGTGATACTTCAGCTTCAAGAGCGGTGTCAGCTTCGCCTGATCCAGTTCCTCGACCCCGAGCGCCACATAGTGCGACAACACGAAGTCGAGAAACACCTTCTGCTTTGGGTTGAAGTTTTCGCTGATGACCGCCATCGCCCGATCCGCTCGCTCTTCGCGGGTCAGAGGTTCCAGTGCGTAGGCCACATGTGCCAGCACATCGAACAGGTCGCTCTTCTCGGCGGCGATGATTTTCTGCATTTCGGTCAGTTGATCCTTGCCGAAACCCTTTTCGGCCAATCCGTCCAGCAACTTCTTGCGGGTATCCGGCGCGCTCCATAACGCCCGCAGTTCGTCTTCATCCGTAAAGAAGTCCGGCAGATTGCCGAACAGCGCCTCCATGAACTGCTGCGCCGACATGGGGGTGCCGTCCGGGTGCCAGAAGCTGGTGACCACCATGTGCTGGATATGGCGCGATTTGCCATCGGCGAGCTTTACCTTCGCCTTGCGCAGTAGCGGCGGATCGTCCGGGCGCGGTTCGCGCACTTCCGGTGGCGGGCGGGGCGCGGGCGGTGGGTAGGGCACATCGGGTTCAATAGGCTCGCCATCCCACTCGGGGTCGCTGAAATGGTGGTGGGCCTTCACGAAGTCGTAAATCGTGAAGTAATCCTTGCCATCGTAGAGCCGGGTGCCGCGCCCGATGATTTGCTTGAACTCGATCATGGAATTGATCGGCCGCAGCAGGACGATGTTGCGCACGTTGCGGGCATCCACGCCGGTTGAGAGCTTCTGCGAGGTGGTCAGGATGGTCGGGGTGCTCTTCTCATTGTCCTGAAAATCGCGCAGCCACTGTTCGCCTATCTTGCCGTCATTGGCCGTCACCCGATGGCAATAGTTCGGATCGGTGCTGGTCTTGCTCTGATTGATCAAGTCTCGAATTACTAGTGCATGAGCCTGGTTGGCACAGAAGACCAGTGTCTTCTCCCGCTGGTCGATCTGTGCCATGAGGAGCTCGACCCGCTTCTTCTCCCGCTCCCTGATTTCAATGATGCGGTTGAAGTCATTTTCCTCGTAGCGCTTGCCGGTTTCGACCTCGCCTTCCACCACCGTGTCGTCGGATGTATAGACGTACTCATCGAGGCTCGTCGTGACCTGCTTGACGCGAAACGGCGTCAGGTAGCCGTCGTTGATGCCTTCCTTGAGTGAGTAGATGAATACCGGCTCGCCAAAGTAGGCATAGGTGTCGACGTTGTCCTTGCGCTTCGGGGTGGCCGTCAGGCCAAGCTGCACCGCCGGGGCGAAGTAGTCGAGGATGTCGCGCCAGTTGCTCTCGTCGTTGGCCCCGCCCCGGTGGCACTCGTCGATGACGATGAAGTCGAAGAAGTCCGGTGGATACTCGCCAAAGTAGGGCGAGGGATGTCCATCCTTCGGTGGCCCGCTCATGAAGGTCTGAAAGATGGTGAAGAAGATGCTGCCGTTTTTCGGCACCTTGCCCTTCTTGCGGATGTCCGCTGGGTCGATGCGCACCAGCGCCTTGTCATCGAACGCTGAGAAGGCGTTGTAGGCCTGGTCGGCCAGAATGTTGCGATCAGCCAGGAACAGAATGCGCGGGCGCCGCGTCGGCTCGCTCTCGCTCTTCCCATCCCCCAGATTCCAGCGGCTCTGAAACAGCTTCCAAGCGATCTGGAAGGCGATGAAGGTCTTGCCCGTCCCGGTCGCCAACGTCAGCAGGATGCGTTCTTGCCCGGCTGCAATAGCCGCCAGTACTCGCTCGATGGCGATGTCCTGGTAGTAACGCCCCTGAAAGAAGCCGCCCTTGTCCTCGAACGGTACGGATGCGAAACGATCCCGCCACGCGCTCTTGGTGGTGAACGTCCTATGCCACAATTCATCCGGCGACGGATACTTCGCAATCTCGCCCTCTGCGGCGGTCTGCATGTCGATGCTGTAGATGCCTTGGCCGTTGGTGGAATAGGTGAAGCGTACCGTCAGCTTGCCGGCGTAATTCTTGGCCTGCGCCACCCCCTCCGTCAGTTCCTTGTCCCATGCCTTGGCCTCGACCACCGCCAGCTTGGTGTTGCGGTACTCCAGAACGTAATCCGCAGTCAGCGGCTTGCCGCGCTTGCCAGCGCCTTCCAGGCGACCGAGCGTGATCGGATATTCGGGCCGGATGCGGCTGCCCTCCACTACGCCCCACCCCGCTGCCTTTAGCGCGGGGTCAATGTGCAGAAGACGGGTTTCGGCTTCGTTCATGGTCGGTTTTGGTTTGCCTTAAAGCACTTAATTCATTGATGTATTGACATTTTTTGGACTGCCACCGGTCATGCCGGGTTTGCGTTAAAGCACTCTCAAGCCCAAAACGGCAGGTACCGGGCATAGCGGGTTGAACTGGTTTCCGACTCGTCGGCCTTGATTGCGCCGGCCTCCTTTGCCGCGCCAATGACCAGCGATACGGTCGCCGCCTTTGACTCTGGCAAACCGAAGCGCTCACGCAGCGACTGGTTCGACATGCGCTGGTTGCTCACATACATCAGGCAGCAATGCTGATAACACGCCCGCACCCGATCCGTCCTCGACATCGCCGCAAAGTCCTGATGGGCAAACAACACCGCCGTCGTGCGCAACTCGCCAACGCGAAAATCCGGCGCCGGCAACTGGAATACCTCGGCCGCTTTAACCACCTTATCGACGCCGCTACCCTTTTCCTCGCAGATGCCCAACCGGCGCATGAAGTCCGCCAGCCGCTCATTGCGGGAACGAAATTCGTCGATGAAACGCTCGACACTGATCGGCGGCTTGCCGGGATTCGAGACCTCAACACGATCCGCGTACATCTCGATCATTACCGATGCCCCAGTCGCATCGAAGTCCTGATGCACCAGCGCATTGGCGATCAACTCGCGTAGCGCCTGCTTGGGGAACATCTTCACTTCCTCACGCACCACCTGCTCGATGCTGCGATTTTGCGGTGCGGCCGAATGAACGAAATCGACGAGACTCTCGAACCCCACCGCATAGCCCCGGTTGCCCGGCTTGTCCTCGCGGGTATGGGTCTTGTCCAAACCTTCGTAAATCACCACGCGGGGCGCCTTGCGCGCCAGCGCGGGCGAAAACCCGTCGAGCCGCTTCGCCAGCAGAATCGCCGCCAAATTCGTGATCGCCCATCCTGTCGCCATCTGCACAATCAAGCCTTCGCCCGACAGGCGAGACAACACACCCTCTCGGGTCGTCGGATACGGCAGGCGCGACAAGTCGAAATAAGTCTGCGTGTCGAGCAGTGCGATGACTTCGTCGGCGCTGGCCCTTTCCTTCGCGACTTGAGCGAACCAATCCGGCAGGCCTTCGGCAAAGATGCGTCGCAACTGATCCGGCGTCATCGGCACCAGATCCTCGCCGGCCCGCATCAGGTAGGCCCCGTCGAAATCCAGCGGCTGCCCCACCGGACGCGAGGGAATGCCGAACACCAGCACCCGGCCATCGACATGGGCCAGTTCCACCGCATCCACCCGGATACGAAGCTTGTCGACAATCCGCGACTTGATGTCGTTGAGAGCGGTGGCCGCCGCGAATGCCTGCGTCCCCACCACTTGGCGCGGCAATTTGTCCGACACGCCCAGCACCAGATGCCCGCCACCCTCGTTGGCCAGCGCCACGCAGTAGCGCAGCAGCTTGGTGGTATCGAACTGCTGCTTGGCCTCCTTGAATTCCAGGTGTTCGGATTCAGCGGGAGCCAAGAGCCAGGTGGACAGAGTATCGAGAGTAATCATGGTGCCGACATCCTATAACGCTCCGGAGAAGGCTTGGTGCAGAAGGGATTTTTTCAGGTCGTCGAGGGCGGTGAGCTTTTGCTGGTAGAGGGATTCGAGGCGCTGTGTGTCTGGGTCAAGAACATCAAGTTTCGCCACAATTTGCTTCTGCTCTGCAAGCGACGGGAACAGGAAATGAAGCGAAAGCTGCTTTGTGATCCCAATGTACGCGCGGGTCGCACCATCTGCCGCACCCGCAATCATTTCGCGCTGAAAGACTGGACTCATGAAGTAGTAGCGGACAAATCTGTTCAGCAACGTGCCGCTGTCTTTGATTCGATAGGAAGTTACCTGTGGCGTGAGCATGATGTAGTCAAGCTCGGTATTAAGCACAGCGGATCTTCCGATCGTTCCCTTATGGGAAATCAATACGTCCCCATCCTTTGCGAAACCAACACGCAGCGAGTCAGCCAGCTTCCTCGGAATAAATTTGCAGCTCTCCGTATCAACGCCACCGTTCTGAAGGTCGCAGGCCATAATAAACGGCACACCAGACTCAACGTAGTCAGCTTTTCGGGGATGAATTTCTCCGTGATTTCCATCGAACGGCTTGGTCAACAGTCCTTCTGCAACGAGTTCCCCAACGGGTTTCTCTACCCACCCCTCACCCCGCTCCGTGAAAACGGATTGCAGGTGGCTTTCAAACAAGGCGCGGGCGTTCTGGAGGTTCTTTTCTGCGTTGGCTTTGGCGGTGGCGATGCCGTCGAAGGCTTCGTCGAGGATGGCGACGATGCGGTGCTGTTCGGGGTGCGGGGGTACGCTAAGTCGCACGCTTTGAAGTTTTTGGATAGTCAGCGTATCAACCGTTGCGCCATTACCTTTGTCCAGTTGATCGAAAAACAGCGGCGACTTCAGCCACAGATGAATGAACTCACTGCTCACATCCGCAACCCGCTTCATCCAAAGAACACTAGCATCCTTGAAGTAGAACCTATCACTTTCACGGACGATATGGGCATTACCAATGGTTCCGATAGCGGTAATAACAATATCGCCAGTCTTGGGGACTCCGGACTGTGCGGCCAGTTCCGCGAAGTGCTCTTCAGAAATGAAAAGTTCGTTATCGACAAACCCGTCCGCAGCCAAGCGAGTGATCTCGCGCCCCCGGTAAAACGGGACACCATCCGATTCCCATTGCGACTTCAAGACTCGCTTGCTAGAGCCGATCTGGAACAACTCTCCGAGCGCAAGCGTTTGTGCAGTCATAACAGCGCCCTGATATTCGCCAGCACCTCCGCGCTCTCGGCATCCAGCGCGGCGATCTCGTCCATGATGGCTTGCGGGCTGCGGTGGATGACTTCTTCGCCACCATTCGGGTTCTTGACCGACAGGTCGTAGGTTGCGGTGGCTATCGTCGCGGCATCGACGCTCCAGCTTTTCTCCGAGTCGGCCTTGGTCTTTTGCAGTTCGACAAACTCGGCGAGGTCGGCATCGTTGAGCGGGTTGGTCTTGCCCATGTTGCGGCCGGGGTCGAGCTGGTAGTACCAGATCGTGCGCGTCTTTGTTCCCTTCTCGAAGAACAGCACCACGGTCTTGACGCCGGCGCCCTGGAAGGTGCCGCCGGGGCAGTCGAGGACGGTGTGCAGGTTGCAGCTTTCCAGCAGCAGTTTGCGCAGGCTCACCGAGGCGTTGTCGGTATTCGACAGGAAGGTGTTCTTGATGACCACCCCGGCGCGGCCGCCGGCCTTGAGCATCTTGATGAAGTGTTGCAGGAACAGGAAGGCCGTCTCGCCGGTGCGGATGGGGAAGTTCTGCTGCACTTCCTTGCGCTCGCCGCCGCCGAAGGGGGGATTGGCGAGGATCACGTCCATCCGGTCCTTGTCCTGAATGTCGGCCAGGTTCTCGGTCAGCGTGTTGGTGTGGATGATGTTCGGCGCTTCGATGCCATGCAGGATCATGTTCATGATCGCTATCACATAGGCCAGCGGCTTCTTTTCCTTGCCGTAGAAGGTGCGCTCCTGAAGTGTCTTGAGATTGCCGGCGGTCAGCCCGGCTTGGCCGCGCAGGTAGTCGAAGGATTCGCAAAGGAAGCCGGCCGAGCCGCAGGCACCGTCGTAGATGCGTTCGCCAACCTTGGGCTGCACCACCTGCACCATCGCGCGGATCAGCGGGCGCGGGGTGTAGTACTCGCCGCCGTTGCGCCCGGCGTTGCCCATGTTCTTGATCTTGGCTTCGTAGAGGTGTGAGAGTTCGTGCTTCTCGGCCTGCGAACGGAAACGCAGTTCGTCGATGTGGTCGATGATCTCGCGCAGGCTGTAGCCGCTTTGAATCTTGTTCTTGATCTCGCCGAAGATCTCGCCGATCTTGTATTCGATGGTGTTCGGGCCAGTGGCCTTCTGCTTGAAGCCGTGCAGGTAGGGGAAAAGCTTGCGATCGACAAACTCGCGCAGGTCGTCGCCGGTCAGGGCCTTGTTGTGGTCGAGCTTGCCGTCTTTGTCCTTGGGCGCGGCCCAGGATGACCAGCGGTAGGCTTCGTCGAGGATGAAAGCGTAGGGTTTGCCACTGAGCTTCCCCTCCAGTTCCGCCTCCATCGCCTTGTCCTGCTCCAGCCCGTCGAGATACTTGAGAAACAGCAGCCAGGAGGTCTGCTCGGTGTAGTCAAGTTCGGTGGTGCACCCGGCTTCGTTGCGCAGGTCATTGTCGATATTCTTGAAGGCTTGTTCAAACATGGGCTGGCGCTTTTTAGGTTGGCATTGCCAAACCCGCTACTCTACTGGAAACACCTTCCCGGACAAAGATGGATTTTGCCGGTGTCATGCCAGCGCCGACTTATCTGTTTTGCGAAACAGATTCAGCGATCCCAGCCAAGATCATCCAGCGGATCAAGCACCAAGTTTTCCAACCGCCAATTCTGGCCGAGTTCCTTCCGCAGTCCGGGGCTTAATCTACAAGCTGGAACGGCTGGTGGACTCAGTAAGCCGCCCCAAGTACCTTGCCCGGACCCGTTTTCAAATCCGGGTCGATTTAAGTTCCAGCGGCAGCCCTGCCACGACCAGGGTGACGCGGTCGCTGACTGCGGCGACGCGCTGGTTGAGCCGCCCCTGCTCGTCGGCGAACAACCGCGAGACGGGGTGCATGGGCACGATGCCCCAGCCGACTTCGTTGCTGACGAGGATGATGCGGCCGGGCAACGCCGGCAGCGCGTCGAGCAGGGCCTGCGTCTCGCCGGCGAGCAGCGGGCAGGCGATGGCCTCGTCCGCTTCGGCCTGGCGTGCCGCACTGCCGGCGAAGAAGAGGTTGGACAGCCACAGCGTCAGGCAATCGACCAGCAGGCAGGTGTCGGGCGCCGCTTGCGCACCCAGCGTTTCGGCCAGCCGCAGCGGTGCTTCGATGCTGCGCCAGGCGGCCGGGCGGCGGGCCTGGTGGTGGGCGACGCGCCGCGCCATTTCGGCGTCCCGCGCCTGCGCGGTGGCGACGTAGATGACGCGCTGGCCGGAGGCCAGCGCCTGTGCTTCGGCGAAGGCGCTCTTGCCCGAACGGGCGCCGCCGATGATGAGTTCGTTCATGGGGGGAATATAATCGGTTCCGATTCGGTCAAGGGAATGCCGTGCAATTCGGCAGCGGGCCCGCCGCTGTAACCGGGGACGAACGTCGCATGCCGCAAGGCAGCCACTGTGGGAAACCACGGGAAGGCGCGACGTTGCGGACGATCCGGGAGCCAGAAGACCTGCCGTGTCATTTTCATGAAACCTGTGGCAAGGGTTTTGCCGCATGCCTGGCTGTGTGCGGCGAAACCCTTTTCGCTTTTCTGGAAGGATGAATCGGATGCATTCCCTCGCAATACCCCCGCTCGACCGCAGTCTGGAAACCGGACTGCGCCACAAGATCGACAACAAGACCAAGCCGCCCGGCAGCCTCGGCCGGCTGGAGGAGCTCGCCCTGCAGATCGGCCTGGTGCGCGGCTCGCTGACGCCGACTTTGAACCAGCCGCACCTCGTCGTTTTTGCCGGCGACCACGGCGCCGCCCGATCCGGCATCTCCGCCTTTCCGCAGGAGGTGACCTGGCAGATGGTCGAGAATTTTCTCGCCGGCGGCGCGGCGATCAACGTGTTCGCCCGCGCCAACGGCATTGCCCTCACGGTGGTCGATGCTGGCGTGGCGCACGACTTTGGCGTGCGGAGCAATCTCGTCGACGCAAAAGTCGGCGTGACCGAAGGAAATCCCCGGGGGACTGGCGGGACGGCGAGCTATCTTGATGGCGCGGCGATGACAGCGGCCCAGCGCGATACCGCCATGGCGCGTGGCACGGACATCGTCGCCAAACTCGCGGCGACGGGTTGCGAGGTCATCGGCTTCGGCGAAATGGGCATCGGCAACACGGCATCCGCCGCGCTGCTGACACATTGCCTGACGGATGCGCCACTCGATGACTGTGTCGGACGCGGCACCGGGCTGGACGATACCGGTCTGGCGCGCAAGAAGCTGCTGCTGCGTCAAGCCTTGTCACGCTACGCCGGATCGCGCCACGATGCGCTCGCCGTGCTCGCGCAGTTCGGCGGCTTCGAGATTGCGATGATGACAGGCGCCATGCTGGCGGCGGCGCGGCAGCGAATGTTGGTGCTGGTCGACGGCTTCATCTGCGGTGCGGCGGCGCTGGTCGCGGCCAGATTGCAACCCGCCTTTCTCGACTACGCCGCGTTTTGCCACGCCTCGGCCGAAGCGGGCCATCGCACGCAACTGGCCGCGCTGAATGTTGCGCCACTCATGTCACTCGACCTGCGGCTCGGCGAAGGCACCGGCGCGGCGCTGGCCTGGCCGCTGGTGCGCGCGGCATGCGCCTTCCTCAATGAGATGGCGAGCTTCGAGTCGGCGAACGTTTCCGACAAACTATGATTCGCAGAGAAGCTGAATACTTCTTCGCCGCGCTGCGCTTCTTCACGCGACTGCCGGTGCCGGGCTGGGTTGGTCATTCGGCGGCGCAGCTCAACCACGCCGCGCGCTACTTCCCGGCAATCGGCATCATCATCGGCGCCATCGGCGCGGCGGTTACGCTTGCGGCCCTGCAGCTGTGGCCGCCGGCGATCGCCGTGCTCGCCGGCATGGCGGCGACGCTGCTCGCTACGGGCGCATTCCACGAGGACGGGCTCGCCGACAGTATCGACGGCTGCGGTGGGGGATGGACGAAGGAACAGGTGCTCGCGATCATGAAGGATTCGCGCATCGGCAGCTACGGCGCGATCGGCATCGGCATGGCGTTGCTGACGAAGTTCGAGGCGCTGACGGCACTCGTCGCCGTACCCGCTGCGGGGCATTTCATCCCGCCAGCGCCGACTTTTGTGGCCATGCTGATCGCCGGTCATAGCGTGTCGCGCTTCGCCTCCACGACATTGATTTATACGCTCGACTATGCGCGCGAAGACGACTCGGCCAAATCGAAGCCGCTCGCCACGCGCCTGGGCAAGGGCGAACTCGCCGTCGCCGCGCTGTTTGGCCTCGCGCCCTGCCTGCTGCTGCCGGCCGCACAGGTTGCCATTGCCCTCGCGCTGGTCGCCGCCGTGACGCTGCTCGCCGCACGTTACTTCGTCCGGCGCATCGGCGGCTACACGGGCGACTGCCTTGGCGCGACCCAACAGCTGGCCGAACTCGCCTTCTATCTGGGGCTGCTGTGCGTCGGGCCGTTCCAAGCACAGCACGCCCCCCTGTGGGGGGCAGCGAGCGCTTTTGCGAGCGTGGGGGGCTAATTTCATGCGTTTGTTTCTAGTCAGGCATCCGCGCCCCGCGGTTGCACCCGGCGTCTGCTATGGCCGCACCGACCTGCCGCTGACCGACGACCCGACAATCCGCGCCGCCGCCTTGCGCGCACTTCTGCCAGCCGACGCGCCGCTATTTTCCAGCCCGCTCGCGCGCTGTCGCCAACTCGCCGAACTGCTGCACCCGCAGCCGGTTTTCGACGCGCGGCTCATGGAGCTCGATTTCGGCACATGGGAAATGCAGCCCTGGGCTGCCATCGACCGCCCCGCTATTGATGCATGGGCCGCCGATCCGCTCCACTACATACCGCCCGGCGGCGAATCGGTGGCCATGCTGCGGGCGCGCGTCATGGCTTGCCTTGCCGATCTGCCGGATGAGGCGATCCTCGTCACGCATGCCGGCGTGATGAAGCTATGCGCGGCCGAACTGGCGGGCGTGCCGGCGGACGAATGGCTCGCGCTCTCCTTCGAATATGGCAGCATCAGCCTGATCGAGGCTGGCGCGCTGCTTTGGCGCAATCGCAAGCACGCCGCCACCGGCACCGGTTAGCGTGAAATACAGCGTTTGCGCCGGGCCGCCCCAAGCAAACGCGGCACGCGGCGCCAGCCGCAATCCGCGCCGACCTCGAACCATCGCGCCCCGTGATAGCCGAGCGCAGCGAGCCGTCTAGAACACCCCGCGAGGGGGGCACCAGGCCGCAGGCCGCAGGACGCTGCGCAGCAGCGGTCCGGAACAAAGCGAGGGATGCGACAACGGCGCACAAAGGGGGGCGGGTGTCTTTCATGATCGGGGGCGCAGCCCGCACATCATGAAAGTTAGATGCGCAGCAGATACACCGCCGTGGCAATGCTGCCGGCCGCTGCTGCCAGATACAGGACGTTCGCCACCAGTGTGTCAGCGCGCAAGCCGAAATCGTAGCAGGTGCAGCGCAGGCGATGCGCCGAACTCCACAGCGACAGCGCAATCACGCCGAAGATGACCAGCTTGCCGATGCCGCTGCCGGCAAAGGCACGCATGCTGTCGTAACTCAAGCCCGTCGGAACATAGCCCAGCGCGGCCATGAACGTGAGCAGGACGATCACCGGAATGAAGAAGGCAATCACCGTGCCGCCTGCGGCAAACGGGAACCAGATGATGGGTTTGTTTGATTTGGCCATGTTCAGAACACTCCCGCCAGAAACAGGATGACTATGGACAGCGCT
Source organism: Rhodocyclaceae bacterium (assembly GCA_013791905.1). Lineage (GTDB taxonomy): Bacteria > Pseudomonadota > Gammaproteobacteria > Burkholderiales > Rhodocyclaceae > Sulfuricystis. The sequence continues at coordinate 182,442 of VMSX01000009.1, read as the reverse complement.
GCCCACGCCACGTAATGCGCGCCGGAAATCAGGTTGCCGGGCACAAATTCCTCGCCAAGCTGGATCGGCATGGCTTTTTGCGTGGCGTTGAACCAGGTGGCCGCGTGATAGAAGGAGGCCGCCAGGGCCAGCAGGTGGAAAATGATCGAGGCGGGACTGCGCAGTGCGACCAGAAATGCTTCATAACTGGGCTGTCCGGCGGCAAGGCTGTGCAGGCCGAGCACCAGCAACACGCAATAGGCGCCAACGAAGATGCAGGTGATCTCGCGCGCCATGTAGCGCAAGTAGCGCGGATGGCGGAAAAACCAGGTGGTCGGCGGGACTTCGCGAATCAATGGACCCGCCCCGCCCACCCTCCCCGCGCGGGGAGGTGACTGGGGTTCGCGGGCTGCGCCCGCTCCTAGATTGCGGCTCATTTCTTCCCCCATGGCATCAAATGTTCCTGAAACCAGTCGATGGAACTGGCGATCTTGATCTGCTGCAGCGCGCTTGCCGGATCGACATGCGCCGGGCACACCTCGGAACAGGCGCCGACGAAGGTGCACTCCCAAACGCCTTCCTTGCTGGCGATGATCTCCTGGCGCTCGTCACGCCCGCCGTCACGCGAATCCTGGTTATAGCGGTGCGCCAGCGAAAGGGCTGCCGGCCCGATGAACTTCGGCGTCAGCCCATACTCGGGACAGGCGGCATAGCAGAGCATGCAATTAATGCACAAGGTAAATTGGTGATAGCGTTTCAGCTGCGCTGGCGTCTGCTTGTATTCCCCCTCGCTGATCGGCTTCGGCGCTTTCGGAATGAGGTAAGGCTTGACGCGCTTCAACTTCTCCATGAAATCGTCGGGTGCGGTCACCAGATCGCGTTCGATCGGGAAATGCGCCAGCGGCTCGACCCGGATCACGCCAGCGTAATCACGCAGAAAGGTATGGCAGGACAATTTCGGGTCACCATTGATCATCATCCCGCAGCTGCCGCACACCGCCATGTGGCAAGACCAGCGGTAGTTCAGCGTCGGATCGATGGTTTCCTTGATCTTGTTCAGGGCGTCAAGCACCACCCACTCTTCCTGACAGACCACTTCATAGTGCTGGAAGTAGGCCTCGGTGTCGGTATCCGGGTTGTAGCGCAGGATTTCCATCTGGACCAGGCGTTCCTTCATTTATGGTCTCCCGAATAATCGCGCACACCCGGTGGCGATTTGGTGATGACCACATCAAGATAATCGACGCGCGGGGCTGCCTGCCCCTGGTGATAAACCATCGTATGGCGCAGAAAATTCTTGTCGTCCCGTTCCGGGTAGTCGAGGCGCTGGTGCGCGCCGCGCGACTCCTTGCGGGCCAGCGCGCCCACCGTCACCGCCGTGGCGCAATCGAGCATCGAGCCCAGCTCAAGCATCTGGAACAGGTCGGTGTTGAAGACGTTGGTCTTGTCGGTGAGGATGACGCGCTGGTAGCGTTCGCGCAATTCGTCGATCTTGTCGACGCCTTCCTGCAAGCCCTCTTCGGTGCGGTAGATACCGGCGTTCTTCTCCATCGTATCCATCATTTCCTTGCGCAAACCCGACATTGATTCTGTCCCGTCGGTGCGCGAGAAAAGTTCGCGGATACGCAGCTGCGTTGCCTCGGCACGGGCATTGAGTGCCGCGGTGTTGGTGGCGGGCAAGCCCTGCATGTGCTCAATCGCGGAAAGCGCGGCGCGCCGGCCGAACACCAGCAACTCGACCAGCGAGTTCGAACCCAGCCGGTTGGCGCCATTCAGGCTGACGCACGCGCACTCGCCGGCGGCGAACAGGCCGGGCAGCGGCGTGGCGGCCTGGGTATTGGTGGAAATGCCGCCCATCATGTAATGCACCACGGGGCGGATCGGCACCGGATCCTTGACGATATCGACGCCGAGATAGCTGGCGGCCAGTTCGCGCACCAGCGGCAGGCGTTCGTTGATTTTCTTTTCGCCGAGGTGGCGCATGTCGAGCATCACGCATTCGCCCCACTGGGTCGTCACCGTGTTGCCCTTTTGCAGTTCGTGCCAGTAGGCCTGGCTGACGCGGTCGCGCGGGCCGAGTTCCATGGTCTTGAGTTGCGGCTGACCCACCGGCGTTTCCGGTCCCATGCCGTAGTCCTGCAGGTAGCGGCGCCCGTTCTTGTTCACCAGGATGCCGCCTTCGCCGCGACACGCCTCGGTCAGCAGGCTGCCGGTGTTCGGCAGGCCGGTCGGGTGATACTGCACGAATTCCATGTCCTTCAACGGTGCGCCGGCGCGATAGGCCATCGCCATGCCGTCGCCGGTCTTGATGGCGCCGTTGGTGGAGAAGGGGAACATGCGGCCGGCGCCGCCGCCGGCGATGATCACCGCCTTGGCATGGAACTGACGCAACTGGCCGCTGCGCATTTCCATGGCGGTGACGCCCTGGCAACGGCCATCGTCGACCAGCAGATCCAGCGCGTAGTACTCATCGTAGCGGATGATCGAGGGAAACTGCAGGGAAGTCTGGAACAGGGTGTGCAGGATGTGGAAACCCGACTTGTCGGCGGCGAACCAGGTGCGCTTCTTCTGCATGCCGCCGAACGGCCGCACTGCTACCGACCCATCCGCCTCGCGGTTCCAGGGGCAGCCCCAGTGTTCCAGTTGCAGCAGTTCCTTGGGCGCTTCGCGGATAAAGTACTCGACGCAGTCCTGATCGGACAGCCAGTCACCGCCGCCAACGGTATCGTCGAAGTGCATGTCGAAGCTGTCATCCGGCTTGATCACGCCAGCGGCGCCACCCTCGGCAGCACAGGTATGACTGCGCATCGGGTACACCTTGGAGATCAGCGCAATGCGCAGCTTGGGATCAGTTTCGGCCAAGGCGATCGCGGTTCGCAGGCCAGCGCCACCGGCGCCGATAATTACAACATCAGTCGATATCGTTTCCATTCCACCCGTCCTTGAAGCATGCGTGAACACGGAACGCCTATATTGGCGCTTTGTTGCGCAGCGGATCAAGGTCAGCCTGGGGGTGGGCGCCGACGATCAGTAGATTGCCGGCAAGCACCGCGGGAGCCACACCTTTTTGTGCGCCGCACCAAGCGAAGGATATATCAATTAGGCCGACCTGTGGTTTGAATTAAGGCGGTTAGCTAAGGCGAATGGCTTGTCCACTATCTTGCGGACCAGCTGCGCCGTCCCGCCAGTCCCGAAAAGGGGATTTCCTTCGGTCACGCCGACTTATTAACGCAACCAACCCTTCTTGCGGAAGATCCAGAACGGCACGGCCACCGCCGCCGCCATCAGCGCCAGCGAGAACGGATAGCCGTATTGCCACTCCAGTTCGGGCATGAAGCGGAAGTTCATGCCGTAGATACTGGCGATCAATGTTGGCGGCAAAAGCCCGACCGACACAACGGAAAAGATCTTGATGATCTTGTTCTGGTTGATGTTGATGAAGCCAACCGTGGCATCCATCAGGAAGTTGATTTTGCCGAACAGGAAAGTGGTGTGACCATCCAGCGATTCGATGTCGCGCAAGATCTGCCGCGCGTCATCCTGCTGGTTGGGCAGCAGAAACTTGCTGCGCAACAAAAAAGATAGCGCACGCCGGTCGTCGAGTACGTTGCGCCGAATGCGGCCGTTCAGGTCTTCTTCACTGGCGATGGCAGCCAGAAACTGGGCTGCTTCGGCGTCGGTAAGCGACTGTCCGAGCACCCGCTTGCCGACCTTTTCCAGGCCGGCATAGACATCTTCAAGCGCATCGGCCGAGTATTCGGCATCGGCGGCGTAAAGATCGAGCAGCACGTCCTTGCCATCGGAAACATAACCGGGCTGACTGCGCGCGCGCAAGCGTTGCAGACGGAACACCGGCAATTCTTCCTTGCGCACCGAGAACAGGATGTCGCGATGCAGGACAAAGGCGACCGCGACGTTGCGTGATTCCGTCTCGGTCTCGAGCAGGAAGTCGGAATGCAGATGCACCTCGCCATTGTCATCGATGTAGAAGCGCGCACTGGCCTCCAGGTCGGTGAGATCGTCGGGATCGGGCAGTTCAAGGCCGAAATACTTGCCGACCCAGACCCGCACGAAGGCCGAAGGCGCAACCAGATCCACCCAGATCGGCTTGATATTGGCCAGATCGGCGCGGCTGTCGACCTGCACCTGACTCAGGCGACCTTTCTTCAGTTCGAAGGCGTTGAGCATGCTGCGCACACTGGCATAGGAGCGCGCGCCGACGAGTTCTTCGCGCAGGTCGTCAGGCAGAATTTCGAGGACCCGTTCGCAGCGCTCCTCGCTGACCTGCTGCCAGGCCATGATGCAATCCTCCTCGGGGAGCGCCTCGAGAATGCGTGCAATGTAGGAGGTCTCAAGCCCTTCGAGCAACTGCTGCAATTCGGTCAGATGCTGCTTGTGTACCAGATCCTCGACCAGTTCGTGGCGTGGCATATCCTGCCGGTGCACCAGATCCTCGATGCGACGATGGCGTGAAAGCAGCAACTGCACCTTGGAGAGGTGCTGCTCCAGCGGGTCTTCGGGGCGGGGGCGGACGTCCAGTGGTTCGACCATGGTGATGGGAGCGGGATCTCTGAGCGTAGTTTCTGACAAGGACAACGCCCGCAGCGGCGGACGCCATGCCGATATTAAGGGTGGATTCTACGCCCGCGCCGGAAGATCGCGCCGGTTCCCGTCCAGCTAACAGGCGTACCGATACAGGTCTGTTCGTTGGATTCCGCACCTATCTGCACAAGCGCCCGCCGCAGGCCTGTCACTGCGCCGGAGATAGATAGCCTTATCGTCTTGCCCTGTTCTTGCTACGATGGTCGCCATGATTTCACGGTGCCAATTCCTACCCGGCCAGCGCTATCACACTGACCGCACCGACCGCCCAGTCCCTGGGCACATGACAGTCAAAGCAACTCTCACGCGCGCCACGGCTACTGTGTTTATGTAATCAGCAAATACCGTGGTGCGCATTTCTTTCTGGCGGGAAGCGGTTTTCGATGGCCAAACGCCGCCAGTTCCTTCACGCGGATGCCTTTCCGCCAGCCGAGCCGAGCGCCACCTCGCCAGCGCCGACTTTCATTGCTTGGCGATGCGCCCCCCTTTGAAGGTTGTGTCGACCAGCGGATTGGCATCGACTTGCGGCACGTGGCAGCTATCGCACTGCCAGCGCGCCATGTCCAACACATTTTTCTTGCCGCCGCCAGGAACGCTGACCTGTGTCATGTGACTATCGCTGACCTTGCTCGCTTTTTTCCGGATGTCGACCAAATTTATTTGGCTATCGCCGAACTTGAGCGTTGCTCTTTTTTCGTAATTCTCGACGCTGTGGCAGATCATGCACTGGTTTTCAGTGAGTGTGATTTTGTCGAAGCCGGGTAAGGCATGCGAGATCATTGGCGGCTGGTCTGTGATGGAGCGATAAAGGGCTCGTTGCTGGCCGGGATTGGCGCCACCATACAGCTTGAGCGCATCAGCCTTGTCGTCGGCAGCCACACCAGAACCGCGCATGGACTTTACGCCGTCCAGTTGCTGCGCATGTAGTTGGGTAGCGCCAAATAACAGTGCAGCGGCAAGTGACATAGCAACCATCGTGATAGTTTTCTTCATGATCATCTCCATTCCCTTCAGAAAAAGAATTACACGGCCCACTCTATTTGCTGGACGGCACAGGCTCGCTCATTTTGCCGCCGAAGCGGCTACCAAAGACGAAAACACTCTTTGCACACACATCAATACAGCGCCCGCAGTTCGTGCAGTTCGCCTCCAGAATGACCGGCGGCGTGCCATTGATTGCTTTCAGGGCTGGTCGGATCACCTGTTGCTCCGGGCAAACTGCAAAACAGTCCAGGCAGTCGTCGCAAGCGTCGCGCGCGGGCAATCGCACCCGCAGGACCGCCAGTTTGCCGATCAAGCTGTAGAAGGCGCCCACCGGACATAGATGGCCGCACCACCCCTGGCGCATGACTAACAAATCGAACAGGAATATCGCGAGCAGCACTACCCATGCAAAGCCCATACCGTAAATAAGCCCGCGATGCGTCATCGCTACCGGATTGACCATCTCCCAGGCGATCGTGCCGGTTATGGCGGCAACGATCAGAGTCATGGCGAGAATCCAGTAGCGTGTCGACCGCGACAGGTGTGCGCCGCCCTTCAGTCCGAGTCGGGTACGCAGCCAGTTGGCGCCGTCCGACACCGGATTGACTGGGCAGACCCATGAGCAGTAGGTGCGTCCGCCCAGCAGGAAATAGAAAATCACCACGATCGCGACACCTATCCACGCCAGCTTTTCCGGTGTGTGACCCGCCGCCAGCATTTGCAGGAGCAGATAGGGGTCGGTCAGCGGCAAGATGTCCAGCGTGTAGCTGTAATTGAGATTGCCCTTGACGATCCACAGCGAGAACCATGGACCGACCAGGAACAGCAACAAGATGCCGATCTGGCTCGCCCGGCGCAGGATCAGCCATTTGTGCGCGGCAAACCAGCCCCTCTCGGCAATGACCGCAGCACCCGGACGCAGGGGAGTTGCGTTCATAATTTATTCCCCTGAATGGCTTTGGGGATGACGGGGGCGGCGGGAGCTGGCGGCACTTCGCCTTGCGGCACTGTGGATAGGCCTTTGCCGGGCGCATACTCATAGCGCAGACCTTCGGGCAGGTGGTACTGGTGCTGGATATCCGGTGTCACGAGCGAGCCGCCCGCCTTTTCCTTCTCGACCCAGCCGAGCCGGTAATGCGCCGAGAGCTGGCCTTTGGCCATGTAGAGCGGAAATACCTTGATCGCGGCGATTTCCGTGGGGCAGGCCTTCTCGCAAAGTCCGCACCCCGTGCAGTGATTCGAATGCACCACCGGGATGAACAACGTGTGGGTACCGGTGCGCGGATTGGGCTGAGGCGCGAGCGTTATCGCCTTGTCGAGCAGCGGACAAACGCGGTAACAGATGTCGCAACGCAGGCCAAGAAAATTCAGGCAAATTTCCTGGTCCACCAACACGGCCAAACCCATCTTCGCCTTGGCGATGTCGGTGAGCGAATGATCCAGTGCGCCGGTCGGACAGGCTTTTAAGCACGGAATGTCCTCGCACATTTCACAAGGCGCCTGGCGGGCAATGAAATAAGGCGTACCGATCGACATTGGCTCGCCTGCCTTCGCCAAATGGAGCATGTTGAAAGGGCAATCGCGCACGCACATGCCGCAGCGGATGCAGGCGGCGGAGAACTCGGCTTCCGGCAAAGCGCCGGGGGGGCGCAAGGCGACCGGGGGCAGCGCCGTGGCTTGACGCGCATAAAACCCGAGTCCAAGCCCCAAGAGACCGACGCCGCACGCCATGCGCGCGGTATCGGCGAGGAACTGGCGCCGGGCTGCGTTTGATCCCGCAGGTTTGGGTTTGCTTTCCTGGTCCATGATCTAGCCAAGGGAAGCGCACCCCCTGATGCGCCTCCCGCATTCATAGGTTGATGATGACGTCAAACCTTCCACATCTTGGCTGCGTTCTTCTTGAAGTCCGTCTCTTTCGAGATCGGGCAGGTGGCATCCAGGATGAGTTTGTTGACCAGGCGATGTTCATCGAAGAAGGGAATGAAGATCGTCCCTTCGGGCATCCTGTTACGGCCCTTGGTCTCGGCGCGCAATTCGATCACACCACGCCGCGTGGCTACCTTGACGATGTCGTTGCGCTTGATGCCGCGCTTTTCGGCGTCCTTCGGGTGCATCCAGACCACCGCATCCGGGAAGGCCTTGTAGAGCTCCGGGACACGCCGCGTCATCGAACCGGTGTGCCAGTGCTCCAGCACGCGACCAGTACACAGCCACAGATCAAACTCCTTGTCCGGTACCTCGGCGGCGGGCTGATAGGGCAGCGCGTAAATATCTGCCTTGCCGTCCGGCTTGCCGTAGAACTTCAGCGTCTCACCTACCTTGATGTAGGGGTCAAAGCCCTCGCGATAGCGCCAGAGGGTTTCCTTGCCATTCACCACCGGCCAGCGCAAGCCGCGCACCCTGTGGTAGTGATCGAACTCGCCAAGATCCTTGGCCTCGCCCAAACCAAATTTGCGGTATTCCTCGAACAGGCCCTTTTGCACGTAGTAACCGAAAAACTCGGTTTCATCGTTGGTGTAACCCGCCCAGGCGTGTGCATTGACCCTGGCGGCCTCGTCCTTGCCGAATTTATTGCTCTCGCCATTGGTGTAGAGCACTTCGTAGAGCGTTTTGTCCTTGTACTGCGGGTTCTTGTCGAGCAACTCGGCCGGCCAGACTTCGTCGGTCTTGAAGCGCTTCGAGAATTCCATGTACTGCCACAGATCGGACATGCTATCCCCCGGCGCCTTGACCTGCTGGCGCCAGAACTGGCCGCGCCGCTCGGCGTTGCCGAAGGCGCCTTCTTTCTCCATCCATGAGGCGCAGGGCAGGATCAGGTCGGCGGACATCGCGGAGACCGTCGGATAGATATCGGAAACGACGACGAAGGCCTTGGGATTGCGCCAGCCGGGGAGCATCTCCTCATTGATGTTCGGACCAGCCTGCATGTTGTTGGTGGTGCTGGTCCAGTAGAAACCGATCTTGCCATCCTTGAGCATGCGACTTTGCAGCACGGCGTGGTAGCCGACGCGCTCGGAAATGGTGCCGGCCGGCAATTTCCAGATATGTTCCGCCTTTTCCCGATGCTTGGGATTCGTGACAACCATGTCGGCGGGCAGACGGTGGGCGAAAGTGCCCACTTCGCGCGCCGTGCCGCAGGCCGTGGGCTGGCCGGTCAGCGAGAAGGGGCTGTTGCCCGGCTCGGAGATCTTGCCGACCAGCAGATGCACGTTGTAGATCATGTTGTTGACCCAAGTGCCGCGCGTGTGCTGATTGAAGCCCATGCACCAGAACGAGGTGACCCTGGTCTTGGGATCGGCATAGACCTTGGCCAGCGCCACGAGCTTGTCCTTGGGCACGCCGGAGATTTCGTGTGCCTTGTCGAGCGTGTATTCGGAGACGAATTTGGCAAAATCGTCGAAAGTAATGGACGACGAGTTGTTGGGGTTGCCCTTGACCGTGGGCTTGCCGTCCGCACCCACGGGCCCCGCATAGCCGTTGTTGCCGGCGACCTGCTCCAGCGGATGATTGGGCCGCAGACCGTAGCCGATGTCGGTCACGCCCTTGCGGAAATTAACGTGCTTGGCGACGAAGTCCTTGTTGACCTTGCCGTTCTGGATGATGTAGTTGCAGATGTAGTTCATGATCGCCAGATCGGACTGCGGCTTGAAGATCAGCTCGCTATCAGCCAGCTCGCAGGAACGGTTACCGAAGGTTGATAGCACGTTGATCCTGGCGTGCTTGGCGGTGAGGCGGCGGTTGGTGATGCGTGACCAGAGGATCGGGTGCATCTCGGCCATGTTCGCCCCCCACAGCACGAAGGCATCGGCATGCTCGATGTCGTCGTAGCAGCCCATCGGCTCGTCGGCGCCGAAGGTGCGCATGAAGCCGGTTACCGCCGAAGCCATGCAGTGGCGCGCGTTGGGGTCAAGACTGTTGGAGCGGAAACCAGCCTTCATCAGCTTGTTGGCGGCATAACCCTCCCAGATCGTCCATTGACCGGAGCCGAACATCGAAACGCCGAAAGGACCCTGGTCGGGGTTCTTCATCGTCGCCTTGACCTTCTCGGCCATGATGTCGAAGGCTTCAGTCCAGGACACGGGAACAAACTCGCCGTTCTTGTCGAATTTGCCGTCCTTCTTGCGCAGCAAGGGCTGGGTCAGGCGATCCTTGCCATACAACATTTTCGCCAGGAAGTAGCCCTTGACGCAGCTCAGGCCGCTATTCACCGGCGCATCGGGGTCACCCTGGGTGGCGACGATGCGCCCATCCTTGACGCCGACCAGCACACCGCAACCAACCGCGCAGTAACGACACACGCCCTTGTCCCAGCGCACGCCGTCACCACCCCCCGCCTGAGCTAAGACCTGGGCGCCGGGAATGGACATGCCCGCCACGCCGACAGCAGCAGCAACCGCGTTTGTCTTGATGAATTCACGCCGTGTCAGTTTCATAGCCAACCTCCCTCTCGTTAATCATGGTTGCGGCATCGCCTGACGGCTAAGCCTCTAAAGAAATGAGTGCTTCTGGATTAGGTTCGTTTTGGTGATAGACCATCGCCGCCGACAGCACGCCGTCCATATGGCTGACGAAATTGAAAATATGGGATGTCGCACGATCGTCCTCCGCTTCCAGCGTGACGACGATCTTGCCCTCCGGTGAAACCGCATGCACCTCGACACCTTCGACTTCACGCAGCAAGCGCTGCACCGGCTCAATTTGGTCGGGATGGGGAATGACAATGACGCTTGAAATATTCATATCGTTAACCTAAAAAACTATTGGATCGATACATCGTAGATTCTCCCTATTTTTATTGAATTGACGACCATCAAGCAATTTGAATGTTGAGTTTGCTGCTCGGGATTGACTGCTGGTCAAAATCCTCGCAGTGGCAAGCGGGTTTTGCTTTCTCTTTCCCGACCAGAGCTGCACAGCTTCAAGGAATCAGGAATCTTATTCAGTAGTTCAGAATGGGTTTCCTCCCGAAACATAGCCCGGCCCGGTCAAGAGCAACAGAGTGAAAAACAATTGACTTCAATCAATGTCTCTGCTGTCGCTATTGCGTAATATTTAATGATCATTTTTCGAAAAAAGGCGAAGCGATCTAGTGGAGGCTTCCGTTAATTTGTCACGTCGCGGCTTCTTCCGCGCCAAGGCTTCAGCACGGCAATTCTTGCGGCCACCTTGGGCACAGCCCGAAACCGGTTTCCTGGCCGCATGTACGCGCTGCAATGCCTGCATCGACGTTTGCCCCACGGGTATCGTGATGCGCGGCGATGGCGGATTTCCGGAAATCGATTTCTTGCGCGGTGAACATGAATGCACCTTCTGCCACGAGTGTGTGGATGCCTGCACACCCAAAGCCCTGCAGGATCAGCCTGGTGGCGTGGCATGGCAAAACGTGGCCGTCATCAGCGAAACTTGTCTCGCATGGGCTGGTGTGGTTTGCCGTACCTGCGGCGACATCTGCGAAGCGGGGGCGATTCGTTTTCACCCACAAGTGGGACAAGCCGCCCGCCCCGCGGTTGACCTGTCGATATGTACCGGATGTGGCGCCTGCGTTGCGCCGTGTCCGAATCACGCAGTGCGCATCTCGGCTGAAAATCATGAGGTAATGAAATGAATATTACTGGCGTGCTCGTGCGGGCTCTGCCCGCGCGGTTTCCCGAGGCTCTGGCCGCTCTACGCAACATTGCCGGCGTGGAAATCCACGCCGCCGAGGAAGATGGTGGACGCATCGTCCTGACGCTGGAGGATGGCGCCGGTTACAGCGTCGAAGATTCCCTGCTCAAGGTGCATTTGATTGATTGCATTTCAGACGCAGCTTTGGTTTATCAATATTCAGATGAGAATCTCATGAAGGAGATGACAGCATGAACATGGATCGTCGTGGGTTCATCAAGGCCAATGCCGTTGCCGCCACTGCAGCCGCAGCGGGTATTTCGCTTCCCCTGACCGCTGCTGCGGCAAAAAAAGAGGCGTCAGGCGCCAACCCGACCGTGGTCCGCTGGGACAAGGCGGCGTGCCGCTTCTGTGGCACCGGTTGCTCCGTGCTGGTCGGCACCCAGGAAGGCCGCGTCGTCGCGACCCAGGGCGATCCAGACTCACCGGTCAACCGAGGCCTCAACTGCATCAAGGGCTATTTCCTGTCCAAGATCATGTATGGCGCCGACCGCCTGAAAAAGCCGCTTCTGCGCAAAAAAGGCGGCCAGTACGACAAGAATGGCAGCTTTGTCGAGGTCTCATGGGACGAAGCCTTCGACGTCATGGCCAAGAAATGGAAAGAGACGCTCAAGACTGACGGCCCGGCTGGCGTCGGCATGTTCGGCTCCGGACAATGGACCATCTGGGAAGGCTACGCAGCTGCCAAATTGTGGAAGGCCGGGTTCCGCTCCAACAACCTCGACCCCAATGCCCGCCACTGCATGGCCTCCGCCGTCGCCGGTTTCATGCGCACCTTCGGCATTGACGAGCCGATGGGTTGTTATGACGACATTGAACATGCGGACTCTTTCGTGCTGTGGGGCGCCAACATGGCCGAAATGCACCCGATTCTCTGGTCGCGCATCACCGACCGGCGGCTGACGCACGTCGATGCCAAGGTAATGGTGCTATCCACCTTCGAGCACCGCAGCTTCGACCTGGCCGACCTGGGCATGATTTTCGTGCCGAACACCGACCTGGCGATCCTCAACTACATCTGCCACCACATCATCAGCACCGGCAAGGTCAACCAGGAGTTCGTCAAGAAAAACGTCAACTTCAAGATGGGCGAGACCGACATCGGCTTCGGCCTGCGTCCCGGCCATGCCCTGGAAAAGAACGCCACCAGCAATGGCTATCCGGGCGCCGACGGCAAACCGAAGGGGAACACCGGCGCAGCCAAGGACTCCACCTTCGAGGAGTTCGCCAAGTTTGTTTCGGAATACACGCTTGATAAGGTGGCGAAACTCTCGGGCGTGCCGGCCGACAAGCTCAAGCGGCTCGCCGAACTGTATGCCGACCCGAAACAGAAGATCGTCTCCTATTGGACCATGGGCTTCAATCAGCACACGCGCGGCACCTGGGTCAATAACATGATCTACAACGTGCATCTGCTGACGGGCAAGATCAGCGAACCAGGCAATGGCCCCTTCTCGCTGACCGGCCAACCATCCGCTTGCGGCACAGCGCGCGAAGTGGGCACCTTCGCCCATCGCCTGCCGGCCGACATGGTGGTGACCAATCCCGCGCACCGCAAAATCACCGAAGAACTCTGGCAATTGCCGGATGGCACGCTCTCCGACAAGATCGGGCTGCATGCCGTAGCGCAGAGCCGCGCGTTGAAGGACGGTAAGCTCAAGTGTTACTGGACCAGCACCACCAACAACATGCAGGCCGGACCGAACGTCAATGACGAGATCTATCCCGGCTGGCGCAACCCAGTAACGTTCATCGTCGTTTCCGACGCCTACCCGACGGTCTCGGCGCTGGCCGCCGACCTGATTTTGCCGTCGGCCATGTGGGTCGAGAAAGAGGGTGCTTTCGGTAACGCCGAGCGCCGTACCCAATTCTGGCGCCAGCAGGTCAATGCGCCGGGCGATTCGAAATCCGATCTCTGGCAGTACATGGAATTTTCCAAGCGCTTCAAGATGGAGGAAGTCTGGCCCGCCGAACTGCTTGCCAAGAAACCGGAATACAAGGGCAAGACGCTTTACGACGTTCTCTATGCCAACAAGGTGGTCAACAAGTTCCCGCTGGCCGATGTGGAGAAAGCCAACGCCCACGCCAGCGGCTTCAAAGGCTACATGAACGACGAATCCAAGGCCTATGGCTATTATGTGCAGAAGGGTTTGTTCGAGGAATATGCCCAGTTCGGTCGCGGCAAGGCGCATGACCTGGCACCGTTTGATGTTTATCACAAGGCGCGCGGCCTCCGCTGGCCGGTGGTAGACGGCAAGGAGACCTTGTGGCGCTTCCGCGAAGGCTATGACTCCTATGTCAAGACCGGTGAGGGCGTGAAATTCTATGGCCACAAGGACGGCAAGGCGGTGATATTTGCGCTGCCCTACCAGGACCCGCCGGAAATGCCGGACAAGGAATACGACCTCTGGTTGTGCACCGGTCGCGTTCTGGAACACTGGCACACCGGCACCATGACGCGGCGCGTCGCCGAACTGCATCGTGCCGTACCCGAGGCGCAGATCTTCATGCACCACGACGATGCCAAGGCACGCGGTTTCTCGCGCGGCATGGAGGTGAAGGTCGTGTCACGGCGCGGCGACATGATCGCCCGCATCGAAACCCGCGGCCGCAACAAGCCGCCACGCGGCCTGATCTTCGTGCCCTTCTTCGACGAGGCCAAGCTGGTCAATAAATTGACCCTCGATGCCACCTGCCCGATCTCGAAAGAGACCGACTTCAAGAAATGTGCGGTGAAGGTCGTCAAGGCCTGATGACGGATGGACGATGGCTGCATCAACGCCGGTAAAGGAATCGCGCCGCCAATTTCTCGCCACCTTGTCAAAGGTGGCCGGAGTGGCGGGGGGCGCGTGCCTGTTCTCGCTGGGCCTGGGGCTCTATGCGCGGCAGGCATCCGCCCTGCCGGCGCAGGCGCTGCGCCCGCCGGGGGCGCTGGTGGAGGATGCGTTTTTGGCCGCCTGCCTGCGTTGCGGGCTGTGCGTGCATGGCTGCCCCTACGACATGTTGAAGCTTGCCTCGCCCGGCACGCCGGTGGCGACGGGCACGCCCTACTTCACGGCACGCGACAAGCCGTGCGAGATGTGCGAGGACATTCCCTGTGTCGCGGCCTGCCCGTCAGGCGCACTGGACCGTTCGCTCAAGGATATCGGCAAGGCGCGCATGGGTCTGGCAGCACTGGTGGATCAGGAGAATTGCCTCAATTTCCTCGGCCTGCGTTGCGATGTCTGCTACCGCGTCTGCCCGGTCATCGACAAGGCGATTACGCTGGAAAATCTGCACAACCCACGCTCGGACCGTCACGCGCTGTTGCTGCCGACCGTGCACTCGGAACATTGCACGGGCTGCGGCAAGTGCGAACGGGCTTGTGTGCTGCCGGAAGCCGCGATCAAGATTTATCCGATCAAGCTCGCCAAGGGCAGTCTCCCCGACCACTATCGCAAGAGTTGGGAAGAGAAGGCCGCGCATGGCGGTTCGCTGATCGGCGAACAAATCCAGTTGCCGGTGCGCGGCATGGAAGGCACGCCACCCGCTCCGGCGCAACCCACCCTCGATTCGACATGGAAGCCGTGATGGAAAAGGCCAGCGCCGCCCCCGGCAACACGACTGACGCCGTCGTACCAGCGCCGACTTTCTTCGCCCGGCTGCGCTGGGGCAAGTGGTTGCTGTTGCGGCGCATGTCGCAGGCCGGAATTCTTGGCCTGTTCCTGCTCGGCCCCTGGTTCGGCATCTGGATCGTCACGGGCAACCTGTCCTCCTCGATGACACTAGGCGTACTGCCGCTGACCGACCCGCTGCTGATCATGCAGTCTTGGGCTGCCGGCTACATGCCTTACCAGGATGCGCTGATTGGTGTCGCGATTGTCGTTGCCTTCTATCTCCTGGTCGGCGGGCGCGTGTTCTGTTCCTGGGTCTGCCCGGTCAACCCGATTACCGACGCCGCTGCCGCGTTGCGGCGCAAGCTGGGCATCAAGGGTGGTCGCGCGCCGGCTGCCTCGACGCGTTACTGGTTGCTGGGTAGCTTGCTCGTTACCGCATTCGTGACCGGTAATATGGTCTGGGAGTTCGTCAATCCGGTATCGATGCTCCACCGCGGCCTGATCTTCGGCATGGGCTTCGGCTGGCTGGTGGTGCTGGGGATTTTTCTCTACGACCTGCTGGTGGCCAGCCGTGGCTGGTGCGGGCACCTCTGCCCGATGGGCGCCACCTACGCGCTGCTCAATCGCACGGCCGTGCCACGCGTCTCCGCAGCCAAGCGCGCTGCCTGTGACGATTGCATGGATTGTTTCACCGTGTGTCCGGAACCACAGGTGATCCGCCCCGCCCTCAAGGGCGACGGCTCACCCCTCATCAAAGACCCCGAATGCACCAACTGCGGTCGCTGTATCGAAGTTTGTGCGCTCGACGTATTCCGTTTCACGACCCGCTTTTCTGCTTCGACTCATCGGAGGACAACATCATGATCAAGAAAATTTTGCGTAGCCTGACGCTGGTGGCAATTCTGGGCGCCGCCGCTGCTTATGCCGCCGATGCCCCGGTGAGGGTCCAGTCTTTGCGTGGCGACACGCCGATCTCACAGACTCCTGAGGCCGACATGTACCGGCAGATCAAGGACGCGAAACCGCTGCCACGCGACTTTGTGCAGCAACCACCGCTGATTCCGCACACGATCCGCGATTACCAGATAACCATGAACTTCAATAAATGCATGGACTGCCACAGCTGGGCCAAGACCCGTGAAAGCGGCGCAACCAAGGTCTCGGTAACGCACTTCAAGACGCGCGACGGCGTGGAGCTGTCAAACATCTCGCCACTGCGTTACTTCTGCACCCAATGCCATGTGTCGCAGGCAGATGCCCAGCCGCTGGTGGGCAACACCTTCCGGCCCGGCGTCGGCCTGCAGTGAGGGCCCAGCCATGATCGGATCAGCTTTCAGCAAAATCAAGGCGCTGGCCTTCAGCGGCTTTGGCATCGCCTTTGTCGTCGGCATCATGTTCTGGGGCGGCTTCAACACCGTCCTGGAATTGACCAACACCGAGGCATTCTGTATTTCCTGCCACGAGATGGAGAAGAACGTCTATCAGGAATACCGCAACACCATTCACTATTCCAACCGCACCGGCGTGCGGGCGACCTGCCCCGACTGCCATGTGCCGAAGGAATGGGGGCCGAAAATCGTGCGCAAGATCCAGGCATCGAATGAGGTGTTCCACAAGATTCTCGGCACCATCAGCACGCCGGAGAAGTTCAATGCCAAGCGTGCGGTGCTGGCACAGAACGAATGGAACCGGATGAAGAAAAACGATTCCCAGGAGTGCCGCAATTGCCACCACTTTGACTACATGGATTACGCAGAGCAGGGGCGGCGCGCTTCCAGCACGCACCAGCTCGGCTGGCAGCAAGGCAAGACCTGCATCGACTGCCACAAGGGTATCGCGCACAACATGCCACCGGTCGATCAGTCCATCGGCATTGGCAAGGAAGGGGCGGTTATGGATGCGGGGGCCATCCCCGCGAAGACTGCCACAACAGCAGCGGCTGCAGACGGCAAGACCGGTCTGGACGCCTCCTCATTTGGCGCATTGAGGTCGGCGCCGGGCAAGTAACTCTCGTCCGCTCACCAGGGCCATCCGGCAACCGCAAGGACCGGATGGCCCTTCCTTTTGGCGAAGCCTGTCAGGATGCAGCGCTCAGGGCACTGCGGAGTAATGCATGCGGGCCAAGATCAGTTGCGTGCGCTGATTGAGATATTCTGAATTCGGGTTCTTCTCGAAGCGGCGCGGCGCCGGCAACATCACCGCCAGGCGCGCCGCCTGCACGGCTGACAACTGGCTGGCGCTGTTGCCAAAATAGTGACTGGCGGCGGCTTCGGCGCCGAATATGCCGTCGCCCCATTCGACCACGTTGAGATAGACCTCAAGGATGCGCCGCTTGTCCCACAGCAATTCGAGCCAGACGGTGATGATCGCTTCCTGCGCCTTGCGCCAGGGCGTCTTGTCCGAGGACAGGAACAGGTTCTTGGCAAGCTGCTGACTGATGGTCGAGCCGCCGGCCACCACCTTGCCCTTCCTCTGGTTTTTTTCGAGGGCCTTCTGGATGCCTTCCCAATCAAAGCCTTCGTGCACGATGAACTTGTCGTCTTCCGCCGCCACCACGGCGCGCTTCAACTGCACCGATATTTTTCCGTACGGCACCCAACGCTGTTGGAGCTTGGCCTTGGGACTCTTCTCGCGCAGCGCATCGAGGCGCATCACCATGAAACTGGTCTGACCGGGGTCAACATAGCGCCACCAGACTACCCAGCCCAGATACCAGCCCTGCCACAGCAGCAGGCCAAGAAAAACGAACGCCAGTAATTGCTTCAGCCAGCGCGGCGCGGGCCTCATCCCTTTAGCGCCACCAGTACTGGTCCGGTGGCCGGACGCACGCCACGCCAGCCGAAAAAGGCCTCCGCCGCCTGCTCGACCAGCATGCCCAGACCGTCGGCAACCCGGCAACCCGCTGCCCGGGCCTGCTGCATGAAGGGGGTTTGCTGGCCATAGACCATTTCGTAAGCCAGACCGCGGGGGGCGAACAGGTGCGGCGGCAGCGGCAACTCGGTAGCGGACAGGCCGGTCGAGGTGGCATTGATGACCAGGTCGAATTCCCGGCCGGCGAGCTGGGCAAAGCTGCAGGCCTCGGGTAGAACGTCGGTCCTGCCGGCAAATTCGAGCGCCAGTCGAAAGGCTCTCTCCTCGGTGCGATTGGCAATGGTCAGCGCGGCCGGTTGTTCTTGCGACAAGGGCAGAATCACGCCACGCGCTGCACCGCCCGCGCCCAGCAGCAGGATGTGCTTGCCCTGGATGTCACAACCCAGGTTGGCCTTGAGGTCACGCACCAGACCGGCACCATCGGTATTATCGCCGCTGATCACACCCTCGGCAAAGCTCAAGGTATTGACCGCACCGGCGGCTTGGGCGCGCGGCGTGAGGCTGGTTGCCAGCCGAAAGGCCTCCTCCTTGAACGGCACGGTGACATTGGCGCCTTTGCCGCCACTGCTGGCAAAGGCTTCGACTGCCGCAGCAAATCCGTCAAGGGGGGCCAGCAAGGCTTCGTAGCTGATGTTCTGCCGGGTCTGGGCAGCAAACAGGGCATGAATGCGTGGCGACTTGCTGTGCGAAATGGGGTTGCCAAAGACAGCGTAACGGTCAGTCATGGTCTTACGACTCCCCGCTTGGCGTCTTTTTTGGTTTGCTGGTGCGCGGCTTGCGGGGTGTCTGGGCGCGCGGCTGCCTGGGGCGTGGGGACTTTGGGGGCTTGGCTTGCGTGGCATCCGCCTGCGGTGCGGCAGCGGGTGGTGTTGCCGGCTGCTCCGCATCGGGAATAACTGTCGGCGCAGGCACATTGCCGTTAAGCGCCTGCATGCTCTCGGGTTGCGGCTTGCGACCCCGACCACGCCGCCGCCGATTCACCTCCGCCGCCGGAGCGGCTTCGGCGCTGGCGGCCGGCTCCACCGGTTCGGCAATCACGGTCGTTTCGGCAAAAGTCGGCGCTGGCGCTACGGCGTCAGCGGCCCCCTCTTCAAGAATATGCGGCGCTGCGCCGGAAACCCGGCGCTTGGCATAGGCGCTCGAACGCTCGTCGCGGCCGAATTCGAGCAGGCCGCGCTTGTCGGCATCTTCGAGCATGGCGCCAAAGGTCTTGTAGCCAAAATAGGTTTCGTTGAAGCCGGGGTTGCGGCGCTTGATGGCTTCTTTGAGCACCGAGGCCCAGACCCGCTCGTCGTCGTCGCGATCCTCGAGCAGGGCTTCGAGCGTGGCGGCCGCCATGTCGAGACCCTTGAGGCGCCGCGCTTCCTGTTGCTGCGGATCGACAACATTGGGCGGGCGGCGGTTCTGCTTGTCGGCCACCTCGCGCTGGCGGCGGCGCACCAGATCATCGACGTAGATGAATTCGTCGCAGTTGGCAATCAGCAGGTCGGAGGTCGATTGCTTGACGCCGACGCCGATCACGCGTTTGTTGTTTTCGCGCAACTTGGAAACCAGCGGCGAGAAATCCGAGTCGCCGCTGATGATGACGAAGGTATTGACATGCGCCTTGGTGTAACAGAGGTCGAGCGCATCGACCACCATGCGGATGTCGGCGGAGTTCTTGCCGGACTGGCGCACATGCGGAATTTCGATCAGTTCGAAGTTCGCCTCGTGCATCGGGGCCTTGAAAGCCTTGTAGCGATCCCAGTCGCAATAAGCCTTCTTGACGACGATGCTGCCCTTGAGCAGCAGTCGTTCCAGCACCGGTTTGATGTCGAACTTTTCATACTGGGCGTCGCGCACGCCGAGCGCGATGTTTTCGAAATCGCAGAACAGGGCCATGCTGACAGCATCGGCAGATTGGGTGGTCATGGGAGTTTCCCTTTAGGTGGGCACATCGAGTTAATCGGCGCGCAACTGATCGGCGCCAGTGAATGACCAGGTGCGGGTGATTTCGATGATATCGGTGTCGCGGCGCACGGCTTCGGGAAAATCGGCATAGGGCGCCGCCAGGCGCACGATGCGCCGCGCCGCCTCGTCCAGCACCTTGTGGCCGGAGGAGCGGTTGATCTCGACGCGCTCCAGTTCACCGTCCTTCTTGATTGCCACGGTCAGCACCAGGCTGCCGTAGAGTTTGCCCTTGGCGGAGTCGGGGTAGTTGAGGTTGCCGACGCGCTCGACCTTCTGGCGCCAGTCCTCGACGTACTGGGCGAAACGGTATTCCGTGACGCGTGCGCCAAGAAAGCGCCGTTTGGGGCGCTGGTTGTATTCCTCGATATTGCGGGCGATTTCTCCTTCCAGCCGGGCCAGTGCCAGCGCGCGGGTGGCGAGGTCGCGGCCGGAGATTTCCTGTTCCGGCTGCGGTTTCGGCGGGATGCGATCGGCATCGACCTTGGCGGTGCGCGTGGATTGGGTCTGGGTAAGCAGTTCGCGTTGCTGCGCCTCCATCTGCACGACGCGCGCCTGTGCGCTGGCCAGATCATCGCCGGACTGTTCCTGCTTGGTGGGCGGCAGGGGCGTCTTGGCGCGCCGCGGTTCATCAGTATTGCCGCCACCGTCCAGGTTGGCCTGCGCCTTGGCCTGCGCCTGGGTCGGCTTGGCGGCATGCTTGGCATTGACGAGGATGACATCGAGCGCCTGTTCGCGCACGCGGTCCAGCGCCTCTGGCAACTTGAAGTGGATCGACAGCAGGATCGCGTGCAGAAACAACGACACGCCCAAGGCCAGCGTCAGGCTGCGCTGCGGTGGATCCATCGCCGCCAGCGGGGCGGGCCATCTGAGGAAGGCGAACATCGGGGAATTTTACTCCCCGTCGGCATCCGCTCCGTTGTCGGTTAAGCCTGCATCAACGCTATCCGGACCCGGCAATTCAATCAATTCAGTGAATGTCGCCTTTGCCTCGGCCACCAGCAGGTCGATCTCGGAGACCGCCAGCCGCACCCGCACACCGCGTTCGAGCGTCGGCATGCCGCTGGCTTTCAACACTAGCGGCAGATGGTCGAGACGCACGATGTTTTCCTTCAACACCTGTGCGTCGACAGTGGTGACGTTCTCCTGCGCCAGCCAGCGCAGGCACCAATAACGTTCCATGCCGCGCTGGAATTCGGCATAGCTCGCGTAGGTCAGTTCGAAATCGCGCAGCGCCGCCATGAGATCAGCCGACTTCGGCGGGTAGGCCGGCGGCTCGCCGCGCAAGTGCGAGATGAGTTGCCACTGGTTGGCTAGATCGGCAAAGCGGCGCAGCGGCGAGGTTGACCAGGCGTAGCAATCGACGCCCAACCCTTCGTGCGGGGTGGCCACCGTGGTCATGCGCGCTTTGCCCGCCGTCTGGGCGCGATACAGTGCCGGGATGCGGGCATCGCGCAACAGCGCCCCCCAGGTGGCATTGGCGACAATCATCAGTTCGGCGACCAGGGTGTCGAGCGGACTGCCGCGCGGGCGCTCCTCGATGCTGACCCGACCGCGGCCCTGGGATGTTTCGGCATCCCAGTCAACGACGAAACTGTAGTCCTTGCGATTCTGCTTGGCGGGCGACTGGCTTCCTTGTCCCCGTGCGGCTTCGAGCACGGTGGCGAGTTCCCACAGGCACTTGAGCTCGTCACGGAAAGGAAAGTCCGGCAGGCCGGTCGCCAGTGTTTCGGTGTTGAACACCGGCTCGATGTCGTGGTGGCGCAGGTTGGCGACCACTGGCACACACTCGATCTTTGTCTCATGACCGAGCACGCGCAAATCGGACGCGACATCGAGGTAGAGCGACAGCGCCGGCACATTGTGCCCAGCATCCAGCGTATGGCTCTCGATGACATCTTCCGGCAGCATGGTGATCTTGCGGCCGGGCATATACACCGTCGACAAGCGGCTGCGGGCAATGCGGCCGAGATCGGAATCCGGCCCGAAACCGAGACTCGGCGCGGCGATGTGGATGCCGACGCGCAGGCTGCCGTCTGCATTGACGGTGAGCGAAAAGGCATCGTCGATCTCGGTGGTGTGCGCGTCGTCGATGGAAAAAGCCCGCACCTCCGCCAACGGCAGATCGGGCGGATCGACCGCATCGGCATAGGCAGGGAAATTCGTGCCCCCCGCACCATCATGGCCAGCGGGGAAATGCTCGAACAAGAACCGGCCGAGATGATAGGCGTGACTGTCGGGCAACGCGCCGCAACTATGCAGCAGGCGTTCCGGACTTTTCCCCAGCTCGGCACAGGCGGCTTCCAGTGCCTTGGTCTCCGGCCGGTTACGATCCGGCTTGTAAAGCAGCTGATTGAGCAGCGGCGCAAACTCCGCCGGCAATTGTCCGGCCTTGAGTTCGTCCGCCATGCGCCCGATGGCGAGCGCCTGCTGGCGCTTTTTCTCCTGCCCGGCAAGCGCGGCCTGCAATATTTCCGGCGGCGCTTTCCGGAAGCGCCCCTTGCCCTTGCGGTGAAAGTAGATCGGCGCAGCCTGCAGCCGCAGCAACACGGCGGCGGCTTCGACGGGAGCCGGCGCATGGCCGACATACTCACGTGCCAGTTCCTCGAAGCCGAACTCGGCTTCCGGGCAGACCTCCCACAGGAATTCTGTCTCGATCGCCTCCGCCTGCGCTTCGGCTTGCGCCAGCAGTTCGGTGGGCGCGGGCGCGGCATAGCGCAGCAGCACGTTGGCTGCTTTCAGCTTGATGCGTTTACCGCTGGCCGTGTCGACCTGCAGGGACGCGTCGTTGTCGGCGACGATGGTGCCGGTCTTGAAGGCGCCATCCTCTTCAAAGAGGAGATTCATGGAAAACAGGAAGGGGTGCGGCAGGAGGGGTGCGGATTATAACGGGGACCGGATTGTCTCAAGGGATTCGTCTGTCGGGAAATTGAGACAGCTGGATGCCTTTCATAATTCAACCTTCCTCCGGAAAGGCTCAGGGTTGCGAAAGGCAAATATAATCATTCCCTGAAATATCCCTTTAGTTTTAAAGCCTATCCCAATATTCAATGTGCCAGCTACAGATGCATGGCACACCAACACTCTTAAGAAGGTCACTGAAATGATGAAGAAACTGATTCCCGCTGCCATCCTTCTCACAGCCATGGGCGCCGCCCATGCCGAGCTCGCCGTGTATGGCTTGGTCGATATCAGCTACGGCAAGAATATTGCCGATGACGCCGCTGACAGGAACGCCCGGATCCACTCCGGCGGTGATGATGGCAGTTCGCAAGGCAATTCGGTCACCCGCGTCGGCCTGAAAGGCAGCAACGATCTCGGCAGCGGACTCAAGGCCAACTTCAAACTCGAGACCGCCGGCATTGACCGCGACCTGCGGATCGGCAAGGAAGACAAGCTGTTCTTCAATCGTCAGGCTTGGGCCGGCCTTTCCGGCAGCTTTGGCGAGGTTCGCTTCGGCCGGCAGGATTCGGTGCCGTTCCAGATGATGGGCGGCTACGATTTCAACGGCCTTGCCAACGCCGCCTCGGCGCTGGGCAACTCCGGCGTCGCCGCGTGGGGCAGGGGCCGCCAGACACAGTCCTTGCAATACATTTCTCCTAGCATGAGCGGCTTTACGGCACAGGTCGGCTTCGCCGGCAAGGAAGATGGCGTGAGAACCAACGATGCCAAGGCGACTACCTCGGCTGGCTTGACCTACGTCGCCGGCAAGTTCTCCGTGAGCGTGGTCGGTGAAACCAAGCGCGAGGATAGCAGCGAGAACTTCGCCGGCGTGTCGGGCAGCTACGACTTCGGCGTCGTCAAGGTCATGGCCAGCTATTCTGACGGTTTTTACGGCACGAATAGCAAAGGCCCTGGTGTGGGCTTCGTCGCCCCGGTGGCGGGTTTCAACGTCGGCATGATGTACGGCAAGAACAACGACACCGATGCCGCTGCTACCGAACTTTTCATCAATCGCGAAATCTTCAAGAACACCTACGCCTATGCTGACTTTGCTCGCGTCAACCAGACCTCGTACCTCGGCCCCAGGGGCAACGCATACGCTCTGGGCGTGATCTACGTTTTCGACATTAAGCTTTCCGGCGGCCGTTAATAGTTCCGCCTGCGTGAGAGTGAAGCCCGCTGCGTAAGTGCAGCGGGCTTTTTTTATTTCCTGGTCGCCGTGGCGATCAGCACGGCACTTTGCATGGCGTAGCCATCTGCGCCGGCAAAGACGGACAACTCCTGGGCGACTTCGGTGGCCAGACGCTGCTGCATGCTCTCGGGCTGGCGCGCCAGACTGCCCGCCGCACCGCCGGCTAGGTCGAGAAAGGCCTGCCAATAGCTGGCGGCATCGGCGAAATAGCTGTCGATCATGATCGTCTCGATGGCAATCTCACCGAAGCCAGCTTCAGCAAGGGGCGCACCGAGCGCGGCAGTCGTGCCAAAGCGGAACACCGAAGGCCGGGCCACCTTCGGGGCTGGCAGCAGGCGTTTCATGCAATCGAGCGCACAGGCGAGCAGGGGGGTGTGCTCGGCCTCACCCCAGACCGAGAGGGCAATCATGCCGCCCGGCGCCATGACGCGGCGCGCGTCGGCCAGTGCCCGCGCCGTATCCGGAAATACCATCAGACCCAGCCCGCAAAGCACGCGGTCGAAGTGATTGCTCACAAATGGAAGATATTCGCCGTCGGCGGCCACCCGGGGCAGGCCGGGGCAGCAGGCCAGCTGCGCTTCGGCGAGGTCGGTGGCAATCGCCGTTCCGCCAGCGCCGACTTTCTCTCTGGCCGCACTGGCCAGCAGTCCGGGGCCGGCGGCGAGGTCGAGCACGTTCTGATTTGGCTGCAGGTGGGCAGCCTCGATCAGGGCATCTGTCAGCGCCGTCCGCGCCGCTGCGCCGGCGGCATAGCGCGCACCGATCAGGTTGTAGCCATCGCGCTCGATGCGCTTCATCTGGCGCGGGTCGAAGCTCATTGGCGCCTTTGCAGCAACAGGTCGGTACTGTAGAGCGCCAAACCCGCCCAGATCGCGGCGAAAGCCAGCAGGCGCGACAGATCCATGGGCTCACTGTAATAAAAGATCGCCAGCAGGAAGGTCAGCGAGGGCGCGGTGTATTGCAGGAAGCCGAGCGTCACCAGCGGCAGGCGGCGCGCACCGACGGCGAACAGCAGCAGGGGAACGGCCGTCACCGCACCGGAGGCGATCAACAGCACATCGATTGTCAGGGTGCCGCCGAACTGTCCGGCGCTACCCAGCCAAAGGAGATACAGCCCCGCGACCGGTGCCGCGCAGGCCGTTTCGAGCAACAGGCCGCCCGCCGCGTCGAGCGGCAACTGCTTGCGCAGCAGGCCATACAGGCCGAAGGAGGCGGCGAGCACCAGCGACACCCAGGGCAGGCCGCCGATCCGCCAGCCTTCCAGCGCGACGCCACAGGCCGCGAGTGCGACAGCCAGCCACTGGCGGGTGCGCAAACGCTCGCCAAGAACAACCACCGCCAGCACGACGCTGACAAGCGGCGTGATGAAGTAGCCGAGGCTGGTTTCGAGAACGCGATTGACATTGACCGCCCAGACGAAGGTGAGCCAGTTGATGACGATCAGTATCGAGGCGAGGGCCACGCGCGCCAGAATGCGCGGATTCTGGGCTGCAATCCAGGCCGCGCCGAGACGGCCGCGCACGGCCAGAAGACCGCCGAGCAACAGCAGCGACCAGAGCACGCGGTGGGCGATGATCTCCAGCGCCGGCACGCTGGCCAATTGCTTGAAAAACACCGGCACCAATCCCCACAGCGTGTAGGCAACGAGGGCGGCAGCGATGCCGTCGCGTTCGTTGTTTGGCTTCACTTCAGACCGGCAAATGCCAGCACCTCGTCAAGATAGTCGTCCCAGCGCGTGAAGCTGTGATCGCCTCCCGGCAGCACGGTCTGGCGGGCGCCGGCATAACGGGCCACGGCTTGCCGGTAATCCAGGGTTTCGTCACCCTCCTCAACGAGCAGCCAGTAACGCGCCGGGTCTGCCAGCACTGGCACTTCAAGGGCGGCCAGTTCGTCGATGTGCTGGCGCGTGAAGTCGAAGGGTTCGCCGCTGTACAGCCAGGTCTGCGGGCCCAGATAGCGTTCCAGTTCGAGCGCGGCAACCACGGCGGGGTTGATCAGCACCGCATTGAGACGATGCTTTTCCGCGAGATGGGTCGCATAGAAGCCACCAAGGGAAGACCCCATCAGAGTCGCCGTCTCGCCAGTCCCACGGGGATTTCCTTCGGTCACGCCGACTTTTGCAGTGATGATTTGATCGGCCAGCGCGATGGCGGCGGCCGGCGAAGCCGGCAATTGCGGGCAGATCAACTGGTCGGCGATACCCCGCTCAGCCATCCTGGATGCCAACGCCTGCACCTTGCGTGACTCCGGACCGCTGGTAAAGCCATGAAAATAAAGGATCAGGGGTTGCTCCAATTCACCAACCCAAACTGCCAGGTCAACAGCACGATGATGCCGAAGGCAATGCGATACCAGGCGAAGATCGTGAAGTCGTGGGTCGAGATGTAGCGCAACAGCCAGCGCACGCAGAGGACGGCCGAGACGAAGGCCGAGACGAAACCGACCACCCATATGCCAAGATCGTCCATCACTAGCAGATGGCGCTCCTGCCAGAGCTGGTAAAGCGTTGCTGCGCCGATAATGGGCACGGCAAGGAAGAAGGAAAACTCGGTGGCCGCCTTGCGCGACAGGCCGAAAAACAAACCGCCGATGATGGTGGAACCGGAACGCGAAGTGCCGGGAATCAGCGCGACAGCCTGAGCAAAACCGAGCTTGAGCGCGTCGAGTGGCCCGATCTCGTCGACTGAGTGGATAGTGATTTTGTGTTCGCGCCGCTCGGCCCACAAAATAATGAACGCACCGACAATAAAGGCGATGGCGACCGGCACCGGCTGGAAGAGATGCGCCTTGATCGCCTTGCCGAACAACAGACCCAGCACGGCCAGCGGCGTGAAAGCGATGGCGAGATTGATGACGAAACGACGCGACACCGGATCGTCCGGCAGCCCCCTCAGGACGCTGGCAAAGCGCTGCCGATATTCCCAGATAATGGCGAGAATCGCGCCGGACTGGATCACAATGGCAAACAACTTGCCACGTTCGTCGTTAAAATCCAGCAGGTCGCTAGCCAGGATCAGATGTCCGGTACTGGAAATCGGCAAAAACTCGGTCAGACCCTCGACGACGCCGAGAATCAGCGCCTGAAACAGCGGGTAAATATCCATGTCGCACACAATTAATGGGGACCGGCGAGTCTAACATGCTGAAAAAAATCGCCGTCGGACAGCTCACGCTGGGCATGCACATCCACGAGTTGTGCGGCTCGTGGATGAGCCATCCGTTCTGGCGCACCAAGTTCATCCTCGAAGACCCGGAAGATCTGCGCCAGATCAAGGCCTGCGGCATCAATGAAGTATGGATCGACGCCCGGAAGGGGCTCGATGTCACTGGCGTCACCAAGCCGGAGGTCGAAGCGCAGATCGACACCGCACTGGAGCACATTGCGCCGCCCCAGGCTGAACCACCCAAGGCAGAGCCGCCCAAAGTCGTGCCGCCCAACCCCAGGGCGGTGCAGCGCGTACCGATCACCGAAGAAGTACAGCGCGCTGTCAAGATCTGCGCCTCCGCGAAACAAGCCGTGGTCTCCATGTTCCACGAAGTACGCATGGGCAAGGCTGTCGATTCGTCGGCAGCCGGCGAGCTGGTGGAAGAAATTGCCAGTTCGGTGATGCGCAACCCCGGCGCCCTCATCAGCCTGGCGCGCCTGAAGACGGCGGACGATTACACCTACATGCACTCGGTGGCCGTCTGCGCCCTGATGGTGGCCTTGTCGCGCCAGCTCGATCTCGATGAAACGGCCACCCGCGCCGCCGGCATGGCCGGTCTGTTGCACGATCTGGGCAAGGCGATGATGCCGCTGGAGGTACTCAACAAGCCGGGCAAGCTTACCGACGCGGAATTCAACATCATCAAGAGCCACCCCGTCGAAGGCCATCGCCTGCTGCTCGAAGGCGGCACGGCCGGCGCAATGGCGCTCGACGTCTGCCTGCACCATCACGAGAAGGTCGACGGCAGCGGCTATCCGGAGGGTCTCAAGGATGCCGAGATCAGCCTCCACGCCAAGATGGGGGCCGTCTGCGACGTGTATGACGCAATCACCTCGAACCGCCCCTACAAGGCCGGCTGGGATCCGGCCGAGTCGATCCGCAAGATGGCGGAATGGTCAAAAGGCCACTTCGACGAACGCGTCTTCCATGCCTTCGTCAAAAGCATCGGCATCTACCCGACCGGTTCGCTGGTACGCCTGTCTTCCGACCGCCTGGCAGTCGTGGTCGAACAGTCACTCACCTCGCTGCTGGCGCCGACGGTTAAGGCGTTTTTCTCGACCAAGTCGAACACCTATCTGCTGCCCGAAATCATCGACATCTCCAGCCCGGGGACGACGGAGAAAATCACCGGCCGCGAGGATGCGGCCAAGTGGGGGATCAAGGACATCGACCGCCTGTGGGCTGAAGTCTAAGGCGCGTTCCTGCGTTGCGACGTCTCGCGAGGTGCGCACATCGCTTCGTCATCGCGCCTTGTCCCGCCTCCCGATTAGCCTCCGGCGCCACCGTCGCCTGATTGAGAACACACCCTAGGCTTTTTTCCTGGCTACCGGCTTTTTCTTCGCCGGCGCCGCTTTCGCTTTTACAGCTTTGGCCGGCTTGGCTTCCGCTTCGGGCTTGGCCGTCGCCTTGGGTGCCGCCTTGCCGGCCTTGGGCGCACGCTGCTCGAACTCGAAACCCACCTTGCCATCGGCGCCACGCACCAGATAGGCGGAAAATTTCTTGCGGGTGCGGTTGGAGATGAAGGTTTTCAACAGGCTGGTCTTGCCGGTTTCGAGCAACTTCTGCATCTCGGCGCGGGATATTTCCTGTTGCAGGATGACTTTTCCCGAACGAAAATCGCAGGTCTTCGCCGCGCCGGTGGATTTCTCGCAGACATAGGCCATCGGCTGCTCGAAGACGCGACTGCCGCATTTCGGGCAGGCGCCCAGCGGCTCCTGGCCGCTGAAATCGACCTCCTCGCCCTCATCCTCTGCATTACCGAAATCGAAGCTCGGCGCATGCTCTTCGTTAAGCTTGATGACGGCGGCGAAGGCGCGCCCCATCTTGCTGCGAAAGCCCTGCAGCGGGCCAATCTGGCGGTCGCGCAGCAGTTGATCCATCTCCTCGGGTTCCCACTGGCGGCTGGCGATGACCTTCCACAGCTTGTAGTCACACTTGTCGCACTTGAAGTGCTTGTAGGTCTCGTGGATGGCGCCACCGCATTTCGGGCAGGGGGTCTGGAGCGGACCGAAATCCGGATCGGCGAACTCGCCGGTCTTGATACGCTCCACCATCTTCTGCGTTTGCTCGCCGATGTGCGCCATGAACTCCTCGCGTTTGAGGCGTCCCTGTTCCATTTCCCTGAGCTTCGACTCCCACATCCCGGTCAGTTCGGGCGAGCGGATCTCGTCGACCTTGAGCTGTTCGAGGGCGAACAGCAGGTTGGCGGCCTTGGCGGTGGGCTGCAGTTCGCGGCCATTGCGGTGCACGTATTCCTCGGCGATCAGGCCCTCGATGGTGGCGGCGCGTGTCGCTGGCGTACCGAGTCCGCGCTCGGACATCGCGAGGCGCAGCTCTTCATCCTCGATCAACTTGCCGGCGCCTTCCATGGCCGACAGCAACGTCGCTTCATTGAAGCGCGGCGGCGGTTTGGTGGCACAGTCCTTGACCTCGATATCATTGGCCCAGACCCGTTCGTCCTTCTGCAAAGGCGGCAGGTTGGGATTCTCTTCGTCGCCCTGCGCTTCCTTGCCATAGACAGCCAGCCAGCCCGGCGTCACCAGCACCTTGCCATCGGTCTTGAACGGCTCGTTCTCGACACGCGTGATGCGGGTGGTGACAAGGTATTCGGCGGCCGGGTAGAAGATGGCGATGAAGCGCTTGACCACGAGGTCGTAAAGTTTCTGCTCGGGCTCCGACAGACTCTTCGGCGCCGCCCCGGTCGGGATGATGGCGAAGTGGTCGGAAATCTTGGCGTTGTTGAAGATGCGCTTGTTCGGGTGCACCCAGCCGTTGTCCAGCACGGTGCTGGCGTGCTTGCCGAAGCCGTTTTCAGACAGCGAACGCAGGGTGTCCTTGACCTCACCGAGATAGTCTTCGGGCAGGCAGCGGGCGTCGGTACGCGGATAGGTCAGC
The DNA here is from genome assembly GCA_013791905.1 of Rhodocyclaceae bacterium. Taxonomy (GTDB): domain Bacteria; phylum Pseudomonadota; class Gammaproteobacteria; order Burkholderiales; family Rhodocyclaceae; genus Sulfuricystis. Next base: position 152,563 of record VMSX01000009.1, on the reverse strand, counting down.
ACCTTGTGGCGCTCGTAAAGCGCCTGCGCCAGCGCCAGCGTGTTGCGGGCCGAGAAGCCGAAGCGGCCGTTGGCATCGCGCTGCAAGCTGGTCAGGTCGTACAGCATCGGACAGGCTTCGGTCTTCGGTTTGGCTTCTTCCGTGACCGTGCCGTGCTTGCCGAGGCATTTCTGCCGCAGGGCATAGGCACTGGCCTTATCCCACAGCCGTTCGGCCTTGGCGTGTTCGTCGCCTTCAGGCTTCTTGAACTTCTCGTCGAACCAGCGGCCCCGGTAGGTGCCGGCCACGGCCTGGAACTCAGCCTCGACCTCCCAGTAATCGCGCGGCTCGAAGGCGCGGATCTTGCGCTCGCGCTGCACCAGAATGGCGAGTGTCGGCGTCTGCACGCGACCGACGGTGGTTTTGTAGAAACCGCCTTCCTTGGAATTGAAGGCCGTCATGGCACGCGTGCCGTTGATGCCGATCAGCCAGTCGGCCTCCGAGCGACAACGTGCGGCGTCGGCCAGCGGCTGCATCTCTTCGTCGGAGCGCAGGTGGGCAAAACCGTCGCGGATGGCGGTGGCGGTCATCGACTGCAGCCACAGGCGGCGCACCGGCTTGGCGTCCTTGGCGGTCTTCCCTGACAGCGCGTGCTGCAGGACGTAGCGGAAGATCAGTTCGCCTTCACGCCCCGCGTCGCAGGCATTCACCAGGCCGGTGACATCCTTGCGCTTGATGAGCCGGGTCAGCAGCCTCAGCCGGTCGGCGGTCTTCTCGATGGGGTTGACAGTGAAGCGCGGCGGGATCACCGGCAGGTGGGTGAAGGTCCATTTGCCGCGCTTGACCTCGTATTCCTCCGGCACCGCGAGTTCCAGCAGATGGCCAATGGCGGAGGACAACACATAGTGCTCGCTCTCGAAATATTCGCCTTCACGAGTAAATCCGCCCAGCGCCTTGGCGATGTCCTGGGCGACTGAAGGTTTCTCGGCGATGATTAGTTGCTTGCTCACTTATTACCCCTTCCCCCATCCCCCTTCCATGGAAAGGGGGTGACGGGTGTTCGGTCACGCTTCGCGTGGCCTCCGGTTCGTTGGCTGCGCTCGCCTTGGGGCGGCCCGGCGGCGGGCGCATAGGGTCGGCATCTTAAGCGCGCTTGATGCCAACTGGCAAGTTTGTCGAAAAACCCGGTTCAGCCAAGCCGCTGGTAGCGCCCCCCCGGCAAGGGGGCAATCCGGCCATCCAGTTCAAGGGGCAACAGGCGGGCCAGCAGGGTTTCAGGGGGTAGCCCGCTGCGGGTGGCAAGGGTGTCGAGATCACATGGATCATGGCCCATGGCGCGCAGGATGGGGTCTTCTTCGCTCCCGGATGCCGCGGCATCAATAGTCGGCGTTGGCGATACGGCGGCAATCCCGCGGCCCCATCCCAGTTCTTCCAGAATATCCTGCGCCGACTCGACCAGCTTGGCGCCCTGCTTGATGAGGGCGTGGCAGCCTTTAGCCTGGGGGGAGTGAATCGACCCGGGGATGGCGAACACTTCGCGGCCGGCCTCGGCCGCCAGCCGCGCTGTGATCAATGAGCCGCTCTGGCGTGCTGCCTCCACCACCAGGCAGCCCTGCCCCAGCCCGGCAATCAGGCGGTTGCGGCGCGGGAAATTGGCCGGCAGCGGTGGCGTGCCGAGGGGAAATTCGCTGATGATCACCCCGTGCGCACCGATTTCACGCGCCAAGGCTTCATTGCGTGCCGGGTAAATGCGGTCAATGCCGGTGCCAATGACGGCAATGGTGGCGCCCATCCCCGTGGCGGCGAGTGCGCCGCGGTGCGCTGCCGCATCGATACCTGCCGCCAGCCCGCTGACGACGACAAAGCCAGCCGCGCAGAGCGTCGCGGCAAAGGCCTCGGCATTCATTTCACCCTGTTTTGTCGCATTGCGGCTGCCAACAACGGCGAAGCCCGGGCGATTCAGCAAGCCGATGTCGCCCTTGGCATAGAGCAGTACGGGCGGGTCGGCAGCGGTCAGCAGCGCCTGCGGATAGGCGGCATCGGCCAGCGTCAAAATATGGTTGCCGGGTTGCTCTGCCCAGGCTAGGGCGGCCGCAACTTCGGCGCGACAATCATGGCTGCGCAGGCGATCCACCAGACCCGCCCCGAGGACGCCGCGCATGACAGCGGAGGGTGCAGAAAAAATCGCCTCGGGGTCGCCCAGGGCTTTCAGGAGTTGCCGCTGCGTCTCGCCCCCGATGCCAGGGATCAGGGTCAGCCGCAGCCAGGCAGCGATCTCACCGCTCACCGGAAGATCGATTTGGCCTGTAAAAATGGGCCCTTATGGCTGGCGCACGCGGTCGCCAGCCATTACCGGGCGAGCGGCATCAGTCACGAGACCGTAAGCAACCCGGTCGAAGACGCGGAAGATGAAAATCAGGCCATAACGCTCATCCGGTAGCGTATGGCTGCGCAGCTTGTCGTCTTCGAAACGATTTGTCACGGTGGCGCCGGCACGGTAGAGCGCCAATACGTGTCCCATTTCGAGGCCGTCACGGATTCCGCGCGAAATCGAGATGATCGAATTGCGCCCGCCCTCGCCGACCCCGCCGTACAGGGCCAGGACACGACCGCTGACTGCTTGCGTGGGCACCCGGGGGACATAGCTCAGGACTTCAGGGCGGCTGGCGGCAACCAGGTAGTCGCCCCGGCCGATTTCCTGCTTGATACTGGTCACCATCAACGGTGTCGGCTCGCCTTCGCCAGCGGTACGCGCATTGCCAAGGAAAGTCGCCTCCAGCCCCAGCGTTTCACCGTTGTCTGGATCGATCAGCGGCTTGCCCGGGCGGTAAACCTGCCAGAGTTTGATGTTCGCATCGACGCCCGTGGCATAGATGGTGTCGCCAGTAGCCGTATAGACGCGGCTTTCCTGACTGGCCACCACACGCGGGGCGTTCTCGAACGCCACAATATCGATCACCAGTGGCTGGGCCAGGAAGGGTTCGATGGCTTGCGCCGGGATGGCGGGAATTTCCTTGGACAGCGCCTCGACACGCACTTGGGGCTCGAGCTTGACCAGCTGACCAAGCCGGAGTTGCGGCTCGGCGCCACTGCGATCGAGTATCACCACCTGACCGGGGTAGATGCGGTGCGGGTTCTTCACCTGCTCCGCGTTCATCTTCCACAGATCTGGCCAGCGAAAGGGATCCTTGAGAAATTTCGCCGAAATACCCCACAAAGTGTCGCCGGGAACGACAATGTGCCGGTCCGGCGCGTCAGGCGCAAGCTCAATGGGTTTGGCAGCAGGGGTTGCAGGAACCGGAGCACTCTGAGCGAGCACTGTGGTGGTTGCAACGGTTGAAAAACTGAGAAGCAGCGCGAATATAATACGTCGCATAGGGGGCATCCTCCGGCGTTAAACGGATTCTGCCCGCAAATCCCGCAAGCATCAATCACTTCAAGACGGTTTTCATGGCTCTATTACCCATATTGCGCTATCCAGATCCCCGCCTGCACACTCGCGCCAAGCCTGTGGCGCGGGTCGATGCCGGCATCCGCAAACTGGCTGCCGACATGGCCGAGACCATGTATGCCGCGCCTGGCATCGGCTTGGCCGCCACTCAGGTGAACGTGCACCAGCGCTTGCTGGTGCTCGACATCTCGGATGACAGGTCGCAACTGCAAATCTTCATCAACCCGGAAATCCTGTCGCGCGAAGGTGAATGCGAGGGCGAGGAAGGCTGCCTTTCCGTGCCCGGCATTTATGAAACGGTGAAACGCAGCGAACGCGTCAAGGTGCGCGCCCTGGATCGCGACGGCAAGCCCTTCGAGATCGACGCCGACGGCATGTTGGCCGTCTGCCTGCAACACGAGATAGATCACCTCGATGGCAAGGTGTTCGTCGAATATCTGTCGAAACTCAAGCTGGGACGGATCAAGGCCAAACTCGCCAAACAGGCGCGGATTACTGCGTGATAAAGTCCCGCCCTCCCCCGGCCCCTCCCTCGCGGGAGGGGTGACAGTTGACTCGCTTTGCTCGTTTATCACGGGGAGCCCCCCGTTCAAACTTTGGCGCGGATTGCGGCTGCGCCGCGTGCCGCCTTGCCTTGGGGCGGCCCGGCGGCAAGGCTACACCGTTCATCTGATACCTGACCCATGAAAATCACCTTTGCCGGAACGCCCGAATTCGCCGCGGTCGCGTTGCGGGCGCTGATTGCCGCCGGCTTCGAAATTGCGCTGGTGCTGACCCAGCCGGACCGACCGGCCGGACGCGGGCAAAAGCTGGTGGTCAGTCCGGTCAAACAGCTGGCGCTGGCAGAGGGCATCCCCGTCCATCAGCCGGAAAGGCTCAAGGACCCCGCCACCCATGCCCCGCTCATCGAAGCGGCGCCCGATCTGCTGGTGGTCGCCGCCTACGGCCTGATCCTGCCGCAGGCGGTGCTCGACATCCCCCGGCACGGCTGTCTCAACATCCATGCCTCGCTGCTGCCGCGCTGGCGCGGGGCGGCGCCGATTCAGCGGTGTATCGAGGCGGGCGATGCCGAAACCGGCGTAACCATCATGCAGATGGAAGCCGGCCTCGACACCGGCCCCATGCTGCTGGCGCATTCGATTCAAGTCGGCGCTGGCGAAACGGCGGCAACACTGCACGACAAGCTGGCAATCCTGGGCAGCCGGCTGATCGTTCTCGCACTGCGCGAGTTCGAAACACTGAAACCGGTTGCGCAACCCGCCGCTGGTGTGACCTACGCCAACAAGATCGCCAAGGCCGAAGCGGCGATCGACTGGCGGCTCCCCGCGGCGCTCATCGAGCGGCGTATCCGCGCCTTCGATCCCTTTCCGGGTGCCACGGCGCAACTGGGCGAAACCACCATCAAAGTCTGGCGCGCACTACCGGAGATCGGCGCGGGTGGGCCCGGCACTATCCTCGCCGTCAGTCCCGCCGGCATCACGGTTGCTTGTGGCACGGGAGCTCTCAGATTGATTGAGCTGCAAAAACCCGGTGGCCGCCGTCTCGCCAGCGCCGACTTTTTGCACGGCTCTCCGGTTAGCGTCGGCCAAGGTTTCGTCCTGCCGGCAGCGCTGTCCGGCGAGGCAAGCCATCTTGGCGGATGACCACGCCACCCCGCATCCAGCCCGGTCTGTCTGATTCACTGGGGTCGGCGGCACGGATCGTTGCCGCAGTCCTGGCGGGCCGGACACCCGATGCAACCCTGGCGCAAACCGCCCTTCCCCTCCGCCCGGCCACGCTTGACCTCGCGTACACGACCCTGCGCGACTTTGGGCGCGGCGACTTTCTGCTTGGCCGTCTGCTGAGCAAACCACTCAAGGAAACCGGAATTCGCGCCCTGTTGCTGGTGGCGTTGGCACGACTGGAGCGGCGACCGGAAGATGCGCACACCATTGTGGATCAGGCTGTCGGGGCCGCCGCTGGTATCGCGGGGGGGCGGCTCAAGGGGTTGACCAATGCCGTGCTGCGCAACTTCCTGCGTCAGCGCGACGACCTGCTGACGGCCGCGGATGCCGACGCTGTCGCGCACTGGCGGCATCCGGCCTGGTGGCTGGATGCCTTGCGGGAAGTCTACCCGGCACGCTGGGAAGAGATCGCCGCAGCCGGCAACTCGCATCCGCCACTGTGCCTGCGCATCAATCGGCGCCGTACCACCAGCGCCGACTTTATTAGCCCCCCACGCTCGCAAACCCGGCTCGCTGCCCCCCACGGGGGAGACGTCGGCTTGGGGCGGCCCAGCGCCGACTATTACGCGCAGGAACTGGCTGCCGCCGGGATCAAGGCCCAAGTCCTCGACGACACGGCGCTGTTGCTCGACAAGCCGCTACCGGTCGAACGTTTGCCGGGTTTCGCCGAGGGCAGGGTGTCCGTACAGGACTGGGGAGCGCAACATGCCGCCACCCTGCTCGACCTATCAGACGGCCAGCGCGTACTGGATGCCTGCGCCGCACCCGGCGGCAAGACAGCCCACATCCTTGAGCATGCCACTGTACAGCTGACCGCACTCGAACTCGACCCGCAGCGGTCGACGCGCATCGAACAGAATCTGCAACGCCTCGGTCTGAGCGCAACATTACTGGTCGGTGACGCATGCCAGCCCGCTGCCTGGTGGAATGGCCAACGCTTTGACCGCATCCTGGCCGATGTGCCCTGTTCGGCCTCTGGCGTGGTGCGGCGTCACCCCGACATCAAGTGGCTGCGACGCCCCGCCGATGTGGCGGGATTCGTACGCACCCAGGCGGCAATCCTCGATGCTTTGTGGCCTCTGCTCGCCCCGGGTGGCAAAATGCTTTACTGTACTTGTTCTGTCTTTCCGCAAGAAAACGACGATCAGATGCGCGCCTTCGTGGCGCGCCACCCGGATTCCCGTCGCCGGCCGACGGGGAGTGATGCCCCGGAATTACAACTACTGCCCTCCGCCACGCATGACGGCTTTTATTACGCACTGCTGGAAAAAATGCCTTGAGTGGCTAATTCTGCTTGCCCTCTTGGTGGCGGGGCTGTTGACGACGAGCGCCGCCCTGGCCGGCAGCATCGAACCGAAAAACGCTGGACTGACGCCGGACGAACGTGGCCAGGCGCTGACTACCGAATTCGCCATTGACCTCGGCCCACGCCTGGAGGAGGCGGTAACCCGTGGCGTGCCGCTGCACTTCCGCCTCGAATTCACGCTGGCGCGCAAGCGCTGGTATTGGGTGGACGAACATGTCGCCGGCCATGTACTCGACTATCGCCTGAGTTATCACGCGCTGACGCGCCAGTACCGGCTGGCGCTGGGCGGACTGCACCGGAACTTCGATGCGCTGGATGAAGTTCTGCAGGTGCTGTCACATACCGCCCGCTTGCATGTCGTCGACCGCGCCGCGCTAACCCCCGGCGAGACCTACGCGGCTGCTGTACGCTTGTCGCTCGATCACAACCAGTTGCCCAAACCCCTGCAAATTGATGCACTGGCAGACCGCGACTGGCGTGTCGAGGCGCGGACACTGCGCTGGAACTTCGTGCTGACAGGCGAAAAATGACATTGGCCTCACTGAGCGCCACCGTTCGGTGCAGCGCGGACGGCCCGGCATGATCACCGCCCTCGCCATTGTTGCCACCCTGGGCGCCATGCTGGTATTTCTGCTCGCCTCGGCGAGCGCCGACGCCACACTGTTCGCGCAGCATACGCTGCTCCTGATCGGCATGAACGCACTGGCAGCGCTGGTGCTGCTCGGGCTGGTGGCGGCCCAATTGCGCCGGCTGTGGCGCGACTATCGCGGCGGCGTCTTCGGCGCCCGCCTCAAATCGCGGCTGCTGCTGATGCTGGCGCTGATGGCGGTGGCACCGGGCGCGCTGGTGTATGCCGTATCGATGCAGTTTGCAGTGAACAGCATTGATTCCTGGTTTGATGTGCGTATCGAAGCAGCACTTGACGGTGGGCTTGATCTCGGTCACAGCGTACTCGATGCCATGCGCGATGATCTGCTGGTCAAGGGGCGCAGCATGGCCTACGATCTTGCCGGTACGCCAGCGGTTAGCCCGGTGCAGCTCAACCGGCTGCGCGAGCAGGCCGGTGTGCAGGGAGCCACACTGCTGACGGCTGCCGGACAACTCGTCGCCAACAGCGGTGGCGGCATGCAGGGACTGCTACCGATACTGCCCTCAGCCGCCCAGCTACGCCAGGCCCGCCTTGGCTCCGGCATCGCCCGCGTGGAGGGCGACCCCGCCAGTGGCCTGGTCGTGCACGCGCTGATCCCGGTGGCTAGCTACCGCCTCGGCAGCGAGCCACTGATACTGCAACTGGAGCAGTCCGTGCCAACCGCCATCACGCAAAGCGCCGCACTGGTGGAGAGCGCACGGCGCGACTACCAGGAATTGCAGCTGGGACGCTCCGGCCTGAAGCGTCTGTACACCCTGACGCTGACCTTTTCGCTGTTGCTGGCATTGTTCGCCGCCGTGGCGCTCGCGTTTTTTCTCGCTGCGCGCCTCGCCAAGCCGCTCCTGATCCTGGCCGAAGGCACCCGCGCCGTGGCGGCCGGCGACCTCACGCCGCGTGCGGCACTGGCAACGGACGACGAACTGGGCGTGCTGACGCGCTCCTTCAACACCATGACCGCCCAGCTCAGCCAGGCGCGCGGCGAACGCGAGGCGGCCCACGCCTATCTCGAGGGCGTATTGACCAACCTGTCGACCGGCGTGCTGGCCTTCGATGGCGACTTCATGCTGCGCGCGGCCAACCGCGGGGCCTGTGCAATTCTCGGGGATGATCTGTGCGCGACCGTCGGCCGGCCGCTTGTCGAATGGCCGGACCGCGCCGACTTCAAGGCGGCGATCCACGAGGCCTTCGCGGGGAGCGACGAGTGGCAGCGCCAATTGGAAATCGACAGCCCGTCCGGCACTCGCCAGATCCTGCTGTTGCGCGGCTCCACCCTGCCGGCCGCGGCAGGGCGCGTCGTGGTGTTCGATGACATCAGCCCGGTAATTGTCGCCCAGCGCGCGGCCGCCTGGGGTGAAGTGGCGCAGCGGCTGGCCCACGAAATCAAGAACCCGCTTACGCCCATCCAGCTCTCGGCCGAGCGTCTGCAGATGAAGCTGGCCGACAAGCTTGATCCCGCCTCCGCCGCCATCCTCGGCCGAGCGACGCGCACCATCGTCGACCAGGTCGAGTCGATGAAAAACATGGTCAATGACTTCCGCGACTACGCGCGCCTGCCGCCGCCCATGCCGACGCCCATGGATTTGAACGCGCTGGTTGCGGAAGTACTCGAACTGTACGAGGACGGCCCCGTGGCAGTGAGCGCCGACCTTGACCCGGCCTTGCCGCCCGTGCTGGCCGATGCCGACCAACTGCGCCAGGTGCTGCACAATCTCATCAAGAATGCCAGCGAGGCGATGGCCGAGAAAGCCGGCGCGGCCGCGGGGAGTCCCCGCGGGGCCGGCGGGTTGGCGTGTCCCGCAGCGGCTAAGGCGGTCGTCACGGTAACCACCAAAGGCGGGCGCATGGCACAGCTGACGGTGGCTGACAACGGTCCGGGTTTCCCGGCGCAAATTCTGGCGCGCGCCTTTGAACCCTATGTGACGACCAAGGCCAAGGGTACCGGTCTCGGGCTCGCCATCGTCCGGAAAATCGTCGACGATCACGGCGGCACTGTCAATCTCGCCAACCGGACCAGCGAACAAGGGGGCGGCGCCGAAGTAAGCGTGCAATTGCCCTTACATCAGCATTCCCGCCAGGGCGGCACGGCGGCATAATCACGCTCCATGTCACAGATTCTGGTCATCGACGACGAAGTCGGCATTCGCGAACTCCTCTCGGAGATTCTTACCGACGAGGGGCACGATGTCGTCACGGCTGAAGACGCCGCATCCGCTCGCGTCAGGCGCGACGCAGCACGGCCGGATCTGGTGCTGCTCGATATCTGGATGCCTGACACCGACGGCGTCACCCTGCTCAAGGAATGGGCTGCTGCCGGGCAACTCACCATGCCGGTGGTCATGATGTCGGGCCACGCCACCATCGACACCGCGGTGGAAGCCACCCGCATCGGCGCGGTCGGCTTTCTCGAAAAACCCATCGGCATGCAAAAGCTGCTCGCCAGCGTCAAGCAGGCCCTCGACCGCGCACCGCGGCAGAGCAGCGTGCTGTCGCTGGCGGCCTTTCCGCGTTCGGCAGCGCTCAAGGATTTGCGCCGCCGCCTCGAGCAGGTGGCCGGCAAGAGCCGCACGGTATTGTTGCGGGCGCCAACCGGATCAATCACCGAACTGGCGGCGCGCACCCTGCAGCCGGCAGGCAAGGCATGGATCGACCTGGGCCATGATTCGAATCCGTTGACGCTCGACCTCATGGTGCAGTCCGCGGGCGGGGTGCTCTACTGCAGCGAACTGTCACGCCTGACGCGCCTGCAACAAAAAAATCTCGCCTTTGCCATGGAGCGCCTGGAACGCCACAACCTGCGGTTGGTGGCGGCCACCGTGCTGGATGCCGCCCAGCTTGCCGCACAGGGCTGGGAAGAAGACCTGCTGAAAGCGCTATTCGACATCAGTATCGGACTGCCATCGCTGGCCGAGCTGAAGGACGACATACCCGATCTGGCTGCCCACATCCTCACCCAATTAATCGAGGCCGGCGATGCGCCCAACCGGCGCCTGGCGGTTGCAGCGCAAAATGCCCTGCGGCTGCATCCTTGGCCGGAAGGCTATGACCAGTTGAAGAGCACGGTCAAGTCACTCGCGCTGGCGGCACTTGAAGAAGAAATCGGCGCGGATGATGTACAACATTTGCTGACCCCCGGCGCGGCGGCTCTGCCTCAAGTGCCACCCGGCATCCTGCCCGAAATGCTGGCGCTCCCGCTCCGGGAGGCGCGCGAAATGTTCGAGCGTCTTTACTTCGAATATCATCTCAAAATCGAGGGCGGCAGCATGACGCGACTGGCTGACAAGTCCGGGCTGGAGCGTACCCATCTATATCGCAAGCTCAAGGATCTCGGCCTGCGCAATGCGCCGGTGGAGAAACCATGAGAATCGTCATTTTGGGCGCCGGGCAGGTGGGCGCTTCAGTGACCGAGGCGCTCTCTTCCGAAGCCAATGACATCACCGTCGTCGACCGCAACCACGCAGCGCTCGCCGAGCTGGCCGACCGCCTCGACGTGCGGACAGTGACTGGCGACGCGGCCTATCCTTCGGTGCTGCGCGAGGCTGGCATCGAGGATGCCGACATGCTGGTGGCGGTAACGCAGTCCGACCAGACCAATCTGGTGGCCTGCAAAATCGCGCGTAGCATATTTCACGTGCCGACCCGGATTGCCCGCTTGCGCGCCCATGATCTGCTCGACCCCGTGCTGCTGTCGAACGACAACTTCGCCGTTGATTACGCCATCTGCCCCGAGCAGGACATCACCGACTACATCGTCAAGCTGATCGAGTTCCCCGAAGCGCTGCAGGTGCTCGAATTCGCCGACGGCAACGTCACGCTGATCGGCGTGCGCGCATTCACCGGCGGCTTGCTGGTCGGCAAGCCGATCCACGCCATGCGCGAACACCTGCCGTCCGGGGTTGATGCCCGCATTGCCGCAATCTTCCGCGAGCACCAGCCGATCGAGCCCGACGGTCACACCGTCATCGAGCCGGGCGACGAAGTCTTCGTGATTGCCGCCAGCGCGCATATCCGCCTCGTTTTGAAAGAGCTGCGCCGCTCGCTTGAGCCGGTCAAGCGCGTAATGATCGCCGGCGGCGGCAATATCGGGCTGCGGGTCGCCTCGACCCTCGGCAGCGATTACCAGGTCAAGCTGATCGAACTCGACCAGCGCCGCGCCGAAAGCATCGCCGGCAAGCTCGACAACACGCTGGTGCTGGTCGGCGAAGCCACCGACGAGGACCTGCTCGCGCAGGAGAATATCGATGAAACAGATCTGTTCCTCGCCCTGACCAACGACGACGAGGACAACATCATGGCCGCATCACTGGCCAAGCGGCTGGGCTGCAAACGTGTGCTGGCGCTCATCAATCGCCGCGCCTATGCCGACATGGTGCAGGGCGGACCGATCGACATCGGCTTGAGTCCCGCGCAGGTTTCCATTGGCGCCCTGCTCACCCATGTGCGGCGCGGCGATGTCGCCAAGGTGCATAGCTTGCGGCGCGGCGCGGCGGAGGCGCTGGAGTTGATCGCCCACGGCGACAAGAAGACTTCCAAGGTGGTCGGCCGGCGCATCGACGAACTGCCGGTGATCAAGGGCGCCCACATCGGCGCCATCGTCAGGCGCAGCCACGACCCGGAGGTGCTGTACCGCGACGGGTTGCCGTCCAAGGAGTACATCGACCGCGTCATCATCCCGCATCACGACACGGTGATCGAGAGCGACGACCACGTCATCGTTTTCTGCACGCGCAAACGCGAAGTCACCCAAGTCGAAAAACTGTTTCAGGTCGGCTTCCACTTCCTCTAGCCATGCACCGGTTTTATCCGCTGCTCAGGGTTTTTGGCGCGCTGCTGATCGGCTTTTCGCTCTGCCTGCTGGTGCCCATGGGCCTGTCCTGGTATGTCGCCGATGGCGCGCATACGGCTTTCGATACGGCCTTCCTTGCCACGCTCCTGAGCGGTTCGATACTCTTTCTCGGGCTGTATCGCGAAGCCCGCGAAATGAAGGTGCGCGACGGCTTCCTGCTCGTCGTGCTGGTGTGGACGGTGCTGCCCCTGTTCGCCTGCCTGCCGTTCATCATCCAGTTGGGCATTTCGCCCACCGATGCCTATTTCGAGGCCATGTCGGGTCTCACGGCAACGGGTGCCACGGTACTTTCCGGCCTCGACCAAATGCCGCTGTCGATCAACTTCTGGCGCACCTTCATGCACTGGATCGGCGGCATGGGCGTCGTGGTGCTGGCTGTGGCGATTCTGCCGCTGCTCGGCATCGGTGGCCGGCAGATGTTCAAGGCCGAGGTGCCCGGCCCAATGAAAGAGGCCAGTCTGACGCCGCGCATCGCCGAAACCGCCAAGGGGCTGTGGCGCGTCTATCTGCTCCTGACCATCGCCTGCGGACTGACCCTGTGGCAACTCGGCATGGAACCCTGGGATGCGCTGATGCACGCCTTCAGCGTCCTCGGGCTGGGCGGCTTTTCCAGCAAGGATGCCAGCCTCGGCCACTTCAACAGCCTAGAGATCGAACTGGCGGTAATGTTTTTTGCGCTGCTGTCCGGAATCAACTACGCCACGCATTTCATGGCGCTGCACGGCCGCTCGCTCAACCCCTACCGCAAGGATGCCGAGGCGCCCTATTTTCTGGGTGTCCTGGCGGCGAGCATTCTGGCGCTGTCGATCTATCTGTGGTCGCTGGATGTTTTCAGCAGTTTTGGCGAGACCTTGCGTTATGTTGCCTTCCACACGATCTCACTGGCCACTTCGCTCGGATTGGCGACCGCGGATTACGGGCAGTGGCCTTTCTTCGCGCAAATCTGGATGCTGTTTCTCGGCAGCTTCATCGCCTGCTCGGGCTCGACCGGCGGCGGCATCAAGATGATCCGCGCGATGATCCTTTACAAGCAGGTCTATCGCGAACTGATCTGCGCCATGCACCCCAGCGCCCTCTGGCCGGTGCGCATCAAGCGCAGCGTGGTGCCGCAAAACGTCCTCTCCGGGGTGATGGCGTTCGGCTTCATCTACATGGTCAGCATTGTCTCGCTGACCCTGCTGATGTCCTTCACCGGGCTGGACATCGTCACCTCCTTCTCCGCCGTCGTCGCCTGCATCAACAATACCGGCCCCGGCCTCAATCTGGTCGGCCCGTCATCCAATTTCTCTGTATTGACCGACTTTCAGACCTGGGTCTGCACCTTCGCCATGCTGCTCGGCCGGCTGGAAATCTTTACCCTGCTCGTCGTCCTGACACCGGCCTTCTGGCGCAAGTGAGCCCGGCACCACGCGACTGACCTGCATCGTGGAAAAATCTGCGGCTGACAGACTGGCATGATCGCCTTGCCATTCCCCAGAAGTGTTCTGCGGTTCTATCCTCTCCTGCGCGTCTTCGGCGTCCTGCTGATCGGATTTTCGCTCACGCTGCTGGTACCCCTGATCCTCTCCTGGTGGTGGCACGATGGCGCAACGGCGGCCTATGACGAGGCCTTTGTCCTGACCTTTGGCAGCGGTCTCGGCCTGTGGTGGATGGCGCGCCACCAGAAGGACGAGCTCAAGATACGCGACGGCTTTCTGATGGTCGTCATGGTATGGGTCCTCCTACCGGCATTTGCCTGCCTGCCGCTGATCCTGCAACTGAATCTCTCGTTTACCGATGCCTATTTCGAGGCCGTTTCCGGACTGACCACCACGGGCGCTACCGTTCTTGCCAACATTGACACGCTGCCGCCATCCATCAATCTCTGGCGCGGCATGCTGGTCTGGCTGGGCGGCATGGGCCTGATCGTGCTGGCGGTGGCGGTGCTGCCGCTGCTGGGCATTGGTGGCCGCCAGATGTTCAAGGCCGAGACACCCGGGCCGATGAAGGATGCCCAGCTCACCCCGCGCATGGCCCAAACCGCCAAGGGCCTGTGGGTAGTCTATGCCGCGATCACGCTGGCCTGCGCCCTTGCCTACAAGCTGGCCGGCATGGACTGGTTCGACGCCGTCATGCATGCGTTCACCACCATGGGCCTTGGCGGTTTTTCCAGCCATGACAGCAGTTTCGAGTACTGGAACTCGCCGGCCATCGAAATGGTGGCCATCATATTCATGCTCATCGCCGGCATGAACTTCGCCACCCATTTTCTTGCGGTACATCGCCAATCGCTTGCGCCCTATCGGCGCGACCCGGAAGCCGGCTGGTTCCTGGTCGTCACGCTCGGCAGCGTGCTCGGTATCGCCCTGTACCTCTGGCAGTTCGGCGTCTATCCGGAGTTCACCACGGCGCTGCGCTTTGCCGCCTTCAATGTGGTGTCGATCGCCACCACCACCGGGTACGCCAACACCGACTACAACCTCTGGCCCATCTTCGCCCCGCTGTGGATGCTGTTGCTTAGCTGCTTCGCCACCAGTGCCGGCTCGACCGGCGGCGGCCTCAAGATGGTACGTGCCATGATCCTCTACAAGCAGGTCTATCGTGAATTGATCCGTGCCATGCATCCCAGTGCCGTCTGGCCGGTACGGATTGGCGGCAAGCCGGTACCGGGCAACATTCTGTCGGCGGTCATGGCGTTCGGCTTCATTTACATGGTGAGCATCTCGCTTCTGACTCTGCTGATGATCTTCTCCGGGTTGGAGATCGTCAGCGCCTTTTCAGCCGTCGTCGCCAGCATCAACAACACCGGCCCCGGCCTCAATCAGGTGGGACCGGCCACGACATTTGCGATTCTTACGGACTTCCAGACCTGGATCTGCACCTTTGCGATGCTGCTCGGCCGGCTGGAAATGTTCACCCTGCTCGTGGTGCTGACGCCGGCGTTCTGGCGCATCTGAATTTCGGCGCCCGCCCCCTCCCGGCTCCCCCGCGGGGGAGGTGACTGTTGACTCGCTGCGCTCGTTTATCACGGGGAGCTTTGATCAGGCTGTAGTGCGGATTGCGGCTGGCGCCGCGTGCCGCGTTTGCTTGGGGCGGCCCGGCGCAAACGCTGCGGTGGGTGTGGATTTAACGCCGTCTAGCCAGCGCCGACTTTCAAACCTGCAACCCTAACCAAGCAGTCGCGCCGCCGGGCCGCCCCAAGGCGAGACGGCACGCGGCGAAAGCCGCAACCCGCACCTCAGTAAAAATAATGCGCCCCGTGATATTCGAGCGAAGCGAGCAGTAAAGAACCCCCCGAGAGGGGGGCGAAGGGGGGCGGGCGTCGAAGGGGGCGGGCCACTCAGTCCCCGAAATTTGTCCCCACACGGCGCGCCGACAAGACCAGAGGATGGTCCGGCGGTACGGTCTTGACCTTGCCGGCGCAATCTTCCATTTTTACTGGACGGATTTCCTCGCCCCTGGCCGCCACCAGCACGCCATAGTGTTTCTTGGCAATCAGGTCGGCCGCGGCAGTGCCCAGTCGTGTTGCCAGGATGCGGTCGGCCGCAGAGGGCGTACCGCCGCGCTGCAGGTGACCCAGAATGGTCAGGCGCGCCTCCAGGCCGGTGAGTTTTTCCAGCCGCTGGGCCAGTCGCAGGGTGCGATCAGCATAGATCAATTCGGCGGCATCGGCGGCCGTATCGTCTAGCGGGTCGCCCTTGGCGGCTTTGCGCACCGGTTTCTTCGCGTTCTTGGCGTTCTTGGCGGCATCCATCGCCGCCAGATCCTGCACCGAAACCGCCCCCTCGGCGACGGCCACGATGGAAAATGGTTTGCCGCCACGGGCGCGTTCGCGGATCGCTTCGGCCACGGAATCGACGTCATACGGAATTTCCGGCAGCAGGATCACGTCGGCGCCGCCAGCAATGCCCGCTCCCAAGGCCAGCCAGCCGGCGCGGTGGCCCATGATTTCGACGACGATGATGCGGTGATGGCTGTGTGCGGTGCTGTGCAGGCGGTCGATCGCCTCGGTGGCGATGCCCAGTGCGGTGTCGAAACCGAAGGTGGTGTCGGTGCCGAAGACGTCGTTGTCGATAGTCTTGGGCAGGTTGATGACATTCAGGCCCTTCTGCTTCAGGCGCAGCGCATTTTTCAGCGTGCCGCCGCCACCCAGGCAGACCAGGCAATCGAGATGATTGTCATGGTAGTTGCCGACGATGGCGTCGGTCATGTCGAGCACCTTGCCGCCCACCGGCATCTTGTGCGGCTTGTCGCGGCTGGTGCCGAGAATCGTGCCGCCGGTGGTGAGAATGCCTGATAACTGCCCGCCGCTGAGCGACATGGTGCGGTTTTCCATCAGGCCACGGAAGCCGTCGCGAAAACCAATGATGTGCATGCCATGGTGGCCCATGGCCGCCTTGCCGACGCCACGGATGGCCGCGTTGAGACCGGGGCTGTCGCCGCCGGCGGTGAGAATGCCAATATGCTGAGTCATGTGCGCCTCCTTGTTTAGTGGCGCATTGTGCGTCAATTGCTCACCATTGCGCCAATGAGGGCATGCGATAATCACATAAACACACTGGATTCCCAATCATGACTCGTCCCAAGAACGACAATTTTCTGCGCGCCCTGCTGCGCGAGCCGGTGGATTACACCCCCCTGTGGCTGATGCGTCAGGCGGGCCGTTATTTGCCTGAATACAACGAAACACGCCGCCGCGCCGGCAATTTTCTCGCCTTGTGCAAGAATCCTGGCTACGCCTGCGAGGTGACGCTGCAACCGCTGGCGCGTTACGATCTCGATGCCGCCATCCTGTTTTCCGACATCCTGACCGTACCCGATGCCATGGGGCTGGGGCTGTATTTCGCCGATGGCGAGGGGCCGAAATTCGAGCGGCCGCTGCGCGAGGAGTGGGCGATCCGCGACCTGACCGCCCCGGACCCTTACGATCACCTGCGCTACGTGCTCGACGCAGTAGCCGAAATCCGCCGCGCATTGAATAACAGCGTGCCGCTGATCGGCTTTTCCGGTTCGCCGTTTACGCTCGCCTGCTACATGGTTGAAGGTGGTGGTTCAGCCGACTTCCGCGCGGTCAAGACGATGCTCTACGACCGCCCCGATCTCCTGCACCACATCCTGAAAGTGAATGCCGAGGCGGTAACGAATTACCTGAACGCCCAGATCGAGTCAGGCGCCCAGGCGGTGCAAATCTTCGATACCTGGGGTGGCGCGCTGTCGCATGCCGCCTATCGCGAGTTTTCGCTGGAATACATGCAGCGCGTGATATCCGGCCTCAAGAAGACCCACGACGGCGAACGCGTTCCCTGCATTGTCTTCACCAAGGGCGGCGGCCAGTGGCTCGAAGCCATCGCCGCCAGCGGTTGCGATGCCGTCGGCCTCGACTGGACGACCGACATCGGCGACGCACGCCGCCGCATCGGTGACAAGGTCGCGTTGCAAGGTAACTTCGACCCCATGGCATTGTTTGCTTCGCCCGCTGCGGTAGCCGCCGAAGCCACGCGCATTCTCGACAACTATTGTGGGGCTGCTGGCGATTGTGGCGCTGCTGGCGCAGCGGGCGGTGGCAACACCGGCCACGTCTTCAACCTCGGGCACGGCATCAACCAACACACTCCGCCCGAAAACGTGTCCGTACTTGTCGACACCGTTCACGGCCATAGAAAAATTTAAGTCTGGCTGGGAACCCCTTATACGCATCGGTGTCCAATCGCCCCCCCAGCCAAGCCGCACTGCAAAAGGGTTTCAACGGGGCACAAATAGTTGACTTATTCACAGAATGCTGATCTTAAGATTTTTTGTCATTCCATGACCCTGCGTGCATTGCACTTACTTAACTAATTGTATTTACAATACTTTTAGTAGTCACATTGTTACATTAGTATGACTTTAGCGGCAAACACGCGAAATAAGCGGGATTTTTTGTGGGGTTATTCACAAAGTTATCCACAAATCTGCAGCTGATGAAAATTTGCTTTGTAGCCAAGTGATTAAGCCAGTCGGCGAAGAATCATTTGAAAGAACGGCGGTAACTAATTGCCCCTCCTCGCCTCATTTGACATCAATCCGACTCGCTGCACCTTGTGACCATCCTGCAAATCGCCCTTGACGTACCGTTGCCGCGCCTGTTCGACTATCGGCTGGCGGGTGAAAGTCAGGGCAACCTGGTCGGGCGACTGGTCAGGGTGCCCTTCGGTCGGGGCGTCCGGTTCGGTGTGGTGGTTGGCGAAGCTACTACCAGCGACCAGCCGGCCGAAAAACTGAAAGCTGCCGAACTCATCGACGATCTGCCAGCGCTGCCGGCCGACTGGCTGGAGTTATGCGGCTTTTGCGCCCGCTACTACCACTATCCGCTCGGCCAGGTCGTCACTTTCGCCCTGCCGCCGCTGTTGCGGCGCGGCAAGAAGCCGCGGATGCTGAAAGACAAGGCGGGCGCCGTTCCACCAGCGCCGACTTTGCCGGTCGCCATGCCGGATCAAGTCATTGCCATCGATGCGATCACCGCCGCGTCCGGCTTCCAGACTTTCCTGCTACATGGCGTCACCGGCAGCGGCAAGACCGAGGTTTATCTGCGCGCCATCGCGGCGGTGCTTGAGCGTGGAGGCCAGGCGCTGATGCTCGTGCCGGAAATAGCACTGACACCGCAACTCGAATCCCGTGTCAGCGCGCGCTTCCCCAGCGCACACATCGTTGCGGCCCACAGCGGCGTGGGCGATGCGGCGCGCACCCGGGCCTTTCTCGCCGCCCTCGAAGGGCGCGCCGCCATCGTACTGGGCACGCGCCTGTCAGTATTCATGCCGCTGCCGGCACTGCAATTGATCGTCGTGGATGAAGAACACGACGCCTCCTTCAAGCAGCAGGAGGGCTTGCGCTACTCGGCGCGCGATGTCGCCATCTTCCGCGCCAAGCAGCGCGCCATCCCGATCGTGCTGGGTTCTGCCACGCCGTCCCTGGAGACCTTCCACCACGCCAGCTGTGGTCGCTACCGCAAGCTCGACCTGCCGCTGCGCGCCGTCGCCGCCGCCATGCCGACGGTCGCCACGGTCGACACGCGCAAGGAGAAGTTGCAGGACGGGCTTTCCGCCGCGCTGCTTGCCGCCGTCGGCGCGCGGCTGGAAAAAGGCGAGCAGAGCCTGCTCTTCCTCAACCGCCGCGGCTACGCCCCCGTGCTGGCCTGCCCCGCCTGCGGCTGGATTTCACACTGTCGCCGCTGTGCTGCCAATATGGTGCTGCACCTTGCCGACCGCCGCCTGCGCTGCCACCATTGCGGGCTTGAAGTGGCCATCCCGCATACTTGCCCTGACTGCGGCAACCTTGACCTGCAACCCTTCGGCCGCGGCACCCAACGACTTGAAGTTGCCCTGACCGAACGTTTTCCGACGGCGCGCATCCTGCGCATCGATCGCGATTCGGCCGATTCGCCGAAAAAATGGCATGCCCTGCTGGCCGCCATCCATGCCGGCGAGGCCGACATGCTCGTCGGCACCCAGATGCTCGCCAAGGGGCATGACTTCCCCAAACTCACGCTGGTAGGCGTGGTCGGTGCCGATGCCGCCCTGTTCGCCGCCGATTTCCGCGCACCGGAACGTCTGTTCGCACAATTAATGCAAGTCGGCGGCCGCTCCGGCCGCGCCCACCTGCCCGGCGCCGTGCTGATCCAGACCGAATACCCCGACCACCCGCTTTATCGCGCCCTGATCAACCACGACTACAGCGCCTTCGCCAATGAGCAACTGGCCGAGCGCGCTGTGGCTGGCTTTCCCCCCTTTACCTTCCAGGCCCTGCTGCGCGCCGAAGCGCCGGCCTTGCCGCAGGCACTCGAATTTCTCGCCACGGCGGTCACCAGCGCCGAAGCACTCGGGGCGCCCGACATCATGCTTTACGATCCGGTGCCGATGCGCATGGCGCGGCTGAAAAACCGCGAACGCGCCCAGCTGCTGGTCGAATCGAAAAGTCGCCCGGCGCTGCAAAGCTTTCTCGCCGACTGGATGCCGCGCCTTTACGCCCTCAAGACACCTCGCGAGTTGCGCTGGCATCTGGATGTCGATCCGCAGGAATTCTGAAAGTCGGCGTGACCGAAGGAAATCCCTTTTTCGGGACTGGCGGGACGGCGTCAGCCGGACCGCCGCGTTGATGGGGACGGCGGCGGTTGCTGGTACACCCGCTGGCGGAGAAGCCGCGGCGGTGAAATCAGCGCCGCCAGCCGATCGAGCAATTGCATCGGCGTCAGCATCAGGCTGACGCTACCACCTGGCCCCGGCTTCACGCTCTCATAGACCAGATGCTCGGGATCAATTACATCCTTGGTGTGCACATCATCGGCGCCAACGCCTCTGAATTGATCTCCGAGGCGGTGGTGGCGATGGAATTCGGCGCCATGTCAGAAGACATCGCCCGCATCTGCCATGCCCATCCGACCCTGTCGGAGGTCATGCATGAAGCGGCATTGGCAGTCGACAAGCGGCCGCTGCACTTCTGAATTTGTGGCAAAGCTTGTTCAAGTTAACGCCTCCTGGCCCGAAACAGTAAAAGTAAGCACTTTTTTATGTGAAAATTAACCGTCAGCCCCCTGTAGCCCTGTCGCACAACATACCCTGTCGCACAACATACCTTGACTGATATCGACCCGCATATCTCCCAAAGACTACTGCGCGAAGGTCGCGATTTTCTGGAGCACGACCTGGGCGCGTTGTTCGATGAGCTTGGCCCGCTGATTGCCGAGGAATTGCTCTCCTTGATCAATTCGACCCGGGACAGTACCGAGCAAAGGAAATATCTGCACATGCGCACGGATGTGCAACAGGACTGGGAGAAGCTGGCGGCAGCATTTCGCGACGAACTCGGTCGGCAACTGCAGGCGACCAGCCTGCTTGCCACTGAAGAGTTCATAGAACCTCATTTTTCGCAAATGCAGTTGGTCAGCGACGATGAAATAACTGAACAAATCGTCCGCCGCGAGTTCGCCGGGCGTATCAACGAGGCGTGCAGCGAAGAAACTTACGCTTTTGACCTGCGCATTGCTCATCTACTCGGGCTTGAGGAGCACGACGCGTGGGGCAATCAACTTGGCCCGTCAGCAGTGTGCGCAGCTGTCTGGGCCGGTTGCGCAGCAATGTATGCCGATCAAGATAGGCATACATTGCTGCTGCGCCAGATTGAACCTCATCTTCATGCGGAATTGCCGCAACTGTACCGCGCGGTCAACGAGCGCCTGATCGACGCGGGCATTTTGCCCCAGTTGAAGCGCAACTATCGTCCCGTAGCGGCACATGGCGGCAAGGCAGTCGCGTCTGATCCCGCCAATATCCTAGGTACGCTGCAGCGTCTGGCACAGGCGCGCTCCACCGCAGTGGGGGGTGGCAACCCTGTCACCAGCCGGATGACGGACGCCGGCAATACGGGAAGTGGTTCCGCTGGCAAGGCGGGTGGCGGCAGTGGTGGCGGGGAAATCCTGTCGCCCGACGATATGGTGGCCGTGAGTGCCGCCTTGCTCGAGTCGCTGCAAGCGCTCCAGACCGTTCCAGCGGGTCCGCCGGGCGAGTTGACCAACCTCGTGCGTATTGCCCGGGACAGTGACGCCGCGCGCCAGATAAAGCCCCTTGAGACCATCACGCTGGACATCGTCATGATGCTCTTCGATCTGATCTTTGACGACGAAAGGGTTCCGAATGCCGTCAAGGGCCTGGTTAGCCGCTTGCAGATTCCGGTGCTCAAGTTGGCGATGCTTGATCAGCAGTTCTTTACCGAACGCAGTCATCCGGCGCGCCGCTTTCTCGATAGCATTTCCGGCATTTCCATCCGCTGGGGAAAAACCGTCAATGAGGACGATCCGTTTTACGTCGAGTTATTGCAACTCGTCGAGCGCATTCAGGGCACCTTTGATCAAAATGCCGATATCTTTGGTATCGCAATCACCGAACTGGCTGCTTTCGTCTCCGCGCACGAGGCGATGGAGGCCGAAGCCAGTCGCGTCGTCGCTGCAATCGTGCAGCGCAAGGAAGAAGAGTTACTCTTGCAGCGCGAGCGGCAAGCCATTGCCCGGCAAACCGTCAATCTTTCGCTTGCACCATTGCTCGCCAACCCTTTACCCGCCACGATCGAACAGTTTTTGCTCGACCAGTGGCGTGAGGTACTGCAGAACCATGCCCTCAGATCAGGTGCCGATGGTGCCGAGTATCATGATGCTGAACGCATTGCGGCGGAGCTTGTCTGGAGCGTTGCTCCGAAGAAAGACGCCGAAGAACGAAGAAACCATGCGGCCAGGTTGCCCAAACTCTTGAGTGGCTTGAATCAGGGGATGGACCTGGTCGGCACTGCCATGGATACACGCTGCCTGTTCATGGACGCGCTGGTCGAGTTGCACCTGGCCGTACTGCGTGGTGACAAGCGCGCGCTCAGCCCGGCACCGGTACCTGTTGTACCCAAAGTGACAGCCCCGGTGCCCACGCTGCTGGTCACCCATTCTGAGGATCACGGCTTTCATCTTGAAGAAGTGTCATTCCCTGAAACGGCAGCGCCGGCCGAGAACAGCGCACGGGGTAGCGGCGTGCGTCGTGTCAATAATCTGGTGCGCGGTGATTGGATCGAGTTTGTCGATGACGATGGTGAAAGCAGACGCGAACGCCTGACTTGGGTCAGTCCCAGTCGCGCATATTTTCTGTTCAGCAATCACGCCGCCAACTGCGCCATCTCTATCACAGCCGAGGCATTGGCACATCGCTTGCAGACAGATACCGCCCGTATCGTTACCAGTGATACTTCGATTTTCGAACGGGCACTGGATGGCGCCATCAATGCACTCGACACTGCGCCCCAGGAAGTTCGCGCTTAGTTTCCCGGCCCAGGACGGGGCGTGCTGGTTTGCGTTGAGTGAGCGACATGCCTGATTACCGGTTTCATTGTGAAGGATAGGAATTCCAATGCCACTTTTCAAAAAATCGCGTCCGTTCCTGTCCGTGTGAATCGTGAAATTCGTGTCCGAGGTTCCTGGTAGCCTCAGAAAGCCCGCCCGTTCATCCCGATTATGTATGCCAAAGGCCGGACGGGCGCAGTAGCGCAGCAGCCGTTCCAGACCCTCAATAGTTGCTCTATTTTGAATAACCGGAGTGTGTGGTGCAACCGGATTAACGGCGTGTAACTACCCTTGCTCAGGAATCGGCTCTGGCAGCGCGGCGGCTCTCGATCATGAACCAGCCCCAGCCCGTTGTTTGCAGCACAAGCAGACCCGCCATGCTGGCGCGGTAGGCCATGGTCGGGTCACTGCCGAGCGCCTGAAAGCCATCGACGGCGACGCCGAACAGCCATTGGATGCCGAAGGCGCCGACGAAGGCACCGAGATTAAGCGCAGTGTTGACGCGCCCGGCCAGCGTGAGCGGAAACTCGGCGGTCAACAGTGCATAGGAAAGGTTGCCCACCGAGAACACCAGCCCCAGCGCCGGCCAGAGCAGCCAACTGGGCGCAATGTCGAGGACGATGCCGAGCATCGCCAGCAACCCCCCGCCCATGCCCAGGGCCAGCAGCCGCACCGGCGGAAAGCCCAAGCCGGCCAGCCGCGTGACCAGGAAGGCAATGGCAAGGAAGCCGGTGAGCTGCGCGCCGGCCATCAGCAGCATGTTGAAGGCCGCCACATCTCGTGTCGCGCCATTCACCGTCATCAGCCAGGGCACCGCCCACAAGCCCTGCAGGGCCATGAAGCCGCCGACGATCATGGTGGTCTGCGGTGCGAAGCGCCAGAAGGCACGGCTGGCGAAAATGGCCCGCAGGCCGGCCAGTTGTTGATGCAGGTTTTCGCGCGCAGCGGTGGCGGCTTTCTCGGGAGTGACGAAGATCAGTGCCGCGGCCACCAGCGCCAGTGCCGCCATGGCGAAGAAGATGCCGCGCCAGCCCAGCAGCGGCATCAGCGCGCCGAGCGGAGAGCTGGCCGCCAGCGCCCCAAGGCCGCCCGCAGCCATGATTGCAGCGTTGAGCGAGGCCTGCCGTTCCGGCGGAAACCACAAGGAAAACGCCTTGAAACTGGCCATCAGGCAGGCCGATACGCCTAGACCGATCAAGGCCCGTCCCATGGTGAGCTGTGGCAGGGTCGTCCCGGCGGCAAACAGGGCGCAACCAGCGGCGCAGAACAGCAACAGCCCGGCTTCGACGCGCCGCGGGCCATAGCGGTCGAGCAAAATGCCCAGCGGCAACTGGAAGGCGCCGAAGGCCAGCAGGTAGGTCGCCGTCAGCAGCCCCAGGTCGGCGGCCGACAGCCCCAGATCCTGCGTCAGTTCCGGCGAGATGACGGCATTGGCATTGCGCAGCAGATACGAAAGAAAATAGCCGACCGCAAACGGCGCGAAGATGCGCCGCCAGAGGTTAATCGACGGAACTGTAGTCAAGTGACACCATGCTCGGCGAGAAACGCTTTCACCCAATGCCCCGCCCGTGCCCCGGAGAATCTGCCCTTGATTTCGCCGCCGCTGAACAGCAGCACCGTCGGGAAACCCTTGAGGGCGTAGCGGCCGGCCAGCTTCATGTTGTCCCCGTCATCGACCTCGATCTTGGCGAGCTTGAGTCGGCCGTCCAGCGCGCTGGTAACCCGCTCAAGCACCGGCGTCAGCGCAACGCAGGGCGGGCACCATTCGGCCCAGAAGTCGGCGATGACCGGCACGGACAGCGAAGCTTTGATGACGGCAGCCTCGAATCCATCCAGATCGGTATCGAAGATGGTTTCAGCCGGTTGACCTGAATGAACATGAGACAAACAAACACTCCTCCGAATTATTGTTTTGCCGGGCCTGGCACGGCTTGCGGCCACAGCCAGGCGGCGCCGCGTACACCGGATGAATCGCCGTGACGGTTTTTCACCAGCCGCGTGGCGACCGCATCCGAAAATACCTGCGCACCCCACAGCCGGGGCACGCGATCATACAACCGGTCGAGCGCGGAGAGACCGCCGCCGAGCACAATTACCTCAGGGTCGAGGATGTTGATGACCTGCGCCAGGGCGCGCGCCAACCGCGCCTCGTAGCGTTGCAGGGTGGCTTCGCAGGCCGGGTCGCCCGCCGCGGCGCGCGCGGCAATTTCTTCTGCCGCGAGGCCGGCGGCGGTGTGGTTGCCCACTGCGCGGCGATGATCGGCGGCCAGCCCCGGCCCGGAGAGAAAGGTCTCGACGCAACCGCTGCGACCGCAGTAACAGGCGGGACGAAACGGCTCGTCACCGGGCAAGGGGTTGTGCCCCCACTCGCCGGCGATAGCGTTGGCACCGACGATCGCCTCGCCGCGCACGACGATGCCGCCCCCGACGCCGGTGCCGAGAATCACCCCGAACACTACCGCCGCCTCCGCCGCCGCCCCATCGGTCGCCTCGGACAAGGCAAAGCAGTTGGCATCGTTGGCGATCTGCACCGGGCGGCCCAGCGCGGCAGCGAGATCGCGGCGCAAGGGCTGACCGATCAGCCAGGTCGAGTTGGCGTTCTTGATGAGCCCCGTCACCCGCGATTCCGCACCGGGAATGCCGATGCCCACCGTTGCCGCCGTCCCACCAGCGCCGACTTTCCGCTCCGCCGCCTGCACCAGTGCGGCAAGCGTCGCGACGGTGGCTGGATAGTCGCCGCGCGGCGTCGGCACGCGCTCGCGCAGCAGTTCTGCGCCGTCATCGGCCAGCGCGACAATTTCGATCTTGGTGCCGCCGAGGTCAATGCCGATCCGCATCTTGCTTGACCTAGCGGTTCTGCAACAGGCCTTTGAGCGAACCTTTAAGTTTGTCTGCGGCCTGCTGCCTGGTTTCCTCCACTCGCGCCTTCACCGCGCCGCCGGCCAGACCGGCGACTTCGATGTTCCAGGCCGGACTGTCGAGCGGTCCGTGCAGGTGCACCGGGATGGCCAGCCCCTTGAGGTGGGCGAGGTCGCTGCCGCCTTGACCGCGGCTGGTGGCGACCACACTGGCTTTCGCCAGATAGTCGATGCGATTGTTGCCGATGTCGATGTCGCCCGCGCCGGAGAGCCGCAACAGCGGCGACTTGGCCCGCAAGTCGTTGTTGTGGGCGACGCCGTCGGCAATGCGAAATGAAGCTGTCAGTTCGGAGAAATCGGTCTGCCGGTCGGCGCTGGCCGGCTCGACCGTGTCCTGCCGGCCAGCAAGCTTTCCCTTCAGTTCACGCAAGCGCTGGGCGAGGTTGATGCCCTTGATCGCGCCATCCTTCAGGGCGATTTTCGCGGTGCCGGCCAGTGCCTTTTTCATTTCATCGACGCTGCCGCCCCGGGTGGTGACGTCCAGCGCAATGTTGCCACGCCCGGCCAGCAGGTCCGTGTTGGCGAGGTCATTCAGCAGTGGCTGGATCTGCACACCGGTCAGGGTTTGCTTGAGATGCACACGATTGCCGTCGGCTTCGACCGATAGCGCGCCAACGAGGCTGCCGCCGTAGAGTTTTGCGCTGTGCGGCGCGATATCGAGGCGGTCGTCCGCCACCTTCACCTGCATGCGCACGTCCTGCATCTTCACTTGTGAGGCCTGCAGCGCGCCGACCTTGACCGTACCACGCACATCAAGGCCGCGCAGCGCGGAGAAATCGAGCTTGTCGCTGGCGGCCTTCGTGTTCTTCCGCGCTGGAAGATATCGGTCGACATTAATCTGGTCGATCGCGAGATCGAATGCCAGGGACAAAGGTGCCAAATCCGCAGCATCAATCCGCAGGGCGATGGGCGAATCATCGAGCCGGGAGTCCAGGCTGAGCGCGGCAGTGGCTTTCGTAAGATTGGCATGCAGACTGCCCGTGAGTGGCAGCTTCAATGACTTCATCGGCATATCGGGATGGACAATGGTCAACTGGCCGGCCAGATTCTCAATGGCGAAAGCCTGCTTCGCCAGATTGACTGATAGCGGGGCGGCAAGCCGGGCCTTCACAGCAGTGGTGGCGAGATGCGCGTCGAAGGTGAGGGCTAGCTCATTTGCGGAGATCGCCTCGGCTTGCAGCGCGAGGCCGGTGAGTTCCAGTGTGGCATTGACGGTGCGCCTGCCCCCGCCCCCATCGAGACGGACCGTCAGCGTCACGGCCTGCCCGCCGGAACGCTCCGGAGAGAGCGTCAGGCTTGGGGCGTCAAGCCGCAAAACAAAACTTTCGGCGTTGCCCACTGCGTCGGCATTACCTTGCGCAATCAGTGTCAAGCCGGCAACGTTTAGCATGCGCCGGCCCGTGTCCAGCGCAATGTTGCCCGTGGTCAGATCAAGATCGGCCACCTTCAGGGTACTGTCGGAGCGCTCATCACGCCAGGTCAGCGCAGCGTCGGAAATATTAATGCCAGCAATGGCAACAACCAGCGGCGTGGCGGATTGCGCCGTCTCGCCAGTCCCACGGGGATGTCCTTCGGTCACGCCGACTTTCTTGCCCGGCGGTTTGCCGATCATCAGATCATCGATATTGTGGGTGCCGTCCCGCCGCTTGATCACAGTGACATCAAGTCCGCTGATCTCTACTGTTTTGGCCACCACCTGTTTCGACAGCAGGGGCAGCACCGCAACTGAAACACGCGCGCTGTTGAGTGAGGCGAAACTGGCGTCACCATCCCGCTCCGACAGCGTCGTGCGGCCGATTTTCACGCCGACATTGGGCCAGAAACTCAGTGACAGATCGCCGTCAATCTTCAGTTTGCGGCCGGTCTGCTCCTGCACTGCGGCCGTCAGTTCGCTCTTGAGACGCGCGGCATCGAAACTGGCCAGCAACACGCCCATCAAGACGACGATAACCAGCAGCACGGCACCACCGGCAATGGCAATGAGTTTCGGTGTTTTCATGACGAATCATTCTATACCGGACAAAGATGCAAGCACTAAAAGGTACCCCTTCTCCCCCAGCCGCAATCCTCACCCAACCCCAAACAAACGCTCCCCGTAACAGACGAGCGCAGCGAGCCACGGTCACCTCCCCCGCGCTGGGGAGGCCGGGAGGAAGCGGGCGTCTGGAACGGGCGTTTATTTAGACCTGATCGCCTGCGTAGGGATTGCTGCGCCGTTCCTCGCCGAAAGTGGAGGTGGGACCATGGCCGGGAATGAAGACAAAGTCGTCCCCGAGCGGAAAGAGTTTTTCGCGAATGGAGCGAATCAGAGCAGTGGGATTGCCCAGCGGAAAGTCCGTGCGGCCGATCGAACCGGCGAACAGCACGTCGCCAACGATGGCGAGCTTCGAGGGCTTGTGAATGAAACAGATGTGGCCGGGAGTGTGGCCGGGAGTGTGCAACACGTCGAGCGTGAGGCCGCCAACCGTCACCGTGTCGCCGTCTTCCAGCCAGCGGTCGGGCGTCAGCGTCGGCGTGGGGGGGAAACCGAACATGCGGCACTGCTCGGTCAATTGCTCCAGCCAGAAAGCATCTTCCCGCTGCGGCCCTTCAACGCACGCCGCCGGCGCGCCGAGGCGTGCGGCGAGTGCCGCCGTGCCGCCTACATGGTCGATATGGCCATGCGTCAGCAGCAATTTTTCAACCTTGAGATTGTTTGCTTTGATGGCATCGAGAATTGCATCGACATCCCCGCCGGGGTCGACGACAGCCGCTTGGCGGGTAGCCGGATCCCAGAGAATCGTGCAGTTTTGAACAAGGGGTGTGACGGGAAGGATTAGGTAGTCCATTGGTGTATCAGTGCCTTGGTTTAATCAATGCGCCATGAATGAAATTCCCGCCAGCAAAATGCCGGCGAGCACGAACAAGCCGATGATGATCGCTTTCCACGGCGCCTGCTTTTCGGCGTAGGGATCGCTGAGCGAGCTTTCGGCGCCCTTCGGCAGAGCGGCCAGTTGAGTGAGCGAGGTGCCGAAGGGGATGTTGATGCGCGCCCGGGCATTCACCGCCCAGCCGTTGGCGTCGAGCAGCGGGCCAAGGTTGCGGGCCCGCAGCTTGAACCAGGCAATCACCACGGCCGGGCCGGAGATCAGCAGCAGCACACCGGCCAGCACCAGCGGCAGCTGCCACGCCTTGAGGCCGAGCAGGCCGGTGACCATGACCGCCAGCGCCGTGCCGATGGCACCGACCGCCAGGCCAATGGCAGCAAAGATGCCGGCGAACTTGCCGACATCGAACGGTGTGATGGGTGCCTTGGCCGGTGCCGCGGCCTGCTTGCCGACCGCGCCGGCTGCACCAGCCAGTTGGCCATCGACCGCGCCGGCCTTGCTGGCAGCAAACTTCTGCAACTGTTCGGACACCAGCCGCGCCAACTTCTTGTAGGGTGACCAGAACGCCTGCCGCAGGCTGATTGGGTGGTCGATGATCTTGGTGATCGTGGCGTCCCAGTCTTTGCCCTGCCGGTCATAGAACACACCATTTCTGCCGACCATCAACTGATCGCTGTCGCCCGCAGTGAAGGCGGCGGCAATGCCGACTTTCTCGGCGCCGCGCTGGCAGTCACAGTAGACCAGACAAAGGCGCGACAGCGAAGCGAGCACGGCATGTTTGTTCGGGTCGTTGACGGCTACCGTCAACTCACAGGCGCGGCCATCCAGATAGAGCGTGCCGATCTGGAACATCGCCGGACCTTGATGCGTGTAAAAGTCCTTGAAGGCGACGAAATTGTTGGCCAGGCGCATGAGGTCGCGGCTATAGCGCGCCAACCGTTCGAGCGCCAGCACGCCGTCACCCATCGCTGCCGCATCGGGCTTGGCCGCCAGCCACGCGGCATAGGGGGCAAACTGGTCTTGCAGCGTTTGCCACTCGGCCGCGGTGAGCACGTCGCGCGCACCGAGCAGCGGCATAACCACTTGCTCGCGCAAGGCGGCAACGGCCGCTGCCCAAGCCGGGTTGGTATTTTCTCCCAGCGGCAGCGCCGTCCCGCCAGTCCCACGGGGATTTCCTTCGGTCACGCTGACTTTTGCCAGCGGCAGCGCGGCAATCATTTCGCTTTGCGGCGACAGGGTGGTTCCGGCCAGCGCCTTCAGCGCGTCTTCGGAAGCGTTCAGCAGGTCGGTGGCGCGGCCGTCGAAGGCCGCCAGTTGGCAGCGGGTGAAATAGTCATCCACCTTGGCGGCGACAACGGTCAACGCTGCATAGGCATTGGCGGTAGCCGCGCCCAGCGGCTGGATAGCAGCACCGGCAGCTTCCCAGGCGGCCACGGCTTTTTCGGCAACGCGCGCCTGCGCGGCACTGGCCGCCTCTACCGTAACGGCCTCTCCGCCGCTTTCGGCCAGCACTTCGCGCGCGGCGGCGGCAATCAGCGCGCCTTCCTCATCAGCGGCATTGATGGCGGCCAATGGCACGCCGTCGGCCTCGCCCTCAAGAACAGCGTGATCGTTTAGACGCTCGCCCGCCCAGCGCACAGCGGCAATCAACTCGGGGGCGCGGATATGTCCATCGTTGTCGCTGTCGATCAGCGCCAGCGTGCGGCGGTCGAATTCGCTGCCGGCCACCGGGCAGGAGAGCGCCACCCAAAGCTTCTGGTCAAGCGTGCCGATCGCGAGCAGGTCGGCGGGCGTGTCGATGCGCGGCTGATCAAATCCGCCGGCGCGAAAAAACCGCCAGGTGTGGGATTTTTTTGACATGGCAGGACCCCGGGACATAGAAAAACATAATACTACCCCGGCACGGGACATTGACGAAGGCGGGGCAGGGTGCGTATCTTGTCCGATCATTTAACTAAAGTAACGGGGAAACCATGAAATCAAACAGTAGCGGCGGCCCCTCGATCCTGCGCAATCTGCTGCTTTCGTATCTTGGCTTCGGCCTCGCCGTGGCGCTGATCTTTCCTTTCTATGCCAACATCTTCGTCGAGTGGAAGCCCGGCATGCTGCCGTGGTTCGTCGCCGGCTGCCTGGTCGCCGGCCTGTCGATCGGTGTCGTCAATTACTATCTGCTCAACATCATCCTGCTAAACAAGCTGCGCCGCATCGCCGAAGTGACCAACCAGATATCGAACAAGGATCTGACGCACAGCTGCGAGATGCAGAGCGCCGACACCGTCGGTGAAATCATCGACAGTTTCAATGCCATGACCGTCAACCTGCGCGGGCTGATCGGCGAAACCCGGCGTCTGTCGGATGGCGTCAGCCACGACGCGCGCGACATCCATGTTTTCTTCAATGGAGTTACCGAGCAGTTGCGCGAACAGTCGCAGCAGGCCGATGGCATTCGCAGCGCGGTCAGCGCGATGGCCGCGACGGTGGACGACATTGCCGGACGCGCCAACACCACCGCCAGCCAGGGCCACACCGCGGCCGAACGGGCCGCGGCGGGCGGCCGCATCGTCCAAAGCACGATCACCGGCATGGAGCAGATCAGCCAGCATGTCGGCGCGGCCGCAGGTGCCGTCGAGGGCTTGCGCGCCCAAAGCCAGCAGATCGACACCATCGTCCGCACCATTCATGACATCGCCGACCAGACGAATTTGCTGGCGCTGAATGCCGCCATCGAGGCGGCGCGCGCCGGTGAACAGGGGCGCGGCTTTGCGGTCGTCGCCGACGAAGTGCGCAAACTGGCCGAACGCACCTCGACCGCCACCGGCGAAATCAGCAAGATGATTGCTGCCATCCACGTCAACATCAACCAGACCGTCAGCATGATCGGCCAGGGCGCGCAAACCGCCAGCGCCGGCGTCGACATGGCGCGCGAGGCCGGCGCGGCACTCAATGAAATCGTCGCCGGCTCTGGCGAGGTGACGCGCCTGATCGACGAAATCGCCCAGGCCACCGACCGCCAGCAGGCGAGCGTGCATCAGGTGGAGCAGAACATCACGCGCATTGCCGACCTGATCGGTGGCATCCGCGATGCAGTTGGCGAGGGTACCGGCCGGGCCGAAAACCTTGCCAGTATGGCGGCAGCACTCTCCGGCAGCGTTGGTTCGTTCAAGCTTGAATGACTGAAACAGCGCCGCTGGTCGTCGACCGGCTATGCAAAGCCTACGACGGCAAGCCGGCGGTTGATGGGCTGTCGTTTGCGCTGAAACGCGGCGAATGTTTCGGGCTGCTGGGCCCCAACGGCGCCGGCAAGACCACCACGTTGCGCTGTTGCCTCGGGCTGACCGCGCCCGACAGCGGCACCATCACCCTGCTGGGGGAACCGGTGCCGGCGCGCGCCCGTGAAGCGCGGGCACGAACCGGTGTGGTGCCGCAGTTCGACAATCTCGACCCCGATTTCACCGCCGCCGAAAACCTGCTGGTCTATGGCCGCTATTTCGGCCTCTCCGATGCCACGCTGTGGAGCCGCATTCCCGATTTGCTCGAATTCGCCGGCCTGGCCAGCAAGGCCGACATCAGCCTGCGCACCCTGTCCGGCGGCATGAAACGCCGACTCACCCTGGCCCGCGCACTGGTGAACGACCCGGAACTGCTGGTGCTTGACGAACCCACCACCGGACTCGATCCGCAGGCGCGCCACCTGATCTGGGATCGCCTGAAGCAACTGCTCACTGCCGGCAAGACCATCCTCCTGACGACCCATTTCATGGACGAGGCCGAGCGCCTCTGCAACCGACTAGCCATTGTCGATGACGGCCGCCTGATCGTGCAGGGCTCGCCGCGCACGTTGATCGCCGAACGTATCGAACCCCAAGTGGTGGAGGTCTATGGCGAAGGCGCCGAGGCCTGGGCAAAGGAACAGGCGGGCCAGTTCACCCGGCGCTGCGAGGTCAGCGGCGAAACCGCCTTCTGTTATGTCGAGGATGCCGCACCGCTGCTGGCACATCTGGCGCAACTCCCGCAACTCCGGACCTTGCACCGTCCCGCCAATCTGGAAGATGTGTTTCTCAAGCTGACCGGCAGGGAACTAAGAGACTAATCATGGCCCGCCCCCTCCCGGCCTCCCCCTCGCGGGGTAGGTGACTGTGGCTCGCTGCGCTCGTCTATCACGGGGAGCATTATTCGGGCTGTGATGCGGATTGCGGCTTCGCCGCGTGCCGCTTTGCCTTGGGGCGGCCCGGCGGCAAAGCTGCTGGGGTTGTGCTGTTTGCTGACGCCGTCCCGCCAGTGCCGACTTTGTTTTCCCGATTTAACCAACACGCCCGGTCGAATTCTGATTAAATTTCGTTTCCACTTGCAGGAGATGCGCAATGTCCGTACAAAAGTACCGTCTGGTGACCCGCAGCGATTTCGACGGCCTGGTCTGCGCCGTGCTGCTCAACGAACTCGACCTGATCGACGACATCAAGTTCGTTCACCCCAAGGACATGCAGGACGGCAAGATCGAGATCACCGCTCGCGATATCACCACCAACCTGCCCTACGTACCGGGTGTGCATCTGGCTTTTGACCACCACATTTCCGAGACCTTCCGCAACACCGGCGAGCGTCCCGAGCACATCATCTATCCCGACGCACCCTCGGCGGCGCGCGTGGTGTTCGAGCATTACGGCGGCAAGAACCGCTTCCCGGCGGTGCTCGATGCCATGATGGCGGCGGTCGACAAGGCGGATTCGGCGCAATTCACCCGCGACGAAATTCTCGACCCGAAAGATTGGGTGCTGCTCAACTATTTGATGGACTCGCGCACCGGCCTCGGTCGTTTCCGTGAGTTCCGCGTCAGCAATTACCAGTTGATGATGGACCTGATCAAATACTGCCGCGACCACGGCATCAACGACATTCTCAAGCTGCCCGATGTCAAGGAACGCGTCGATCTCTATTTCGACCATGCCGCCCGGGCCAAGGAACAGGTCCAGCGCTGCAGCGCGGTCTACCAGAATCTGGTGGTGCTCGACCTGCGCGACGAAGAAACCATCTGGGCGACCAATCGCTTCATGATCTACGCGCTGTTTCCCGAGACCAACATCTCGATCCATGTGCTGTGGGGCGTGCAGAAACAGAACACCGTGTTCGCCACCGGCAAGTCGATCCTCAACCGCAGCTCGAACACCCAGGTTGGCGAATTGATGCTGCAGTATGGCGGCGGCGGGCATGAAAATGCCGGCACCTGCCAGGTGGCCAACGATCAGGCGATCATCGTCCTGCAAAAACTGATCGCCCGCATCAACGCCGACGGCTAATCAAACGCCCGCCCCCTTCCCCCCTCTCGGGGGTTCTTGCTTGCTCGCTGCGCTCGACCATTACGGGGCGTTGTCGTTCATGCCGCGGCGCGGTTTGCGCCTGGCGGCGCGTGCCGCGTTTGCTTGGGGCGGCCCGGCGCAAACGCTACTGTAATTGAAGCCCTATTACCATGACACTACAACTTTCCCTGCGCGCCTTTGCCGTCTGGCGACGCAATTTCCTCGTCTGGCGCAAGCTCGCCATGCCCTCCCTGCTGGGCAATCTGGCCGACCCGATGATCTATCTGTTCGGCCTCGGCTACGGGCTGGGCAGCCTGCTGCCACAGGTCGGCGGCGTGTCGTACATCGCCTTCCTCGCCACCGGCACGATCTGCGCCTCGACCATGAACGCCGCCTCCTTCGAGACGCTCTATTCCGCCTTTTCGCGCATGCATGTGCAGCGCAGCTGGGAAGCGATCATGAATGCGCCAGTGTCGCTCGACGACGTGGTGGCCGGCGAATGCCTGTGGGCGGCCACCAAGGCCAGCCTCTCCGGCGCGGCCATCCTGCTGGTGATCGCCCTGCTCGGCCTGGCTGCCGGACCGCTGGCGCTCCTGACCCTGCCGGTAATTTTTCTCACCGGCCTGTGCTTCGCCGCCCTCGGCCTGATCATGACCGCGCTGGCGCCGTCCTACGACTTTTTCATGTACTACTTCACGCTGTTCATCACCCCGATGGTGCTGTTGTGCGGCGTGTTTTTCCCCATCGAGCAACTGCCGCCACTGGTTCAATCCGTGGCGAACTGGCTGCCGCTGTCGCATGCGGTGCAACTGGTGCGCCCGCTGGTCTTCGGCGAACTGCCGGCCAGTCCGCTGCTGCACATCGGCGCCCTGCTGCTCACCACGGCCGCCGCCTTCTGGCTGGCGCTGACGCTGGCACGGCGGCGTTTGCTCAAGTAGTACTGAAACCTCCGCTCGCCCATTCAGGCAGGTCAGCTTGTGTCGGGAAAACTTGCAGAGCAAAAGCGTAATAAATTCCGGCAGATGCGCAAGGCAGTTTGTGGCTGAATCGCATGGCCCAATATCGTCGCCTTGCGCGGTCGTCCCGAGCTTTTCTTACCCCGGGCGGACTATCTGCTGCAGGTGCGGGGCAACAGCATGAGCGGCGTGGGCATCCTCGATGGCGATCTGCTGGCCGTCCACCGCACCGCGGCGGCGCGCAGGGCGCCCCGGCTTCCTGCGGAGCGCGGTGTGTTCGGCGTCGGCAGACCCGCACGACCGACTTGGACCTTCCCCGGCCGGGCTTTCGTTCTTTACTTGAGCGATCTGAAGACAGGTCCCCACGCAGGGTGGCCCGCTTCCGCAGGGGTCAATTCGAATTTCGGATCAAGCCCCCGCGCCTTGCGAAACGAATCGCGACAGGCCTTTTCCTGAGACTGGGAACATTGCATGAAAGCAAGGTACTTGTGCGCCGCCACCTTATCGGAATCCAGGAACAGATCCGCGGCGAGCGCGCTCTGCAGCAGCCGCGTCGAGCTCCTGTAGTCTCCATCCTCGTAAGCGCGAATCCCCAGCGACAAGTCTTTTTCGGCCTTGCGCAGCGCGAGCCGGTCCAGGCCCGCGTCCCGCACGATGGGCGCAGCGCAGCCTGTCACGAGTAGCGCAGCGCAGAACAGCGCGCTTATCTGCTTCATGGTCATGTCCTTGTTTACTTGAATTTGTGCCTGATCTTGAGCGACTGCCCCGGTTCCAGGCTCACGGTATCACGGTAGGGCGCAAACGCCTGATTGCGCACTTCCACCTGGTGTTTCCCGGCCTCCAGCTGCAGCGAGGTGAGCGGCGGAGACACGCCGACGCGCTTGCCATCGACGAAGATCTCGCCCCAGGGCGAAATCGCAAACGACATGGTGGCTTTCGCCTGCGCGACGGCAGCGGGGGCTGTTGCAGGCTTTGACGGTGCCGCAGCGGGGGCTGCCGACAGGGCCGGCTCGACCGCCGCCTGCGGCAGACCGACGCCCTCAAACACCGGAACGGCCGGGACGGGCATCCTGTCGGGCGCGGGATTGGGGCCCAGCACATACACCGCAAACGCGGCCACGGCCAGCAGCGAAAACGCCAGCAGCACCGGCTTGCGGCGCGGCAGTCCATCCCGCAGCGCAGGCTTGTCCGTGGTCCCCGGCCCGCTTGCCGCCGACGCGGCTGCAATCACGCCCCGGGCCTTGTCGGGCGGCAGGGAAATCGTTGCGTCGTGCGGTCCCGCCTGCGTCCTGCCTGCCTGCCCCGGATTGGCCGGCGTGCCGCCGACGGCGGGCAGGCGTTCGGCTTCGGGCGGGGCGCCATCCCGGGCTCTCAAATCGCGGGCGAACTCGCCGGCGGTCTGATAGCGATCCTGCGGTCGCTTGGCCAGCGCACGACTGACGATCCGGTCGAAAAACGGCGGCACGCGGAGGTTGACCGTGCTGGGCGGCGCGGGCTCCTCGTTCAGGACCTTGTACATGATGGCGCTGAGGTTGTCGCCATTGAACGGCGTCGTCCCGGTCAGCATTTCGTACAGCACCACGCCCAGCGCAAAAATATCGGTCCTGCCATCCGTGGCCTGGCCTGCCACCTGCTCCGGCGCCATGTATTTGGGCGAACCCAGCACAGTGCCGAGCTGCGTGCGCGAGCCCGCGGGAATCTGGGCAATGCCAAAATCCATGATTTTGACGTCGTGGCCGGGCGTGATCATGATGTTCGCCGGCTTGATGTCGCGGTGCACCACATGGTTTTCGTGCGCGTAGTCCAGCGCACCGGCGATGCGCGCCACGATTTTCCCGATCATGTCCACCGGCAGCACCACGCCGGAGTCGAGCATCTCGCGCAGCGATTCCCCGTTCAGGTATTCCATCGCGATATAGGCGACATCGTCGGTCTCGCCCACGTCATAAATGGTGACGATGTTGGAATGATTCAGGCGACCCGCCGATTTGGCTTCGCGGTAGAAACGCTCCTCGAACTCGGCACGTTCCTCTTTCGAGAGATTGAGGTTGATCGTCTTGATGGCGACAGTGCGCTCGATCAACGGGTCCACCGCCTTGTAGACCGTCCCCATCGCGCCCTGCCCCAGGGTGGCGACCACTTCGTAACGACCGATTATTGTTTGACTTGTCATGCGGAAGGCGTGGTGGGCGCTTGCTTCTGTGCGGTTCAGGGTGAGAGAATCTTCGTGAAGAAAGTATAACAAACACAAAAGGGTACCCTCGCTTTGTCAACCACCGCACCCAATACCTCGCTTTCGCTCGAGATCGCCGCCAGGACGGATCCGGGCACGCTGCGCAGCCTGAACGAAGACAGCATCGCCACCGTCGGCGAACTGGGCCTGCTGGTGCTGTCGGATGGCATGGGCGGCTACCAGTCGGGCGCGGTGGCCAGCCGCATCACCACCCAAGTCATCGTCGAGGGACTGACCCAGGCCCTGAAGGACAAAACGCATCAGGACGGCGAGGTGGCCGCCGTCGTGGAAGCGGTCGTCAAGCGCGCCAACCGCGCGATCTTCCTGGAAAACGAAAGCCGCGTGCAGCGCGAGCACACCGGCCGGGAACAGGCCATGGGCTCAACCCTGGCGCTGCTGCTGCTTAAAAACAACCACGTCACCCTGGCGCACATCGGCGATTCCCGCATCTATCGGCTGCGCGCGAACCGGCTTGAATTGCTGACGCACGACCACTCCTTGCTGCAGGAGCAGATCGACCAGGGAATCCTCAGCGCGGAAGCCGCAGCCATCTCCCACAACCGCCATCTGGTGACGCGCGGACTGGGCCTGCATGCCGAGGTGGACGTTGCGCTGGACGCGTGCGAAGCCCTGCCGGGCGACCTCTACCTGCTCTGCTCGGATGGCCTGAACGACATGGTAGACAATGCGGACATCGAACTGGTGCTCAATTCGCTCCAGGCCAACCTGCCGCTTGCCGCCAGCCAGCTGGTCATGATCGCCAACGACAACGGCGGCGAAGACAACATCTCCGTCATTCTGGCGAAGGTCGGAACGCAACCCTCCCCTGCCGCGAAAAAGCACGGCTTTTTCGGCTGGCTCTTTGGACGCTAAAGCCCATGGCAAAACTCATCGTCAGTCAAAACGGCACGGTCACCGAAAACCGGTTCCTCACCGACGACAGCTTCACGATCGGCAGTCTGCCCGACAGCGACCTGTGCCTGACCATCGATGGCGTCAGCCGCTCGCATGCCCGCATCACCTCGATCGGCAACGATGACATCCTGGAAGATCTGGACAGCACCAATGGCACCGTGGTGAATGGCCAGCCGGTCACCCGGCAAATCCTCCAGAACGACGACGTCATCGAGATTGCCGGCGTGCAGATTCGCTACCGGAACCACAAGGCGATCGATGGCCCCAGCTTCGACAGGACGATGATCATTCAGGCTTCGGACTTGGCACCCAGCGCGCCCGCCCAGCCGGTTGGCGCCTATTCGCTGGCGACGGCAAAGAAGGAGTTCCGCCTCAAAAAAGAGGGGCGGCGGGGACTGATCCGCGCGGTCGATGGCACCCAGTCAAGCCGGGAAATCGAATTGTCCAGGGTGCTGTACGTCTTCGGCATACCCGGCAAGCAGCTTGCGGTGATCAACGCCCGCCCGCACGGCTATTTCATCACCCATGTCGAGGGGAAAACCCCGGCGCGCCTGAACGGGAAATCCATCGGCCATGAGCCCCGCCCCTTGTCGCCCAACGACACGATCGAAGTGGGCGACGAGAAGCTGCTCTTCCTGTTCAAGTAGGGAAAGCCGTTCGCTGCCGCAATCCATCGCACGCGGCGCGCCAGGCAGGGATAGGAAATCCAATGGACTTTCGGGAAATATGGCTGATGCCGGGCAGCCAGCTGCCGTTTGACGGCAACCCCGCCGCCGGGAGATACTTCCACCCTGTAGATGACATGACAACCCATGTCGCTTACAACTCCAGGTCTGCACCGGCTACCCGCTGTGTGCCGGGCCGGTCATAATGACAAAACGCAAGACACGATCAAGCGAGGAGCTTTGCCAATGAGCAAAAATGCACCAGCGTGCGCCCCACTGCGGCTGCATGTGCCGGAGCCCACCGGGCGGCCCGGAAGTCCCACCGATTTTTCCTATTTGCACCTTTCGCCCGCCGGCGACGTGCGGCGACCGCCGCTGGACGTGCAGCCCGCAGAAATCGGCGATCTGGCCTTTGCCTTGGTGCGCGTACTGGATGCCGACGGCAACGCGGTCGGGCCGTGGGCACCGCAGATCACGCCCGAGCGCCTGCGCTTCGGCCTCCGCGCGATGATGAAAACACGCATTTTCGACGCCCGCATGCTGATCGCGCAGCGGCAGAAGAAGATCTCCTTCTACATGCAATGTCTCGGCGAAGAAGCGATCAGCGTCGCGCACGCACTCGCTCTCGATGAGGGCGACATGTGCTTCCCGACCTATCGTCAGCAGGGCCTGCTGATGGCGCGCGAGGTGCCGCTGGTCGACCTGATCTGCCAGTTACTGTCTAACCAGCGCGACCCGCTCAAGGGGCGCCAGCTGCCGGTGCTGTACTCGGTGCGCAAGGCGGGCTTTTTCACCGTGTCCGGCAATTTGGCGACGCAGGTGGTGCAGGCGGTGGGCTGGGGCATGGCTTCGGCAATCAAGGGCGACACGAAAATCGCCTCGGCCTGGATCGGCGACGGCTCGACGGCTGAGGCCGACTTTCATACCGCGCTGGTGTTTGCCCACGTCTATCGCGCGCCGGTCATCATCAATGTGGTCAACAACCAGTGGGCGATCTCGACATTTCAGGCAATTGCCGGCGGCGAGGGGACGACCTTCGCGGCGCGCGGCATCGGCTCCGGCATCGCCTCGCTGCGCGTCGATGGCAATGATTTTCTGGCGGTTTACGCCGCCTCGCGCTGGGCGGCCGAGCGGGCGCGCTGCAACCTCGGCCCGACCCTGATCGAATGGGTGACCTACCGCGCCGGCGGCCACTCCACTTCCGATGATCCCAGCAAATACCGCCCCGCCGATGACTGGAAAAACTTCCCGCTCGGCGACCCTCTTGAGCGGCTCAAGCAACACCTGATCGGCCTCGGCGCATGGTCTGAAGAAGACCATCAGCGCACCCAGAAGGCGCTCGAAGCAGAGGTGTCTGCCGCGTTGAAGGAAGCCGAAAGTTACGGCTCGCTGGCCGACGGCCACGTGCATAGCGCGGCAGAAATGTTCGAAGATGTCTATGAGGACATGCCGGAACACCTGCGCCGCCAGCGGCAAGAGCTGGGGGTCTGATCATGAGCGAAAAACAGACAACAACCCCCATGACGATGATCCAGGCCCTGCGCTCGGCGATGGATGTGATGCTGGCGCGCGACGACAACGTCGTGGTCTTCGGCGAGGATGTCGGCTATTTCGGCGGCGTGTTTCGCTGCACCGAGGGCCTGCAGAAGAAATACGGCGCCGCGCGCGTCTTTGACACCCCGATCTCCGAAAGCGGCATCGTCGGCGTCGCCGTCGGCATGGGCGCCTACGGCCTGCGGCCGGTCGCCGAAATCCAGTTCGCCGACTACGTTTATCCCGCCACCGACCAGATCGTTTCCGAGGCGGCGCGACTGCGCTACCGCTCAGCGGGCGAATTCATCGCGCCGCTCACCCTGCGCATGCCCTGCGGCGGCGGCATTTATGGCGGCCAGACGCACAGCCAGAGCCCGGAAGCCTATTTCACCCATGTCTGCGGGCTGCGCACGGTGATGCCGTCCAACCCCTACGACGCCAAGGGCCTGCTGATCGCCTCGATCGAGAACAACGACCCGGTGATCTTCCTCGAACCCAAGCGCCTCTACAACGGTCCCTTCGACGGCCACCACGACAGGCCGGTGGTGCCGTGGTCGAAGCATCCGCTCGGCGAGGTGCCAGAGGGTTATTACACGGTGCCGCTCGAATCGGCCGCGGTGTATCGCGCCGGCAGCGAGTTGACGGTGATCACCTACGGCACGATGGTCTTTGTCGCCGAAGCGGCGGCCATGGAGAGCGGCATCGATGCCGAAATCATCGACCTGCGCAGCCTCTGGCCGCTCGATCTGGACACCATCGTCAATTCGGTGAAGAAGACCGGCCGCTGCGCCGTGGTGCACGAAGCCACGCGCTCCAGCGGCTTTGGCGCCGAACTGACGGCACTGGTGCAGGAACATTGCTTTTATCACCTCGAAGCGCCCATCGAGCGCGTCGCCGGCTGGGACACGCCCTACCCGCACGCCCAGGAATGGGCCTACTTTCCCGGCCCGGCGCGGGTCGCTGAAGGCTTCAAGCGCGCACTGGAGAGAAACTGATGGGCATACATATCATCAAGATGCCGGACATCGGCGAAGGCATTGCCGAGGTCGAACTCGCGGCATGGAATGTGCAACCCGGCGACCTGGTGGTCGAGGACCAGCCGCTGGCCGATGTCATGACCGACAAGGCCACCGTCGAGATTCCCTCGCCGGTCGCCGGCAAGGTGCTCGCGCTCGGCGGCAAGGCCGGCGACGTGTTACCGGTTGGCGCAGAGCTGATCCGCATCGAAGTCGCAGGGGCCGGCAACGAGCGCGCGGCGGCGGCCAAGGCCGCAACTCCGGCGACAGCCACTCCGACGCCAGCACCGCCCCCCGCAGCAACACCAGCAGCCCAGCCGGCCGCTGCACCCGCGCCGGTGGTGTGCAAGGCTGCTCCCGCGCAAAAGTCGGCGCTGGCGGGACGGCAGGCGCGGCAACCCGGCGAGAAACCACTGGCCTCGCCCGCCGTGCGCCAGCATGCCTGGGATTGCGGCATCGAACTGCAGCTGGTCGCGGGCAGCGGCCCGGCCGGACGCATCCTGCGCGAGGACGTCGATGCCCATGCCGCCGGCAACCGTCCCGCGCCGACCGGCGCATCCGCCCGCTATGTCACGCAGGACTGGGAAGAAGCCGTGCCCGTCATCGGTTTGCGCCGCAAGATCGCGCAGAAGATGCAGGAGGCCAAGCGGCGCATCCCGCACTTCGCCTATGTCGAAGAAATCGACATGACCGAGATCGAAGCGCTGCGACTGCGGCTGAATGAGAAGTACGCGGCAACGCGCGGCAAG
This sequence comes from Rhodocyclaceae bacterium, assembly GCA_013791905.1. GTDB lineage: Bacteria > Pseudomonadota > Gammaproteobacteria > Burkholderiales > Rhodocyclaceae > Sulfuricystis. Next base: position 110,637 of record VMSX01000009.1, on the reverse strand, counting down.
CTCACCCTGCTGCCCTTCCTGATGCGGGCCATCGTGCTGGCGCTGCGCGAGTTTCCGCAGATCAATGCCCGCTATGACGACGAGGCCGATGTCGTCACCCGCTACGGCGCGGTCCATCTCGGCATCGCCACGCAGACCGACGGCGGCCTGATGGTGCCGGTGGTGCGCCATGCCGAGGCGCTTGACCTGTGGTCCAGCGCGGCGGAAGTGACGCGGCTGGCCGCGGCAACGCGCAACGGCAAGGCCCAGCGCGACGAACTCTCCGGCTCGACCATCACCATCACCAGTCTGGGCCCGCTCGGCGGCATCGTCTCCACGCCGATCATCAATCATCCCGAAGTCTCCATCGTCGGCATCAACCGCATGGTCGAGCGGCCGATGATCCGTGACGGTCTGGTGGTGGCGCGCCAGCTGATGAACCTCTCCTCGTCCTTCGACCATCGTGTCGTCGATGGCATGGATGCGGCGAAATTCATCCAGGTCGTGCGCGGCTATCTCGAATTCCCCGCCACACTCTTCGTGGAATAAGCCATGCAAACTCAAACAACCACCCTGCTGATCATCGGCGGCGGCCCCGGCGGTTATGTCGCCGCGATCCGCGCCGCGCAACTGGGCATTGCCACCGTGCTGGTCGAGGGCGAACAACTCGGCGGCGCCTGCCTCAATGTCGGCTGCATCCCCTCGAAGGCGCTGATCCACGTCGCCGAAGAATTCGCCAGGGCGCAGCACTATGCCGGGGACTCGCCGCTGGGCATCAAGGTGACGGCGCCCACGCTCGACCTCGCCCAGACCGTGCGCTGGAAGGACGGCGTCGTCGCCAGGCTGACCGGCGGCGTAGCCGCGCTGCTGAAGAAAAACGGCGTGCAGGTCGTCAAGGGCTGGGCGCGCATCATCGACGGCAAGACCGTCGAAGTCAGCCCGGCCGACGCCTCCGCACCCTTGTGCATCAACTGCGAACACCTGTTGCTGGCCACCGGCTCCCGCAGCACGGCACTGCCGAACCTGCCCTTCAGTGAACCGGGCGGGCCGGTCATCTCCTCAACCGAGGCGCTGTCGCCGGCGACACTGCCGCAGCGGTTGCTCGTCGTCGGCGCCGGCTACATCGGCCTGGAACTGGGGTTCGTCTATCGCAAGCTGGGCGTGGCGGTCACCGTCGTCGAAGCGCAGCCGCGCATCCTGCCCGCCTACGATGAAGAACTCACCAAGCCGGTCGCCGCCGCGCTTATACAGCTGGGCATCGACGTGCATCTGGGCTGCACGGTGCAGGGCCTCAACGCAGCAGGCAATGCCGTGCGCATCCGCAACGCCGCCGGCGAAGAAGCCGAACTGGCCGCCGACCGCGTGCTGGTCGCCGTCGGCCGCCAGCCGCGCACCACGGGCTGGGGGCTTGAACAGCTGCTGCTCGACATGGCCGGACGTTTCGTCAAGATCGACGACCAGTGCCGCACGTCGATGCGCAATGTCTGGGCCATCGGCGATTTGACCGGCGAACCGATGCTGGCGCACCGCGCCATGGCGCAAGGCGAGATGGTCGCGGAAATCATCGCCGGCAAGCGCCGCCACTTCACGCCGGCCGCCATCCCCGCCGTCTGCTTCACCGATCCCGAGATCGTCGTCGTCGGCCAGACGCCGCAGGAAGCGGAGCAGGCCGGCCTCGACTGCATCCACGCCCTGTTCCCCTTCGCCGCCAACGGCCGCTCGCTGACGCTCGAAGCGTCCAGCGGCTTCGTGCGCGTTGTGGCGCGGCGCGACAACCACCTGATCGTCGGCTGGCAAGCCGTCGGGCGCGGCGTCTCCGAACTCTGCACCGCCTTCTCGCACTCCATCGAAATGGGCGCCTGCCTCGAAGACATCGCCGGCACCATCCACGCCCACCCGACGCTTGGCGAAGCGGTGCAGGAAGCCGCGCTGCGCGCACTGGGTCACGCAGTGCATATTTAACCGCCCCTCCCAGCCGGTGGTTGGGGCCTCGCTCGAGTGATGGATCGCGACGCGCAGAAGATGTGCGGCGAGCGCCCTTTAGTCTTCTCACACATGTAGGCCGGCCAGGGGCTGGACGCCATCATTCACTTCGTCGTCGACAAGGGCTTGTTGCCGGCGCGTTGATCGACAGGTTTGCCATCACATCTCCTCGCGCGCACATGCGCGCATATACAAATTGCATGACTCACATGGGGTTAATTGTCGTCTATTGACGACAGTATGTCGCGCCGGCATTCCGGGCTAAGCTTGCGGAAATCAGGGAGCTTCAACACTTACGGAGGTATCAAACAATGCTCAGCAATGGATCCATCTTCGCCAGCCACCGCGCGGCCAGTACGCCAAATTCATCCAGTTCGCCCAACGGTGTCGGTTCGACCCAGCCCAAAGTCGCTCCCGAAAATTTAACGGCGACTGCCGCAGAAAAGTCTGCGCCGAATAGTTCGTCAGCGCAGCTTGCTGCTGAACCGGCCACGCTGGTGGCCAAGTTGGTCGTCGGACCCGGCGTCAAACTCAAGGGCGCCGAGATTCAGGACTGTGACACGCTGCTGGTCGAGGGGCGGGTCGAGGCGACCATGGACAGCCGCAATATCCAAATCGCTGACCAGGGATCATTCGACGGCAAGGTGAACGTCGATGTCGCCGAGATTCACGGGCGCTTCAATGGCGAACTGACAGCACGGCAGCAGTTGGTCATCCATTCGACCGGCCGGGTCAATGGAAAGATCCGCTACGGCAAGATAGTGATTCATGAGGGCGGGGAACTGTCCGGCGACGTCAAGTCTGCCAATGCCGCCGAGGCCACGGGGGCAGAAGCCAGCACCACTTTCGCCATTACCCGGCCGCTGGTCAAGACCGCATAGGCGCAGTACCCGCTGCGGGGCATTTCATCCCGTCACCGCCGACTTTTCCGACGGTCTGGCGCGCCGTCGCAGCAGACTGGGAGATCGAGGCCGAAGCGTCATTAGTAGTCGGGCCGTTTCCCTGCCCAACTGGGACCGAAAGTCGGCGCTGGCAGGACGGCGATGATGAGTGTTCCAGTGCAGTTGTCTGGAGAATTTGACTGCAATGTGCCCTGAGCCGCCGGTGGAGAAGAATGAAAGCGGCCATTCGCCGCGCAGGATGAAAAAGGGAAAGCAGCCATTGAGTCGGGGCTACTTATTTCTTACCCTTGACTGGATCATACGCAACGACAAGAAAGGCTCAGCCCTGGAACTCCAAAGAGTACTGCCTGCCAGAAGCCGTCTATCGCTACGCCTTCCCAATTAACCTGCGGAGCTCCCTGAACTGTCCATTGTTCTGAACCTGGCATCGGGCTAGCATCTGCCTTGGAAGAATACCGGTTCGCGTATAGCATGCGCCTCCAATCTCCGTTAATTCGGCGCAGCCCGGTGCGCCGCCCCCAGAAGGTAACCAATAAATGCCTGACATCGGACTGTTTGATCTCGCAATATTCCTGGTTGGTGCCTTTGCGGCAGCTTTTGTTACAGGACTTGCCGGCTTCGCATTTGGGCTGGTCGCAGCGGCAATCTGGTTGCACGCTTTGACGCCAGTCCAGGTTGTCGCCTTAATAGTTGCCTATGCGCTGCTCGTGCAGGGCTATGCCGTCTGGAAACTAAAGCAGGCCCTAAACATTGGTCGGCTGATCCCTTTCATTGTCGGTAGTGCCGTAGGAATCCCCGTAGGCGTCATTATTCTGAAATGGGCCTCTCCGTCGGACCTTCGAATCGCCGTGGGACTCTTGCTCCTCTTGTTCAGTCTGTACAATTTCATTCGCCCGAAATTGCCTCAAGTCAAGCAGGCGGGCTCGCTGCTCGACGCCATCGTCGGCATGTTCAACGGCCTCCTCGCTGGATCGACGGGGCTCGGCGGTATATTGCCGACAATCTGGAGTGGCGTGCGGGGGTGGTCGAAAGACGAGCAGCGTGCGGTCTTTCAGCCAACCGCGGTTGCGACGTTCCTTATGACAATTGTCTGGCTCGGTGGCGCAGGCACGATCACCGCTGACATCGGTCGATTGTTCGCCATCGGCCTGCCGGTATTGATTGCCGGCACTTGGCTTGGGTGGAAGCTCTATGGCCGGATCGACGAGGCCACTTTTCGCAAAGTTGTACTTTTCGTACTGCTCGCTTCGGGTGTGTCGCTTTTATTAGCTAGCTGATGCACGATGTTGTTTTGGCACCATCGCTCATCGCAAACGTCCGCAAAAGTCGGCCCTGGCGATACGGCGTATCGTAGGTGATGTGCCGACTATCGCGCACACCAAGGCCGCTGTCGAACTTGCATCCTAATCTCGATGTATAGGATTTTCTCGTGTTCCACTTTTAAAGTCTTACGCTGGCAGAGCAATGCCCGCATCTGCACATTACTGCCCCTGTGCGGTAAAGGCCAAACGAAAATTCACTCGGCCCGTGTTAACCCATGCTTCGCGTAGACATCCGCAACAGCTTCGCTCATCAGGTGGTCGAGTAGCGTTAGCCCCCACTGACCGCCATCACCAACAAGACCGCAGTTGAATTGACTGACGACGTTTAACGGATCGCACTCCTCGGTACCGGCCGCTTTGCCAATTCTGACAATGTCGAACATATCCGGAAAAATCCTCTGGTAGCGCAACGCCAGATGGTAATAGATCATCGCCACATCAGCCCTATCATCCGCAAGAGCTTGTGGGGCCTCGCGATGGTGCACAAGATTTCCATAAATCAGCTTGCTTGGATCGTTTTCGTTGAGCGCATGGTCCAGAAACGTCAGTCTCAATCCTTCCCGTTTTGACATGTTTCTCAAGCTGTCTGCATAAGCCTGATAGCTCAAGGTTTCTGTCACAGGATTGGAAAGAAAAAGAATCACGCCGTCCCGTATTAAATCCGCTACCGCAAAGATGCCTTTGGGATTCCCTTTCCTGACCAAGAAAACATTGCAGCGGCTACGCATGAATGGACTATGCATTTGCATGTATCTACTGGCAACTAGGCGATCAAGAATTTGTGGCGGACTGATGAAAATGTGGGGAGTAGCCGAAATGCTCAAGTTTCCGACAAGAATACGTCCCGCTTCCAACATCTCAACCGCCACCCTGGGTGGCGTCGTTGTGTAATAAATGTCGCCGACGTCGGGATATTGCTCGACGAATAACCCCAGCGCTTCCTGCAATGCCATGTGGTGATTGCCATCAGAAAATATGATCAGACTAGCTCGCGATGGGTCACCGTGAAAGTCGAGACAAATGTTGGAATCGGCTTGCGAAAACCCGGGCAGCGTAATTGCCTTTGCGCACACCCGTTCCTCAGGCCAGATTAGTTTTGCCATAAACGGTAACCTCCTAACAGTTTGGCATTAAGCACGCGCAAAATGCGCTCAAAGGATTCGTGCGACGGGATACCATTCTTAATCTGATGGCGGACAACGAAGATTTCGATCATGCGGACAGGTCGTTATGATGTCCGAGTGCGAAAGCCTTGGGAGTCATCGAGGCCATCATTCGTCTATAGGATTGATTATGCTGGTATAGGGTCCGTACATGGTATCCATTAGCGTAAATCGCAGGAAAATCGTCAAGACAAGGCGACAACATGTGTAGCGTACCCTTTTTCGTTCTTTATCGGCTTCCCATAAAGTTAAGGGACTGGGTCTCTTAGCGTTATGCGGGGTTTCGTTTCGTCTTATGCAAAATTCTTGGAACCCTTGAATCTGAGCTCGCAGGAGTAATCACCAGATGCAAAAGTACAAATTCGCTTTCGTTTCGAATTCACCCGAAATTGGAGAAACCGTAAAGCTTTACTCGGATCCAGTTACTGAAGAGGTTGTCATCCGTCTTGCCACCATGGAAGAGGCGATCCCGGTAGCGCGAGAACTACTCGATAAAGGAGGTGTGGATGTCATTTTGGGCGGCGGCGGAACCGGCAACCTTCTCGCCCAGACACTTGGGCAGCCGGTCATTCGAATCGCTAAAACGCATATCGATATTTTGCATGCACTAATTAAGGCGCGCGCCCTTGGTGGTCATGTCGGGCTTACGGCATATGGCAAGCCGATCGAGGGAATTGAGCTATTTGAACAACTGCTTTCCCTCAAGATACGGCAAATCGTATTCTCCACAACCGAGGATCTGGTCAGCGGTATCTCGGATGCAGTCGGGGATGGGGTTCGCTGCATAGTAGGCGATGGCATATGCGAACGTATTACGGCTTCATTAGGCGGGGTGGGCATTCTCACTATCCCCAGTAAGGAGGAGATCCTACAAGCATTGCGCGAGGCACGCGCAATCGCTGCGGCGCGGCGCCAAGAGCGCAAGGACGTAGTGCGAATCCGCACCGTCCTTGAAACGATCAAGGAAGGCGTGATTACCGTCGACAATGATGGATGCGTCCAAATATTTAACCAGATGGCGGCTGACATTCTGGGGTTTCCAGGTGTTGATCGTGATTTGCTTCGACCCATCGGGAAACCTTTGCCGGACGTCATACAAGGTACTGGTCTACTCAGTGTTTTAAAGACTGGAAAACCAGAGATTGACCAAGTGCGTCGTGTCGGCAGCGCCAAGATTGTCATTACCTCGCTACCAGTCGTTATCGACGGTATCACTGAGGGTGTTGTCGCGACGTTTCGTGAGGCGTCAAAGATTCAAGATATTGATCGCAAGCTGCGGGAAAAACTTTATGTGTGTGGTTTTGTAACTCGTTACACGATCGACAACTTTAAGGGAGAAAACGCTCGGGTAAAACGGTTACTCGAACAGACAAGAAAATATGCACAAACGCCGGCTGCGATATTGATCGAGGGTGAAACGGGTACCGGCAAGGAGATTCTGGCGCATGGTATTCATAACATGAGCGAGCGAAAGCTCAAACCGTTCATCGCAATTAACTGCTCCGCGTTGCCAGAAACTCTACTGGAGAGTGAACTCTTCGGCTATGAGGAGGGTGCATTTACCGGCGCAAAGCGTGGCGGACGCATCGGAATGTTCGAGTTGGCAAACGAAGGAACAATATTCCTTGACGAAATCGCCGACATTCCACCTAGCCTCCAGATGCGACTACTGAGAGTGCTTGAGCAAAAGGAAATCATGCGCATCGGCGGAGAAAAGATCGTACCAGTAGATGTCAGGATTATCAGTTCCAGTTATAAAAATCTTTCAGAGGAGTCGAAATGCGGACGATTCCGCTTGGATCTTTATTTTAGATTGGCGATGTTAAAGCTCAGAGTCCCGCCTCTCCGAGAAAGAATGGACGATGTCCCTCTTCTCACGAGTGAGCTTTTAATGAGGCTTTGCAGCGGCACAAAGCAGATTACTCCAGCCATGATGATGAAGCTCAAGGAATACGACTGGCCAGGAAACATTCGAGAGCTCGACTCGCTGATCAACCGCTACGTTGTCTTGCTTGGCACAGCGAAACATGATGATGACCTGTTGACCGATCTACTTGGTGAGTTACGGTCAGAGGGTGCGCCACCAACTCCCAATATGAATGCAAAAGACCGCTCCGAGAAATCTTTGAAGCAGCACCTTGAAGAGTACGAGCGAATACTCATCGAGGCCACTCTCAATGAATGCCAGCTCAGTAGAAAGAGAGCGGCTCACAAGCTCGGTATCAGCGTAAACACGCTGTGGCGTAAGCTGAACTGAAGCAGGTTTGCGTCCGGGGCGGGTCAATCCAAGACCCTGCGTACCACTCACAGCACCCTCCGCTCATCTCGACAATGGAATGTTCATTCCATTGTCGAGATGTTCCATGACCGAGGGTCTCTCATATTTTTGAAAAAAGACCATCATTTCAATATGGTTGAAGATGGCTGCCAGCTTGGCACGCCGGTTGCTTTAACTGTTTTGGAACATGCTGTCATTTTCAACAAAATAGAGGGATACGTCATGTCGATCAGTTTAAAAGAACGCCCAGTCATCATGATTGGTGCCGAGCGGTCAGGTACAACCTTGGTGATGGCAATGCTCGGATGCCATCCTCGAATCGCCGTACCGGAAGTCGTGTGGTACTACACAAGGTTTCGTCCCTATATTTACTCCTATGGTGATTTGAAAAAAGATGAGAACTTTAGGGCGCTAGCGGAAGAAATGGTGTTCGGTCTGAAAACGCCGTTTTGGGGCATGAAGGTCAACCCGAGGACAATCGTAGACGAAATCCTTTCAGACCTGAAGGAGCGGAGTTTCGCCGGAATTTATTGCGCGATGCATGAACGATTTGCCCGTGAGGCTGGCGACAAGCCCCGTTGGGGCGAAAAAACGCCTCATAACCTGTTCTTCATCAAAGAGATCCTGGAAGACTTTCCCAACGCGCAATTCATATTCATCACACGGGACGGGCGCGACGCCAGTGTGGATTACCTCGAGTCCGCCTTCGGCCCGACCAATATATTTTGCGCCGCCGAGAGTTGGGCGCTTTGTCAGAATGCTGTGAAACCCTGGCGCAAGAAATTGAGCAGCGACCAATGGATGGACCTGAAGTACGAAGAACTCGTCAAAGATCCGGAAGGGGTTCTAAAGGATGTGTGCAATTTCCTTGGCGAAGAGTATTCAAAGTCGATGCACGATTTCCACAAAACCGACTTGGCCAAGAATCGCGGCGCTACGAAGGATCACAAGCCGCTTGGACATGCCACCAGCGACAAGTACATCGGCATTTATAAGCGTTTATCGAGCCTGCGCGATCAGCAAATATTCGCAGCTGTCGCCGGTAAGGAACTTGAAGAAGCGGGATACAAACTGGATGTCGTGCCGGCAAAGCTCGGCGAGGAAGAGATCGCACTTTACCGGGAGCTCGACGGCAGGGTCCGCGCGGCGGTGCTGGATGCACCGGAAGGCCACATCGTTTATGAAAGCTACAACGACTGGCTGATCGATCAACGCGCGGAACGCAAGCGGAAGGGAATATGGAAAGACTCCGATGTCCCAACAAACCAGTTCCCCATCGGCCACCCGCTTGAAGAGTTGATCATGGGGCAGCGCGCATGGCGCTACTGGAAGGAATACCTGTGTGTGAAACGCCGCTATACCGGAAAAGCGGCGCTTTGATCAGGGCTGCCTCCGCATGTGCCCGGAACGGAAGGTTCCGGGCATTCCATTGACATGCCGGTATCGGGATACGTTGACGGCTGTTAGGTGAAATATCGAAGAAGAACAAGGCCGGAAACCAATGAACACACAGAAATCAATTGCGAAAGAGTTTTTTGTTCAGCAGGCGCCTCTTATCCTTGCGACATTGATACTCGGCTTTATCGCCGCATATTGGCAGCACGGGTTCGTCCCCAACGGCGATCAATCGTATCCCTTGGCCGGAGTGCGCGTCCCTGTATGGCACGTCATATGGATGGGCGTCTGGACCGGATACACGATGGCATTGGTTGGCGAAGCGGCAGGCATTTTCGCGCTGCCGTACAGCATGTCGGTTCTGCAATTTACAAACCAGCATGTGACCCCATCGACTCAACTGTTGACCTTTCTCAACCCGTTTGGCGCACTGCTGGGTTTCCGGCGCTCCGGCCAATGGAACCTCGATTTTGCCCTGTGGGTTTGCGCGGGTGGGGCGGTAGGGGGGCTGATCGGGCCATTCCTGCGATCGACGGTTCTGGCCGCCGCAGAACCGTTTCGATTCACGCTCGGTGTTGCGCTTGCCTTTGTCGGTATCCACCTTTTCTATAAGTCAATGCACGGTTTCTCCGCCAATGCCCGCGCCGCGGGTACACACAGGGCGCCGGTCGCGAACAACGAGCATAAAGCCAAGTTTCACATTGAGACGCTTTCGAAAGAGCATGGTCGCATCACAATCGGTTACCTCGACCGAAAATGGACGATGAGCCAGTGGAAGCTTTTTGTGTTGGGCGCCCTTGTGGGCGTCATCTCTTCGGCATTGGGTGTGGGTGGTGGATTTCTTCTCGTCCCAATTTTCGTAACCATGTACAAGCTGCCAATGTATGTCTTGCCCGCTGCCACAATTCCCTATGTCATTGTGCTGTCGGCGGTAGGGCTGTTCACCTATAGCGTAATTCTCCCAATGGTTGGCGCAACTGCAATTCAGCCTGAATGGGCTTGGGGTCTGTTCGCGGCCTCGGGCGGTATTTTCGGTTCTTGGGTGGCAGCGAAAACTCAACTCTACGTGCCCGAACATCTTCTGAAGCTCATGCTCGGGACGGTGACCGGTGTGGTTGGAGTGCTTTATGTGGTGAACGTATTTTTTGTGCTGCCGTTCCGAGTCTAAGGGGGAATCATGGGAAAGCTGCTGCATAACATTCTTGCTTATTTGCCGTTCATTGTGCTTTTCGTGGCAGTGCTGGTGGCCATTTATCACATCAAGGTGTACTGGTAAAGGCAATCCATGGCCGGAACGATTTCAACGTGTAGCAGATCGATGAACTAATGGAGAAAATGATGAATGAATCAAACCTATCACAAAGCTCCGTTCTCAAAGCTGGCGCAGGTTTGGGCTTTTTTGGCCAGTTCTGGAACAACATTATCGAAAGCGGACATAATCCAAAAAAGACATTGATCGGATTTGTCCTAGCTTGGACCTTCTTCCTTTTGATCCTCTTTGTGATGCCGACACCGGAGGGATTGACCCCGGCCGGCAAAGCCTGTCTCGCAGTGGTGGTCTGGGCTTGTATCACCTGGATATCGGAGTCCGTGCCTGTCGGAATCACGGGAATCCTGATCCCGATGCTACTGATATTAAGTGGCGCAACCACGAAGTTCGATGTAGCAGTGGGCGGGTTCATCAGCAACGCCGCGTTTCTATGCCTTATTGCATTCCTGCTCGCGGCCGTCATACAAGCCGCTGGCTTGGATCGCCGCCTGGCACTGGGACTTCTGCACAGGGCAAAAGTCAAAACGGTCAACGGCGTAATCTGGGCGATGTTCGGCGTCAATTTTGTACTTGCACTGATCGTCCCAGGGGCCAACCCACGAGCTGCCCTGCAGTTGCCCGTGATCAAAGGCATTACCGACCTGCTCGGGAATACCCCGGAGGAACGCGAGGCGAAGAAAGCAATCGTGATCCAGTCAATGGTATATGGCTCGATGATCGCCGGGATGTGCATCATGACAGCACATCTCCCAAACCTCATTCTGGTTGGGCTGTTTGAAAGCAAACTGAAGCTGGAAATATCTTATTTTGAATGGTTCCAGCTGCAGTGGCCGTATATGGGAATGTTTGTTATTACACAGTGGTGGATTCAATACTACTTCAAGACACACGGAAGGATTATCGCTGGCGGTGCTGAGGCTATCAATAAGCAGCATAGCGCGCTTCCAAAAATGACGCAGGCTGAATGGTTAATTCTTGCATGCTTCACGCTGACGGCAATTCTGTGGATGACCGAAGAGTTCACAAAGATAAAATCCCATGTCGCCGCGATGATCGGTTTGGCGTTGTTATTCATTCCCGGTTTATTCAATTTCAAGTGGAAGGACATCCAGGATCGCACCATCTGGGGGACCTTTCTTATGCTTGGCGGCGCCTTGTCGATGTCGGCGGTAATGGGCAAAACCGGGCTTGCTCAGTGGCTTGCCGATTATATCCATCCGGTCGTTACTGGATACCCTTGGTGGGCTATCCTGCTGGTCATGATGGTGGGGACGCATATTATCCGACTCGGAATGCTGTCCAATGTCGCTGCGATCGCCCTGTTCGCTCCGATTCTGCTAGAACTGGCGCCGAAGTTCGGTCTGCACCCCGTTGCATTCACAATGCTGGTAGCCGACACGGATACGTTCGCCTACATCTTGCCTACCCAGGTGACCGTCGCAGTGATCGCATATTCGAGCGGCACATTCAGCATGGCTGACTACGCCAAAGTAGGTTGGGTTTCGGTTCTACTTGCGATCACCTATGGCATAGTCGTCATGGTGCCGTGGTATGCGTATATGGGAATCCCGCTCTGGGATCCTTCAGCCCCTTGGCCGTTCTGAAGAGGTAACCGCCATTTTCATAAAGTAGCCTATCAAGGTAACGCCGCTGCTGTGGTAATCCCTTCACAGCCTCATTGCCGATGATCTGGCGCCAGCAATAAGGCCTTCGACAAGCGTTGTCGAAGGCCTTATTTTCTTGGCCCACTTGCGTATTTCGCCCCAACGTGACCGGTGATTTCACCAAAGCGTGACCGCGATTTCGCGCTGAACGTGACCGATGGCTAGTTTGCTGTATGGATAGTTGCAGGTATCTACGCGCCGGTTTCCGGCGAAGTGGTGGACATCTGTCAGGCCACCCTCGGCGCACCGGATTCGCTCAATGCCGATGCCTACGCCGCCTGGCTGTTCCGCATCAAGCCCGCCGATGCCGCCGAAGTTGCTCAGCAACTTGGCGTCCTGCTCGACGCCGACGCCTACGTCGCAACGCTTTAGGGAATTGGCGGCCCCGATTCAGCGGCAGCTTCCGGGTGATCGCGTTGAATCAGTGACCGCAATGGAGAAGCGGCCGCTATTGGCCGACAACTGCCGGTGTCTGTTAACCGGCAGCCAAAACGCAAAAACCCAACTTGAATCACAGGCCAGCAGCCAGCACCGCCGCCTCGCGGATCGCCCGTTTTGCATCGAGTTCCACGGCCAGCGCCGCGCCGCCTATGCAGTGAAACCTGGGCGCAGCCGCAGTCGTCGCCGCTTTGGCATCGGGCATCAGTTCCGCCAACGGGTCCTGCCCGGCGCACAGCACGATGTGGTCGACCTCCAGCAGGCGCTCCGCGCCGCCGACGCGAATGTGCAGACCCGCGTCGTCGATGCGCAGGTATTCCACGCCGGCCAGCATTTCCACGCCATTACGTTGCAGCGTGGCGCGGTGAACCCAGCCGGAGGTCTTGCCCAGGCCGGCGCCCAGCTTGCCCGCCTTGCGCTGCAACAGGTACAGTTGCCGATAGGGTTGCGGGGCCTCGTGTGCAGTTGGCGGAGTCAGGCCGCCCTGCGTCATGGCATTCAGATCGACGCCCCACTCATGGCACCAATGCGCCAATGGCACGGGCAGCGGTATGGCCGGATCGTGCAGCAGGAACTCGCCCACATCGAAGCCGATGCCGCCCGCCCCAATGATGACGACCCGCTTGCCCGGTGTCACTTTGCGCTGCAAGACATCTAGATAGGAAACCACCTTGGCATGGCCAACGCCGGGAATGGCGGGGATGCGCGGCACAATGCCGGTGGCGATAATGACCTCGTCAAATTCCTGCGCCGACAACTGCTCGCGCGTCACCCGCAGGCCAAGCACCAGCTTCACGCCGGCGGCCTGCAGGCGCGCGCCGAAATAGCGCAGCGTCTGCGCAAACTCCTCCTTGCCCGGCACTTGCATCGCCAGCTTGAACTGGCCACCGATGCTGTCGCTGCTGTCGAACAAGGTGACGGCATGGCCGCGTTCCGCCGCCACGGCCGCCGCCGACATGCCCGCCGGGCCGGCGCCCACCACGGCCACGCGCTTCTTCCGGGTGGCGGGGCGATAGACCAGCTCCGTCTCGAAACCGGCGCGGGGATTCACCAAGCAAGTGGCGCGCTTGTTGGCAAAGGTGTGGTCCAGGCACGCCTGGTTGCAGGCAATGCAGGTGTTGATTTCGTCGGCTCGCCCCGCTGCAACCTTGTTGACCCATTCCGGGTCGGCCAGAAACGGCCGCGCCATCGACACCAGATCCACAGCACCACTGGCAATCAGTGCTTCGGCCTCGTCCGGCATGTTGATACGGTTGGAGGCGACCACCGGCACCTTCACGGCTTGGCGCAGGCGCGCTGCCACGCTCGCAAAGGCCGCGCGCGGCACCGAGGTGACAATGGTGGGAATGCGTGCTTCGTGCCAGCCGATGCCGGTGTTGAAAATGCTGACGCCCGCCTGCTCCAGCGCCTGCGCCACCTGCACCACCTCGTCCCAGGTGTTGCCGCCTTCGACCAGATCCAGTACGGAGTGGCGGAACATGATGATGAAATCGGCGCCGACCGCAGCCCTGACTTGCTGCACGATTTCCACCGGCAGGCGCATGCGGTTTTCAATCGAACCGCCCCAACGATCCGTGCGCTGGTTGGTGCGGGTACACAGAAATTGGCTGAGCAGATAGCCTTCGCTGCCCATGATCTCGACACCGTCGTAACCCGCCTGGCGCGCCAGCCCGGCACAGCGCGCGTAGTCGCGGATGGTGGCGCGAATGCCGCGCTCGGTGAGCGCCTTGGGCTTGAAGGGGGAAATCGGCGACTTTTTAGCCGAGGCGGAAACCACAAAGGGCTGGTAGCCATAGCGCCCGGCATGCAAAATCTGCATCAGGATCTTGCCGCCTTCCTCATGCACGGCCGTGGTGACTTTGCGGTGATTCGGCACATCGAAAATGGAATTGAGCGTGCCGCCAAAGGGCAGCAGCCAGCCTTGCCGGTTGGGCGAAATGCCGCCGGTGACCATCAGGCCGACACCACCCCGCGCCCGCTCACGGAAATATTCGGCCAGCTTGGGGTAGTTGTAAAACCGGTCTTCCAGGCCGGTGTGCATGGAACCCATGATGACGCGGTTCTTCAGCGTGGTGAAGCCCAGATCCAGCGGCTTGAGCAGATTGGGGTGAAGGGTATTGGTCATGAGCGCTACCCGTGTTTGATTGGGGAAGTGGTGCTTCGCCTGCAGTGTCGCGCATTCTATGGACTTTGCGCCAACTCGACGCGGGTATGATCGTTCCACAAGTAGCGGCAAGGCCCACTGCAATCTTGCTGGAGAGATGCATGAGTGACATAGCGGCGCGCGTGCGCCTCAGCTTCGCGGACGACATCGCCTATGTCACGCTGGCGCGGCCGGAGCAGCATAACGGCATGGACTTTGCCATGCTGAAGGAGATGCTCGCCGCGCAAAAGCAGCTGCGCCGACAGGCAGGTTTGCGCGCGGTGATCCTGTCTGGCGACGGCCCCTCGTTTTGCGCCGGACTGGACGTCAAGTCCGTACTGCAACACCCCCTGCGCGCTGGTTGGATGTACACGCAACTGTGGTGGCCCTTCCGCAACGACTTCCAGCGCTGGAGCCTGGGCTGGCGCAAACTCGGGGTGCCGGTGATTGCCTGCATCCACGGCAACTGCTTCGGTGCCGGCTTCCAGCTCGCGCTCGGCGCGGACATCCGCATTTGCACGCCCGACGCCCGCCTGTCGATCCTGGAAGCCAAGTGGGGACTGGTCCCGGACATGGGCGGCGCCGTGCTGCTGCGCGAACTGGTGCCGATCGACGTCGCCAAGGAACTGACCATGACCGGGCGCATCATCAGTGGCGCCGAAGCCAAGGTACTCAATCTGGTGACCCATGTGGTCGACGATCCGCTGGCTGCGGCGCGGTCGCTGGTGGCCGAGATCGTCACCCGCTCGCCCGACTCGGTAGCGGCCAGCAAGTTCCTCTTCCAGCAGGCTTGGCGCAGTGGTGACTTTGGCGCAGCGCGCGCCGAACGCATCTGGCAGCGCCGCCTGATCGGCTTTGCCAACTTCCGCATCGCGCTGGCGCGCAACCAGCAGCAGAAAGATATTCCGTGGGCAAAGCGGCGCCTCTGAGCGATGCAGCCGGGCGGGTCAGTTCGTCGGTTTCTTGATCCAGTCAGTCATCATCGCCACCGCTTCTTTTTCCATGCCGACGAAGCCGTGGTAATGCATGGCCTCGCAGGGATCACCGCTTGGGTTGCCGCCGCCATTGACCATCAGCAGCTTTTTGAACGGTGCGCTCGCAAGTCCTTTGACGATGGCCGGAACTTCATGCGGGCGGCAGAGCACGCAGCCGTCCTGTTCGTGGTGGAGCACCAGCACGGGAATCCTGATTGAAGCAAGGTCCTGTTTCGTGACGGCACCAACTTTCTTGTAATTGACTACGCTGGCCGTCAGCACAATGCCGCCAAGATCGGTATTGCCGAACTTGATCGCTGCCGCCGTTGCCGACACCGTGCCCCGGCTGGTGCCAACCAGCCAGACCGGCACGCCGCCGTCATTCTTGAGGTAATCGACCACAGCCTTGATGTCCTGCATGTGTTCGTCCGCCACGCGATCCGGGTAGTCGAGGTCGTTCTTGTCGGAGGGGCGGCTCATCACGGCAACATTGAGCCCGGCAGTCGCAAAGAAGTCGCGTGAACGCACGAGGAAGTTGGTGCTGGTGGGCTTGCCTTCCTCGATCTTGCCAAAGCCGCCCGCGCCACCCGGCAGGAGCACTACAGTGGCCGTCGCACCATCCCGCTTCATGTAGAACACCGGCACTTTGACGCCCGGTCGGGTTTCAAGCCGGATAACCTGATCGGCAGCACTTACCTGGGTTATAAGAAACACTGCCAATAGCAGGCCGACCAACGGTCCAATCAGTTTGCGAATCACGATTATCCCTTTCATGTTTCGGTTGGCCGACGAGTCGACACTTTACCGCCGCAGGCTGACGAAAGCCTCTGGCCGATTGCGTAAATTACAGGAAAGTCGGCGCTGGCAGGACGGCGTCAGCCTAGTGCCCGCTCAACGAAGCCAACATCGATCTTCGCAAATGGAATCGCGGGCGGCGGCATGTGTGCGATTTCGCACAGAACACCAGCCCCATTAGCTCCTACCATTGGCGTTGTCCTGAGAGTAACTTCCATGATTCGGCCTTGCCGCTTATTGAAAACTCTCCCGTTACCATCACTGCGCTGTCCAAAATAACCGAAAGGAAGGTTGCCGCCATGAATATCACTCTGAGTCTTACACCCCTGATATCGCTATTAGCCGGGATCCTGATTCTTGTCATGCCCCGCTTGCTGAACTTCATCGTCGCCATTTATTTGATCGCAATCGGGCTGATCGGGCTCTTCGGCCTCGGCAGCATGCACTTTCGATAGAGCAGGTGTGCGTCAGCCCAGTGCGCGCTCGATGAAAAGTCGCGGCACGCGGCTCTTTGGTACGCGCCCGCCGAACCAGTTGCGCACGTCTTCATCGAGGCCGAGGCCGTGCATGTAGTTGTAAAGCGCCTTGTTGAGCGCGCTGCCCAGCGTTGCGTGATCGACGCCGGTTGGATCGACGAACTGCACGTCGTTCTTCGCGAACGTGATCTGCGGCAGCGGCTTGAGCGTGATGCCATATTGTTCCGGGTGCTGGCCGACCGGGGAATGCACGGTGCAGGCAAAGCGGTGGAAAAAGCCGGATTGGATGCAGCCGGCGGCGAACAGTTGCCGCACGTATTCGAGCGCGTCGACGGTGTCCTGCACGGTTTGCGTCGGAAAACCGTACATCAGGTAGGCGTGCACAAGGATGCCGGCGTCGCTGAAAGCGCGCGTCACGCGGGCGACCTGTTCGACCGATACGCCCTTTTGCATCAGCTTCAACAGGCGGTCGGACGCCACTTCCAGCCCACCGGAGACGGCGATGCAGCCGCTGTCGGCAAGTTGCTGGCAGAGCGCCGGGGTGAAGGATTTTTCGAAGCGGATGTTGCCCCACCACGAGATGGCGCGGTTGCGCCGCTGCAGTTCGGCGGCCAGCGCGGCCAGCGCCTTGGGCGGCGCGGCCTCGTCGACGAAATGAAAGCCGGTCTGCCCGGTCTCGGCGATGACGGCTTCGATGCGGTCGACCAGCGTGGTGGCGGCAACGGCGTCGTAGCGCGAAATGTAGTCGAGCGTGGTGTCGCAGAAACTGCACTTCGTCCAGTAGCAGCCGTGCGCGACGGTGAGTTTGTTCCAGCGCCCGTCGGACCACAGCCGGTGCATGGGATTGAGCATGTCGAGGACAGACAGGTAGCGGTCGAGCGGCAGGCCGTCCCAGGTGGGGGTGCCGACCTCGGCGAGGGGGATGTCCGGCTCTGCTGAGTCGATGTAACGGACGGCATCGCCGTCGCGCAGGAAAGTGCGCACCAGCCTGTCCCGCGGGCGTTCGCCTTGCATGTGCTCAAGCAGCGCCAGCAGCGGGCGCTCGCCGTCGTCGAGCATGACGTAGTCGAAGTAGTCGAAGACCCGCGGCTCGGCGAGTTCGCGCAGTTCGGTGTTGGCAAAACCGCCGCCGAGCACGATGACGATGGCCGGATCATGCGCCTTGAGCGTCTGGGCGATGCGAAACGCGCCATACACATTGCCGGGGAAAGGCGCCGAGACCAGCACGAGCTGCGGCGCATGGCGCGCCACGGCCGCCAGTGTCAGCTCTTGCAGGGTGCTGTCGACCAGCGTGGGCGGCGCTGCCAGTGCCGCCGCGAGCGGTTCAAATGTTGCCTGACTTTGCGCCAGCGCTTCGGCATAGCGCACAAATTCGAAGCGCGGGTCGACCGCCTCGCGCAGCACGTCGGCGACATCGTTGAGATACAGGGTGGCAAAGTGCCGGGCGCGGTCCTGCACGCCGAGCGCGCCGAAGGCCCAGGCCAGCGGATCACCGCCCTCATCGTCGATGTAAGTATCGAGGGCGGCAAAGCGCGGCCCCTCGGGCAGGAAATTCCGCCCCGCGATGCGATAGGCCATGCTCGGATCGCGTCCCTGAAGAAAGGCCACCACCGGCGTTATGGTGGCGACATAGCGCTCAAACTCCCGCGCGAAGACCTTGATAGACGGCGTGCGGCGCTGCTTCGGCACGGCGGTGACACACAGGTGAATGGCGTGCAGGCCTTGCGGCGAAAACAGCTGCAGCACCAATGCCAGCGCAAGGTCTTCCTGCACCGCCGCGACGCCGCGCGAACGGAGAAAACCGGTCAGGTAGGCGGTGGACGGATACGGCGTATTGAGCTGCGTCATCGGCGGGATGACGGACAGCACGCGCACAACCATCGAATTACTGCTCGTGCGCTGGTGGGGGTTGCGTCAGCCGGGTTTCCAGCCGCAATTGGCCGTCGCCCGGCACGGCAGGCTTGGCGGCCAGGCTCATGCCAAACCAGCCGCCCGTCAGGACACCAACGGCAAGGCAGCCGGCGGCGAACAGACTGATCCGCTTGCCTGACAATCCGGCCCGGCTGGCTGCCTCGGGCTGAGCGTCATTCCGGCGCAGGCCGGAATCCATTGCTTTGGCCGCCATTTGAAATTCCTGGATTCCGGCCTGCGCTGGAATGACAGATTCTTCAAGACGATCCCCGATTTCCGTTGCCAGCGCCTGCTCGGCGGCGATGCGCTCTTGCTGCGCCGCCTGCGCTTCGGCTTCGGCCTGATGCCTTGCCGCCGCGGCGATATTGGCTTCCTGTTCCATGGCGAGTCGTTGCGCGGCGACGCGCGTGACTTCCTCTTCGGCGGCGATCCGGGCGAGCGCCATCAGCTCGGCCGATTGCTCGGACTTGAGGCGCTCATGCGCAGCAGTCAGCGCGGCACGCTCAGCGGCTATTTTTTCCTGCGCCAGTTCCTTGCCATACGCTTCGCGCTTGGCGCGTGAGGCACTGGCGGCGGCCAGTTCGGCCAGCGCCTGCTCCTTGCGACGGGCTTCGGCACAAGCAATTTCCTCGGTTTCGAGGCGGGTCCGCAGCGCGGCTTCGGCGCCCTGCTCGGCGCGCGCCTTTTCGATGGCCAGACGCCGGGCCTCGGCCTCGCTGCCGACGCGCTCGCGCGCCTGCTCCTCGGCCATCATCTCGGCCTGCGCCCGCTGTTCGGCGGCGGCCAGCAATATCGTCAATTGATTGACACGCCGATCAGCATCGCGACGCGCCCGCTCGTCGTTGCCGGCTTGCGCCAGGGCTGCGGCCTGTGCGGTGCGATGGTCGTCGAGCGTAGTTGAAATTGCCATGGTGTCCGGGTTATGAGGTCGGTATGCTGGTTCCGCCGCCAGACTAACGCGCCCGCACAAAAGTCGGCCGTTAGAATAGCGGCAAGGAAACCCCGCTTGTTCTTGTAAAGGGAAACGCTAATGGCCCCCCACGTTCGCAAACCCCGCTCACTGCCCCCCATGAAATCACCCGAAGCGGTGACAGGGGGGCGCATGCCCCCTTGGGGCGGCCCTACGGAGGCATGATGACCACCCACCCCCTCGCCGGCCAGCCGGCCCCGCAGACCAGTCTCACCGACATTCCCGCGCTGTTGGCGGCTTATAAAAACACCCCGGACGTCACGCAAGCCACGCAGCGCGTCGCCTTCGGCACCAGCGGCCATCGCGGCAGCGCGTTCAATGGCAGCTTCAACGAGGCGCACATTCTGGCGATTGCCCAGGCCATCGCCGAATACCGCACGGCCGCCGGCATCGCCGGCCCATTGTTGCTCGGCATGGATACCCACGCCCTGTCCGCACCGGCACAGCAGACCGCGCTGGAAGTGCTGGCCGCCAATGGTGTCACCGTGCATCTGCAAAAGGATGGCGGCTACACGCCGACGCCGGTCATTTCGCGCGCCATCCTGGCGCACAATGCCGACCCGGCGGCACCACGCGCCGATGGCATCGTCATCACGCCGTCGCACAACCCACCACAGGACGGTGGCATCAAATACAACCCGCCGCATGGCGGCCCGGCCGACACCGATGTCACCGACCGCATCGAACAGCGCGCCAATGCCTTGCTGGCCGACGGCAATCGCGGCGTCAAGCGCCTGCCTTACGCACAGGCGCTGGCCGCACCGACCACGAAAGCTGTCGACCTGATGACGCCTTACATTGCCGCGCTGGGCGAAGTGATCGACATGGCAGCGATCCGCAAAGCCAAGCTGAAGATCGGCGTCGATCCGCTCGGTGGCGCGGCAGTGGCCTACTGGCAGCCGATTGCCGAACATTATGGCCTGAACATCGAAGTGGTGAACCCGAAGGTCGATCCCGCCTTCGCCTTCATGACGCTCGACCATGACGGCAAGATCCGCATGGACTGCTCCAGCCCTTACGCCATGGCCAGCCTGGTCGCGCTGAAAGACCGCTTCGACATCGCCTGGGGCAACGACGCCGACGTCGACCGCCATGGCATCGTCACGCCATCGGTCGGCCTGCTGAACCCCAACCACTATCTCGCCGTCGCCATCAATTACCTGCTGACCCACCGTCCGCACTGGCCCACAACTGCCGCGGTCGGCAAGACGCTGGTGTCGTCCGGCCTGATCGACCGCGTGGTGAATGGGCTGGGGCGCAAATTCCTTGAAGTGCCGGTCGGTTTCAAGTGGTTCTCGGGCGGCCTGCTGACGGGTGAATTCTGTTTCGGCGGCGAAGAAAGCGCCGGGGCGAGCTTCCTGCGCCGCGACGGCACGGCGTGGACGACCGACAAGGACGGCATCATCCTCGGCCTGCTGGCCGCCGAGATCACCGCCGTCACCGGCCAGGACCCCGGCCGCCACTATCAGGCGCTTGCCGCCCAATACGGCACGCCCTATTACATCCGCATCGACGCGCCCGCAACCCCTGCCCAGAAGGCTGCCTTCAAGCAGCTCACCGGCGAACGGGTCAGTGCCGCGACGCTGGCCGGCGAACCGATCATCGCCCGCCAGACCCGCGCCCCCGGCAACGACGCGCCCATCGGCGGATTGAAAGTGACGACAGAAAATGGCTGGTTCGCCGCGCGGCCCTCTGGCACCGAAGACATCTACAAGCTGTATGCCGAGAGCTTCAAGAGCGCCGAGCACCTGCAGCAGATCGTCGCCGAAGCGCAGCAGATCGTGACGGCGGCACTGGCCGGATAAGCCCGTGCGCCAGTGCTGCTAGCGCCAAGGAATAGTCGGCGCCCCCCGTGGGGGGCAGCGAGCCGCGCTCTTGTTGAATGCGGCGAGCGTGGGGGGCAAATAAAGTCGGCGCTGGCAGGATGAAATGCCCCGCAGCGGGTACGGCGGTTGGCAGTCTTCAGGTGCCGCACTCAGGTACCACAATAAGTGCGAAAGTCCGCCATGAAGGCGTCCGATGCCGGCTCGGCGTAGCGCGCCAGCGCCGGGTCCTCGTCGTAAGGTCGCCGCAGCGCGGCCAACAACTGCTCGAATGGGGCCAATTCTCCGCGCTCCGCGGCCTCCAGCGCTTCCTCGACGCGCTGGTTGCGCGCGATCAGCCAGGGATTGACCCGGCGCATTCGTTGTGCGCGCAACTCGGCAGGCGGCCCGTCGTGCGTCATGGCGGCATCCGCGGCGGCGCAACGTGCGCGCCAACGTTCCAGCCAGCGCTCCAGCCCCTGTGGCGCCGCGAACAGGGCGCGCAGCGGCGCTTCGTTGCCGGTCGCCGCATCCGCCAGTCGCCGCCAGGCCAGTGTGTAGTCCACCCCCTGCGCGTGCAGCAGATCGAGCCAACTTTCGCCGAGCGCGGCATCCGCTTCCTCCTGCAATTCGCCGCCGAGGCCGAGCTTGGCGCGCAATCCCGCCAGCCAGTGCTGGTGGTAACGCTCCGGGAAGGCGTCGAGCACCTCACTGGCGGCTTCGATCGCGCGGCCCTCGCTCGTGTCGATCAGCGGCAGCAGCGCTTCGGCCAAGCGCGCCAGGTTCCAGCGGGCGATGTCGGGCTGCGCCGCGTAGGCATAGCGCCCTCCGGCGTCGATGGAGCTGAACACGGTGCGCGGATCGTAAGCCTCCATGAAGGCACAGGGACCGTAGTCGATGGTCTCGCCGGGGATGCCCATGTTGTCGGTGTTCATCACGCCGTGGATGAAGCCCGCGTGCATCCATTGCGCCAGCAGCGCGGCCTGGCGCTCGGCGACGGCGCGCAGGAAGTCCGCATAGCGTTGCGGGCTGTCGACCAGGTCGGGGTCGTGGCGGGCAATGGCGTAATCGGCGAGCTGGCGCACCATCGCGGTCGTGCCATGGGCCGCGAAGTACTCGAAGGTGCCGACGCGCAGGTGGCTCGCGGCGATGCGGGTGAGGATGGCGCCGGGCAGCAGGGTCTCGCGCCGCACCGGCGCGCCGCTCGCCACTACCGCGAGCGCGCGGGTGGTCGGAATGCCCAGCGCATGCATCGCCTCGCCGACCAGCACCTCGCGCAGCATCGGCCCCACCGCCGCCTTGCCGTCGCCGCGGCGCGAAAACGGCGTGCGCCCCGAACCCTTCAGGGCGATGTCGCGCCGCCGGCCGTAGCGGTCGATAACCTCGCCGATCAGCAGCGCGCGGCCGTCGCCGAGCTGGGGCGAGAAGCTGCCGAACTGATGCCCCGCATAGGCCTGGGCGATCGGCATGGCCCCGGCGGGCAGCGCGTTGCCGGAAAACATCGCCGCCAGGGCAGGCGCGTCATGGCCGGCTAGGCCGAGCCGCAATTCCTCGGCCAGCTCGTGGTTGAAGTACAGCAGTGCGGGAGTGGGCGCGCGCTCCGGCTGACAAGCGGCGTAGAAGCCCGGCAGGTCGCGAGCGTAGGTGTTGTCGAAGGGAATGGCAATGTTTGGCATGGGCTGTCCGACTTCCGCCGGTCCGGGTTGTTCGCGCGATTGATTGCCTTCCGGATGGCGAAAGGCGGCAAGCAGGTATCAGATGGAGCCCAATGCGCCCGAAGCAAGTCGGCCATTGCCAAAGCCGGCCATTCTGTGGCCTGCCACGTTGCTCATGCTGTTGCTTGGACTGACGCTGCTCGCCACGATTGCGCGCCGGAAAGTCGGCGCTGGCCGGCTAGGCGGCAATTTACGCCGTACCCGCTACGGGGCAGGTCAATCCCGCCAGCGCCGACTTTCCGGCGCGGTTGCTCAGGCCAGTTCCACCTCGGTAACCAAAGTCGCCGCAGGCAGGCCGATGCAGGCGCCCTGCGCGTAATCGATGCCCAGGGCTTTCACCACTTTCAGCAGCGCCGGGCTGTGCACAAACTCGGCAACGGTCTGCATGCCCAGCCCCTTGGCAAAATCGACAATGCCGCGGGTGATGGTCAAAGCATTCTGATCGGTATCCAGCAGCCGGATCAGGCTGCCGTCGATCTTGATCATGTCCACATTGAGCCGGAGCAGGTGTTCGAAGTTGGAGTAGCCGGTGCCGAAATCGTCGATGGCGATGCGACACCCCAGCGCCTTGACCCGATCGATGAAGATTTTTACCGCCGCATAGTTTTCGATGCCTTCGGATTCGAGAATTTCAAAGATCACCCGCTTTGCCAGACTGCCCTGACTCAGGCTGTTGACGATGAAGGTGGTCAGCTCGGGATCCAGCAGATCTTCCAGTGAGAGGTTGAGGGAAAACTCGTAATCGCTCTCGGCAAAGCGGCTGAAGCTCTGCTGCACCATGGTCCGGGTGATCTGGCGGTACAGGCGGATCTTTTTCGCTACAGTGAGAAACCGCCCGGGGCTGACCGCATGGCCCGTTTCGTCGATCATGCGGGCCAGGCATTCGAACTTGCGGATCCGGCCGCTGCGGATATCCATGATCGGCTGGAAGAATGGCACGATGCGCCCTTCTGCCAGTGCCCGCTTCAAGCGATTGGCCCACAGCAGATTCTGCTCGTAGGATTCGCGCACCTTGTGCGCCGGATCATAGACCAGATGGCTTGATTTGTTCTGTCTGGCCAGCTTCATCGCGATACTGGCAGAGATCAGCAGTTGCCCGTCGTCCGCTGGCGCGCTGTCCTGCGCCTGGGTCGCGGCCAGACCCAGGGTGACATGCAGCGGAATGGCCTGACCCTGCCACTTGATGCCCAACTTGCCGACATGGGCAAGCAGCGCGTCGATGTATTGCTGCAGAGATTCCGGGGGCCGGACGCCGGGCAGCCAGATCGCCATTTCATCGGCCGGCATGCGGTACAGGCGGCTGCCGGCCCAGGCGGACTGCTGGGCGAGAAGCTGCCCCAGGGATCTGGCCATGGCGGTGATGACATGGTCGCCACATAGATGCCCGTAAAAATCGTTGATTTCCTTGAAGGCGTCAATGTTCAGCAAGATCAGCGTTGCCGGCTGGGACGGCTTCAGGTCTGCCAGCAGCTTTTCCCGGTTGGGCAATTGGGTCAGCGCGTCGGTATACAGGGTGTGCAACTGCTTGAGGGTGCCGGCAATCAGATAGAGCAACAGTCCGGACAGCAGGAGCACCAGGCTGCCGACCAGCAGCGTGATGCGCAGATTGCTTTCGCGCATGGGCACCAGGATCGCATCGATCTCGGCGCGCGGCACGCCCACGCCAAAGACCATGCCGGCCTGGGTGCGACTGAAGTAGAGCGCGTAGTCCTGGTCCCTGACGCTCAAGGTCATGGTCTGCATGGGCGACACCAGCTGGCGGCCGGAGATGATTGCCGATTGCGGCTGCGGCCGGACGATCTTCTCCTGCAGCCGACTTTGCGCAATGGCATCCATCAACTCCTGGGCCAGCAGCACGTCCTCAGCAGCGGCGAGGCTGGAGAGATTGCGGTTTTCGCTGTCGAGCAGAAACGAGAAGGTCCCGGGCGTCACCTTGACCCGGCTGACCAGCTGGATGATCTCGTCGACGCGCCAGTCGGTGGAGGCGAGGCCGACGATGCGCTCATTGGCATCGCGCATCAGTGTCGTCAGGCTGATGACGACATCGTTGATGCGGTCCTTGTAATAGGCCGGCGTCCAGTAAAAGCGCGGCAGCGCAGCGGATTTCTCGCTGTCACCGTCTGGCGGCAGGACGCGCGCATACCAGTCCTGGGTGTGATATCCGCTCTCGTCACGCTGGATGATCATTTGCGCCCCGTGCCGATAGCCGTACGCGGAATAGTTGTCCGGCGTGTAAGCGCCCGGCGCATACCAGATGCCACCGCCATTAGCTTCCGGAAAGTCGGTCAGGGTGCGCTGTAGCGCTTGCTCAAGTTCCCGCCGATTGTCGCCGCCCGTGGTGTTCTTCATCCGCAGGAACTGTTCGCCCAGGCGCGCCAGACCGGCGGTATTCTTTTCCATCAACAGGTGATGGGCATTGATGCGATCCAGATTGGCATAGAAGGTATCGGTAATCTGGCGCTGGCGCAGTTCAGTCAAGGCCTGCTGCGAAACATCCAGGTTGAGCGAGGACAGCAAGCCCATGCCCAGGACGAACAGGCCAACCAGCAAACCAAGGATCAGCATGATGGAATGCTTGACCCGGGTCATACCGAAAAACTTCAGCGCCATTGGCCGTTCAATCCGGACTGGATGCGCGCATGCGCCGCATCCAGTTGCGCGCTGGTGAGAAACGCTGCCTGCCGGTCCACCTCGGGCTTGGCCCGGTTTTCACCATTGAGCAGTGCCAGGCTGTACCAGAAATAGGCTTCGTTGTTATCTGCCGCTCCGCTCCGGCCCTTTGCATAGATGTCCCCAAGCCGGAATTGCGCCTTGGCGGAGCCCTTGCGGGCGGCCTGCACCAGCCACGCAAGCGCCTTGTCCGGTTGATTCTCCGTTTCAAACAGGGAAGCCAGCGCCAGGTGTGCGGGAATATGTCCCTGGTTGGCGGCCTGGGTCAGATATTGCACGGCTCTGGCCGGACTGGCCGCGGCCCCCGTCCCCTGCCGATGGGCCATTCCCAGCTCATACAGGGCTTCAGGCAGTCCGCCATCTGCAGCCTGCTGCATCAATTTCAGGGCCTGGACATTGTCCTTTTTGACGCCCTGGCCTTCCTTGTACAGATTGCCGAGCAGCAGTTGGCCGGGGGCAAACTGCTGGTTGGCGGATCGCGTCGCCCATGCTGCGGCTGCCTCGGAATCACGGTTGATCAAGGCCAGGCTGGCCATATGGTGCTGCGCCCGGGCATCACCGGATTGTGCAGGTTCGCGGCAGGCTTCCAGCGCCTGCCGGTAATTCTTGATGGTGAACAACATATAGCAATTATTGGCTTCCTTGCGGCTGAGGGATTCAGCCATGGCGGCCGGTCTGGGCGCTTCCGCATCGGGTACGACAGGGCTGACCGGTACGGCCGGCCTGGTGCTGTCAACCCGGCTGGCGAAGGTTTTGACCTCGCCCGGGCAGGAGTACAGATAACCGCGCTGCATCCTCTGCAGATTCTGCGGATTGGCCGCCTCGCCGGCATAACGCTTGGCAATCGCCTGGCAGCGGCTGTCACGCTCACTGGCAACCTTTGCCAGATAGGTGGCCCGGGCCTCGTCTCCCGAGTGCTCTTCCAGGTAGCGGGTCAGCGGGTCAAGCAGTGGCTGCCCGAAGAGGGCGTCCACCTCTTCCTGAAAGCGTTTCTGGTCCTGGCTGCCCGCCAGGCTGCCGGCGAAATCGGCCATACGCCGGCCCTGCGCGGTGAGATACTCGCCGGACTTGCCAAGAAGAGTGCCGGACGCGG
Organism: Rhodocyclaceae bacterium; assembly: GCA_013791905.1. GTDB lineage: Bacteria > Pseudomonadota > Gammaproteobacteria > Burkholderiales > Rhodocyclaceae > Sulfuricystis. Next base: position 83,694 of record VMSX01000009.1, on the reverse strand, counting down.
GCGACTTCTGCTCCTTTTCCGGCTGGCTGCTGCAACCACCCAGCCCCAAGGCTAAAAGAAAGATGAACGCAGCGGTCAGGACACGCATCCACGCTCCTGCCGGGCCGCCCCAAGGGAGCGTGCGCCCCCCCGTCACCGCTTCGGGTGATTTCATGGGGGGCAGCGAGCTGGGTTTGCGAGCGTGGGGGGCCATTATCTTGTCAGATACTTGTCTGTCAGGCCAGCGCCTGCGCCATGTCATGCGCCAGCGCCTCGACAGCATCTTCCTGCGTGGCCCAGGAACACATGAAGCGGGCGCCGCCACCAATGAAAGTGTAGAACACCCAGCCGGCGGCGCGCAGTTTGGCGATGGCGGAGTCGGGCAGGTTGACGAAAACACCGTTGGCCTCGGTGGGCAGCAGCATCTCCGCGCCCGGGATCGCCGCAAGGCGGTCGGCCAGCTGGCGCGCCATCGCATTGGCGTGGCGGGCGTGGCGCAGCCAGGTGTCGTCCTCCAGCATTGCCAGCCAGGGTGTGGAAAGAAAGCGCATTTTCGAGGCCAGTTGACCGGCCTGCTTGCAGCGGTAGGCGAATTCCTCGCCCAGCGCCCGGTCGAAGAAGACGATGGCTTCGCCGAAGGGCAAGCCGAGTTTGGTACCGCCAAAACACAGCACATCGATGCCGGCGCGCCAGGTGATGTCGGCCGGTGTGCAGCCCAGCGCGGCCACGGCATTGGCGAAGCGGGCGCCATCCATCTGGGTTTTCAGGCCGTACTCGCGCGCCAGCCGGCTCAGCCCCGCCACTTCGCCGATCTGGTAAATGGTGCCGAGTTCGGTGCTTTGCGTCAGCGAGAGGGCCCGCGGGCGTGGATAGTGGATGTCGCTGCGCCGGGTGATGACCTCGCGCACGCCCTGCGCCGTCAGCTTGCCGTGACGATGCGGCGACAGCAGCAACTTGGAGCCGTTGGAGAAGAATTCCGGTGCGCCGCACTCGTCGGTGGCGACATGAGCCGTGTCGGTGCAGATGACGCCTTGGTAGGACTGGCACAACGCGGCGAGGGCGAGCGAATTGGCCGCCGTGCCGTTGAAGACGAAAAATACTTCGCAGTCGGTCTCGAAAATCTCGCGCAGGCGGTCGCACACCGCCAGCGTGTGGCCGTCGTTGCCGTAGGAAGGAACGAAGCCCCGGTTGGCGGCGTTGAACGCGGCAAGGGCTTCCGGGCAGATGCCGGCCGTGTTGTCGCTGGAAAATTGCAACTTGAACCCGTCGAAATTGTCTTGATGCGGCATGCGCTGAAGCCCCCGAAAGTGGCAATAACTATAGGGGCGTTAGTGTAGTGCTTCATGCCTGCCTAGGCCAAACTGACAACTGGCGGGCACCCGCCTCGGAAGAAACACGCTAGCCAAGGAAGGTGATGATCTATATTGGAAACAGAACGTCAACAAGGAAGGAGCGAATCATGGGAGCCACTGACAAGCCTGTCGCAGATGGACACGTTTCCTGCGAGACGTGCCTCAAGGAGGTTCCACTGTCCGAGGTCTTTGTCCCGGAAGCTACCGACTACTTTGTGAACTTTTGTGGCCTGGCGTGCTACGAGGCATGGAAAGCGCGCCAGGAAAAGTCCGAGGGAAATGCTGGAACCTGAAGCGGATACCGCCTCTCAAGCGGTTTTGCCCGTGCCGGCCTGACTGGCGGGAGCGCCAAGAAAACGGGCATTCTCGAACAGCGATGAAAAGACGACTTGGCGCACCTCGGGGTGGTCCGGCACCAGATACATAGCAGGGGTAAGCAGCTCTTCGAAGATGCCGCGCAGGCTGCGCGCACCAACCTTGTATTCCATCGCCAGATCGGCAATCTGCTCGAACACCAGCGCGTCGATCTTCAGTTCGACGCCTTCGTTCTTCAGAATCTCCCGGAACTGGTTGAAGATCGAGTTGCGCGGTTCGACCATGATCCTGATCAGCGTTTCGCGCGACAGCGGTTCGAGGCGGGCAACGATCGGCAGCCGGCCGGCGAATTCCGGGATCAGGCCGTACTCGAACAGGTCGGTCGGCTTGACGCGGGCATTGAGGCGGTCGAGCACTTTCTGGTTGTCGTCGTCGGCGGTGGAGATGAAGCCGAAGCTGTGCGACTTGGCGAGGATTTCGCTGAGCCCGACAAAGGCACCGCCGCAGATGAACAGGATGTGCGTGGTGTCGATATGTTGTGCGCTCTTCAGCTTGACCGGCGCGCTCTCCATGATCTTCAGCAGCGCATGCTGCACGCTTTCGCCGGCGGCGCTCTTCGACTGGCCGCTGATGGCCTTGAGCTTGTCGATTTCGTCGATGAAGACGATGCCGCGCTGGGCGCGCTCGATATCGCCACCGGCCTTGTCGATCAGCCGCTGCAACATCGCCTCGATTTCTTCATTGACGAATTCGCTCTGGGCCAGCGAGGTGGCGTTGGCCGTGACGAAGGGCACTCCGAGCGCCTTTGACAGGGTTTCGCACAAGAGCGTCTTGCCGGTGCCGGTCGGGCCGATCAGCAGGACATTGCTCTTGACGATTTCGCTGCTATCTGCCCGGGCCAGCGCAATTTTCTTGAAGTGCGCATAGACGGCGACGGCCAGTTGTTTCTTGGCATCATCCTGGCCAACCACGTGCTGGTCGAGGAATTTGACGATCTGGCTCGGTGTCATTTGTGTCATGGGATCAAGGGTCTGGGCAGGCGCAGACGCTAGAATAGCAGCATGGAAACCTTGCTGGTGTTCACCAACCTGCCCGATGCAAAGCACGCCCACACGCTGGCGACCGCCTTGGTCGAGGCCAGGCTTGCGGCCTGCGTGAATATTCTCGCGCCCTGCCGCTCGGTCTATCGCTGGCAGGGGCAGATCGAGAACGCCACTGAGGTGCCACTGCTGATCAAGACCACGGTGGAGCGCTACCCGGAACTGGAGGCGGCGATCCGCCGGCAACACCCCTACGAACTTCCGGAGATAATTGCTGTCCCAATCGATCGCGGCCTGCCGGACTACCTGGCCTGGCTCGGTTTGGAAACCCGCGCAGAGACAACCCCCACAGCACAACAATAAATATCACCATGACCCTTCGCCTCTTCGTAATGCTCTGGCTTGCCCTGGCCAGCTTAACTGCCAATGCCTTGTTCAAAAGCGGTCCCGTCGACCCGGAACAGGCCTACCGCTTCTCCGCCCGGGCGCTCGACGCGCAGACCATCGAGGCGCGCTGGGACATCCAGCCGAAATACTTCCTGTATCGCCACAAGATCAGCTTCGCCGCCGAGCCGGCGACCATCAAGCTGGGCGAGCCCGCAATACCCCGCGGCGAAGAAAAGGACGACGAATTCTTCGGTCGCGTCGAGGCCTTGCGCGGCGAATTAATCGTGCGCATACCCGTCACGGCCGGTACCGGCACCTTCGTGCTCAAGGCCCATTCGCAAGGCTGCTGGGATGGCGGCGTCTGCTATCCGCCGATCACGCAGGAAGCGACCATCACACTGGCCACCACCACCGGCGCCGTACCACCAGCGCCGACTTCCAGCCCAGCTGCCGCGTCAGGCACCAGCAGTGCTCCCACCGGCGACGAGACGTCCCGCATCACCGCGCTGTTGCAGGGCAGCGGCTTCTGGATCGCGGTGCTCAGTTTTTTCGGTTTCGGGCTGCTGCTCTCGTTCACGCCCTGCGTGTTTCCGATGATCCCGATCCTTTCCGGCATCATCGTCAATCACGGCCACGCCGTCACCACCGCACGCGCTTTCACGCTCTCGCTCGCCTATGTGCTGGGCATGGCGGCCACCTATGCGGCAATTGGCGTCGCGGCGGGCTTTTCTGGCACGCTGCTGTCCGCCGCCTTGCAGAACGTCTGGGTGCTGGGCACGTTTGCGCTGGTCTTCGTCGCCCTGGCCTTTTCCATGTTCGGCTTTTACGAACTGCAACTGCCCGGCACCCTGCAAAGCAAACTCTCGGACACCGCCAACAAACAGGGTGGTTCGCTGGCCGCCATCGCGTTGATGGGCGCACTCTCCGCCCTGATCGTCGGCCCCTGCGTGGCCGCGCCGCTGGCCGGCGCGCTGCTCTATATCGCCCAGACCCGCGATGCGATCCTCGGCGGCGCGGCGCTGTTTGCAATGGGCATGGGCATGGGTGCGCCGCTGTTGCTGGTCGGCGTGTTCTCGCGTTCGCTGCTGCCCAAGACCGGGCCGTGGATGCGGGCGGTGAATCGCTTTTTCGGCGTGCTGCTGCTGGCCACCGCGCTGTGGCTGGTGTCGCCGGTATTGCCAACCTGGGTAACGATGCTCGGCTGGGCAGCGCTGTTGATCGTGCCGGCCATCTATCTGCACGCGGTCGATCCGCTGCCGCCCCAGGCCGGCGGCTGGCAGCGCTTCTGGAAGGGCATCGGCGTCGCCATGTTGCTGGCCGGCGCGGCACTGCTCGTCGGCCTGCTCGGCGGCAGCCGCGACCCGCTGCAACCCCTGACCTTCCTGCGCGGGGGCAGTGCCGCCGTCTCACCAGCGCCGACTTTTGAAAAGGTCAAGACGGTTACCGAACTCGATGCCCGCCTCGCCGCTGCCCAAAAACCCGTGCTGCTCGACTTCTATGCCGACTGGTGCGTAAGCTGCAAGGAGATGGAAAAGTTCACCTTCGCCGATCCCAATGTCGCCGCGAAGATGCGCGAATTCACGCTGCTCAAGGCCGATGTCACTGCCAACAACGACGCCGACAAGGCGCTGCTGAAGCGCTTCGGCCTGTTCGGCCCGCCGGGCATCATCTTTTTCGACCAGCGCGGGCAGGAGATTGCCCCCTTGCGCGTGGTGGGCTACATGCCCGCCGACGCTTTTCTCGCAACGCTCGACAAAGCCTTGCAATAACTCATAACGCAAAGGGAGCCTTCATGTTTACCGGCATCGTCGCCACCACCGGCAGGATCACCGATCTGCAACCCCTTGAACAGGGCCTGCGCCTTACCATCGCCGCGCCCGGCCTCAAGCTGACCGATGTCGCACTGGGCGATTCGATCGCCCACGGCGGCGTCTGCCTGACCGTGATCGCCAAAAACAAGGGGGGCTACAAGGTCGATGTCTCCCGGGAAACGCTCGACTGCACCGTCGGCCTCGACATCCTGCATGGCGAAGTCAATCTCGAAAAGGCCATGCGCCTGTCGGATTTCATCGGCGGCCACCTGGTGTCCGGCCATGTCGACGGGGTCGGCAAGGTGGTGAAATTCGCCCCGGTCGGCGAATCGCACGAACTCGTCATCAAGGCGCCGAAGCAGCTGGCCAAGTACATCGCGCGCAAGGGCTCGATCACCGTCGATGGCGTGTCGCTGACGACCAACCGCGTCAAGGGCCGTGAGTTCTCGATCAACCTGATTCCCCACACCGTTCAGATGACGACCCTCAAACGGCTGACCGCCGGGGCGCGGGTGAATCTGGAGGTCGACCTGATCGCGCGCTACGTCGAGCGGATGCTCAAGCCGTAGCGTTGTTAGCGACGGCTATTGCGCCTGGCTGGCGCTGCCGTTCTGATGCCGATGGAAGTATTGTTTGGCCACGGCGCCATGAATGGCGGCCAGGTCGCTTTGTACCTGATCCAGGTATTCGTGCAGAACGGTTGGCTTGAGGCCGTCAAGCTGCATGGCGGCGAGGCGTCGCCAGGCATGCCGTACCCGCTTCATGGCTGGCGCATGGTCCGGGAGCACCGACAGGCTGCCTTCGATCTGTTCCAGGCAGAACAGCACCGTGCGCGGAAAGTGCGGGTCGCGCAACAGGTAATTCACCACGGCGTCACCGCGCACATGCACGCCGACATGGGTGCGAAACATCTGATAGGCCGAGAGGGCGTTCAGGGTGCTCATCCACATGCCCAGCCGGGTCAGTGAAGCCTGGGCGGGATCGGCGGGCAATTGCACGGCGGCATTGACATCGATGATGCGCGTGGTCATGTCGGCGCGTTCGAGATTGCGGCCCAGCTTGATCAGCTGGTAGGCCACATCGCGGCTCATCGACCCCGTCAGCAGCCCGATGATCGACTCGCGCCGGCCGATGACGCCGAGCAGCACATCGTTGCGCGGGCCACGCCCCTGCTTGACGCGCGGCGCGTTGTCGCGGATGTAGAGGTAGAGGCTGTTGATGCGCTCCCAGATTTCCATCGGCAGCACTTCGCGCACGGTCCGCGCATTCTCGCGCGCATTCTGGATGCTCGACAGGATCGAGCTGGGATTTTCCTCGTCCTCGACCAGGAAGGACATCAGGCTGTCCTCGTCAGCGTGCTCGTAGCGACTGGCGAATTCCTGATCGAGACCGGCGACCTTGAGCAGCACCTTCCAGCCAAACGAGGCATCCCGTGGCAGGTCGAGCAGCACCTGGGTCGTGCTGTTGATGAAGCGCGCGGTGTTCTCGGCCCGCTCGAGATAGCGGCCCATCCAGTAGAGGTTTTCGGCGACGCGCGACAGCATCATGCCTCCCGGGTATTGACGATCCAGGTGTCCTTGCTGCCGCCACCCTGGGATGAATTGACTACCAGCGAACCTTCGCGCAGTGCAACGCGCGTGAGTCCGCCGGCAGTGACATGGAGCGCTTCCGACTGCAGCACGAAGGGACGCAGATCGATATGGCGCGGTGCCAACTGGTCGCCGATCAAGGTTGGCGCGGTCGAAATCGACAGGGTCGGCTGCGCCATGTAGTTGCGTGGATTGGCGCGGATCAGGTCGGCGAATTGCCGACGCTCCTCCACGCTGGCGCGCGGTCCGATCAGCATGCCGTAGCCACCGGACTCGTTGGCCGGTTTGACCACCAGCTTGTCGAGATTGGCCAGCACATGCTCGCGCTGATCCTCGTACATGCACATCCAGCTCGGTACGTTGGGCAGGATCGGGTCCTGGTCGAGGTAATACTTGATCATTTGCGGCACGAAGGTATAGACCACCTTGTCGTCGGCTACACCGGCGCCCGGCGCGTTCGCGATGCCGACATTGCCGGCGCGCCAGGCGCGCATCAGGCCGGGTACGCCGAGTGCCGAGTCGGGGCGGAAGGCTTCGGGGTCCAGGAAGTCGTCATCGACGCGCCGGTAGATCACATCGACACGACTGAAGCCCGCGATCGTTTTCATGTAGACGCAGTCGTCGCTCTTGACGACGAGATCGGAACCCTCGACGAGGGTTGCGCCCATCTTCTGCGCCAGATAGCTGTGTTCGAAATACGCCGAGTTGTAGATGCCGGGCGTCAGCACGACAACGACGGGGCGATCACCCGGACGCGGCGAGAGCGCGGCCAGGGTGTCGAAAAGCCGGGTCGGGTAATCATCCACCGGCAGGATGTCGCTCGATTTGAACAACTCGGGGAACAGTCGCTTCATGAGCTGGCGGTTTTCCAGCATGTAGGAGACGCCGGAGGGGACGCGCAGGTTGTCTTCGAGAACGAAAACGGTACCATCCTTGTCGCGCACCAGATCGGTGCCGCAAACATGCGCCCAAACCCCGAAACGGGGCGACAAACCACTGCACTGGGGACGAAAGTTCTTCGAGCCCTCCAGCACCTCGAGCGGGAACACGCCATCCTTGACGATACGCTGGGCGTTGTAAAGGTCGTCGATGAACAGGTTGAGCGCGGTCAGGCGCTGCTTGAGGCCGGCATCGATATGCGCCCATTCTTTCAATGACATGGTGCGCGGAATGATGTCGAAGGGCCAGACGCGATCGATGTTGCCCGCATCGCTATAGACCGTAAAGGTAATGCCCATCGCCATGATGGCGGCGTCGACGCTGGCGCGGCGCGCCATCAACTCGGCGGTGCCCAGCCGGTTGACGTAGTCGAACAGCACGCGCGCCGCAGGGCGCGGTTGCTGTTTCGCGTCGAGAAGCTCGTCGTAGGCCTCTGGCTGCGGATAACCATGCAACTTGATGGGCATGAAATTTCCTCTGGTGTTTTGGTGCATGTGCTTTTATTTAACCTTACCATCTCATGCAACGCAAAAAACACGCCAACCAGCCCATTTTTGCAAATGCGGGCATTTTTTCGGCATCTGCCTTGTCAGCGTTTACAATGGGGTACAACACATTCATGAATTGCACCAATGACCTACTGCCTTGCCATCAATACCAATGAGGGCCTTGTCCTCTGTTCCGACTCGCGCACCAATGCGGGCACCGACAATGTCAGCGTCTACTCGAAGATGCACAACTTTGTCTGGCCGGGCGAGCGCTTCTTCGTCCTGCTTTCCGCCGGCAACCTGGCGACGACGCAGGCGGTCGTCAAGAAGCTCAACAGCGATGTGGCCGCCGCGCTGGTGCCCAACCTGTTGTCGGTCACTTCCATGCAGGAAGCGGCCGACTATCTCGGCATGATCAGCACGCAGGTGCAGAAACTGCACTCGACGCGCGACACCGGCACCACCAATTTCGAGGCGACCTTCATCTTCGCCGGACAGATTACCGGTCATGCCACGGAGATGTTCATGGTCTATCCGCAAGGCAACTACATCCATGAGTCGGCCGAGCATCCCTACCTGCAGATCGGCGAGATCAAGTATGGCAAACCCATTCTCGACCGCGTCATCAAGCGCGATGTCTTTCTCGAACGGGCGGCGCGTTGCGCGCTGGTGTCGATGAACTCGACCATCCGCAGCAACGTCACCGTCGGCCCCCCGGTCGAGTTGCTGCTCTACCAGCGCGACAGCCTCAATGCCGGCCGCCGTCTTTATTTCAGCGAAGACGACCCCTTCGCCCGGCAGTTGTCCGAGCGATGGAACGAGGGTCTCCTGACATCCTTGCAGAGCCTGCCGCGCTTCGAGTGGGAAGTTGACAATATTGACACTGGCGAGGAGAAGCGCGTCATCAACTTCCCCTCGGGCTCCTGAACGCCACAGCTTTTCCCGACTGACGGACCTGCGGCACGTTCGTTGCATGGAACTGCTGTTACTTTCTTTTCCGGTTACCGCCCATGTCCATCCGCGTCGCCCTTCGGCACACCACCCGTTACGCCTTTGACCGGGCTGTCTCGCTCTTTCCGCACGAGGTAAGACTGCGGCCGGCGGCCCACAGCCGCACGCCCATTCACAGCTACTCGCTGCACGTCGAACCGGCCGGACATTTTCTCAATTGGCAACAGGATCCCTTCGGCAACTGGGTCGCGCGCCTGGTCTTTCCGGAAAAAGCCGCGGCACTTGAGATCACGGTCGATCTGGTCGCCGACATGACGGTGATCAACCCCTTCGACTTTTTCATCGATGCGGCTGCCGAAAATTTCCCCTTTAGCTACCCGGACGGCCTGAAGCGCGAACTCGGCCCCTATCTTGAGGTCGACGCCGCCACGCCCCTGCTGGCCGACTGGATCGCCCGCACCCGCCAGGAGCTGCTCGGCACGGAACTGCGCACCATCGACATGCTGGTCGGCATCAACCAGCGCGTGCAATCCGCTGTCGGCTACATCGTGCGTCTCGAAGCAGGAGTGCAAACTCCGGAAGAAACCCTGGAACTCAAGCGCGGTTCGTGTCGCGATTCGGCCTGGCTACTGGTGCAGGCCTTGCGCCACCTCGGCCTCGCGGCACGCTTCGCCTCGGGTTACCTGATCCAGCTGAAGGCCGACGTCGAGGCGCTCGACGGCCCCTCCGGCACCGACCACGATTTCACCGACCTGCATGCCTGGACGGAAGTTTTCATTCCGGGGGCCGGCTGGGTCGGCCTCGACCCGACCTCGGGCCTGCTGGCCGGCGAAGGCCACATTCCGCTGGCCTGTACGGCACAGCCCGCCTCGGCGGCGCCGGTGATCGGCGGCACCGAGGTCTGCACGACCCATTTCGATTTTTCCATGCAGGTCACGCGCATTCACGAAGACCCGCGCGTTACCCAGCCCTACACCGAGGCACAGTGGCAGGCGGTACTTGACCTCGGCCATCAGGTGGACGCCGAACTGGCCAAGCATGACGTGCGCCTGACGATGGGCGGCGAACCGACCTTTGTCTCGATCGACGACATGGAAGGAGCCGAGTGGAATTTCACCGCGCTTTCGGAGAAAAAGCTGGCGCTCGCCGACGCCTTGCTCAACCGCTTGCAGGGCCATTTTGCGCCAGGCGCCATGCTGCATTACGGCCAGGGCAAGTGGTATCCCGGCGAGCCACTGCCGCGCTGGGCGCTGGGTTGTTACTGGCGCACCGACGGCAAGCCTTTGTGGCAAAACCGCCGGCTCCTCGTCACCACCACTGCCACTGGCGCACAGACCAGCGCGGATGGCTTGCGCTTCATGCAGCGGCTCGCGCAGGAAATCGCGCTGGATGAAAGCTTCATCATTCCCGCCTACGAAGATGTCACCCGCATCATCGACGCTGAACAGCGCTGGCCGGAAAATTTCGACCCGCTCAAATTCGACCTGACGCAGGTCGACGAGCGCCGCCGCATGGCGAAACTGATCGAGCGCGGCCTCGGCGCGCCCGCCGGCTATGTGCTGCCGCTGAAAGCCCTGCCGCCGGCTGGAAAGCGCCGCCCCGCCAACGCCGACTTTCGTTCCAGCCCCTGGCCGTTGCGGCGCGAACATCTGTATCTGATTCCCGGCGATTCGCCGCTCGGCTTGCGGCTGCCGCTGGCCTCGCTGCCCTGGGTGGCGCCCGGCGAAAAGGAACAAGACCTCGGCCGCGATCCCTTCGATACGCCCGAGCCTCTGGCTGATGTTGCGGCGAAGAAGCCGCCCAAAGCAAAACCCCAGGCTGCCTACGATGCCAAGGAAATCATCCACACCGCCCTGTGCGCGGAAGTACGCGACGGCGTGCTGTGCGTCTTTCTGCCGCCCGTGCCCCTGCTGGAAGATTTCGTCACCCTGCTGACGGCGATCGAAACCACTGCCGCCGCGCTCAATTTTCCCCTGCGGCTGGAAGGCTACACGCCACCACCCGATCCGCGTCTGAAAGAATTCCGCATCACGCCCGATCCCGGCGTGATCGAGGTCAACATCCATCCCGCCAGCAGTTGGCCGCAGCTGGTGGAGAACACCTTCACGCTCTACGCAGAGGCGCGCCTGACCCGCCTCGGCGCCGAAAAATTCATGCTCGACGGCCGCCACACCGGCACCGGCGGCGGCAACCATGTCACGCTCGGCGCGGCCACCCCCGCCGATTCGCCCTGCCTGCGGCGGCCCGATTTGCTGATGAGCCTGATCGGCTACTGGCAGAATCACCCGGCGCTTTCCTACCTGTTTTCCGGCCTGTTCATCGGTCCGACCAGCCAGGCGCCGCGGGTTGACGAGGCTCGCCACGAAAGCCTTTACGAGCTGGAGATCGCCTTCCAGCAGATAGCGGAAAAGCTCAAGGCGGGCGAAGAGTCATTGCAGCCCTGGCTGGTCGATCGACTGTTGCGCAACCTGCTGATCGATCTTTCCGGCAACACCCATCGCGCCGAGTTCTGCATCGACAAGCTGTATTCGCCCGACAGCGCCACCGGCCGGCTCGGCCTCGTCGAATTCCGCGGCTTCGAGATGCCGCCCCATGCTCAGATGTCCCTGCTGCAGATGCTGCTGCTACGGGCGCTGGTGGCGCGTTTCTGGCAAAAGCCCCATCAGGGCAACCTGATTCGCTGGGGCACCGAACTGCATGACCGTTTCATGTTGCCGCATTACGTGGCGCAGGACCTGCGCGACGTGGTGCTCGACCTGCAGCGCGCCGGCTATGCTGTTGCCTTCGACTGGTTCGCGCCCTTCCTCGAATTCCGTTTTCCGCGTTTCGGCACCGTCGTCTATCAAGGCATCGAAATCGAGTTGCGCCAGGCCATCGAACCCTGGCATGTGCTCGGCGAAGAAGTCGGCGCTGGCGGGACGGCGCGCTATGTCGATTCCTCGGTCGAACGCCTGCAGGTCAAGGTGCGCAACATGACCGACACGCGCCACATCGTCACCTGCAACGGCCGCCCGCTGCCGCTGACCGCCACCGGCACCCGCGGCGAGTTTGTCGCCGGCTTGCGCTATCGTGCCTGGTGTCCGCCCTCCGGCCTGCATCCGACCATCGGCGTGCAGGCGCCACTGGTGTTCGATCTGGTGGACAGTTGGAGCGGCCGCTCGATCGGCGGCTGCACCTATCACGTCGCCCATCCCGGCGGCCGCAACTACGACACTTTTCCGGTCAATGCCAACGAGGCCGAGGCGCGCCGCGTGGCGCGCTTCTGGAATCACGGCCATACGCCTGGCCCCATGCATGTGCGCCGCGAGGGCCGCAATCCGGACTACCCGCAGACGCTGGACCTGCGGCGCGCGCCGGAAGCATGGATGGAAGGGCCGCCTGGCGTGGCCAGCGAAAACACGGGGGAACAGGAAAAGCCGTAGTGGCGGGCATTGCGGGATGACTATCCGTTACACGCCACCCGGCGTAAAATGCGCGGCCCCGCGGAATAGAACCGTTCAAGAGACCTGCCTTCATGACCATCAGCCCCGTACAAGAAATCGTTGCCGACATGCGCGCCGGCCGCATGGTGATCCTCGTCGATGAGGAGGATCGCGAGAATGAAGGCGACCTCGTCCTGGCGGCCGAACATGTGACTCCCGAGGCGATCAACTTCATGGCCAAGTTCGGCCGGGGTCTGATCTGCCTGACGCTCACCGAAAGCCGCTGCCTCCAGCTCGACCTGCCCCTGATGGTGCGCGACAACAAGGCGCAGCACGGCACCGCCTTCACGATGTCGATCGAAGCGGCCGTGGGCGTCACTACCGGCATTTCGGCGCAGGACCGTTCACGCACCGTGCAGGCAGCGGTGGCGAAACATGCCACGCCGACCGACATCGTCCAGCCCGGCCACATCTTTCCGCTGATGGCGCAAAAGGGCGGCGTGCTGGTGCGCGCCGGCCACACCGAGGCAGGCTGCGACCTCGCGCAAATGGCAGGCTGCGAGCCGGCTGCCGTGATCTGCGAGATCCTCAAGGACGACGGCACGATGGCGCGCCTTCCAGACCTGCTGGAGTTCGCGAAAGAACATGGCCTGAAGATCGGCACCATTCTCGACCTGATCCACTACCGTTCGGAAAACGAGAAGCTGGTCGAATGCGTGGCCGACAAGGAAGTCGTCTGTACCCACGGCAGTTTCCGCCTGCGCGCCTTCCGCGACCAGACCAGCAGCGACGTGCATCTGACCCTGACGCGCGGCGCGATTCGCCCGGAGCAGGAAACCTTGGTGCGCGTGCATGAACCGGTATCGGTCCTCGATTTCCTCGACTGCAAGAGCCACCGCCACACCTTCACCATCGACCAGGCCATGCAGGCCATCGCCAAGGCCGATTGCGGCGTGGTCGTGCTGCTGCATCGCAACGAGACCGGCGCCGACCTGCTCGACGCCCTGCATGCCGACGAAGCGCAGCCGGGACAGAAATGGGACCCGCGCCTCTATGGCATCGGCGCGCAGATCCTGCGCGAACTCGGCGTCGGCAAGATGAAGCTGCTAGCCAGCCCGCGCAAGATGCCGAGCATGGCCGGCTTTGGCCTCGAAGTGTGCAGCTACCTGTCGCCCGAGGAAGCCTAACAGCAAGCTTCAGACGACCAGCAGTCCCTGCGTCTCGATGCAGCGGATGATCTCTGGCAGCCCCTGCCCGGTCTTGAGATTGGAGAACAGGAATGGCCGCGCGCCGCGCATCTTCTTCGCGTCATGCGCCATGACTTCCAGCGAAGCGCCGACCAGCGGCGCGAGGTCGATCTTGTTGATGACCAGCAGGTCAGACTTGGTGATGCCGGGACCGCCCTTGCGCGGAATCTTTTCGCCCGCGGCCACGTCGATCACGTAGATCGTCAGGTCGGAGAGCTCCGGACTGAAGGTCGCCGCGAGGTTGTCACCGCCACTTTCGATGAAGATGATGTCGAGGCCGGGATGCCGTGCGCTGAGGCGCGCCACCGCCTCGAGGTTGATCGAGGCATCCTCGCGAATCGCCGTGTGCGGGCAACCCCCGGTCTCGACGCCGATGATGCGGTCCGGCGCCAGCGCCTGGTGGCGCACCAGGAACTGCGCGTCTTCTTCCGTGTAGATGTCGTTGGTGACGACGGCGATATTGTATTTGTCGCGCAATGCCTGGCACAGGGCCAGCGTCAGCGCCGTCTTGCCGGAGCCGACGGGCCCACCAATGCCGACCCTGAGCGCCTGTTTTGCGGTGTTCATGTTCATGATCTGAATAACCTCGTGTATTGGGTTTCGTGCCGGCAGCAGGCGATCGCAAAGCCCGGCGCGAAGTTGGAATATTGGTCGGCGCCGAGCGTCAGTGCGTGCGCGGCGACGTCGGGAATGCGGCGACCGATTTCCAGCAGGATGCGCTGGCCGGCCGCCTGGCCGAGCGGCACGGATTTCAGCGCGGCCATCGTCTGGTTCTCGGCCCAGCTCCACAGCCAGGCAGTCACTGCGTCCGCTGGCGGGATGTTCCAGCATGCGGCAACCCCGCTCCACACCCAGGCAAAAGTCGGCGCTGGCGGGACGGCGATTTGCGCCATGAATTCGTCGGGCAGATCGCGCAGTTCGTCCAGCAGGCGGCGCAGCGAATAACCCATCTGCACCGTCTCGGCGCGCAGTTCGGCGCTTTCGCGGCTGGCGAGATACTGTGCGTCCAGCTCAAGCGCCGTCTCGTGAGCGCCGACTTTCCAGGCGGCCAGCATGCTCGCCAGCAGCGGCGTCTCGAAGCGGCCGAGATTCCATTCAAGCTGGTCGCCGATCCACGTCAGCGCCGTCGCCTCGCCCTGCACCGTGCCCGCCTCGACCGCCCACTCCAGTCCCTGCGAATAGGTATAGGCACCGACCGGCAGCGCGGGACTGGCGAGTTGCAGCAGGCGGGTCAGCGCGAGGCTCATGTGTATGAAAAATGGTCGTGAATGCGTGGCCCGCGGCCCTCGCCGTCAGCGCTGTGGCCATGTCCGCCATGGGCACCGGCGTGACCATAAGCGCCGCTCTCAGGCTCGAAAGGCGCCGCGACTTCATTTACCTTCAGCCCGAGGCCGCGCACCATATCGCCGAGCACATGGTCGGCGGCGAAGCGCAACCGGCCCGGCTTCAGTTCGACGGCGACGTGGCGGTTACCCAGATGGTAGGCCGCTTTGGCGAGCAGCAGCGGATCGCCACTCATGGCTTCCATCAGCGCCTCGGATGCGGCAAGCACCGCGACGATGCGCCCGTCGTTGGCCAGCAGCTTGTCGCCGCCGCGCAGCACCGTACCGCGCTCAAGGAAGAGGCCGCAGTCCTCGCCGCTCGCGAGTTGCGTGCGCAGACGGCTCTTGCAGCGCGTCTCGAAAGCGAGTTCCAGGCGCTCGCTGGCGACGGCTTCCGGAGCGGCGAATTTCTCGATCACCAGCATGGCTAAAAGAGGAAGTAGCGTTGCGCCATGGGCAGCACCCGGGCCGGTTCGCAGACCAGCAGTTCGCCATCGGCGCGCACCGCATAGGTTTCGGCGTCGACCTCGATCAGCGGCGTGGCGCTGTTGTGCAGCATGTCGGCCTTGGTCACCGTGCGGCAGTTCTTTACCGCTTCCAGCCGCTTGGCGAGGCCCAGCGCATGGACGGCGGGATTTTGCAGCGCCGCCTGCGAAACAAAGGTGAGCGAAGTTTTCAGCGCCTTGCCGAAACTGCCGAACATCGGCCGGTAGTGCACCGGCTGCGGCGTCGGGATCGAGGCATTCGGATCGCCCATCGCCGCCGCAGCGATCATGCCGCCCTTGAGGATCAGGCTCGGCTTGACGCCGAAGAAGGCCGGCTTCCAGAGCACTAGGTCGGCGAGCTTGCCCGGCTCGATGGAACCGACCAGGTGGGCGATGCCGTGGGAGCGCGCCGGGTTGATGGTGTACTTGGCGATGTAGCGCCTGACGCGCTGGTTGTCGTTGCGTGCCGTGTCTTCCTTGAGCGCGCCGCGCTGCACCTTCATCTTGTGCGCCGCCTGCCAGGTGCGGATGATGACCTCGCCGACGCGGCCCATGGCCTGCGAGTCGGACGACATCATCGAGAAGGCGCCGAGGTCGTGCAGGATGTCTTCGGCGGCAATCGTCTCGCGGCGGATGCGCGATTCGGCGAAGGCGACGTCCTCGGCGATGCCCGGGTCGAGGTGGTGGCAAACCATCAGCATGTCGAGATGCTCGTCGATGGTGTTCACCGTGTAGGGCATGGTCGGATTGGTGGACGACGGCAGCACGTTGGGCAGACTGGCGGCCCTGATGATGTCCGGCGCATGGCCGCCACCGGCACCTTCGGTGTGATAGGTGTGGATGGTGCGCCCCTTGAAGGCGGCGAGGGTGGCCTCGACAAAGCCCGACTCGTTCAGCGTGTCGGTATGGATGGCCACCTGCACATCCATCTCATCGGCCACCGTCAGGCAATTGTCGATGGCCGCCGGCGTGGTGCCCCAGTCCTCGTGCAGCTTGAGACCCATGGCGCCGGCTTCGATCTGCTCCTTGAGCGCGCCCGGCAGCGAAGCATTGCCCTTGCCGAGAAAGCCGAGGTTCATCGGGAAGGCCTCGGCGGCCGACAACATCGAATGGATGTGCCACGGCCCCGGCGTGCAGGTTGTCGCATAGGTCCCCGTCGCCGGGCCGGTGCCGCCGCCGAGCATGGTGGTGACGCCGGACATCAGCGCCTCCTCGATCTGCTGCGGGCAGATGAAGTGGATGTGCGCATCGATGCCGCCGGCCGTGACGATCATGCCTTCGCCGGCGATGACCTCGGTGCCGGCACCAATCGGGATCGTCACACCCGGCTGCACGTCGGGGTTACCAGCCTTGCCGATGGCGGAAATCATGCCGCCTTTCAGGCCGATGTCGGCCTTGACGATGCCCTGCACGGCATCGATGATCAGCGCGTTGGTGATCACCGTGTCGGCCACGTCCTTCGACAGCATCTGGCCCTGGCCCATGCCGTCGCGGATCACCTTGCCGCCGCCGAACTTCACTTCCTCGCCGTAAATCGTGTAGTCCTGTTCGACCTCGACCCACAGTTCGGTGTCGGCCAGGCGCACGCGGTCGCCCAGCGTCGGACCGAACATCTCGGCATAGGCTTGTTTGCTAATCTTCATTTGAGCGCCCCCTGGATTTTCCCCTGGAAGCCATAGACCCTGCGCGCGCCGGCGTAGTCGACCAGTTCGACGGTGCGCGTCTGTCCGGGTTCGAAGCGCACCGCCGTGCCGGCCGCGATGTTGAGCCGCATGCCGTGCGCCTGGGCGCGGTCGAAGGCGAGCGCGTCGTTGGTCTCGAAGAAATGGTAGTGGGAGCCGACCTGGATCGGCCGGTCACCGGTGTTCGCCACGACCAGCGTCGTCGTGCGGCGGCCGACGTTGAGCTCGATTTCGCCGGGCTCGATGCGCAGTTCACCTGGAATCATGGTGCCGGCTCCGCGTGGTTCAGGACAACCAGCGGCGCAGAGCACGCGCGCCGGCAATGCCGACCACGCCAGCGACCAACGCCAGCGCGAGATGGTCCGGCTCGCTCAGCAGGTGCAGCAGGGTGGACATCCAGGCGTCCTGGTGAGTGCCGGGATGGGCAAGTGCCGGACCGGCAAGCAGGGTGAGGCCAAGTGGCAGCAGACGGGACATGATGACTCCTTGTTTTCAGACGATGGGGTTGTGTACGGTGACAAGCTTGGTGCCGTCGGGAAAGGTGGCTTCCACCTGGATGTCGGGGATCATCTCCGGCACGCCATCCATCACCTCGTCGCGCTTCAGCAGCGTCGTGCCGTGGCTCATGAGTGCGGCGACCGACTGGCCGTCGCGGGCGCCTTCGAGAATGCCGGCAGTGATGAAGGCCACCGCCTCCGGGTAATTGAGCTTGAGGCCGCGCGCCTTGCGCCGTTCGGCGAGCAGCGCGGCGGTGAAGATCAGCAACTTGTCTTTCTCGCGGGGGGTTAGTTCCATGTCGCCTCCGCAGGGCCGCCCCAAGGAGGCGGCGAATCAATAAACAGGAGCGGGCAAAGCCCGCGAACCATGGTCATCCCCTTCCTTGGGAAGGGGGATGGGGGGATGGGGGCCATCATTTTTCCTATCTTATGTGTTCCAAATTCTCGGCACTGCCGCCGCGCGGCCGATCAGCGCCGGACGCAAATGCTGCCACAGTTCGATGAACCAGGCGCGCGCGGCTTCCGCCGAATGACCGAGATAACGGCCGACGAACAAGTTCGGCATGGCACTCACCCCTGACTGCGCGCCGGCTTCGGGCGCGCTAACCGCGCGACAGGCGGCAAGCGTTTCCGCCGCCACGTCGAGGCCGGCGGCGAGGACCGTGCTGCACACGGTGAAGCCCGCCAGCCCGATGGGCGAGTGCAGCAGCGGCGAGCCGCCGTCGATGCGGCCCCGTTCGCGCCAGAGCAGTTGTCCGCCGACGCGGATGTCGGTGGCCAGGCGCAGGCTGCCCCGCGCAAAAGTTTCGCCGCTGGCGCGGCGGCCGAAACACAGAGTTTCCACACCGATGAAGCGCGCACCTTCCGCCAGCTCCACTGCCGTGTTCATGTGCGCCATGGCACCAGAAAACACGATGTTCTCCTGCGGTAGCCATTCCGCCGTCCCGCCAGCGCCGACTTTCAAGGTCACGATCTGCTCCGATCCCGGGTACGCGGGGCCGGCCGAGCGATACCACTTGCCGGCGCCGGGCGTGGTGAGCAGGGCCTGGGCAGCGCTGCCGACCGCGACGTCGACCTGCAACTGGTCGCCACCCGCAATACCCGCCGGCGGGTGCAGCACGATGGCGTGGCACAGCTCCGGGCCTTCGGGATACAGTGACTTCTGCACCCGCAACGGGCCGCTGTGCTGGCGTCGCGCCAGCAATGTCCCGGCCGCGCGACGCTCGAAGCCAAGCTCGAGGCAGGCTTGCCAGGGGGCGATAAGCGGTTCGGCGGCTTGCATCGACGCATCATAGTGCGGAAAGTGCGCCCGCATCAGACGACCAGCAGTTCCCGGACCTTATCCTTTTCCATGTCCGCGCCGGCGCCACGCTGGATGATTTCGCCGCGTTCCATCACCAGGTATTGATCGGCCAGCGCGCGGGCGAAGTCGTAGTACTGCTCGACCAGCAGGATGGCGACCTCCCCGCTCGCAGCAACCTTCTGGATGGCGTCGCGGATTTCGTGGCGCTCGCCCTGCTGGCTGGCGACAGCGAGCTTGGGCTTGCTGCTGGCGACGACGCGGATCGCCCGCTCGATATCCTTGATGATCGAAGGCTGGATGCCTTCCGTCGGTTCGTCGAGGATCAGCAGGCGCGGATTCAGCGCCAGTGCGCGGCCGATGGCCAGCTGCTGCTGCTGGCCGCCGGAGAGATCGCCGCCGCGCCGCTTGAGCATGCTCTTGAGCACCGGGAAAAGTTCGAAGATGCGCTCGGGCAGTTTGCTGTTGCCGGGGAGGCTGGCCATGCCCATCAGCAGGTTTTCTTCCACTGTCAGGCGCGGAAAGATCTCGCGCCCCTGCGGCACATAGCCGATGCCGGCGCGCACGCGCGCATGGGTGGGCCGGGTGGTGATGTCCGCTCCCTCGAAGCTGACGCGGCCGGTTTTCGCCGGCACCAGGCCCATCAGGCACTTGAGCAGGGTGGTCTTGCCAACGCCGTTGCGGCCGAGCAGCGTGGTCACCTTACCGACCGGCGCATCGAAGGAGAGGTCGCGCAGGATGTGGCTGCCGCCGTAGTACTGGTTGAGATTTTCGACGACTAGCATGACGGCTACCTGCCTAGATACACTTCGATGACGCGCTCGTCGTTCTGCACGGTCGCCAGGTCGCCCTCGGCCAGCACCGCACCCTCGTGCAGCACGGTAACCTTGCCGCCCAGCTGCTCGATGAAGGCCATGTCGTGCTCGACCACCACCAGACTGTGCTTGCCGGCGAGCGACTTGAACAGCTCGGCGGTACGCTCGGTTTCGTCGTCGGTCATGCCCGCCACCGGCTCGTCGAGCAACAGCAGCTTGGGGTCCTGCATCAGCAGCATGCCGATCTCCAGCCACTGCTTCTGGCCATGCGAGAGCAGGCCGGCGGGACGGTCGGCCCCTCCGACTCCTTTGTCGAGGCGGATTTGCTTGAGCGTGTCGGTGATCTTGTCGCGCTGATCGTCGCCGAGCCAGGCAAACAGGCTCACGCGGGCGCGCTTGTCCGTCTTCAGCGCCAGTTCGAGGTTCTCGAAGACACTGAGGTTTTCGAAAATGGTCGGCTTCTGGAACTTGCGGCCAATGCCGGCATGGGCGATCTCGGCCTCGCTCAGCGTGCTCAGGTCGATCGTCTGGCCGAAGAAGCAGCGCCCCGCGTCAGATCGCGTCTTGCCGGTGATGACATCCATCATCGTTGTCTTGCCGGCACCGTTGGGGCCGATGATGCAGCGCAGCTCGCCGGCGTCGATGGTCAGATGGAGATTATTGAGCGCCTTGAAACCGTCGAAGCTGACTGAGATGTCCTCCAGATAGAGAATGACCCGGTGCGAGAGATCGACCTCGCCATGCCGTTTGAGGTGGCCGATCGAGGTGCCGCCCAGCCACTCCTGGTCATGGCGGTTTTCGGTGACGGCGTTCATGCCACTCTCCGCGCCTGAATGCGCTTCCACAATCCGACCACGCCGTCGGGTAGCCAGAGGGTCACGCCGACGAACAGGGCGCCGAGGAAGAACAGCCAGTATTCCGGGAAGGCCATGGTGAAGTAGCTCTTCGACAGGTTGACGATGGCGGCGCCGATCACCGGGCCGATCAGCGTGCCGCGCCCGCCGACGGCAACCCAGATGGCAATCTCGATGGAGTTGGCCGGCGACATCTCGCCCGGGTTGATGATGCCGACCTGCGGCACATAGAGCGCGCCGGCGACGGCGCACAGCATGGCCGAGAGCGTCCAGATGGCGAGCTTGTAATGCAGCGGGTTGTAGCCGAGGAACATGACGCGTGATTCAGAGTCGCGGATCGCCGCCAGCACCCGGCCGAACTTGGCGGTGACGAGATAGCGACCAAGCAGCAGGGTGGCCATCAACACCAGCGCGGTGAGGGCGAACAGCGTCACGCGCATTTCCGGTGTGGTAACGCCATAGCCGAGGATGCGCTTGAAGTCCGTGAAGCCGTTGTTGCCGCCGAAGCCAGTCTCGTTGCGGAAGAACAGCAGCATCGCAGCAAAGGTGAGCGCCTGGGTGATGATCGAGAAATACACGCCCTTGATGCGCGAACGAAAGGCGAAGTAACCGAAGACATAGGCAATCAACGCCGGCACAATCAGGACCAGCGCCAGTGACCAGAGGAAGGAGTCCGAACCCGCCCAGTACCAGGGTAGTTCCTTCCAGTCGAGGAAGACCATGAAGTCGGGCAGATCGGATTGATATGAGCCGTCGCGGCCGATCTGGCGCATCAGGTACATGCCGAAGACGTAGCCGCCAAGGGCGAAGAACAGGCCGTGGCCGAGCGAAAGAATGCCGGCGTGGCCCCAGATCAGGTCCATGGCCACGGCGACGATGGCGTAGCACATGATCTTGCCGCCCAGCGTGATGACATAGGCCGAAACATGCAAGGGATGCTCCGGCGGCAAGACAAGATGCAAGGCCGGCAGCAACAGCATGGCGATGGCGGCGAAGATCCCCAAGGCGATCCAGCCGGATTTTGGCGTGGCGTTGCAGAAGCGGATGACGAATGGGGTGCGGGTCATGTCAGCTTTCTACAAACCGGCCCTTGAGGGCAAACAGGCCCTGCGGACGCTTCTGGATGAAGACGATGATGAACACCAGCACGGCGATTTTCGCGATCACCGCGCCCGACCAGCCTTCGAGGAACTTGGTGACGACGCCGAGACCCAGTGCAGCCCACACCGCACCGGCCAACTGGCCGACGCCGCCGAGCACGACGACCATGAAAGAGTCAACGATGTAGCCTTGACCCATGTCGGGACCGACGTTGGCGATCTGTGAGAGCGCCACGCCGCCGAGGCCGGCGATGCCAGCGCCGAGGCCGAAGGCGAGCGTATCAATGCGCGCCGTGGGCACGCCGACACAACCGGCCATCGGTCGATTCTGCGTCACGGCGCGCACGAACATGCCGAGGCGCGTCCGGTTCATCAACAGCCAGACCAGCGCCAGCACGAAGAGCGAGAAGCCGATGATGGCGATGCGGTTCCAGGGCAGCACCAGCCCGGCCATCAGCGTGACGCCACCGGACATCCAGGATGGATTGGCGAGTTCGACGTTTTGCGCACCGAAGATCACCCGTGCCGCCTGAATCAGGATCAGCGACAGGCCCCAGGTGGCCAGCAGGGTTTCCAGCGGCCGGCCGTAGAGATGACGGATTACCGTGCGTTCGAGCAGGATGCCGACCGCAGCAGCGGCGAAGAAGGCCACCGGAATGGCGGCGATCACATAGGCATCCACCCAGCCGGGCAGGTAGGTGCGGAACAGGCCCTGCACGGCATAGGTGGCATAGGCGCCGACCATCAGCAGTTCGCCGTGCGCCATGTTGATCACCCCCATCACGCCATAGGTGATGGCCAGCCCGAGGGCCGCCAGCAGCAGGATGCTGCCCAGGCTGAGGCCGGTGAAGATGCGGCCGAGCGTTTCGCCGATGGCAAGTTTCGCCTCGACGGCCTTGAGCGACTGGCTGGCGGCGCTGCGCACCCCTTTGTCCGGCTCGCCGCTTGCCGTGGTGAGTGGCAGCAGCAGGTTGCGCGCACTGCGGCTCGGGCTGGCGCCGAGCGCCGTGACGGCGGCAAGACGCACAGCAGGATCGGGGCTGGTCAGGCTGGCCTGGGCATAAGCAGCGGTCAGCAACGCGTGGATTTCCGCATCACTTTCCTTTTCCAGCGCACGCGCCAGCAGCGGGGCCATTTCGAGGCCGACGTTCGATTGCAGTTCCTGTGCCGCAGCACGCCGGACGGCGGGGTCGGCATCGACGAGACGCAGGCCGGCCAGCGCATTCGCCAGTTCGGCGCGGATGCGGTTGTTGAGCATGATTTCGCCGCCGTCCGGCGCGGTGAGCGTGCCGGCGGACAGCGACTGAAGGATTTGCAGCGCCGCAGGGTCGGCGCTGGCAGCGATGGCCTGGATCGCGGCGATCTTGTCATCGGACTCTTCGGCGGCAAGCTGCGCCAGCAGCGCCGGATCAACGGCAGCGTGGGCAGAGAAACTCAGCCAGCAGAAAAGTGTGATGAAAAGATGGCGCATGGTCTTCATTTCTGGTCGTGAAAAGTCGGCGCTGGTGGCACGGCGAGAAACACCGCAGTTTCGCCGCCGGGCCGTCCCAAGGCGAAACGGCACGCGCCGAAGGCGCAACCGCTCCGCCATCCAATCAATCCTCCCCGTAACAGACGAGCGCAGCGAGCACCAAGCCTCCCCTCCCGCGAGGGAGGGGCTGGGGGAGGGCGGGCTTACTTACCTTCGGGCTCGCCCTTCTTCTTGTCGTTGCCGGGAATGTAGGGCGACCACGGTGCGGCCTTGATCGGGCCCTTGGTCTTCCACACCACATTGAACTGCCCGTCGGCCTTCACTTCGCCGATCAGCACCGGCTTGTGCAGATGGTGGTTCTTCTCGTCCATCTTGATTTCGAAGCCGGATGGCGCCTTGAAGGTCTGCCCGCCCATTGCTGCAATGACCTTGTCCACATCGGTGCTCTTGGCCTTCTCGACCGCCTGCTTCCACATGTGAATGCCGACGTAGGTGGCTTCCATCGGGTCGTTGGTCACCGCCGTGTCGGCATTCGGCAGCTTCTGCTTCTTCGCCCAGTCCCGGTACATCTTGATGAACGCATCGTTGGTCGGGTTCTTCACCGACTGGAAATAATTCCAGGCAGCCAGGTGGCCCACCAGCGGCTTGGTGTCGACGCCGCGCAGTTCCTCCTCGCCCACCGAGAAGGCGACCACCGGCACGTCGGTGGCCTTCAGGCCGGCATTACCCAGTTCCTTGTAGAAGGGCACGTTGGAGTCGCCGTTGATGGTCGAGATCACCGCCGTCTTCTTGCCCTCGGAAGCGAATTTCTTGATCTTGGCGATGATGGTCTGGTAATCGCTGTGGCCGAATGGCGTGTAGTCCTCCATGATGTCGGCATCGGCAACGCCCTTCGACTTCAGGAAGGCGCGCAGGATCTTGTTGGTGGTGCGCGGATAGACGTAGTCGGTACCGAGCAGCACGAAGCGCTTGGCCGAGCCGCCGTCCTTGCTCATCAGATATTCGACAGCGGGAATCGCCTGCTGGTTGGGCGCGGCACCGGTGTAGAAAACGTTCTTCTCGAGTTCCTCGCCTTCATACTGCACGGGATAGAACAGCAGGCCATTGAGTTCCTTGAACACCGGATTCACCGACTTGCGCGACACCGAGGTCCAGCAGCCGAAGACGACCGCCACCTTGTCCTGCGTCAGCAGCTGGCGCGACTTTTCGGCGAACAACGGCCAGTTCGAGGCCGGATCGACGACTACCGCCTCCAGCTGTTTGCCCATTACCCCGCCCTTGGCGTTGATTTCCGCAATGGTCATCAGCGCCGTTTCTTTGAGCGCGGTTTCGGAAATTGCCATCGTGCCCGACAGCGAGTGGAGGATGCCGACCTTGATGGTGTCGGCGGCAAGCGCAGGTGCTGAAATGAAACCGGCAACGGCGAGTGCAACGGTAACGGCGGTGGCCTTGACGAAGTTGCGACGATGCATAAATGGGCTCCCTTATGAGGATGAGAAGAAGTTGGCGCGGTTGCGCAGTGGGCTACGGGGAACTGATGAGCGAATTCCGTGCCAGGCGCATCCTGGAACTTTTAAATTATCCTGAAGCCCCTTGCAGAGCGGCAATGCCCGCCATTGACAGGCGCTGGCAGGGACGCATCTGGTACGCCCTCTTTTGGGGCGGCGACGTGACCTATGCACGGAGAATGTGCATCGCGGCACTGGCGATGCATGATGCATGGCGGCACGCCATCCCACTGCCGGGCACTTCTTCCCGCCAGCTCCACAGGGATTCCCTCCGGTCACGCCAATTTTCAGGTGCCCTTCGGCAGCAGGAGACGCTATCCGTCGCCACATCCTTTGGCAGCGTAAAATGCGCGTCTCTCAAATGGGGCCCGCCGTGACCATCTACTCTCCACCAGACATCGTTGCCGCCATGCGTACCGGCCGCAGGGTGATATTCTTGAATCTTAAGGACTTGCCATGACCCATACCCCGAATACCAGCGCCCCCGCGCCCAGCGAACGCTGCGCCGACCTCACCGAGATCGAGTCCGACCTGAGCGGCACCGGGCTCACCATTGGCGTCGTCATGGCGCGCTTCAACCGCGAAGTGGGCGAGGGCCTGCTGGCGGGTTGCTGCCAGGAATTGCGCCGCCTCGGGGTGGCCGCGACCGATGTCACGCTGGTCAATGTGCCCGGCGCGCTGGAAATCCCGCTGACGCTGCAGACGATGGCGCAAAGCGGCAAGTTCAAAGCGCTGGTGGCGCTGGGCTGCGTGATTCGCGGCGAGACCTACCATTTTGAAATCGTCTCGAACGAAGCGGCGCGCGGCGTTACCGATGTGCAGCTGACCACCGGCATTCCGATTGCCAACGCCGTGCTGACCGTCGAGAACGACGACCAGGCGCTGGTGCGCATGCACCAGAAGGGCATGGAAGCCGCCCAGTGCGCGGTCGAAATGGCGAATCTGTTGAAAGCAGTCAAGTGAGCGCGGACGTCACGGCCAAGGCGCAGCGCAGCAAGGGCGGCAGCGGCAAGCCGCCCAGTTCGCCGCGTCATCGCGCGCGCGAATTTGTCGTCCAGGGGCTTTATCAGCATCTGGTCGGTGGTCAGGATGCGGCGGCCATCATCGCCCAGTCCGAATCCGTCGCCGGGTTCGACCGGGTCAATCGCGAGCTTTACGACAGCCTGCTCGATGGCGTGCTGACCGACGCCGCCGCCCTGCAGGCACTGCTTGAACCGCACATCGAGCGGCCTTGGGCGGAGGTCTCGCCGATCGAGCGCGGCATCCTGCTGATCGCCGCCTGCGAGTTGAAGCACCACCCCGAAACGCCCTACCGGGTCGTCATCAACGAAGCCATCGAACTGACCAAATCCTACGGTGGCACCGATGGTCACAAGTTCGTCAATGGCGTCATCGACAAGCTGGTGCCGGAATTGCGGCCACACGAAATAGTTGCAAAGTAAGGTCAGGCGCGGCGTGCCCTCCGAGTTTGCCCTGATCGACCGCTATTTCCGTCGTGGTAGCCGGCACACCGTGCTCGGCATCGGCGATGACGGCGCCATTGTGCGCCCGAGCGCCGGCTGCGAACTGGTGATCTCCACCGACATGCTGGTGGCCGGCACCCATTTCCTGGCCGCCACCGAGCCGACTGATCTCGGCTGGAAGACATTGGCCGTCAATGTCTCGGACCTGGCCGCGATGGGCGCGCAACCGCGCTGGGCACTGCTGGCGGCAGCCTTGCCCGAAGCCAATGAAGCGTGGATCGAAAAATTTGCGGATGGCTTTTTCGCCTGCGCGGACGCGTTCGACATCGATGTCATTGGTGGCGACACCACCAAGGGGCCGCGCAATTTCTGCGTGACGATTTTCGGCGAGGTGCCGGCGGGTCAGGCCCTGCTGCGCTCGGGCGCGCAAGCCGGCGACGAAATCTGGGTGTCCGGCATGCCCGGCCGCGCCGCACTGGCGCTAGCCCACCTGCAAGGACGCACCGCACTCAGTGAGCCAGCGCTCACCGACTGCCTCGCCGCCCTGCAGCGCCCGCAGCCGCGCGTGGCGCTGGGGCTGGCCTTGCGCGGTCTGGCGACAGCGGCCATCGATGTCTCCGATGGACTGCTCGCCGACCTCGGTCACATCCTCACAGCGTCTGGGAAAACCGCAGTCTTGCAAACCGCCGTCCCCCATTCGGGGCATTTCATCCTGCCAACGCCGACTTTTGAAAGAGAGTGCTATCTCGCGGGCGGCGACGACTATGAACTTGTTTTCACGGCGCCGCCGGCGCTACGCGCCCAAGTCGAAGCGCTGGGCGCAAGCCTGGTGCTGCCGCTCCACTGCCTCGGCAACATTGCGGCCGGCATACCCGGCCAATTGACTGTCCTTGACCCCACCGGCCAGCCGATTGACATCGCGCGACGCGGCTACGACCATTTCTCATGATCAAACCAAAATCCCCCGCTCCCCCGCTTTCATTTCTGTTGCGCCACCCGGCCCATCTGGTGGCCTGCGGTTTCGGCAGCGGCTTGTCGCCCTTCGCGCCCGGCACGGCCGGCACGTTGTTCGCGTGGGCGACCTACCCACTGCTGCGCGGCATGTTTCCGGATGAGACGGCTTTCGCCGTGTTGCTGCTGCTGTGTTTCGCCCTCGGCGTCACCGCCTGCCAGATTACCGGCCGCGCGCTCGGCGTAACCGACCACGGCAGCATCGTCTGGGACGAGATCGTGCCGTTCTGGGCTGTGCTGATGCTGACACCGGAAGAGTGGTACTGGCAACTGGCGGCATTTCTGTGGTTCCGCTTCTACGACATCATCAAGCCGTCGCCGGCGGATTATTTCGACAAGCAGGTCAAGAACGGCTTCGGCGTGATGATGGACGACGCCATCGCCGCCGCTTACACAGTACTGACGCTGGCGCTTTTCAAGGTCATCGTGGATCGCCTGACCTGATGGAACCAGAACTCGTCGCCCTGTCGGAGGCGGTCGGCTCAGCCTGCCGCGCCCGCAAGTTGCTGATTGCCACGGCCGAATCCTGCACCGGCGGCTGGGCGGCGCAGGTGATCACGCACACCCCCGGCAGTTCCGCATGGTTCGAGCGCGGCTTTATTACTTACACAAACGATTCGAAAACGGATATGCTTGGTGTCCGTATGAACACCATCACTCAATTCGGTGCGGTCAGCCCGGAAACTGCAGGCGAAATGGCGCAAGGCGCACTGGAAAACTCGCGCGCGGCGATCTCCCTGGCGATTACCGGCATTGCCGGTCCCACGGGCGGCTCGCCGGACAAGCCGGTGGGCACCGTCTGCTTTGGCTGGTGCATCAAAGGTCGGGCGCCGTCCTGCCAGAGCCGACTTTTTAGCGGCGACCGGGAATCTATCCGGCGTCAATCAGTGATTCATGCGCTGGCCGGCCTGCAGGAACACATCAGAGAAATACCGCAATCGAACAACTTATAAGAGGGAACATCATGGACGACAACAAGACCAAGGCGTTGCAAGCAGCGCTGGCGCAGATCGAAAAACAGTTCGGCAAGGGTTCCATCATGAAGATGGGCGAAGGCCTGGCCAGCGATGACATCCAGACCGTGTCGACGGGTTCGCTGGGGCTGGATATTGCACTGGGCATCGGCGGCCTGCCGCGCGGGCGCGTGGTGGAAATCTACGGACCGGAATCCTCGGGTAAGACCACCCTGTGTCTGCATATCGTCGCCGAAATCCAGAAGGCTGGCGGCGTAGCGGCCTACATCGACGCCGAAAACGCTCTAGACCCGGGCTATGCCGCCAAACTCGGCGTCAACGTGCCCGACCTGCTGATTTCGCAGCCCGACAACGGCGAGCAGGGCTTGGAGATCACCGACATGCTGGTGCGCTCGGGCGGCGTCGACCTGATCGTCATCGACTCGGTGGCGGCGCTGACGCCACGGGCCGAAATCGAGGGCGAAATGGGCGACCAGTTGCCTGGCCTGCAGGCGCGTCTGATGAGTCAGGCGCTGCGCAAGCTCACCAGCAACATCAAGCGCACCAACACCCTGGTGATTTTCATCAACCAGATCCGCATGAAGATCGGCGTGATGTTCGGCAACCCCGAAACCACCACCGGCGGCAACGCGCTCAAGTTCTACGCCTCGGTGCGCATGGACATCCGCCGCACCGGCGCCATCAAGAAGGGCGACGAGGTGATCGGCAACGAAACCAAGGTCAAGGTCGTCAAGAACAAGGTGGCGCCGCCCTTCCGCGAGGCGCGCTTCGACATCCTCTACGGCGAGGGCATCTCGCATGAAGGCGAGATCATCGAACTCGGCGTCGAGCACAAATTCATCGACAAGTCCGGCGCCTGGTATGCCGTGAACGGCGAGAAAATTGGCCAGGGCAAGGACAACTCCCGCGAATACCTGCGCGAGCATCCGGAACTCGCCCGCGAGCTCGAAAACAAGATCCGCGCTGCCGTGGGCGTGGCGGCGTTACCCGGCAGCGAAAGCAAGCCCGGGAAAACCGAGAAGGCCGACAAAGCCGAAAAATCCGAAAAATCCGAAAAACCTGCCTGAAGCGTTAATGCGAAAGACACTGTAGCGCTTGCGCTGGGCCGCCCCAAGCAAACGCGGCACGCGGCGCCAGCCGCAATCCGCGCCGACCTTGAACCACCGCGCCCCGTGACAGCCGAGCGTAGCGAACCATACAGAACCCACCGCGAGGGGGGCGAAGGGGGGCGGGTGTTTTTTTGGCTCAGTCGAGCTGCAATCCGTCGGCGAAGGCCAGTGCCTCCAGCTGAGCGCGATTCACCGTCGTCGCCGACAAATCGAGCTGGCCAGCCAGCTCGATCAGTAAGGCGGGGTTTTCATTCTCGCAGGCCAGCGCCAGGGCCAGGTAGGGCGCGAACTCCCCCGTGCGACCGATCAACGCGTCCGTGATGACGGCGGGGAGTTGCATTGCGGCGAGGATATCGTCCATGCGCGCCGCCAGCAGCATGTCGAGCAGCGAAAAGGCGCCCGCGATGAACAGGCTGTCGCGCTGGCCCGCATCGAAACGGCCGGCGCCAATGGTTTCCATGAAACGACCGCGCGCGATAGCCGTCTGCATCAAGGCCGGAGCGGTCGGGCTCTTGCTGGCGGTAACCAGCAGCAGCGACAGCCACTTGTTGAGCTTGTCGTAGCCCAGCAAGGTGACGGCGTGGCGGAATGACTGGATTTCCTTGCCGAGACCGAAGGCAGGGGAGTTGATGTATTTGAGCAATTTGAAGGACAGCGTGACATCCTGCTTCAAGGCCGCCTCGATTTCACCGACCGCGGCATTCCGGCGCACCAGATTGAGCACGCGCACGGTGTTGGCGTGACTGGTTTTCAGCGGCCCCCAGGCGGGTTGGCCGCGCAGGAAAAACCAGCCGGTTGCACCGGCATAGCCGTTGGCAATCGCGCTGTCGAAGGCGGGCAGATCGGCCAGATGCTGTGCCAGAGGCAGGGCCGGCGGATCGTCAAAGCGCGGCTGCGTCACGAAGTCGGCCAGCAGAAAACGAAAGGGTTCGTCCGGCAGGGTGGCCCGCCCATCGTATCCCGACAAACTAAGCGCAACCCCGTCGGCGTGGAGGCGCGCGACCAGATCCCGGGTCGCCGGTTGTTCCAGCGCGGGGACGGGGATTTCGATCATCACATTGGCGGGCGGCGTCCAGGCCAGCAAATCGGAAGTAGGCAAACAACCATCCAGCGCCACCATCACGCTACGCACCGGTGGCCAGACTTTGTCTAGTTGGCCAAGGGCCGCTGCTGCTGCAGCCGCGCTGTCGGCATGGACGATCAGCCGGGTGGCGATGATCTCCCGGTGCCGGTTGATAACCGGCTCGCGGCGAATGAAGGCCGTGTCTGCCATGAGGAAGCTCGTGCGTCTTCGCTCAGCGCGGGGCGAAGGAAAACACGTCGGCAAAAAATTCCTCCGGCGGCAGGCCGCGTGCGGTGAAATCGCCCTTGGCAGCTTCGCACATGGCTGGCGCGCCACAGGCATACACCTGCCAGGCCGACAGGTCGGCATGATCGGCCAGCACCGCCTCATGGACCAGGCCGGTGCGACCGGTCCAGGCGTCGTCGGCCGCCGGCTCCGACAACACTGGTATGTAAGTAATGTGCGGGTGCGCGGCGGCCCATTGTTCGGCGAGACCGTTGAGATAGAGGCCGGCGCGGTCTTTTGCGCCATAGTAGAGCTGTATCGGGCGTTTGATGCCGATGTGCAGTGCATGCTCGATCAGCCCCTTGATCGGGGCAATACCCGTACCGCCAGCCAGCAGGATGATCGGTTTGCTCGAATTTTCGCGCAGGAAGAAACTGCCGAGCGGGCCTTCGATGCGCATGATGTCGCGCTCTTTCATCTGGGTGAAGACGTGGTCGGTAAAGTTGCCGCCGGGGACGCGGCGGACGTGAATTTCGAGAAATTCGTCGGCATGCGGCGGACTGGCCAGCGAAAAGGCGCGGCGCTTGCCATCCTTGAGCAGAAATTCGATGTACTGACCGGCCAGAAATTGCAGCCGCTCGTTAGCCGGCAGTTTGAGGCTGATTGCCATCACGTCGTCGGCAAGCTTCTGCAGCTTTTGCACCCGGCAGGGCAGGGTCCTGACCGGGATGTCGCGCACCGCGTCGATTTCGCGCACTTCGATGCTGAGATCTGACAGTGGCCTGGCGCAACAGAACAGCGCCATGCCGGCTGCGCGTTCCGCGGCGGACAGCGCTTCATCCTGCGCCGTACCCAAATCGACCTGGCCGCTCAGCACCTTGCCCTTGCAGGTTCCGCAGGCGCCATCCTTGCAGCCGTACGGCAGGTTGAAACCCGCATCGAGCGCGGCATCGAGAATTGCGGTGTCGGCAGCGACGTTGAAAGTGTGGCCGCTGGGCTGCAGGGTGACTTGATAGGGCATGCGATAATCATCCGGTGAAAAAAAGAAGGTTGCCGAGAAGCTTGTTGATCGTGGGTTGCGGCGACGTCGTACGTCGCGCGCTGCCTGCCTTGACGCGCCACTGGCGGGTCTTCGCGCTGGTGCGTGAACTCGACCCGGCCCTGCATATCCTGGGCGTGAAACAAATCTGTGGCGACCTTGACCAACCCGCTACCCTGCGTCGTCTGGCAGGGCTGGCGCACGCTGTGCTACACAGCGCCCCACCGCCCGGAACCGGCAGCGGCGACCCGCGTACACAACGTCTGCTGGCGACGCTGGCAAACGCGCGAAGCTTACCACGCCGCATTGTCTACATCAGCACCACCGGGGTGTATGGCAATTGTGGCGGCGCCCACGTGCCCGAAACGCGACCGCTGGCTGCCACCACCGCCCGCGCGCGGCGCCGCGTTGCTGCCGAAGGACTGTTGCGTGGCTTCGGCCGGCGCAGCCGGACGCAGATCAGCATCCTGCGCGCACCCGGCATCTATGCCGCCGACCGCCTGCCGCTTGAACGCATCCGCCGTGGCGACCCGCTGCTGGTGCCGGGCGCTGACGTCTTTACCAATCACATTCATGCCGAGGATTTGGCCCATGCCTGCGTCGTGGCGCTGGAACGCGGCGGCGCCAATCGCGCCTACAACATCTGCGACGACTCGGCCTTGCTGATGGGCGACTGGTTCGACAAGCTGGCCGATGCCTTCGCCCTGCCCCGGCCACCACGCGCCACGCGCGAGGAGGTGCGCGCGCAACTGTCACCCATGCTGCTTTCGTTCATGGGCGAGTCGCGGCGGCTGGAAAACACGCGCATGAAGCGCGAGCTAAAATTGCGGCTGCGTTACCCGACGGTGGATATCGGCATCGCCGACGCTGTTGTGGCCCGTTCTCCACCAACCCCTCCCGCGCGGGAGTAGACACCCTCCCCATCCCATCCTCCCCCTCGCAGGGGAGGTGACTGTGGCTCGCTGCGCTCGTCTGTTACGGGCGGCTTCGTATCGGCTGTGGCGCGGCTTGCGGCTAACGCCGCGTGCCGTCTCGCCTTGGGGCGGCCCGGCGGCGAGACTACTGGGGGTAGAATCGGCGGCTGCTCTGCTGCGTCACTTTGAGGAAAAAAGCATGCTCATGCTCTGGGTGAAAGCCTTTCACATCTTCTTTGTCGTCGGCTGGTTTGCCGGACTGTTCTATCTGCCGCGCATCTTTGTCAACCTGGCGATGGTGCCTGACAACAGCAGCGCAGAGCACGAGCGCTTGCTGGTGATGGCGCGGAAGCTCTACGGCTTCGTCACACCGCTCGGCGTATTGGCAGTTGCTGGCGGCCTGTGGCTGTGGCTCGGCTACGGTTTCGCCGGCGGCTGGCTGAATACCAAGATCGCGCTGGTGACCGGGCTGATAGCCTACCACCTGTATTGCGGCTGGCTGCTGAAAGCGTTTGTCGCCGGAAAGAACCGGCATTCCCATGTCTGGTTCCGCTTCTTCAATGAGGTGCCGGTGCTGGCGCTGATAGCCATCTGCATCCTCGTCGTGGTGAAACCGTATTGAAGCCCGCTACTCCCGCTCCGCCGCCGTCCCACCAGCGCCGATTTTCCCGTCAACCACGTGAAGCGCACGCGGCAGTGCAATCGCACGGCCCGCGCGGCGAAGCATTCTTTGCGACCTGCCCGCGCGGACTTGAGGAATTGCTGGTCGAGGATATCGGTGCAGCCGGCGGCCAGCAGGTGGCGGCAACACCGGGCGGCGCAAGTTTTTCTGGAAACTGGGAGACCTGCTATCGGGTAAATCTGGAATCGCGCATCGCCACGCGCGTGTTGTGGCGCGTCGCCAGTGGAGACTATCGCAACGAAGCCGATGTATACGCGTTGACCCATGGCGTGGCGTGGCCAAAGTTGTTCAATGTTGACTACAGCATCCGCGTCTATGTCACGGCCGTGCGCGCGCCATTCAAGAGCATCGAGTTCATCACGCTGAAGGTCAAGGATGCCGTTTGCGACCGTTTCCGCGCCGATTGCGGCCGGCGGCCAGACGTGAATACCGCAGACCCGGCGGTACGCATCCATCTGTTTGTCACCGAAAAGACCGCCACGCTCTACCTTGACACTTCGGGCGAGCCGCTGTGGCTGCGCGGCCAGAAGATTGCCAAGGTGGCCGCGCCACTCAAGGAAAATCTCGCTGCCGGCATACTGCGGCTGGCGGGCTGGACGCCCGGACAACCCCTGCTCGACCCGATGTGCGGCTCCGGCACGCTATTGCTCGAGGCGGCCGGCATGACGCTCGGCGACGCGCCAGGACTGGCGCGCGACATGCAGGATTTCGGGTTTACCCGACTCGCCAATTACCAACCGGCGCTGTGGCGCAAGCTGTGCATGGCAGCCGCTGAACGGCGCGTGCCCGCCCCACCCCGCCTGCAGATCTGGGGCAGCGACATTGACGATGATGCGGTGGCGCGCACCCGGCAAAATCTGGCGCATGCCGGCCTCGACGATCTGATCGAGGTGCGCCGCGCCGATCTGCTGGAAATCGACCCGCCAACAATTGTTGGCAACAGCGGCGGCATCCTGATCGCCAACCCGCCCTATGGCGAGCGACTGGGTGAAGCCACCTCGCTTGACGCCTTTTATCCGCAACTGGGCGATGCCCTGAAAAAGCGCTTTGCCGGCTGGCACTGCTGGTTTCTTTCGGCCGACCCGCATCTGCCCAAACTGATCGGACTCAAGCCAGCCCGCCGCACCCCGCTTTACAACGGTGCGCTCGAGTGCCGCTTATACGGGTTCCCGATGGTCGCCGGCAGCGCCCGTTCGCCGAAGGGCGCGCCCCCCGGCTGACGGCACACCTGCCGCATCATTTTCCGGCCATGAAGAACGGCCAGAGTAGCTTTACGGTCAGAGCCACGGCGATCAAAAAAAGGACCGCCTTGCTGGTCAGTACCGTAAACACCAAATGACCGATCCTGGCAGCAAAGCCGTCAGGTTTTGGCGCCGGTCGCTGCGCCCGCGTGGCGCGAAGCTCTTCATTGCGCACCTTGACCACGGTATCGCGCGAAACCAGCGGATTGTCGAATTCATCGGCCTCGAGGCGCTTCTGGTCGCCCTCATCGACGATTCGGAAAGCGTCCTTGAACTGGATTTTCTCGCTGCGCATCAGGTCGATGGCGCGAATGATCTTATTGGTCTTGGCGAGGAAGAGCAAATCGGCGCCGACCGGCATCGGCAGTCCCTTGCGCGCGCCGTCACGAGAATCCATCAGCAGGCGGCCGATAAAAATGTCGAGCTCCGCGCTGCCCCACATCAGGCAGACCTTTTGTTTCAGGTGGCCGATCGATTCCAGCGGGCAGGCATCGGCATCAGGTTGTGGTGCATTCATGGTCTGGCAGTTTGAACTAAGTTAGACGATATCGAGATGCCGGATACCACCCTGCAAATCCCGGTCGGACATTTCCTTGCCATGCAGCTTGATTGACAGGCGTACCTCGTTCATCGAGTCGGCAAAGCGCAAGGCATCTTCGTAGCTGATCTTGTCGGCTTCGTAGAGATCGAACAGCGCCTGGTCGAAGGACTGCATGCCCAATTCGCGCGACTTTTTCATGATCTCCTTGATTTCATGCACATCGCCCTTGCCGATGAGATCAGAGATTAACGGCGAGTTGAGAAGAATCTCAATGGCGGCAACACGTCCTTTACCCGTTTTCAGCGGGATCAGTCGCTGCGAAATGACGGCCTTCAGGTTGAGCGAAAGGTCCATCAACAGCTGCGGGCGGCGCTCTTCGGGGAAGAAGTTGATGACACGGTCCATTGCCTGGTTGGCGTTGTTGGCGTGCAACGTGCCCAGCGCCAGGTGGCCGGTTTCGGCGAAGGCGATGGCATGTTCCATGACTTCGCGTTCGCGGATCTCGCCGATCAGGATGACATCCGGTGCCTGCCGCAAGGTGTTCTTCAGCGCCACCTCCCAGGAATCGGTATCGACGCCCACCTCGCGCTGGGTGACGATGCAGTTTTTGTGCTCATGCACGAACTCGACCGGGTCTTCGATGGTAACGATGTGGCCCTGGCTGTTTTCGTTGCGATAACCGATCATGGCGGCCAGCGAGGTCGATTTGCCCGAGCCGGTGGCGCCCACGAACAGCACCAGACCGCGTTTGGTCATGGCGACGTCTCTCAGTACCGGGGGCAGACCAAGGTCTTCGAATTTCGGGATCGAGGTATTGATGGTGCGCATGACCAGGCCGGTACGTCCCTGCTGGATGAAGGCGCTGACGCGAAAACGGCCGATGCCGGTCGGGCTGATGGCGAAGTTGCATTCCTTGGTCGCCTCGAACTCGGCGGCCTGCCGGTCGTTCATCACCGACCGCGCCAGTTCGATGGTGTGTTGCGGCATCAGCATTTGCGCCGTGACAGGGGTCATCTTGCCGTCGACCTTGATGGCGGGCGGGAATCCGGCGGTGATGAAAAGGTCGGACCCTTTTTTCTGCACCATCATCGCAAGGAGCTGGTGCATAAATTTCAATGCTTCGTCGCGTTCCATGGTCAGTCCTTGGTTGATCGCCCTGGGTGCTTAGCGGGCACCGCAATATTGCTGGAAAAGTTTTGCGGCATCAGCCCGCAAAATTATCCTTGTTCGCCGCCTTGTTGCGCGCTTCCGAGGCAGCCACGACATTGCGCTTGACCAATTCCTGCAGGTTCTGGTCGAGCGTCTGCATGCCGAACTGCTGGCCGGTCTGGATCGCTGAATACATCTGGGCAATCTTGTTTTCGCGGATCAGGTTGCGAATGGCCGGCGTGCCGAGCATGATTTCGTGCGCGGCAACGCGGCCGTTGCCATCCTTGGTCTTCAGCAGGGTCTGTGAAATGACCGCACGCAGCGATTCGGACAGCATCGCGCGCACCATTTCCTTCTCGGCCGCCGGAAAGACGTCGACGATCCGGTCGATGGTCTTGGCTGCCGACGAGGTGTGCAGGGTACCGAACACCAGGTGACCGGTTTCCGCGCCGGTCAGGGCGAGGCGGATGGTTTCGAGGTCGCGCATTTCACCGACCAGGATCACGTCCGGGTCTTCGCGCAGAGCCGAGCGCAGGGCATTGGAAAACGACAAGGTGTGCGGGCCGACTTCACGCTGGTTGATCAGGCATTTCTTCGATTCGTGGACAAATTCGATCGGGTCCTCGACGGTCAGGATGTGACCGTATTCGGTTTCGTTGATGTCGTCGACCATCGCCGCCAGCGTGGTCGACTTGCCCGAGCCGGTCGGGCCGGTCACCAGCACGATGCCGCGCGGCTGTTTGGCTATTTCCTTGAAGATCTTCGGTGCGTTGAGTTGCTCGAGGGTCAGCACCTTGGAGGGAATCGTCCGCATCACAGCCGCTGCGCCGCGATTCTGCACGTAGGCGTTGACCCGGAAGCGCGCCAGATTGGGCACGGCGAACGAGAAATCGCACTCCAGGTTTTCTTCATAATGCTTGCGCTGGCCGTCGTTCATGATGTCATAGATCATGCTATGTACATCCTTGTGTTCCATCGGCGGCAGGTTGATGCGCCGGATGTCGCCATGCACGCGGATCATCGGAGGCAGGCCGGCAGACAGGTGCAGGTCGGACGCCTTGTTCTTGACGACGAAAGCGAGCAATTCGGTAATGTCCATGGGCGTCTCCGGGGGTGGCTTGGGTATACTGAACGACGAGTTGAAGCCGCCCTATGAT
The DNA here is from genome assembly GCA_013791905.1 of Rhodocyclaceae bacterium. Classification (GTDB taxonomy): domain Bacteria; phylum Pseudomonadota; class Gammaproteobacteria; order Burkholderiales; family Rhodocyclaceae; genus Sulfuricystis. The sequence continues at coordinate 46,572 of VMSX01000009.1, read as the reverse complement.
AACAATTCCCGCCAACCTGCAGGCCCTGAACATGCGCATCGCCGCTGCCTGCGCCGCGGCGCGACGCGCCCCGGCCACAGTCACCCTGCTGGCGGTGACCAAAACCTGGCCGGCCAGCGCGGTGCGCGCCGCCGCAGAAGCCGGCCAGCGCGCCTTTGGCGAAAGCTATGTGCAGGAAGCGCTGGCCAAGCAGGCCGAACTGGCCGACCTCGCGCTGGAGTGGCATTTCATCGGCCCCCTGCAAAGCAACAAGACCCGGCCGGTGGCGGAACACTTCGCCTGGGTGCATTCGGTGGAACGTTTGAAAATTGCCGAGCGACTATCTGATCAGCGGCCAGCGCATTTGCCGCCACTCAATGTCTGCGTGCAGGTGAATGTCAGCGGCGAATCGAGCAAAAGTGGTTGCGCGCCAGCAGCGGCTGCGCCCCTGTGCCAGGCCATCGCGGCACTGCCCCGGTTGCGGCTGCGTGGCCTGATGGCGATTCCCGAGCCGACCGAGGACGCAAATCTGGCAAGACTACGTTTCGCTGTCTTGCGCGAAATGAAGGAGACGCTGGTCGCAGAAGGACTGGCACTCGATACACTGTCGATGGGCATGAGCCATGATTTGGAAGCGGCCATCATGGAAGGCGCGACCATCGTGCGAGTCGGCACCGCGATCTTTGGCGAAAGAAGCGCAACATGAACCACGACGAGTCCTTCTGTTAGGGAAAACATCATGAAAATCACATTCATTGGCGGCGGCAACATGGCCACTGCCCTGATCGGCGGACTGAAGAAGCAGGGCTTTTCGGTCGCCGGCATCCAGGTTGTCGAACCCGTCGCGGAAGCGCGCGAGCAACTTACGGAATCGTTCGGGGTGCGCTGCACGCCGACCATCGATGCGGCGGCGCTCAGTTGCGAGGTGCTGATGCTGGCGGTCAAACCACAGCAAATGAAGGCGGCTTTGGCGCCGGCCACCGGCAAGCTCAGCAACCAACTGGTCATCAGCATCGCCGCCGGCCTGCGGCTGGCCGACATCGGCCGCTGGCTGGGCGATTACACGCGCCTGATCCGTGCCATGCCCAATACTCCGGCTTTGATCGGGGTCGGCATCACCGGCCTTTACGCCGATCCGACCGTCGACCGCGAGGGACGCCTCGTTGCGGAAAAGATTCTCGCCGCCGTCGGCCGCACGCTCTGGATCGAGGAAGAGGCACTGATGGACGTGGTCACCGCCGTTTCGGGCAGCGGCCCCGCCTACGTGTTCTACTTCATCGAGTCGCTGCAAAACGCCGGCACGGCACTGGGACTGCCCCCTGAAACCGCCCGCCTGCTGGCGGTCGAGACCTTTCTGGGCGCGGCGCGGCTGGCTGAAACCAGCGGCGACCCGGTCAGCGTGCTGCGCGAGCGCGTCACCTCCAAGGGTGGCACCACCGCTGCCGCACTCGATGCCTTTGCCGCAGCGAACATCGCAGCGGACATTGCCAAAGGGGTTGATGCCGCAGCCGCACGCGGCCGCGAAATGTGTGACCAACTGGGGCAGAACTGATGCTGGCGCAAATCGTTTCCCTGCTGCTGGGCACCGCCGCCGGCCTGCTGACCACCGCCTTCCTGGCCCGCACCCTGCTGCAGCTGACGCGCGCGCCGTTTCGCAATCCGGTCGGCCAGTTCATCACGGCACTGACCAACTGGGCGGTCCTGCCGTTGCGGCGCGTGATCCCCGGGCTGTTCGGCATCGACCTGGCCAGCGTGTTTGCCGCCTGGCTGACGCAAATCGTCTATTTCGCGGTGATGGCGGGCCTGACCGGTATGCTGGCAGCGGGGCCGGACATCATTCCGGGCTTGCTCTGGCTGTCATTTCTCGCCGTGCTGCGCATGGCCGTTTATCTGCTGATGGGCGTGGTGATCATCGCCGCGCTGCTGTCGTGGATCAACCCCTACTCGCCCTTCGCCCCCCTGTTCGACGCGCTCGCCCGCCCGCTGCTGAATCCGGTGCGCCGCCTGCTGCCGACGCTGGGCGGCGTCGACCTCTCGCCGCTGGTCGTGCTGCTGCTGCTGCAAGTGGCGCTCGTCGTGCTGGCCAGCCTGCAGCCGGCGCTGATGTTCAGTCCCTAAGAATGACCCCGCGCGCTCATCCATTCATTTTGCTGCCCCCCACAGGGGGGCGTCGCCTCCCTTGGGGTGCCCCGGCGAGCGGCTGAGCACATGGCCACCTACGCAATCGGCGATTTGCAGGGCTGCTACGACCCGCTGGCCAGCCTGCTCGACTACCTGGATTTTTCCCCCGCAGCGGATCGGCTCTGGTTTGTCGGCGACCTGGTGAATCGCGGCCCGCAATCGCTGGAGGTGTTGCGCTTCGTCAAGGGGCTCGGCAACGCGGCGGTCAGCGTGCTCGGCAATCACGACCTGCATCTGCTCATGCAATCCGCGGGATACGGCAAGGCCAGCAAGGAAGACACGCTCGACCCCATTCTGGCGGCACCCGACCGCGATGAACTGATGGACTGGTTACGCGCGCTCCCGCTGTTTCATGTCGAAGGAAGCATGGCCATGGTGCATGCCGGGCTGCTGCCAGGATGGGATGTCGCGCAGGCGCAGGCACTGTCGGACGAAGCCTCGGCAGCACTCTCCTCGCCCGACTATCGCGAGTTTCTGGCCAATATGTGGGGCTCCGAGCCGGACGGCTGGCGCGACGACCTCGCCGGCTGGGACCGGCTGCGCGTGGTGGTGAATGCCATGACGCGCATGCGCTTCGTCACCGCCGACGGCCGCATGGAATTTCGCGCGCCTGGCGCCAAGGGGCCGCCGGAGCGCGGCCCAGCGGACTGCGTGCCGTGGTTCGACGCACCCGGCCGCAAAAGTGCCGATCACACCATCGTCTGCGGCCACTGGTCCGCCCTCGGTTTCAGACAGACCGACGCGCTGCTGGCGCTGGATACCGGCTGCCTGTGGGGCGGCAGCCTGACGGCAGTGCGGCTCGAGGACCGCCGGGTCTTCCAGATGCCATGCGGACAACTGTCCAGACCAACGGGCTGGCAGTAAGGCCCGCCCCCTCCCGGGGATAATTTGGTTTTTGCCTCCGGCCGCCGCTGTGCGGCTTAACGCCGGCCAGGCCGGCATTAGCCTTCGCCGCAACAGCGCGACTGCGTCGCTTGTTGTCGCTGCGCTCGTTTGTTACGGGGAGCCCCGTTCATGCTTGGGAGCGGATTGCGGCTTTCGCCGCGTGCCGTCTCGCCTTGGGGCGGCCCGGCGGCGAGACTGCGGGGTTTGCTGATGGGCGTCGTCCCGCCAGCGCAGTTTCTGCGCCGCGAGTATTTCGGATGCGCTCGTTGCCAGGACAACTTGCAGCTTGGCGCGCGGCTGGCGGTGGGCCGCGGCTTGCGGCTAAACTTCATTCCGGAACGCCATGGCCGGTTCTCCTTTCAGTGCGTTTGGGTAGGCGCACTGCAGGAACCGGGTGCTACGCGATTTTTACGCTGCGGTTACCCACCGTGGCATATTCTGGGCTGCGGCGATCATTCGCCAAACACCCGCACCGCGTTGCGGCCGGCAGCCTTGGCGTGATACATGGCCTGGTCGGCATGCATGAGAAGTTCCTTGACGGGGGTTTCGTTGCTGTCGAAGAGACAGATGCCGATGCTGGGTGAGCTGTTGTGAGCCAGACCATTCAGCGAATACGGGGCATTGATCGCCGCCCGGATCTTTTCCCCCACTTCCCGGGCCTGCGCCGTGGCAACTGGCGCTTCCGGGCTGAGTTCTGCCAGCAGCACGACGAATTCGTCGCCGCCCATGCGTGCCACGGTGTCCTCGGCACGCACGCTGGCAAGCAGGCGACGCGCCACTTCGATCAGCAGCAGATCGCCGACGTCATGACCCCAGGTGTCGTTGAGGGTTTTGAAGCGGTCGAGGTCGAGGAACAGTAGTGCCCCATGATTCATGTGGCGCGCACAGACGCGCAACGCCTGCTCGCAGCGGTCGTACAACAGACGCCGATTCGGCAGGTTGGTCAGGGGATCGCAGAACGCCAGGCGGTGAATCTGCTCCTCCGTAGCCTTGCGCTCGGTGATGTCGGAAAATACGGCGACGTAATGGGTAACCTTGCCGTCCGGCCGGGAAACCGCCGTGATAGTCAGCCATTGCGGATAGATCTCGCCGGTTTTGCGCCGGTTCCAGACTTCGCCTTCCCAGTACTTGTCTGCCAGCAGCGTCGCCCAGAGCTTACGGTAGAACTCCTCGTCCTGGCGCCCTGACCTGAGCATGGCCGGGGAATTGCCGATCGCTTCCTTGGCACTGTAGCCGGTCAGTTTTGTGAAGGCATGGTTGACGCGCAGAATCCTGCCCGCGCTGTCCGTGACCAGGATGCCTTCTTGGGTCTCGAAGGCGATGGCGGCGATGCGCTGGTCTTCTTCGGCCTGCTTGCGCTTGCTGATGTTGCGACAGGAACCGTAGATGCTGCCGTCCGGAAGCTGGACGGCATTCATCTCCACGGGGATTCTGCTGCCATCCTTCCTGATCAGCCGCAGTTCGCGCGCCCACACTTTGTCGCAGCTGCTCAGCTTGGCGAATTCCTGCCGATAGCGCTCGCGGTAGGACGGCGGCACGAGGTCGTAGATGGACATGCCGAGGAGCTCTTCCCGACGATAGCCGAGGAGGGCGACGGCCTGCGCGTTGACGTAGGTCCAGCGCTCCTCCGTACCGGCGATGAATACCGCATCCGCGGCGTTGTCCAACAGCATCCGCAGTTTCTGTTCGCTGCGGCGCAGCGCATCCTCGGCCAGCGTGCGCTCGGCCAGGCGGGTTTCCAGCTGGCTATGCTGTGCCTCGACCGCCTTGCGAAAATTTTCCCGATCGAGCAGATTGCGGATACGCTGCCTGGCAATTTCGACATTGATCGGCTTGGTGATGTAGTCCGCCGCCCCCAACGCGAGGCCCGTCGATTCCGCGCCAACTTCCGCCAGCGCCGTCACAAAAATTACCGGGACGTTGCGCAGCCCCGGATCGTCCTTCAGCCGGCGACAGGTCTCGAAGCCATCCATCCCGGGCATCATCACGTCGAGCAGGATCAGGTCCGGGGCTGTCTCTTGGGCCAGGGCGAGCCCCATCGCCCCGGAGGTGGCGACCTGCAGATCGAACTCGGTGGCCAGCGCCGCGCCTAAGGTCAGCAGATTTTCCGGCGTATCGTCGATAGCCAGAATCCGGTGCCGCGGATCGGTCATGGCGTGCCTTTCAAATCCTGGACCGCCGCTGCCAGACGCTGCAAACGCTCCAGCGCCACGTCGAAGCGGAATGCCGCCACCATCCGGCCAAGCTCCTCGACTTCGAGCGCAAGGGCAGTCCCCGCCACCAAGGCCTGCAAATCCCTGAAGCGGACCAAGGCATCAAATTTGTGCTGCGCCAGCAAGGGGGTGATCTCATCCGCCAGTGCTGCAAACCGCTGGCTATCCACCGGTTTGGCAGCAGCGGCCTGCAGCGGCGCCTCATGCGGGGGCGCCGCCGACTGGGGCAGCCATTTTTTCAGTATGGCCAAAACATCGGCGACCGAGATCGGCTTGCTCAGGAAGTCGTCCATGCCCACCGTTAGGCAATCCTGGCGCGATTCTCCGAAGACATCGGCCGTCACGGCGATGATCGGCAGGCGCGGGTGGCCATGTTCCGCTTCCCAGCGGCGAATCCGCTCGGTGGCAGCATAGCCGTCCAGCACGGGCATTTGCAGATCCATCAGGATAAGGTCAGGCGTCTCACCCTGGATGACCGCGTCCACCGCCTGTTGGCCATCTTCGGCCGTCATGACCGTCACGCCGATCTCTGTCAGCATGGCATCGATGACCTTGCGGTTGGTTAGATTGTCCTCCACCACCAGGACGCGGCCACTGAGCCGTGAGGATGAGGTGGCAGGCAAGTCCATCCCACTCGCTGCCCGTTCCGCGTAACGGCCGTTTTCGCCGGCGGGAACGATACCGGCGCGAATGTGGAACCAGAACCGGGATCCTTTGCCGGGTTCGCTCTCGACACCGACATCGCCCCCCATGATTCTGGCGAGGCTGCGAACGATTGACAGGCCGAGGCCGGTGCCGCCAAACTGTCGGGTGGTCGAGCTATCGGCTTGCGAAAAGGGCTGGTACAGGCGCTCCAGCTGCTCTGCCGGAATCCCGATGCCGGTATCGGTGACGGAAAACTCGAGCACGGCCGCTGTGCCATCGTTGCCGACCTCGGCTGCCTCGATATGGACATTACCCTTTGCGGTGAACTTGATGGCGTTGCCCACCAGATTGAAGATCATCTGACGCAGGCGGTGGGAATCGGCCAGATAGCGCTGGCTGGCCGGGCCACGCCAGGACGACTCAAGGCCGAGTCCCTTTTGCCGGGCGGATTCGCCAAACAGCGCTTGCGACTCGTGCATGAGCTGAGCGGGCTCGAATACCGTGGCGTCAAGCTGGATTTTCCCCGCCTCGACTTTTGATAGATCGAGGATATCGTTGAGCAGGCTGAGCAGCGTCTGGCCAGACGTCAAGATGGTCCGCGCATAATCCTGCCGCTCCCCCGCCTGCAAATTCGGCATCAGGAGCATCTGTGCCATGCCCAGAATGCCATTCATGGGCGTACGGATTTCGTGCGACATCGTTGCCAGGAAGCGGCTCTTCGCCTGATTCGCCGCTTCGGCCTGGACAGTGGCGGCATGCAGCAGCTGCAGCGCGCGCCCGTTCAGGAGGGCGATGGCAATACTTTCGCCGATCGCCTTGAGACTCTCGATCCGTCCGGCGTTCTCTGGCGGCGCAGGCGCGGTGTCGATGATCAGTACACCGAGGTGCTCGGTACCGTGGGTCAGCGGCACGAAATAGTGGCCGTGGGGAGGGGCGGCCAGTTCGCAATACCGCACGGTCTGGACCGCGTCGCCACACAGTTCCGGTGCGGGGCGCTGCCACAACGGCAAGCCATGATGCAGCGTCTGCTGTTCGCCCTGCTCGTTCTCAAAGACCAGCTTGGCGCCCCGCTCGGCCCCGACGCCGGACATGGCCGAGAGCAAACTCAGCGCGTTGGCGAGCCGCTGGTCGAGCGGTACACCCGCTTCCTGCAGGGCGGCTGCAACGCGAAACTTGAGTTCACCGCCTTCGCGAAGATAGGCAGCGTCAGCCTCGCGCAGCATGCGCTCGCTAATGTCGGCGAGAATCCCGATCCCCCCCGTGACCTGGCCGGCGAAATCCCGGAAGGGCTCGCAGATCAGGGTAACGCCAATTTGCGACTGGCTCACGATCGACCGGTATTCACCTTCGTAAGAACCGACCTGGCCATCGAGTGCGGCGCGCAAGGCGGTCAGGACGCGCTGATCGATGACCTGGTGCATGTCTAACCCGATCAGCTTGTCCAGCGGCGCACTCAGAATCTGCGCAAACCGATCGTTGCAGTAGGAAATCACCAGGTCGCTGCCGTAGTGAAAAATTCCCGCTGGCGAATGCTGCAACAACAACTGGTAACGCTCCTTGCTTTCCTGCAGTTCTGCGTGGGCACGCAGCAGGGCGCTGCGCATGCCGTCGAAGGTCCGCGTCAACTCGCCAATTTCATCGTCGCTGGGCCGTGGCAGGGGTGCGCTGAAATCCCCCACGGCCACCCGGGACGACGCTTCGGCCAGGCGCAGCACGGGCAGGCGCACCAGGCGCTGCTGCCAGGCAGCGGCGGCGGCGATCAACAGGCCGAACACCACCAGCATCAGGGCTTCCAGCATGTAGAGAAAGCGGACGTGCTCCGCCCTTTTCTCCGACCAGTTCACTTGCATGCTCAGGCCGGCCACGGGGTTACCCTCCCAGGTGATGAGGTGCTCGATTTTCTCCAGCGCAACCACCGAACGCCCCTCTGCGACCGGTGGCAACAGGGGATATAAACGTAAGCCGTCGGCGCCGATCACCTCGAGGTCGCGCCAGGCATCCCCATGAATTTCCATCTGGCGGTCGAGCGTGCCGTAGAGCGCACCCAGGTCGCCGGCGAGCAGGGAGCGGGCGAGATCCGGCTCCAGCGTGCGCAGGTGGAGGGATTGCGCCTGCATGAAATCCTCTTTTTCATGCTCAAGCGCCGCTGGCAGCCAGAACAGGTGCATCAGCGCCAGCAGCAGCCCGTAGGCGAGCAGGAAGGGGGTGATCAGCTTGGCGCGCAGTCGCATGGATATGCCTCAATTCTCGTAGCGCTCGAGCCGCATCCGGCGTAAAGCTTCGTAATCGGCAGGTGCGGCAGCGCCGACTTGTTTGATGGGCACCTTGGCCAGCAATTCCTTGCCTTCGGGCGATGCGCCTAGCTTCAGCAGGGCTGCCTTTACCCGCTGCCGCACCGCCTCCGGCACGCGCGGATGCGCGACGATGGGCAGGGGGGGCAATTCCCGCGTCGTGTAGAGGACGCGCAGCCGATCACGTATCTCGGGGCTCTGTTGTTCCAGTGTCGATCGCACGCCGCCGCCCGCAACAACGGTCCCGACCGCCACATTGAGAAAGCTGGAATCGTGTGTCCGCACGAACTTGGGCACAACGCGGACGCCGAATTCGTCCTCCAGTTGCGCGCGGATGGCCAGGGAGCCGGCCAGCGAGTTGGCCGCCGGAAATGCGACCGTCTGGCCGTCAAGCTCACGCACGCTGTTGATTGGGCTGTCCTTGGCCACGACGACAACCCCGGCCAGGCGGGCGCCATGATCGCGGACCAGCGGCAGATAACCTTGATAATTGCGGACGCCGACAAAAAAAGGATTGGCGTAGGCAAAATCGAACATGCCTGCCCCATATTGCTGCTCGAAATCGTTGATGGCCGGTGCACCGCGCAACGTGAAGTCGAGGCCGGTTTCCTTCTCCAGGGCATCGAGGAGCGGCCGCCAGATGCCGAACAGCTTGCTCGCCTCGAATTGCGGGGTGACGCCCACGACATATTCCTGCTTGCCTGCCGGGGCCGGCCGATCGCCACGCTCGGCGGCCAGGCTTGTTCCCGCCAGCAAGAGCAGTCCCGCGAGAAGGCTGATCAATTTTCTGGTCTTCATCATGTTCGCGTGCTCACTCGGTAAAGCGATGCAGCCCCATGCGGCGGATCGGTTCATAGTCTGCCAGGTTGGCCACACCGACCTGCTTGTAGGGAATCGTGGCGAGCAGCGCCTTGCCCTGCGGCGTCTCGCCCAGGCGCAGAAAAGCATCCTGCACCTGTTTGCGCACGGCGGCCGGCACGCGCGGATGGGCGGAAACGGGATGAGCCGTCACATCCGCCGTCCGGTAGAGCACGCGCAACTGATCCCGAATCGCCGGCTGCATTTCGGCCAGGGTCTTCTGCTGGCCGCCGCCGGCGGCGGCCTGCCCGAGCACGACGTTGAGATAGACCGAGTCGTGCGTGTGCACATAGCGGGGCACGATCTTGATGCCGAATTTGTTTTCGAGGTCGGCGCGAATCATCATCGCAGCGACCAAGGCATTGGGGGCAGGCAACGCCACCACCTTGCCATCGAGCTCCTTCACGTCGCTGATCGGGTCGTCCTTGCGCACGACCAGGATGCCATAAATGTTGGCACCGACATCGCGCACCAGTGGCAGGTAGCCAGCGGACTTCTCGGACATGACCTGATGGTACGGCCCCATGTAGGCGAAGTCGAACTGGCCGCCGATGACCTCCTGCTCGAAGGCGGCACTCGAATTGCCGATGCGCGCGCTGAAGCGCAGGCCCGTCTCCTGCTGCAGCGCGTCGAGGATCGGGCGCCAGATGGCAAACAACCGCCGCGCCTCGTAATGCGGCACGATGCCGAATGTATAGGCCCGCTCGCCCCCACTCGCTGGCAGATCCTTGCCGGCCAGCGCCGGCGCGATAAAAAATAGCGTCAGGATCAGGGCCAAAAAGGTTTTCATAATCAGTCCGGGGCGGCAGATGGCCGCAATGTCTTTCGCAATAGAAGTCTCATGCCCAATAATCATATACCCACTGACGACGTATGGCATGAAAACCGCTTCCGCAGTTCAGGCGATCAAGCGGCTGGGGCATCCAGGTTGGCGGGACGGCGCACCCTATGCGGGGTACGCCGTCCCGCCAGCGCCGACTTTTTCTGCTTGCTTAGACGTTGAACAGGAAGTTCATCACGTCGCCATCCTTGACGACATATTCCTTGCCTTCGGCGCGCATCTTGCCGGCTTCCTTCGCCCCCTGCTCGCCCTTGCAGGCGATGAAGTCGGCGTAGGCGATGGTCTGGGCGCGGATGAAGCCGTGCTCGAAATCGGTGTGGATCACGCCCGCCGCCTGCGGCGCGGTGTCGCCGACGTGGATGGTCCAGGCGCGCACTTCCTTCGGGCCGGCGGTGAAGTAGGTTTGCAGGCCAAGCAGATCGTAGGCGGCGCGGATCAGGCGGTTGAGGCCCGGTTCGGTCAGGCCCATGTCGGCAAGGAACAACTGCTTCTCGTCGTCTTCAAGCTCAGCAATCTCGGACTCGATGGCGGCGCAGACGGCCACCACCTCGGCCTTTTCATTTTTCGCGTGGGCACGCACCGCGTCGAGGTGCGGATTGTTCTCGAAGCCATTTTCCATGACGTTGGCGACGTAGAGCACCGGCTTGGCGGTGATCAGGAAGAACGGCTTGAGGTTGGCCCATTCCTCTTTCGAAAGATCCAGCGCCCGCACCGGTTTGGCCTGGTTCAACTGCGCCAGGCATTTTTCCAGCACGTCCGCCAACAGCTTGGCCTCCTTGTCGCCGCCCGACTTGGCCTGCTTGGTGTAGCGATTGAGAGCCTTTTCAACGGTGGCCATGTCGGCCAGCGCAAGTTCGGTGTCGATGACCTCGATGTCGGAGAGCGGGTCGATCTTGCCGGCCACATGCACGACATTCTCGTCGGCGAAGCAGCGCACCACATGGACGATGGCGTCGGTTTCGCGGATGTTGGCGAGGAATTTGTTGCCGAGGCCCTCGCCCTTGCTCGCGCCGGCGACGAGGCCGGCGATGTCGACAAACTCGACAATGGCCGGCAGGATTTTTTGCGGCTTGGCGATTGCGGCGATTGCGGCGAGACGCGGATCAGGCACCTCGACGATGCCGACATTCGGCTCGATGGTGCAGAAGGGATAGTTCTCCGCCGCGATACCCGACTTGGTCAGGGCGTTGAAGAGGGTGGACTTGCCGACGTTGGGCAGGCCGACGATGCCGCATTTGAGGCTCATGATTTTCCTTTTACTTTCAATACACCATCGAGCCGAATGTCGACGGCGACGGCCCGCCTGGCCCGCGCGGAATTGTCAGCCGATGGTGAATGGTGAAGGGGGTTGCGGCAAAACAGCAAAACCGGGGCGTTTTTTTCAACGCTCTTGTATCACTTTTGTCGTGGAAAAGCGGCAATTGTAACCTTCACCGAGGCTTTGCTCCATGCTGTCAGCGCATTCAAAGCCATGGCAACCTAATGGTTTTATTCGGGTAATATGTAATCGGGGTATGAATTTGTTCCATATCAATTCTATTTCAATACAAACAAAATTATCAAACCAGGTGATGGCATATGAAAAACCTTACGATCCGCAGCAAACTTGTCGCCCTCTTCGGCGTCACCATTGTTGCGCTCTTCCTTGTGGGCGGATTCGGGTTGTATCAGGTGAGCGGCCTCAACGACCAATTCATCCGGGCGGCCGAACAGCACGAGAAGCTGCTCAATGCGGTCGATAGAGGTCGCGAGGCGCAAGTCCGCTTCAAGACCCAGGTGCAGGAATGGAAAAACATCCTCCTGCGCGGCAAGGACCCGGCCGCCTTCGACAAGCATCGAGATGGATTTCTTGCGGAAAGCAAGGTCGTGCTGGAGCGGCTCGGTGATGTCAAAGGCCTTGCCAAGGAATTGGGCGTCACCGACCGCCTCAAGATCGATGAAGTCATCGCCGCGTTCCAGGCACTCGGTCCTGCCTATCTCGAAGCTTTGAAATCTTACGACCGCAGCCAGGCCGACCCGGCTACCACTGTCGATAAACTGGTCAAGGGCATGGACCGCGAGCCGACAAAGCGGATCGACGGATTGGCGGCCGAACTCCGAACCTTGGCAAACGAAATCTCGGTCGCGGATCAAGCAACGGCCAGGCATCAATATGCGACGACAAAGATCATGCTCCTGCTATTTTCTTGCGGTGCTGTCGCCGTGCTGGCCGCTTTGTCCTGGCTGATCTTTAGCTCCATTACGCGCCCGATCGGCAACCTTGAGAACATCATGGCGCGGATCGCCGCGACCAACGACCTGACGCTTCGCGTGAAGAGCAAGGCCAAGGATGAAATTGGCAACATGGCCAACGCCTTCAACGCGATGGTCGCCAAGATGGAAAGCCTGGTTGCCCAGGTCGCCCATTCTGCCCGCTCGGTCAGCACGGCCGCCAGCGACCTGTCCGGAACCGCCGAATCGCTGCAATCGGCGGTGCACGACCAATCCACGTACATTGCCGCGAATGCGGCCTCCATCGAGCAACTGACAGTTTCCATCGCCACCGTCACCGATTCGGCCGAGAACGTTAGCGGCAGGTCCGAGCATAGCGTCGCCATGACCAACGCAGGCCACGCGAAGCTGGTGGAATTGGTTGGTGAAATCCGCAATATCGAGTCCGCCGTCGCCAAGATAACGGATGCGGTCGACAGCTTCGTCCGCAGCACCGGAACCATCACGAACATGACGCAAGAAGTACGGGAAATTGCCGACCAAACCAACCTGCTCGCCCTGAATGCCGCCATCGAGGCGGCGCGCGCAGGCGAACAGGGTCGGGGCTTCGCGGTGGTTGCCGATGAAGTCAGGAAGCTTGCCGAAAAGTCGGCAAAATCCGCCACCGAAATTGATACTGTCGCCAATTCCATCATGCACCAGACCGACGAAGTGCGCACAACCATAGACGCAGGAAAGCGGTCGGTGGAGCGCTCGTCGGGGCTGGTTAACAATGTCGAAGCAGCCTTGAACGATGCTCGCCAATCCGTAGAAAGTGCCAGTCGCGGGATCGAGGAGATTGCGGGCTCCATAAAGGAGCAGAAATCCGCAAGCACGGAAATCGCCCAGAATATCGAAAAGATCTCGGTATCCGCCGAGGAAGCCAGCAATGTGGCATCGCAGATGCACGATTCTGCCGGCCGACTAAACAGTGCCGCAGATGATCTGTCCCGATCGATTGCGGATTTTCGGGTGAGTTAACGGAGAGTGAAGACTTGTTGAGTCGTGAGCGCTGCTCAAGGCTTAACAAGCAGTGTGATGTCACCCGGAATGTTCAATGCGCCCGGAACGATTCCGGCTCCGGCATCTTGTAATGCGCATAAACGGCCGCACTGGACAGGACATTGAACAGCGCGGACTTGCCGGCGATGCCGCATTTGCGGCTCACGGCGTTTCCTTTGGTTCTTCTGTCCTGGGTGGTGCGGGAGGAGTTGGCTTGGCGTTGATGCGCTGGGTCGCGGCGTTGAAGTCGCTGTTAGCGAGGAGCGGCCAGGCCAGCAGCGCGCGGTCGATGGCGGCGTCGATTTCGCCCGACTCTTCCTTGCGCGGCGGCTTCAGCACATAATTGACTACCTCGTTCCGGTCGCCCGGATGGCCGATGCCGATGCGCAGCCGCCAATAATCCTGGGTGCCGAGGTGGCTAGTGATGTCTTTCAGGCCGTTGTGGCCGCCCAGCCCACCGCCAAACTTGAGCCGCAACTGGCCGGGCGGGATGTCGAGTTCGTCATGCACCACGAGCATTTCGGCTGGCTCGATGCGATAAAAATTGGCCAGCGCCTGCACCGACTGGCCGGAGCGGTTCATGAAGGTTTGCGGCATGAGCAGCCAGACGCCGCCGGGCACGCCAGCGAGGCGGGCGTTGGCCACCCGGCCGTGATAGCGTGACTCGTGCGAGAAGGCGGCCCCCAATTCGGCAGCCAGCCGCTCACAAAACCAAAACCCGGCGTTGTGCCGGGTTTTCGAGTAGTCGGGCCCCGGATTGCCGAGTCCGACAATAAGCTTGAGAGGAACAGCCAATTATCGCGCCTCGCTCGGCAACCGGGCCGCCGTGGGACGGCCCTGCGGCAGCATTACTTCTTCTCGGCTTTCTTCTCGGCTTCTGCCGCCGGTTTCTTCTCAGTGGTGACCTGGGTTTCAATCGGTGCAGCTTCGGTCTCCACTTCCTCCGTGGTAGTGGCGCCAACCATGACGATGCCGGCCACAACGGGGTCGCCCTCGCCATGGAATGCCGCCGTCACACCGGCAGGCAGCTTGATTTGGGAGAGGTAGACCGATTCGCCAACGTTCAGATCCTTGAGGTCGACCTCGATGAACGTAGGCAGATCCTTGGGCAGGCAGGTGACATCGAGTTCGTTCATGCCATGGTGCGCCATGCCGCCGCCGAGTTTGACGCCCGGAGCGATTTCGGCATTGATGAAGTGCAGCGGCACCTTCTGGTGAATTTCGTGAGTGGCATCGATGCGCTGGAAATCGACGTGCTTGATCTGCAGCTTGAAGGCATGCATCTGCACGTCGCGCAGCAGGCACATTTCCACTTTGCCGTCGATGCTCATGTTGACGACCGAAGAGCGGAAGGCTTCCTTGCGCAGCGCCTGGAAAATGACGTTGTGCTCGAACTCGATCATTTGCGGAGCGGTAGGGCCGCCATAGATGATGCCGGGAACCCGGCCGGCACGACGCAGGCGGCGGCTCGCACTCGATCCCTGCAGTTCGCGTTTGTTGGCGTTGATTTCAAATTGCATGATTTACTCCAGAATGTGCCCTGTCCGCGACCAGACAGAGCGGTTATAAAACTTATTCCATGAAGAGCGAGGACACCGACTCTTCATTGCTGATGCGGATGATGGTTTCGGCCAGCAGACCGGCGATCGACACCACGCGAATACGGTCGCAGGCCATGGCTTCCTGGCTCAGCGGGATCGTGTCGGTGACGACTACTTCGTCGAGATCGGATTCGGCGATGCGCTCGATGGCGCCGCCGGACAATACCGGATGGGTGCAATAGGCCATGACGCGTTTCGCGCCATGCTCCTTGAGCGCACGGGCCGCCTTGCACAGTGTGCCGGAGGTATCGACGATGTCGTCCATGATGACGCAACTGCGGCCCTCGACATCGCCGATGATGTGCATCACCTCGGAAACGTTGGCGCGCGGGCGGCGCTTGTCGATGATGGCCAGATCGGTTTCGAGGCGTTTCGCGGCGGCGCGGGCACGCAACACGCCGCCGACGTCGGGCGAAACGACCAGCAGATCTTCGTGGCGCTGCTTCCAGATGTCGCCCAGCAGGATCGGTGTGGCATAGATGTTATCGACCGGGATGTCGAAGAAGCCCTGGATCTGATCGGCGTGCAGGTCAACCGTCAGCAGGCGCTGCACGCCGGCGGCCTGCAGCATGTTGGCCACCACTTTCGCCGCAATGGGCACGCGCGCGGAGCGCGGCCGGCGATCCTGGCGGGCATAGCCGAAATAGGGTACGGCAGCGGTGATGCGTCCGGCCGAGGCGCGTTTCAGCGCATCGGCGAGGATGATCAGCTCCATCAGGTTGTCGTTGGCCGGCGCACAGGTGGGCTGGAGAATGAAGGCATCCTTGCCACGGACGTTTTCGAGCAGTTCGACATTGCTTTCGCCGTCGGAAAATCGCCCCACGGTGCAGCGGCCCGGCGAGATGCTCAGGCGCTTGGCAACGTCGGCCGCCAACTTGGGGTTGGCGTTGCCGGTGAAGACCATCAGACTGTCGTAGGCCATGCGCGCGTCTTCTTTATTGAAAGCAAAACGGGGCAGCCACAGGTGCGCTGCGACTGCCCGAAAGAAATCTGGCTGGGGAGGAAGGATTCGAACCTTCGCATGCTGGAATCAAAATCCAGTGCCTTAACCAGCTTGGCGACTCCCCAAGGTCGGTGCGCTAAAGTGTCAGCACGCCGAAAGGACGCGAATTTTCCGCGTTTTACGAAATCATGTCAATGCAAACAACGGATGCGCTGCCAGTCCGCGCACAATTTGTCCGCGCATGTTGTCCGGTAGCGACACTTGCACAGCCCGCGCCGCTGCCTCATTCTGAAACGCCACAAAGCAACAGGCGCCCGATCCGGTCATGCGCGCAGCGCCGTGCTGGCGCAGCCACTCGAGGTAGCGCAGGATTTCCGGATGGCGCGCACAGGCCACCGGCTCAAGGTCGTTATGGCCGAAGTCCGGCTGCCAGTCGGCAGGCCGGATGGCCGGCGTGTCGCGCTTGAGTTCGGGGGAGCGGAATATTTCCAGCGTCGGCACCGCCACCCCCGGCATGGTCAGCAAATACCAGCTGTCGGGCACCGCCACATCGGTGAAGCGCTCGCCAACACCCTCGGCAAAAGCGTTCCGGCCATGGATGAAAATCGGCACATCGGCACCCAGCGCAAGGCCGATGCTCTGCAACTCGGCACGCGACAGCCCGCAGCCCCACAGATGATTGAGCGCTATCAGGGTGGTCGCGGCATCCGAACTGCCGCCACCCAGCCCGCCGCCCATGGGAATGCACTTTTTCAGATGGATGGTGGCGCCAGACGTCGTACCCATATTGGCGGCGGCTCCGGCTGACGCCGTACCCCATGCGGGGCATTTCATCCCGCCAGCGCCGACTTTTAGCAGCGCCTCGGCTGCACGCACCACCAGATCCTGTTCCGGCGGCACACCGGCAGTCGGCGTGGCCAGCACGATACGGCCATCGCGGCGCGACTCGAAACGCAGGGTGTCGGCCAGGTCGATGAAGCGAAACACCGTCTGCAGCAGATGGTAGCCATCAGCGCGACGGCCAACGACATGCAGGAACAGATTGAGTTTGGCCGGGGCAAGCCATTCGCGATCCCAGGCCGTCATTTCACCTCAATCCACTCATCGATCTTCAGTCGCACGGCAATGTCGTCGCGTTCCAGTTCGAACACTGTGGGCAGTGCATCGACAGCAGCGCTTTCGCGCTCGACTATCGTCACGCGCCAGCCTTCGGTATCGGCAACATCGCCGAGCAGCCAGCGTGCGGAAGTCCCGAGCGGCAGCGGAAAGCCGAATACCTGTTGCGCCAGCGTGCTCCAGTCATCCGCCACGAAGCGGCGTTGATCGGCGAGTACCAGCCGGGCACCGCTGGCGTCGCGGGTCAATTCCGCCACGCCCTGACCAAACGGCGTGGTCAGCAGAATCTCGTCGCGGCCGGTCGCATGGCGCCAGTCGACTCTGGCATTGTGGCGAACTTCGCCCTGGCGCACGGCAATCCGGCCGCTGAAGGCAAACTGCTCGATCTGCGCGGCAGGTGGGCGTGCCGGGAATTGCGGAGCGCTTGCGCAGCCTGACAATATTGCCAGGGCCAATGCCCAGCCAAGAATTGTCCGAATCAAGGTTCAGGGCGCAAGGCGCTTGATGGTTTCGGTCAGCACCTCATTGGCGGGGTGCTCGACACGGGCCTTTTCCCAGGTCTGGCGTGCTTCGTCCTGACGGCCGAGCGACCACAGCACCTCGCCGAGATGCGCGGCAATCTCCGGATCGGGGCGCATGCGGAATGCCGCGCCGAGGACATCGAGCGCCGCTGGTGTGTCGCCCATGCGGAACAGCGTCCAGCCCTTGCTGTCGAGGATAAGGGGATCGTTGGGCGCCAGTTGCAGCGCCCGCTCGATCAGCGCAAATGCTTCGGCAAGATTGACATTGCGGTCGGCGAACGAATAGCCCAGCGCGTTGTGCGCATGGGCGTGATCCGGCATTAGCTCGATCAGGCGGCGCAGACGACGCTCAACCTCGGCGTGGCGCCCCAGCTTCTCCGCGATCATCGCGGCTTCATACAGCAGCTCGGGCTGGTCGGGCTGGCGCTCCAGGCCTGCTTCCATTACGGCATGAGCGTCGGCCATCCGGCCGGCTTCGCGCAGGATTTGCACTTCGCCGATCAGGAGCTGGGCACGCTCGCGGGGATCGGCGACCTCGCTCGCAGCAAGGTGCTGGCGCGCCTCCTCAAGCTTGCCCTGTTTGACCAGCACATTGGCGGCTTGCAGGCGGGCAGGCAAATACTGTTCGCCGCGGCCGACCTTGCCAAACCACTGCAGGGCTTCGTCCCGGCGATTGCTGTCCGCGGCGATCTGACCAAGGTAAAAGTGTGCCTTGTCTGCTTCGGCGTGACCGATTTCGGCCAGTTTGCGCAGATGGATTTCGGCATCGGCCTTGTCGTTGAGTTGCAGGGACAGCACGGCAACGGCAAACAGGACGTCGCCGCTCTTGGCCGGATCATCGCTTTGTTCGAGGAGTACGCCGAAATGGCGTCGTCCTTCCGTGTAGCGCTTGTCAGCAACCAGCGCGCGCGCGTAGGTCAAACGCACATCGCGTGCCTGCGGATTGGCCGCAATGAATGCTTCCAGTGCTGAAAATGCCTCGTTTTTTTCACTCATCTGGGCCAGCAGCAACACGGCGGCTTCCCAATCCGGCTTGAGTTTGAGCGCTTGCTGAATGTCCTCGCGGGCGGCGGCGAGGTCACGCGCATCGAAAGCGGCCACGGCGCGCACATAATGCGCTTCGGGCAATTGCAGGTACGGAGCGGTCACCGCCCCAATGAGATCGCGAACTGCCTTGCGGTCTTCGCCGCGGGCGAACAGGCGGTTAAGGCGCAGCAGATTTTGCCCGATATGCTGAGGTGCCAGCGCCAGCAGCGCCGCCGTCGCGGTCTTGAGTTCTTCATAGCGACCCTGCGCCACCAGTACATTGATGAATGTCAGATGCGCCTGCAGTGATGCCGGCTCGATGTCGAGCCAAAGCTGCGCACTCTGCTGGGCGATCTCCATGCGCCGGCCATGCGCAGCAATTTCGGTGGCGCGGCGAGCCAGGCGCGGATCACGCGTTCGCTTGGCCATGTCGAGATAAAGCTCGGCCGAGTCGACGAACTGGCCACGCTGGCCGGCAATCTCGGCAAGCAGAAACTGGTAGAGCAGCCGGGGCGTCAGCTCGACGTTCGGCAAACCGGCAATGGCAGCCTCTTCCTGCTTGGCGGCCTCGTCTGTCTCCGCGGCTGGCGCCTCGGGAGCGGGTACCTCGGCACGCAGGCTGCCGCTGGACAGGATCGCAGCAATGATCAGCAGGGTGAAAATCGGTTTCATGGGCGCGGACACTCGATAAGTAAAGGCTTGTGCCTACAATGGAGGCATGTTAGCAGTTTCCAATCCACACCATGCCCGAGCTGCCTGAGGTCGAAGTCACGCGCCGGGGCATTGCCCAACGGGTTGAGGGTGCCAGGATCGATCGCGCCGTCCTGCGAACGCCGGCTTTGCGTTATCCGATACCCGCCGGCTTGGCCCGTAACCTCGCAGGCCGCACGCTGGTCGAGGCAAAACGGCGCGGCAAGTACCTGTTGCTCGATTTTAGTTCCGCCATCACGCCCGCAAGCGGGCATGAGTCTTCTCTGAAACTTCGTTTTGACAACGGCCACCTGCTGATTCATCTGGGCATGTCGGGCAGCCTGCGCTTCGTCGTGCCCGGCACCCCACCGGAAAAACACGACCATGCCGATTTCGTCTTCGGCAAACAGGTGCTGCGGCTCACTGATCCGCGCCGGTTTGGTGCATTGTTGTGGCTGGCCGGCGATCCGCTGGCGCATCCGCTGATCGCCAAGCTGGGCATCGAACCCTTGTCGCGCGCATTTACGCCGGGCTGGCTGCAGCAGGCACTCAAGGGCCGCAGCTTGGCAATCAAGCCGGCGCTGATGGATTCCGGCCTGGTCGTCGGCGTTGGCAACATCTATGCAGCGGAAAGCCTGTTCGACGCCGGCATCGACCCGCGTACGCCTGCCGGCCGGGTGTCCCTCAAGCGTCTGGGCCGCCTGGTGCCCGCCATTCAAACAACGCTGCGCGCCGCCATCCGGGCCGGTGGCAGCACCCTGCGAGATTTTCGTGGGACCGATGGCGGCATGGGCGACTTCCAGACCCGCCACAAGGTTTATGACCGGGCGGGGGAGCCCTGTCTGAACTGCGGCAGCCCGATCAGGGCGATTCGACAAGGGCAGCGCTCAAGCTTTTACTGCCCGCGCTGTCAGCGCTGATTGAGGAAAATCAGGCGCCGCTTAACGTTAAAAACGCAGCGTTTGCGCCGGGCCGCCCCAAGCAAACGCGGCACGCGGCGCCAGCCGCAATCCGCACCCAAGCACAATACTGCGTCCCGTGATAAACGAGTGTAGCGAGCCGTTTAGAACCCCCCGCGAGGGGGGCGAAGGGGGGATGGGCGTCTTTCATGATCGGAGGCATAGCCTGCGCATCATGAAAGTTAGCTACCGGTGAGCTTGTTGAACTTCGCCATCAGCTGATCCTTGCTTTCCACGTGATCCGGGTCTTCCGGGATGCAGTCGACGGGGCAGACCTCGCGGCACTGGGGGGTGTCGAAGTGGCCGACGCATTCGGTGCACTTGTCGGGGTCGATGATGTAAATCTCGTCACCCTGCGTAATCGCGTTGTTCGGGCACTCGGGCTCGCACACGTCGCAATTGATGCATTCGTCGGTGATGATCAGGGCCATTGCTGTATTTCCTCTCGCTTGCCAATTATTGAATATCTGTCTGTTGCTGAATTTTTCCCGCCAGCCGATCGACGACCAGCGGGTCAACGAATTGCGAGACGTCGCCGCCCAGCAGCGCAATTTCCCTGACCATCGTCGCCGAGATGAACATGTATTGCTCGCCCGGTGTGAGGAACAAGGTTTCGACATCGGGATGTAGCCGACGGTTCATGCCGGCCATCTGAAATTCGTATTCGAAGTCGGAAGCGGCGCGCAGGCCGCGCACGATGACCCGCGCATTGCGCTCGCGCAGAAAGTCCATGAGCAGTCCGGTAAAGCCGACCACCTTGACGTTCGGCAGGTCGTGCGTGAGCGCACGTGCCATCTCGACGCGCTCTTCCAGCGAAAAGATCGGTCGCTTGCTGCGGCTGTCGGCAATACCGACGACGACATGGGCAAACAGCCGCGCGGCGCGGCGCACCAAATCTTCATGGCCCCGCGTGAAGGGGTCGAAGGTGCCTGGATAGACAGCGATGCCGTTATTCATTTGTGTTTTTCAGCAAATGATAAAAAACCTGACCGGCCTTGCCCTGCTTCAGCGTCCGCCAGTCCCCAAGTGTCTCGATGCGCTGCTCGGCCTCCGCGTACACCCACATGCCGGGCCTTGCCAGCTTCGGCAGGAGCGGCGCCACCTTGTCCAGCCAACCCTGCCGATACGGCGGATCGAGCAGAACCAGATCGTAGCACTCGCCTTGTTGCGACGCAGCGGTCGCGAATTCTAACGCATCGACGCGCAACGGCCGCAGCCGGTCGGAACCGAAGCTGGCGGCATTTTCCTTCAAGCGGGCAAAGGCGGCCGCATCGCGTTCGACCAGGGTGACCGCCGCCGCCCCGCGCGAGGCGCATTCGAAGCCGAGCATGCCACTGCCGGCAAAGAGATCAAGGCAGCGCCAGCCCGTCAGGTCCTGCCCTAACCAGTTGAACAGCGTTTCGCGCACGCGATCCGGCGTCGGCCGCAAGCCCGGCGCGTCGGCGACCTGAACCAGCCGGCTGCGCCACTCGCCACCGGTGATGCGGATGCGGGCCATCAGTCGGCGGCAACGACCACCGTCACAAGGTTTTCGGGTTTCACGTGCCGCTGGAACGCTGCCTTGACGTCGTCGCGGGTAATTGCACCCACCTTGCGCGGGAACTGGTCGAGGTAATCGAGCGGCAAGCCATAAAAGCCGATCAGCGACAGATAACCCAGCAGCTTGGCGTTGCTGTCGATTCTGAGCGCCTGGCCGTCGATGAGGTTTTTCTTGGCGGCGGCGAGTTCCTGTGCGGTCGGGCCCTCGGCAAGGAATTTCGTCAGCACCTCATCGACCACCTTCAAGGCATCCTGCGCCTGCTCGCGCTTGGTCTGCAGGCCGATCTGGAACGGCCCGGCCTGCACGCGCGGGGCGAAGTAGGAATAGACGCTGTAGGCATAGCCCCGCTTTTCGCGCACCTCTTTCATCAGCCGCGAAACGAAGCCGCCGCCGCCGAGCGTGTAGTTGCCAACCAGCAGGGCAAAGTAATCGGGATCGGTGCGGCTCATCCCCGGCAGGCCGATATTGATATGCGACTGGGTGGCCGGATGGGCCACCTTGACGGTGTCGCGCTGCGGCAGGGTGATGACGGGCAGCGCGACCGTCTCGATACCCGCCGGCAGGGTGGCGGTCAGCTGCTGGGCGATGGCGGCGGCTTCGTCTTTCGAGACATCACCGATGATCGACACCACCGCGTCGCGGGACGTGTAGTGCGTCTTGTAAAAGGCCACCAGATCATCGCGCGTGACGCGCGCCACGCTTTCCGGCGTGGCCACGTTGCCGTAGGGGTGACCCGGATAGATGGCGGCGGCGAAGCGTTTGGCGGCGATGCTGTCGGGGCGGGTGGCGGCTTCCTTGAGCGCCTCGATGGCGCGCGATTTTTCGCGCGCCAATGCACCCTCGGGAAAAGTCGGCGCTGACAGGACGGCGTTCAGCAAGGCCAGCGCGCCGGTTTTCTCCTCGGCAGAGGACAGGGTGCGCAACACCAGGCTGGAGCGATCATGATCGGCGGATGAAGACAAGTGTGCGGCCAGATCGACCAGCCGTCCGGAAATCTGCTCCTCATCCAGCGCCCCGGCGCCCTCGCCCGCGCCTGACTCCAGCAGACCGGCGGCCAGGCTGGCGACACCGGATTTCTCGGCGGGATCGCGCGCACTGCCGGCGACGAAATCGATCTGCACATCTAGAATCGGCAGTCCGCGGCTTTCGACGAAATACACCTTCGCCCCGGATGGCGCGACCCAGTGCTGGATTTGCGGGCCGGCCTGGGCAAAACCGGACAATGCGACAAGCAGCAACGCAATAAATATACGCATGGCGGGCTTCCTCAATGACGCACCGCGAATGCGGGCTTGTGCTGCGCTGCTGGATCAATCGGCTGCGGATCGAGCACCGACACCGTCAGCGTATCGTCGCTGAAGTAACGCTGCGCCACCGCCTGAACCTCTGCGGCCGTCACGCTGCGAATCTTTTCCAGCAGTTTGTCGATGTTCCGCCAATGCACCCCCGTGGCTTCGGCAAAACCGATTTCCATCGCCTGCGCCATCAATGAATCGCGCTTGTACACCTGTGCGGCGATGGTCTGCGTCTTGACGCGCTTCAACTCTTCCGCGGTGACCCCGTCCTCCTGAATGCGGCGAATTTCCGCTTTCAGAGCCGTCTCCAGTTCCGCAATGGACTTGCCGTTTGCCGGCTGGCCGGCGAGGATAAACAGCGACTCGCCGCGCAGCGTGGCGTCATATCCGGCGCTTGCCGACTGGGCGAGTTTTTCGCCACGCACCAAGCGCTTGGGGAAGCGCGCCGCATCGTTGCCAGCGAGCAGCGATGCCAGCACTTCGAGCGCATACGGGTCGCGATCTTCATCGATGTTCTTGAGCTTGGGCGCCTTCCATGCCATCAAAATGTACGGCAGTTGCGCCGGGGCCTTCACCGTGACGCGCCGCAGACCCGTCTGCTGCGGTTCGTTCTGCGGCTTGCGGGTCGGCAGCGGCTGGGCCTTGTGCTTGCCATAGGTCTGCTCGGCGAGGCGGAACACTTCGCGATGATCGACATCGCCCGCCACCACTACGTAGGCATTGTTGGGTGCATACCAGGCGCGATACCAGTCGCGGGCATCCTGCCAGTTCATGTTCTTCAGGTCGTCCATCCAGCCGATAACCGGCCGGCGATAGGGGTGGGCGGTGAAGGCCGCCGCATTGAGCGACTCATAGACGCGGGACTGCGGATTGTCGTCGGTACGCAGGCGCCGTTCTTCCATCACCACCTGGATCTCGGCGGCAAATGCCTCGGGCTGCAGTTGCAGGTTGGCCATGCGGTCAGCTTCGAGCCGCATCATCTCGGGCAGGGCGCCCTTCGGCACGATCTGGAAATAGGCGGTGTAATCAAGGCTGGTGAAGGCGTTGTCGCGCCCGCCCGCCTCCGCCACGCGCTTGTTGAACTCGCCGGGTTTCAGTGTCTTGGTGCCCTTGAACATCATGTGTTCCAGCACATGGGCGACGCCCGAGGTGCCGTCCTTCTCGTCCATCGCCCCAGCGCGGTACCAGACCATGTGGACGACGGTCGGTGCGCGATGATCTTCCTTGACGATGACGCGCAGGCCATTGGCAAGCGTCTTTTCAAAGGTGGTTTCGGCGCTGGCCAAAGTCGGCGCTGGCAGGACGGCGATAAATACGCTGGCTGCCGCGGCCAGGAGGGATGGAATCAATCTGGGTGTCTGCATGTCTCGCTCTGTCTGGTGGGTAGCCTCTGTGTTGCAGGGCTTTGCTAGAATGGTTCGCACGCATCATACCGTGCGGGCAAGCTCCCTACGACACCCCATCCCATGTTTGGTTTCCTGAAGAAAAATGCTGCGGATGCGCCGCCCGCAGCCGTCGAGAAAGTTGCGCCCACCAGGCTGTCGTGGGCCGAACGGCTGAAAGCCGGGCTTTCACGCACACGCGCCACCCTCAATACGCCGCTCGGCGAATTGTTTGCGCGCGGCAAGATCGACGACGAGTTGCTGGAAGAGCTCGAATCCACCCTGCTGATGGCCGATTGCGGTGTCGATGCCACACAGTGGCTGCTGACCGAACTGCGCACCAAGGTGAAAAAGGAGCGCATCGAGGCGCCTGCCGCATTGCGTGAGGCCCTGATCGAACTGCTGACCCGCCTGCTGACGCCGCTCGAACAGCCGCTCGACCTGAATCACCCATCGCAGAATCAGCGCCCCTACATCATCATGCTGGCCGGCGTGAATGGCGCGGGCAAGACGACCTCGATCGGCAAGCTCGCCAAACGCTTCCAGCAGGAAGGCCACGGCGTGCTACTCGCCGCCGGCGACACCTTCCGCGCGGCCGCGCGCGAGCAGCTGGCCGAATGGGGGCGCCGGAACGAGGTGACGGTGATCGCCCAGGAATCCGGCGATTCGGCCGCCGTGATCTTCGATGCCATCAGCGCGGCGCGCGCGCGCGGCATCGACGTGATGATCGCCGACACGGCGGGGCGCCTGCCGACCCAATTGAACCTGATGGAAGAAATCGCCAAGGTACGGCGCGTCATCCAGAAGGCCGAGCCGACCGGGCCGCACGAAGTGCTGCTGGTGCTCGATGCCAACATCGGCCAGAACGCCATCGCCCAGGTCAAGGCCTTCGACAGGCGCATCAATGTCACCGGCCTGATCGTCACCAAGCTCGACGGCACCGCCAAGGGCGGCGTGCTCGCCGCCATCGCGCGCCAGTGTCCGAAACCGGTGCGCTTCATCGGCGTCGGCGAGGGCATCGACGATCTGCAGCCGTTCCGGGCGCGCGAATTCGCCGAGGCGCTGTTCGGTCAATAATGCAGCAATCCTGAAATGATCCGCCTTACCGAGCTGCGCCTGCCGCTCGAACATACGCCCGAACAACTGACTGCGGCCGTGTTGCAGCGGCTGCAGCTGGTACCGGCCGACTTGCTCAAGCTGCATATCCACAAGCGCAGCCAGGACGCACGCAAAAAGGACGCCCTGCAGTTCGTCTATAGCCTGGATCTGGAGCTCGCCGACGAGGCCGCCGTGCTGGCACGCTGTGCAGGGGACATGCATGTCAAGCCGACGCCGGACATGACGTACCGGCCCGTGGCGCAGGCCCCGGCCGGGCAGTTGCTGCGCCCGGTCGTGGTCGGCTTCGGCCCGGCGGGCATCTTCGCCGCACTGATCCTTGCGCAGATGGGTTTCAAGCCACTGGTGCTGGAGCGCGGCAAGCAGGTGCGCGAGCGCACGAAGGACACTTGGGACCTGTGGCGCAAGCACACCCTGCATCCCGATTCGAACGTGCAGTTCGGCGAAGGCGGCGCCGGCACCTTCTCGGACGGCAAGCTGTACAGCCAGATCAAGGACCCGCGCCACCTCGCCCGCAAGGTGCTCACCGAGTTCGTCAAGGCGGGGGCGCCGGAAGAGATCCTTTACGTCAGCAAGCCGCACATCGGCACATTTCGGCTCGTAGCGATGGTCGAGAAGATGCGCGCCGAGATCGAGGCGCTCGGCGGCGAAATCCGCTTTCAGGCGCGCGTCGCCGATCTGCGCATCGAGGCGGGCCACGTGCGCGGCGTGGTGCTCGCCGACGGCACGGATATCCGCGCCGACCAGGTCATTCTCGCCCTCGGCCACAGCGCGCGCGACACCTTCGCCATGCTCCACGCCCGCGGCGTCTTCATGGAAGCCAAGCCGTTCTCGGTCGGCTTCCGCATCGAACATCCGCAATCCCTGATCGACCGCGCCCGCTTCGGCAGAAACGCCGGCAATGCCCTGCTCGGCGCCGCCGACTACAAGCTGGTGCACCACGCCCAGAACGGCCGCTCGGCCTACAGCTTCTGTATGTGCCCCGGCGGCACGGTGGTCGCCGCTACCTCGGAACCCGGCTGCGTCGTCACCAATGGCATGAGCCAGTATTCGCGCAATGAACGGAACGCCAACGCCGGCATCGTCGTCGGCGTCACAACCGCCGATTTTCCCGGCAAGCCGGGCGATCCCGACTTTCCGCTGGCCGGCATCGCCTTCCAGCGCCAGTGGGAGACGCGCGCCTTCGAACTCGGCGGCGGCAATTACGACGCCCCGGTGCAACGGGTCGGCGACTTTCTCGCCGGTCAGCCCAGCACCGCAGTCGGAGAAGTCATCCCCTCGTATCAGCCTGGCGTCAGGCCCACTGACCTGTCGACCGCGCTGCCCGACTATGCCATCGCCGCCATCCGTGAGGCACTGCCGGCCTTCGACAAACAGATTCGCGGCTTTGCCATGGCCGATGCGCTGCTCACCGGGGTGGAAACCCGCACCTCCTCACCGCTGCGCATCACACGCGGCGCGGACGGCCAGAGCGTGAACGTGAAGGGCCTCTACCCGGCCGGCGAGGGCGCAGGTTACGCCGGCGGTATCCTGTCGGCGGGCGTCGATGGCATCGAGGCGGCCGAGGCCGTTGCACTAGACATCACGCAGCACCACCGCGCACCAGCCTGACTCGTTCATCGCCAACCCGCACCACCTCGCCGCCGCGCAGCTTGCGCCGAATGCGGGTTTCCACCTGATCGTCTACCTGCACCAGCCCCGCGCCGATCATTACCTTGGCCGCGCCGCCGGAACTGGCCAGCCCCAGCACCTTGAGCAGAGCATTGAGTTCGATGAATTCGCTGGTCAGCGTAAAACTGGTGTCGGTCATGGCGGGAAGTCCGGGAAAGTTTGGCAACCATGGTAACGTGCCGCGCCATGTCCGCCAACCTCATCCAGTCACTCGCCGCCGCGCTCGATTCCCGCGCCGCACTGTTGCGGCAGCTGCACACCGAAGAGACCGACGCCTACCGCCTGTTTCATGGCAGCGTCGAAGGCCAGCCCGGCCTGACGGTGGACCGCTATGGCGAGCTATTGCTGATCCAGACCTTTCACAGCCCCCTGCCGCCCGCACAACTGGCCGCGCTGGAGGACTTTTATGCCCGGACCTGGCCAGAATTAATCCCGCTCTACAACGACCGCAGTGCCGCCCACTCGCGCATCGGCAATCCGTTGCCGCCAGAACAGCTGGCGCAGGCCGTGGCGCCGCGCACGGTGCGGGAACTGGGGGTGAATTACCGGATTCAGGGTCGCCACGATGGTCAAGACCCCTGGCTGTTTCTCGACCTACGGGCGGGGCGGCGGCGAGTCATGCAGGAAGCGCCGGGCAAGTCGCTGCTCAACCTGTTCGCCTACACCTGCGGCGTTGGCATTGCCGCCGCACACGCCGGTGCACGCCATGTCGTCAATGTGGATTTCGCCGCTTCGAGCCTGGCCGTGGGCAGGGAAAACGCCCGGCTGAATGAGCTGGCGGTCCGCCCCCGCTTTGTGCAGAGCGATGTGTTTGCGGCCCTGCGCCAGTTGGCCGGCCTGGGCCAAGCCAAGATGGTGCGCGGCAAACGCATGCCCGCCTTCCCGCCACTGGAGGCGCGCACTTTCGATCTGGTGTTCCTCGACCCGCCGCGCTATGCCAGGAGCCCCTTCGGCGTGGTCGATCTGATCAACGACTACCCGGCCCTGTTCAAGCCGGCACTGCTGTGCACGGCCCCCGGCGGCACGCTGATCTGTTGCAACAACGTCGCCCAGGTAGCGCGCGAAGTCTGGCTCGATCAACTGGAACGCAGCGCCAGAAAGATCGACCGGCCGATCCGCGCAGTCGAATGGATCACACCGGAAGCCGACTTCCCCAGCCATGACGACCAGCCGCCGCTGAAAATTGCCTTGCTGCGCGTGTAAGCGTCGGATCCGTCAGGCCTCTGGCGGCACCATATTTTTGCGCCGCCGCAACAGATGATGCTTCGCGACGCCATGTATTATTGGTTAATTACTATTCTTGGCTGATAATACTAAAGATAATTATCAGCCAGGGAAATCGACATGCGCAACAATCAACCCGTCACCAACTCAGAGCACAACTTTGCTGCCGATATCGCCATCATCTCCCACACCGACGCCAAGGGGCTGATTACCTTCGTCAATGACGATTTCGTTGAGGTGAGTGGTTACACAAGCGAAGAACTGATCGGCCAGCCGCAAAACCTGGTACGCCATCCCGACATGCCGGCCGAAGCCTTCCGCGACCTGTGGGAGACAGTGCAAAACGGTCGCCCTTGGACGGGCATCGTCAAGAACCGCTGCAAGAACGGCGACCATTACTGGGTGCGCGCCTCGACAACCCCCAAGAACGACGGCGGCTTCATGTCGGTGCGCGTCAAGCCCACGCGGGAAGAGGTGAATGGGGCGGAGGCACTCTATCAGCGCATGCGCCAGGACCCGTCGATCCGCCTGCACGAAGGCGAGGAAGTTAAACGCGGTTTGGGCGGTTTGGTGCAGGGTGCTCTGGGCTGGCTCGACAACATGCGCATCGGGCGCCGCCTCATGGCAGTGATGGCACTGGTGATGGCGCTGCTGGTCGGCGTGCTCGCCAACAGCCTGTATTCGGCCAGCGTGGTCGAAACGGAATATCGCGATTACATCGAAAACGATGCGGCACGGCGCAGCGACTTTTATGCCGTTTACGCACAGGGTCTGCAAATGGGCCAGGCCTTGCGCAACATCATTCTCAACCCCGAGAACAAGCGCGCCTACGAGAACTACGACAACGCCGCGGCGGCCTTCGACAAGGCGGTTGAGGAAGCGCAGCAGCGCGATGCGAAAGTTCTCAAGTCCGGCCTGCCCGAAAAGATCAAGGTGCTGCGCGCCGAACTGAAAACCATGCACGAGCACATCTTCAGCCTGGTCAAGGCTGGGCAGCCTGATGCAGCCAAAGAATCACTCAACAAACAGGAAACGCCGAAGTGGCGCGAAATGCGCGACGCCATGCTGGGCGAAGTCAAGCGTCTGGACGAACTAGCCCCCAAACGGCTGGCCCAACTCAACGCGGAATCGGCAGCAGCACGCAAACAAGACATGGCGCTGGCTGCCGGCGCGGTACTGCTCGGCATTCTGCTGGCTGCTGCGTTACTGTCCCGCATTTCCCGCGAAGCCCGGAAAGCCGAATCGCTTGCCGCGGCAGTTGCCGGCGGTAATCTGTCGCAAGTCATTCGCGCTGGCGGCAAAGATGAATTCGGCGCGATCCTGACGCGTGTAGCAATACTGAGAAATCGCTTGCACGAAGCCATCAGCATGGTCCACCAGAGTGCCCGTACTTTGGGCCAGTCAAGTCTGAAGCTGGCAGCGGTCAGCGCGGAAACCGTGCAGGCAACCCAGGCGCAGTCAGCCAGCATTTCGAGCGTTGCGGCTGCCGTGGAAGAGTTGTCCACCGCCTCCGACGAGATGAGCAGCAATGCCCACGACGCCATGGCGGCCACCAATGCCTCCACCCAAGCCACCCGCGAAAGCGCCACCATCAGCCGCAAGGCCGCCGACCACATCGCCTCCGCCGCACAGGTCGTGGCTGGCTCCGAACAGCGCATCGCCGAACTGGCCACCATGTCGGAGGAAATCAGCCGCGTGGTGCTGGTGATCAAGGAAATTGCCGACCAGACCAATCTGCTCGCCCTGAACGCCGCCATCGAGGCCGCGCGCGCCGGCGAGCAGGGGCGCGGCTTTGCCGTGGTTGCCGACGAGGTGCGCAAACTGGCCGAGCGCACCGGCAATTCGACCCAGGAAATCGCCGCCATGATCCAGCGCATCCAGTCTGTCAGCCGCGCCGTTGCCAAAGAGGTGGCGGCCAGCAGCCAGGGCGTCGGCGAAGGTGCCAAGAGCGCCCGCGCGGCGGGCGAGGTGGCCGCCTCGGTCGAGACCTCGGTCACCCAGGCCAGCCACTCCGTGCAGATGATCAGCGATGCGCTGGCGGAAAGCAGCGCCGCCACCCGCGACATCGCCGGCAATATGGAACGCATTTCCCAGGGTGCCGAAGCGGGTACCCGTACCGCGCAGCGATCCGCCGACGAAGCGCAGCAGATTGGCGCTCTGGCCACCAAACTGAAGTCGCTGGCGGCACAGTTCCAGGCCTGAAGCCCCATCTCAGGCAAACACCCCATCCCGGGTCGGGATGGGGCTTGCCCGGCAAGCGTTTTCCCCGCGGTAATGCGGTAGTGCCGTATCGCCAGCGCCGACTTTTTCGTCCTGAGCTACACTGGCGCCGCCCAAGATGACGCCAATGATCCGCTTCGACTCGATTGCCAAACGCTACCCGCCCGACATCTCGGCACTGATTGACGTCAGCGCCGAGATTGCCGCCGGGGAACTGGTCACCATAGTCGGCCACTCAGGCGCCGGAAAGTCGACACTGCTCAAGCTGATTCCCGCCATTGAACGCCCCACCAGCGGTGCGGTACTGGTGAGCGGTCAGAACGTTGGGGCGCTCGGTCGCAAGGCATTACCCTTTTTGCGGCGGAATATCGGGCTGGTGTTTCAGGACCAGAAATTGCTGTTCGATCGCACCGCCTTGGCGAATGTGCTGCTGCCCCTTGAAATTACCGGCTTTTCGCGCAAGGACGCGCAGCGCCGTGCCGAAGCCGCGCTCGACAAGGTAGGCCTGCTGAAACGCGCCCGCGCCTTGCCGATTGCCCTCTCGGGTGGCGAGCAGCAGCGGCTGGCGATTGCCCGTGCCGTGGTGCATCGCCCCAGCCTGTTGCTGGCCGACGAGCCCACCGCCTATCTCGACCCCGACACAGCACGGGATGTGGCCAGCATCTTTCTTGAGTTCCATCGCGTCGGTGTTACCGTGCTAGTCGCCACCTATGACGACAGCCTGTTTCCCGGTGCGCGGCGCATTCATCTCGATCATGGGAGGCTGGTGTGAGCGCCTGCCCTGCGGTTCCGCTATGAACTGGCTTTTCGCCCACTGGAACGCCTGTCGCCGCGCTTTGGCACGTCTGGCAGCGGCCCCCCTGAATACCCTGCTGGCACTGCTGGGGATCGGGGTCGCCCTGGCATTGCCAGCCGGCGGCCACTTGTTGCTGACGCATCTGAGCGCCCTGACCCGGAGCGCCTCGCCAACCCCCCAAGTGACCGTCTTTCTTGCGGTCGACGCCGAGCGCAAGCTGTCGCAGGGGGTAGAGCTGCGCTTGCAGGGTTTGTCGGGGGTCGCCAAAACGCAAATGCTCGCCCGCGAGGACACGCTCACGCGCATGAAGGCAACCGAGGGACTGGCCGATGCGATAGCGGCGCTGCCGAAAAACCCCTTCCCCGATGCGATTGTTGTCACGCCTGCCGACGACAGTCCTGCCGCCATCGAACGTCTGGCCACCATCGTGCGCCAATGGCGCGATGTTGAACATGTGCAGATCGATGCCGACTGGGCACGCCGGCTGCATGCACTGGTCAGACTGGCGAATACCGGCGTACTGTTGCTCGCCACGCTGCTTGGCATCGGTCTCGTCACCATTACCTTCAACACCATCCGCCTGCAGGTACTGTCGCGCCAGAGCGAGGTGGAGGTCAGTCGCCTGCTGGGCGCCACCGACGCCTTCATTCGCCGCCCCTTCCTCTGGTACGGCGGAATGCTGGGCCTGCTGGGCGGGGCCATGGCCTGGCTGATCGTCAGCGCCGCCACGCTCTGGCTGCGCTTGCCGGTGGCCGAAATCGCCCGCCTGTACGGGCTGGATCTCATGCTGACGCTGCCGACGGCAGCGGAAAGCGCCGTGCTGCTGGGCGGCGCCGCGCTGTTGGGCTGGCTCGGCGCGGCCCTGTCGATGCGCCAGCATTGATTTCATCTTAGCGTGAAAACGCAGCGTTTGCGCCGGGCCGCCCCAAGCAAACGCGGCACGCGGCGAAAGCCGCAATCCGCTCCGACCCCGAATCACCGCGCCCCGTGATAGCCGAGCGCAGCGAGCCGTCTAGAACACCCCGCGAGGGGGGCGAAGGGGGGCGGGGGTCTTTCATGATGCGGGGGCTACGCCCCCGCATCATGAAAGTTAGTCCTGCAGTCGGGTAATGTAGGCAAGGATGTCGTCGATGTCTTTTTTCGTCAGCCGGCCGAGTACACCGACCTCTATGGGTTTGGCCTTGAGTTTTTCTACTTCATCTGCCTCGTCGGCGTCCATGTCGTGGGCCCGTTCGCCCCTGAGATAGGCATCCATCTGCCGTTGCAGGTAATTTGTGTATTGCCCGACCAGCATTGGATAACGCCAGGTGCCCTTGCCGGTTTTGCCATGACAATCGGCGCACTCTTTCTCGTAGATCGTCTTGCCGTTGTCCAGGTCGCCCTCCAGCTTCGGGATGATCATGACCTTTTCCATCGCTTCCAGACGCGTCAGCGCATCGTCGGTATCCTTGAAGTCGGGAAACGTGGTTTGCAGGGTGATGCCCGCCAGATAGGCCGAAACCAGCTTGATATCCGTGTCCGACAGTTCACGTTCCTGTGTGTAGGGCAGCATGGGCAGGTTGAGGCGCTCACGGGTGCGAAATTTTTTCAGTGAATCTTCGAGATAAGCCGCGCGCTGCCCGGCCAGTCGGGGATACTCGCCACGCTTCCCCCCTTGCCCCTGGTCGCCGTGACAGGCGGCGCACGGGCCGTTGATTTCCTTGCCGCTGTCTTGCTGGCCGGGGAGTTCGGCGCCGTTCGTGGTGGCAGTGCCGAGCAGCAGGGCGCTTGCGGCAACGCCGAGCAGGCGCAACGGTGCAAATCCTGCGCGGAATGTGGTGCGTTTCATCGGTCCTTGGTCTCCTTGTGGCGGGGGGGCGGAAAGTGGCTGCGCAAATCCGGCACCGGATCGATCAGGACCCGGTGGGGTGCCGAAAAAGGCGCCAGCCGCTCCAGGAAATCCAGCAATTCCAGTACCGGCGAGTTGCGAAAGAAGGTCGCCATCGGTGTTTCCATCCAGATGCGGTCGGCAAACAGATATATCTCGTGCGGCGTGTCGCCAATGCCGTCGCCATTGCGATCAAAGCCCTGATAGTCATCCCAGTAATTGCCGCGCCAGACATTGGCACTGCCGGCGCCCGGTGCGCTGATCGCCACCGTGCTCAGGTTGTTCTCGAACCGGTTGTCGAAGAAGCGATGGCCGCCCGCTTCGCCGTAAAAGAACAGGCCGATGATGTTGTGTGCAAAGCGGTTGTTCCTGACCGTCAGCGCGCCGGCGGACTGCGGCGGCGCATCGACCTTGAGCCCCACCGTGCAGTGCAGCACTGTGTTGTTCTCGACCAGGGCGTCGTCGCTCTCCTTGAACACAATGCCCCCGCCACCGCCGCCGAGGGCGTGGGCCACATGGTTGCCGCGCAGGATCAGGCCGGGCGAATAGAGCACGACGATGCCGGTGCCGGTATGCGCCAGCCGGTTGTTTTCGACCAGCAGGCGTGGCGAAAAAATGATTTGCATGCCGTAGCGCCCATCCGTAAAACGATTGCCGACAATCCGGTTGTCCGCCGAGTTGGCAAAGGTCAGGTCGCGCGCGCGGGTGAAGTGATTGCCTTCAATGAGATTGTGGCGGCTGTACCAAACGCGAATGGCATCACCGCGCATGGCCAGATCAAGCGGCTTGCCGGTAATCCGGTTGGCGGCAACCCGCGAGTGATTGACCTGCTTGAGATGGATGCCGAACAGGACATCGTCAATTTCGTTGTCCTCGACACGGTGATTGTCGCCTTCCAGCAGAATGCCGGCGTCGACCCGGTCATGTGAGTCCCCGCTGCCGGTCAGGCGCAGGCCGCGCAGGGTCGCGCCATTCGTGGCGACGGACAACACCGTGCTTTTGCCATCGCCAATGATGACGGCCCGACGCCCGCCATCCAGGGTCATTGGTTTATGGATCGCTGCCGGACCGGCGTAGGCACCCGGCGCCAGGCGCAATGTGCCGCCCGCCGGGGTTGCGTCGATCAGGGGCTGCAGAGGCACGGGCGCCGCCGCCAGCGCCGGCAGGACGCACACTGCCAGCAAATAACCGGGTAGTTTCATCGACTGGCGGGGTTGACGCACTTACTGTTGGCGTTAGAAGCAATGCCGCGCATCAAAATCACGATGCCGAGCGCACCGACGTTCATCAACAGCGCATAGACCACACTGGGCACAGTCATGGCGGGGGACTGCAAGACGCTGCTGGCAATGAAAATGCCGAGAGCGGCGTTCTGCAATCCGCATTCGGTGGCAATGGCAATTTGATCGCGCTGCCGCAAACCGGCCGCAACCGCCATGGCAAAACCCGCGGCAATGACCAGCAGGTTGAGCAGCATGGCGGCCGGGCCGATGCTGCCCAGATTGTCGATCAACACCTGGCGCTGGCTGAAGAAAGTGGCGAGCACGATCAGCACGAACAGAATCGTCGCCAGACGTCCCGCCGCACGTTCGAAACGCGCGGCGAGTGCCGGACGCCAGGCCTTTACGCTCATCCCCAGAACCACGGGTACGGTGGTCAGCAGGAACACGCCACGCACCATCTTCAACAGCGGGAAGTCTCCGCTCATCCCAGTATGCATGAATTGCTGCAAGGCAAAATCAACAATGAACGGCACCGTGATGACGGCGGCAATGCTGGTGACCGCCGTCAAGGAAATCGACAGGGCGGTATCGCCGCGTGCCAGATAGGTCAGCAGGCCTGAACTGACGCCACCCGGACAGGCGGCGAGAATCATCATGCCGACCGCCATTTCGGGCGCCAGACCCCAGACCAAAACAACCACATAGGCCAATGCCGGGACCAGCAGCATCTGCCCGACGAGGCCAATCAACATGGCTTTCGGCCGGGCTAAGACACGTCGGAAATCGTTCACCACCAGCGTCAGGCCAAGGGAGAACATGATGAATGCCAGAGCCAGCGGCAGCAATAGTTCGATCACCGGCAGGTTCATGACAGCAGTCCGATCGATAGCAGCACACCGAGGGCGAATCCGGCCTGCGCCGTTCCCGCCAGCAGCACATTCAGTTGCGGCCCGGTCGGCGTGAGATACAGCCGGCGAATGAGGAACAAGCTGAAAGGCAAGGCCAGCAAGCCCAGCAGGGCGCCCTTCATTCCATGCAGGGCAAACAGCAGCAGGATGGCAAACGGCACCAACATCAGCGCGGCGTAAACCAGACGCGCATTGCCCGGCCCGACCAGCGCCATCAAGGTGCGCCGGCCACTGCGCAGGTCATCCTTCAGGTCGCGATAGTTATTGACCAGCAGCACCGCCGCAGCCGGCATGCCAACCACCATCCCGGCCAGCCACGCATGCGGCGACCATGCGCCCAGCTGCAACCAGTGGCTGCCGGCAACCGCGACCAGCCCGAAAAATATCAGGACAAACAGTTCGCCCAATGGCGTATGGGAAATCGGCTGACGCCCGCCTGAATAAGACCATCCCGCCAGCAGCGATGCGCTACCGGCGATCAGGATCGGCCAGCCGCCGACAGCGACCAGATAGGCGCCCAACAGTAGCGCCAGTGCGAAGCTGATGGCAGCGGCGCGGCGCACCGCTGCCGCGCTCACCCAACCCGCCGCAGTAACGCGCAAGGGCCCGATGCGGTCAAGCCGATCGGTGCCACGTTCGAAATCTGCAGCATCGTTATGCAGATTGGTGCCGACCTGGATCAACAGAGCGCAAGCCAGCGCGGCCAGCATCGCCAGCCAGGCCGGCGTAGCGCCCTCGGCCAAGGCCAGCGCGGTGCCAACCAGCACCGGCGTGGCGGCAATACTCAGGGTACGCGGGCGCATCGCCGTCCACCAGACGCGCCAGCCGGTTGGCGGCGCAGCGGCTACAGCTGTTGGCAACTCGGGTTTCATGCGGTGGGTGAATTCCCGCCAAAGGCGGACAAATTAGTCGCCCCCTCTCCCAGAGAAGGGGCCGGGGGGAGTGAGTCTTCCTGCCGGGTGTGAATGGC
This sequence comes from Rhodocyclaceae bacterium, assembly GCA_013791905.1. Taxonomy (GTDB): domain Bacteria; phylum Pseudomonadota; class Gammaproteobacteria; order Burkholderiales; family Rhodocyclaceae; genus Sulfuricystis. Next base: position 10,359 of record VMSX01000009.1, on the reverse strand, counting down.
GGGCTTAAGCCCGAAATGCAGGCAGGCAACACCAAAGGACACATTCTCCCAATGCACTGTGCCAAAGCCCGCCTGCTGCATCAGGTCGGCAAAATCCTGTTGGTTCGGAAAGCGCCGTATCGATTCGACCAGGTACTGATATGCCTGCGGTTCCTGCGCCACCCATGCGCCCAGACGCGGAATGACCCGGAAGGAATACTGGTCGTAGAGCGGCGCTAGCCAGGCAGCGGGCCGTGAGAATTCGAGGCAGACAAAGCTGCCACCGGGCTTCAGCACACGCAATATTTCGATCAGCGCCAGTTGCAGACTGGTGGTGTTGCGCAAACCGAAAGCAATCGTCAGCAGATCCACGCTGGCATCGGCGAACGGCAATTTTTCCGCCTCACCGGCCAGCCATGCCACGCCGGCGTCCCCGTGCTTGCGCCCCGCCACCATCATCGGCAGGCTGGGGTCGCAGACCACTACCCGGCGTTGCCCGTCGGCAAGCAGGCGCGCCACGTCGCCGGTGCCACCGGCGAGATCGACAGCAATACCTCCCACGTGCTTTACCCGCGCGGCCAGCTTGCGCTTCCACAAGCGGTGGATGCCACAGCTCATCAAATCATTCATCAGGTCGTAGCGGGGTGCTACGGCACTGAACACCAGGCTGATGCGTTTACGCCGTTCTGCTGCGGTTACCGACTGGTTGCCGAAACTTTCGTCGAGGGCGAGCTTTCTCTGCATTGCTACGCCGTACTTCAGTCCTGCGCGCTCAAACTGGATGCCCCCACGGCAGGCACAGGATGATGGCCAGCAGCAGACCGTGTGCGCTTGCAGCGAGAATGGTCAGCTTGAGCGCCGGGATCAGTGTGGCGGGCTGCCCTGCGCCGGACCAGAGCTGGCGCGCCGCCATCAGGCTGGCGAGCGCCGGCAGCAATGCGATCAAGGCCGTCTCAGGAAGTTCGCCCAGCAGCACCATCAGCATCGGCCAGCCGTAGGCTAGCGCGGCAATTGCCACATAGCCCCAGCGTGCCCGTGCCACGCCCAGTTTCACCACCAGGGTGCGCTTGCCCGCACCGGCATCCGCCTTCACGTCCGGAAACTGGTTGATGTAAAGCACGTTCGCCACCAACAGGGCAAAACCCAGACCGGCAACGACGGGTACATGGGAGAAGCCGTGGCGCTGCACGAAGTCGCTGCCGACGACGACCAGCAGCCAGCCGGCAGTGATGGCGAATTCGCCCAGGCCCCGACTTTGCAGCTTCAGCGGCGGCGCCGAATAGGCCCAGCCCACGATAAGGCCGGCCAGACCGATCAGGATGAGTCCCGGCGCACTGACGGCCGTCAGCCACAGGCCGGCGGGAATCACCGCAGCCAGCAGGGCATAGCCGAAGATGGCCGTGGCGCGCAGCGACAGGACGCCGTTCTGGATGAAGCGGCTGCCGCCGGTAAACGGGAACTGGCGTTCCGTGTTGGCCGCGTCGCAACCCGACAGCGCGTCGTAGTAGTCATTGATGACATTGGCGCCAGCATGTGCCATCAGGGCAAAGAACAGTGTCACCGTGGCCAGCGCCGGCCCGACTTGAATACCGGAAAAATTAGCCGTCGCCAGGCCGAGCAGGCAGCCGACAAAGGTCACCGAGAGGAAGGCGGGGCGCGTAGCGGCAAAGTAGCGCAAAAACGGATTGGAAAGGGCCTCCAGGGTCGGTTCCAGCGGTTTTGGCATAGGTGCTTCCTTGTTTGACGCGTTGATATTTGAGCGCGGCCGTTTATTTGAGAGCAGCCGCCTATTTGAGCGCGGCCGCGCTGGCAGCTTCCAGTTCGGCGCGGGTCATCGCCCCCAGCTTGCTGGCGACGATTTCACCCTGCCGGTTGATGACGACGGTGTAAGGCAGGCCGGCCTTGCTGTTGCCCAGCGCCTGCAACAGGGCGATGCCCTTGTCTTTGGTCAGCAGCACCGGGTAATTGATATCGTAGGCCTTCGCGAAATCGCGTACCGGCAGCGGATCGGTTTCGATGTTCAGGCCGATGACCTCAATGCCCCGTGCCTTGTAGCGTGTCTGGATGTCCACCAGATCCGGGATTTCGACGCGGCAAGGCGGGCACCAGCGCGCCCAGAAGTTCACAATCAGGGGCCGGCCTTTATAGGCGGCAAAAGCCACTGGTTTGTTGTCGAGATCGAACAGCGTCGCGGCGAACAAGGGCGCGCTCGACAGATTCCCTGCTGCGCCGGCGGACAGGCTGGTGCCAGCCAGCCAAACCAACAATAGGGCAGCCCAATACCTCACGGCAGATCGCCGCGGCGAAACAGATGGTAGCCGAGCGTCGCCGCCGCGAGGCCGAGCACGGCAGGATAGACGAGCGCAAAGATCTTGAAGCCGGTGATGCCGAAGAGATCGAGAATTACGTAGGCGGACGGGCCGAGCACGATCAATTGTGGATCGAACAAGGCCAATGCCGCAGTGCGGAAGACCTGCAGCGGATTGGCGAGGGCGATGGTGACCGCCAACTCGGGTGCCACCTTGCCCTGGATCATCACACCGAGCAGGATCAGGTCGAGGAACAGCAGCAACGTCAGCCAGACAAAGAAGGCCGCGCCCTGGGCGACGTCGGTACCACGCGCCACCGCCGAGATCAGCATGCCAAGCCCGAGGAAGCAGGCGGCCATGACGGCCAACAGCGCCGTGTAGTAACCAAACATGCCCCACGGCACCTCGATACCGACCACCAGCGCCCACAGCACGGCGCCGAGCATGGCGGCGAAGACCGGGGTGAAGATGACCACGTAGCGACCGAGGATCTTGCCCCAGAACCAGGCCGAGAGCGAAACCGGCAGAGAGAGCAGGTATTCGAAGACGCCGGCCTCGCGGTCACCGGCGACCGAGCGCACGGTGGTGATCAGCACGAAGATCGGCAGGATCGCCATGGTGAGCTGGATGTAGGTGACCAGGAGGCGCGACAGGCCGATGAAGCCGAGCACGCGCGATTCGGTCAGGCCGAACAGAAACAGCAAGGCGACGATGCCGCCAAATACCAGCGTATAGATCTGGAACCAGCGCGCGCGCAGTGATTCGACGATATCCAGTTTGGCGGTGAGCCAGAGTTGTTTCATTGCTTGCTTGCCCTCATTTGCCTTTGGCGAGCACGTGTTGGCTCATCTCGGCGAACCCGGCCGATCCCGCCTGCGGCAGTGCCAGCGCCGCCTGGTTGTAACCCATCGGCGAGGTCTTGCTGAAATATTGCGCTTGCTTCGCATCGAGCCAGCGCACCTCGTTGCCGCTGCTGGTGGCATCGGCCACCCACAGTCGCGTATCCGCTTCGCTCATCCACGGGTAGTTCGCCAGCTTGTCGCGCATCCAGAATACTGCGCAGCCAATGTCGTCGAACTTGAACACGGTGTTCTTCGGCCCGCCGCGCATCTCGGCAGCGAAACGGCGGTCGGAAATCACCATGTTGCAGCGGACGCAGGTGTCGCGGTCCCATTTGATCTCGGCCATGCCCTCTGGCCAATTCCCCTTGCTGCCGCAAGCGGACAGCAGTGCTGCCAAAGGGGTCACTGCAAGTCCGGTCGCCACCAGAAAACGGCGCCGATCCATCATGCCGCCGTCCCCGGCAACGCGGCGGCAGCGGCTGACGCCGTATCGCCAGCGCCGACTTTTGCGTCGACTTCCTTCAGCGAGATAGCGCTGATCAGTGCGACGTAGCGCGAGGTCATGCCCATGAAGCGCAGGCGATCCGGCCCCGCCACTTCCCCCGTCCATTCGATTCCGTCACCGCGATCGGTAAAATTCCAGTCGGCCATGGCCTTGGCGAATGCGGGTTCGGGGCGCTTGACGGCAATGCGGCAGTCGAGTCGGCCGGAGAGCGACACATCGTCGGCGACGCGGTCGTCGAGCACCACCTTGCCCATGTCAAGTTCGATCACGCGATTGACCAGGGACGATACCTCGTCGATGCGGTGGCTGGAAATCAGCATGGTCGCGGTTGCCGCACGCTCGGCGAGCAGCTCGAAGAAAATCTTGCGCGCCTCCGGGTCGAGGTTGGCGGCGGGCTCGTCGAGCACCAGCACTTTTGCGTCGCGGCCGAGCGCGATGGCGATCAGCAGTTTCTGTTTCATGCCGCCGGAGAGCTTGACGAACTGGCGCGAGACCACGCCATCGACATCGAGGCCGAGGCGCCGGGCCAGATCGAAAATGCGCTGGGGATCGCTGTTGCACAGCGAGGCGGCAAAGTCGATCAGCTGGCCCACCGGCATTTTCAGCGGTGGCGGCAGTTGCGGTACAAAACCGATCATGCCGAGCACGGCCGCACGCTCGGCGCGTGGCGAGCGGCCCTCGATGGTGACCAGACCGGCGTGGTTGTATTCGCCGAGCAGACAGCGGATCAGCGTGGTCTTGCCGGCCCCGTTGGAGCCGATCAGCGCAACGCGCTCCCCTAGGCCGATCTCGAGATCGATGCCATCTAGGACACGGGTGCGGCGGAAGGTCTTGGTGACGTTCTGGAACTTGATCATGATGAGGCAGATTTTACGGGCATCCGCCCCATCCGCATTTGATTCAAAGCAGTTTAGATAAGCCCTTGACCTCAAAGGTCAGCGAGCCCGTCGGGCAGGTGTCGACACACAGTCCGCAGCGCGTGCAGTCGGGACCGATCGGCACCTCGATATCGACGGCGCGCCCCTTGATGACGACGTCGAGCACGTGCGGCACCAGGCAGACCTTGCGGCAGTCGCCTTCGTGGAAACAGCCGTCAAGCTTGTACTTGATGCGCAGCGGCGAAATGATGCCGACCACCCCGTAGGTCAGGCCGATCGGGCAGGCGTAGCGGCACCAGGCGCGCTTCGAGAAAAACACCTCGAACACCAGCAGCGCCAGCACCCACAGCAGCGCCAGGCCGGGGCCGTAGATCAGGGCGCGCGAGAGGATGCCGGTGGGTGAAATCGCTTCGAACACCGTGTAACCGGTTGCCGCGGCGAGCACGGCAAAGATGATCCAGAACACGCTGCGCAAGCGCCGGTCGATGGTCTGATCGGTGACCAGCTTTTTCTTCACCAGGTAGAGATGGAGCTTCTCGGCCCATTCCGCCAGCAAATGATAGGGGCAGACCCATGAACAGAAACTGCGTCCGCCGAGCAGTATCCACAGCACCAGCACCGTGCCGGTGCCGATCAGCAGGTTGGTGATGATGTGTTTGTGCGCCAGCATCACCTGCAGCGCCGAGTTGAGGTCGATCAGGTGAAAGCCGATAAACCGCGAAGCGGTCAGCGCGCCTTCGAGCAACTGGATGTCGAAGTAGAAAGAAACGGTGAACAGCAGATTGGAGATGAGCAGCGTCGCCCAGCGGCGGTTGCGCCACTTGGTCGATTTCACCTCATGGGCTCGCATGTGCGCCTTGGTCGCCTGCAGGTCGGCCTTGTTGGTCATGCGCTTGAGCTGATGCGCCCGCACCGCCCGCTCGGCGATCTGCACGGGCTTCTTCGGTTCGCGGCCGAACATCACCATGATCTGCTCGCGGAAGCGGCGCTTGAGTACGTCGCTCATGATTTATTTGCTCCGACGCTAGCCTTCTCTGAAGCCGCCGTTCTCCATACTTCGCCGGGCACGATTTCGATGGCGGCCGGCTCGACCGGGCAGATCATCTCGCAGACACCACAGCCGACACAGGGCTCATGCACCACCGGGGACTTGCGTTGGGTACCATCCGAGGCGAAGACGGTCTCGATGGAGATGGCGCCCTTGACCGGACACTCGCGCACGCAGAGGTCGCATTCGGCGACATCGTAGGGATGATCGGCAACCTTGATCGGCTTCCAGCGGTCCACATCCATGTAGCGCAGCCGACCCTTGAAAGCGGAACCACGCGCCTGGCCCTTGAACCCCTTGCCCTGGATAGCGAGACAAATTTCAGGCCGCGTCAGGCGCGCCACGCCGATGCGTTCGGCGAGGTTGAGCGTCGGTTCGGCATCCTGTTCCTTGGCCAGCAGAATCGGTTTGGTGGCCATCGCGGCGCCGGCGCGTACCGACAGAAAGTCCGGTTTTTCGTAAGTCAGCGATCCGGTCGGACAGGCCAGGATGCATTGCACGGCATCGCAGGAGAAATCGCAGGCTTGCGCACGGGCGTCGATGTAGGGCGCACCAACGCCAATACCATCCACCAGGTCGGCCAGCTTGATGGCCGATACCGGGCAGACCTGCACGCACTGGCCGCATTTGATGCAGCTCGACAGAAAATCCTTCTCGTCAAGCGCGCCGGGCGGCCGCAGCCGCTGCTTCTGCGTATAGATCAGCGGCAGAAAACCGGACAGCGCCGCCCCCATGACTCCGCCCGTCAGCAGGATGGTGCGCAGCACGCGGCGCCGCGCCTGCTGGCGGCGTTCCTTGGACAGCGGCGGCGTTCCGCCAGCGCCGACTTTCTTGGTCGCGCCGTTGGTTGCCGGGGCTGCCGGGGTTGCGTCGGCGGGGAGCCGTTTGTCGTCGCTCATGCGCGTCCGATCTCCGGCTTGGTGAAGCGCGGTTTGGCGTCGCGCATCTGCATTTCAGGCGTGGAGAAGGGTGCCAGGCGCTCCAGGAAATCGAGCAGTTCGAGTACCGGCGATGTCCTGAAAAAGCGCGCGGCGGGAATTTCCATCCACAGGCGGTCGGCGTAGGCGTAGTTCTCGTGCGGCGTGTCACCGACCCCGTTGTTGTCGCGGTCGAAGCCCTGATAGGTATCGTAGTAGTTGCCGCTCCAGCGGTTCTTGTCGCCTTTGCCACGCCCGCCTTGAAACACGTCGGTCAGATTACCCTCGAAGACGTTATCCGTCAGCACGTTGCCGCCCAGTTCGCTGGTGAACTGCACGGCGATGCCGTTGTAGGCGAAGCGATTGCGGCTGAAGCGGATGGTGGTGTCGGGCTGAAAGGGCGAGAGATCAGAGCCGACGCCGACGGCGCAGTAGATGATCTCGTTGCCGGATACCTCGATGTTGCTCGACTCCTTGAAGCCGAAAGCCATGCCGGCCGCGCCAGTCGCGTTGGAAATAACGTTGTTGCGGGCGGCGCCGCCCTCCATGTACATGAAGTAAACGCCGACGGCATTGTCGTGAAAGAGATTGTTCTCGACAATGTTGTTGTTGGCAAACATGAAGTGGATGGAATAACGGCTGCGTTTGCCGACATTACCGCGAAAGATGTTGTCGTTCGAATACCACGCGACCATGTCGCGCGTGTCGACTACTTCGTTATTCTCGATCAGGTTGCGGTGGCTGTACCACAGGCGCAGGCCGTCACCACGCATGCCGAGGTCGAACGGTTTTGATCTGATTTTGTTGCCGCGCAGCGTGCTGTCGCTGGATTGCTTGAGATCGATGCCGAACAGGCAGTTGTCGATGACCAGGTTTTCGATGCGGTTGTTGTGGCCCCGGACGTCGAGGCAACTGTCGTCGGTGTCGTGCGATTCGCCGGAACCGGTCAGGCGCAGTCCGCGCAGCACGGCGCCGTCGGCCCGCAGCTCGAATACCGTGCCCTTGTCGCCGGCATCGATGGTGACCCGGCCGCCGCCGTCGATGGTCAGCGGCTTATCGACAAGCACCGGGCCGGCATAGATGCCCGGTGGCGGCTTCAGCACCGAACCGGCCGGTGCGGCATCGACCAATTGCTGAAAAGGCTTGAGGCCATGCACGCGTTTGTCTCGATCGCGCAGCATGAAAAAAGGTTTGGGCCGGTCGACGTCGACGCGCGGCGCGGTGCCCATGTCGGCTGTCGTGCCGGGTTGCGGCACCACGGTCTGCGGTTCGGTGACCCCGCGCCAGCCAATCTCCCCGCCGCTCTCCGCCGCGACCAGCAGCGTCGAGATGCCCAGCGCCAGCAGCGGCAGCAGGGCGCGTGGCAGGCTCATGCTGCCTCCGCCGGGCCGCCCCAAGGAGGCATGCGCCCCCCCGTGGGGGGCAGCGAGCCGGGGTTGCGAGCGTGGGGGGCCAATTATTCTGCCGTGCCTTCGCGGATTTGCTTGCGCCGCATCAATATGGCCAGCGCCAGCGCCACGAAGACCACCATCAGCAGGGCATAGCCCCAGTGTGGATAAGAGAAAGTGGAAAACTGCGCCACTTTGCCCTCGCCAAACACCGTCGGCATGAAGGGCTTGACGGTGAAGGCACCCCAGGGGTGCAGGTTGTGGCCGAAGAACCACAGCCAGCCGGCGTAGGTGATGACGAAGAACACCGGCAGCAGCGCTGGGACAGCGGCCAGCAGCAGCTGGAAGTGGCGGAACTTCCAGACGCCGAGCACGACAATGCCCATGACAGCGATCAGGCCGGCGATGACGATGTGGGTGATCAGCATGACGTTGTCGCCCCACAGCTTGATCTTGTCCGGTTCCTTGAAGTAGGTGCCGGACTCGCGCACGTAGGCATCGACATGTCGGGCCAGATGGCCGAGCACGTACTGGTCGACGATTATCCAGGCGGCCACGGCGGCGAAGCCGGCCGCGAGAATCAGCAAACGCAATTTCTGTTGCGCTACGGCGAAGGCGAGCAGCATGACCGCGAAGAAGGCGAAGAAGAACTTGGCCAGCGGTTTTTCCACCGGGGCGCCGGTGGCGATGGGAAACATGCCGACGTAGTGGTTGATGGTGTTCATCTCATGGACGCAGTCGAGGCCTACGGCGCCCTTATCGACGTTTTTCTTGGCGTCGAGGATCGGATTCCAGCGCTCGTCCTCGTGCGAGAGGTCCTTCTGGAGGATCTCGCCGGCCATGCGGGTGCCCTTGCCGGCCACTTTGCAGCCGTTTTGGACGCCATCGAAATGGAAGTGGATGCGGATGCCGTCGGGGAACGCATCCGGCGGGTAGTTGGGCGCAGTCAGCGAAACCCACCAGATCGGCGCGAAAAAGGCGGCAATCATGGCCACCAGCGCGATCAGGGTGAGGACGGCGACAGGGGTGTTGGGGCTGTTTGTGAGCTTCATAGTGTGGATCTCTGTTCGGACCGTAACCGCGGCCGACGGATCGGCGCGCGGGGTCGATTACAACACGGTCTTGCCTGCTTCAGCTTACTACTTCTTGGCGCCAGCCTTGGGCTTGCACATCGCACCTGGCATGGAGAGGCTTGCCTGATAGGCGGAAATCGCCACCAACTGCTCGTTGGTGTAGGGCTTGATGACCTTCACCATGTCCGGGTTGGCGTTGCGGCGATGGCCGTCGCGAATCTCGGTCATCTGACGCAGCAGGTACTTGTAGTGCTGGCCTGCAATGACCGGATAGAACTTCTCCTTGTTGCCCTCGCCGTTCTTGCCATGGCATTCCAGGCACTGCTTTTCGTAAAGCTCCTTGCCCTTGGCGTTCTGGAGAGCGGCGTCCTTGCCTTCGTACTTGCCATGATCGAGGGGGACGCACAGCTTTTCGATATAAGCGGAAGTATCGGCCAGATCCTGCGGCTCGTGCATTTCCTTGGCGAACGGGTACATGGTCGGGTTGTCGCGCAGGCCCATGCGGATGTCGGCCATCTGCTTGATCAGCACGGTGGTGTGCTGGCCGGCGAGCTGCGGAAAAGTGCCGTCCGGGCGGCCGGCGCCGTTGGGCAGGTGGCAGGCGCCGCAGATCTCGTAGGTCTCCTTGCCGCGCTTGACATCACCCTTCTTGGCCAGCGCCTCTTTGAGTTCGCCCTCCATCTTGCCCCACTGATAGTCTTTCGACTCGATGCCCGCAGCCTTGGGCGGCGGGGGGCCGGCGAAGGCTACCGCAGGTAACAGTGCAATGGTCATGGCCAGTGCAAGCATATTTTTCATAACCGTATCCTCTCCATATGATTGGTTGTTCAATCGTAGTCGAAAGGGTCAAGAATGCTACTCGGATGACCCAATCGGTACCTTACTTCAGCTTCGAAAGATAGTCCGCGAGCGCCTTGATTTCCGCGTCGCTGACCAGATGCATCACACCCTTCATTGCAGCGCTCTGGCCGTTGGCGCGCGCGCCGCTCTTGATGTCCTTCATCTGTGCCTCGGCATAGGCGGAACTCTGGCCGGCAAGCCGTGGATAGACAGGCAACAACGGTGTTTTGGCATCCTTGCCATGGCAGGCGACACAAGTCTTTTCCTGGTAAAGCTTGGCGCCATCGGCGGCATATGCGGCTGAAACAGAAACCGCAAGTACGGCGGCCATCAATAGGGTGTTCTTCATGATTTTCCTTTCGCTGTGAATTGGGACGGATGTGTTCAGTCTACGCACCCGCCCGCGCACTTCCTTGAATCAGATCAATTTACTCAACTTTACTTCACTTTTTTAGCGCCATTCTGTTCCAGATAGGTTTTGGCGCGCAGGCCGAGGTCGGCGGTCTTGACCTGGTATTGCCAGATTTGCTCGGCCCACAGGTTGGCATTTTCCCAATCCTTCTTGGCGGCGAACGCCTCA
>VMSX01000001.1 GCA_013791905.1 Rhodocyclaceae bacterium | reverse complement strand
TTAGTCTGACTGTGTCAATAAATGCTGAACATTGCCGATAACCCACTCATCTTCTTTCCTGGAGGTGGTGTCATGGCGATCAACGACGAACTGGAGCAATACCTTGAACGGTTGGCGGGGGTATTGGGTCATGCGGATAGAAGGACGGGGTTGAAGGACTATTGCCGGGGGTTGATGCTGCCGATCAAGCGCAAGAGCGTCGAACCGCTGGCGGCGTCGATAGGCCCGCTGCACGTGCAAGCCAAACACCAGTCGCTGCACCACTTTGTGGCCAAGTCGAGTTGGTCGGATAGTGCTGTGCTGCGGGAAGTACGTGCCGTTGTTGAGCCTGTCTTGGGTCTGGAGCGGGAGTGCTACTGGATCATTGACGACACCGGAATCCCGAAGCAAGGAAAGCATTCGGTCGGGGTCACCCGGCAATACTGCGGGCAGCTGGGCAAGACGGAGAACTGCCAGGTGGCGGTGAGTCTGTCGCTGGCCAGTGATGTCGGCAGTCTCCCGATTCAATGGCGGCTGTATCTTCCCGAGGACTGGACGGCGGATCGCCCCCGCTGTGCGGCGGCGGGCGTGCCGGATGAGGTTGTATTTGCCACGAAGATAGAGATCGCCCTGGCACAAGTCAAGCAAGCGCAGGACGACGGGGTTCCTGCCGGTATTGTGCTGGCGGACCCCGCTTACGGTGACAGTGCTGGCTTTCGCGACAAGCTGAGTGCAATGGGGATTTCCTATGCGGTGGGAATCCGTTCGGCGACCAGCGTCTGGGCTCCCGGAACCGCCCCCTTGCCGCCCGAGCCGACGATAGGACTCGGACGCCCCAGCAAGAATCTGCGCCGTGCGCCTGGTCATATGCCGGTGTCGGTCAAGGCACTGGCGTTGAGCTTGCCCGCGGAGGCGTACCAAACCGTTGCCTGGCGTGAGGGCACCAATGAAACCCTGCGTTCCCGCTTTGCGGCGGTTTGGGTGCGTACTGCCCACCAGGACTATTGGCGGAGTACCTTGCGCCCGCCGGAGTGGCTGCTGATCGAGTGGCCTGAGGGCGATGCCGCACCGCTGAAATACTTTCTGGCGACAGCGCCTGCTGATACCGCGTTGGCACAATTGGTTTATGTCACCAAGATGCGCTGGCGCATTGAGCGTGATTACCGGGAACTCAAGCAGGAATTTGGTCTGGGACAGTACGAAGGTCGTAACTGGCGAGGATTGCATCACCACGCCACCTTGTGCATAGCGGCCTACGCCTTCTTGCTGCATCAGCGTCTTACCCATGGCAGTAAAAAAAACGCCGCTCGACCACAAGCGCCTGCCTTACCCAAAGATTACCGTCCTCGCGGGAGCGGGGCGAGCACAACGGCACGTACCGGATTCGATCAGCACGCTTCGCTGCATAATCGCCGCGCGTATCGCCCAACAACTTCAGCGATGTCCGTGCTGCGGATCGGTTAAACGTAACTTGTGACACAGTCAGATTAG
>VMSX01000015.1 GCA_013791905.1 Rhodocyclaceae bacterium | reverse complement strand
GACGTCCAGGCTACCCCCGATGAACTGTACAACCCCGTTGGCACTGCCCAGCCCTACCAGGACAGCCTGTTCGGCAGCCCAGGCAACGACCATATCCGGGCGGGAGAACAGCTTGACTGGGTCGGCGGTGGTAGCGGTGACAACAGGGCTTGGGGCGATGCGGGCAACGACATCATCTTCGGCAAGGCCGGGAACAACAAGCTAAACGGCAGTGAAGGCAACGACATTCTGCTGGGCGGAAACATTACGCCTCTCATGAAAGTCGGCGCTGGCGGGACGGCGGGGAATGATAGGCAATGGAGGGTTGCGGCATGAACAAGGCCACTTTACTGAAAGCGATGGCGGTGATTCTGATGATGGGGGCGAGCATGAATGCGATGGCGGGGTTGTTCGGGCTGGGCGGCACGAGCTGGAAGGAAGAAGTGCTGCTGCATGATGGAAGCAAGATTATTGTCCAACGATCCCATACATATGGAGGTAGCCGAGAAGTCGGCCAGCCGCCTTCGATCAAGGAGCAGGACATCACATTTACCTTTTCGGGTTCCGGCCGAACCATTACCTGGAAAGACGCATACGGAAAGGAAGTGGGGGGCTCGAATTTCATTCCGTTGGCACTGCATGTTCTGAACGGCACGCCCTACATCGTTGCAAGGCCCAACCTGTGCCGGTCATACAACAAATGGGGCCGACCGAATCCACCCTACGTAGTTTTCAAGCATGACGGCAAGGAATGGCAACGCATTCCGCTGGCGGAGCTGCCAGCGGAGTTCCAGGATATCAACTTGCTGCTGGTATATACAAAGGCGGACGAGAAGATCATTGCTGGCGCTTTGCCGGTTACGGTCGAGCGGATCAGGTCCGCAAACGCCGAGGTAAGGATTCCAGAATTGAGACACATCCTGCGTGAGCCGGTGAAGCATGGTACGGATGGGTCGTTGGTGAACTGCGAGGAACTGATCAGATACAAGGGTCACTGGATCATGCCGAACGACCCGGTAGCCCGAAGCATTGTCGATAGAAAGTCAAAGTAAGCCCCGCTTGTTCCGAACCCAATATTCTGGAGATACATCATGGCGACAATACTCGATTACGCACTGATGGCTGGCGTCGCTTACCGCGACACACGTGCTGAAATCAACCGCTTTCCGATACCCAAAGAATGGCATCTTGTGTCCAGGAATCCGCAAGACGAATCAACCGGATTCGAGGCATCGGCGTTTGGCAATGCCGAAACCATTTTCGGTTGCACCGAGATCGTCATTTCCTATGCAGGCACTGACTCAGATGATTGGACGGGAGACGTAGCAGCTGACTTGGCTTTGGTTGCCGGCCTTGCTTCGGAACAATTGCTCCAGGCCGCCGAATACTACCTGCAGATCAAGGCGATCAATCCTGACGCCAAGATCACCCTTACCGGTCACAGCCTGGGCGGCGGATTGGCGGCACTGGTTGCCGTGTTCTTCAATGAAACCGCGGTGACTTTCGATCAAGCGCCATTCCGCAATGCGGCAAGCTGGATGCGGGCAAAGGAAGTATTACTTGACCTGTGGGGCAAGTTCCCAGTCTCATCCTACCCACGCATAACTGAATGGCTTGCCCCATTGGATAGATTCATTGCCTCCTTTGATCCATTGGGCCTGGGCTGGTCGCAAGATGGTTTGTCGGCGAGGGAAGCCAAGGTCAGCAATACCAGCGTGCAAGGCGAGATTGCCTCGATATCGAACTCAATCCGGATTGGGACGGAAGAGCCGTCACTGCAGCATGGCGACTATCCTCATCCGATCGATCTACATACACAATCATTGCTTACTGCCTTCCTGCAAAGCGACGCGACGGCGGAAGATGGCAAGGCTCTCAATGACGTCACCTTCAAGCTGATCGACTTGCTGAAGATGATCTTCGATGAAAACCTCTATGCCGTTGATGATCTCAAGAAAGCCAAAGAAAACTTCCTCGAACGCCTCGTCAAGCACGAAGCCGGCATCACGGGCAGCCTGCCCGCCGACGCCATGCTCACCCGTTTCACTCGCGACCTGTGGAAGCTGGCGCAGGACGGCGGCCTGACGCTACGCGACGGCAACCCGACCAACGCCGACCTGAACGAGGTCAGCAAAGCGCTGACCGCCTTTGCCATGCAGAAGTATTACGAAGAAACCGCCGACAGCACGGG
>VMSX01000006.1 GCA_013791905.1 Rhodocyclaceae bacterium | reverse complement strand
GACGTCCAGGCTACCCCCGATGAACTGTACAACCCCGTTGGCACTGCCCAGCCCTACCAGGACAGCCTGTTCGGCAGCCCAGGCAACGACCATATCCGGGCGGGAGAACAGCTTGACTGGGTCGGCGGTGGTAGCGGTGACGACTGGATAGAAGGCGGTGCCGGTAACGATTATCTGATCGGTGACCATACTCGCGAGCGGATGAGCTTGGGGAACGATGCGGATGATCCATATACCGAAGGAGCCGATCTTATCGAAGGCGGCGCGGGACGCGACATCATTTTCGGGAATGGCGGCGACGACCGGCTCTATGCGAACGTCCGCATCGATGCTGCTACCGCAGTCGCCAACGGGAACCGGGAAACAGGCAGCGATCTGAAAGGCGAATGGCTCGCCGGTGGCAGCGGCAATGACACCTTGGTTTCTGGTGTCGACAACGATGTCCTTTCCGGTGGCGGCGGCACCGACCTCCTGATCGCCGGCGCGGGCGACGACCTCATTTTTGGCGATAGGGATTACTACGCCACATACCACATGGTGCCGCAATTGCGCTATCGCCTGGAGTGGGGCCTTGGCTCATCCTTCACCTGGAACACGATCAGCCCCGACACCTTCGACTGGGGCTATACGGACACGGACGGCACCATCACATTCATCAGGCCGGTCGTTGGCGAAACGAGTCCCGAGGACGGCCAAGCCGACGTGATCTACGCCGGCGGCGGCAACGACAGGGCTTGGGGCGATGCGGGGAACGACATCATCTTCGGCGAGGCCGGGAACGACAAGCTGAACGGTAATGAAGGCAACGACATTCTGCTGGGCGGAAACAACGACGACAAGCTGTGGGGCAACGAGGACGACGACTATCTGGATGGCGGGGATGGCATAGACGAACTCCAGGGCGGTATCGGCAACGACATCCTAATCGGCGGCAAGGGCGACGATACCCTCTTCGGCGAGGAAGGCCAGGACACCTACATCTACAACCGGGGCGACGGCAAGGACACCATTTACGACACCAAGGCCGACCACAACGTCCTGCGCTTCGGCCCGGGTGTCAAGGCCAGCGACGTCACCCTGCGGCTGGGTTCGCCGATGCTCGACCTCGGCAACGGCGACGAGGTGCATATCGGCAACTTCGACCCGAACGACGTCTTCAACAGCTCGTCCATCGGCAGCTTTGTGTTTGAGGATGGAACGGTGCTCGGCACGGCGGAATTGCTGGCACGGGGCTTCGATATCGATGGCACGGAAGGCGACGACATTCTCTACGGCACCAATACCACGGACCGGATACAAGGCCACGGCGGCAACGACACCCTGATCGGGCTGGAGGGCGACGATACGCTCGATGGCGGCACGGGCGACGACACGCTGATAGGCGGTACCGGCGACGATAGCTATGTCGTTGCGCAGGAAGGCGATCGGGTGGTCGAAAATGCCGACGAAGGCTCCGACACGGTACAGGCCGGGATTGCCTACGCGCTGGGCGACCATGTGGAAAACCTTATTCTGACTGGCGATACCGCCATTGACGGCGTCGGTAACGCGCTGGACAACATCCTCACCGGCAATAGCGCAGACAACGTGCTGCATGGCGGCGCGGGGGCCGATATGCTGATCGGCCAGCAGGGCAACGACACCTATATCGTGGATGACACGGCAGATGTGGTGGTCGAGGCGGCGGATGCCGGCGCCGACCAGGTCAATGCCGGCGTTTCCTTCACGCTCCCGGACAACGTCGAGAACCTGACCCTCACCGGCAACGCCAGCGATGGCACGGGCAACGCCCAGGTCAATATTCTGATCGGCAACAGTCTGGCCAACACACTAACCGGCATGGAGGGCAACGACACTCTCGATGGGGGGGCCGGCGACGACACGCTGATCGGCGGGGAGGGTAACGACACCTACCGCTTCGGCTTCGGGATGGGGCTGGACACGGTGATCGATGCCTCCGTCGGCGGGAATACCATCGAACTTCAGCCCGGTATGAGCTTCACGGACTTGCGCGCCGCGCAAAATGGCAACGACCTCCATCTGACGATCCGCGGTACGGATCAGGGCGTGACGCTGAAGGACTACTACATCGCATCGCAGGAATGGCTGGTTAGAAATGAGGCCGGAGAGGAACGATCCATTGCGGGGTTGTTCGATGTCGCGGAACAGGGCGAGTTTGAGCGTTTGCGCGACGATTTTTTCGCGGCGAGCAAGGCATCCATCTCCGGAACCCTCATGGCTTATGGCTACCGCTGGCAGGCCGATGGCACCCTGCAATTATCGCCGGTCGGCGATACCGTCATCCGGCAGATGGTGCAGACCACGACTACCAATTCCACGACTTACCTCACATCGGGCGGGGCCGCCTACTACGTGTCGACGAATAGCAATGTCAGCACCAGCTATACGTATTGGTGGCCGGAGAATCGCACCGTCTTGCTGTTGGAAAAGCATGCCTTTCAGCAGGCGAGCTTGGCTAGTGACGCAGAGTTCATTGTGGTCGATTCGGGAAGCCATTCTCTGACCTTCGAGCCTATCCAGGCGCGCATTACCTGGGGAGGGCTATATGACCAGAATTACAGCTATTCGTCCTGGGTTGCCGGGATGGGTTTTTATACAGACGGCAATGGCAACGTCCTTCCCTGGACGAGTACGACCCAGGCCACCGAATACCGTGCCGCGCAGAACGGCACGATCACTGCGCTGCTCCCCGCATCGCCACCGGTGAGCGGTGCTTACGGCGTAGCGCTTTATGTCGACAGCCACACCACGAATTTCCAGGAAATCCTGGCGGGTGCGTCAGACAATACGATTGATGCCACAAACAATCGCTATGCCGCTATTTACGGCGGTGCGGGAAACGACGTACTGCAGGGAGGTGGATTGTCATATGGCGGTACCGGAGACGATGTCCTCGTGGGTGGGACGATTCAGTACGGTGGTGACGGCGACGATAAGCTGACGCTGGGAAGTGTGCTAGTTGGCGGCGCGGGGAACGATTGGATGGACGGTGCTTGGTTTGGCACGGGCGAAACGCGTTACCTGATCGATCCGGCGCAAACCGGCATCGACCTGATTGGCGACACGGGTGATTCTGAGGAGGCCTACAAGGATTGGTTCTATACCGCACGGGGCATCCCGGATTGGCGAGAAAGAGAACTGAAAGGTAACAGATGGGTGTGTATCGAGGGACCCAGTTTCACGACATACGACGCGGCGGTGGCCTACCTTTCAAACCAGGGACACGACCCACAGGAAATGATTGCCAACGGCAATCTCCGTTATTTACCGGCCTTGCCTGACTTCCAGCTACCGGCGGCAAACAACTTTGCGGCACTACAGCCCGCCTACGATGCGGGTGTGATTCCACAGGATACGGTGGAGTTCGGTGCAGGCATTTCTTTGTCCGGGCTATCGCTGGCCTGGGGACGGGAAGAGGCGCGGGAAACACTGGACTTATCCTGGAACGACGGTGCGAGCCAAGTCCGGTTGGTCTACCCGAATGCGGACGATCCGATCGGGTTCGGCATCGAGCAGGTCAAGTTCGCGGACGGTACGACCGTCGGCATGGCAGACTTGATGGCCCTGGCGCCATTTCGGAACACGTCTGCCCCGGTGGCAGTTGGCACACTGGCCAACCTGACGGCGACGGTCGGACAACCGTTCAGCTATGCCGTAAATCGAGACGCAGCGGTGGGCAGCTTCCTGAGCGATCCTGACGACACGGGCACACCAGACGAAGCGGCGGTCGATTACGACGCCTATCTGTCGGGTGATGTCGGCAACGACACTTTCCTCTTCGGGCGCGGTGACGGCAATGTGCTCGTATGGGATGGCGACACGACGCCCGGGAACATGGACACCGTGCAGTTCGGTGCGGACATCGCCCCTGCCGAGGTGGCCGTATCGCAAAACCAATATGGACAAGTGGTGCTATCCATTGCTGGCACAACTGACAGCTTGACACTGGATAGTTGGCTGCTCTCAGATGGCAACAAGATCGAGCAAGTGGCATTTGCGGACGGCACGACCTGGGGTGTGACGGACATCATGTCCCGCCTCTCGTTCGCCCTGACGAGCGGAAACGACTTCCTCGTCGGCACGGCGACGGATGGCACGATCCTGGGTGGCGCAGGCAACGACTTTTTGGCTGCGGGTTCGGGCAGCAACATCCTGTCCGGCGGCAGCGGATCGGACGAAGTGGTTGCCGATTGGGTGGAGGACTCAGCCAACGACCTCTTGTCAGGCGGCGACGGCGATGATGGGCTTGCTGCCTATGTTTTA
This sequence comes from Rhodocyclaceae bacterium, assembly GCA_013791905.1. Classification (GTDB taxonomy): domain Bacteria; phylum Pseudomonadota; class Gammaproteobacteria; order Burkholderiales; family Rhodocyclaceae; genus Sulfuricystis. The sequence goes on along the minus strand of VMSX01000006.1, from coordinate 177,805 downwards.
GACGACCTGCTGATTGGCGGTCGAGGTAACGACTATATTTTCGGCAACGACGGCAGCGATGTAATCCTGTTCAATCGCGGCGACGGCAATGACTGGATCGATACATATCGCAACGAGTCCGATACAAGTCTCGACACCCTCTCGCTGGGCGGTGGGATTGCCTATTCCGACCTGAGCTTCAGTCGCGATGGTGACAATCTGGTGCTGACTGTCGGGGATGGTGACATCCTCACCTTCGACAGCTGGTTTGGTGAAAACTGGAATGACTCTTACATCGTGGGTAACCACATCGTTGACCGTCTGCAAATCGTCGCAGCAGCGATGGCGGACTATGACCGCGGTTCCGCAGATGCATTGCTGAACCGGCGCATCCAGTTATTCGACTTCATTGGGCTGGCAAACCGCTTCGAAGCCGATCTTGCGCAGGATCCGGACATCACAAGCTGGCAACTGGCCCCGCATTTGGCCGAATTTCATCTCGCGGCCACGGATACCCAGGCCATTGGTGGCGATGCGGCGTATCTCTACGGCAAGAACGGCAAGCTTGACGGGCTGAGTGAAGCCGATTTGCGAGCGCAATTGACCGATGTACGCTTCGGCAAGTTGAGCCAGGGTCTGCATTACCTCATGGGTCTGAGTGGGATGTTCGACGATGCCGACTTGTCCCGTGGCGACAGCCTTGTCTTTACCGCCACTTTGGCGGATGGTTCGGCATTGCCGGGGTGGTTGTCTTTCGATCCCGCAACAGGGGCTTTCTCCGGCACGCCGGATACAGCCGGCGGACTGGACATCACGATCACCGCCACCGATAGCGGCGGGCTATCGGCGCGCCAGACCTTCCATCTGGATGTTGCTGCCGATGGGCCGCCAACCGTGACTGCGGAGAACCGCACCCTGTTGCTGGCTGACGCGGTGGCAGTAAGCGAACTGATCCAGACCACCGGCAGCGTCCAGCGCTACGAATTCTGGGACGACGTGAATGGCGGCGGACGTTTTGTACTCGACGGTATCGAGCAGGTTGCCGGCACCAGCATCGCCGTCACGGCCGACCAGATAGTCAACCTCCAGTACATCGCCGGCAGCGAAATCGCTAGCGAACGTGTCTGGGCCAGAGTGTCCGATGGTTCAAGCTGGAGCGCCTGGACACCCTGGAACATCACCAGCGCGCCGCACCTGAGCAATGAAGCACCGATCGCCAGTGCCGAGAACATCACCATCGGCCTCGATGAAGCCGTCGCGGCAGCCGGACTCTTCTCGGTCGCCGATGCCGATGGTGACGTGCCGACGAAGTATGAATTCTGGGACGACACCAACGGAGGCGGCCGCTTCGTACTCGATGGCGTCGACCAAGCCGCCGGTACCAGTATCGCGGTAACTGCCGATCAGCTTACCAGCCTCCAGTATGCCGGCGGCAGAGCGATTGGCACGGAACGCGTCTGGGTGCGGGCCTACGATGGCCAAGCCTGGAGCAGCTGGACGCCGTGGAACATCACCAGCGCCCCGCACCCGACCAATGTGGCCCCCGTCGTCGATGCAACCGACGCAACCGTCGGCCTGCGCGCGACAGTGGCCACGGCCAGCCTGTTCGCGGTCAGCGATGCGGATGGCGATTTACCGACGAAATATGAGTTCTGGGATGACGGCCAAGATGGCGGACGCTTCGTCCTGAACGGGATCGACCAGGCGGCCGGCACCAGCATCGCGGTTACCACCGATCAGTTGGCCAACCTCCAGTACGTCGGTGCCGCCACCATGGGAAGCGAACGCGTCTGGGCGCGGGCCTGGGACGGCCAGGCCTGGGGCGCCTGGAAGTCGTGGCACATGCAAAGCAGCGACCACGCCACCAATGCGGCACCGGAGGCGCAGGCCGCCAACGTCACCCTGTTGCTGGGCGAATCGGCTGCAGCATCCAGCTTGTTCACGGCAACCGATCCGGATGGAGATCCTGTCGTCAAATACGAGTTCTGGGACGACACGACCGGTGGTGGCCATTTCTCGCTGGGTGGCATCGAGCAGGCGGCCGGCAGCAGTATTGCCGTGTCTGCCGATGACCTGGCTGATCTCGCTTATGTCGCCGGCAGCCAGACCGGCAGCGAACGTGTCTGGGCCCGGGCGAGCGATGGCGTTGCCTGGGGCGCCTGGACGCCGTGGAACATCACCAGCGCGCCGCATGTCACGAATGCCGCACCGACGATTTCAGCACCGACCGGAACTGCTGGACTCGGCCAGATGGTAGCAGCATCAACGCTCTTTACCGTGACCGATCCAGACGGCGACGTACCGACTAAATATGAATTCTGGGACGACGTGAATGGCGGCGGACACTTCACGAAGAACGGCATCGTGCAAGTCGCAGGGACCAGCATCACGGTTAATGCGGACGAACTGCCCGACCTGAGCTATGTCGGCGGCGATGCCATGACCATCGAGCGGGTCTGGGTGCGCGCCTATGACGGCCAGGCCTGGAGCGGCTGGACGGCCTGGAACATGCAAAGCAGCAATCACGCAACTAATGCCGCCCCGACCATCGAAACAGGCCACAAGGGTGTCCTGGCCGGTGATGCCCTGGCAGCATCCACACTGTTCACGGCGACCGACCCGGATGGCGATCCGGTCGTGAAGTACGAGTTCTGGGACGACGTAAATGGTGGCGGACACTTCTCCAAAGCTGGAATGGCTCAGGCGGCAGGTACCAGCATCGCGGTCACGGCAGCCGAACTGGCTGATTTCAGCTATGTCGGTGGTTCGGTTGCCGCTACCGAGCGAGTCTGGGTGCGCGCCGGCGATGGCCTGGCATGGAGCGGTTGGTCGGCCTGGAATATGACCACGGTCACCGGTCTGCAGCGCGGCGGCCCGGGTGGCGACAGCCTTATCGCTCAAGGCGGCGAGACCTTGATCGGCAATGGTGGCGATGACCTCCTCGCCAGCCCCTCAGGCAACAACCTTATGTTTGGCGGGGCCGGGGCCGACACACTCTCCAGCGGTCCGGGCAACAGTTTTCTTGTCGGCGGCACAGGCAACGACACGCTCCAGACCGGAACGGGCAACGACGTCATCGCCTTCAACACTGGCGACGGTAGCGATACGGTCTATTTGAACGGTGGCGTCGACAGCATCACCCTGGGTGGCGGCATTCGCTACGAGGATTTAGCCCTGAGCAAGGATGGCAACAACCTGGTGCTCGATACCGGCAATGGCGAATCTCTGACATTCAAGGATTGGTATGCCGACATCAGGCACCAGTCGGCACTCAATCTGCAATTGATCGCCGAGACAATGGCCGACTTCGATGCGGCTGGCAGCGATCCACTGAAGGACAACAAGGTCGAGGGCTTCGATTTCCGCATGCTGGTCAGCCGTTTCGATCAGGCGCGCGCGGCGAATGCGGCGATCACGCAGTGGAGCCTGATGAACGATCTGCTTGACGCCCACCTGTACGGCGCGGACGACGCGGCACTGGGCGGAGACCTTGCCTATCAGTACGGCCGCCACGGCAACTTCGAGAACGTGGGATTGGCTGGTGCACAAAATGTCCTGAATGGTAGCCAGTTCGCTATCGGCGTGCAGTCCTTTCAGTCTCTCCAGGGACTACAGGAAGGCGTGGTGAGACTGGGGTAGATCATGACGACGATGCGCGAACGACTCTTTGGCTTGACCGCACCGCAGGAGGACTTCAGTCCGCCGATCCTGAAGCTTCAGGCGGCGGCGCCCTCCCCGTTGCCGCGCCTGATCCTGCGCATTCTGCTGGGGCTCATGGCGGCGATACTGCTTTGGGCGGTTTTTGGTCGGCTGGACATCATCGCCGTGGCGCAGGGCAAGCTTGTACCGGTGAGTTACCTCAAGGTGATCCAGCCGGCGGAATCAGGCATCGTCGCCGAACTGCTGGTTCGCGGCGGTGATGAGGTGAAGGAAGGGCAGGTGTTGGTGCGCATGGACCGGCACGTATCCGATGCGGACAACCGCCAGATCGAGAACGATCTGGCGTTAAAGCGCCTGACCTTGAGGCGCATCGATGCCGAACTCACCAACAAGCCCATGCAGCGGCAGAAAGACGATCCACCTGGACTTTACGGGCAAGTGGAAGCACAGGCGTTGGCACGGCGACAGGCTTACCAGGACTCGATTGATGCAGAGCGGGCGCTGCTGACCAAGGCAGAGCAGGATTATCAGGCCGCCCGTCAGCAGGAAAAGAAGCTCACCGATACCGCGCCGATCGCCCGCGAGCAGGAGGCAGGCTGGAACCAGTTGATGAAAGAGGGCTTCGCCGGAAAATTGATCGCTCTGGACAAGACGCGTTCGCGCATTGAACTCGAACAGGAACTCGCCGCACAGAAGCACGCGGTAGAAAGCCTCAAGGCCGCTATCGAGCAGTCCAGGAAGAAAATCGCGCAAATCACTTCAGGCTACCGACAACAACTCTCCACCGACCGGGTGGAAGTCGAGGCGCAGTTGCACAAGGTCAGCCAAGATTGGGAGAAGCAGAACCACCGGCACGGCCTGCTGGAATTGAAGGCGCCCCAAACCGGGTTTATCAAGGATATGGCAACCCATACGCGCGGGACGGTGGTGCAGCCGGGGACGATCCTGATGACCCTGATCCCGAAGGATGAACCGATGCAGGCCGAGGTCTGGGTCAGCAATCTGGATGCCGGCTTCATTCAGGCGGGACAGAAGGTGAAATTGAAATTTGTGACTTATTCATTCCATCGCTACGGGATGGTCGAAGGCGAGGTGACGCACATCAGCCCAGATGCGACTGAGGGCGGTGATCCGAATGCCAGGCGCGCGACGCAAGGCAATGCCGGTGAGCCGCCAACCCAGCCGGTCGGTTATCGCACCCTGGTTGCGTTGAAGTCACCCTACCTGGAAAGCGAGGGGCAGCGCTATCGGCTTTCGCCTGGCATGCAGGTGGCAGCAGAGATTCACCTCGGCACGCGCTCCGTTCTCGAGTACGTGCTTTCGCCGGTGCGGAAGGTGGCACAGGAGGCGGGACGGGAACGGTAGTGATTTACAGGGTCATGGCACCACTGCCGGCCCTGTCTTACCGGGTCGCGCTCTAATTTCCCCTATCTACTGCCGTGCCAGGGTGGTCTCCACCAGCCGCACCCAGTAGCGGATCCCGGTGGCGATGATCTCGTCGTTGAAGTCGTAATGCGGGCTGTGCAGCAGACAGCCGCCTTCGCCGCTGCCGTTGCCCAGCCAGACATAGCAACCCGGCACCGCATTGGCCAGATAGGCGAAGTCTTCCGCGCCCATGCTCGGTTTCATGTTGGAAAAAACGTGCTCGTCGCCAACGATCTGCCGCGCTACCTGGCGACAGACTGCGGTGGGCTCTGCGGCATTGATGGTGGGTGGATAGCCACGCGAGAAGTGCAGTTCGGCCCGCACCCGATGCGTGGCTTCGATGCCCGTGCAGATGCGGCCGAGCCCTTCTTCCAGCGCATCCTGCAGTCCGACCCGAAAAGTACGCACCGTTCCGCCCAACACGGCCTGCTCGGGCAGGATGTTGTCGGCATGGCCAGCATGGAAGCGCGTCACACTGACGACTGCCGCTTCCTGCGGATCGGTGGCGCGACTGACCAGCGACTGCACGGCCTGCACCAGATCGGCACCCGCCAGGATGGCGTCCGTCCCCAAGTGCGGCATGGCGGCGTGGGCGCCGCGCGCGGTGATGATGATCTCGAAACGGTCAGCGCCGGCCATCACCGGGCCTTCCATCACGGCCATGCTGCCCGCCGCCAGCCCGGGCCAGTTGTGCAGGCCGAACACCATCTGCATCGGGAAGCGCTCGAAAAGCCCCTCTTCCACCATGACGCGCCCGCCGCCTTCGTGCTCTTCGGCGGGCTGGAAGATGAAATAAACCGTGCCATCGAAGTTGTTGCTCGCGCTCAGCAGTTTCAATGCCTCGGCTGCACCCAGCAGCATCGCCGTATGGCCGTCATGGCCGCAGGCGTGCATGCGGTCCGGATGGCGCGAACGGTGCGGAAAGGTGTTCAGTTCGGGCAGCGGCAGGGCATCCATGTCGGCGCGCAGGCCGATGGCGCGCGGACTGTTGCCGAGTTTGAGGCGCGCCACCACGCCGGTGCCGGCCATCCCCTCATGCACTTCGAGGCCCAGTTTCTTCAGATGGTTTGCCACCACTTCGGATGTGCGCGTTTCGGCAAAAGCCAGTTCGGGATGGGCGTGCAGATCACGGCGCACGCTGGCGATGCGCGCGACCAGTTCGGGCAGAATTCCGTTCAGATCCATGAATGTTCACTCCACATTTTTGCTGCACTGTAACACCCTTGGAGGACTACAATTACCAGCATGAGCCTACCCATTCTGCAAGATGCGGCGCTGCGTGCCATCGAGGCGGACCATGCTTCAATCACACCGCCGCTCATGGAACGCGCTGGCGCGGGCGCAGCCCGCGTGGCGCAGGAGATGCTTGCCGGCGCCGAGGGGAGTTCCCGCCCCATACTGATTGTTGCCGGGCCCGGAAACAATGGTGGGGATGCGTTCGTGGTCGCACGTCTGCTCAAGGAAGTTCGCCATAACCCCCATGTATTGTTTGCCGGCGATCCGACCCTGCTGCCAGGCGCTGCCCGCCGTGCGCATAGCGCTTGGCTGGCTGCCGGCGGGACCTGCTTGCGTAATTATCCGGCCTCGGAACCGGGTCTCATCATCGACGGACTCTTCGGCATTGGCCTGGATCGGCCGATCATTGGTGCCTATGCCGATTGGATCGAGCGGATGAATGCCTGTGGCAGGCCGGTTCTCGCGCTGGACGTACCGAGCGGACTGAATGCCGCCACCGGTCAGGCGACCGGTCCGATCGTTAACGCCACCCGCACCGCCACCTTCATTGCCCTGAAACCCGGCCTGCTCACCGGTGACGGCCCCGATCATTGCGGCCAGATCACGCTGTGCGACCTGGATCTCAAGATCGACATCCGGGATGGCGAACAGATCACGCCGGAGCTGTTCCAGCGTTGCCTGCAGCCACGCCGCCGCAACAGCCATAAGGGCAGCTATGGCAGCGTGGCCATCATTGGCGGGGCAGCGAGCATGACCGGTGCCGCCCTGCTGGCCGGACGGACCGCCTTGCACCTGGGTGCCGGGCGCGTTTATCTGGGCATGCTGGAAAACCCGCTGGTCGATCATGGCCAGCCGGAACTGATGTTGCGCGCCCCCGCAGAGGCAATGAACGCCGCCACGGTCCTCGCCATTGGCCCGGGGCTCGGACAATCGCTGCAGGCAGGCGAACTGCTTGGCCAGGCGCTTTCCTACAACCTGCCGCTGGTACTCGACGCCGACAGCCTCAATGTGCTCACCCAAAGCCCGCTGTTGCTGCGCAAGGCCACCGTCCGGCCAGCGCCGACTTTTATCACCCCGCATCCGGCCGAAGCCGCGCGCTTGCTGGCCTGTTCCACCGACGAAGTCCAGGCGGATCGCTTGGCGGCCGCCTTCGAACTGGCCCGGCGTTTGCGTGCCTTTGTCGCCCTGAAGGGCTGCGGCACGATTGTCGTCGCTCCGGATGCACGCTGGTTCATGAATACCACCGGCAATCCCGGCCTGGCGACCGCAGGCAGCGGCGATGTGCTGACCGGCATCCTGGCCGCGCTGCTGGCGCAGGGCTGGCCGCCGCTCGAAGCCTTGCTGGGCGCCGTCCATCTGCACGGTGCCGCTGCCGATGCCTGCGTGGCAGAAGGACTAGGCCCTGTCGGCCTGACGGCCGGCGAACTCATCGACCCCGCCCGACAAATCCTGAACGACTGGATCACCCCCTTTGGCGGTTGAGCATCACCCCCTGCGCGGCATCCTGTTGATGCTTGCCGCCGTGATGTGCTTCGCGCTGCTCGACGCCACCGCCAAGCATCTCTCGCAGACCTTCCCGGTACCCATGCTGGTCTGGGCACGCTATACGCTGCACTTCCTGCTGATGATGCTGGTGCTGGCACCCACCATGCGCTGGCGCCTGGTCACGACACAGCGGCCCAGGCTGCAGATCCTGCGTGCCCTGATGCTGGTCGGCACGACCGGTTTTTGCATTGCCGCCTTTCGCGAGCTGCCGCTGGCGGAAACCACCGCCCTGCTGTTCATCACCCCACTGGTCGTCACCTTGCTGGCCGGGCCGTTCCTGCATGAAAAGATCGGTCGGCTGCACTGGGCCGCCAGCCTCTGCGGCTTCGCCGGCGCCCTGCTGATCGCCCGCCCCGGCGGCACCCTGAATCTGACCGGCCTCATCCTGGTACTTGCTGCCGCGGCCTGCTACAGCATCTATCAGATCCAGACGCGCATGCTCTCGCCCACGGAAAATACGCTGACCATGTTGTTCTACACCGCGCTGATCGGCACGGTCAGCATGACGGTCGCCGCACCGCTGTACTGGGGCGGGCCGATGCCGAATCTGCTCGAAGGCCTGATGATCGCTTCACTCGGTATCTATGGCGGCACCGGCCACTACATGCTGATTGCCGCTTTCCGCCTCGCGCCAGTGTCCACTCTATCGCCCCTGCTGTATGTCCAATTGATCTGGGCTACCCTGCTCGGCTGGCTGGTTTTCGATCACTGGCCGGATGCCACCACGCTGACCGGCATGGCGATCATTGCCGGCAGCAGCGTCGCACTCGCGCTCATGCAGCGCCGCACCGCGCGCTAAAACTCCACGCCAAACCCGGGTGCTAGAATCAACGGCACTCCAAAACCGACCGGCATATATGGCCCCCCACACTCACAAACCCGGCTCGCTGCCCCCCACCGGGGGGCGCTTGCCTCCTTGGGACGGCCCGGCGGAGACATAACATGGAATTTCCACTGGCACTAGCCCACGAAGTCGAGCGCAATGTTCTGACCGCGCTGGCCGAAGATATCGGCGGCGGCGACCTCACCGCCATGCTGACACCCATCGACCGCCCGGCGGTCGGCGTTGTCACCTGCCGCGAAAACGCCGTACTGTGCGGTTCTGCGTGGTTCGAGGCCTGCATCCAGCGGCTTGACCCGACGGCACGCGTGCATTGGCTCGCCGCGGATGGCGAACTCATCCAGGCCGGACAAATCGTCTGCGAGATTGCCGCCGACACCCGCGCCCTGCTCACCTCCGAGCGCAGCGCCCTCAATTTCCTGCAACTGCTATCCGGCATCGCGACGCAAACCAGGCTTTACGTCGAAGCCGTCGCCGGCACCCAGGCAAAAATCGTCGACACCCGCAAAACCATTCCTGGCCTGCGGCTGGCCCAGAAATACGCCGTGCGTTGCGGCGGCGGCACCAACCACCGCCTCGGCCTGTATGACGGCATCCTGATCAAGGAAAACCACATCATCGCCGCCGGCAGCATCACGGCGGCCATGGCGCGCGCCAGCGTGCTGGCCAATGGCAAGGTGTTCATTCAGGTGGAAGTCGAGACGCTGGAGCAACTGGCCGAAGCCCTTGATGCCGGTGCCACCATGATCCTGCTCGACAACATGGACCTGGTGCGCATGCATCAGGCCGTCGGCCTGACCGCAGGGCGTGCCGAACTCGAAGCCTCCGGCGGCGTGCGGCCGGAAACCGTGCGCGCCATCGCCGAAACCGGCGTCGACCGCATCTCGATTGGCGCCCTGACCAAGGACGTGCACGCCATCGACCTCTCGTTACGGCACAGCGAAGGCTGATTCCGTTTTCAGATCATTTGTGACGCGAAGACGAGCCGCAGGCAGTGCGAGTAGCACGACAAGGCGAAGTCGACAAAATCACGGATGATCTGGAAACGGAATGACTCTGCTAGAATCCGCGCCCTGCTAAGGCAATACCCACCGCGGAGAGGTGGATGAGTGGTTTAAGTCGCACGCCTGGAAAGCGTGTTTGGGATAATATCCCAACGAGGGTTCGAATCCCTCCCTCTCCGCCAAATACCTTGATTAATAAGGTTTTTTGGTAAAACATCCACGGGATGGCAGAGCATAGTAGAAGCAAATTAGCCGACGAAAGTCGGCTTTTTTGTTTCCAAGTGTGACCGAATTGTGACCGAAATACCCCTTTCACTACCCTCCTCTACTGTGCCCAAATTGTGACCGGCGGGCTTCAGGGTGCCTTTGCCTTGGTTCATTTGACGATAATTCGCAAGAGCAAAGGCTGTCACATCTGATTTCTTAGGTATTTTTCGTAACAGGTTAACCGTCACGATCGAATCAAAAAGGCGAGATTCGGCAAGCCGCAAAGATGGCCTCGATCTCATTTCTGTCGTTGGAGGGGTGGGTGAAGTCAAAAACCTTCCGGATACTTAGTTCTTGATAATCGACCGAAACGGTCATTGGGTGCGAACCGATTGAGCAACTGACTAACCCGTATCAGCCATCTTCTGGATCTCGGACCTGACCCTTTTCTTCAGACTTCCTGTCCAAACTACTTCGACATCTGCCACGTACTTCAAAATGTCCATGATCAGTTCTCGGTCATCGGCATAGGGCAGTTCCAAAACAAAACTACCATCGGTTAAGTCAATCTGACGAAATGGACATCCGCACGCACTGCGTCGTGGCCTATCTGGTCTGCGCGAAGGGCGACGCCTTTCACGATGTAATCAGGCATCTAGGCGGTTAAGTCTGGGGGGGATTCGCCCATGCACATGACTGGAAGTCACCTCGTCATCCTCCCTGGATCGGTTGAGCAGCACTGTGGTGAAACCAATGCCTGGGGGTAGCGCTGCTTATTTACCTATGTGCATAGGCTCTGAGGATACCGTACCAAGCGCTTTGCCAACATATTCCAGATCCATCCCCTCTGTCGGTGGACTACCATCTCGACACAGATTCACACCGTAATCGATCCCAAACTTCGCTGACTTTCCGTCCTTTGCCTGCACATTGGCTTGATTCAGACGAACATTGAGTCGCTTGCACCCTTCGCGCTGAAAGCTCCTGAGCGTCGTCACTTCCACCATGACCGGGCTCCTCGATCCCGTTGTCGAGGCGAACTTATCTGCAACAGGTCCAATGACGGTCCCGGTAATCATTCCCCCGGGCGCGTCGATCGCCTCCAGCATCGCCAGCTTGAGATTGGAGTACTCAGCGGCGATAGCCTGTCCGAATGCGATCATGCATGCCCCTGTGACCAGAATTCTTTTCACGCATCACCTCTGATAGTAGTTCTGCAGTTTCTGCTGAACGGATGTATTGACTTGCTGGCTCATTGATCCGACGTTTGGCGTCTTGATGTTCGCCATGATCTCGGCCGTGAACTCGGACATGTCGATCCGAGAGAAATCGATGGCAGCAAACTCGGCCTCGGTGAATCCGGAACAGTTAGGACTCTTGGGGTCGCCCCAACTCTTGCCGATCTGCCCGCGCCCCTGTTCGTTGATGATCCTGGCCAGTCGGCTGTTGTAGCAGCAGTAGGACTTGGTGTGCTCAATACAAATCTTGATGAACAGCAGCTTGAGTTCACTGGAGCAATAGGTGCCGACCTCATGGCAGAGATTCTGGCCGCGTCGCATTGCCAGTATCTGCTCAGATTGCTCGCAGGACATCAGATCCTGAAGAATCATGAGACCGATCTGAATGGCCAGGGAAGTCGGATCAAACCCGGTAAAGACGAAACCTTGGCTGGGCAAGAACTGGAAGGAGAAGCCGTAGAAGCTGAAGGATGGGTTAAACAGCCCATCTGCTCCCGTAACCCCGAGCATTGCACCCAGGCCTTTCTGAAGCGTCGGTGAATCGTAGAGCGCGTCATAGACATAGGACGAACCGACATCGAGGGCCTGCCCCCCTATAGTCCCGGCTGCACCCAATAAGCTGAAATTCGAGAACCCACCGCCGCCGCTACTTTTCTTGCAGCAGTTGGCCAAGCCAAACAGCTTGATCTTGCAACGTGAGTCCGTACCACTGAAGATCGATGTTTCGCTGCCATATACCCCGGCCTCGCGCGCCGCTTCCATGAGCGCCATGGATCGAGCAAAGTCGGAGTCGTTCTGATATCCCTTATCAAAGCAATTGCCGTTCTGGCAGAAGAGCTGGCCAGAGCAATCTGTCACCGTGTTGGTCTGCGGTGGCCGCGACATGCACTGATAGGTTCTCTGTTCGAGAACGCATTGCCCGCTTACGGTATTGGTGCAGCTTGACGTCTGCTGAGTGCAGTTGGGATTCGATGCATAGCCGTCGCACTCCGAAGTGTCGGCCTTCCCGGTCAGGCAGGCATACGTGTTCTTTTTCTCATAGCAGCCATCCGGAGCCACCGAGCTAGGTGAAATGCCGGGGGGAAGCGTTGGGGGCGTTGTTGAGATGCAGGTGCTTTCGGCGATCGAGCAGTTCGCTTCGAGCGTGGCGCACGGCGCTGGATCGTAATTGCTTGAGATCAGCGTGTAGGTGTCATCGAGACGTATCGTATTGGCAGGCGTGGGCGTGGCCGGATCTCCGCATCGCCAAGTCTGCAAGTACTTCATGCAGCCACTATTGAGCAATGTGTCCATTTGGCTGCACTGCGAGCTGGTCTGCCAACAAGCCGGTTGCGCATTGACGAAGGGCTGGCAGTAATTAACCGCATTGGGCTTGATGCAGGTGTAGGTGTCCTCGTACTCCCAGCAGCCGCCAACTTCAGCCAAGGTCACCGAGACCCCTGAAATGTTCTTGGTTGCCGACGTGTCTACGCACACGCTCCCGGAAAGCTTGCAGTCCGCCGCCATTCCTGCAGCACTGGCAAAGAACAGGATGAAGGCAAGTAATCTCATTGCGTACGCGCCTTCAGCGCTAGGCACTGGTCCGAGGTCCAGTTGCTGACGGTCTTGGTGATTGGAAGTGATAAGGGGCTTCCTGAACCACTTCCGCTGCCAGCATTACATCCTTGGCTTACCCCTTTAACTGTTGGGGTACAGGTCGTCGAGTTACAGCTGACGCTGTAATAGATATACAAGTTGCAGCCGAATCCAATGTTGCTCACGTAGTAATCCACTACGGACACACCGGGCGCCACGGCCACATTGAAATATCCGTAACTTCCGTCCCATGGATAGCCAATCCAGTTGTAGTCATAGCGATTAACGCCATCGTAGGAGCGATAGGGATTCACGCTGTAGGATCGCCCGTCGCCGCCGCAATACACATTCATGGCCAGGTACGGATCCACGCACCAACTGCAATCCATGTACGCCGCACGTCCGAGCCATGCCCCAGGGGTGCATTGACCAAAGCCAACCATGACGGATCTTCCGCGACGGCATTTCAGGTTCTCATAGGCATTGATGGTTTGCTCGCACTGGAAGTTGGCATCGGAATCAATGTTGATCGTTCGCCCCATGGTGCATTGCTGCATGCCAATTTCACTGGCCGAAGAGCAAGTCTCAATGGAATACTGCGGGGGCGTTGTCTCGGTCCTGGTGGTGCACTGCGAGCTATTACCAGCCCCACCGTCTATCCCGGTTGACTGGAAGAAGCTTTCGGCATTGTTGCGCGCGGCTTTCGCACCGATCACCAACGGATCATTGTTGGTGATGTTGAATTGCGGACGAATCTGCGGATTGCGTGCCAGAAAATTGACCGCTTCACATTCCTGGTTGGCAACTTTGTCCGAGCCGGGTGTGTAGCTCCCGCAGTTTTGCATCTTGCCAATACCGGGACCAATCAGCTGCCCTTGTCCCCCCTGAAACAACTGCGCTTCGGTGGGGCTTGATCCAAAAGCAGGGATCTTGTCGGTTACTGCCCCGCTGCCAATTCCAGAGAATGTCGCCGAGCTGGCACCATCACCGAGAGTCTTTCCCTGCTGAAATGATGCCCCCGTATCTGCCATAGCCAACGTCGAACAGCAAAGTGCGATGACGGAAATGAGTAGCCTCAATTGATCTCCCTGACAATCCGGTTGCGGTAAGCCTTGGCGATCGCGCCCCATGCCTGGCTTTTGCGTTCGATGTACTCCAGCGCATAGTCCAATGAAACATCGCCAGAGACCTTGACGAAGGTTCCTGCCTGAGAGCATCCGTTCTCAAGGACGCTTCCAGCCTCCGGCCGAGCGATCACGACGGCAGGCACCTTGGTGACACTGAATTGCTGGAAGGCGGGAGGATGGACCACCGCAGAGACGTTGCGCTTGCCGACGATTGCCTGCATTTCCTCCCCCATTCGTGTCATGGAGTCTCCCTTCAGCCCCCGGAAAACAAGTGTTGCTCCTGCACGCTCGGCCTGCTCTGCCGTTCGCTCCAAGGCATCTCTGGGCATTGAGAGAGAGACCATGATCAAAAGATCTGGCTGCTCATTCTTTGGCGCATAGGCTTTGCCCAGTTCCTTGAACTTCTCGGCGATTGTCGCAATGTCGGGAGCCGGCACCGCCGCTTGGGGCAGTGCCTCAATATTTGGCATCCCTCCGCCATAGAGCCGCATGGATTGCTCAGAATCCGGGATACGCTGCATTGCCTCACGTGCGCGGCTTTGTGCCTTCTGCATCTCCTCGGTTGTCGGCAGGCGTACCGGCTGCTTACCCGTCAAAAAAGGCTCCTGTGCCAGCGCCTGTGAGGACGCCAGCAGCAGGACAAGGGAGGAGATGAGTGAACCCCTTGTATGCGATGGCTGCATCATTAATTCCCCAGACTGACTGCGCCTTGGCAGCAGTTGCGTTTCCTGAAGATCTGGTACGCAAAGTCCTCGCCTTCGAATGGAAACTCCCGGCCGGCACCCCATAACGCGGTACTGCGCCCCAGTGGCTGGCAGCATTTGCCCGCGATCTTCTTCGTCTGTGGGACCGGGTACAGCATGTGGTACTTGTAGCCCGTCTTGTCGAGAACGGGCTGCGGGTAATAGCCACACATACCGTCCTCGCCGGAAGCCGCCCACATCAGCATTTCCCGGTGCAGCTTCGCGGTAATGCGATAGACCTCAAGGCTGGATGCCTGAACACCGCCGACATGGGCCTGGATGTTCCCGTTCAGCGGATACAAGCTGCCTTGGCAGCCAGCACACCAGAAGAAGGTATTGTTGGGGAATCCGGCAGTCGCCGCTACGCAATCAGCTGCACAAGCAGCTCGCGCAGGCAGATTGCCAAAGAGGTACACGTCCGGATTCAGTATTCGGGTGAGTTCGTCATCCTTCCAGAGTGGATCAAGTTCCGTCAGGTAGGCGACATCGAAGCCCTGATTTTCCAGACAGGAGTTATCGAGTACGGCCTGCAGGTAGTAGATCAGCGGATCCACGTACCAATGCACCTGGTAAAAGGATGACTGATCCTGCCCGTCGCGCCGGAAGCGACTGGCAACTGGTGCATCGAACCCCGGATCCATCTTGATTCCTCCAAGACTGACCATGCAGAAAGGATCTCGAACCACATCGACGCGGCGTACCGGTTCCCAAAAGCTGACTTTCATGCCGAGTTTTGGTGGGTTGCCACAGAAACAGGCGGGATTTCCACCAGGATTCGGCGTGTCCTCCTGATCCATCGATGCCAAGGTTGCACTACCGATATAGAGGGGGAACATGCATGACCAGCAAATGTCGGTGATCGGATTGGCGAATTTGCCTTTACACGTTGCCGCTTGAGCGGATGCCAGTACGACCATCATCCCGATGGCGCAGATGGCCTTAAAGACGAATCTCATCAACACGAAGCTTTTTCCCTTCCTGCGACACGACTGCTGGAGATTGGATGATGGTGAAGCGCCGCGTAAGAGCACCACCCTGGTCATAGAAAACTTCGCGCTTCCATTCCCGCATGAGTTTCAGAGGCTCACCACCCACCAGAATCGGCTTGACCAGTACCTTGGATTCCGCCATGAACCGTTTGGCGAAAGCCACCTGTTCTTTGGATCGGGCATCGAAGAAGAGCAGCGTCTTGCTCATCTTGTCGTAATCGAACGGATTGACTTTGGTTCCCGCTGGGAAGAGCACCTTCCCTTTCTCATCAACCACGTTACGATCAAGCGTCCATGTCGGATCGATATAAAAGGTGCGAGCAGTTTCGGTTGCCCGAATGCCACGAACTGCCTTCGGGCGCTCGATCGCGCCGATGACCTGATTCTTGTAGCCTTCCTGTAGCTTGGACAGTTCGCCGGATTTATCCATGCGCCGAAACTTGTCCTGAATGACCTCGATCAGGTCTCGCTCAATGATTTCGTAGGTGGGGCCAAGGCTGCCCAGATCCTCAGCGCGAAGAGGAAAGCTGATCGTGAGAATCAAGACAGGAAGTGCAAACGATGAACGAAAGACCATTCGATAATGTTTGCACGCGGCCCCCAACAATTCGGAGGCTAAAAGCACTCGTTTCCGAAGCTTTTCGATTCAGAGCAGCTAAAACTATCTATCGATAAATTAACCGATAGTTACGAACTGCTACGGCAGAGAATCGTCGGCGGTTCTCTGCTCTAAGATAACAATATCGAGAAACGGACACTCACGCCAAAAAGGATGTCGGCAAGAATTGCGAATCAATATTCAGGTAAGAAGTTCTTCTTGGCGCTGGATTTTCAGCACGTGAAGTTGCCGGGGTTTCTGGCCTGGAATCTCCAAAATACCTATGTCGCCGGGGGACATTCCGAGTAGGGCTTGGGCGAGAGGCGTTTCCTCGTTGACGATGCCCATCTTGACGTTGCTAGCACTGTCCACGATCAGAACACTGTGCCTGTCATTTGGGGCATCGAGCGGGCAATAGGTGACACGATCCCCAACCTCGACGAACAGGTCTTCGCTGGAGTCGGATTCAGCTGCGATGGCCTCCGCCACCTCCTCGGCCACCTGATTTTCGACGGCCTCGTCGATCTCATCGTCCAGGATCTCATCATCCCATTCACCCGGATCCTCCGATGCCGATATTCGGCGACGCTCTTCAAGGAATTCGCGAAGCCTCGCAATTGCCCTACGCGGATCGTAGAACCAGTCTGTCGACCAAATACGGTGGATGCGTCCCTTCCATCCCAGGGACTCGAGAATCTCTTGGCGGATGCGATCCCGGTCGCGAACAGAAAAGCCGCTGTGGTAAGTAGCGCCATCGCATTCGATTCCGGCAAGGAATTCCCCGGGCCTGTCTGGATTACGCACAGCCATGTCGATGAAGAACCCGGCAACACCAAGTTGCGGTTTAACCTCATAGCCCATTGAGGATATAACGTTGGCAACGGACACCTCGAAGTCGCTGTCCGGATCGCGCTCCCCCTCGTCGGTGGAGACAAGAACACCGCGCTTGGCAAAATCCAGATAGTCACGCAGGGCCTTTGTACCGAGCGGAGTGCGCGCATCGACCACGATGTCCTCGGGAGCCATGGACGTAAAAAGTTCAATCCGCCTCTTCGAGCGGGTGAAAAGCACATTTAGACGGCGCCACCCGTCGGGACGGCTGATGGGGCCGAAGTTCTGTCGCACCTTGTCCGTGCCGGGCGCCTTGCCGAACGTGGTGGATATGAAAATCACGTCTCGCTCGTCGCCCTGGACGTTCTCCAAGTTCTTGACGAAGAACGGCCATCCCTCAGCCTCCCAACGGCCCATGAAATCGGCCCCCTCGTCGAACGTCTTGAGTTTTTTGTCGAGTAGTTCCTCAATGAGTTCCCGCTGAGTCTGGTTGAGCGTGACCACACCGAGCGATTCGTCCGGTCGCCTGATCATGTGCTCAAGCACTGCGTCCACCACGCGCTGCGCCTCCGGGGCGTTCTGCCTGTCCTTGTATGCGCCTCCCTTGACGTAGCGGTATTTCACCCCGAGCCCCGGATTCTTCGCATAGGGCGACGGAAACACGATCAGGTTCTTGTAGAAATGGTGATTGGAGAACGCGATGAGCGACTCGTGGTGGGAGCGGTAGTGCCAGCGCAAGCTGCGCACTGGAGTGAAGAGTTGCTGACAGATGTCTAGGATGCTCTCCATGCCACTGATCGCAGCCGGGGCCTCGTCGTCCTCCTCATCGTCCGATCCATCCACCATGCGATCGAAGAAACTGGTCGGAGGCAACTGCTTGGGGTCGCCGACAACGACGAGCTGCGTCCCTCGCGCGATGGCCCCAATAGCCTCCTCGGGCCGTAACTGCGACGCCTCGTCCATGACCACTAGATCGAACCTCAACGCGCCCTGCTCAAGATACTGGGCTACCGACAGCGGCCCCATCATGAAACAGGGTTTGAGTTCCTGGAGTGCCAATCCCGCACGCCTGACCAATTGTCTGATTGGGATGTGCCTGCGCTGCTTGTTAATCTCCCGACGCAGTAACTGCATGTCGGTGAAGTCACCGACAGTGGTACCCCGCAGCCCCTCTGGGACAGTGGTGCGGCGGTCGATCTGGCTCGCAAAATCCTTTCCTGTGAGAGAGACGATTTCCGCATCAAGGAACCGGTAGTCTGCCCGGGTCTTGTCATGGGCAGATCCGTTGAATCGGGATAGTTCGGGGTATGACTGGTAAACCGATCTGCCAATAGACTGGTAGGCTGAAAGCTCAAACGCCGAGGCTAGGCACTCCGACGGAATCTTGCCGGACTCAAGCGCTGCCACGAAGTCGGCCAGCCCCTCTTGTCTTGCCTCTTGACGAAGAGAGAGGTATTTCGACCAGGGGAGGACGGATCCCGGGACGGCCGAGACGGCTTCCAGCCTAGCAAGGATCTCAGACGGGAGATCGCCGCCTGACACTCCACGCGCCTGCCCCTGCCACTCGTCCCATGAGAAAGATCCATAGGATGAAAGTGATTCGACGGCATCCCGGGCCTTACTGCATCCGTCCGCAATAGTTCCGTAGAGACGCCTGGATTCAGCTAAAGCCTCGCCCGCGTCTCCAGACAGAAGCCTGCGACGAACGGCTGAAGGAAGTTCAATCGCGCACACCTTGGCACCCCATCCATGCGTCACGGACAAGCGATCAAGGTCGGTTTCTGCTCCGTCGAATACACCACCGAGCATTCGCCGCACTTCGTCTGACGAGGCGAACCTGTCGAGAATGGATCGTGCATCGGCTTCTTCGTCGGAGGCCTGGAACACCTCCAAGGCAGACCTTCCCTGCCTGGCAAACGAGGAAATGCGTTCCAGCACCTCTCTGGCCGCGGCCGCGTCATCTCGGGCGACATCGGCTAACGAAGCCCAATCATTAAATCGGTTCCATTGCGGCAACCCGGCAACTTCGGCCCAGGCGTCGTCAAGTTCCGACTTGCTCCGCGCAAAGGTCTCAGCCACAGACAAGGGGCATTCGCCCTCAGCGAACGAGAGGGCCTGTGATGCGGTCTCGGCCACCTTGGACGCCTTTGAAGAAACCTCCTGAAGAACATGCTGCCAAGGCCCACCAGCAAGATCGGCCAGCCATCCCAATTCATCCCCTCCAGCATCGCGCAGGGAGTTCCCGCCCCGCATGATCGACTCCAGGTCGGCAGCTGCAGCAGTAAGGTCTGCCCTTGCCTCCATGAGGCGGAGGGCGTCCCTCGGTGAAAGACTGAGATCCGACTTTCCTGAGAAGAACCCAATGACGGTGGAAATGCTGCCGGCCGCACGCCGAAGAGTCTCCAGGGCTGTATCCCACCCTTTGGACTTCGCCTCGCGGAACCCCGCCACGTCCGCCCCGAAGATACCCCTGACGGCCGCCTCGGCCTCTTCCAGCCTGCGAGCGTCGGACAAGATCGCATCTACCTTGGCGGAAAGCTCCGCCACCCGTTCGGCGGATACGGCAGTCAGGTCAAACCGCTCGGCAAGGCCTGGGCACTCCGCCATCGAAAACCTCGACGAGACATACCAGTCGTTGAGCTTGTCCATCCGCGCCGTGTCGGTATCAAGCCCGCGGAACACCCCCCCGAAACATTCGCGGTACTCGATGTTTGAGACGAAGGCATCCTTGGCGTCGATCCAGGCCGTGAGGGCTGCAAGCTCGTCCGCGCGCTGTCTGGACGTCATTTTCCGCTTTTCCCTGGATATACCGACATGCAGCTTTCTTGCCCTGCGCCATTCCCCGTCGAAGAACGCGAAGAACCCATCCTTGCGGCGGAGGGCCGCGACGGACGTTTTGATCTCCGAGACCGGCGGCAAAGAGTCAAGGTAAATAACCTCCTCGAATCTTGCTCTACCGCTCCGCTCGGCCGCAAGGGCGTTCTTGGCCTCTTCGATGAGTTCAGCCGTTCTTGCATGACCGAAAGTCGGGCGGCGGTATTCGAGTAGATCGGCGGGGGCCGTAGAACACAACTTGGCAATTGCCACGAGTTCGGCAATCGAGCGCTCTGTCGAGTCAAACGTGAAACCCATGCGCTCCGCAGTCAAACGGCACCGTTCGAGGGAGTCTCCGCAGGCAGCCAATTCCTCTTCCAGCATGGCGTTGAGCCGGATGAGTTCGGTCACGGATTTGTCGGCAAGCGGAAAGGCCGCAAGGCGCCGAGCCTCGGCAAGGGATTCAAAGGAGACGTCGGTATCCCGTGAAAGCCCGGAAAGTCCATCGGGATCGGCGAGACGAGCAATGGCGTCGGGGGTGCCGTCGAAAGGCAGCCCTCGCTTGGTCGCGATGGCTCCAATCCTGGCTAGAGCCTCAGAAAGGGGCTTGCAGGCGGCATGGATAGATGATGCCCTGGCGGCCAGTCGGTCAACGGAGAACGGAGCCAAACCCAATGAATTGGCAACCCCGCAGTTTGCTACGAACGCGTCGAACGCACCCTTGCCGGCAGGACCATATGGAGCCCTCGATGTCCGCACTGCAGCCAAAGTATCGTCAATTGCCCTCTCAAGACGGGACACCGACTGGATCGCGTCCCCAATGTCGGCATCCAGCAGGGGCTTGGACAGTTTCCTACGCTCAGCGAGTTGGCGCATCTCCGCCATTTGATTCCCCGGCAGGCGCTCGCCGTCGGCAAGCACCTCGGCGGCCGAATTGAACAGCCTGCGCGCCTTCTCGACCCCGTTGGCCACGTCCGAGAGAAGCCTCGAGCTGCGCTGCCCCTTCGGATCGGCATCCGGGTCGAACATCCTTGGCAGCAATGACGGCTCCACCCCTTCGGGTACATCAGGGGCGAGGGCCAGTGACGCTTTGATCTTCGTCGCTGACGCGGCGCAGGGCTGTTCACTGAATCCGAAGAACTCGACTGCCTGAGCAGCGGCAGCGTTCGCAGCAAGCGCCCCGTCCAAGGCAGATGAGACAATCCTTGCGATGGCCTCGTCGTCAGACGGAGCCAATGGATTGGGTCGGAATCCCCACCATGGATGGCTCTGATCGAACCGCCCGCCGATAGCGTCGTGAAGTTCGGCCAAAGCGGCGAGCCGCGATCTCCTCGACTCTATGTCGTCGTGTGTCCATCCGGACGCGTCCTTGAACCCGATGGCATTGACCGCCGCCGACACCTCCCCGAGCTCCTGCCTGCGTCGCTCGGCCGCCCAGAATATCTCGTTGACCGTCAGGCCGATGGAGTTTCCGATCCGGCTCCCCATCAACTCGGCATAGCGGGCAAGCTCCGCTTTCTGCCGCTGTAGCGTGGCCATCTTTGCTTGGAACTGCGCAGGCGCAGGGAACCGTTGCTCGATGCGAGCCTGGATGTCCTCGAGGAACTTTTTTTTCTGCGTCTTGTGCGAATGCAGTTCGAGACAGAAATGTCCAAGGCCAGCATGGTTGAGTCGATGTCGCACCACCTCAAGGGCCGCCAGTTTCTCGGAGACGAACAACACCTTCTTGCCCTTGGACAAGGCAGCGGCGATTATGTTGGTGATGGTTTGCGACTTTCCGGTTCCCGGGGGGCCGTTGACCACCAGATTCTTGCCGGAGAGCACGTCAATGATCGCGCTGTGCTGGGATGAGTCGGCATCGAAGATGAGCGGCTGCATCGCCTCCGGCCGCTCGTCAATGCGGTAGTCCTCTGCATGCAGTCCGCCACCACCACCGCCTTCGCCACCTGAAAACACGGACTTGACCAGTTCGCTCTGCAACAGGCCGGGATTCTTCTTCGAGTCGAGATCAGACCATATGGCGAGTTTCCCGAACGAGAGCATGCCGAGTGTTATCTGACGGCGCACCTTCCAGCGGCGCTTTTTCGAGATGGACTGCTCGATTCTCGTAAAGTAGGATTCCGGCTCCTCCTCTTCATCATATTCGGGAAGGGTGAGCATGAAGTCGCGACGCATCTTTTCGCGCAAGGTGTGGTTCTCGGCCAAGTCCTCACCGCTGTGGAGAACACTGTACTGATAGGTTCCGGTCTCCCTGTCAAGGCCACCCTTCGCCAACGAGACGGGCAGTGACAGCAGGGGGGCGATCATCGCCCTGTCAGAGTCTTCGCTGTCGTAAAACTCCAAGAAACCGAACACGAGGAACAGCATGTTGGATCCTGTCTCCTCGATAGCCGTCTTCGCCTCACTTGCGATCTTGCGCAGTTGTCGCTCGAGGTCAGCCGGATACAGCAATGTCTGGATGCCATGTAGCCTGTGACCATTCGCACCTTCGGGATTCGGCGGAAACTCGAAGGAAGTCGATATGCCAAGGCGCGCGGCGTGGAGTTTTGCCTCCGGTCGCTTGCCCTCGTAGGAGTCGGGATCAGGCTCGGGGACGTATTTGAAAGGGACGGCCTTGGCGTCCATCAGCCGGTCGAATACCAGATTCAGGTTTGGATTGTCCGCAATCTGGACGCTGCGCCCCTTGGGGTGGCGGTAGTTGAGCAGCCGGTTACGTGACGAGAGATCCAGCAGACGCGTTCGTAGTCTTTCGATGGCCTCGCCGACGGTAATGCCACCTGAAAATATTTCTCCGATTATCGCGTCGGCGTCATTGGCCTGGTATTCGCCGGTTTGTTGTTCTTCCATTATCCCGATCCCGCTTTATCCCCAAGTCTTGCATGGTATCTCACCCGGCATAACCACGACAGTGCCGGGCCACCGATAGATTAGCTGAAGAGATTTGATCACAAGCCAAGCTCGCCAGATGAGCCATCTAAATTCAGGGGCTGATCGAACCGGTAAGCGTGTCGAATCTGGCCCCACAGGGAATGATCTTATTGATACGAGCGCCCCCAAAGGGACGCCCACGCATTATTTACCAGCGGAACTCATGTGATCTGAGAACCCTGCGGCTAGCGATCTGACCGATTCTGTCTGGCTGCCAATGCTGGAAGTCCCTGCCCATCAACTGCTTGCTTAGGCCAATGTGATACGCTCCGCGCCCCGCAAAAAGCAGAGAGAATCATAAATGGACAAGGCACACTCACCATTCCCCGGCGGCAAGTACATGAATACCAAGCAGTTGGAATGGTTCCGTCTGGAACTCCAGCAGCAACTGGATGAATGTGAGCGGCTGATTGAGGACACGAAGGGTCAGGATGACCAGGCATCCCCGGAGGGGGATGAAGCGGATGTGGCGGACTACAAAATTCAGATCGAGCAGCAGGCTTCTGCCATCCATCGATTGCACATCCAGAAGCGCGCTATCGAAGCGGCCTTGAACCGAATAGACAGCGGCGACTATGGTTACTGCGAGGAAACCGGCGATGAAATTGGCCTGCCACGGCTCAAGGCCAATCCGACCGCACGGCTTTCACTGGATGCCCAAGAGCGCATGGAACGGCAAAACCGACTGCAGGGGGCCGGCTAGCAGTAGTCAGGCGTGCACCAGACCCGCGTTGCCGATACCCTCTCCATTGTTGGCTGTCTCCTTGTCATGACTGCCAGTCTCAGTTTTTGGATACCGCTGGTGCCACCAGCGCAGAGTACGCTCCTTAAGCTTGCCCCACATTGATCGCCGGTCTCGCCTTACCAATCCGATTACGTGCCCATCCAGCATGATCGGCAAATGATCACTCCCCCAGGATTTCAGGTAGGCCATCAGGGGATAATGCTCACGGTAGATGTACTCGGCCGAATAGCGTCGGAGGCCGCATCCTGTCATCGCGCTTGATGCTTCCATCTCTTGAACACTCAGGAATGCATTGCGACCGCCAGAATGCGTTCAACACGGTACTTTCGTGCGACCTCGGGAGTCAGTCCGACCAGTGATTCCGGCGGTAGGGGCACATCCCAGTGACTCTGAAACAGATCGATGGTATCGCCCGTATCGAGGCGGGCACGGTAAATCTTCTCTTGGTAGGCGGGTGCACCGGGCAGCGCCACTAATTCAACGGATTGGATCAGCACAACGGTCTCCTGAAGACGAAACTTCACTGCCCGCTATGCTCACTCGCCTGACGGAAAGTTCTAAGCACGAAAAGATAGTGGAAAACATGACTCGTTTTGCTTTTCCCTGGCTATAGATTTGCCATGTCTATCCAATAGGAGAATGGCGCTAAGATGGCCTTCACGGTGACGTGGCTCCATTTCGATATTTTCTTGATCCGAACACAATGAACAACGATGACGCTGTAACCGCCCTGATTTCCGATCCAGTGATGCAAAAACGGCTCGCCAAGTATCTTGCTCTGAAGTGCTTTCGGAATTCAGTACTTGAAGATTTGCACAGCGGTATTGTTCCAGCATCGAAGAGTGGCGACTACACGGATGTTGCCGTCCATACACCGTTTGGCGATATCCCCTGGAACGATCTTTCACGATTCGACGATGCCGAGATGAAGGTGCTCATGGTGGATGTCGTGAGCAAGACCTATCAGTTCATTCAGGAGCTTTTCGACGAGGAACGTGGAGGGGATCTGCTGCTCAAACTGGCTGCGCGGGATCCCGCACCACACTGGGACGATCCGAAATAACGCAATTTCCGCCTCGAGTCGAATGTATGCAGTCTGAGGAGCTGGAATGTCTGGTCACCCGTGAAATGCCATTCGGCAAGCACAAGGGCACCCTGATTGCGGACCTTCCTGGAAACTACCTTAACTGGTTTGCCCGCGAGGGCTTCCCGAAGGGAGAAATCGGTCGCCTGTTGGCCCTGATGCAGGAGATCGATCACAACGGGCTGAAGGACATCCTGAGGCCGCTGCGCCAGAAATCAGGTCAGTGATCCATATGTCAATCGACAACCAGATCGAACCTCCGCAGTCCTTCATGGCGATGTACATGACGCCCGGCCGGGATCGTCCCAATGCACCACAGGACGTAGTTCTAGCCCGCTACGAGCACTGTGAGGACATGGCCGCAATCCTGGCAGAACAAGCCCAGACCCTCGCCTTCAAGGAAAACCTCTCGGAAAACGAGGTTCTCAAGCGTTGCTACCAAGGCATGCTCACTGACGCAGCCGACTTCAACGAGAACGAGGCTTTATGGGTTGCTTGCCGTCTCGCCGAGTTGCTGGGCTGGGAACCGCCCAGTTTTGGCTGAGCCCCCCCCCTTTTCCTCTTGTATGCCGTAATCCATGCCAGCAAAGACATGGTTCATCTACCTGCTCGAATGTGTCGATGGCTCCTTTTACACCGGGATTACCGTTGACTTAGCGACACGCTTTGCAGATCATCAATCCGGAAAGGGCGCCCGCTATACCCGTTCCCACAAGCCCCTGCGCCTGCTAGCATCAGCCCCCGTCGGTACTCGGTCGGAAGCACTGAAAGCCGAGTTGGCAGTAAAACGCATGCCAAAGGACCAGAAACTTCTTGCCGTCCAGTCTTATGCTTTACACATCCATCATCAACCTGAAAGGTCACACGTTATGAACAAGTCCGAACTGATCGAAGCCATCGCCAAATCTTCCGAGCTCACCAAAGCCGATGCCGAGCGCGCCCTGAACGCCACAATTGAGACTATCGTCAAGGCAGTTGCCAAGGGTGACACCGTCACTCTGGTCGGCTTCGGTACCTTCAAGTCTTCCAAGCGTGCCGCTCGGACTGGCCGCAACCCGGCCACCGGCGCCGCCATCAAGATTGCTGCTTCGACTGTGCCGCGCTTCACTGCTGGTGCCACCTTCAAAACGGCTGTCGCTGGCAAGAAAGCCAAGAAGAAGTAAGCACCGTTACAGACAATCTCCGAGCCCATGACTGAACTGCTTGAAACCATCGAACTCCAGACCCACGAGACCTGCGAATGGTCCGTCATCTGGATGCATGGGCTCGGTGCCGACGGATCAGACTTTGTTCCCGTGTTACCAGAACTGGGGCTGGATCCATCCATCAGTATCCGCTTCGTATTCCCCAATGCCCCATCCATTCGTGTCACCTGCAATGGCGGCTATGTGATGCCGGCCTGGTACGACATCATCAGCCTCGACAAGAACAACCGTGAGGTCGACACTGCCGGGATCGTCCAGTCACGGGAACAAATCCGCATCCTGATAGACCGAGAAAAGGAAATGGGCATCCCGAGCCACCGGATATTCCTTGCTGGTTTCTCTCAAGGCGGAGCCGTTGCCTACACCACCGGCCTGACGCATCCTGAACCCTTGGCCGGCATCATGGCCCTGTCGACCTACCTCCCTGTACCCAAATTGGTCGCTGAAGAAGCGACCGAGGACAATCGTCAAGTGCCGATATTCGCAGCCCACGGTACCGAAGACGATATTGTCTCCATCGAACTGGGACGACGTGCCACGGAATTTCTAACCCAGAACGGCTATACGTGCCAGTGGCAGGAATACCCAATGCCCCACTCCATCTGCCTGGAGGAAATTCAGGACATCGGCACCTGGTTGAATCAGCGCATTGCCTCACACTGAGAACCTCTACCTGACAGGTAACCCCCTATGGCGAACATCGCAGCTTTGCTCAAGCAAGAAATTACCCGCATCGTCCGCAAGGAACTCAAGAGCGAAACGGAGTTGCTCAAGAAGGCTAATGCCCGCTACCGTTCAGACATCGCTGAACTCAAACGGCGTGTAGCCTTCATTGAGAAACAACTGAAAGCAGTAGAGAGACAGAGCAGCAAACTGGCACCCACAACAACCGTGGCCCAGGAACCTGACGGAAAAATCAGATTCCGTGCCGATGGCTTGAAGAAACACCGCGAGCGTCTAGGCTTGTCTGCCCCTGCCCTCGCCTCGATTCTCGATGTTTCGCCACAGACCATCTACAACTGGGAATCGGCAACTTCTCGCCCCAGTAAAGACCAAGTGGTCAAGATCGCCATCCTGCGCAAGATGGGCAAGCGGGAAGTCCAGCAACGTCTGGCACAAATGAGAGCAGCATGAGAATTCTTCATACCATGCTCCGTACCGGCGACCTCGACCGGTCGATCAACTTCTATACCTAGATCCTCGGCATGCAGATCCGTGGCCTGATGTTGTCCCTCGCCTTACAAGGTCCTGTACTGCCGGCCGCTGATTTTCATCTGGC
Organism: Rhodocyclaceae bacterium; assembly: GCA_013791905.1. Taxonomy (GTDB): domain Bacteria; phylum Pseudomonadota; class Gammaproteobacteria; order Burkholderiales; family Rhodocyclaceae; genus Sulfuricystis. Next base: position 150,752 of record VMSX01000006.1, on the reverse strand, counting down.
GCGCGACGTCGTCAGGACGAAGGGCTGCGTTCGATGCCAACGAATTCCCTGACCAGGCATCGATCCAGCCTCGCACGGCGTCTTCCCTGACCTTGTATTGATCAGCCACGGTGGCAACCGCATTGCCATCCGTGATTTTCCCGTCAGTCACCCATTGCAGGTAGCGGATCGCCGCTTCGATGGCTTTCCGGACCAAAGGATTCTCTGGCAGGTTCGCTGTCGGAGATGAAGAATCCCTGTTTCCGCCACGAAGCTGCTTGAGGCAATCCTCGAGTCCACCTTCGACGATCATGGCCGGAACAGCCAGCATGAGGTTCAGAGGTAGGCCGAAATTCTCAATCGCCATGCCCTGGTTGTCGTGACTTCTTGCCGGGTCGGCCCCTTCGATGCGATTGACCCGTGTCAGAAGGCTTTCCCTGCGTTCAACGTAGCCACACACCTTTTTGTCCAGTGCCATGGCAAAGCCCATCTCGAAGCAGGTGCCCGAATCCGGCTCTGCACCGCGAAATGGGTTGAAGTTGGCAACGACAATCTGAGCCTTTCTGATCAGATCAAGGTTGGCCTGAAAGATCCGCGATGCGTCGGTTTCGCCATGGTCGATGGGAATCAAGGCTTCGTAACCGTAGCGACGGCACGTGTCGCGAGCGGATTCAGCCCATTCGAGGACATCGGGGCGAAAGACGTCAGGGCCGGCGAGGTAGATTTTCATGAGATGCTGTTCTTCGAATTTGCTTTGTGCGAATTCTTCACGACACTCGACAATAAATCCACCAATGTCGGCAATTCCAGGTCGAGATCCGCGTAATCGTCGTGACGACCAACGACGACCTTCAGTTGGACATGCTTTCCCATTCGTACGGCATGGATGGCATTCAGTCCGGGAATGAAGGATGAGAGATCTTATCCTCTTCCGGCTCAATCAGACCTGGATCGTCATCGGTGGTTTTGCTGACCCGCCGACTGACTGGCCACGCTTGCAGCAACTCTGCACGACAGGGGGCCACCAACGATTGGATAGCCTCAACCGGCCCCATAAGCCAGTCCTGCCAGCGATCCGGTGGCACAATCACCGGCATGCGATCATGAATCGGCTCCATCACGGCATTGGGACCGACCGTGACGATACACACCGTGCGAAGGAGGTTACCGTCTGGCATCTTCCACGACTCCCATAATCCACCCATGGCCATCGGCTTGCCATCTTTCGGGTTGATGTAATACGGCTGCTTGACCTTGCCTTCTGCCTTCCATTCAAAGAAACCTGAGGCTGGTACGAGACAGCGACGCCGCTTGAACGCATCCCGAAACGACGGCTTCTCGGCAGCCGACTCCCCGCGTGCGTTGTTGAGCTTCGCCCCGATCGTCGAATCCTTTGCCCAATGGGGTACCAACCCCCAACGCAGCAGGTGCAGCACCCTCTTGCCATCTGGGGAGTGACGGATCACCGGGATGTCTGTCCCGGGCGGGATGTTATAGCGCGCGCCATAGTCGGCGCACTCATCTAGCCCGAATCGGGTGATGAGTTCCGCCGGGGGAGCCTTCAAGACAAATCTGCCGCACATTCCCTATGCTTCCTTTCCGTCCAGCGCCCATGGTAACGATTTATTAACCCAAGGTCGCGCCGGCTCATCCTATGAGCCTACTGGTGTTCATCATGGCATCACTTTCACTCAGGAGACATGCCATGCCCACCGATCTGATCATCTACATCCTGATCTGCCTGTTCGCAGCCGGCTTCATCAAGCGCGTCGGCGAGGTCTTTGCCGCCTATGAGACCCGCCCCGTTGATTCGGCGTCAAACACTCGCCAGCGTTGACAGGTTTATATTTATTAACTACGATGGTTAATAGTTATAAACCCACCAGTACATATCATGAGCTCCCCGAACCGCGACCCCGAACACCTCGCCAAGCTGCGACGGTACTACGCCGAGACCCGGCGGATTCCGTCGCTCGCTCGGATTGGCGAATTGATGGGGTTTTCGACGCCGGCAGCCAAGAAGTTTATCGAACGCCTGGCCGGGGAAGGGTTCGTGACCCGTACTACGGACGACGATGCATGGATTCCCGAATCCCGCTTCTTTGAGCGCCCATTGGTCGAGACGAGCGTCCAAGCTGGCAACCCCATCCCTGTCGAGGCCGTTGCTGCCGAACCCTTCTTGATCGACGAGTATGTGGTACGCGATCCGACACAGACCGTGCTGATCCCGGTGAAGGGCGATTCAATGATCAATGCGGGGATCAACGAAGGTGACATGGCTGTGATTGAGCGCGCTGCCGAAGCCAGGGACGGGGATTTTGTCGTGGCCATCGTGGACGGTGACTACACGCTCAAGGAACTGGCCAGCGAGCGGGGGCAGAAGGTACTCAAGCCCCATAACCCAGCCTATCCGGTGATCCGCCCCAAGGGCAAGCTCGAAATCTTTGGCATCCTGGTCGGTCTCATCCGACGTTATCGGAACTGACCATGGCCTGCGGAGTCCTTACGCCCCGTGGCCAGCCATCCGGACACGGTGGCCCGGTGTTTCCAGAAGCTGGGGTAATCCATGTGCCAGGCTGCCCTCTGCTGGCACGTCCGGTGCCGGCCGGGTTTCCTTCACCTGCAACCGACTACGTTGAAACCCGGCTGAGCTTGGACAAGCACCTGGTCGAGCATGAGGATGCGACCTTCTTCGTACGGGTGCAGGGCAACTCCATGGTGGGGTTCGGCATTCATGACGGGGATCTACTGGTCGTGGATCGTTCCAGAGATCCAGGCGATCGCAGTGTAGTCATCGCCGTGGTCGATGGTCAGTTCATGGTCAAGCAAGCCTGTCGGGTACCCGAAGGAGTACTGCTGCGCTCAAGTGGTCCAGGACACGGAGACATACTCGTCGGCCCAGAACAGGAGCTCGCAGTCTGGGGTGTCGTGCGCTGGGCCATTCACCCCGTTTCCTGAACCTTGGGAACGGGCACATGCCTATCGCCCTGATCGACGGCAACAACTTTTACGTATCCTGCGAGCGGGTCTTCAATCCGAAGTTGGAAGGAAGGCCGGTAGTCGTTCTCTCCAACAACGACGGCTGTGCCGTGGCCAGAAGCAACGAGGTCAAGGCGCTTGGCGTGAAGATGGGCACGCCGTGGTTCCAGATGCAGGATCTGGCCCGGCAGCACGGCATCACTGCCCTGAGCAGCAACTACGCGCTGTACGCTGACATGAGCAACCGGATGATGTCGGTACTAAGTCAGTATTCTCCCGATCAGGAGATCTACAGCATTGACGAGTGCTTCCTTGGCCTGGACGGGTTTGAAAATTACGATCTGGTGATCCATGCGCAGGCCATGCGAAGCCAAGTCCGGCGATGGGTCGGAATTCCGGTCTGCGTCGGCATCGCCGAAACCAAGACGCTGTCCAAGCTCGCCAATCACTGTGCGAAGAAGTCCCTGGCCGGGGCCGATGGGGTATGCGATCTCACGCGTCTGTCGGAAACCGAACGATCAAGGCTGTTGGCCACCATCGAGGTTGGGGAGGTCTGGGGAATTGGCCCGCGCTTGTCGAAACAGTTGGCCGATCGCGGCATTCATTCGGTCGAAGCCTTGCGGCGTGCTGATCCAAAGACGATCAGGCGAGAGTTTTCTGTAGTGGTTGAGCGGACGGTTCTGGAATTGAACGCCATTCCCTGCTTATCGATTGAGAACGTGGCGTCAGCCAAGCAGCAGATCATGTCATCGCGGTCTCTTGGCAACTACGTTTATGACCTGGCGCCACTGAAGGAAGCTGTCGCCACTTACGTCGCAATCGCCGCCGAAAAACTGCGTGCCCAAGGGTCCGTGGCTGGCATGATTCAGGTCTATATCCGCACCAACCCGCACAAGGAGGATTGCCCGCAATACAGCAAAGGCCTGACGATCCCGCTGCCGGAACCGTCGGGCGACACCCTATATCTCACCCGTGCAGCTCTCTGGGGGTTAAGACGCATTTACCGTCCCGGGTTTGCGTATCAGAAGGCAGGCATAGTGTTGATGAATCTGTCGGATGCGACCAATAAGCAAGCATCACTGTTCTGTACGCATCGGGAAAATGACCGGTTGATGGAAGTCATTGATCGCGCAAATGCGATCTGGGGCCGGGGTACCTTGCGGTCCGCCGCCACAGGAGTCTCAAAGTCATGGGTAATGAAGCGGGAGAAAATGTCGCCCCAATACACGACGCATTGGGAGCAATTGCCGGTTGCGATTTGATGCCTTTCATTTCATTCAATGCGAATCCCAATCCGCGACCCACGAAAGGCTTTCACGCTCTAAACTGGATTTTGCTGCCGGCAACGACCAGTTGATCAGGGTACTTTTTTGACAGCGAATTCAGGTGGCTGAGCGGAACCTTCATATCCCTGGCCTTGAACTGGCTCATTGCCTTGTACTTTGCTACCGTGACCCATCCAGCCTGATCGGGAATGGCATTGGTGCTTATTTCAGTCAGAACCTGTATCACATGAGCCAGCGATATCGTATCCGCTCCCGATGGAATAAGCGCTGTTACTCCCGCTGGCCCATTAGTGGTTCCCCGACTCCTTATCTTTGGCGTCTCCTTCTTTGGCGATGGAGGCTTTCCCTGTTGCCCCTCGTTTCGCTCAACGGTTGTTTCTGGCGACGAGGCGATAGGAGCCACTGCTGGCGCAGCGGCGGCCATGTCCATTCCCTGCCCTCCCCCAGCCTCGCTCAAAAAAACAGGGGTGAGCTCTCGCGCTAACCGGATTGCCTTGACAGATTCGCCATTCATTTCGACATCCAAGACTCGCTTCAGCGGAGTCATCGGGTCGACCCACAACCATTCTTTGGCTACCAACTCATCCAGGATCATCTTTACCGTAAGTCCGTAACCGCTGAATGACTCGGGCCATCGCAGAAGCAACTGATGATCATTGTCCAGGACGACCTCAGATCCCCATCGTTTGTCACCTGACCTGAGATCCTGCGCAAGTGCCCTTAAGGCTTCCCCAACCGCGCCATTCAAGGGAAATATTTGTTTCGGGCCCGTGCCGGTGGATTCAACAGCTGGCCGCTGACCTGTCCGATCGTCATGTTCCGGGGCTGATGTTGCGGCGGTAAGGATTGATAGCTTCTGGTTGTCTTTGATAGGCGGCGGTCGCTTGCTGTTCTCTGCCTTTCCAGTAATTTGTGGCTTGTTGTCCGGAAGGACTTGAACAACGGCATCGGGTTTTTCAGGAGGCTGGGGGGCCCCTAATGTCACATCCGGTGAATTGGCTTGCACCAGATCCGTGTCACCATTTTGAGAGGTGTCGTTGATTATTCTCCCAGCAACAGGTCCAATCGGAATCGTGGATAGCATCGCTTCGTCCCTGAGCCTGATTGCGGGTAGCTTGATATCCGGAATCTTTTCAACCAGCACCGCAGGGGCAATTCTCCAGAACCGCTCACCAGGCGCTGCATCCTCCCGAACAAACGCAATTTGCCGTTCCAGAAGCATGTCGAGTATCCCATCAGGGGTTCGAGGAATGCCTGGAATGCCGTCCTCGCGTACCTGTCTGGCTATTTCTTCGCCGGCAGCCGGCCAGATTAAATAGACGTTGCCAGCGATATTCCAGACACGCGCCCCAGGCTCATTGACAAGCCACAAACCCTCTTTGATGAAGCGGCGCATGATGTCTGTCAAATGACGCTCTACGGGGACACCAAGATCGTATCCAGCCATCGCTACGCCAAGCGTCTTCAAATCCCTTTCGACGCTAGTCTGGTCAGCCTTGACTACGAGATCGTAGATGGGGTTGGTTGGTCCCGGATAGGATGTCAGGGATTCCATCAGCCAGACAATCAATTCCGTGCCGCCTTCCTCGATCCAATCAAGTGTCTCCGCGCCGATGATTCGGTCACCAATCAGATTGGATAAAGCGGTATGTTGCCTTGCTCTTCCTTCGCGCCAGTCCAGGAAATATGCCTGTACGTGATTTTTCGTTGCCCAGGTATAAAGGTCTTCCTTGATGGGCTTCCAGATCGCCGTTCTATCTTTGTTGGTCACCACCAGATCCGTTACTGGCTTGCCAGCATCGTGACATAGCGCAGCCAGGAAAACGGCAAGTTGCCAGCGCGGCTCCATCTCTCTTCGCTGAGCAGGTGACTTCGCACTTTCCAGCAGCACTTTGTCGGCAGATTGAAGTGCCCAAAGTCCTACCTCGATTGAGTGACGAAGCAGGCCGCCGGCGCCGCGATGGTGATGTGACTGCGACGCAGGCAGCAGGTGCGCATACGCAGCAAATCTTCGCACAGCGGGAAGATAGTAGCAGTCGATGATCTTGGGGGTAGCGATTGCCGTGTTGGCAATACGTTCAATCAACTCGCGCTGTGTTTCAAGCAGATTCTCCGGAGGAACAACCGGCAACCCCTTCATGAATGGAGGGTAACGCGGGATCTCGTCAGCTGACCAATGGTAGATCGGTTGTATGGCGTTGGATTGGCGTGCATCACTTGCCGGTTTCTGTCTGAACCAGAAAAGCATGTCGCCTTGCCGCTCAATCAATAAAGGCTAATTGCGCGGCCAACCAGCTCAGTCTCCGCAACCCAACCCACCAATGCATAGCGGGAATCAAGGCTATCCGGATGCGGTGCAGACATGAAGAAATGGCCATTGGGAATGATCCCGACTGGCCCATGCTGGAGAGGTTTCCCGCCTTTTGAAGTTGGCTTTGCTCTCCCGGCCGATTGACCATCCACGAAGTATTCGCGGTAGCCCTTGCCGATATCTTGGGCAATGACCTCGGAACCCGACACCCCCTGTATCCGCTTGAGGAATAGCGCCCCTCTTTCGTAGGGACCTCCGCCGCCATATCGAAAGGCGGCGAGGTCTCCCTTCCCGGGCTTCGTTCCCTTCTCCACCAGGAATATCGTTCCCGGCAGCGAGTCGGATACGTTGATCGTCAAAGAGAAGTATCGGCCAAAGGCGACGAAGGCGACGAAGACCCACAGATAAATCGTTGCGCGCCGAACCAGATGACGGTAGAGGGAATCAAGCATCAGTCCATCATACGAAGTCACCTTCTCGAATCTAGGCCAAAAAGCATCCAGATTCGAGGTGTTTCGAATTCAGGCGCCCCTAGTCACCTCGGTTGCGCTGCCACTACCCGCTATCAAAACACTTTCGACTGACAGAACGGACACTGATCGGTGTATTTGTTCCCGGTGTCGTAGATATAGCCGGCACGACACTTGTCGCAGCGCGAGAGCATCACAATGTGCGCCCTGACATCTCGGACAGCGAAGTACCCTGCGTTGATATCGATGTCACCACAGATCCGCTGATACTCCATCCATGTGTTCAGCAACCAGCCCGGCGCAATGGTTGTCCCATTGAGCCGCTTGTAGAAAACTGCAAATGAGGAGATGCGGGCTGCCATTTCCACATCCTTGATGAAGGACAGCACAGTCTCGGGCAGCTTTCCATTGGCAGGCCTGACACCGTGAATGTCGTGCCACCACTGGCGCAGCGTCAAGGTACTCACATCAGTAAGCGCGCGGATGACAGAAAGGCGCAAACGGGCACGAATCAGTTGCTGGGCTAACTGCATGTTTTCCAATTCGCACAAGCCGACCATCATCGATCCTCGACCGAGAGAACATTGAGCAGATAACTCTGCCGCCTTGCGCCATCCAGATTCAGCAAGCGATCCACCTCGGCTTCGGTCAGCCGGAGACGAAACAAGCTGACACCTGACTGCTTGGCGATCACGTCAATCTGATCGATGGATAGCGTAGCCAGCTTCTCCAGCACTTGCCTCGAAAGACCCGTGACAAGCTCACCAGATTTTGAGCTTGCCGCTTCCCTCGCCATAATGAGAAACTGCCGGTTTAGCGAAATGATGTCTATCACGATGCTTTTCCGAATTCAGACGCCCATAATAATAAACCGTATATGCACTATGTCAACCTCAAATAATGCCTAAACGGCCTCTTAAATCACTTCCGCCGGTGGCTCAGAGATTGCGTGAGTGGAGAAAAAAGCTCGCTCTAACGCAGATGGCGCTCGCAGAACGACTGAACATCGACATCGGGGTACTACGTAAGTACGAAAACGGTATAAACGTTCCGGGAGGGCGCGTATTGGCATCCTTGGGAGAGACCGGGGTCAATCTCAACTGGCTACTTACTGGTGATGGCCAGATGGATGCCACTCAAACCCCGAAAGCTGATTTCCAATGGAGCGACAATCCAGACTTGGCGCGACGCCTGGCCGCAATTGCTGGCCTACTTGACGGAATCGATGAGGAGAAGCGGTCAGCTGTCCTAGACGAGATTTTCTCACGTGTTCAGGAGGCGAAACGTGTAGCCGATCTGGAGGATCTGGTTACGGCGATGACGAAAAGAATTGCCTGATTTGGTAATGGTAACGCCGTAATCTGACGAACAGTCCTAGGCGAGGGTTTCTTGCCGACCCCAGCTGCCACACAGGTTGCCAGAAGTTCAATGGCCGGTGTTTGAGTCGAGCAGACGATCGAAGCTGCTCCTCACGGACAGCCCCTCGGCCTTTGCTGCCGCTGGCCGATTGCCAATAGTCAGGCCGCAATCTTGTGTAAAGCGGTCTTCCGCTGGCAAACCATCACTCCGGGATCGTCCACCGCTCGCGAAGCCCCGGCATCCGCATTGCCCATTTCAAAGCAGTCGCGCTGGCCTCAGAAAAATCCATCTGCGAATAGCTGGGAAGTTGCGCGTCCGCCAGCAGGCGAGCCAACGCGGCCCATTCATTGCTGAAATGCGCATTCAAGGTCGCGCGCCCGGCTGCCAGCGCTTCTTTCAATTCCTGTGGCTGACGTTCATGTCGAACCGCAACGATCCAGACCGCCAGAAAATCGCAATACGCTTCAACCAGATCAGATTCGTAGAATAGCGCTGGATCGCAGTCCGCGCCGCAACCCCGTGCGTGCGCCGTCTTGGATACGCCTTGCTGCCAAGCGATATGCGCCATCTCGTGGCCGGCCACCAGCGCCAGCGCCAGTTCGTCGCCCACCCGCCGTCGCATGGCGTCGGTCATTTCCTGCCACCATCTAGCACCCATCCCGAAAGGTGAAATCACTGCCTCGTTGAAGGTGATGAGGGACATCGCGCCGTCCCGGAACAATGCGACAGTAAGCGCCGCACAACGGATCGAATCCTTGGGCAGGCGTTCAGGTGACATGTCGTTACTGCCATCATCACCCGGCACTTCCTGGCGGCAGTCAGCCGCGAGGCTTTCCTCGCCATCGTCGCGCCCGGCATAGCGCAGTGCTGTCTCTCGGTCGGTCGCCAGGATACGTACCGTCACCGGAAAACCGCGAGCCTGGGCAGCAGCCGGAAGATCGGGCCTCACCTCCTGAAAGAATCGCTCTACTCCTGCGCATGCAGAATTGCTCAACAGCAGCATCGCTACAACCAGAGCGTAAGCTCGAAGCAAGTGCATGACTACCCCAACGCCTTCACCCGCTCGGCGATAGGCGGATGGGTCTGGAAGATGTCCCACTTCGAATAGCGCTTCACCATGCCGTTCACCTCGGCCAGCCGCTCCAGCGCAGCCTGAAATGTCGCGACATCGCCAGTCGCCGCAACAGCGAAACGGTCGGCCTGACGCTCGAAGCGGCGCGACAGGAATTTGAACATCACACCCCAGTAGAGGCCGAGAGCAATCACCACCGGCCAGAGCGAATCGCTCAACAGCTCGAATTGCGCCAGGGCATCGAACAGCCGCGGGATGACGAACACACCACCGAGGGCGAAGCCGAGATACCATCACAGATGCCGGTGGCGGATATGCCCGACCTCGTGCGCGAGGATGGCGCGGATTTCCGCGACGCTGAAGGTTTCCAGCATATGGTCGGTGATGTAGATGCGCCGCAGCCAGGGCCAGAGACCAGCAACCAGCGCATTCGCCACCCGCGTTTCGCCGAGTTTCAGCACGCGCACCTGATCGATGCCGACGCCGGCCTGCGCGCACAGTTCCCGCGCCATCCTCGCAACCGGATGTTCCGCCGGCAACGGCACGGTCGGGTTCGCCAGTTGAATCTGTAAAGGCGACAGACTATGCACGACCAGCAGGAAGCCGGTCAGCACCAGCGCGAAAGTTGCCACTTCGCCTCGGGCGATGAACTGCGAGACGAAGGGTGTGATCACGCCAATCCACAGCATCAGCGGCAGAAAGCCGGCGATGGCGCCGCGCAGGGTCAATTTGAGCTGGGTGTTGCGCGCGCTGTTGCCCTGCGCACGCTTGGCGATGCGGTCGAGCCGCAGCCAGGGCAGCGAATACAGGCTGTAGTACAGCACGATGACGACCATGCCCAGGATGGACAGCACAGCGGCCGTCGCGGGCCGACTGATCATCTCCGCCAGCAGGTTGGCGAAACCTTGCATCTGCGCAAACAGCCAGGCCGGTGTCGCCATACGCTCGCCCCAGTTCAGCACAATCGACCAGAGCAGCCCCGCCTGGACAAGGATGGCCGGGGTGATTACCCAGGACAGGCGGTAACGCCGCTTTGCCTGCTCCTCGGGCGAGGCATCGAGCAGGCCACGCTCGAAATAACGGCCGAGCAGCACCACGGCAAGCAGGGGCAGAACGAGTGCCGCGAACAACATCAGGTCAGCCATGATGGACTTCCTTCAAGGCGCGCTCGCGTGCTGCCTCCAGCACCCACTGCCATTCCTGCAAGCCGAAATCGGCATAGCCTTGCTTGCAGGTCTCGTAATAGGTCGCACCTGGGGCATCTACCCGGTCGATGGTGTTCACTCCGTCGGCCGTCATCACGTAGATGAGGAACTCGTCAGGCACGTCACCGCCCGTGGGGACGAGACTTGCTCCCTGGAACAGGAGTGGGGCATAGAGCCATGGTGCACCTTCGTAATGATCCAGAGCATGACGGGCCTGGGCGCCGATGCGCCAAAGGGCTAACGGCACCGTTCCACCAAATTGAGGAATGATGGTCAGCACCCCGCGCCGGAACTCCAGTTGCCAGTCCCGAAGCAGGGCGGTGCCGATGGCCACGGCCTCGGTCTCCCCGCCCGTGCGTGCCAGCATCTGTTGGCGGTTCATATTCGAGCCGTAAGCGGCGTAGGTGATCATCACAGCTCCACCGGATTCGAATCGGGAAATTCTGCCGCGATCAGTTCCATCGCCGCTGCGACGAAGGGATGCCAATTGCCGTAGTCGGGAGAAATATCCTTCGTCGCGTGGCCCTCCGGGCGGAACACGCCGAGCGCCCATTTGCCCTTGCCGTCGAGCGCCAGCCCTGGACTCGTCTCGGACGTCACCATGAACAACGGAAACATCGTGTCGCCCACATAGACTGCGGCGAGGTAACGGAACTGCACCGCGCCACTCGACCGCAGGTTGGTGTAGAAGGCCACGCGCAGTCCGGGGGCTCCGCCGAAGCTCTGCACGGTTTCGCCGTATTCGATGGGTGGCAGGTACTGCCAGGTGGGCAATGGGTTGGTTTCTGTTCCTGTTGCCATGGTCGTCTCCGGTGAGGTTACGACCATAGAACGTGACAGATGCGGCATTTTGAAAAAGTCGGCGCTGGCGCGACGGCACACCACCTCTGTCAGACCTGCGTATGTCGCTTGACGCCATACAACGATCATGGCACAGTACGCCATATGCAGGCAAAGCGTGTGTTCTACGACCGTGCGGAATTCCCCGACGGTGCCATTGTCGAGATGACCATCTGGGATGTTCCCAAGCCGGTCGCTGGCAGTTCGCACCGTTTCAAGTACAGCCTGTTTTACGGTTATCCGGGCCGCCGCATCGTGGGTTACGACAACGAGCGGGGCAAAGGCGACCACCGGCATCTGGGTGACAAGGAGGAGCCTTACCGCTTCTCGTCGGTGGAAACCCTGATGGCCGATTTTTTGGCGGATGTTCGACGTGCGCGAGGTGAATCATGAGCGGAACCATCAATCTTCATGTCGGCTTGATCGAGGACATGGGCAAGCGCTTCATCGGCGCATGGCACAAGCTGGAGCAAGGCACGGCGGTCGACGAAACGCACCTGACCTTTCTCGATCTGGAAACCATGGTTTCGACGCTGTCGCCCAAGCGCCTGGCGCTGCTGCGCCATGTGCGGCAACACCCGGCCGAAAACATCGCCACGCTGGCCAAGAGCCTGGGGCGAGACTACAAGCGCGTGCATGAGGATGTCGCCGCCCTGGTGCATGCCGGCCTGCTCGAACGCGACGCCCAAGGCATTCGCGCCCCCTACGACAGCGTGCATACCGAGGTATCGCTGGTCTGAGGCAAAAGTCGGCGCTGGCGCGACGGTGCATTCAGTCGCCGTCCATCACCCCTTCAGAAAATTCACCGCCCAGCGGTATTGTTCCAGCAACTCGGGGCTATCTCCCCGCTGCGGCTTGGTTGCCAGGCGCTCGGGCATCGTCTGCACCTGCTTTTCCAGAAACGTGCGAACGCCGTTCGACTTGCACAGCCGCTTGAACGTGGCCGCCTTCTCGGGCTGGTCGGGGCGCAGGATGAGGCGATACACGTCCAGCGACGAGGCATAGCTGCGCCAATCGCCGCCGCTGCTATCGAGGCAGGCCTTTTCGTCGGCAAACATCTCCTCCGTCAGCAGCTTGGCAATCTTCGGGTCCCACTCGTAATACAGCAGCAGCCCCAAAGGCGATGGCTGATTCACCCGCAGATTGGCCGCCGCGAACAGCGCCACCGCCTCTTCGTCGTGCTGCTTGATCGCCTCCATCAAGCCATACGACGTCACCTCGTAGCCGCGTGATTTCAATTGCGCGCGCGGGTTATCCATATGCCTCGAAATCTTCGCCACCTCCGCCTTGATCTCGGCCGTATCCGCCTTCACGTCCATCAACACCCCCAGCATGGCCTGCTGCACATCCTTCAAGGGCGGATAGGCATTGGCAATCACCCCGCCCTTGTTCGCATACGACAGCGACACCCCGCCGAACAGCGCCGTAGCGCCAAGCAAGGCGGCAAACACCCGCGCGAAGGGGCGATTCCAGCGCGTGGGCGGGCGCTCGGCAAGCGCATTGGCCTGCCCGGTCTGCCGTTTTTCCCGAATCGCCAGCGTAATCATGCCGACAAAGATCAGGAGGATGATCGAGAAGACGACGCCCCTCAGGTTCGTGAAGGCATCACCGAGAAAATCGAGAAACCCATTAAGCACGGTGAATGGCAACACCAGCGTGTTGATGGGGGAGAGGTGGTTCTTCAGGGATTCGGAGATTTTCGTAAACATGTCGCCTCAGATACGTTCGATTTTTCGGAAACGTGTCAGTCAATGCTGCTGCTGTCAGAACGCGGTAGATCGCGGATTTTGAAAAAGTCGGCGCTGGCGGGACGGCGATTTATTCGTAGTCTGTCCCTGAATAATTACAACCAATCGCGGCGACGCTTACCCGCCGCCCTCACTCGACTTGCCAAATGTATCTCCAGCATCCTCCGTTCGTCGTGTGAATCGACAGTTGCCTCTGCATCGCACAAACATCTGTCAACGCGGATCCGTGCTTCATCAGCCTCAGTAGAATTGGTATGGCGCTCTATTTCGTCATCCGCATTGAGAGCAGCGAAGCCAATATCAATAAGACGGTCATTAACCTCTGTCGGCGATATGCCACCAATTTCTCTCTGTAAGTCGGCCAGAATTTGCTCTACCCGGCACACTGCAATTTCAAGCGACATGTCAATTACTCCTTTTTGCTTGCCAGACTTGGTATTTGTGAAAGATTCGTTGTAGCTTATGGATCGGCTGTCTAACGTCCTACCGTTCCCCACGCAATATCTTAGCGACCTCGCAGCTTTTAGCCTCCCCTAAGCTGCAAGCTTTGTCGTAAAGGTGCACGGCGTTCTGTCTGTCCAGGCGAACACCACCCCCTTTGAAATACATCTCCCCAAGAAAAGTACAGCCGGCTCCATACTTCAGGCCACAAGCCTTGTCGTAAAGCTGTGCGGCCTTCTGCTTATCCTGACGAATTCCTTCTCCTTCGAAGTATCTCAGCCCAAGATTGAAGCAGCTATGGCCATGGTCCATGCCGCAAGCCTTGTCGAAAAGCTGGACGGCTTTTTGCATATCTTGGCGAACGCCATCACCTTTGGCATACATCACCCCAAGATTAGAACAGCCAGCACTAAGCTCCAGGCCACAAGCCTTGTCGAAAAGCTGCACTGTTTTTTGCGTGTCTTGGGTAATGCCATCTCCTGCGTGATACATCGCCCCAAGAGCACCGCAGCTACGAGCATCTCTATTACCGCAAGCTTTGTCGAAAAGCTGTGCGGCTTTCTGTTTATCTTGGCGAACGCCATCGCCTTTGAGGTACAGAAATCCAAGATTTGCGCAGCCGGCGGCAACTCCTAAACTACAGCCCTCTTCGTAAAGCTGTGCTTTCTCGTTAGCAGCAGAAGGTGTGGGGAGAACTGGCTTCATCGTCGGTGTTGCCGGCTTCTGTTGTTGAATCGGGCTGGGCGGCGCTTTCGCCACGGGGGCAGCAGCGGTTTCCTGCCAGCGGTCATAAGCCCGGCAATCGCTGGTGCCGTACTGCGTGTTGCAATCGCGCACCGCATCGCGCTCGGCCTCGGCCTCGCTGCGTCGGCCGGTGATGATGCTGATACCGCAGAAGCCGCCCGCGCAGGTTTGGGCGACGGTGCCGTAACCCGGCGTATCAGTAACTTTGACCGGCTTGCAGTCCTTGCCACCGCCGCGATAGCGGCAATCCTCGGTGGCTTTCTGAATGGCTACCTCCTTGCCGGATTCGTTCCACGCCACGCCGTAGCGGCCGGTGGATTCGCTGAAGACAACAGCAGTAGTGGCGTGGGCGGCAGGTAGTAGCAGCGCCAGCCCAAGCGTGGCAAGCCATTGGATGGTGGGCATGGTGGTTCTCCCCTTGGTCATGCGATTTCCCCTTTGCGAATTGATCGGTACTGACAGAACGTGGTTGTTGAGTGTTTTTGAAAGGTCGGCGCTGGCGTGACGGCAAAAACGAACTTGATACGCTCATCCGCCCTTCATCCCCGTCAGTTTCTCGGCAATGAGGCCATAGTAGAACATCGGCATCGCCACGGTCGGCGCGTAATACACGCGCCCACTGTCCTCGCTCACGTGGACAATGATTGGTAGCTGGATATTTTGGTCGCGCCACCGATAGGTCACCGTGCCTTCGTATCCCCACAGGCCAATGCGCGGATTCTTGATCAGCTTTTCGGTGATGGTGTAATCGGCGACGACTTCATACCAGGCTTCCGTCTTGGGGCGAAAGATGCCGCGGTTTCGTTGGAACAGCGGCTTGCCGTTACGTTCGTCGATCCATTGCCGGGCGACCGGATATTCTCCGTAGAGTTGCAGCTTGACGAGGCCGGGATGGGAATAAGCCCACCATCCGCCGTAGGCCAATCCGGCGATAAGCGCCAAGAGCAGCAAGCCGCGCAGAAAGCGTCGGGCGGATGCGCTCATGGGGGGCGACGCACGGCCGCCGCCCACATAACTTGTCGGCGCTGATCCGTAAGTGCCGGCATTTTTCATTATGTCCATCTTGGCTTGTGCAGACCAGATGTTGTCCATATGGTTAACGCCCGCTGCCTGCTGCTCGCCAATAGGCCCCATCCCAGGCGTGTTGAATTGGCCACCGCCAACTCCGTCAACTCCGCCAGTGCGTTGCAACCCATCTTGCTCGTAGTAGCTCATTTTCATTCCTCAAAAGATGCATCGACCTCTCCAGAACGCAGCCACTCGCGGATTTTGAAAAGTCGGCGCTGGCAGGACGGCGGTCGTGGCTCACTTCAACGCGCCGCCGCCATAGCACTTCTTCACAAAGTCGGCCAAGGGCATACCCGTCAGGCCCCGCTTGGTCGCTTCCTGAATGCAGTCGTTGGGGCTCTTGCGCTGCACGACCTGATAGGGCTTGCCGTATTTGCAGGCGGTGACGAAGTCGACGAGGTCGTTGGGGTGGATGCCGCGCTGCTGCGATTCGGCGACGCATTCGGATTCAGATTTCGCCACCTTGTATTCGCGCCCGGCCAGGCAGGCCTGCGTGAAGGCGTAGAAGTCGCGCTGGTCGATGTCTTTTTCGGCGGCTTCGCGGGTGCAGTCTTCCTGCGTCTTGCGTTTGGGGGTGCGGGTTTCTGATTCGGGCGCAGCCATGATGGCCGGCGCGTTGATGATGATTTGCGGCCGTTCGCCCTTGCCGGGCACGGGGACGAAGCTGCCGAGTATCTTGCCTTCGCTCCAGGGCCGCTGGGTGTTGCGCGTGGCCTGCATGACCTCGGCCGCCACCAGCTTGCTGACATCCTCGATTTGCAGGTCGGGGGTACCCAGGTGGCGCAACAGGGCGGCGGTAAAGGGCGAATTGCGCTGCTCGCTGCCGCCATCCTTGGCCACCATGCCCGGCTCGGTGGCGAATTCGATCAGGGTGCCGCGCGCCTGCGGCACCTTGGCCAGGCCCTGCGCCGCCGAGCGTGTGCTGGAAAGCAGTTGCGGCGGGGTGTCGCGGCAGGCATCCAGATACACGAGGCGGATGCGGGCGTTGGCGGCTTCCATGGTGGCCAGCACGTCGTCGAGGGCGATGCCGTGGTTCTTGACGGCCAGTTCGCTATCGACCTTGGCGTCGGTCGGCAGCAGATAGTTGCGCCCGGCAACCTGCACGCCATGGCCGGCGAAGAAGACCAGCGCCACGCTGTCGCTGCGGATGTTGCGCTGGAAGCGTTCCAGCCCGTCGAGCACCTGGTCCCGGTTGGCGTTCGGCAACACGACGGTCTCGAAGCCGATGCTCTTGAGCAGCTTCGCCATGTCCTGGGCGTCGTTAACCGGATTAAGCAGCCGGGTCATCGTCCGGTAGTCGCTGTTGCCGATGACGAGCGCGACGCGGGATTCCTTGGTGGGGGCAGCCTGGGCGCTGGCGGCGAACAGGCAGGTCAGAAGGGAGGCGATCAGGGCAAGTAGGCGCATGGCAGATGAGAACGGATCAGGGTTGGACGAGTGTGCGGTCGCGGTCGTATTCGAGGCCGGCGGCATCGAGTTGCAGCGAACGCAGCAAGGCGCGGTGTTCAGGAGATTCGGCACCGATGGCGGCGATGGACTTTTCAATGGCGGATTGGCTCTCGGCATCGAGTATCTGGAAGCGGCCTTCGTGAGCCTTGCCATCGCGTTCGAGCCGCCAGCGGTAGATGCCGCCGGGGACGAGGAAATCGGCGGGAATGCGGGCGGCTTCGCTTGCCGCGATGGCGAGGGTGAGCGGCTGCCGGCGGGCGGTGAGCGGCGGCGTGAGCACCAGGGTTTGCGGGGTGGCGTGGGCGATGGCGAGCACCCAGGGTTCGGCCGGGCGCAGCACCTTGCCGAAGGGCATGCCAGCAACGGCTGGTTCGCCGCGCGAAAGACCGTACTGGCTGCCGGAATCGCCGCGCAGCAGCGCGCCGAGCTGCGCCAGGCCGCCACCCGCGACCGACAGGGCAGCGGCTTTGCGCATCGCGGCTTCCGTGAGCGACTCGCCAGCGGCGAGCTTCAGGTGGCGCCAGCCCTGCTTCTCATCCTTGAAGGTGATGCTGGCCTGACCGGAAACGATGCTCACATGCGTACAGCGGCGCAGATCGAGCGATGGCAGGGGAGTGTTGCTTTCCGGCTTGAGGGTGAAGTCCTTGCCGTCGACGCGTACCGTGGCGGCTTCCTTGATCGGCTGGATCAGGCAGGACTCGGCGTGGGCGGTGCTGGCCATGAAGGCCAGCGCCAGCGGGAAGGCAAGATGCGCGAGGGTGGCACGGGACATGGTGGGTTCCTTTCAGTGAGGTAGCACCAGCAGCATTAGCCATAGGCCTCCAAGCAGGAGGGCGATGAGGGTGAGGTCGCTGGCAACGATCCAGCCCGGCGGATGATGGCCATGGCCATCGGCATGAGCGTGGCCGCCTGCGGGTTGGAGATGGCTGCGGCTGCCGAGCAGCGATTTGATGAAGATGCCCAGCACCATCGGCGCGGGATTGCTCCATAGATGCCAATCAAGCAGGCAGGCGGCGGATTGCAGAATGACCCAGATGACCCCAGCGAGCAGCAGGAAATTGGCTGCAAGCCATAAGCGGGCGACCATGTAGCGCGACCAGTCTTTATTGCCTGCGGCGGCAAGCCGGTGCTGGGCACCATTGTGGCGCGCCCAGCTGTGGTGGAACAGCATGCCGGCAACCGTACCGATGATGACATCGACCAGAAACGCGAGCCAATGGGAAATGCGGCTCAGGTTGTGCCGGGCACCGTTGTAGGCGGCGGCATGGACGACGACGCCAGGCACCGGGGCCGGCCGGGCGATGGTCTGGAAACGGTCGGCACCGCTGTAATCGCCGCCAAGGAATACGGTTTTACCGACCAGATTCAACTTCGCTGGGGCGGACAAATCGTCGCCGATGTCCTCCACACTGCCCAGCGTGCGGCGCAGCGTGGCGGGATCGAGATGCACCTGATCGACGTACTGGCTGCTGATCCGCGCATCGAGCTCGGCATGCTGCATGTTCGCATCGAGGAAGCCGGCGAAGTTTTCGCCCTGCTGGACCTGGGCGCAGGGCGATATTGCTGCGGGCTTCTTGGAATTGCTTTTCCAGGCATGAGCAACGTCGCCGAGCGCATTGCGGCCCTTGAAGTAGCGCAGGTTGACGCCCTGGGTGACGGGCAGGCGGCTATCGGCGAAGCGGATGTTTGCCTCGTTGCACAGCTTCGTCATCCACTTGAACTTTGCCTGGAACAAAGGCTCCGAGAACACGGGGAACGGCGTAGCCAGCACAATTTGCGTGCCCTGGTTCGCAAGGTCGATCAAGGTCTTGTCGAGTACGTCCTGGCCGGGTGCATCGGGCGACACATCGAGGTCGAGCACCAGCATCTTCGGCTTTCGCTCCGCCAGCTTTCCGATCAGCGTCGCGAGGCTCGAGCGGTCGAGCGGGGAAACCTGCTTGAAGGCGGTTTCGTAGAGTTTGGGAGAAATGGTGAGGACGACGGCATCCGCCGAGTCTTCTTCCTGCGCCGTGACGACCTCGTCCTGCATGCCGGCAGCGACGCGCAGAGTGAGGTTTTCCAGCCAGTTCAGGGCGCCGGCATGTTCGATGATGAAGATGGCGAGGGCGACCACGACGGCAACGCCGACATGGTGGAACTTCATCAGCCGTTCGTAAAGCTGCGGGGAGATTGTCATTGGCGCGGTACTTTCTGCAAGTCATTCGGCCGGGCAGCGAACTGGCCGACCAGCGCCACTTCGGAGAGCGGCACGGCGAGATTCATCGGCGGCTGCCCACGGGCGACCCAGCGCAAGGTGGGGATGCCCAGCAAGGCGCCCTGGTCGTCGAACAGGCCGCCGCCGCTGTTGCCCTGCCAGGTGTCGGCGTTGAAGTGGATCAGCTTCGAGGCCAGCCCGGTTTCGGGCAGCCGGTTGGCATCGACGATGGCGGAGAGCAGGCCATCGGTGATCGACAGGCCGATGTTGAGCGGGTTGCCGATGACGTAGACGATCTGGCCGGGTCGGGCCTCGGACAAGGGGCGCAAGGTTGCCGGGCTGGCCGGCAGTTGATCGACGTGCAGCACGCAGATGTCGTTGCGGGGGCTTTCGGCCAGCAGCTTGGCGGCGTAGGTGTTGCCGTCGTGCGCGACCACGATGCGATCCATGCTGTCGATGACATGGCAGTTGGTCGCCACCCGGCCTGGGGCGATGGCGACGCCGCCACCGTAGGCCACCTTGTCGAGCAGCTTGAGCCGCTTGCCGTAGGCGGCGACGAGCACGACACTGCGGCTGGCAAGGGCGAAGATTTCTTCGGGAGCCTTTCCGCTGCGAGTGCGGGCAATGCCCTTGGCCGGCTTGCCGGTGGAGATGCTGCGCCCTTCGCCAGCATCCAGCCCGGTGCCGCCTGCAAGTTCGGCGAGCTTCTTTTCCGTGCGGGCATCAAGGATGCGCTGGGTATGCGCCAGTTCGCCGAGATAGGCCTGCACCAGGCAGTCCCCCTCATCCCCTGCGTCCTTGCACTGCCGCACCAGACGTTCGCGCCAGGCGTCGATGAGCGCATCGCCACGGTATTGGCGTTGGGCCATGCGCAGATTGTCGTCAAGTGCGGCCAGCGATGGATTGGCGCACAGCATGCGCTCGACCGGCGATCCTGCGGCGCACTCTTGCGCGTGTGCCGTGGCGGCCAGCAGACCGGCAATCGTGGCGAAAAGCAGCCGCAGCATCATTGCGGAACCACCTGAACAGCCACGACGCCGGGCAATTTAGCGGCTTGGGCGGCAACGTCGCTGCCTGCGGGAACATGCAGCCAGACGATCATGGCCTCGTTGTCCGGCTCGATATGGCGGAACGAAACGCCGGGCAATGCGAGCAGATCGCGCAGGATGCTCAAGTTGCCATTGGCGGCCAGGGTAATGCGCAGGACTTCGCCGCTGCTCGGGGGCAGCGGGCGCGCGGCCGGTTCTTTCCCCGTATGGCTAAGAGTCTCGGTTCTCGGACCGAGACTGAACAAGGTATGCACTGCCAGCGCTGCACTGAAGGCAATGGCCCCGAATGTCCAGGCCGGGCGGACGAAGGTTCGCACCAGCCAGTTGTGTCTTGTAGCAGCAGTGGGTGCCGTCTCGCCAGCGCCGATTATTTCCTCGGCCAGTTGCCGGTAGAGCGCCCGGTATGCGTGGCGTGGGTCGTCCGGGTCGCCCAACGGCGTGCCGGTGGCGACGACGATGCCCTCGGCGAGATCCCAGCCATAAACCTTGCCGGGGCGCGGCCGGGCGCCGCCGCCTGCCTGCTGCGCTTCGGCCAACGCCATCACGGCGGCGAGACGCAGGGGCGAGAGCTTGCCGAGGATGTGCTCTTGGCCGTCAATGAGGACGCGCACCGGGTTCCAGGTTTGCACCATGCCGGCGATGGGGTCGACCGGACCGTCGTCTGCTTCGATGACGAGGTCGCGGTCGCTGGCGTAATCGACCTCCTGTGCCACCAGCCAGCCGGACCAGCGCTTGCCGCCCAGATGGGCGCCGAGCAGCACGCCAACATTGCGTGCCAGCGGGCGAGACTCGCCTGCGGCAGCGGGGACAGAGGAAAGGCAGCGAATCTGCCCGACAGCGGGTGGGGCCTGCGGATGGGCTTGCCTTGCAGCAGCTTGCCGCTGGATCAGGTCGGTGATGAAGTCCGGGAGCGGATCACTGGCGAGTGTGCTCCAACGGGGATCGTCGTCGGTTTCCGAAAAATCGGCGCTGGCGGGACGGCGAGTGGGTGCTTCAAAAAGCTCGTTGCGGATACGTTCGAGCGGCGGATAGAGCCGGGCCGTCATGCGCAATCCTCCTGGCACTGTTCGAGTACCTGATGGCAGAGGATGACGAGCAGGATCATCAGCTCGCGCTGCCACTCGTGGCTAATCTGTGCGCCGACCGAAACGAGCCACTGGCCGATGCGGGTTTTTTCGTAGCCCTGATAGAAGCCGCCCTTGCTGCCAGTGATCCCAAGTTGTTTGGCCTTGTAGTGGTAGCTGCTGCCGAGGCGCAGGCGGTCGGCGATGGCCGAGATGGGGTACTGATCCTCGTCGTCGCTACATGTGTTGAGGGCGAGATAGGCTTTTTCGGCAGCTTCGAGCATCGCGACGAAGCGGCGCGCCGATTCGACCGCATTGCCGAGGTCGATGCCGGCTTCGACGAGCAGTTGATGCTGGGAAGTGGTCAGCCGGCTATCCGCTACCTCGCTTTCACCGGCATCGGCGTCGGCATCCTCATCGCCCGTGTTCTCGTCGAGCGATTGGGTGGCGTTGCGCGCGGCGTCGCGGTATTGGTCCTTGATGAAATTCTTCAGATAGCCGTGCAGTACATGGACGCTGGCGAGCGGGCCGGCCTCGCTGCTGTGCTGGTTCAGGATGATCTTCTGGACGATGAAGTCGTGGATCAGGTCGGCCCTCGCTTGCGGGTCGGCATATTCCGGCGGCAGGCGGGAGCGCATCAGCAGACGTTTGACCAGGCCGCATAGTTCCGTCATCTCGGTAACGGAAAGACCGCGCCGTCGTTCGGCCCACAGATGAACGATGCGGTCTTCTTCGACTTGAGTCAGGCTCGACAATTTCAACACTTGGCGCTGGTTTCGCGATATGGGCTGCATCAGACGGAATGGCGCAGAAATATACCTGACGCATGTAAGGACGGGAACCATGGTCTGCATCGATCTTATTGATTGCATCATCATTTATCCCCGCCGCGCCTGCCAGACCTCGCGTTCCAGAAACAAGCGCAGCTTGTGGATCGGGAACGGATCACCCCGCAGGTTGGCAAGCAGTAGGGTCATGCCTTTATCGGTTAGCACCCAGCCCTTTGCACCATCCTTGCGTTTGTCGGCATTGGCTACTCGATCCAACCGACCCAGCAGGTCCAGACCGCTGGCGTGATGGCAATCCGTGAGACTGATCCAAAGCTGCCCGACGTCATCCCAGTCTCCACGGATAGTATGCCCAAGATATGCCCAGCAGGCTTGACGTCCCGTGCCATGGAGGTATCCACGCCGGGCCGGGCCGAGTAGCCACGGCAATACGGCTGAGACAAGCGCCAAAGATAGTGCTGCCCCCAGAATAGGGCTGGCGAACACCATCAAGAACGGATCGCCGATCGCCAGCACGGCACCGCCTGTCACGGCAGTAATGGCAAGAGCAAGCTTGCCGTTGCGCGGGGAAAAGATGATCGACATGCAAACCTCCGTTCTGGACTGGATGCCCATAGAACGAGGAAGGCGATGAATTTTGAAAAACAATCGGATTCCGATCAACCACCAAGGAGTCTGATATGGAATCCATTCAGAAACGCGAGGCATGGAACAAGGGCAAGCTGGTTGGCCAGAAGCCCCCGCTCAAGCCGAAAGACATCTGGGCAATCCGCATCCATTTGCAGAACGCCCATGCAGTCCGGGACCTCGCCATGTTCAACCTGGCCATCGATAGCAAGCTGCGCGGATGTGACCTCGTCAATCTGCGCGTGCGCGACGTGACCCACGGGAATCAGATTCTCCCGCGTGCCATGGTCGTCCAGCGCAAGACGCAGCGGCCAGTCCAGTTCGAGCTGACCGAGCCGACCAGAACGGCTGTGGCTGCCTGGTTAGAAAAGGCCCGCCTACGAGGCGATCAGTATCTGTTCCCGAGCCGCATCGGCAGATCGCCGCATGTCTCGACGCGCCAATATGCGCGGATTGTTCATCATTGGGTTGCAGCGGCTGGCCTGGACTCGTCCGCCTACGGGACGCATTCGATGCGGCGCACCAAGGCAACCTTGATCTACAAGCGCACGAAGAACCTCAGGGCCGTACAGTTACTGCTTGGCCATTCCAAGCTGGAGAGCACGGTTCGTTACCTCGGTATTGAGGTTGATGACGCCTTGGAGATTTCTGAGCAGACTGAAATCTGATAGGCGGTCAGCGGTTGCACTTGCGATTTTGTGCGGCCGCTTTCCTTACGACTGCGGTCTCATGCCGGAGGATGTGCCAGTGTCAGCAAAGGCCGATTAGCACGTCTTGGGTATCCGGCAGGTTTCAGAGGCCAGCTGCCCTTCAGACGGCCAAACTCCGGATGAAGCGACTGACGGCATAGTAGGCTGCAACCGTATTCGGCTCGACCGTGTCGAATATCATTCGTCAGATCATATTCTGCGTAGGATACCCAAGGCTACCGCCAGACCGCGTTTCCCTATGGGTGGCAACAATCGAATTACAGACAGACTCACACTGTCCATGTGAAAGCCTGTCTGTTGAGATACCAAGAACTTGTGCCAGGTCGAGCGACGCAAGGGTTGACACAACATCAACCGTAAGCCCGCTCATCTCCCCAAGTCTTGCATCTGCATTTGTGAAAAGTACGATCCGAATAATCCGCCCACCTGGTAAGAGTTGGCCAAGCCGGATCTGCAACTGATCGACCGGCTCATTCAGCTGCTGGCTCGGGCTACGCCCTCCGCGATCTTTGATCGGAGCGCCGGACTCAAGTATTCGGCCGCCGTGATCAAAGCGATCACGCCACCACCGATCTCCTTGGCAATAAATCACGCCGACATGGTTCTTGACCTCAAAAGCGAAGACACCCATCGGACCAACGAGGATTCGATCAATCTCCCCCTTGTGAATTCGGCAACCAGCAATCAGCGTCCAGTGATTATCAAGACGCTCCTGCAGGAAGTCATCCAACATGCGCTCACCCTCATGCCCGTTGGCCCAAAGAATTTCCTCCTTGCTCGCTGACCGGATCAATGGTGAGCGCGGTGTAGGTGTCTTGCGCAGCGTTTCGCAACCCATAAATGCCTTGATTACCCCGAGTACCTCTCGCTGACGCAAGGCAATGGCAAGCGCATGCCCCCCTCCATCACTCTCTCTTTGTCGAGTCGCGATAGCCAACCTGTGTTGCTCAGCTTCTACCGTATAGTCATCCTCGCGTTGCTGTCGTGCCTGTAGCGCTTTATCCTTTGCATAGCTGGACAGAACGATGATCTTGATTGTTCCGCGAGCTGATTTCGAGGAAGTAGGCTTGGCCAACAGTTGTGATCGTTTTTCCGATGCAACATCACGTGACATATCCGAACGCCTGATGGCTGTCCATCGCGCCAATAAAGCGAAGACCGCCGCCAAACTGAATAAGGTCACGAAAATTGTCATTGGCACGCCACAGCTATGTCACCTGGTGAATCAGGCGACCACCCGCGTATTTGGGTAGTTTCGGAACAATCCGGTTGTATTCCGAATCGCGAAGCGCTGTCACCATCACCAATCCGAACCATTCCCGCTTGACGATAAACACGTTCATGGAATCCGGGTGGTGGATCGCCAGGGTGTCTTCACCATATTTCCTGACAATTCGCTGCCATTCGGTTCCAGGAATATCGATCCGCTTGGATTGCGGAATGATCGTTTCGAGAATGCGCCATGCCCGCGTCCATTTGTGATCCGGAACTTCCGATAACGCCATGCCAGCCTTGATTTGATCTGCTGCCGCGAACCGCTCCACGAAACGGTTGAGTGCATGGCGGCTCACTACGATATTGCCTGCCTCGCTGGGTATGAACGCCATGGGAGGGATGTCTAGCTCACTCTCGTAGTTCTGGATGATCCTCGGCTCGTCGAATTCCTGCCTGCTGGGCGCAACGACCGAAATACTGGCTTCAAAATATTTGGTGGCAAGGAATTGGGAGAATTGGGCCACATGCAACTTATCCGTGCGGCCTGCATCATCTTTTTTCAAAGCCCCCTTCGCCACGGCTTTTTTGATGGCGCCACACGAGACCTCGATAGAGAGCCCATTCCCAAGTCGGTTAGCGCCTTGAACCTCAGCCACACAGAGAAGATGATGTATTGCCCCCAGCTCGGCAAGAATGATTTTATCCGCAGCGTGTCTGGAACTGAGCTTGACGGTGACGGCCCCGCCGAGTGAAGGGATACTGGCATTATCCCTTCGCCACTTCCATCGGGTAACAAAGGCGTCATCCGCCACAGGGTTTGTCATTACTGAAAGCGTATCCATACGTATTTATTGAACCCTTGCCTTCATCCTCACTTTTTCCATGGCGGATTTCCATGCACGTGATTTTGTATTGCCCTCTGCCAGCGCATTGGCTTCGGACTGGGTCAGCTCAACCACCAGCCGATTACTTGCCCTCCGAATCTGTATCTCACCCGGAACTGCCTGGATATCCAGTTGGTCATCTTCTTTGAATCCCGCCCGTTCCAACAATGCTTTGCCGAACGTAGTCCCAAGCGAGTTGCCTATACGACGTAATTTCATGGCGCATCCTGAAAGTATCGCAATCACTTGTCTGCAGGATGGTGACGTGACCAGCAACTGTCGCCATAGCCACCATGCTCTTCACCCCGCTTGACAAACCCGCATTACGTGATTACTGTGTAACTACACTTTAGGATACTGCAAATCAACAACAATATGGAATACATGCTCTTCTGGCTCGCGGTATTCGGGAACCTCGTACTTGCCTTTTTCGCCATCAGATTTGGGCTTCTGTCTTTTGGCTGCTTTGCCAGGAACGAGATTTCCTGTGGGTTTAATAAGTTGGCGCTTTCCGTTTTCCTTTTTGCACTCACGGCCCTCTTCCCGGAGTCGCTGATATCCGGAGACAGGGAATCGGGGAAACTTGGGTTGATTGTTTGCCTCCTAACGCCGTTCGTCGTGATGGTCCTCAAGCTCATGCCCATGAGAATGTTTGCGGGTGAAGAGTCTTCAGCCTTATCTGGCAGGGTGGCGCAGCAACATCCTCAAATGGTGATGGGGCCCACGAACAACAGCGGCCTGTTCCCATCCGATGATCTCTCCAACCCCAGCAACACCCTTTGGCCCGGTAATCATTCTTGAGCATCTAGCGAGTGCTTGGTGGCGGAGTTTCACCGCTGCCACTCGAATTCGCTCCAGATGCACTGCTCTCCCCTGACGCAGGTAGTCCGGGCTTCGACTGGGTACCAAAGAGACTTCCCACCTTTGATTCCCCGAGTGCCCATGCGTCACTCAGCACATCACCGGACTCCCCTGCCGTCTTGACCTCGGTCACACCCGCTGAAGGTATCGTCATACTCAACGCTTGGGGCTGCTGCGCCCCCATCACTTCACTGGCTTTCAATTCACCATACGCAAGCGTTTTATCCAAGGCATCATTGACCCTGCCAGCACCTTGTACGGCCGTCTGCAGCACAGGATCGCGCGACTGACCAGCCTGAGCTCGATCTGCCGCCGCTTCTGCAACCGCCGATCCCGGCGTTCCAACGCTTGTATTGACGCCGGGAAGCTTCTCCATCATTGATCGCGACACACCGTCAGGCATCACCTGCCCAACCGCATTCGTTGCAGCCAGCCCTAGGAGTGCCTGCGAACCTGGAGCGGTCTGATTCGTAACTTTTTGCTCAAGCGGCCGGCCTTGGCCTTCAACCGCCGCCATCCCTGCGAGTATGTTCTGGTGAGCGTGTGCTTGAGAAGCAGCAACCTGTTGAGGCAGATCGCTTGTGACACCTATATTCGGATCAACACCGGCACCAGCAGCTGCTCCTTTGACCTGGCCAAGCCACTCCCCGCCCCTTCCTGCAATGTCCCCAGCCGAGGGAATTCCCGCCTTGCCTTGGTTGAACAGGGCTTGCACGTCCCCTGCCGTCTTGACCTCGCCCACGCCAGATGACAGGTTTGGTTCAATACGCTCCTTGAAGAAACGCTCGACGAAAGGCGTCAGGAGCTCAGGATTCTTTTCGGCCATCTGGGCAACGGTTCCGGCATCGAAGTTTCGCCCAAGAAGATCCTGATTGTTACGCTGGCTCCCCATCCAGTCCGAAAACTGCCGAAGCATTCCGGTGTCCCATGCGCCCGAGTTCTCGCGTGCCCGCGATGCGGCTTCCTTCAAAGCGACTGATTTCTGGTGGCTTGCTGAGGCCTGATCCATGTGCTGTTCGGATCGATCGAGGTTTGCGCGAACTCCCTCCATGGCGCGCTTGCTCGATTCATCGGATGAACTGAACGAAGATTCCTGTGACGCACGCCGTACCTTGTCGACTGATTCAGAAAATCCAGATTCCTTGGCGTGGCTTTTCGCAGCTTCGAGCAACTGCTTTGCGGTCGCCTCCGAGGTTCCAGCCACTTGAGCTGCCGCTTTGACGCTGACCGGCGACACCAGATCAAGCGCTTTGGGATTCTGTGCTGCAATTTCAGCCATACCAAGGATCCTGGCTGACTGGGATTGATCCAATCCATGTTTGCTGGCAAAGCTATCGATGCTCTTTTGAGCCTGGCTCACAGCCTGTGTGAAACCAGATTGGTCACTGATACCAGAGCGGGATCCAGCCTGATCACCCTTTGAATGCATGCGTGCAAAATCGGCGGACTGCTGAATCGCTGCTGCAGTTGCTGAAGCTGCGGAGACGACATTCCCCACTGCTGCCGTTTCTGCAACCTCCGATTGCTGTTGCAGCGCGCCGGATATTCGCGTTCCGGTATTGAGTTTGAGGTTCATCTTGTGCTGCATGGCAGAGGCATCCACCGCTGTTGTGCCATCGCCAAAGGTGGTTGTACTGACGCCGCTTTGGCCGACATCGGTCCGCACAGCGGCCCCGGTTCGGACGGTCGGTGCCATGTTGTACTGGCCAGCGGTAATCTGATCACTTCTGACCGTGTTATCGAGGAACCGGCCTCCAGATGCCCCGGCACCCTGCGACGATGAGGTGATTGCCGAAGATGCGGCACTGAGTGTTCCCTGAACCAGGCCCCACGCAATAACAGGAATCGACAGGGTCAGATACGCCGCTACGTTCATATCGTCGATTGCCGTTGATCCGAGCCAGTTGGTCAGATTGCAGGACAGGTAGGTGTCCGAATTTGCGGCAACCATTGAACTGATGGCGCTCTTTCCCTTGATGTTCATCATGTAGTTCATGACGGCATACAGCGGAGGCCAAAGCTGAACCCATAGCAACGTCCCCAGATAGCCTTTCAAGAAGGTCCCGGCATGCTGGCCAGCGACAACGATCATGATGACGACAATCGGAAAGACAGCATAGGCCATCATCTCGATCGCATTCCTGAACTTCGGCATGCCGCTCATTGCGACCGAATAGGCCGTGGATGTGGTGCCCTTGTAGCTGCGAATCCCTGCCGCCGTTGCGGTCGCCTGCTGCACCTGGGCGGCGTCCCCCATTTGAGCTGCGACTCGCGCCGGCGCATCGATGATGTAGTTGCACATCGCCCCTTGCTTGATCTGGTCGAGTACGGGTGTAGCCGATGCCGATGGCGCAAAGAACTGCTGCGTACTGGTCAGTGCGTTGGCCAATGATGCCCTGGCGGTTGCAAGCGACATTTCCGGATACAAACCCTGCGCCCTGAGTCCCAGCACGACATTCGAGTCGGTATTGATCTGGGTTGTCAGGGCAGTATAGGCAGAAGGGCAACTGACCGTGTTTGTCACGGATGGATCCGCATAGTCGGCAATCGTGACCAGAAGGCCAGGATTGGTATTGGCGAAGACCTGCCAGATGTTTTCCGACTTTGCCAGGTTGTCCGGGTTGATCACTCCGGTAGCGACATCCGGGATGACGCATTCACGATAGAACTCGTCGAGATTGCGCATCAGAATCGGGCTGGCAAACTGGGTGCCCAACCGCTCGAGCATGACCCGGTGACCGAACAGCGTTCCGGTTTTTCGAAGTTGCACATCATCCGGCAACGAAAATACGGTCTCGAATGCAGTCGTCAGCCAGTCGCCAATCTTGCTCGTTCCGTGAGCCAAAGCCGCGAGGCCAATCGGAACATTTGCGACCACCTGGGCGGGATTTGTGCCGGTGCGATCAACGATCATCACATTGCTCTTGGGTACCAGCAGCATGCCATGCATCAATGCCAGCATGATGACCCAGCGCCAGAAGTCTTCCTGTTTGCTTTTACCGGCCAGAACCGCCAACACCAAGCCGATGATCATCACGAGGGCCAGCGTACGCAACAGGCCATTGAAATCACCGCTGCCGGTTATGGCGGCAATCGCATTGAACACGTTGACCAGCTCCAGCGTGTTCCAGTACGCGTAGATCTCGAAGTTCACCGATGACACCTGTCCCGATTCATTGGCTGCCCAGCGGAAAATCTAGCGATTGAAAGCGAGCAGCGATTTCTGCACATCTGCTGGCATCGACCGAAGCATGGTTTCGTGCAGCCACTGCGTGGTTTTCTGCAACTCGGCCATGGCTACCGCCTGCTGGAACTTCGCCATGTATTCGGAGGCAGCCAGCTGGCGAACACTGGCAATCTGCTCATTCAGGCTTGCGCTTGCCTGTACGATGTCCTGCGACTGTGCTGCGGAGTTGTTGGCAAGCGCCTTCTGAAGTGTGCGTACCATTTCGTTGAACCAGTTGTAGGCAAGCTCTACCGCGACGGTCTGTGCGTAATTGTTGGTCAGCAGAACAGGACCACCCCGACTCATGGCGGCCACGTTGGCCAGACGCCAGACGGGAATCGCCGAGTTCATGTACACCGCGTAGTCGATCCCGCTGAAGCTCTGCCCTTGGCGACTCTGGATGTTGCTCGTGGCTTTCTCCATCGTCTGCCGGACATGCCATGACAAGGATGAAACCGACTGATTGGGGACTGCTGACGGGTTCATGCAATCTAAGTCGGTGCCACACTTGAGCAAGGTGACATCATTCTTGGTCTGCGTTTCTGGATTGCCGACAAAATCACTGAACTTGATGCCAGTCGGACCGACATAGCGCCAAAGCGGTTTATCACCGTTTTCGTTTCCAGTGCCACCAGGCGGGATGATGATGATCGTCCCAACCATGCTCATCATCAGCTCCTTGAGCTCGTCGGGGGTATCGGTCTTTTGCAGGGCTTTCCAGACGACATTGCCCGGTTCGAGAACCTCCTTCAGGTTTGCATCCGCATTTGAGGCCTGCTGGCGAGCCTGCTTCTTGGCGGTTTTGTCCTGACGCCAGCTGTCAAATGACTGAAAACTGTCCGGCCACAGATTCGACAAAAGGGATCCGGTTCCCTGAGCGTTCGCTTGTTCTTTCTTGTCGGAGAGCATCGGCCCCAGGGTGGCTGTCACGATGCCTTCGGCCATCTGGCATGAATTCATGTTCATTCCGTTGATTTTCGACGCCTGATCCTGGAGGTACTGAAGCAGGTCCGCCAGATCGGGAGAAACTGACTTGACCGCCATCATGAAGGCATATCCAACGGCATTGTTTGCGATGTTGCGCAGCAACGCCGTCAGTTGCTCAGAGTTGATGAATGAAAAGGATCCGGCAAATAGGTCGATACCACCGCACCCCGCACGAATTGACGGAGGAGCAATCGAGGCCATCTGGTAATTGCGGATCGGCGTACGCATGTACATGCTGCCACCGGTATAAACCGTTCCGGTTTGTCCGCTGATGACCTGCGCGCCCGTCACATTTCCATAGGCCCCCATCTCGTTAAACCAGCCCTGCATCTGAGATTGAATGCTGGCCGTTGAGGAAGTGCTGAACGTGATGGTCAGAATCCCGGCCAGAAATCGTTTTTTGAGCATGACAACCCTCTTATCTATCGCAATCAGTAGAGTTCGCCCGGGCGCGTGCTGGTCAGCACGTAGATTCGTTCAATAACATCCTGAGCCGATATCACACCAGAACTGAGCGGTATAAGCCGCTTGTCTTTGATGTTGCCTAGAACCAGCATGGGCACCTGGTGAATCCCGAGTTTCTCCACCATGCCATTGTCGCGTTGCGGATTCGGGAATTCGGGTAACACCCCACCATCCACGCTGACAGGAAATACGGTGATGCCATAGGTATCACTCAGAAATTTGAGTGTGGGAGATATCCGGTGGCAGTACGGGCAATCGGAGCGAAAGAAAAAGAAGATGCCCCACTCCTTGTTAAGTTCGTCCAGCGTCCTCTTTTCTGCCGACTTGCGATTGCTGGTGTAGGTCGAGATCGCCGCATTATTCGCCGGCCGCTTCAGCTCGTAATTCAGCTCAGGGTTTTGCCAGACCACCCGCCGCCACACATCCGAATACAACGAGGCGGTTTGCGTGAGCTGCTCCTGAGCTTCAATGTAGGCCTTCACGTTTTCCGGTGTCGGCTCCAGAATGGAAATCGCGCGTTTTGCCTTGAGATCTCTTTGCCATGCTTCCAGACGCTCCAATGCATCTTCTTCCCGTGTTTTTGCCTTTCGTGCTTCGATTGGCCTCGATTGCTGCTCGTCGGGGGGTACCGGTTCAACATCGCAATACCAGTTGAACTTGAACTGATCGCACATCCAGGCCGACGGGTAGTCAAGCCCTGCAGTTCCTTTGGGACTCGCCAAGGCGGTGCCGATTGACATTGTGGCCAGCAACCCCTGCAGGAATACCCGACGCATCATCCGGGCTGGCCTACCAGTTCGCGCAGTCTGGGCGTCAGATCGGGAATCCCTGTCGCGTTGGCTTCGGGCGGCAGGCGCAGGATCGCCGCCGAATTCATGACAGCGCATCCGCATTCCTTCGACAGCACCGTCAAGGCACCTTCCACCCTGGTCGCGTACGTCCCGGCCGACTGAAAGATCGCCTTTTGCTCTTGTTCCGACATACCGGGTTTGATCTTCTCGGCCAGACTTTTCTTCTGCTCTTCAAACATGCCGCCCATGTCCACCCGGACGATTCGCGGGGCTGGATGCGTGTAGAGCCATGCCCATCCAACCAAGGCAGCAGACAGAACCGAGACAGCCCAGGTGATGACGTGCGCTTTCAATGCATGCTCCTTTGCTTCAGGATGGTGTCGATTGCCTCAACGACGGACATTCCCTGGTCAGTCAGCTCTTTGATGGACTGAAAGTCTTCCGCTCGCGTCGAGTAAAGCAACATCGAAAAGGGATCGAGGATCAGCCGCCCGACGCCGGATCCCATCGGGCCATGGACATAGATTTCCGAGTAATGCCCGTGTTCGGTACTGACGGATGACAACTGACGCTTCATCCACTCATCGACGTGCAGCTTGCCTTCCTTGCCGAGGCGATCAATGCTTTCCGGCTTCTGTCGCAACAAGAACAGCCAGTCGGCGTTCTGGATCGCTGCCTTGGTGGCATCGTTCTTGTAGTAGTCCTCGACGGACTGGGTGATTGTGCCGAACGCGCCACCGTACTTTCTGGCGCGTCGGTAACCGGCCTCGATGAAGCCAGCGCTCGATCCGCTGCCCATCAGATCCCATGCCTCATCAATAATGACCAGCTTGCGCTTGGAACGATCGAGATACATTTCCTGGGTGATGCGGTACATCATCAGCTGCATCACCACGGCCTGCAGATCCTTTTTGCTCTTCAGTTCCTCGAGTTCGAGCACCACGAAACTCTTGTGAAACTGGATGTTCGCCTCCCCCTCAAAGTAACTGGCATAGACGCCATGCCGGGTGTAAGGCTCCAAGGCTGTCGCCAGTCGTGACAGGTCTCGCTCGTGTTCACCTTCTTCAGATAGCCGCCCTGTTTTCAGCAGGTCATAGACATCCGAGATAGTCGCCGTTTTACCCTTGGCATCCCATACCCGTTTGATGGCCGCTGCCAGCGCTGAGTAGCTGTAGTTGTCCAGCGGATCGCGCGGGCTTGCCATTTGTGCGATCAGGGGAAGCAGCATTTCCATGTCGTTATTGATATCCACGACCATGGAGAATGGGTTCAGACAGATCGCATTATTCCGTTCATCCGAGAACTCGATAAACTCGCCATCCAGCATCTCGCACAAATTCCGGTAGGAGCGGCCAACGTCGATGATCCAGACCTTGGTGCCGGTGCCAAGATAGCGGAATGCCATTTCATTCACAAAAACCGACTTTCCCGAACCGGACAAGGCAGCCACGGCAAAGTTGTAATTACCGCCAGTATTGTCGAAAAGATCGAAGGTCATGATCTGCCCTCGCCGCCCAAAGAGCGTCATGACCGGTGTTTGTGTCCCCTTCCATTCAGCGATCAGCGGAGATGTCATCACGGCGTTATCCGCCGTCTTGGTGCCAGCACGGCCGAAGGTTTGCAGATCCGACTGCATCCCCGGTGTCAGCGTACATGGCATCGCGGCGGTGAGCGCCTGGTGGATCAGATAGACATCCTTGGCCAGATCGAATCCTCGCGCACGCCAGACAGCCCTGACGGCATGCTCGGTGCGCGAAACATCCTCAGCCTTCGAAAGCAACACGATCTGGTGATACATCTGGACGACGTTGCGTCCGTTGTCGAAGGCGCGCAGTACCATGTCCCAGTCGCGTTTGCGATCCTGCAAGTCCGGCTGAAAATGCGCCATGTACGAGCCGGCAGCCTGTGTCGCCCGAGCTGCCTTCAGTTGAGCCTTGGTTCTTGCCGATTCGTAGTCCTGGATGATCGCGCCCATCGTGATCAGGAACGGGCAAGGAATGGCCAGAGCCATCTGGTAGTAGTCGCCAATCAAGGCCCCCATGTTGCCCAGCCGATAGTACTTGGGGTACTGTCGCACGGAGAAACACTGCAACGCGGTTTCGCTCTCTCCGGCCTTGCGAAACTTGAGGAAACTATCCGCCAGTGAGGATGCCGCTTCGTAATTGGAAAGTTGGCTGCGGAGCGGTTGCGTCTCGTCGTATTCAATCGGTTTGTCCGCGCTGCGGCCATAGACACGCTCGTGATCGAAGAAGTCGCTCACGAAGTTCAACAGTTGCTCGGGTTGCCAGTCCCACCCCGGCAGATGCGCGGAACGCATGGTGGCATGTGCGCTTTCCTTGATCCGAACGGCTTCCTCCACATCGGCCGGTATTTTCGGATCCAGCGAGGTCGTGATCGAGATCACGCAACGATAGTTACGTAGCAGGTAAACGTGATGAGGAAAAAGTGACTTACTGGTGCCACGCAAGTAATGCTCGATTCGGCGACGACCGAGGACGCGGAAAATGTTGTTGTTCCGATTCGAGACTGACGCGACGCTATCTCCTTCAGTCTGAATAGCATCGTCAGCCGGCAGCATGTTGGCCTGGTCCTTCAGTACAGGCAGAATCTGTGAGCTCGCATACAGCGTGATCTGAATTCCGGTTCCGGGTGGGCATGACATGAAAAGACTGGCCAGAACCCGCTCCATCTCCTCATTGGATCCTGTCTGCGGGACCGTCTCGATACAAAACCCCAGCGATTGGCCTGCCTTCTCGCCGAATGCCCCCTGATCTAGGACGAACAGCTGTTCATCCGGCATCCATCCCAGGTAGGGAAGAATGCCAGTCAGGCGCGGAATACTCGCCAGTTGAGAGAGCATTGCTCGCGGCACCGCATCGGCGGGTACAAACCGTTCACCGTAAAAGATGGTTTTCAGGGTGCCAAGCAGGCTCACTGATTACCTCCTGCGCCTGGCGGCATCGCGGAACCCTGCCCGCCGCCGGACAACTGCGCGCCAGGAAGTGTCACGTTTCCGGGGTGTTGCTGTGCGTTTGGCGTCTGCTTGGTCTGAGCGGGTGCACCTGCCTGAATGAAAGTTGGCCGATAGCGGTCGATGATCTGCTTTTGATGGTGCTCGATCTTCCAGCGGCCGGGATCGGTCATCACGTAGATGAACGATTGGTCATGGAGGTCGCCATCCGCATCTTCCCAGGGAGCGATCCAGACGCGCAAGACTTTGGGTTGGGTGCGAATCGGCTCACCCGAGACGGGAGCGCGCCCGGTAATCTCGCCATGCCTGACATCGCTTTTTTCCGCAGCATCAGCTTTACCGCTCTTGCGGAGTGCGGGCAGATTGTTGGCGACAGCGTTGGCGTAAACGCCGGAGAGCGACGAGCAGGTAACCCCATCCGGCGCCTTGCAGGAAAACTGGCTTCCGCCGTCAAGGCCGGTCATTGTGCTGGCGCAGCCGACGAGGACCGTTGGCAATAGCAGGGCGATAGCGGCCAGATTGCGCATCTCAGTCTCCCTTACCTGCATTCACACGCTGAGCGGCACCGCCCACAGGGCGACCGCCCCCAGCCAGTCGACGCTCGATCTCGGCGGCCGGCAGCATGCCGGGGGTGATCGCGCCGTCTTCGAAGATGATCGTCGGTGTTCCGTTGATCCCCAACGCATTGCCCAGACGAATGTTGCGCTCGATCGGGTGATCGCATGAACGACTTTCTGGCAGCGTTCCCCTCTGCATGAATTCATCCCATGCCTTGACGCGATCCTTGGCGCACCAGATGGTTTGGGCTTTTCTACGGGCATCAGGATGCAGGCCATCAAGCGGATACAGCAGGGTGTAGATCGTCACGTTGTCGACTTTGGCCAGTTCGCTTTCCAGACGCTTGCAGTAAGGGCAGTCAGGATCGGAAAACACAAACATCTTTCGCTCTCCCCTGCCCTCTATCTTCTTGATGGCATCCGCTTCGGGAAGCATGGCCATATCCACCTTGTTCAATGCCTCCAGGACACCCGCCGTCATATCTCGCTGTTCTTTCATGTCGTACAAGTGCCCGAAGATCATGTATCGACCGGCTTCATCGGTATAGGCCACATTGCGCCCCATGATGACCTCGTAGATACCTTTGGCCGGGCTTTCGCGAACGGACGTAATTTTCGTCGCGGGGTATTGATCCTTGAGGCGCTGCTCAACCTCCGAGGTATTTGCGAGCACCGGTGTAATGACGGTTGCGGTGAGAATCGACAGAATGAATTTCTTCATGGAATGGTTACTCCGAGGGATCAAGGGGTTTGCGCATGATTTGACGGCCACGCTTCCAGATATCGCTGTAATCGCCTTCATCGACCGCCGGCCCAAGACCAAGGGTGACGCCTTTGGTCAGCACGACATCGACCACCCGGCCGGCATCAACCTCGATAATCGGGAACATCTTTTCTGCAAGGGTGATGTAGTACTGGGATAAGCGATCAAGGGCCTTGCCGACGCCGGCACCTATCCCCGCTTGAAACTGTTTGCCGGAGTCGACCGTCCCAACGGATCCAAGTGCTGTGGTGCTGTAGGTGGTCGCACTCTGCTGGAAGCCCTGACCGATTCCGGCAATGATTCCGGTCATGAGGGCATTGGCGAGAATCTGGCCTTGCTTGCTCACCAGTCGCCCGCGCATTCCAGCTTTACCGTCTTCGCCAACGATGTAGCCCTTGGCCGGCGTATCGACCACTTCGCCGTTGTTCAATACACAGGACAGCGACTCGAGACGCATGTAGGCGCGTTCCGAACTGATGTCCCCATAACCAGATCCCAACATGAAGCACTCCTTCACCTTGGCCCGATAGCGGTTTGGCAGGAAGGCGTTGTCTTGAATACGCATCAGGACCGGCCAGGGATTATTTTGTGCCTGACCACCGGTCGGTGCATCCAGTCCGCCGATGAGTGCAACGCGCATGAAGGAACCGGATGGGATGTAGGTCTTCCCTGTCGGGGCCAGACTTCCCTCCTCCTTGTGCGCTACAACTGCATCGCTGACCGCGAAGGAAGCAATCCCGGGCTCCCGTGGCTGCAGTGGCGGCAGCGGTGGAAGATTGGTATTTGGCCCTGAGCCTGCCGGATCCGGCAAGGAAGGTGGCACTGATAGGACGGGGGGATGCATCGGCGGCAATGGCGGGAGAATGCTGGCCGGCTGCTGCTGGGGAGGTAGCGGTATCGACTGTTTCTGCTCTACCTCCTCAAGCTTTTGCTTCAGACTCTGGATGACGGAATCCATTTCCTTCATCTGCTGAGAGGACTGCGCCATCCAGACATCGCGCGGATCCGCTTGCGCACCAGGGGTTGCAATATTTCTGGACTGGAGAGCTTCCTTGCCATTTTGCGGCGTCAGTACCGGCTGGTTATCCCAGAGCGCAACGCTCCCGAATACGAGCCCGAGAAACACTGTTCCAAGAGACCCCAGCACCAGGTACTGACGAGCCATGGGTGACAGCGTGCTGAGCCGTTCGGCAAGCGAACTTTTTGTCTCAGCACTCATTCTGCCGTCTCCGTAAGCACTAGCACCGCAGTGGTTTCGCCGGGATTGAGCTCGGGACGCTCGACCGAGATGGCGACAACACCGCGCCGATACAGCTCGCGCTCATCAATCACCATGCGCTTTTCCGAGACGTTGGTGAGCTGATATTTCTCACCCTTAAGGGGTCCATCGACCACTTTGACGAGGACGAACAGCGCCTCCTTCCAAAGTGGCACCACCTCATTGACCTTCCGCGCCCCCATGTCGCCTTCCGTCGCGGAATCGAGGGCCAGGACAACGCTTTTGATTGCCTGGTTTCGCGCAAGATCGCAACCAGGCGCGGTTCCGTTGGCGTCCCTCTGGCTCTTGATGACGATCGTGTCAGACGGGCCATCGGCGATGGAGAGCAGTAGCTTCCATGTCCGCCCCGTGTCGTCAGAAACGAAAACGCTGAAGGCCTGCTTCTCGGTGCTTGGCTTGATGTAGGCGGTACCGGCATCCTTGTCAGGCGTGACGAAAAAGTCTCCCTCGGTGCCATGGACGCGGCGGATCCGCGCACCATCGATGCGAATCAAGGTGGGTTCCGCGCGGGAAATGCTTCCCGCGAGCGTATCGTCCGGCTTCCCGTGAAGGATCTGCGCAGCGCTCGCCTCAAGGCTGGCCAGGAGCAGGATCGCCAAATGGGTTCTGGTCAGTGGTTTCCTTGAAATCCGAAACATAAAGTTTTCCGTTCATCAACTTGAAGCCGACCATATAGGTCGCATTACGCTCTCCGGCCTTCTTGTCGGAAGTCCAGGTGAAGAGCGTTCCCGAGAGTGCTACGCGATGGTTCTTTTCGTCCGGCGTGATGTTCCGGACCGAGAACTGGGTTGCCGTGTTGTTCTTTTTGAGGAACTCGGCGCGTGCCCCAATTTCTGCTTGCAGGCGACCGAACTCAGATGGCGCGGCATACTTGAGGAACAGGGAATTCTGGTAGTCCGACGCGATGGGAGTGATGTCGAGTGCAAGCCCTGCGTACCAGTACGCCATCTCTTCCAGGTACTCCTTCGAAACCGCCTTGCCAGAAACCCAGAAGCTGCGATTGATCTCGGGTGGGACAAGGACCGTCTTTTCCATTCCAACCAACCGCGCAGTCATCACGGCCTGCACCAGAACGATGCCCCCCATCCAGAACACCAACCACCGCAGGAATCGAATCTCGCGGTTGCTGTTGTCAGTGTCGGAGAGATACTTTTTGAACAACATGGCTTAGCCCAGAAAGTAGCGTTGATCGGATGGCGGTGTTGCGCGCAACTTCACGAACAAACTGCTTGGTAGCCACCAATAAAGGGCATGGACGGCAAATTTCGGGTGCTTGCCGGCCTTCAAACGGCCGTATTGCCAAGCCGACAACGCCCCAAGTCCCATTCCTGCCAGCATTGATCCGGACACCACGCCCATGCCGAGAAGCATGATCGCGATAATTGCCTGATCCATTTCCCACCACAGGAAGCGTTCCTGTGCATCGAGGGACTTGGGGATGTAACCGGTTTCGTCGCTGCCCATACCAACACCTTCAGATGGTGGCCGTCAGAACGCCGGAGATAATCGTTGGGGTGTATTGCAGGAAAATCGCAAAACCAACGCCAGCAAGGATCGGGATTGGATTGACCCGTGCAATCGATAGGATTGCGCCAATGCCGACAGCGGCAACCGAAACAGCGCGACCAAAGTAACCCGTCACGACACCGTTGATCCAGGTGTAGAGCGTCTGGAATTCGGTGCCCGTTGTGCCGGCGAGTGCAGTTCCCGCGACAAGGCACAAGGCAACAGTGGCCAGTAGTTGGTGGGTATTACGCTTCACGCTTCACTCCTTTGTTGTGGTCGATAACAGATTTGATAAGCCAGCCAATACCAATGCCCAGCGCGATACCGCCGATATGGGCTTCGAACCCTTTATCGAGCAGCGATCCGGGAAGCAGGGATCCCATCGCGATGAAGGCACTGGCGATCAGCGTGTCCCGAACAGCTTCTTTTGTCTTGGGAATCACCTAACGATCTCCTTCTTGGTGGTTGAGGACTTGTTGCCAGCCAGATTGCTCTGGCGTTCACGAAGGACGACTTCGACGCGGCGATTGGCTGCGCGTCCATCTTCCGTATCGTTCGGGGCGAGGTAGCAGCACTTTCCTTTGGCTTCGACTTCCATCGGATTGCGAATACCGTGACGTTTCAGCCACGCGGCCACGAACGCTGCTCTGCGAAGTGCCAGCCGTTCATTGACGCGACTTCCTCCAATGTCGTCGGTATGGCCGGTGATATGGATCACGTGTGATGCGCGGATCTCTTGCTGAATCCTGGTCAGCCGATCGACACCGTCTTGTGTCGGAACCGCCTGTGCGAACTTGAAATGCACCTTGTGCGCAACAGCGAGGGCAGGCCTTGCCGCTTCGATTTTCGGAAACGGTGTTTGCCCTGTTGTCTGCGGCCGCAGCGCCGGCAGAAGGACTGTTTTGGGCGTGGGTTTGGGGCATGTCTCTTCCACGTCGCAGGAACGCCACTCCTGACCACCCCACCCGATGTCGATCGTTTGGGTTTTTTGCGATTGTTCTTTTGGCTCGTCCTTGCCCAACCATGGCCACGAACAACCCGTGAGCAGAGCAGCCGCAACTGCCATCATCATCAAACAGCGACTCACGGCCCACCCTCCCGCCGCAGGACTGCAGCGATCTTTAACGCGTACTGGTTACGCTTGCCTGGGCTGGCTGCGTTGTAAGCGCCGATGGCGTTCCAGCTGTAGCCAAGTTTCGATATGTTTTGTGCGAGGATCCATGCGCCGACATAGGTGTTCGTGCAGGCATCGAACAACTGCTGTTGCGTGATCCCATATCGCTCAAGCACCGGAAGCCAACCGGTATTGATCTGCATATGGCCGATGTCATAGGAGCCATTGCGATTCCTGTTGACGGCGCTCGGTCGTCCGGACGATTCGACTCTCGATATCGCCCTGAGAAGCGACACAGGAAGACTGAATCTGGTCGCCGCCTCATCGAAGCACGCAGCACTCCCCGTGACGGGGAATAGCAAGAATGTCAGCAAGAAAGACCATGAAAATCTCATGGCCAGAATGCTATGAAGTCAGCCTGCCAAAATCCGGGTTAAAAGCATCGTTGTCGAATGCTTTTCAAATATCCACCCCATTGCAGGCTTATAAAGCTGCAAATTTCTTGAGCTGATCGAGTTTGAACCCCGCTGGATCGGCCAGACTTCACACGAAACACCGGTGGGGTTTGCTTCGGGTAATCCAGGAAACATCCTGCCTCACCATGCGGCTCTGGCTTTCTTAATAGCGCATATATGCCCCCATATAAACCATAAGCATCTCCAAAAGATCGTTTTGAAGACAATCCGATTGACTAGCCACCAACAAACCATATAATCGCTCACATATGAACCACTAATCATCCTGTGGGATCCCATGCGCTCCACTAAAGAAGACCTCCTTCCCTTGCCAGTCAGCCGGGCCCTGGAAAAGCTGGGCCGTGACATTTCCTTCGCGCGCCGCCGCCGGCAGATGCCCCAGGCCATGCTGGCGGAACGTATTGGGGTATCCGTCATGACCGTACGGCGCATGGAGGCAGGCAGCCCCACCATCGCCCTGCAAACCCTGGCGCGCGCACTGCATGTCTTCGGCGAACTGGAGCGTCTGAAGCAGCTGCTCGACTCTTCCGAGGACAGCATCGGGCTGGCGTTGATGGATGAAAAGCTGCCCCAGCGCGTACGCCTGCCCAAGGCCCATAAAGATAGCGGAGCCCTTTGATGGCGACCAAGACCACCCTCGATGTATGCATCGGATCGGCTGAGTTCCCTGTGGGGAGCCTCACCTACGTCGCCGACGGCGCCCGGTCGTACGCCAGCTTCGCCTACAAGGACGCGTGGATCAAAAGTCCGCACCGCTTCAACATCTCCCCTGATCTCGAGCTTCTGGCCGGCCAGCATCAGGTGCACAAGGCGCCCACAAAAGACGACTCGACATTCCATTTCGCTTTTGCGGACACGGAACCAGACGCCTGGGGCCGGCGAGTTATCGCGCGCGCCCACGCCAAAGCCCGCCAGCAGGATCCCAAGCTCACTCCGCTGACCGAACTGGACTATCTGTGTGCTGTGGATGACTACAGCCGCATGGGGGCGCTGCGCCTGCGCGACCTCAAGGGCAATTACTTGCGCACGACACCTGCCGGCACACGCACCACACCGCCGCTGATCGAACTCGAACGCATC
Organism: Rhodocyclaceae bacterium; assembly: GCA_013791905.1. Lineage (GTDB taxonomy): Bacteria > Pseudomonadota > Gammaproteobacteria > Burkholderiales > Rhodocyclaceae > Sulfuricystis. The sequence goes on along the minus strand of VMSX01000006.1, from coordinate 109,194 downwards.
ATGGCGGCCTGTCGAGCGGTAGAGCACAGCAAGGAATCCAGCGAGGATCTCAAGTATTTGCTGGGCAACGGCACTTCTTTGGGCGGGATGCGTCCCAAGAGTACGGTACTCGATGCCGATGGCACGCTGGCGCTGGGTAAATTTCCGAGTGTCGAAGACAGCCGCAGCGTGACGCGCGGTGAGGTGCTGGCCCTCAAGCTGGCCCAGATCGCCAGGATTGACGCCGCCCGATCGCGCATCGAGATGATTGCCGACAAGCCGGTGGCGATCGTCTCGCGCTTTGACCGCACTGCCACGAATGCACGCATTCCGTATCTTTCCGGAGCCTCTATGCTGCAGGCTTCCCGTGGCGATGAGCATGCTTACACCGAGATTGTCGACATCATGAACCGCGTCTGTCTTGATGCCAAAGCGGATGCGCAGCAGTTATGGCGGCGATTGGTGTTCAACCATCTCATCACCAACACCGACGACCACTTGCACAACCTCGGATTCCTGCATGTCGGCAACGACAAGTGGGCGCTTTCGCCCGCCTTCGACCTGAATCCATTCCCGGACAAACTCCGCGAGTCCAAGACCTGGCTGAGCGAGGACACTGGGCCGATCGATTCGATTGGGCAACTGCTTGGCAAGGCGGCTTACTTCTATCTCGATCAGAGCCAGGCCCTCACCATTCTGGCCGAGGTGCATGCCGCAGTTACTGATTGGCGGCAGGTCGCGCTGAGTAAGGAAGTCGGCCTGTCCCATAGAGAATTGGCGGATTTTGCGCCGGCCTTCGAGCATGTGGAGATGGAGGTTGTAGCCGGACTCATTCGATAACAAAGGCCTAACATCGATCTGCAATGCGGGCTATCAGAATCTCTCGCATTGCTGCATCAAGCATTGCTGTCACTGCAGTGTCTCAGTCAAGCTATCTAGATACGGTCACATCGGAACAACGGATGAGCGCTTCAGAGTGGGAAGAGACATTCAGGCTGTGGTCCCCATCCAAATATTATCGACTCCCCTTGCCGAAACATCCCCCTACAAAGTAGTCGCTGGTGAACTTAACCTATCGGCCAGAGGCTGCCCAATCATGATCAGACCATAAGCCAACATTGACTAGTCTCAGAAATAAAACATGGGCATAATCCGAAAGTCGCCAGTTTTGTGTTGCATGATGTTATCGAGATGCAGCGGCGATATTACTTATGACAGAACCGTACCCTAAGTACGATGAATACTAATTTTATTTATAAATGTCCGGGCCCATGGGTCTCTTGAATAACTGTTAGGTTTCGATAGCCATGTCAAAAGGAATCACGAGCACCGAAGGTCTAATTCGCAAAGTCTTCGCGCTTGCACATGGACCTGATGACGTCGTCTTTTATCGTGGTCATTCAAATCGTGATAAATACAAATTGGAGCCGTCGCTGTACCGCCTTGCGCAGCACGTCAACTCCGAGCACTTGCTATTTCGAGAGTTGCTTATCGCAAACCCGGCGGACTTCAGTGATGACACAACTACGTTTGAAAAGCTGGTCCGTATGCAGCACTATTCGATGCCAACACGCCTTTTCGACATCACGTCAAACCCACTCATGGCATTGTATTTCGCGTGCAAGTCGTCGCCTGACAAGACTGGTGAGGTAATCATTCTGAAAATTCAGCGAGACGAGATAAAGTTCTTCGACAGCGACACCGCGAGTTGCATTGCCAACCTCGCCCGTCTTCCGAAGAACGACAAGGACGCCATTGACTTCACGCTTGATCAAATTGCGTTCAATGAATCACTCCCGATCACCCGTCTCTTGCACTTTGTCCGCGAGGAGAAGCCGTACTTCCTTGGAAAGATTTCCCCCCCAGACTTAACTCGCATAGTTTGTGTCAAGGGGAGAATGACCAACAATCGAATCTCTTCGCAATCTGGTGCCTTCTTGCTATTCGGCCTCGATGCAACCTTACCCGAGGCTGGCAATGCGGATATCTCAATTGATCGCATATCGATTAAGGCAAGCGAAAAGGTGAAAATCATTCGTGAACTCGACGGGCTTAATATTAATGAGAGCACTGTCTTTCCGTACATTGAGAACTCCGCGAAATACATTGCGAAGAAGTACGAATCATAACCCTGCGGTCTACTGGACGCTGCGCGATAAATCCGCGCAGCGCCGATGACCTCAACGTTGGGCCAGACCAGTCATGGCGGAATCAATCACCCTTCAAATAGACCCTGAGGCCGAGGTTCGCATTGAGCGAGTCCGAAAGCATTTGCCGAGTGGAAGCGACCTCACTCTAATCGCATTAAAAGGGCACTTGCTTGCTGAGGAGGCGCTAGACGACCTGATTCGCTTTTATTGCAAGAATCCAGAACACCTAGCGGATGTTGAGATTCGTTTTCAGGTTAAAACACGACTCGCGCGAGCTTTGTCAGACCACGTTGTGTGGCCAGGCCTCTGGCCGTTGCTCGACGCACTGAATACAGTACGAAATGATCTGGCACACAATCTTGATAGCCCAAAACTAAAAGATCGTATAAACCGCTTTCTGGTTCTTCGCAAAGAACTTGCACCGTTGCTAAATGACCCGAAAATCGATCCAAGCAACTGGGACGCGATAGCCGAGCGGTTCAGATCAGATATTTCCCTTCTCCTTGGACAGCTCACTGGAGCGGGAATGATGGTTCGCACCCTAGAAAGTCAGGCCCAACCGATCATTCCAACGGATGCCGCGCAATGAAACCGCGCAACGACGGTGAATTCAAACATTCCACATTCAATCGCACGATGAAGGTTCTGCGCTGAGTGGCTGATTCAACCAAGAGAGATCCTACAGGTAGTGAGGGGTCTGCCATATCTAAGTCAGATCCACAAATAACGCGCCAGAATCACTATGTGCCGATTTGGTACCAGAAGGGTTTTATCGTAGCGCCGAGCAAGTCTCTTCAACTATTAGACCTTGATCCACCGCGGATCGATCTTCCAAACGGCCACTCCAAACAACTACAAAATGTTCGCCTCAATCGTGTGCCCGCCAACTGCTTCGTGGCGGAGGACTTGTATACGACAAGATTTGGTAATGTCATTAACGATGAGGTTGAGCGTTATCTATTTGGCACTATAGATAGGCTTGGCGCGATCGCCGTACGCGCGTTCGCAAGTGGTGATATGGCAGGCATCCACGAGTCGTTTCAGCAATTCTTTTCGTACTTGGATGCGCAAAAAGTACGAACGCCAAAGGGACTCGACTGGATCAAGAGCAAGTATCCGCTGTTGACACAACTCGACCTGATGATCGAGATGCAGGCACTTCGCCAGATGCACTGCACGATGTGGGTTGAGAGTGTTCGGGAAATCGTATCTGCGGAAGAGTCAAACATTAAGTTCATAGTTACCGACCATCCGGTAACTATATATAACCCAGCCTATCCACCTGGATCTTCTGAATGCATTTATCCAGAGGACCCATCAACTGAACTTAAGGGCTCGCAAACAGTGTTCCCACTGGATGCGAACCATTGTCTGATCTTGACAAATTTTGAGTATGCAAAGGAACCTGGCAATGTAGATGTGAGGTCACCGCGAACACATGCGCGCTATGGCGGCTACCCGACCCTAACACGCACGGACGCTTTCATCCGAACTCGCAAGCTGACAAACCAAGAGGTTACGGGGATCAATCGCATTCTAAAGGCGAGGGCACGGAAGTACGTTGCCGCTAGTGACAAGGCTTGGCTTGAACCAGACAAGGTGTCGGTAGAACCATGGGAGCACCTTGGAAAGATTCTCTTACCACCATCCAACGAACTTTGGCATTTCGGTGGTGAGATTTACGTTGGGTACAAGGACGGCTCAACGCACTATCAGGATCCGTTCGGACGAACGACTAACTCACACAAGTACTTGTCGAAGAAACGGCGCCCTGGGCCGCCAGATCGAAATGCACCCTGCGGTTGTGGCAGCGGACAAAGGTATCGGACATGCTGCGAGAAGATTCCTCTGGTTGAGCGGCCCTCTTGGGAAGTTTACGGTATTCGCGAAAGAAACCTTATGTTCTGCCGTGCGGTACAAGACATTCTGGGGTTCGATAGTGGCAAGAACTGGGAGGATATTCGCAGAGAGTTGAGTGACGACAAGGTTAAACGTATTCACGAGACATATGAAAGCCTTTGGCCGCGTGATACTGACTTGGTTGCGTTGTTGCCGCGCCCGGCTGCAGGAACATTTAGGGGCCTATATCTTGGGATCGTTGATCCGAGAACAATTAATCTCAACGTTACAGGTTGGTTGAGTTACTTCGACCAAATAGTAATTCCCAATCCATTCATCAACGCTGGCAATGTCAAACCGAACTACAGTCCAACCCACAAGCCCGCCCAGTACAAGAACCAAACAATCAAGAACGTTTACCTGCTGATGATGCTCGAGCCATATATCGATGCTGGGCTGGTTCATCTGCTGCCCGACCCGGCAGACTTTGGGGGACTAATGCACCTCGTGATGGACATGGCGGAGGAACGGGTAGGAAAGGTTGAAATTGACGACAAGGATATGGAGCGATTCCGCTACCTTCAGAAGGACGAACTGAAAAGGGCAACACTAGGCATGCCATCAGATGCGTTGCGCGGGCTTATCCAACGTACCTCGCCCGAAATGAGCACGGAAGAGTTAGAGCAAATAATGTTGTACATGAAGGAGCAGAATAAACTCGACCCACTCGCTCTATTGCAAGAACTGCCGCCGGGAGAAGAAGGCGCGCAATTACAAACAATTAAGGGCTTTAATCTTGAAGTGTCACTGTTCCTCGCCAAGTTGATGGGCGCAACGATCTATACAGACACTCGCGTTCACTGGCAGCATCTTCACGCCCATACAAGTGCCAGGCACGGTACGACACCTCCTGAATGGATTCCGTTAGTTGAAAAAGTAAGGTCGGCGCACTTCATGCTGAGTGGCAATCCGGTTACCGACTTCGAGCACCGGTTGACCGGCCACTTCGGTGGCATGAGGGCTACGTGGCGAAAGATAGCAGCTTCTATCGGCGCGAAAAGTGGCAAGCCGGTTCCCAAGAGAATCATCAAGGAGTTAGTAAAAGAATTCGATACAGCCGAACACCGTATGTGTCGAGAATGGAAAGCTATCGCCTCAACGGATGCTTCGTACCCTCCGGTTCAAGGACGCGTCGAACTGTCGATCCCGGAGCAGGGATTTGAGCGAGCCACTGTACAAAGGCTACTATTGACGTATGGCCGCACGAAGAGAGTGGTGAAGACGTCAATGGCGATGTTTATAGAGTTGGCAGCCGCTGGCCAGTGAGCTTGGCATCCGGCTACACCGAAGCGATAACCCACCCAAGAGCCTAAGGTATCGGGTGAAACAGTGAATGTCTGCTTTATAGGATTGGTAAGTCCGCTACGGGTCGAAGGCACTTTTTCGCAGGTTTAGCAAGTTGGCGCATATGTTGGCGCAATTCATTCATCGATCCGTTTCCCTACCTCCGAACGGGAGATGTTGTCTCGAAATCACAGCAAATACTCAACCTCCGGCAACACCAGCTCCCAGCTCTTGCACCTGAGACTTTCAGCCTCGCCCTCCTTCGCCTTTCTCGCCAGAATCGCCACCACCCGCACTTCAATGATCTTGCCTGACGGAGGTGAAAATTTCTGCGCCATCCGCGTCACCGCGACCCCGTTCGAATCCGCCACTTCCCATCCGGGCTTGCCATCCGATCGCGGACGCAGCACCAGCGGGCTACCGACCTCAAGTGCCGCAATGGCTTTGTGGATCGGCGCTGTCGCAGAAAAGTACCCCGGCCAGGACAAGACGATCTGCTCCGGGTCGGCAATCCAGGTTCGATGCGCAAGTCTGGGATCGACTTCAAAGCCGCTCGGCTGGGAACGCAAAGGCAACTTCCCGAGATCGCGCACGAAGGCATGACGGCCGCCGCTGCTTTCACTGACGGTGAGCGTCTTGCGGGCCCGGGTCATGGCCACGTAGAACAGGCGTCGCTCTTCGTCATTGGCATCAGACCATCCGCCCCCGTCGAGAATCAGCACATGATCGAATTCCAGACCCTTGGCGCGATGCGCCGTCATCAAAACCAGCGGACCATTGGGCCGGTCACCCGAGGCATTCTTACCGCCGGAGCCATATTCGTAGATTGACTCGATCAGGTTCTGGACGACCTGCTCGCTTCCCGGCGCAACCGACTCGCATTCGACGATGAACTGTGCCAATGCTGCCCGTTGGGGGTGTTCGATCAGGCTATCGACCGTAACTCCGTAGCGGCGCCTGAACCATCGCGACAATGTGCCACTACGTAGCAATACCCGTGACCGTCGTGCCTGCCGAAACTCTTCACGTAGCAAGGACAACAACTGATCCCCCTCACGCGTGGCATGCAAGTCTGGGGTATGGTTGTCCCGCATAAGCCGGACAGGAATCCCCCGCAATCGACACAAGGCCGCCAGGGGTTCCAGGTCGTCCCAGCGACGGGCGATGACGGCGAAACGTCCCCATTGGGCTGCAGAACCAGTCAATCCATTGAGGCGTTCCAGCTCTGCCAGCGCCATTTGAATGCCCATGTTGGAATTCTCTGACACTTCGAGAATATGCACGCGCCCGGTGGCCACCGGGTCGATGCTGGCATATTCGCCACCTGCGGGCTGATCGCGCCGCGCGTGGTTGATGCGGATTGCCTGATCTGCCTTCATGCGCTCGCGAGCACGCGCAATCAACTGGTTGGCACAGTCTATGATCTGGGTCGTCGAACGGTAGTTTTCGATGAGATGATAACGACGTGCCTTGTAGTCAGTCTCGAACTGCCGGATATAGCGCACACTAGCGCCATCGAAGGCATAGATGTTCTGGTCGTCGTCGCCGACCACCATCAGGGAAAGCTTGTCTTCCTCGCTGTTGAGCGTCCGTCCCGCCAGGGCGCTAATCAGTTCGTAGTGATCGCCGTTGATGTCCTGATACTCATCGACCAGCAGGAAACGCAGACCTGACAGTACCCGGTCGCGTTGTACCGATGGCCCAATCTCGTCTCCTTGTTCGGCTTTTCGCAATCGTTCCGTCGCCGCTTTGATAACCGTATCGAATTTAGGCGTTTCTCCACGCTCGGCTGCCACAGCAAAACTGGTTCCGGTAAGCCGCATCGCCAGCCCATGAATAGTCTGGACGACCACGCCCCCAGCATCCGGCCCAACGAGTGACCAAAGACGGCGCCGGATTTCGACCGCCGCTGAACGGTTGTAGGCTAGGACCATGATCTCGTCCGGCAGAACCATGCATTCGCGCAACAACCAGGCAATACGATGAACAATGACGCGGGTCTTGCCAGACCCCGGCCCAGCCAGCACCAGATGGTTGCCTTCGATGGACGTCGCAACAATGGCTTGTTGCTCAGGGTTTTGCAGATCGGTCAGGATGCGGCGGTGCGACGCCTCCGTGGTCGCCATCTCCAGCACATCCTTTCGACCGGCAAAGTAGCGTTTCACGAAGTCATTCCGATCCATACTGAAGTAGTCTTCGATGAACGCCATCGCTGCCTTGACCTTGCCCAAGGCCAGCCGGGCATACTCTGCCATCACATGCACCTGGACGATCTTGTCCTTGTAATGCAAGTCCAGTTCGGCGTAGTCGGACTTCTTGAACTGGCGTCGCCTGGCTTCGGCGTTCAGGGCGATGCTCATCGCCGAACGGAACACCGCCTTGCCGCGTGACAGATGCAGCACCTCGTTGGTATCGAGATAGATCAGGCTGGCCGCCAGGGCAATGTTCCAGTCGCGAATTTCCAGATCCTGCAGGGTAATGTCGGTCTGCAGGCTGGCCTCAAGGTCTCCTTGCCTACAGGTAACGAGAAGATTGTTGCCATGGCGCCTCGTCAGAAATTGAGTAACGAGCGCCTTGGCCAGTTTCATGCGCCGTTGGCGGATCGTCTCGATGTCCTGCCAACTGCGCAGCAGCTTGATAAATCGGTTGTCCATGCCGGCCGGTCGCAGGGCAAAGAAACCGCGCTGCCCAGGACCTCCGCCGAAGGCCTCGGCAAACGACTTGAGAAGCCGAGAAAGCTTCTCCGGGTCGAAATCAACCTGGGTATCGCGCCGCAAGGTGTCACACAGGCGGCGGACATCCAGGATCTGCCAGTTTTCCTGATCGGCATCAGGAGCCGCTTCGCGCAAGTTGGCCAACAGTGCATCTTCAAGTTTGCACAGCGACTCCAGCCGTTCGACGGTATCAGGGTCTTTATAAAGCGTCACCCCGATCTCGGTATCGTTGGAGAGCAGTTTCAGTCGATCCAGATCGCGCAGCATCGATTGCAGCTTGTGCGAATCCAGCCCGGTGGCCAGCATCAGTTCGTCAGTCGACAGCCCTTCGTCATCTTCAGCCCGGATCAGCGCTGACAGGATCGCCAGATATGGCGCAATATCGGTGCTGCCGCCGAGCTTCTTGCGCAGAATCGCTTCCGCCTCTTCTAGGCTGCCCACCTGCAGGCTGCCGGGGAAGACACGGGTGTGGTTCTCATGGCGCTCAAGCAGCCTTGCTTCTTCGAGCCATGCCACGGCGATCCTGACCTTGGTATCGGCATCTGAGGCATCGGGATCGATGCGCAGTTTCTCCGGGATTTCGAGCAGGATCTCACCGCTGGTCACCACGACGGAGCCTTCGCTGCGATCCTTGCGCTCGATCTGGCGCAGGGCCTTCAGGATGGCATGAATGTCATGCTGCGTCAGGCGCGCATTTTTCAACAGGCGGAACTGGACATCGAGGTCGGCGTCGTCATAGAGCAGCAAACAGCGGGCTGGGTCCTGATCCCGCCCTGCCCGCCCCGCCTCCTGCAGATAGTTCTCCAGCGAACCGGGAGTATCGAGGTGGATCACCAGACGAACGTCGGCCTTGTCCACACCCATACCGAAGGCGTTCGTTGCCGCAATAACTCGCCGCTCGCCCGATAGGAAAGCCTCCTGAACGCTGCGTTTCTCAGTCGGCAGCATTCCGCCATGGAAGTAGCCACAATCTAGGCCGGCATCCTTCAGGAAAGCCGCCAGTTCTTCGACCGTCTTCTGGCGGGCACAGAAGACAATGGCACCGCCTTCCTCGCGCAGGGCTTCCTGCAACAGCCGGAGGACTTCGGGATACTTGGCCTGCGGGGTAACCGCCCGAACCTCATAGGCCAGGTTGTCGCGGCGAACTCCGCCAGCAAGCAAGTCAAGGCTGACCCCGAGGCGCTTGGTGAAGTGGTTGCGAATATCCTCGACCACATCGGGTTTGGCCGTTGCCGTGAAGCAGAAGATCGGCGAAGGTGCATCTTTCTGGCGTGCCTTGATGAAGCGCGACACATACAGGTAGTCAGGCCGGAAGTCGTGTCCCCACTTGGACAGGCAGTGCGCCTCATCGAACACCCAGGCACCGATCTCCCGATGCATCAGGGCATTCGCGAAGGCCGTACTGCGAAACTGTTCAGGTGCCACAAAGATCAAACCAAGGTCGCCCAATCGCAGCTTGTCGAGCATGACCCGCCGTTCCATCGGGTTCAACAAGCTGTTCAGATAACCGGCGCAGGTGATGCCGCGCTTCTCCAGGTTATCGACCTGATCCTTCATCAGCGACTGCAGCGGCGAGACGATGACGGTCAGGCTGCCGTTGCGGTAATACCTAGCCAAAGCCGGCAACTGAAAGCACAGCGACTTGCCACCGCCGGTGGGCAGAATAGCCAGTGTCGGCTTGCCGGCAAAGCCGTTCTCGACGATGGTCTGCTGCAGCGAACGGCCATCGGCTGTCGTCGGCGTCGAACGAAACTGGGTAATGCCGGGAAAGTATCTCGGCAAAACCGTCAGCAGATCGTGTTGCTCCTTGCACCAGGCACATTGCGGGTCGGAACATGGCACATCCCGCAGGGCGGTGATGACATCACGTGTCTTTGGGTAGCTAAAACTCACCCAGGGCGGCAAAACCGAATTACCCCCGGCGACCCGCAGCCAGGCGAGTGCATAGGCAATCGGCTTATGCCAATCCGGGTTGGGGAGATATGTATCCCTCACGCTCTGTTGGGCGGTCACGCACACTTTGCCATGGGTCGTTCGCATCCAGGCTGCTTGAGCCTCTGGCAAGCTGGGGCGCAATGCTCGGCGCAGGGTCGCGAAGAAGTTCGCCACCCCCTTGCCGTTTTCCGGGGCGAGCAGGTAATGCAGGCATAGCGCCTCGTCGGGATGTTCCTCGACACGCTGCTGCAATGCTTCGCCCTGATCGAGGAACAACTCATAGGCCAGTTCGGCGTCGCGAACGGGGTCATTGCGCGTGGTCGTGCAGAGCTTGTAGTCCTTGACCAGCCGGTGATAGGGGTTCTGCGGGAATGCGACCGGCGAGAGTTCCAAGGTATCGACCAGCGGCAGTTGATGCAGGGCCAGATCGGGGTGCAACACGGCCAGCGCGGGCTGGTCGAACGCAATGACGTTGTGACCGAGGACGAAGGCCGCACCCTGTGTCAGTTCATTGAGCTGGGAGACGAGATTCCTCGCCTTGCCCGGGATACGGGCACGGACATCGGTATCGGGCCGGAAAGCACCGACCTCCCGCAGGATCGTTCGATCCTGTCGGGCAGTTTCAATATCAAGGCAGAGACATTTTGCCCGGGCTTTTGCCTGTGTTTCCGTCATAACCCGGCAAGGTTACCGGAGGTCCTGTTAAACAGGAACACCTGTAGTGCTAATACGTGCGTCTTTTACCCGGTAACTGCTGGCATGCTGGGATATGCCTCGGATCGATCCTTTATTCGTCCCAGCCGAACAAGTCTGGCCGCGATGGCTCCCTCCGTCCTGGCATGCTTTCCAGCAATCTCCTTGATGGAAGTACCCGCATCAAAATGCTCCAAGAGTGCTTTGTCTTCTCTCTCGTTCCAAGAACGCCCCGCATTTCCTGGTAATGACGCGTCTCGCTCCACGCGCTTAGCCGCACTCTCAAGCGCCTTCACCGCCACAAATAGCGCACGTATCACTGAAGGATTATTGAAGGGAGTTTGCGAAGGAAGCATCTCACCCGTTTCTGGATCAATCCCATTCGCTAATGCGTCTATGACCTTCTTGGCTTCCAGTGGTGTCATAAAAGGTTACTTTGAAAAAAGTGCGAGGAGTGTTCGGTTGTTTTATCTGATCCGACACCTTGATAGTGGAGCAACAACACGTAGATTTTGCAGCAAGTACAGTAAAACAATCAACCTGTCAGGAACTGGCAGGTTTGCCCCCACCCTCCCCTACAGCCGCTTCTGTAGATGCCCCACCCATAGCCAAAGCGAGAGCGCCAGGAAGAAAATTACCGTGGGGGCGACGATGAAGGGCATGGGTACGGGAATGCATAGCCACACCAGCACGGCAACGCTGACAAGCTTGAAGAAGTGGATTCCGATCTTGTGGCGTATCGGGCTTTGAGACACGAATGAGGTTTTACGGATCTCGCGCAGGTAGAAGCCATCAACGGAGGCTGCCAGCACAAACGGAATCCCCAGCAGACCCCACATGAGGAGCGTGAAGCTGCGATAGGTGATCAGATTGAGCCAGATCAGGCTCGTGTAAATACGATCCGTGGCCCAGTGGTCATTCTCGCGCCGGCTCAGTTCTGCTGCCACCTTACCAGCATCTTGGGCGATCACGTTCAACGCGGAAGCTGTTTGCAAGATCACCCACTGATTGGCCCCCTCCCCTGCCCACCGCGTCATCTGCTGTTGCTCGGCGAGCCATGTCGCATCGATGACGCGCACGGGGATCAGCGCCCATGTAGCCAAAACCCCGATCAGCAACAGAACCGCAATAAACGATCCCCATTCACCGCGCTTTTGCTCTTGACGCGCCATTTCACCATTTCAAGATCGGCAGGCGACCTTTGATGGTTTTGCCGCCAGACAAGCGCGCGAAAAAATGCAGTGGTGGCAACTCGCTCAAAATCGCCGGAGGAATCAGGTCTGCCTCTTCTTCAGCCGCCTGCTCCTGGTAGGACGCACTATAGGCATCATGAATGTTCGAATCGACGTTGTGGCCGTAGCGGATCATCAACGTTCGTGCCTTGATCTTCGGGATGCCATCGGCGATGTACTGTTGGGTTTCGGCATCCAGGATACGCAAGGCGATCTTGTTGTTGGTGTTGGCCAGAACCTGACGAGCCTTGTTCTCATCACCCAGGCGTGAAGCGAAGTCGGCGAAGGTCTGGGTCGCAATGGTGACGCGGAACAGCGCCCCGCCCCCTTTGTTCATCAACTGAATGGTCGGCTGGTTGATCACCTCCGCCGCCTCGTCAATGAACAGGTTCACCGGTTTGATGGTGTCGATCCCGTAGTTGTAGCGGTCTCCTGCGACGGCCGCGAGATCTGCGAGCAGCACGGAGCCAATCGCACTGCCCACCGTAGCATCCGCCAGGGAGTCCAGCCCGACATAGAGCACCTTGTCTGCCCGAATCGCACGCGCCATATCCGTCACCACGCGTTCATGGCCAGCCCCGAAGTCCGGAGACAAAAGATCCGTGAGCGGATCGCTGGTCAGCATCGAGAGAATCGGGATCAGCGAAGCCACCATTTTCTGGAAGTGATCCCGATTGTGTTCGTAGGTTGAAATCAATCCATCCAGATCGACGTTCTGCGCATCATGGATGACGATCTCTTTGTAGAAGGTGATGTAAGCGAGCAGCTGATTGCCTTTGTATTGCTTGACGAAGCTGCTGACCCGCGACTCCCAGTCCTGCACCTTGTGCTTGAAATGCAGTCGGAGGGCTTTCAGAAGCAGGTCTTCCGGTCCGCCTTCGATATACCGCCGCAACTGAACCATGTTGGGGCGAACGCCCGTGGCGATCAGTCCGTTTACGATGTCATTGAGTACCTTCCAGCCGAAGGCCGTGAACGGATCGGCACCAGTTTCCGAGGGGATCAGCGCGGCGATGCGGCTGGCCAGCTCGGTTTTTCGGTTCCAGTTGCGCAGGGGATCGATGCAGGCGGATTTTTCTGGATGTGCCGGATGAAAGTAGATGAAGCGATCAGACTGCCCCAGTGCCTCGCAAACTTTTCGGGCATTGTGGGCAAGCCCGTGATCGCCTTTCGGGTCGATGATGATGACTGGCTCACCGCGACAGATGGCCTGCGCTATCAGAAGGTCGAACAATCTCGTCTTTCCGACCCTTGTTGTCCCGACAATCAGGGTATGGCCAACCAGATTAGAGAGATCGGCGTAAGCGTCTTCTTCTTTTGCCAATCCATGCAACCAGTACGCTCCATCCTTGTGCAGGATTTCCTTTCCCATTTGAGCAGCAACACCCCGCCCGATCAGGGCGTGCATGCGGCCCGCCTCGATGTCAGTCCAATGAAACCCGGAGCCCAGCCAGACCGCATCTTGCAAGGACGCCCTTCTTGCAATCTTCAAGAGCTCGGGGACTTCGATGAACTGTTTCTCGGTGAGCCGGATCCGCGTCTTGTCCTGACTACGTCTCCATGCCTGGATACTCCTGTATGCGGCAAAACCGGTACAAAGGAGTGAAGTCAGGACACCGAACCTGGTCGGGACGGGCAGTGTCTTGGTGACCGCCAAGGTGAGCGCAGATGCTCCCATCCATGTTGCCGCCATTGGCCATTCGTAGACCCTGCGCCATGGATTGTCGAAGTCGTGTGAATCAAGCACTGGCTACCCATTTCCCATCGGAGTCAGCCTAGATTCCGGCATCGGTCAGCATTGTTCGCGCTTTTTCTGTCAGCGTATCGACGGCAAGACGATAACCATCCGATTCATCGTCGCGATGCTCGAAGAGCAGCTTTGCCAGACCACGCTTGACCGCCTCGTAACGGATGTAGGGCCTTGAGACCAATACCCTCAGCACATCCGGCAATCCATACCGCTTGACGTTGTGACGCCACGCAGTGACGTACTTTGCCGGATATCGTGTTGCCGCAAGTCGGATTGCCCCGTCAGCAAGCTCGAGAGCAATGATGTAGCCCCCTTCGGTGGAGAAGGCAGATGCCACTTTGACGTCGACGTACTCGGGTTTTCCGTCGAAAAGCCAGACTTGCGCCTGGTCGGTTGTCTTGTTCGGATTCATGCGGTGAAAAATAACACCGCGACTTTCCTGAACGAGACCGAAAAGCATCTCAAATTAATCTGTTTAGGTCGAGCGGCCTCTCAAGCTTTCATCGGGAGGTATCTGATGCTTGAGATTGTTGGCGACCCTCGTTGTTTTATTAAAGAAAAGATTAAAAGAAGATTATGCAGTTTCCCGTGAATTGCGGATTCCATTGCCAGGACTGCGATTGAGTCAGTTTCGCTGACGATTTTTGGCACCCACTATCCCGACATTTCCGTACCCGCTATCCCGTCATTTTGGAACCCACTATCCCGATACCCGGAACCCACTATCCCGCTCAATCTTGGCTATGAAGCACCCGCTATCCCGCGACTTCGGTCACAGTGGTACCCGCTATCCCGTGGGCCTAGACCCTTCTGTGGATAAAACACGCTCAGACACCGTACCCACTATCCCGCGTTCGCCATTGCTTGGCGGCTGCTTTTGCAGAACAACACAGTCACTTTCATCGATACGCCAGTTCCAACCTGTCGCCACATCGAGGCGTTCAAGTGCGCGTCGCAGAACCTGACGAAACTTCTTCAGCTCCCCCTCGACATCGGCGCCGCAAAGGCGTCTGATCGTTTCAACACGGTACCGGTAGGGGGATGCGTGAGTGGAGTAAAAGGCATGCAGCCACTGAGCCAGGGGATGACGCCGAAGCTGCTCGCGCTGGACGTAGTCAAGTTGCGTCCATTGGCCAGATCCATAAAGCAACGCGATCTTGGGGTTGATCTCGATGACGTAGCGACCAGTCAGTTCATCCCGCGTACCGCCATGGATCAATGGGCCGAAATATGTCTTGGAGCCATCAGAGATGCGGACCACGCACGCTGCCAGGTCGTAGAGAGCGTTTTTCAGCCATTCGTTGTCGCTTTTTCCGGTGTTGCGACCAATGGATTTCAGGAATGCGTAGGCCGTGAATTCAATCCGCCGACCGGTACCTTGATCCTTGCCCAGTTTCAGACATTGCTCCCACACATCCAGATGATGCTGCATGAGATTCGGGCCGCGAGTGATAAACACTTCGACGCCATCGATGGATGCAACGTGCCGCTCGAATGCATAGGATCGCCGCTCTTTGGGGGATATTCCAAAAAGCGCCGACCTTAGCGCGCCGTTGGGAAGGCCTCGCTTGTTCTCGGGCCAATCAGGCAGGCCAGCGGCAATCGCACTCTGTTCTCGGCGTTGCCGCATTCGATCCAGCGTTTGCGTTACCCCGATGCTCGTGCTTGGCTCAGTTTGCTCGAAAGGGATATCGAGTTGAGGGGAGGATTCTCTCATCCGTACCTTATAGCGGACGGACCTTCAAAATCTGACTCGAAAAGCATTCTTGGCGAATGCTTTTCGAAATGAACCAGACTGATCTCTGATTGAACGATCTCCCCTCCGAACCTGGCGTTATGTGGGGGTTTAATTTCTCCTGACTACGAGGTTTTGGCTCAGACTTTGAATCTCCCCGCTGATGTGAGTTTCCGTGTGAGTGAGTTTGAGATAGTAGGGCCATCCCTTTTGGGGCGGGAGGGAATTCGTAACGAGATCGCATTTTGCGAACATCGGTACCATCTCCAAGCGCGCAATCGAACTCTCGCCCTCGATGGATATCCTGGTCAGTGGCAAACACTTGGCGAGCTTCATTTTGAATCGCATAATATAATCATTTTGGTGATACAATATACTTAATAATGAGCAGACATAAGACCATTTCTAGTCTTTCGATCGCCTCTCGTGAATGAGGAGAATCTGTCTATGAGCCGCCAGCGCATTGAGGCAATGAGTCAGATTCAGCGAGAGAGGCTGGCCTATATCGATTTCCGACTCTATTTCTTCGGCGAAATCGGGCGTCCAGATTTAACCAGCCGCTTCGGTGTGGCACCAGCCGGTGCAACGCGCGATCTGGCGCTGTACCGGGAAATCGCGCCGCAGAACATAGAGTTCGACAGCAGTAACAAGATTTATCGCATCGGCAAGGTCTTCGTGCCGTTGTTTGAGCACACATCTAAGCGCGTACTGTCTGCGCTTGCCTTTGGGTTTGGTGACGGCATAAAAGTTGGCACTCAGCCCCTATTGCCATGCGAATCGCCCGCCGCCTTGAGTAGTCCCAAGATGGAGGTGTTAGCACTGATCTGCCGGGCCATCCACGCAAAGCGACCGGTGGCCATCCGTTACCACTCGATGAGCAGCGGTGAGTCCGAGCGGGTCATCGTCCCGTTCGCCCTTGTCGACACCGGCCTGCGCTGGCACGTCCGGGCCTTCGACCGCAAGAGCAGCGAGTTCCGCGACTTCGTCATCACCCGCATTGAAGCGCCGACCTTGGTCGATGAAGCCCCCAAGGCCAACGAGGGCCCAGACAACGACATTCAGTGGACAAGGATTGTGGAGTTGGACCTGGTTCCGCACCCACGCCTTGCCCGCCCCGAGATCATCAAGATGGACTACGGGATGGCCGACGGATCGATACGCATGCGTGTTCGGGCAGCGGTCGCGGGCTACATGCTGCTGCGATGGAGCGTTGATGCGTCGCCCGACCACAGTCTTAAAGAAGAACAGTACCGCCTGTGGCTCAGCGATCCGCTGGCGTTGTACGGCGTTGAGAACGCAAAGCTGGCGCCTGGATACCTCCCCCCGGTCAGCCCTGTGAAAAAATAACAGACAACGAACACAACAGTATTCAGGAATCGCCAATGCAAAACGCACAACACCAAAACCTAGTCGGCTTCATCTGGAATATCGCCAATAAGCTGCGTGGCCCCTACCGTCCGCCTCAGTACCGCCGCGTGATGTTGCCGCTCATTGTTCTGCGTCGCTTCGATCTGGTACTAGCCGAAAACAAACAGAAGGTGCTGGACGAAAAGATGCGCCTGGAAGACAAAGGCATCACCGGACCTGCTTTAGAAAAGGCGCTCTCGCGCATCGCTGCCAACGACCGTAAGCAGGAGTTGTTCAACACCAGCGGTTTCACGTTTGAGAAGCTGCTTGGCGATGCACCGAATATCGCCGGCAACCTAATTGCCTATATCCAGGGCTTCTCGCCGCGCGCCCGTGACATCTTCGACAAGTTCGAATTTGAAGCCGAAATCGCCAAGCTCGACGAAGCCAACCGGCTGTTCCTGATCGTCAAGGAATTCTGTTCGCCGGATATTGATCTGTCCCCCATGCGTCTGACCAATTTGCAGATGGGCTACCTATTCGAAGAGCTGGTGCGCAAGTTCAACGAACAGGCCAATGAAGAGGCTGGGGACCACTTCACCCCGCGCGAAGTTATTCGCCTGATGGTCCAACTACTCTTTACCGGTGAGGACGGCATCTACGAGAAGGGCATCTATCGTAGCGTCTATGACCCGACGGCAGGCACCGGCGGCATGCTCTCCGAATCCGAGAAATTTATCTGCGGCGATGGCGTCGTCACCGGTCTCAATCCGGACGCCCACATCGAGCTGTTCGGCCAGGAATACAACCCCGAGTCCTACGCCATCTGCTGTTCCGATCTGTTGATCAAGGACGAGCCGATCAACAACCTGATCTACGGCGACACGCTGGGCATCAAGGACGCTAAGAACAAGACCAATGGCTTCGTCCCCAATGATGGCCACCCAGAGAAGAAATTCCACTACATGCTGGCCAACCCACCATTTGGCGTCGAGTGGAAGCCGGAAGAGGATTTCGTCCGTGAGGAATACGAAAGCCAAGGCTTCAACGGTCGGTTTGGCGCCGGGCTACCGCGTATCAACGACGGCTCGTTGCTTTTCCTGCAGCACATGATTTCCAAGATGCACAAACCGCCCAAGATGAAAGGCGACGGCTCCAAGATCGCTATCGTCTTCAACGGCTCGCCCTTGTTCACAGGCGATGCGGGTAGCGGCGAATCGAACATCCGCCGGTGGATCATCGAGCGCGACATGCTTGATGCCGTGGTCGCCCTGCCGGATCAGATGTTCTACAACACCGGCATCTATACCTATGTCTGGATCGTCACCAACAAGAAGCCTGAACACCGCCATGGCAAGGTGCAACTGATCGACGGCACCCGTCACTTCAAGAAAATGGACAAGAGCTTAGGCAACAAGCGCAACGAATTATCCGACGATCACATCAAGGAGTTGGTCCGCCTTTATGCTGGGCACGACCACGATGCGGAAAGCGAAGTGCTAGTCGATGGCAAGCCCGAGCAGCGCATATGCAGCAAGGTCTTCGACAACCGCGAATTTGGTTACCTGAAGATCACCGTAGAGCGCCCGCTACGGCTGAACTTTCAAGCCAGCGCCGAGCGTATCGCCCGTCTGGACGAGCAAAGCGCCTTCGCCAATCTCGCCAGCAGCAAAAAGCGCAAGGACGACGCGGCATACCGCGCGGAGATCGCCGAAGGGGAGAAGATGCAGACAGTCATCAAGGCCGTCTTGCAGAAGCCCGGCGGCGAAACGCTCTATCGCAATCGGCCGGACTTTGAAGCCGTGCTCGATACAGCCATGAAGAAGGCCAGCCTCAAGCTCCCCGCGCCGGTCAGAAAAGCCATTCTGGCGGCCCTGTCGGAGCGCGACCCCAAGGCCGAAATCTGCCGCGATGCCAAAGGCAACCCTGAGCCGGATGCCGACCTACGCGATACCGAAATCGTCGCACTCCCCAAGAACATCGCCTTGCCCCTGCCGCTGGGTTACGACAACGAGACTGACCACGACAAACTGCTGGCGCTGGTCAAGGAGCACTGCGAGGAATACTTGAAGGTCGAGGTACTGCCGCACGTCAAGGATGCCTGGATTGACCACAGCAAGACCAAGGTGGGCTATGAAATTCCGCTGACGCGGCATTTCTACGTGTATCAACCGCCGCGTCCGCTGGACGTGATTGCCAAGGAAATCGGCCAGCTTGAGAAGGACATCGCAGCGATGCTGAGCGAGGTGGTTTGATGAAGCCTACCGCCTATGGGGCTTACAAAAACTCAGGCTCACCTTGGCTCGGTGAGATTCCAAGTCACTGGAGCGTCAAGCGGCTCAAGTTCACTTCTGACTTGATTAACAGCAAGGTCAGCGTCGAGGAATCATCGCTCCCTTACCTCGGGCTTGAGCATATCGAATCATGGACAGGGAGAAGAAATGACGGTGAGATAGTAAACAGCGAAGGGCTGGCATCATCGTTTCTGGCAGGTGACGTTCTGTTCGGAAAGTTACGGCCATATTTGGCGAAGGTTCATCTAGCCCAGCAAGATGGACTGATTTCGAGTGAAGCTCTGGTTGTACGAGGCAGCGAGAAGCTACACGCCGAGTTTCTGAAGTACTACATGCTTTCCCGTGATTTCATCAATATCGTTGACTCTTCGACATACGGAAGCAAAATGCCGCGGGCCAGTTGGGATTTCATTGGAAATCTCCCGGTTCTGTTGCCCGATGTGACGGAACAGCAAGCCATCGCCCGTTTCCTCGACTTCAAAACCGAGCAAATCGATGCCCTGATCGCCAAGAATAAAATCTTGCTGGAAAAGCTGGCCGAGAATCGCACCGCCCTCATCAGCCACGCCGTAACCAAGGGGCTTGATCCATCGGTGCCAATGAAGGAGTCAGGGGTGGAGTGGTTGGGGGAGATTCCTGAATCATGGAAGACAACCCGAATCAAATTCCTGGGCAGTCTGCATCTCGGTCTGACTTACTCGCCGGATGACGTTGTTAGCGATGGAGGAACGCTTGTTCTTCGATCCTCAAATGTGCAGAACGGCGGGCTTGATCTAACTGACTGCGTCTACGTCAGTTGTGACATTCCTCAAAAAATACTGACGAAACCCGACGACATTCTTATTTGCTCGCGAAATGGGAGTCGCGCATTGATCGGCAAATGTGCGCTACTGACAGAGGAAGTGGCCGGACAAACATTTGGCGCATTTATGACTGTCTTACGGTCTCGACATGCTCGCTTTCTCTATTACGTGCTCAACTCCACATTGTTCAAGTTCCAGTCAGGTCGATTCCTGACATCGACCATCAATCAACTTACCACCCAGACCTTGGGCGACTTTGAAATCGCACTTCCGCCTGAAGATGAGCAGGAGGTAATTGTCTCGCATCTTGATAATGTCACACATGCGATAGACCAGCAGGCAAGCAAGGTGCAACAGGTGCTTGACCGTTTGACCGAATACAGGTCGGCACTCATCACAAATACAGTTACCGGCAAGATCGACGTGCGCGGTTTTTGTCACCCCTTAAGCGCGGCTACTTGAACGGGGAACCAAGACAAGTGGCCCTCAACGCTCAGGGATACTTCAACTGCCTGAAGTCCTACTTGAATACCAACCATTATGGCGAACCGCAGGCCAATGCGGGCGAAGTTCTGCTGAAGGAAAAGGTGTTCGGTCAGAGTGGCAACAAGCCCATTGAATACAAGGTCAGTCTGCAAACGACCGGAGAAGTCTTGGTCATCAAGCTGGACACCAAGAAGAATGGTTCAACAGTGCCCTTGTTTCACTTCCTCGATGACAACGCCAAGCCCTGGTCGAAGCGCTGCGATTTCATCGTGTTCAATCTGCGCAAGACCAAGCTGCATGTGTATTGCCTGGAGTTCAAATCCGAAAGCATTCCGCACGACGTGCCGGATCAATTAAAGGCCAGCGTCGATTGGGTCAGGGCGCTGCACGCGACCCTGGATGCCTACACCGCCAAGCACAGCAAAATGGATATTACGAAATATGTGCTGAGCAATCATCCAGACCCGAGCCCGTATTTGGATGCCGAAGGTAAATATCTACAACGCGACCATACGATCCGCCATTACCGCTATGCCGACGTGAATGGCATGGCACTGGCGGAACTGGAAAACACGAATATTGAGACGATTCGCTAAGGTCTGGCCGGACAGTGAGGGAGATGGAGAAATGCACAAAGAAATTGATTTTGAAAACGACATCGAGCAGGCGCTGATTGGCTTTGGTGGATACGAAAGGGGTAATTCGGACGCCTACGATCCCGAGGCTGCACTGTTCCCGGCAGATGTTGTGGCCTTTGTGCAGAAGACTCAACCGAAAATCTGGGCACGTCTAACGCAACTCGATGCAGGCAAGGCCGCCGGCATGCTGCTCGATAGTCTGGTCAAGGAACTAGCGGCCAAAGGTTCGCTGGCGGTGATTCGCGAGGGCTTCAAATGTGTCGGCAAGACGGTGCGGCTGGCCTACTTCGCGCCAAACACGGGTCTTGACCCTTCGGCGACCGAGCGCTACGCGGACAACCGCCTGACCGTGGTGCGGCAGGTGAAGACCAGAACCGGCACCATCCCCGATGTAGTGCTGGCAGTAAATGGCCTGCCGGTGGCCACGCTGGAACTGAAAAACCCGATGTCGGCGACGCGCTGGAACGTGGAGAACGCCAAATACCAGTATCGCTTCGAGCGCGACCCCAAGGAGCTGCTATTTTCCTTCAAACAACGCTGCCTGGTGCATTTTGCGGTGGATACCGAGCTGGTGTTCATGACGACCAAGCTAGAGGGCAAGGACACGTTTTTCCTGCCATTCAATCTCGGCCAGAACCACGGCGCAGGCAACCCTCCAGGCAATGGTGATGTGCGCACGGCTTACCTGTGGCGACAGGTGCTGACGCGGGATAGCTTGATGGACATCCTGGCGCGTTTCATCCATCTCGATGTAGAAGAAAACACCGTCGTTACCGAAAAGGGGATCAAGCGGCACCGCAAGGAATCGATGATCTTCCCGCGTTATCACCAGTTGGACTCGGTGCGCGCGCTGACCGATCATGCTCAGGCCCATGGCTCCGGACACAACTATCTAATTCAGCATTCGGCCGGCTCCGGCAAGTCGAATTCCATTGCCTGGCTGGCGCATCGCTTGTCCAGCCTGCACGATGCTAACAACGAGAAGATTTTTCATTCGGTCGTGGTGATCACCGACCGGCGCGTGCTCGACCAGCAGTTGCAGGACACCATTTTCCAATTCGAACACAAGCTCGGCGTGGTGCAGAAGATCGACGAGAACACGCAGCAACTCGCGAAGGCGCTGTCGGACGGCGTACCGATCATCATTTCGACCATCCAGAAATTCCCCTTCATCACTCAGGCCATCCGCACGATGGAGGCTAACGGCAAGGCGGTAGCGATTTCCACTGCCGGTAAACGCTTCGCCGTGATCGTCGATGAGGCACACAGCTCGCAAAGCGGTGAAACGGCGATGGAGCTGCGCAAGATTCTGAATAAGGACGGCATCGAATCGGCCATCGCCGAGCAGTTGCTCGACATGGACGACGATACGCTCAGCGAAGAAGCCAAGAAGGCGCTGCTACGCGAGCAGCTCAAGCGGGCCAAGCAACCCAACTTGAGTTTCTTTGCTTTTACGGCAACGCCGAAATTCAAGACGCTCTGTGTATTCAATGAACCGGGGCCAGATGGCAAGGCACCGTTCCACCACTACAGCATGCGCCAGGCCATCGAAGAGGGTTTCATCCACGATGTGCTGGCGCACTACACCTGCTACAAGCGGTATTACAAGCTGATCCAGAAAATCGAAGACGATCCGGAGGTGCCACGCCGCAAGGCAGCCCGAGCACTAGCGCGGTTTGTGGAGTTTCACGACTACGAGATCGTCCAAAAGGTGGAAGTGATCGTCGAACACTTCCGCACCCATACCCGCCACAAAATCGGCGGCCGTGCCAAGGCCATGGTGGTGACCGGCTCGCGCGAACACGCGGTTCGCTACAAGCTGGGGTTCGACAAGTACATTAAGGACAAGGGTTACACCGATGTGAAATCGCTAGTCGCCTTTTCCGGGGAAATTACCCTCAAGGAATTTGGCGACAAGAAATTCACTGAAGTGGGCATGAACAACGGCATAAAGGAATCCGAACTGCCGGAGAAGTTCAACACCGAGGAATACCAGGTGCTGCTGGTGGCCGAGAAATACCAGACAGGCTTTGACCAGCCGCTATTGCACAGCATGTACGTGGACAAACGCTTATCCGGCATCCAGGCGGTACAGACGCTGTCGCGCCTGAATCGAACCACACGAGGCAAGACCGACACTTTCGTGCTCGATTTTGTCAACGAGCCTGCAGACATCTACACGGCCTTCAAGCCCTATTACGAGACAACGGACAAAGGCGACGACACCGATCCACAACAACTCAACACGCTGGCACATACGCTGGCTGTTTGGAAGATATACACCGAGGCAGAGGTTAGCGCTTGGTGCGAAATCTGGTTTCGCAACCGGCTGAACCCAACTGGAGGCGAACATAAGAAATTGAATGGCCTGCTCGATCTAGCGATTGAGCGATTCAAGAAACTCGGGGAAGAAGACCAAAAACTGTTCAAGGGGCAGCTGGTTAGCTTCCGAAATCTGTACGGCTTTGTTTCCCAGATCGTGCCTTACCAGGACTCCGATCACGAGAAACTGTACACCTACGCCCGTTTCCTGCTGACCAAGCTGCCGCGTACCACGGACAACCGGACGGTGCAGGTGGACGATGAGGTCGAGCTCAAGTACTACCGGCTGCAAAAAATCAGCGAGGGGGCGATTGACTTGAAGGCGGGCGAGGCGGACAAACTTGAGGGCCCGACAGACGTGGGTACAGGTCAAGCTGACGATGATGTGCAGCTTTCGACCTTGGTTGGCAAGCTCAATGAGCGCTTCGGAACAGAGTTCACTCCAGCCGACCAGCTCTTCTTTGATCAAGTCCGTGAAACCGCTGTAGCCAATGAACAGTTAAGACAGGCCGTCATGGCCAACAGCATCGATAATTTCGAGCCAGTATTCAACAAACAGCTTGAGAACCTGTTTATCGAACGCATGGACGGCAACGAAGAAATCTTTGTCCGCCTGATGAACGATGAGGCGTTTAGGAATGTTGCGGCGAGCCACCTGATGCGGGCTGTGTACCAACAAATCCGAACATCTGGTAAGCCAGCCGGTTGAAGAGATTGGTAAGAATGAAATTGCTCGCAATTGATGGCGGTGGAATTCGTGGAATCTATGCCAGCCATGTCCTCGAACGTATTCAGAGAGAATTCAATACTGTATTTCATAGTGAGTTCGATCTGATTGCTGGCACGAGCACCGGTTCGATCATCGCCGCCGCGATTGCATTTGGCATTCCGATTTCAAAGGTTACAGAGCTCTATCGCGAAGATGGGCCGAATATCTTCAGGCCGAAGAGTTGGACATTCGGTGGCACTGTTTCCCCGCGCTATTCGAGTGAGCCATTACGCGCGGCTTTGGTTTCTATCTTTAAAGATGCAACGCTCGATGAAGCGCAGACAAGGCTTGTTATCCCGGCGACAGACATCGGCAATGGCGGCGTACATGTTTTCAAGTCTGCATACGACGAGAAGTTTGTTCGCGACCGCACCGTGAAGGTCGTTGACGCTGTATTGGCTTCTTGCAGTGCGCCATCCTACTTCGCTCCTGCGAGAGTGGGCCCGTATCAGTTGAGCGATGGCGGACTATGGGCGAACAATCCATCGTTGGTTGCAGTCACCGAAGCCCTTACTCGCCTCGGTGCGGAGCGTTCCGCGATTCGGTTGTTATCTGTAGGGACGGGGATTGGCAAGAACTACTACCCGCTTTCTAATGCGGATAAAAAGTGGGGATTCTTGACTGGCTGGGGGATTTCCAAGTTCATTTCCATGCTCTTGAATCTCCAAGCGGCAACGGCCAGCAATGTCACACAGCTCATTTTGGACAAGCACCAGTCCGTGAGGGTGAATTTCGAATCAGATCTGCCTTTATCACTTGATGATGTTGGCAGCCTCGATGATCTGATAAGCCGAGCTGACAAGGACTTCACGCATAACTCAGAGGCCATTCGGCAATTGCTTGGAGGGAATCAATGAAACTGGCCGAACATTTCAATACGTTTTTGGTTGACGTTATCAATCTCAACCAGACGCGCATTGATACGCTGAAAGCGCGAGTGGATGCGATCGTTGCAACTGTCGAAGGCTTTGATGTTTATTCTGACATTCTGATCGATACGACACCACAAGGGTCATGGGCGCATCGGACCATCATCAAGCCAGCAGGAATCGCCGGATCGTTTGACGCGGATGTGGTTGCTTTTGTAAAGACGCACGACGAATGGACTCCGGCAGATTACATCGACCATCTGTACGACCAGTTCAAGGCGCACGGCACATATTCGGACAAGGTGTCACGCAAGACGCGTTGCGTGACGATTCAGTATGCGGGAGAATTCTCAATCGATGTAGTGCCGTGCATCCGCAGAACCAGCATTTGGGAAACCACGGAATGGATTCTGAATCGAAAGGATGACGCCGAAGAGCAGGCAAATCCTGATGGATATACAGAGTGGTTCTTGCAGCGGAACGGGTATGTTGGCAACAACCAGTTGATCAAGGTTGTCCGAATTCTGAAGTTCCTGCGCGATTTCAAGCTGACGTTTTCAGCAAAATCGATTCTGCTGACGACGTTGATTGGTGAACGCATCTCTTGGTTTGACGAGTTGGGAAATGAATTCTCAGATACGCCAACCGCGCTCCGGACAGTGATCAAGCGACTAGATGCATACCTGCAGCAGCACCCTGACATGCCCGAGGTAGTTAATCCCAAGCTGCCGTCAGAATCGTTCACGAGACATTGGGATCAGGACAAGTACGCCAACTTCAGAGCCTGCATCAATCGCTACGCTGAGTGGATTGAGGATGCGTACGTTGAGACAGATCGCGATGAGAGCATCGTCAAATGGCGAAGGATTTTTGGTGATGATTTTGCAAATTCAGTTGTTCTAACCAAGGCTGTAAGTCTGGGCGAGACGCAGATTGATGATGTGTCTCATGTTACCCAGCCACCCTGGCCTGTCTTGCCTGCTGGACGAATTCAAATCACTGCAACGCTACATTCATCCAAGGAAGGAGATTTTCTCGGGACCTACCGCTCTGATGGACCTGCCTTGTCGCTGAACACTTGGCTTCACTTCAGTGCAAAGCACTCTTTCACGAATGGCATAGCAATTAAATGGCAGATCGTTAACACAGGCTGGGCGGCAAGGGTTGCAAGGTGCCTCAGGGGTGGATTCGATCATACTGGTTCAGAGATATGGGAACATACCCTTTACCGGGGAAAACACTGGGTCGAGTGTTTCGCTGTTGATTTGAATCGAGGCGTCAGCCTTGGCCGAAGTGGCCGCTTCTACGTCAACATTTCATAGTCGGGGAATACGATATGGCATTAAATCTGGCGAAGGCCGTACTGGATTGTTTGAAAGATCGCCCTGAGGAAAGGCTGACGGCAAGGCAGATTGCAGAGTGGATTTTTAGCACTTATCCAGTGGAGTGCCAGGAGAAAAAGTCCAACAGTCAGGGCGGCTACATCAAGACCGATAGTGACTTGGTGCAGCAGTTGGTTGCGGAAATTGGCTCGCGGCGCCCCAGTTTGCAGAAGCGACACCCGGAACTGAAGACGACTGAGGGCAGGCCACGCAAGTACTACTACACTGAAAAGTCTGACGTCGCCGAAGTTGCGGCGGTTGAGAGCGCTGCAGCTTCCGCTACGGTAGACGCTCACGGCAAGACAATGGGGGAACACGCGTTATACCCACTGCTGTCGCTCTATCTGTGGGAGGAATTTGGTGTCTACTCAAAGCGCATCGACGAGAAGCGCTCATCGAACAAGCGTGGGCCAAACGGCAACCGATGGCTGTATCCAGACGTCGTCGGGATGGAGGACTTGGGCGCTGAGTGGCACCAGGAGGTCCGGGACTGCGTGAATCAATACTCCGACAAGCGCACCAGGCTGTGGTCGTTTGAGGCCAAATTGCTGATCAACCGATCGAACGTGCGTGAATGCTTTTTCCAGGCGGTTTCCAACTCGTCGTGGGCGAACTTCGGCTATCTGGTCGCAGCTGAGATCGAGGGCCAAGACACGCTCAAGGAGCTGCGAATGCTGTTCGCTGCGCACGGCATCGGTCTAATTAAACTGGATGCCGACAACCCGGCAGAAAGTCAGGTCTTGATTCCGGCTCGAGAAAGAGATGAGATCGATTGGGACATGGCCAACCGGCTAGCAACCGAAAATCGGGATTTTCTTGACTACGTGAAGCTGGTGAAGCAGTTCTACCAAACCGGCGAAGCAAGACTGGCCGATTGGGATGTTCCTGAAACGACAGACTAAGGAGCAGTATGAAGTAGCCGAAACCATCGAGACGCAATTCTGGGGTTGCACCGATGATGAAGGCCGCTATCCGTAGCGTCGAATCTCACGCCCAGTACCCGGATAAAGCTGACGGTCATTCCATCGCTCTTCCGCCAGCCCAGGCGAGTTGTCAATCGGCCCTGTGGTCTGGCAGTCGCGACACTCCACCATCCATTTGCCGACATCAATCTCTACGACTTCAGTGCGTACGCCAGCACAAAAGGGGCACGGTGCAATCATGGATTCGCCATTCGTCATTGCTTGCTCCTATGTCGCCACTCCCACGGCGGGATGGGGTTGGGGTCCGCCCATAGACCACGCCTCGCCTCTTTGGCCTCACCCTCGGCAGCAAAGTAAGCCTGATCGCGTGCGTACTTTCGATAAACCATCGCCATCCCGAGCCTGACCTGCTCAAGATTGGCATTCAGTGATCCGACCATGATGGTGCAGACTTTCCGGCCGTACTTGTCGTCCGTCTCGCACACGGCACGAACCTCGCGGCCGTAGACGAGATCTGAAAGCGTTTGCTTCGACCGCTGCCCAAACGGCTGTCCGGGCTTCTTGCTCCCATGGCTGATCTCCGGAGCATCGATGCTGGCCAGACGTATGCGATGTTGGATACTTTCAGCATCAATCAGGGTCAATGTATCGCCGTCCTGAATCCCAACGACCCGCCCATCGAGAATAGATGGGGCTGCGATTGCCACATGGCAAAGCAGCACGAGCAACAGAGGCGAGAGAATGTTGAGTCTGATCATTGCGTCTTACTCGTTCTCTCTTTACGTTCTCAAGGATGATGCTGACAAGGTAAGTGCGGGGCTGTGTCAATGACGATCAATTATGACAGTATTCCACCACCAATCGGTCATTCATCCCCAGCAATGGCCTCGTTCCAACACGAAATAGCCATAATTACGTTTTCATCACCACAACCGCCGAACACATCCTTGTAGCGGTATCCAGCGGGTGTTTCATGGCCACACTTGCATGCTGCCCATAACTCGCACAGATCCTCACCCACCTGATCAGAGTGAATGGAGAATTCAGCCTTGTTGCCGCATGTTGGGCAAGGCTCCACTATCGCACCTTCCAGAAACTTCACTTTCCGTATGTTCATCGATCGCCTATGCTACTGCCACGGCTACTGATAATTTATCCAACATCGCGTGGCCCTCGTCGGTCAGAGCTATCTGATAGCACAGCAGGCGCGTTCCATACGTGACCTTCTCAACCGTGAGGAGTCCAACGGATTGCAGGAACTGTATGTCATCTCGCTTTGCCCCGGTATCCTTCTGCGCAAGACCCGGGGATTGTCGGATCCGCTCAAGTACCGGCAGGAATTCGTCTGAAATAATTCCTCCCTGCAAGAATGCCGCCTCCCGGTGATAACGGCAGTACCAAATTTCGTTTGCAGTCAGACGCTCCGCATCCAGCATTTCAGCTGGATTTCCAAACGATACAGCCTTAGTCATTGAGCACCCTTGATGATTGCATGGAACGCGAAAACAGGCTCCATATGGGTCCGCCATTCGCTGCTCAAACCGCAACAGTTCTTGCTCAGAAACCCCACATTGCTCAGCCAATGCAAGACGAGCGGCATCCGCAGCATCCAAGTCATCGACATCGATACTGACGAGTTTTCCATTGCACCACGTTTTGATCGTGCGCTTCCCGGCATCATCGCGGAGCAATGAGTTTAGTATGGTCAGATGATGCAAGCCCTCCAGCAATACGCCAGTTTTTCGAGCAAATGCCAGAAGCGCGATAATCGAGTCTCGGGCGTTATCGAATAAGCAGTGCAACTCGGCGGCCTTACTCGGAACCGCCGAAATATCCAACTGCTCTGCTTTCTCGTCGATGAATTCCGCCAGGTCGGCGTAGCTTCTATCCCTACCGCGATAGTTCGCTTTAGGCTCATCCCCATTGCGGGTCGACGTTGAACAGAAGCTCATTGACGAATATTTTTCCATTTCAGGTAATCCTCAATTCGCGACCATTTTCTATCACGTACAGTCTCACATCGCAGAGGCGGTATTGTCCGCCGGGCCCACCTTGGACGACATACCCCAAGGGATCGCCAGCCTCAACGAATACGGGAAACGGGAATCCTCCCCAACGCTTCGGGTCAGCAATTGCCAGGTCATTCTGGTAGCAGTACTTGCTGCTGCGTTTGATCTTGGCGTACAGCTGTTGGCCTAGAGTAATCTTCTCGGCCTGCTCCTGTTCGTATTGTGCGATCTTTAGCCGCCCCTCCGGCGTGCTCGCATCAATCAGATCGTAGGCGCTCATTTGAAATCCTCGCCAGACATTCCGCGCTTTCGTTGGACACCTGAATTGCTGTAATCGCGATGTTTGGCTTGTGTCAGGCGCTTGATTCTGCGCCTCACCTGCCTGCTCATGGGCAGAGGTTCTTGGGTACCACCATTTGCCAGAGCGTTGGCATCAAGGTATGCCTTCCTCACAATTATTAGTGACACGATCCAGCCTGCGGCTTCCGTGTAGGCTCCCACCCACACCATGAATGCGCAAAGCATCGAACCAATTGAAATCTGAAGCCATAGGGGCCAGATTTCCCCAGTTTCCGCCATCCACCGCAGAATGGACTCCCTAAACAGCATTGGGGTCATGAGCAGGCTTAACGCGACGTAGAACTGGGCTGCATACCTAGCTGCCTTGATGTCATAACCCCACCCTGCTACCACAGCGGCAGCGAATGCCGCGACCGGTATAAGCGCCTTGGCTTTCATGCGTGCGGTAACTGTCATTTCGTACTCATTTCGTAGTCGACACCATTTCGCCATCGATTCAGCGCTTCAGTACTGCGTAACGCCATTAGCTTGGCCACCAGGTGGGCATCGTCAGCGGCATCAATGGGATCTCGCGCTTCAAGGTCCTTTACTGCGCTTTTGACCCACGTCCTGACGGAGGGATCGGTCATTACGGCCAATCGAGCATGGTCGTAAGAATTGGGCTTTTCCAGCGGCATCAGTCTGCCCCCTCCTTCAACAGACTGGCGGCATCGCTTGAAGCCACCTTGGCAGCGTAACGGACGGCAATGATGGCCTTGATCACATGACTGGCTTCGCGCCGAATCGCACCCAGCTTTTCCTCGGTGACCTTGATAAGCGGCTTCTCCCATTCCTTTGCATGCGCGTAGAGCTTCGGCAGGTGGTAGCCGTGGCTGCCAGGGGGCTTGGTTATAGTGATCCTAATCATCTTCCTGTTGTCCAGCTTCTTCGACCCGTACCACTTCAACCCACACCAATCAATCCTGATCGAGTTGCCCTTCTTGTCACACCGCAGTTGCAGGGTGCTCCTGTTTTCCCATCCAGGAGATTGGCGCTCGTAGGACCTGACAGCCTCCCAATGCTTCATAACGATTTCGTACGCCCGGTCATGCAGGGCCTCCATGCGGTCTTCCAATGCATCTCTTGCCGCCATGTACGGGTCTTGTTTTTCCATGCTGCCGAGCTCCTATTACTTCTAAGCAATCCGACCACGAATTGCTTCTATGAAATATTGCGTGATGAATTTCCTTCGCTTCTATAGAAGCAATCCGGTACCCGATCGCTTCTATAGAAGAGACGTGTTTGGGTTTATTGGAAAGGTTGCCGGACTCATTCGATGAAAGGATTGGTGCTTCTATAGAAGCGAAGTAATGGCGAATCGCTTCTATAGAAGCACCGCTTTTTCTGCCCAAACCAGTCAATGCATGAAGTGCGATAAAGGTTCTCGAGTTCCCCCACATTGACGAAGAATGTATTGGCACCGCCCTACCCTTTCCTGATGCTGAATTGACCATGTGTCACAAGCCATTCCACCTATTCGATTGCGTTCAGCCGTACTGCCTGACTTAAGTAACGATCGATCAGCCTAGCAAAGCGATTGCCTGAATCCGATTCGAAAAGCATCAACTTTGGATGCTTTTCACCTCAGTTTTGAGACATGCCACTGCTAAGTTGTCTAGCAGTCCGCTGGCAGTCATCTGGCAGGGACAACTTGCATGGCAAAGCTTGAAAGTCTTCCAGGAGTGCACTGGTAGCTCCCTGAAAGTTCGCCTCGCAGGAAATACGAATCGCAGTTCTCTCAAAGTTCTCTGGAGGTCATCTTGAACATCCTTGGCATCGATATCGGCTACTCCAATCTCAAGCTCGCTTTCAGCAAGAGCGGCGAGAAACCGAAAACAATTCTTCGCCCGGCAGGCGCAGCTCCGGCCGACAGATTCGGAAATCGTTTCGACGGAAAGGTTCAGGCCGATTTTCTTCACGTCCTTGTTGGCGACGAGGAGTTTGTTGCTGGTGTATCGCCCGACCGAGCGGAAATGTGGACGCGCTCGCTGCATGCCGATTACTCATCCAGTCATTCCTACAAGGCCCTG
Organism: Rhodocyclaceae bacterium; assembly: GCA_013791905.1. Lineage (GTDB taxonomy): Bacteria > Pseudomonadota > Gammaproteobacteria > Burkholderiales > Rhodocyclaceae > Sulfuricystis. The sequence goes on along the minus strand of VMSX01000006.1, from coordinate 77,612 downwards.
TTTCACGCTGGATTGCTTCTGTCTGAAATGGACAGGATCGACACCCTTGTTACCGGCCTTCCTGTCTCACAGTACCTCGACGAGAACCGGAAGAAGGTTTTGATTGAGCAAATGCAAGGAACCCATCAGGTCACCCCCAAGCGAGCAATCACCGTTGAAAACGTAAAGGTGGTCCCGCAACCCATCGGGGGGCTTCTCGACTACATCGCCCAGGAGGATGCAGACATCGAGGATGCCCGAGTCCTGGTTATCGATCCCGGCTTCTTCTCAGTCGACTGGGTGGTCATTGCGCACAAGGATCTGCATCGGCAGTCGTCAGGCACCAGCCTCAATGCCTCATCGGTTGTCCTGGAGGAGGCATCTCGTCTGATCGCCAAGGATCACGGATCCGCAGTGAACACCGAGACGCTTGAGAATGCCATACGTTCAGGAAAATCGACGGTATTGGTACTCGGACAACGCGTTGACCTGGCGCCATACATTGAACAGGCTGCCCAGACCGTTGGCCCGGTGGTGCTGGAGGCTATCCAGAAGTCGCTGCGCATCGAGAGCAGGATGCCCGACCTGGTGGTACTCGTTGGCGGAGGAGCAACCTTCTTCCGCGATGCCGTACAGAGCACATTCGATAAATTGAGGGTAGTCACACCCAAGGATGCGGTGTATTCGAATGCACGTGGCTTCTGGCTGATGGGGAACACCTTGTGACCGGTTTTCGAGTCATCATGACCGTCACGGAAGAGGCCTGCCCGGAGCTATACAAAGCATTGAAAGCCGTCCCATCACGGCTTCGGGCTGAACGAGTACGTACCCTTTCCGCCATTGGCTTGACCGCCGTATCTGGCACCGGGGTGCAGACCAGAGTAATTGCCTCTGGCAGTGAGCATCCTGTACAGGATAAAGCTGCGCCGTCTGGCTCCGCTCGGGCGGTAAGCTTCGCAAGGTCGCTTGCTGACGGCGTCTAACCTGAGACAACAGAACATGCCTTTGGTTGAGCGCAAGGTCGGTCGGCATCATCTCGCGTTCTATCGCGGATGGGTGCAGGGGTTGGATATTAAATCTCTGGCCGACCTCTACCTTGAAACAGGTCTGGATCTTCGGCTGGCCAAGGCAACGCTTACATGGCTGCGCGACACACTTAGCCAGGCCGCTTTACGGCATGGTCGCTGGGGCGAGGCTCGGCTTCTGAAACTGCATATTGCCGGCGAACAGCGTGATTGTCAGAAAGACTATCCGGCGCTGGATGAGTTTCGCGTTGAGCATGATCCCGAAGGGTTCTATCGCGAGAACGAGCTGATCCAGCTTTATCTGCAAACTTTCCCCCAAGCGGCAGACAAGAAGGTTGGTCAGCGACGCCGCCTCCTTGAGCAGCAACTAGGGGCTTTGGTCTGGATAGAGCAACTGCTCGCCACGGAACCTGTTCCGGATGATTTGGTTTCTGCATGGTTCGACAAACCTGTCGCCGACAGATTAATTCTGGCTGGCATTTCCACCATTGGCGCGATGCACGAGCGCATCAGGGAGCGCGGATATCGCTGGTGGCTGACCGTACCCAAACTCGGCGAAAAAGGCGCGGCCAGAATCGTTGCTTGGCTGCGGGGCTACGAGCAAACGCTTGGGCCACTGCCTGGTCACGCATTGGCACCGGTACGTACCCAGTCGACACCCAGCCTGATCCAGAAAAGAGATCGTGTAACCGCCATTGTGCCGATCGAGGCACTGGAGGTTCCCGCGTCTCTCGCAGGAGAATCAGGGTCCAATCGCTTTCCTGGACGACCACGAATTGATGCGATCAATGATCACCATGCCATTCAATCCTGGCTGACAACGAAGGCCGGGAGCCCAAACACAGAGCGTGCCTACCGTAAGGAAGCAGAACGCCTCCTGCTATGGGCTGTCATCGAAAGACAGAAAGCACTCGCTGATATGGAGGTTGATGACTGCACCGCTTACCGGGACTGGCTATCGATGCTTGGCCGTACCGCTCCATCTCAATGGCCATACAGAATTCCTCAGGAAAGTTGGATAGGAAAGCGGAACACCCCGCGCTTCAGTCCGAACTGGAAGCCGTTCGATGGGGCACTTTCATCGTCAAGTGTGCGCCACACGCTGACAATAGTATCGAGCTTATTTGAATGGCTCGTCCGGGTCCAATACTTCGCCTTCAACCCGTGGGACGTAGTTGGGAAAAAGCCGGCCTCTCAAACCGATGCGCCAGAAGACTTGGAACTGACCAGAGTATTTTCTGAGGCGCAGTGGCAATACCTGAACGATCATCTAGCAACAAAGCCTGACGATCCACATGCGCGACGGCTGCGCTTTGTGTTGCCGTTCGCCTACGCCACTGGCCTTCGGCTATCCGAACTGGTCGATGCCATGATTGGCAGGCTCTACACCATGTCAGTCAGAAATTCCATCCGGGCACGATGGATGCTCAAGGTGCGTGGCAAGGGCGGCAAGTGGCGCGCTGTTCCTTTCCCTGACAGTGTCCTATCCGCTCTACGTCTATACCTCAGCCAACGTGGGCTGAACCACGATCCTCAGGACAATCCGCCCGAGATACCCCTGATCGCCAATCTGAATGGAATCGATGCTGTAACACCAAGCAGCCTGTACAAGACGCTGCGAACGTTGTTCCAGTCTGCCGCTGACGCATTGCGTAGAGACGGGCACACCCAAGAGGCAAAGGATTTCGATCGTGCATCGGTGCATTGGCTACGGCACACACGAGGAAGTCACCTTGGGACCGCCGGCATGCCGCCGAATCTAATTCAGAAACTACTTGGCCATGCCAGCCTGGCAACCACCAGCATCTATACCGAGTCTGACGAAGAACGCCTATGGCAAGAGCTGACTGAACTGGAGGGCAGTCATGCGAGTTGAGCTCCGCACTGCAAGCCGAGGATACCTCTTGATCCTGGAGCAGGATCTGTTTGGCGATTTCGTATTGTTCAGGCAATGGTATGGGCTACAGAACAGGCGGGGAGGAATCAAAAGGCAGATCTTCCGTGACGAGGAGTCAGCCAGGCGCGAGTTTGCGAGAGTCCAGAAGTTGCGGGCCAGGCGGGGTTACTGTCCCCTTGGCCAATAACAAGGTGCATTTGAAATACTGCCAGAGCACTTTGTGATCAGCAACAGCCGCCGATCAGGCCTTGCATTCCCCCTTGGTAGCTCACAGGAGACTTTCAGAGCACTCAATTTATCTACAGGGTTTGATACAACCCGCAGGAGACTTTCTGGGCACTTCTACGGTACCTGGCACAAACGGTCGCGGCCCCATGAAAGCTAAATGCACCTCCAGATGACTTGCAGGTAACTTAGTGACGAGTGGCGCTGCTGGGGAAGGGAATCACATTGTCTGCACTCGAGTCGCATGCATGGGAGGTTGAGGTTGCGGCATTTTTGAGCATCTCCGCGAATGTTCCTGACCCGGGGCTCATGCTTGCCAGTTGGCATCGTAAAACCTCGTCATCCTCAATCGCCTTGGCCAGCGCCACGGTCAGATCATCGTCCGACATGACACCCCCTGCCCTACTCTTCATCGCTTGTCGATTAAGGTAATCGACGAGGCTGCTGGCAAGTACGCGCCTCTCGCCTGGCATCACTTCGATGACCTGAAGTTCGCCGCTATAAACCAGATTTTCCGCTTGTTCGCGGGTAAGGCTGCATAACCGTGCGATGTCGTCGATACTCAGAAACTCAAGCATCATCATGCTCCATCAACATTTATAGAGCTTGAATGTACCATCGCCTAGAGGCGTAAGTGATTGATATATCGTAGCCATTGGCAGGTCGATGTTTCATCGGTGGATTTATCGCCGAAAAATGGCGTTCTTGATAATGGGGATTATCATGAACGCGACATGCGGTCTATTGCCAGAAATGCCAATCGTAGCAACGGATCCAAGCATTGGGCCAGATTGAGGTTTGACTGTTGGTCTACTGCATAGGTGAATGAGTGCAGACGGTCACGTGATAACCGTCACTCGATCTGAGCAATAGACATTCAGGGGACTGCTCCACTCTGAAACCTGCCGGATACCCAAGACGTGCTAATCGGCCAATCCCGCCGTTGGACTAATGGGCTGTATCGGGCGGCAATGTTCCGGTTACCTGCCGTTCAGCCTAAGGTCACGTTGACCGTTGGTTCTCCGCTGACTAACGCGAACCTCGAACTCTGTCACCCTTTGCGGTTGTCATGCTCTACAGGCAAGGAACCGCATCCTTGGTCCGACAAGTGCCATGGTGAAGGAATCAAACTGCCGGCAGGATCAACGATGCTTGAAGTCCGCCCAATGGGGATTTGGCCAACAGCAAATCTCCACCGTACATTCGCGCAAGGTCGGCGGTTATGGCAAGCCCTAGTCCCGTACCGGGAACCTGCTCGTCTGCGCGAACCCCTCGTTTGAGTACATGACCGCGTTCGGTCTCGGCGATGCCCTTGCCGTCATCATCGATGCGCACCCGGAGTTTGCCAGACTCGTCCGAGACTTGAATCTCGATCCGTGATCTGGCCCACTTCGAGGCGTTATCGATCAGATTTCCCAGCATTTCCTGTAAATCCTGTTCTTCACCACGGAATGCCAGATTGGCTTGATCAGGAAGCAATACAAATTCGATCTGGCGTTCTGCATGCACCCGCTGCATGACCCGTACCAGTCCCCGGATGACTGGTTCAACGGCGGTGCGTATGCCCGGAACCTGTACAGATGCGGCAGCTTGTGCCCGACTCAGGTGGTAATCGACCTGTTTGCGCACGGTATCGACTTGCGATGCGACCAGACGTGCCAAGTCGTCATCTCGTTTCTCGGGAGCATTGGCGGCATTGGCGAGAACGCTCAGTGGTGTTTTAAGCGCATGAGCCAGATTGCCGGCTTGCGTTCGGGCACGCTCGACCACTTCGGCGTTTTGCGCCAGCACCGTGTTGAACTCATTCACCAGCGGCATGATCTCGTTCGGGAAGGTGCCTTCCATATTTCGAGCATCTCCGTGCCGGACACGCCCTAGGGCATCCTGCATGCTGCGCAGAGGGGAAAGCCCAACGAATACTTGCATTGAGGCAGCGAACGTCAATCCCATTCCCAGTATGCCCAATGCCAACCAAAGATGGCCTTTGAAGTCTGCGATAGGCCCTGTCATCAGACTTTCATTGGCCGCAACCATCAACCTCAGGGAATGCGTGTCAATGGTGACGGTACGTTCCACCACTCTTAGCGAAACCCCCTGGGGGCCGTCAATCCGATGCTGATGAATTTCTCCGTCCGCCGGGGCATCGGCCGGCACGGCCAGCGTCTCATCCCACAGTGAGCGAGAGCGCAACACAGCCTTGACGGGATGCTCACCCGCAGCGGCAATGCGATCGATCTGCCAATACAGGCCGGACAGGGGTTTGTTGAGGCGCGGGTCACTCGGAAGTAATCGAACTTGGGCCTGATTCTGCTCATCGAGAATCAGTTGGGCCGTGAGTTGATCCAGATGATTTTTAAGTTCCGCATCGAACTGGGCTTCGACATGCTGATGGAAGAGTTGGCCAAGCCCCCATCCTGCAACCAGAATCGAAATGGCGATCCAGATAAGCGTCCCCGCCAAGAGACGCATACGCAGGGAGTTACGCAAGAGAGCAAAGTTCATTGCGCTTTGTTGAGTCGGTAGCCCAATCCGCGCACGGTTTCGATCAGACCTGGCGGCAATTTCTTGCGCAAGCGCGCGATGAATACCTCGACCGTATTCGAGTCGCGATCGAAATCCTGAGCGTAAATATGCTCGCTCAGTTCCGCTCGGGAGACGATTTCACCCGGATGATGCATCAGGTAGGCGAGCACCCGGTATTCATGGCTCGTCAGCGTCAAGGCAGTTCCATCCACACTGACACGGCTACTGCGGGTATCCAGTGTCAGTGGACCACAAACCAACTCGGTACTGGCATGACCACCGGCACGGCGAATAAGGGCCCGGAGCCTGGCCAGCAGTTCTTCCATGTGAAAGGGCTTGGTCAGGTAGTCGTCTGCACCGGCATCGATGCCGGCCACTTTCTCTCGCCAGGTGTCGCGTGCCGTCAAGATCAACACCGGCAAGGTACGACCTGCTGCACGCCATTTCTTGAGAACCGTGATGCCATCCATCTGCGGCAGACCAATGTCGAGCACGACGGCGTCGTAAGGTTCTGTCTCCCCCATGAAGTGGCCATCGACTCCGTTGTGTGCGACATCCACGACATAGCCGACCGACTTGATGCCTTCAGCAAGTTGCGCTGCCAAAGTCAGCTCATCTTCGACCACCAGAATGCGCATCAGCGAGGCTCTCCTTGGCGATACGGCTTGTCATTCTTTTCCTTGAAACCGAGGATTGTGCCGTCTCGAGCGTGAATCTTCAGCTTCATCAAGGCGCCTCCCTTGCGCAATAGCTTGATTTCATAAACCCACTCACCCTTTTCACGGTCGAGTTCAACCTCCATGACCTGGCCGGGATACTCGCGTTCGACCCGATCAAGAATCGTGCGCAAGGGCAGCACGTCCCCCGCCTCGACGGCTTGGCGGGCACGCTCATGGTCGGGGTTATCGGCTGCGTAACTGACTCCCGTGCTCAACATTGCCAGCATCATCCAAATGAGCAAGCCTGTCAGTGTGCTTCGCGATTGGGTGGTAATTATCGACGACATCTTCAACCCCACAGTTTTCCAGCCTGATCTTTTAGCACTTTGAATCTGAACACAGGATGAACAAGCGATTCAGCATTCATTCAGATGGGGTGGCGCAAAGTGCACTCCACAGTCAGATAACTGCCAGGAGAAATGTATGAAGAACATGTTGGTCGTCACCTCAGGAATTGTCGCCATGATACTCAGCACCGTCACACTCGCCGGTCCGCGCGAAGACCTGCTGGCCCAGTATGCCGCAGCCGCCAAGGCAACAGGCTTTTCAGCGGCACGCGGCCAAACCCTGCATACGCAGAACTTTTCGGGCGGGAAGCCTGATACGCCCTCCTGCACGACTTGTCATGGCAAGGACACCCGGGGTGCCGGTCGGGCGCTGACCGGAAAAGCCATCGAACCGGTTGCCGTATCCGTGACGCCAACGCGTTATACCGATCCGGCCAAGGTTGAAAAGTGGTTCAAGCGCAACTGCACCGAAGTATTGGGGCGCGAATGTACCCCGCAGGAAAAAGGTGACTGGCTCACCTTCGTGATTGGTCAGTAATCCCATTCAAAGGAGACTCCCGTGCGCATTCCTTATCGCCCGCTTGCCATCGGCCTCGTGACCTTGGCCTTTTCTGCCCTTGTATTGGCGCGTGCTCAGGCAGGCGACCGTCATTTCTTTGCACCGGTTGCCGACTCGGTAGTCAAGGAGGAATGTGGTAGTTGCCACCTGGCCTTTGCCCCCTCGATGCTCCCGGCGCGATCCTGGCAACGCATGATGGGCGAGTTGGACAATCATTTCGGGGATAACGCCAGCCTCGATCCGGCCACCGCCGAGAAGATTACGAGCTATCTCGTTGCCAATGCAGGTGATGCGGGTGGCCAGCGCTACAGCAGCAAATTGCTCAAAGGCGTTGCCACTGGGGCTGCTCCACAACGCATCACGGAATTGCCTAAATGGGTGAGCGAACATCGCAAAGTTCCCGACTGGGAATGGCGCCATAAGGAGGTGCGCACCAAAGCGAACTGCGTCGCCTGCCATACCGCAGCGGAGCAAGGCTATTACGAAGAATGACTATTTCAGACACTTTCCTGAGCAGGAGGATTTCACCATGCGACCATTAACCTTCACTGCATTGCTTGCCACTGTTTTCTTCTCAATTTCAAGCCATGCCCAGGATGTCCGCTCTGCCAATACCGACAAGGTGAAATGGCTATCGATTCCCGAAGTACATGCCAGATTGGAATCTGCCGGCTATCGAAATATCGAGAAGATCGAACGTGAAAGCGGCAGCTATGAGGTCAAGGCCACTGACCAGGCGGGCCGGCGGATCAAGCTGTATGTGCATCCCCATACAGGCGAGGTGATCGACCAGCGGCAGCGTGATTCCAAGCGTGACAAATACGACAGGGGCAATGCGAGAAGCAATCAGCGAAACTCGCTGGACTGCAATGAACGGCGGTGTCGTGATGATTTACCCCAGCAAGAAACTGTGCAACCCGCCACTGCAAAATGATCCATCAGGAGTCCTGACATGAAAATCTTTCTCGGTTCGCTTCTTGCCATCGTCTCACTGGCCTGGGGAATGGATGTGGTTGCCACGGGCGGTAGCAGTGGTGCCACTCTGCCATGGGTAATCCGGCAGGAAGCGCTCTATCTGAGTGGCCTGCTATCGATCGCCTTGATGTCGCTGGCGATGTTTTTGTCCACACGTCCCGCCTGGCTCGAAACCCCGCTGGGCGGTATGGATCGAGTCTATCGGACCCATAAATGGGCCGGCATTCTCGGGGTGAGCTTCGCCGTAGTGCATTGGCTGGTCGAGGAAGTTGTTGGAGACATTCTCAAGGCGATGGTCGGCCGCGAAGGCCGCATACCCAAGGAGCAATTCACCGGCTTCCTGGAAGTGATGCGTGACCTTGCGAAAGACATGGGGGAATGGGCGTTCTATCTTGTGCTAGCGATGCTGATCATCACCTTATGGAAGCGGTTTCCCTATAAAACCTGGCGGGTAGTGCATCAGGCAATGCCGGTGCTTTATCTGATGCTGGCGCTGCATGCAGCTATGCTTGCCCCGACTGATTACTGGACCCAGCCCGTCGGCATTCTCATCGCGTTGCTTGGCACTGCCGGAATTTATGGTGCCCTGTACTCGCTGGTCGGTCGCATCGGGAGAGCACGCCGCGCCAGCGGGACCGTGACGGCCATCGAGCAACCTGCCCCGGATGTGCTTACCGTCACTTGCCAGTTTGACAACAACTGGCGTGGCCATCGCCCCGGTCAATTTGCGTTCATTACCTTCGATGAGAAAGAGGGGGCACATCCTTTCACGATCGCCAGTGCGGATCGGGGTAATCGGAGCGTCAGTTTCCAGATCAAGGCGCTGGGTGATTACACCCGCACCCTGGGCAAGCGACTGGAGGTCGGTCATGCCGTCAAGGTTGAAGGGCCTTATGGTCGCTTCGACATGGCACGGCAGGATTCGAGCGCCCAACAAATCTGGATTGCCGGCGGTATTGGAGTGACGCCTTTCCTGGCATGGCTGGATTCATTGCAGCAGACTCCGAGCAAGGTTTCTGCGGATCTCCACTACTGCACCCGTGATCGAACCAATGATCCCTTTGTCGCCCGCCTCGAGGCAAACTGCGCCGCGTTGCCTGGCATCCGTCTGCACATTCATGGCGCCCAGCAGGGTGAAACATTGAGCGCGGCCGATGTGGCCGCTGCGCAGGCAGGCTCACGCCGGTCCGAAATCTGGTTCTGCGGTCCGCAAGGCTTGGCTGAAAAGCTCAAGCAGGAACTTGGGCGTATCGGGCAAGGCCGGTTCAGTTTTCATCAAGAAGCATTCGAAATGCGGTGACACCCTTTATCCATCAGACCCAAGGAATCAAATCATGAAAGCCATCTCAATCATCCTGCTTGCCTTGTCCATGACGACCGTACATGCCGCCACCCCTGAGGTCCAGGCGGAATCCTGCGATCAAATCAGGGAACAGATTCAGGCGCATGCCGGCATTCCAGCCAAACCGAATACCTTGTTGCTGAGCAAAGTTGGAGCAAACAAAAAATGCCGTTTCACTTCTGCCGAGGCGTATCGTGCGGCGTGGGGTGATAAGCCCTTGCCCAAGGACGATCGACGTGATCGTCGTTCTAAGGGGCGCGAGCACGATGATGATTGAAGCGGATGTCAAACGGATGTTGATTAAGGGTTCCTTAAGCTGAACGTGAAAGACTGCCAGAATCATGACGCCACCTGAAATGACCTCTGCCTCCCTGCTGCTCTGGCTCGTATTGGGTATTACGCTGCAAATCGTTTTGTGGCTGGGTATCAGCTTCTGGCGGCATTGGGGCGAGTATCAGGCGCTGCGCACAGGCGCGGGGGCTGATGGGGGAATGGCGGTTCCCGTAAAAGTGACTTTGCCTTCAGCATCCGAGCCGGCATCTGTAGCGGCGTGGGGTGGTTTCAGGAATTTTCGGGTTGATCGCAAGGAAATCGAGGACGGTGCCCAATCCATCTGCTCGTTTTACCTGGTACCGGAAGACAAGCAGCCACTTCCGGCATTCAAGCCAGGTCAATTCCTGACATTCCGTCTCGACGTACCCTCGCCCGACGGCAAGACAGAGCAGATTACGCGCTGCTACTCCTTGTCGGATGCACCTCGCCAGGACTTCTACCGCGTCTCCATCAAGCGCGTCCCCGCCCCCACAGGCAGCGCTTATCTCCCGGGCCGCTCGTCGAATTACTTCCATGACCACGTTCAGGTGGGGGAAGTTCTGCAAGTCCGCGCGCCTGGCGGCCACTTTCATATCGACTCCAGTGACGCACCCGTCGTCCTGGTCGGCGGCGGCATCGGGATTACCCCGGTGCTGTCCATGCTCAACTGGTGCATGGCCGAGCAACCTGGCCGGGAAGTCTGGTTTTACTACGGCGTGCGTAACAGCAGCGAACCCATCAAGCGGTCCCATCTCGAAGCGCTGGCCGCGACTTACCCGAACTTCCATCTGCGGCTGTGTTTCAGTGATCCATTGCCGGGTGATCAACTTGGGCATGACTATCACCATCAAGGGCGCATTGATGTCGCGCTATTCAGGACGGAACTCCCCCTCAAACCCTACCATTTCTACATCTGCGGACCGACACCGATGATGGAAAGCCTCGTCCTTGGCCTGGAAGACTGGGGCGTACCGGAGAGTCGCATCCATTACGAAGCCTTTGGCCCGGCATCGATCAAGCGTTCGGCAAACCCGACAGCCGTTGAACCTGTGGCGGCAATACAAAGCGACATCGTCGTCACCTTTGCCAAGTCGAGCAAACAGATTCCCTGGCAACCGGGCATGGGGAGTTTGCTGGATTTTGCCGAGGCCAATGGGGTGAAAGTTGAGTCCAGTTGCCGGGCTGGAAGTTGCGGATGTTGCCAAACCACTATCAAAACAGGCGAAGTGGCTTACGGTCATGCGCCAGACTTTGATCCCGAACCAGGTAGTTGCCTGCTCTGCAGTTGCACCCCGAAGACCAGCGTGACTCTGGAGGCCTAGATGACCAATAACCTCTGGCGCAATCATATTCTTCCCTTTACGCTGCTGGTTGGCCTGCTCGGTGTGGCGACCTTGGTGGGCGACTATCTGCTGCACCGCTTCAATCTGGTCTGGATCGGGCGTTACCTGGGCATTCCGGGAACATTGCTCATCATCGGTTCCCTGATCTATTCGTTGCGCAAGCGCAAGATGATCACGTCGGGCAACATGAAATCCTGGCTCAGCATGCACGAAGTCGGTACTTGGCTGGGTTCATTGATGGTCTTGCTGCATGCTGGCATTCATTTCAACGCCATCCTGCCCTGGCTGGCCACAGTGGCGATGGGCGTGAATGTCATCAGCGGTATGGTGGGCAAACTACTTCTCGGCCGTTCGCGCGAGCATGTCCTAGGACAGCGTGATCACTACCAACTGCGAGGGATGTCCAAAGAGGACATCGAGCGTGCCGTGTTCTGGGATGCGGTTACCCTGGATGCCATGACCAAGTGGCGCAAAGTCCATATCCCGATCTTCATTGTCTTCGCGGTCCTGGCACTGGGCCATATCATCAGCATCTTTTTGTTCTGGGGCTGGATATGAGCCGCACCCTGAAGTGGATCCTTGCCGCCAACCTGATTGTGTTGGCCATTCTGTCTTTCGTCTATCCCCACCTGATGGTTGGCCCCGGCAAGTTGATACCCGGCCATGCAAAACTGGAGTCGGACTGCTTTGCCTGTCACGCCGCCTTCACCGGCGCCGAATCAGAACGCTGCGTCAGTTGCCACAAGCCAGAAGCGATAGGGAAACTCACCTCTGCTGGGTTGCCCGTCCAGAAACCCCTGACTTCGACACCGTTCCACCAGAAACTCATCAGCTCGGACTGCATCGTCTGCCATAGCGATCATGCCGGGGTGAAACGTTTCCGGCCGACCGGAAAGTTCAATCATCGGTTGTTGGAAAAGGCGACGCGCGACGAATGCCAGGGGTGCCACAAGTCACCCAAGGACAGCCTGCACCTGCAGATCGCGGGCAATTGCAGCCAATGCCACAGCCAGGACAAATGGACACCTGCCACCTTCGATCACGCGAAGTATTTCGAACTGGATCGCGACCACAACGTTAAATGCGCGACCTGCCACGTGCGCAACGACTACAGCAGCTATACCTGCTATGGCTGTCACGAGCACTCGCAGGAAAAGATCCGCCGTAAGCATATCGAGGAAGGAATCCGCGATTTCGATAACTGTGTCGAGTGCCACAAGAATGCCGACGAACACGATATTCGAATGCCAGGAAGGGAGCGTGAGGGAAAAGGGAAGCGCGGCAAAAAGCATGATGATGACTGACTCGGGCGTACCCAGCTTGCAACGCTATGCGTGGATTTCCATTGGTGCCGCAATTGCGACCATCCTGCTCAAGGGGGTGGCATGGCAGCTGACCGGATCGGTCGGCCTGCTTTCGGATGCCATCGAGTCCTTTGTCAATCTCGCGGGCGCACTCATGGCGCTATGGATGCTCTGGCTGGCGGAACAACCTGCCGACGAGGATCACCCGCACGGACACGGTAAGGCCGAGTATTTCTCCAGTGCCTTCGAAGGCTTTCTGATCGTCCTGGCAGCAGTCAGCATTGGCTATACGGCAATCGGGCGATTCTTAAATCCACAGCCGCTCGAATCGGTTGGAATTGGCTTGGTGGTTTCAGTGGCGGCCTCTGTTGTGAACCTGTTCGTGTCGCGCTTGTTATTGAAGGCTGGCCGGGAGCATCAGTCGATTACGCTGGAAGCCGATGCCCAACATCTAATGACGGATGTCTGGACTTCCGCGGGGGTCATCCTTGGGGTGGGACTGGTGGCATTTTCAGGCTGGAACTGGCTGGATCCGACGATTGCATTGCTCGTTGCCGCAAACATCATATGGACGGGATGGCAGTTGATGCATCGATCCGCTTCCGGACTAATGGATGCCGCATTGCCACCGGAACAAAAGCGCCTCATTACCGAAGTCTTTGATCGCTACATCGAACAGGGCATCGCCTATCACGCCTTGCGGACACGACAGGCTGGACGACGGTCGTTCATCAGTTTCCATGCGCTAGTGCCGGGGAAATGGTCAGTTCAGGAGGCCCATGACTGGGTTGAGCGAATTGAGCGTGACCTGAGGACAGCGATCCCCAACTGCCATATCACTTCCCATCTGGAGCCGATAGATGATCCATGTTCAATGGATGATCAGGCACTTGATCGGGCCAGGTAAGCCTACCCTCGCTGGCGACCGCCTCCGCTTCCGAACTTCCCCAGGAAAATCACATGACACTCGACGAACAACGTGCCATTCTCACCCTGTGCCTGCATGCCGCCTTTGCTGATGGCGTCAAGGACGACCGCGAACGAGATGAGGTTAAACGCATTGCAGAATCGCTATCCGAAGGTACCCCCGGACTTGATATGGCCCGCCTGTATCAGGACGTTTTGCTTAAACGACTGCCACTGGACACGGCGGCAGGCACACTCACCGATATCGGGCAGCGCCAGTTCGCCTACGAAATGGCAGTCTGCGTCTGCGAGGCTGACGGACGCATGAGTCCGGCTGAACGTGCTTTCCTCGACGAACTCAAGCTTTTCCTGAACCTCGACGTCGGCCAATCCAGTGCAATCGAACAGGCGATCGATCCGATTGTTTCCGCCGCCGATTTGCCTGTGAAGCCGTTGGAACAAGTCGGCCCCCTGGATGCTGAACTGGACAAGACAATCCTGAACAGCGCCATGCTGAACGGAGCACTCGAGCTGCTACCCCAGTCCTGGGCATCGATGGCGATTATTCCGCTCCAAATCCGCATGGTGTATGGCATCGGTAAAGCTCATGGGGTCGAACTGGATCAAGGGCACATCAAGGAGTTCATCGCCGCCGCTGGAGTCGGGTTGACCTCGCAGTATCTAGAGCAGTTCGGCCGAAAGCTGCTGGGCGGCTTGCTCGGCAAGGCGGCAGGAAAGACCTTCGGGAAGATCGGTCGTGCTGCTACCGGCATGGCCTTCTCGTTCGCCACCACCTATGCGCTCGGTCAGGTGGCGAAGCGGTACTACGCCGGGGGTCGCACCATGAGCACCGCGTTGTTGCAGGAAACCTTCCAGAGCCTGCTGACTCCTGCCAAGCAGTTGCAGCAGCAGTATCTACCGCAGATCGAACAGAAGGCGCAATCACTGGACTTGGGGCAGGTAATGAGTTTGGTGCGCGGGGTGTGATCCACGGATCGTTGTTTCCTGCTTCCGGGAATGTTGCAACGCTATCGATATCAATTAAGGAAGCTTCAAGTCAGGGCGATTTGCTGCTGAACTGAGTGGCAGGTAACCGATGGATTGTCGACCGAGTTTGGCCGGGCGTCCAAGGTCCGCATTGGCCGAGAAGCACGCGGCCAGCTACCACTTGGTACGACAGCTCTGCTCAAAAACCCGCCGCAGAACCATCGAGACAACGAGCGTATCTTCATGGGTCAATTTTGGCTGTTGCTTAAATTGCTGCGGCGACATGAACTTCGTGGCACGAACGAAGCAATTGCCAACCGGCCCCAAAGTGAAAACGCCCGGCCCCTCAATGACGAGGAGACCGGGCATGATTTGATACAGCAGAGGTTAGCCAGCAACCGAAGCGCGATAAGCTGATAGCGCTGTCTGGTGGGTGATGGCCTCACCACATGCCTTTATTGACTTACCAAGAAGCCTGCCAACAGCCCGGAAGGGCTCATAGCAGATCGACTGGCCAAGTAGCTCATGCGCAATGGTCGCAGAAAGACCGCCCACAACCTGCTCCGGTATTCCCTTGATCTTTGCATGCTCTGCCGGTGAGAACTGGCGTAGCAGATCTGGATTGCCGGGATGCTGAAGCTTTGGATCTGTCGATCTGACCTTCGCGTATCCCTTCGTAATCGTCGGACACTTTGTGTCAAACGGTGTCACGATCTGCATGGCAAAGCCTTTCCCCTCAGCCTTGTCGCGCTCCTGTTTCGCCTTCAGCCCTTCCATACGACTCCAGCAGGAAGCTTCATCCGAAACGGGATCGAGGATTTCAGCAATCCGTTGCTCCACTCTGTCCGGCCGTACCAGCCCTGCGAAATCGAAGGCAAGCCCTTGGGTAACTGCCACCATGCACAGCCGCTCACGGTGCTCCAACGCGTTCCATTCCGCTGCCTGCAGCACTTCCTCGTGGAGGTTGTAGCCAAAGTCGCGTAGTTGATTGCGCAGGATGCACATCGAGGCCGACGTGAGGTATTGCTTGACGTTTTCCAGAAGGATAACGGCCGGCTGCACCTTGGCGATGATGGCCAGGAATGGCACCACCAGATGCCCGACATCGGGATGGGCTTCCGGGTGTTCCAGACCACGTTTGGCTCGGCCGGCAACTGATGCTCCGCTGCACGGCAGACCAGCTTCCAGAACCTCAACCTTGGGCAGCTGATTCATCGCCCAGGAGTCGAATGCCAGTTCCTGCATCGGCGCGGCCAGAGGCAAGGTTTCGCCATCCCAAGCATCGTTCATTTCCGATGCCTGCTCAAGCAGTTCTGCGCGTATCTCGTTGGCAAACGCAAGCTTCGCCTTCACGCCGGATTCTTTCAGCCCGGCATGAATCGCGTGCGACAACACCCCGCCGCCATGCGAAAGAGAACCCACAAAGATTGGCGCGCCAGAGTCTAGCTTGCCTTTCAGACGACCGAGTCGTTCCTTGACCGCAATTTCCGTGGCCAGCGGCAGGATGAAAATCTTGCCATCCTGAACAACTACTCGAACCGCCTCGATCCCATCGAACACGGAGAGCAGTTCGCCGCTATTGATGTCGATCACCGGTAGCTCGCGCTCGCCCTTGAGTTTGCGCGAGACGATTCGGCAACCAGAATCCGACAGCTCAAGAATCAGCATTTGCTTGTCGATATCCTTTTTGGCCTCAAAGCGTTTCCCCGGCATAAAGCCTCCGAGTTGCGCCTTGCTGCCTTCCAGCCACAAACGCGGCTTCCCGCGATGTTGGCCAATCTTGGTTACTTCATATGATTTCACTGGGAGCCTCCTAAGATAGGCGGGGGCCCCGCCCACTGGGGGCAAGACCCCCGATGGGTTGAATGACTAAATCACAATGTCTTTCCATCAATCGATACAGCAGTTACAGCAGCCCCCTTTCGGCAAATGAGAGTGCTTTATTGCCGGCGATGACGAAATGATCGAGCGTTCTCACGTCGACCAGCGCAAGAGCTGACTTCAGCGCACTTGTCAGCGTTTGGTCGGCTCTTGATGGCTCTGGAAAACCAGACGGATGGTTATGCGCGAAGATCACGCCAGTCGCGTTTACGGAGATCGCCTGCTTCACAACTTCTCGCGGATAGACACTGGTTTGAGTGGTGGTCCCGCGAAAAAGCTCTTCAGCCTTGATAAGGCGATTCTGCGCATCCATCCACAGGCACCAGAATGACTCATGCTCCAAGTGCCCGATTTCGGCACATAGAAACGACTGAACCGCTGCTGGTGAGGATAGATTTAGATCGCCAGTTGAGAGTTGCTCACTGAAACAGCGCTTGAACAGTTCCTTGGCGGCGGCTAATGCTGGATGAACAACGTAGGGAGTCATTTCTTCGCACAAATGTTGCTGGCGAGGCTTGGCAAACCCAAGTATCTCGACAAGTGGCCTGGATGCGAGCGCCTTTGCCGTATCGTTGCCTACCAGCAATGCCAGTAGCTCTGCGTTTGATTTCTGCTTCATGGTGCCTCCAAAATGAAATGGGGGCACCCTCCCCATACGGGGATAAGCACCCCCGTAATGGGAACGAAAAGTCACGCCGCCAGAAGTAGCGGCATCTGTTGTTTTGCTTCGAGAACGCCGATGCTGATTCCATGACGGTCCTGCACGGAGGCAAGTGCGGCATCGATGCTTGCTTCAGCACCGCTGCCTTCGCCATCCTCCCGGCCTCGACTGAGCCGCCAGAAAGGATCTTGCCAGCCGGACAGGTGTTGCTTGGCGACTTCTGCCCGAACCTCTTTATCCAGCTGCTCTGCCTGGTCATATTGCAACCAGAATCCCTCCGTTACCGACTCCCCCTCGGGTGGCAGCCATTGACGATGGCGGCCGACCATGCGGTTGAGACGGTCAATCAGTTTCACGTTTCGCGGATAGAAATGGATCGTCCCCATGCCCTTGAAATAGCGGACATCGAAATAATCCGTACTCATCCGCTTTGACGTGCGCAGCATATTGAAACTTGTCTCGAAAAGATGGGCCAGACCGAAGTCAGGTTCCTGCTTTCCATCCAGCAGCGCAAATACCTTGTCGAAGTCGCGCAGCAATTGAAGCGAGTCCCAGGATGGCTCATTGCGCCATGAATCAGCGCGGTGGCCAGGCAATATGAAGCGTGTGCCTTTGATCCTGATGCCACAGGTACGATGCTTGTCATTCGACTTCCAGCCACGGTAATACACGGTGTTGTCCGAGTAGTAGCGGGTTATCTGATCGAAGACATCGCACACCATGCCCAGCTGGATCTCGCCCTGACTTTCGACGAGGCCCAGCAGGAATCCCTGGATGTTGCCGGTGCTGAATTCGAGGTGTTTGATATTCTCGAATTCGGCTTCCAGGCGCTTCTGTGCTGCAGACGACAGTTTTGACAGCACTTGGGTTGAGCGCAGGATATTGCTCCACGCCTGATCCTTCAGCTTGTCGTATCGATTGCCAAGTTCGGTTCGAACAAAGTCCAAGGTTGATGCGGCTTCCTTCGCAGGGATGTTGCCGTTCATCTCAGTCAAGGTTTTCCCGATCAGGCCAGAGTAGTGCTGTGCGCGCGCCTCGGCATGAACGGACTCTCGCATGGCGCGAACCGCTGCATTGAAGGTAAGCACGGCATTTTCGATAAACGAGTTGGGTAGCACCAGCTCATTCATCTCCCGATAGCCCTCAGCCAGTTTGGCGTCGGACATGGAATCCCGTTTCAGGTCTTCCATGATGCTGCCGACGATATCCTTGCCGTAGTTGGCTTCCTTGACGAGGTGCACCAGCGCAATTTCGACCTTTGTTTTCCGTTTCGTATCGGGATCCATGAATGCCTCCTCGATGAACTCGACGGAACCATGCTGCTCGATGATCCGGGTCAGCATTTGGCGTTCCTTCGAATACGGATTCCGGATCGTTTCCGCATTGATGATCGCCACCACTTCACCGTCAAACAGGATGTCCCAGGCCTTCAGGACATGATGCGCACCCTGAGCAAACGGTGGATTCATGAGGATATGGCTATACGCCGCCGCACTTGAGAACTGCATGAAGTCAAGTCCGACGATGGTAAAGCCCTCCTCTTTCAGATTCGGATGCTTCGAGATGTCGATCTCGCAGCAGTCGATCTTGATTCGCCGCCAGGAGTCGTAGCGCCCCGGATGTACCTTGGCCAAATCGCCGGTACCGGCCGAAGGTTCAAGAACACGAGAGAAATCCTTGTTCTTGAAGGTTGCCCATGCCTTTCGTGCAAGCTTTTCGGGCGTTGGGTAGAACTGATGCTCATCCATTATGCGTCTCCTTTGGAAACACGGACGCACCAAGCCCTTGCGGGAATGGCGTGCCCGCAAGGGTTGAATTAACGACGGGTCACCCCGACGCAAGTTGTTTGCTGTTTGTTTTGACTCCCCAGCTGGGAGCATCGATCACCTGGCGTAGCCGGGCGATTGAATTCCGATTTTCCTGAAAGGCCTGTTTGTTTCCAGACGGTTCAGGAAAACCCCGTGCCACGAGGGCACGGGATTCCTGTCATGCAATGGTCGAATGCATTCCATCACTCGCCCATGCGAAAGATGCGACCGATATAGCTGCCGATCGCAACAATCTTCTTCCGGATCTTGTACAGCGGATGAAAAGACGGCAAAGGCTCGATATAGGCCAGCCCGTCTCTCTCCCTTGTTCCAAACAACATTTGACATGCACGCATCAGTACCTCCATGAAGAAAAGGGAGGCCCGCCCCCTATCGGGGAAGATGCCCCCCCGGTAAGGGATTGCTGTTACTTGCCTTGCGCTTTACACGCGTAATCAACCACGAAGGTCAAGCGACCGTACTTTGTACCGTTTCGCTCAAATCGCTTCTGAATTGCATCGTAGTGAGAACACAGAGTGCGAATTAGCTCGGCTACATTGACATCAAGGCCAGGCACCCGCTCGGATCTGACAGAGAAGACCGATGCTGGAGTCGGCTTTACGAGCTCTCGCACGTTGGGCAGAACATCCCACAGGGTGTCGATTGCCTTCTGAACGATCGCTTCAGACTCTGTTCGATGGAGCGAGAGATACTTCGCTTCACCAAAAAGAGTGTTCCATGGCGTGCGCTCATGACGGTAAATATCCTCCATCCCGTCAAAGCTGCCGCCTTTGAAGCCATTCACCAGGCTCCCGACCTGTATTTCAGTCGGGCCATCAGTCCATCGCACGGTCAGCGAGCCAAACGAATCCTGACGAACGCTGAACTTGATTCCTGAGAACGACTCCTTCAGGATGATGCGGACATTCACAAGGCAGCGCTTGAAATCACTGGACTCGGTCTCGCGCGTGTTTAATTGCGGATAAGCCTGACGAAGCCGATCGCACTCCTTGTTGAAGGTAACCTGCCTGGCGTCCTCTTCTGCCTGGCGGCGCGCCTTCTCAATGGCAAGATTCGCCTTGAGTTCGACTACCTCCGACATCGAGGCCACTTCCGCATAGACCTTCCACTGCACAGAAGTTCTGGCCAGGCTTTCCGGAATGCCGCGAGATTCAGTACCGTCACCCCAGACAATATCGAGATGGGCACCCCCGCCTGTCACTCCGATCCCACTTGCGATCGTTTGACACGATCCCGGATCTTGTACGCCATGAATGGCCGTGACAACGCCATCGGTACCGCCATTGAGAATGCAATGAATCCGCTGGCCAACGTGTATCAGCTTGCCAGACTCCAATTGCTGCTTGATTTGTGACATGGTGCAACTCCTCTTGGAAAGGCGGGGCACCATGGCCCACATGGGGCCGTGAACGCCCCGTGTGGGAAATGATTTGCTGACTTCAGTATGTGGTTTAGCTCACCCCCGTTGGGGGGCATAGCACTCGACACACTCCGCTGTCAGTTGGTTGTAAATCGAGCTCCAGTACCCTTGTTCTGACCAAAGCTTCGCCAGCTTCAGGGCTTTGATGCGATCCAGATTGACGCGATCATGAACAGGTTCTTCTTTCATGCCCTTGTCGGTAAGTGGATCATGGACTGTTGCTACTGCTTGATAAGTTCTGTCGTGCATCTGTCCTCCAGAAATGAAAATGAGGACGAGCATCCCCGTCGGGGAAACAAGCCCCCGACTTTGGGTAATACCCCGGAAGCGGAATAGTGATATCCCGCATGGGTCTGAGTGTGTGGCAGACATGGTGCCTGCCGCTTGAATGCTGCTTGATTTGAGTCGCCAGCTACGACTATCAGCCTTCCGGATAACCGGGAGGAAGAATCTGGGTTTGCCGAGGGGCACTCATGGAGCACCCCTGGGAAAACCCACGCGCCGAAGCGCGTAGGTTGTACTTGATACATCCCATCAAAAAAGGGCACCTTGCCGATCAGCATAGTTTTCCCATCGCTCGAAAGCGCCAGGCACGTTGCAGTACTCGCGCACAGCATCAATAAATCCCTGCGCTCGCGCACGTTGCACAACTTCGCTGATGACCTGTTCGGCATCCCCCATCTCGAAACAGGTATCCCATTGCCGCTCGCCCAGTTCCTCCCAGCCTTCATCCCACAGCTGGTAGTCCCTGATGTCAGCTCCCAATCCATACCCGAAGGCTAGGCACAGAAACTCGACGCGACTCTGAAAACCCTGTTCGCTGCAAAGGTAGATCTTGCGGCGCAAGCCATGCAATCGATCAATGATCTCCCGTTGGCTATGCGACCGAACCCTTGCGAAGCAATGGTTAGCCATGGTTGGCCTCCTTCCCCTGTAGCCCGATGGTTCCAGCCTTCAGGATCTTGTCCGCAGCGGCAAACACCCGTCGCGATGACTTTTCCGGAAATTCCTCTCCGTCCAGCCAGCTCTGAATGTAGCCACGGCTTTCCTCCATGCCTGGCAACCCGAGGGTCGCGCAGCACAGATACGCGGTAGCTTCGGCTTCGGCTTCCTTGATGCATTTCGGCATCGAGGGGCCATCAGCCATCGTGCCAGTCGCATCACCGGTGGCCGTATGACCGAGCAGATGATGAGCAATTTCATGGAACAGCGTTTTCCATGGCATTGCCGCTACCGGATTGACGGCAACCTCGCGGACACCCAGCTTGGCATAGCCCTGGCAATTTCCGTCAGCCATCTCAAAGCGAACCTCCTTGATGTCCAATGCGACCAGGGCTTTCGTCTTGTCCCACTCTGGCATGATCACTTCGGGACTGAATGCTTCACCCTCGGTTTGGTCGAGTGAGAACCAGTTGCGCTTCAGGATGAAGATAGTGCGGACACCATCTACCGACTCTTCGTCGGCATCGGCATCTACTGCCCTCTTCTTAACGGTTACTGGCATCACCAAGGGAATTGCCTTTTCGCCCTTCTTGACGCTACGCCCCAGTTCCTTCCATCGCATGAATGACGCGATGGGGGACAGAGGCAAACCGCGACTGGCAAGTTCAAAGGAAGCCAGAAGCTGATTGCCCAGCGAGTAGTTGTGAAACACCGAGTACGCCTTTGAAAGCGTGCCCGGTACTGTCAGTGCCTGTTTGAGCAGACTCTGCCAATCTGGTTTGTCTTTTGATGACATAGAGACCTCCGAAGAAGATCCGCCGGAGGCACTATCCCTGCCGGGAGTAGAGCTCCCGAGCGGGTAGTTTTAGAAATGCTTAATGAGCTACCAAATGTAGCTTGCTGCCAGATCGAACTCCTCACGCGTACAACCAATCCGTTCGCGCTCAAAGTCGCCTACCTCTTGATGGGGATGCTCTCGCATGTCGTCGTAGTCCACCACGACACACGGCACTCCACCTTCAGGAAGATCGCGAACAGCAACGGAACGTGTCACTCCTTCGCTCGCAAATACCACCACTTGAGTCACCTGATCGAGCATGAGTGGTGTTTCACCGAAATTGACTTTCTCGCACAGCACGTCAATTCCTTCTTCGTCGAGCGAGATCTGGTTGTCGCCATCGGTTGCAATGTCATGAATTTCATCACTGCGATTCGATGGGTCACCCTGCCCCTGTTGCTGGTAGTAGCGTAGCGCAGCGAGAATCGTTGCGCGCTCCGCCGCGTCGATAGAAAGTACTGCTTCCATAAATAGCTCCTCGTGAAGCGGAGCAACACCCCAGCAGGATGTTGTCCCCGCTGGGGTTAGTGTTGATAGGCTCCCTCAACGATCGCCCTGGCCTCGGAGGCGTAGGGACCGATGAAAGAAATTTTTTCATCGCGATACAGCATTCGTCCGACGACAAACACATGCTGACGAACGCCGGGATCATTCCTCCAGCGCTCGCGCATGAACTCAACGTAGCTTCCATCCCAATTGGGCGGTGGGCCAAATGCTGAACAGGCACCAGGTGTTGTGTCGATTACCGAAAAGTTGATGACTCCGTACATGGCGACTCCCTACGCTGCATTCCGCATGGCGCGCTCGATCATGTTCATGACCGGAAAACCTGCGCTGCCTTTGGTTTTAAGGATATCGAGCCAGTCCAGCGACTTTTCGCCAGGCGAGATTTCTCCTGCCGGGATAATTGCCGATGCCTGGATACCTCGTTGCCAGAGACGCTGGACAAGCTTCTTTGCCGCTTCCTGTCCATGTCCCTTGGGGTGTTGCTCGGTAGGACGATCTTTGTCACCGAAGATGATGACTCGGGTTGCCCAGTCGGGGGGAGTCAAGTTCTCCATCAGAAGCGCATTGACTGTGCTCCAGACGGGGAAATTGGATCCCATCGTTCCCTCAATGACAGCCAGGGATGTTTCGACGCCTTCGGCAACCAGCAAGGTGGATGACTTCCCGCTTGCCGGTGACAACCGTATGGCACCACCTATGATCTGTCGATCACCGGGATATGCCATGAGCTTCTTTGGCGACTTGACAGGTGCCTTGATGCCATCCCGGGTCAGATAGATGCGGTGGATAGTCACTGCGTTCCCCTGAGTACCGGACACCATTGAAATCATGGCTGGATACTCACCACACTTCTCTTTCCCCTCGTAGTATGGCAGTGACGGATGGAATCGAAGCGCTTCTGGCGGACTGAGTGCAATGCCGCGCCGCGCCAGATACAGCCTGGCTGGCTCTGCATCACGCTCGCAGATCTGGATGGATTCATTCCAGACGCGATTCAGAGACTGACGAAGTTTCTCGTCTTCCCTTTCATCCGACGTCTTCTCGCGCTTCACGACCCGTGCTGGTAACGGCCGGGTTGTCCCAAGCTGCAAGTAGCCCACAACCTCGCCGAGTGCTTCCTTGAAGTTCATGCCGGATGCCCACATCAGCGTAGCAAAGCCATCTGCATGTACTCCGCATGTATTGCAGACGCCACCCCCTGTTTTGGCAACGTCCGGAAACGTCCGGTATCCATCCTTGCCACCATGAACCGGACAAGGTACGTGATGCCCTGGACGCTCGAGAGCGTCTCTCAGTTGAGGCGCCAGAGACCGAAGAATCGAGTCCCACATGCCTTGTGCCGCGATTTTCACTTCCCCTACTTCCATGATTGCCTCCATGTGTTACCCGGACCGGGCCTGCCAAAGCACCCCAAACGAGGCGCTTTGGTAGGCCCCGTCGCGGGCCGATGAAGTTCCCACCGGCATGGAGAAATCCCTGCCGGGATGTTCTCCCCGGCAGGGACTTTGTGTGTTGCTGATGTACGCGCGACTAACGCAGGCTAGAAAGGACCGTCGTCATGCTTGGCCGGCGGCCTTTTGCCTCTTGCAGGCGACTCATCGCTGGCAGGATCGTCTTTCGACTTGCCGCTGCCATTGGGTAGCATCTTCATGCTCTCCGCGACGATCTCGGTCGAATAGCGGGTTTCGCCTTCTTTATCCCAAGAGCGCGTCTGCAAACGACCTTCGACGTACACCAGGGATCCTTTCTTGAGGTGATCGCCGACGATTTCAGCCAGCTTGCCGAAGAACACGACGTTATGCCACTCCGTCCTCTCCTGACGCTTGCCGTCTTTTTTCCAGGTCTCACTGGTGGCGATGCGGACGCGTGCGATCGCTTCCTGCTCCTGGGTGAAACGCACATCCGGATCAGCTCCGAGGAAACCGATCAGTTGAACTTTGTTAAGCATGGTGAATCTCCTAATGAAAAGCGAAGGCACCATGACCCGAGGGGACACGATGGCCCCCGCAGGGCTGAGAACTTCTTTTAGGCAGCGGTGTTGCGTGCTGCGATCTGATGCTGCTTGTTTGGGAAGGCCAGCTACCTTCATGTCCTCATGGCGTAGCCAGGGGGAACAATTCAGCTTTCCGCAACGCTGATTCCTCAGCGTTCTGGAAAACCCTCCCCGCTTGAGGAGGGGGGGATACATGATTGCCGCCAGGCCACGTCTCAACTCACCATCTTCATCTGGGGGCCGGAAGCTTTCACCGAACCGTCCATATTCAAGAGATTGAGCTGGTAGTAGCGATACAGCAGCAGTCGCGCGATGTAGGCAATTGTCGACGGGTATTTTTCCTGCGCTCCTGAACCGGGAGTCCTCCCGATAAAGCTTCCGAGAGGTTCCTTGTAGTTAAGAAGCTTGCGCAACTTCATCCCGATCCATGCGAGGTCAACAATCCGCATGTCGATCGACAACAGCTTGCATAGGCCATCAAGATCCTTGGGGTACGCGCCGGATAGCCAGACCGAATACGGCCTGCAAGTGCCATCTGGAAGTTCCAGTTCCTTGATGAACATCGCGAAGTCTTCGCCGGTTGATAGATTCTTGATATCGAAGGTTTTGGAGAGCGTCCCTTCGGTTCCCGTTTTAGGTTCCTTGCGGAATACCATCGCGCTCACCAAAGAGTTGTCTCCCTCGCCATCGATCCAACCGATTTTCTTGACGTGATAATGGACGACACGTGCAAACGCGCTGACCACACCTGGGATGCGAACCTTGTTGCCATCGGGCGGCAGTTCGACTTCGCAGGGATAACCATCGCACAACGCCAGCGATTCCAGCTTGAGAGACAACCAGGCTCGATCGTAAGTGCGCATGTCTGCCGATAGCGTCTTGGCAATGGCCCCAAGACCGCGCGGAGCCTCTGCACCATTGATCCACACTTCGAAAGGATGAATCTCACCATTGACGTAATGCCCGATCATCACGGCAAAATCCCCTTGCGGAGTTTCCACCATGTACGAGTAAGCCGGATTGCCATCCAGCATCTGCGGCCGACTCAGCCACCGCAAGCTGCTCATCACGGTATTTGGCATAGCGTCGAGTCGGAAACGACGATCCGGATCGGATTGATCCAGTCCGCGTATTGGATGACCCGAGGTAGACGAGTTCACTGCATGGAGATTGCTTTTCATGGTCATCCCCATTCAATGAATAGTTTCACCAACACGACGATCAGCCATCACCTCTGCATCATGAAGGTTATGTGTTACGCCGTAGAAGTGGGACATGCACATGCGCCACCAATAGGACTTGGCCGCTTCACGCGTCATGTTTTGCTGAACGATGAGTGCAGACCGGTTGAGTGCCTGGCAAATAATTGCATACTGGCCGGCGCTTTCAACGAGATTCACCTTGTGGAGTGAATTCAATACAGGAATTGCATCGATGATTTTCATGTAGATCTCCTTTGCGATTTGAAGCAAAACCCCAAACAGGGCCTGCCGTAACGCCCAGTGGGCTAGACGCTATGGCAGGCCCTGAGTGGGGCGTTGGGAAAACCCAGCGCAAAGGAGATTCCCTGTCGGGAAGAGTCTCCCCGGCAGGGTTATTGGGCACCGACCGTTTCCAGCAGGTGATCTTGAATGCTGTTTGGTTTGAGTCGCCAGCTACGACTATCAGCCTTCCGGATAACCGAGAGGAAGAATCTGGGTTTGCCGAGGGGCACTCATGGAACACCCCTGGGAAAACCCACGCGCCGAAGCGCGTAGGGTTCGTTGTTGAATCAGAACAGGCCATCCTGGCTCTTGCACTTGCGGTATTCGCGCATCAGTGCCTCCAGTTCGGTACCGTCAAGCTCACCTTCGGCGCGGATGTAGATCTCATCCAGCGCTTCAATGGTCTTTGCGGCGGCCATCTGATCGAAGATCACCTTCAGCTTCGGGTTGGGCGCATCCTCGGCCTTGGCGGCATCCGCTTTGGCAGCGGGCGCGGTCTTGGCTTTGGCGGGCTCAGCCGGCTTTTCGGCAACCTTGGCTTGGGTGGCTTGCGCAACGTCGGGTTCGGTAATTTCGCCCGTTTCCTCATCGACCACCGGGGCGTAATTGCCCTCGATAACATCGTTCAGATTCAGGTTCTGTTCCTTACCCTGCTCGGATGCTGCATCGAGTGCAAGCGCAGCCGCCAGTTCGGGAGATTTCGGCAGGAACTTGCAGAGCCGACGAATCGCCGTCTTGAGTCCCATCGCGGTAAAGTCCGAGTCCCAGACGGACTCTTTCTTGTAGCGCTTGGCTGCCTGATAGCCCCGCGAGTTATCGCGGATCTTCTCGACTTCCTTGCGTCCCATCGCCACGAACGTCCTGCTACCGTCCTTGAACACAGCGACGGCATAAAAGCCTGCCACGTCGCCGCGCTCTTCATCGGATGCCGGGAAACCGCCAAACCCTGTCATCGGGTCGTGCTCCAAGCTGCGCTCCATGCCGAGTTTCAAGGTGAACTGGTCATTCACACGAACCTCATGGGCATAGATGTCCTGAACCAATCCCGATTGACGTGCCAGCTTCATGAGTCCGGTGTAACCGGGAATCAGCTGACACTGGTTACCGAATGGCACCAGGTGCGCCTCTCCCATCAGCCCGACCTCCAGACCCATCTGCGAGGACTGTATGACCGCCGCAAAAACACTGCGGGGGTCGCACTCGCCAAGCTTCGGCGTCATACGGAACGCCGTCAGCGCAATCCGCGCCATGCGATCCGGGTTGATGTGCTTGGGCAGGGCTCGGGCGATTTCCCCCTTGAACTGCTCCAGCATGGCCGGGAAGTTCTTGGGCTGCTCGTTTGCGTCTGCGGCAGCGTTGCGATTGATGTTCTTGAGTGCTTGCAATGACATGGTGGATCTCCTTCATGAAAGTAAAAGGCGAGCACCATGTCCCTGGCGGGAGCATGGCGGCCCGCCGAGGGTTGAGAACTTCTGATTATTACGGTGCCCAGTACGGGCTGCCGTTGTTTCTGTTGCACATAACATCCGCCGTCTCGATTTCCGAAATGACATAGTTACGCTTGACGCAGGCCATGAGCAGCCGACGACTTTGCTTCAATTCGCGGCGACAACGAGCGACTTCGGCTTCTGCCTGTCTAAGGGCTTCGGCCTTCCGTCTTGTCTTGGCTGCCAGATCAAGGATTGGCTGGCCAACCTCATGGAGGTAGTCCGCAAGCGCCTCAACCGGATTGGACAACATGCTAGTCATCCAGATTGAAGTTAGCTGCCCAGCGCGGCAGATCGATCTCTTCGATCACACCGCTCGGTTGGTAAGCCGGCCATTGGTCGTTTTCTCGACACCACTTCAGCAGCTGAAGTGCGCCGCGATACTTCGCACGGCCGACCTCGATCATTTCGTCACTTGCCTTGTAGACCGCCGTTGCAAACGGGGCGTCCTTCTCGACAGCAATGAAATGGAACGGAAGCGTACGGCCCGTCAGGGCTTTTATCCCGTCCTGATAATAGGCTGCCTGCAGGTCGTAGCCCATCGTTGCAATAACTCGGGCAAAACCTTCTGCCGAGGCATCGCAGCAAGACTTCACATCCACGATGCCGGTGGTCATTTCGCCTGCCATAACCAGCCAGTCAGGGCGACATTTGCACGGGATCCCGGTTTCTGAATCCATCCAGAAGCCTGACATTTCCGCCAGCCCTGTGGAGAGCAAACGCGCCGCACCCGTATGCCGGGAGATGCTGGCCTGAATCGACTGAATGGACAACATTGCTGTCGGTTGCAGAATCTGCTTGCCGCCGTACAGTCTGGCGATCGCATCTTCACGGAACATGAAACGGGAATCGACATCGGCTACCTTGATGGCATCCTTGATCTCATCCTTCTTCATCTTCCCAACCTTGATGCTCAGCGCTTCAGCCGCAGACTTGTAATCATCCAGGGATTGCAATGTGCCTTCCAGCCTGGATTCATCGAAGACTGAATACACCGAGGAGAACTCAGCCGGTTCCAGAACCGCCATATGCAGCGCGGTCCCGAAAGCCATGGCCGGCGTTGGCTCAGGCGGATTGGCTACGTACTCCTGATAATGCGCAGGTGAACGCATCAGCTTCACCAGACCTGAGTGTCCAACAGCCTCCTTGTTGCTGTGATATTGCTCGGAAGACATCGACAACAGACCTACGTTTTCCATCTTCATGGTGGTACCTCCAAGGTAATGGAGCACCACTCCCCCAGCAGGGGCGCGATGCCCCGGTTAGGGAACTGAGTTGGCCATCTCTGACCACTTTGGATGCTGCTTATTTCGAGCGGCCAGCTACCGCCATGAAGCTCCAGAATAACCAGAGCGACAATTTCAACTTTCCTGAATGCACTCTCGAATGCTTTCAGGAAAGTCCAGCGTCGTGACGCCGGACTCTGACATGCTCATTAAACTGGCGCGAGATTGCACAAAGCGTCTCGGAGTTTCCAAAGAACTTTGTGATCGCACGCCCATTGGATCAATTGATCCATGGTGTCCGCATCGATCGAGCTACATGCGTTACGGTCACCCTGGACCACCTTTTCAAAAAGATGCGACAGGCTCATGGCATCCGTTCCCTGGTTCTCACCGTAACCCGAACGCCTTGACGATCGGACGACTGATGATGAATCCTGAAATGACGCACATGGTGAAGATCGCAAATATCATGGCTAGGCTCCTAGTCGGGTTGATTGAAAACCCCACAGGAATTGCCAGGCTTGATTCGCGCCCGTAGCAACCCCGCAGGCCTAATGGCTCTCTCTCGAAAGCGATTAGGCCTGCGGGGATTCCCACAGGCGATTAATGCTGCTGCCGGTTAGATGCCCAGCACCCGGACAACGGGACGGCTGATGATCCAACCAGTGATACAGCAAGCGATGATGACGAGCGACATGATGCCTCCAGATAGAAAATGCGGAGGCACCACGCCCCTTGCGGGGGCGTGATAGCCCCCGCGGGGTTGAAAAACTGTTTAAGCCACAAACTCGAAGGCAGGAGACTCGGGCGTAACGTCCGTGACGGCTTTGCCGTTGGACTTTGCCTTACTCCTGCGCTTGCGGGTTTTTGTAGGTTTTGCGCTTGCCGGCTCCAGCACGGGCATGGGAATGCCGCGCCGGATGAACGCCGGAACTTCGTACTTCGACCAATCTTCAACTTCGTCGTTGGGCACGGCCATCCCCGTGGTGTCCAGCTTCCGTACTGCGCTGGGGAGGATGGGAATTGCCTTCGGCATCAACAACGCCATCAGCAACCTTCCGACCTTGACCAGACCGCGCAGTGCCAGATACACAGAACCCAGCAGTGCCATGACAAGAAGAACTTTTTCCATGATGCCTCCAGAATGAAAAAGCGGAGGCACCACGCCCATCGCGGGGCGTGATAGCCCCCGCAGGGTTAAAAAACCGTCCTGCATTCGCAGGCGGGAGATCAAGGCTCTTTTGGAGCGCCGATCTCGATGGTTGAAGTCCTTTGACGCAGGATCACGGGGTACGCTGCCTCGACACGCGCAAACAACGCGCATGCAAGGTCTTACATCTGCACCCAAGCCCAGCCGCATTGCCCTGCGGTACGGGGATGGGCGCTTCGGCCCCTTTTTGTTCGTCGTCGCGCATGACGCGATCGACGGATGAATGCTGTTTGTTTTTTTCGGCCAGCTACCGAAGCATCGAAGGCATTACGCACCTCGAATGAATGGCTTCATTGTAACGACCGTTTTAGCAATAGCAATGTCTAAACAGTGCGTTTTGGTGTGCTTTTCGGCTCAGTTTTGGGCATTCCATTTTTTATGATGATGCGGTTTAACTCATCGGGAGAAACCCAAAATGGCAGCCAAGGAGGTAGCAACAACCGCAGTACTGAAGGAAGTTCCCACCGCATCAGATCGTTCAAAAAGTCATCCCTATTTCACCCAGAAGGTTCGCCTGCATTCCTTCCATGCCCAGCAGGTTTTTGATCGTGGTTTCGATCTCTGTACAACGGCAATCTTCTCCCTGTCAGTCGTTCTGAGAATTATCGGTACCGACGATCAGGCGCGGGATGTCGAGGGGATTGTCGATGAGCGACTGAGTGCAATGTTTGAAGAAATTCGTGGGGAGGTTGCTCGCCTGGACAAGCTTGCCGAATCCAATGGGATTGAATTTTCCGGGATCGATTACTCGCATCCGAAAGAGGTCGAGGCGAAGATAACCTCACCAAGAGCAGTGCGCTATATCGGCCTGATCCGTGAATTCGATTCCCTGGTGGCCAAGCTCGATACCCTCTGGCTATCCGGCGTTATCCCCGATGGCATCTACTCCCGCAGCATCTATGACTGGAAGCGCCGCATCCTTCGATTGGCTGGCACCATTCGTTCCATCTCCGGTCGTGCAATGACGGCCGCTCGAAGAAAGGAGTCTCAAGGCAAGGAGAAGGCAGAGGTGGTTGCAATCACTCCCGAAACTGCCGCTTCAGTCCCTGAACAAGTAGTCGCATAGGGGTTGAGTGAATCTCAATCTGTACCAGGAACGTGCCGTAACGGCTAGCGGGCACTGCACGATCCTGGCGTGTCCTGGTTCCGGCAAAACCCGGGTTCTTTCGGCGCGGGCTGCTCACCTTCTGGCCAACAACGAGAAAGGTCGATTGTGCGCAGTGACTTTCACTCGGGATGCTGCGGATGAGCTTCGATCCCGAATTCTTCTAGCCTGCGGGCCTGGCCACGCAAGACGGCTCGCTGACGGGACATTTCACTCGCTGGCGCTTGCGCAGATCAAGCGCTTCAGTAAAGGGAAGCCACCGAGGCTGCTCGCAGAAGGTGAACGGCTTGCCGTGCTACGACGATGCTGGAAACAGCATGCTCCAAGTCTGTCCTTCGAGAATGTTATTCAGGGAATCGACCGAGTTAAGTCCCGTCTGGCACTCCCTGTGTTTTCTGATCCGGCACTTGAATCGGTTTTTCACGGGTACCAGGATCTGATGGAATCCGAAGGATCCATGGATTTTTCCGATCTGCTACTGACCACGGTCAGCAAAATGACAAGTGGCGAAATGTCCCCTCTGCCAATTCGCTGGCTTCTCGTCGATGAGGCGCAGGATATGGATGAGGTGCAGATGGAGTGGATCCTTCTTCATGGCCGCTCCGGTATCGAAGTGACCTTGGTCGGAGATGACGATCAAAGCCTTTACGCCTTCCGCCATGCCCTCGGCTACGAAGGACTCCAGGAAGTGACCTTTGCGCTATCAGCTACTGAGACTACCTTGCCGATCAATTACCGCTGCGCTCCCAACATCCTCACCCATGCGGCGAAACTCATCGAGCACAACAATAATCGGGCGCCCAAGAAGATTTCCGCGCACAAGGAGACCTCCGGAGAAATAAATGTACTGCGCTTGCCAGATCGATGGGCTGAGGTCGATCAGATCGGCAACACAATCATAAATGGCGGTGACAAACAGGAGTGGGCAATTCTTTCGCGTACCAACCTGATCCTCGATGCCGCCGAAGTTGCACTGACCGACATGGGCATTCCCTATCGGCGCACGGGCGGCAAGAGTATCTGGGAACACTCGATTGGTAGCGTTTTCGCTGGGCTCCTGCGAAGCGCCGTCGATGACTCATGGACAGGTATCGCCAATGCGCTGTCCTTCTGCGGAATTCATGCCGAGTGGGTGAACAATCACTCGCGAAGAACATCGGGGGGATGCGCTGGTCGATTGGATGCGGCAATCGATCAGGTGAAAGATGATGACTCAAGGAAGACCGTAGTGCAATTGAGAATGGGGCTTGCCTCGTGGTGTGATCAGATCGCAAAAGGTCGATCTGCCTTGGTTGTGCATGGTATCGCCGGGTTTCTGGCCGATTACTGCAAGCCGAACCAGCTCAATATGCTTTACAAGCTCGAAGCGGTCTTGGCCAGAATGCCGGGCACACTGGCTCAGCGACTCGCTGCTCTGGGGAGAAACAATCAAGCCCGCCAGCAACCAACGATCCAGATCATGACCCTACATGCCTCGAAAGGGCTGGAGTTCGATAACGTCTGGATTATGGGATGCGAAGATGGAAACTTACCCCACACCGATTCGACAGAGGAAGACGAGCGACGACTGCTATATGTGGGCATGACGCGGGCTAGGAATAGACTTGTCCTGAGTAGCGCCATTGAGGAAGGCCTTGAATCGCGATTTCTCAGTGAATCCGGTCTGGATTAAGAGATTGGACACCACCACATTGGTTGCGACCCAGGTCGCACAGAGATGTCACGGATTGATCGCCGCGAGCTTCTTGGGCCTTCCGCGAGGGCGACGAGTGGCATGTAAGCTATTCGGCGAGTTCGCTTCACGCTCCTGGTTGTCGTGGCCGAGCTGATACTGGTCACGCGAAACCGCTCGACAACTAGCACCAACCTGTGGTGCTAGAGATGATACCCAAGCCTCCAGATCCGCTACGCGATAGCGTAATAGGCGACCAAGCCGGACAGGCAGAGGAAATCCTGCCGGTGCTGGACGCGCCCCGTAAGCCCAGCGGCGTAATGTGCCGCGCGCAATACCGATCGCATCAGCAGCAGATTCAAGATCAAGTAGCAGTGGTGACATGTTGCAATTGAACCAATCGCGACATGCCAAACCGGGGGTGAAAAGCATCAATAATCGATCTGTTTTGATCTTCGTGCTGTGAATGGAGTGCACGCATGAAGCAGTCATCGTTGATTCTGGAACCCAAGCATAGGATCGCATTTTGAAGCTCGAAACCTGCCGTTAGCCCAATTCACTCAAATCGGCAAGAACGGTAATTCGACGAGCACGCCTGTTCTTTCAGCTCTGAAGCGTATAACCGCCGCTGAACGTCGAACATCACCAACATTCAGCTTCTCGATCGGTCATGGTTATGGTGTCGCTGAGACCCTGGCGACAAAAAAGTGTATTCCGCCGGCACTTCATAGAAATGACGCAGATGCCGATGCGGCCGGTCAAGATAAGTCGGCCCCTGCCACAGGCGGACGGCTCGGCCGCCAGTCCTTGATATACAGCACAGCATTGTCACTGAGTTGAATGACGCTTTGCTTTATCAAAGTTTCGGCAGCTGCCGGCCCGTATTTTTGGATCTCATCAAGCGCGATAAACGATTGCTTCTGGATCGTTGCGTACAACCTGACGAGGTTGGCGACGGAGTCGTTTGAGATATTCTTGAAGAGTACTGAATCGTGTGCAATGGCTGGAAGGCTGGTTGCCCGGAAAACCGCCATGTCAAAAAGCACGAGACCGAAGTACGCTGTCCCCGTGCCGGTATCCTCAAAAACCTCGAAGTTATAGGTAGTGTCGCCTAGCGACAGGCGTGGACTCTTGCGGTGCTCGCCAACGGCTTCGCTAACGATCTCGCGCATCCCATCGTTCACGCTGGTTGCGATCTCGGTGAGGATTCGTTGTTTCACTTCCGCGAGCGCTTCCTTCGCTTTTCGCAGCGCGTCGACGTGCTCTTGCTCGCGCACGTAGCCGTCTCTGCTGGCCCTCGCGGTCTGAAGCGACAAAGCAACTTTATAAACATGGTCGACCAGCGATTCGGGCTGCTTGACTGAGCCCAATGCTGCCGCCATCTCCGTGTTGATGCCCGCTATGCTCTGGTCGATCAGCTTGAGCTCCTCTGCCAACTGGTCTTTCGACTGCTTAAGCTGGTCCTTAAGGATGCGGGCAACGCCGTCATGAAACGCTTCAACCTCTGCGAGCCGTTCGGTGTTGATTTCTGGGAAGAACTTCTGGAGATCTTGGAAATTGCTGCCGTGGAGGGAGCGCTTTCCACTGAGGTTGCGATCGACCCGCTGGAGGCGTCCGGCCACGATCATTCGTCGCTGAAGCAATTCATCTTTGCGCTTTTTGAACTCTAGAACCTCCTTATTGATCACCTCGCTCAGACTCGTCGCGTAGCTAGCCAAGTTCTGACGCACGTCTTCAAGGTCGCGTTCAAGACCCGCGATCTGTACTTGTGCCTGTGCGTATCCAGTCTTGGTGACTTTCGGAATGAGCTGCTTGCTTGCCGCAGCCCTGATGATTTTTAGCTCTGATTCGGCCGTTCGCGCTGCGTCGTCGCGCGCTCGAATCGCCTCAAACTTGCTATACGTCTTAACCAAATTGTCGATGCAATCCTTGCTTTTCTGTTTAGGGGATGCATGCAGCGGCTCGTCTGGAATCAGGTTGGTCTTACCCCAAACGCGTAAATGCAGCCCTACAGCGGCGCGAAACGTTTGGCCGGGCTGCGCGAGGCCATAAGCCAGCTTCAAGAACGCGGTGAATTCATCCAACTGTATTGCCGACAGTACCTTGTAGTCAGCATCGCAGACGTACACAGTTTCTGGCGTGATCGTATCGCGCCGGAATCGATGCAGTTCGCCGTCAAACTCGAAAGCGAAGTCATAGTGGTGATGCCCTAGCTCGGTTACAACATCCTTATTCCACTCCAGCAGAGTCTCACCGCCGAACGTAAAGTCAACCAGCATCAAGAGAGTGGACTTGCCGATGGAATTGGTCGCGTTGTCGTCGCCCAGCACGACGTTCAAGCCTGGGTGAAATGTGACAACACCGGTGCGGAATTTCTCGCATCGAATTTCATGCAGCATAAACAATCCTTTCGGTGCTGAAGTCGACAGTCAAGCGATCAAGTAGAAACAGGACATCCAGCGTCAGCAAAAACTGGTCAATGCTCTCGAATTTGTCACCCACCTGTTGGAACAAGTCCGCCAATTGGGTCGGGGTAGGCCCAGCCTTCAGCACATGGGTCATGAGCCCCAGCACTGAGGCGGACAGCGGAACGACCTTGTTGGGCGTGATCATTAGAAGACCTCGCAGTTTTGGATGAAGAACGAAGCCACGGCCTCAGCGGACTCTAGGGTTTGGGCTTTCGCTCGGGTACGAATCCAACCGACTAGGTTGGCAAACACTTGTGCTTGCGTCAGGCCCTGGCGCTTCTGCATGACATAGAACGATTTGACTTGGACGAAGATCTGCTCGGAGCACCCAGGGTCGCTTCGCTCAATCTCCAAGAAAGCGGCCTGAACATGCCGGAAGTAGTCTTCGACGGCATTGCGAACCTTTCGTTTGGTGGGCGGCGGCATCGTCGCGTCCAGCTTTTCATTGACCGCCTTTGGAATGAACGACAACTCGGCGCCCCCGTCTTGTTCCACCGCAGCGCTGTGCAAGTGAGCAACGACAGCGGCAATCTGCTGCTCCAGGGGGTATTGTGAAGCAAGCGACCGTTGTCGCTCTTGCTGCAACGCATCGAACTTGATTTGGTATAGGTCGAGGTAGTCACTTGCGGTCCGAGGCTTGTCGAACTTTCCGTGGCAACCGATGCAAAGCGGGATGATGTTGTCCGGATCGTTAACGTCAACACATAGCCTCGGGGAGTTCACCAACTCGATGACTTCTTCTGGTCGAGGGTTTAGCGGGTAGATGTGCGCCAGTTCGTACCCTTTGTACTGCCGTTGCTTCTTCCGGTAGAACAGCAGATCGTCACACAGCGGGCAACGACTGCCGACCTGTGAGAGCAGGGCAGCGATCTCCGCGTCGTTGTAATCACGTCTTGCGTTCGTCATCAGGGCCTCCCCCTTCGTCAGCGCTGTCAATCAAGGTTGACCGTGCTTAAATTTGATATCTGGGCGCTCGGCAATTTTTGTTATGGCAATTTTTGGCTGATATTGGCTGACAGCGTCCATTCTAGCTCGTTGGCATTAGTGGCTGCTTAGTCCGAACCAAAGACACCGGGGAGTCGATTCAAATGACCGGTCATATCGACTTGTTGATTTCCTTATGCCTGACTGAGGGCCAAAAGATGAAACGGAAACTAAATTTCCGCTGCGCAACTTGAATTCAGTGATTACCCGCAAGTTTTTGAGCCAGCTTAGTTGCCTGCAGGTGCGTATAGCGCTTTAGCATCTGCAGTGTCTTATGCCCAGACACAGCCGCAAGTTCCAAGACATTGAAATCACCCCGCTCAGCCAGTCGAGAAAGCGCTTCATGTCGAAGATCATGGAAGGTGTAATCCTTGATCTTCGCTCGTTCGCAAGCATAGCTGAAGGCATGGTAGAGCGTCATCCGTTCAACTGGTAGAACAATCCCCGTTTTGCCCCGAGGCAGGGAATCGAGAACCGTCAATGCAACTGGTGATAGCGGCACGGCCCGAGGCTCCTCATTTTTAATCTTTTCGGGATCGTCAAGCATTGCGATCAAATTCTTCTTGTCGACTTGCTTCCAAGTCAGAGACAGCAACTCACCCTGGCGCATAGCGGTTTCTACAGCCAACTGGACAGCAGGCCAGAGCCAAGGATTTCTGGACTTTTTACACTCACGCTCGAATGCCGCCCACTCGTCAGAGGATAACCGGCGATCCCTGCCCTTCCCTTCTGTAGGCTTGCGGATCTTTTCGACTGGATTGCCTCTGGGTAGAGCAATGCCCTTCTCCGTCTGCGCAAAGCCGAGCAGCTTACTGAGCATGTAAAGCTCTTTGCGGACAGTGCTCTCCTTTACCGGCGGCCGATCGTCATTTCCTTTCAACCGGTCATCGCGATACTTGGCAACAAGCTTTTGATCAATGGCCGTCAGGCTGTAAGCTCCCAGTGCCTCATCAAGACGATCAAGCTGAAAGCGCCATGCCTCCTTTTCATCTTCTCTGACTCGGTAATGGTGGGGAGCAAATTCGGTTTTGAAGTCCTTGATCAAGTCGCCAAGCGTTGCGCGCTCAGCCGCACTCGTACTGGTAAACAGCCCTCGGCGCATATCGGTCTCTACCGATTGAGCCCAAGCTTGAGCCTCAGTCTTTGTCGGGAAGGTGCGGCTCTCGTCTGGATATCCCTTCCGACGAATGATCGCCTGCCAGTAACCGCTAGCACGCTGCCGAATCGTTGCCATTTCCGCCCTCAAGTGTGACCAAAGTGTGACCGTAATTCATTTTGGCCACATGATAACGCTCTGAAAGCCTCTTGGTTACTGCGTTTTACTGAGATAAAATCTCCCGCCTGGAAAGCGTGTTTAGGTTAATTCCTAACGCGGGTTCGAATCCCGCCCTCTCCGCCAAACATCTGGCAAACGCGCCCCTCCCGGGGCGTTTTGTTTTTGCCTACATTGACCCCTGTCACCCATGCGCCCATGATCATCCTCAAGAACGTCACGCTCCGCCGCGGTACCAAGGTATTGCTGGACAATACTTCCGTCACCCTCAATCCGGGCGAAAAAGTGGGTCTGGTCGGCCGCAACGGTGCCGGCAAATCCACCCTGTTCGGCTTGCTCAACGGCACGCTGCACGAAGACGGGGGCGACTTTTCATTCCCCAGGCAATGGCGGATGGGTCAGGTGGCGCAGGACATGCCCGAAACCACCCAGAGCGCCACCGACTTCGTCATCGAGGGCGATACCACCTTGCTGGCGGCACAGGCTGAGGTGAACGCCGCCGAAGCCAGCGACGATGGCATGCGCATGGCGCACGCCTACATGGAACTCCACGACGCCGGCGCCCACGATGCCGAAGCTCGCGCCCAGGCGCTGATACTTGGCCTAGGCTTCAAGCCATCGGAGCTGACCAAGCCGGTCAACAGTTTCTCGGGGGGCTGGCGGATGCGCCTGCAACTGGCGCGCGCACTGATGTGTCCGTCCGAATTGCTGCTGCTCGACGAACCGACCAACCACCTCGACCTGGACGCACTGGTGTGGCTGGAAGCCTGGCTCAAGCGCTACACCGGCACCCTGATCATGATCAGCCACGACCGGGAATTCCTCGATGCGGTGACCCAGGTCACGCTGCACATCGACAAGACCAAGCTGCTGCGCTACGGCGGCAACTACAGCGCCTTTGAAGACATGCGCGCCGAACAGATCGCGCTGCAGCAGTCGGCGCAGGCCAAGCAGCAGGAAAGAATTGCCCACCTGCAAAAATTCATCGACCGCTTCAAGGCCAAGGCCAGCAAGGCCAAGCAGGCGCAAAGCCGGGTCAAGGCGCTGGAACGGATGGAGAAGATCGCGCCGTTCCTCGCCGACGCCGAGTTCAACTTTGAATTCAAGGAACCGGCCAACCTCCCCAACCCCATGCTGTCGATGATGGAGGCAAGCATCGGCTACCCGCCGTTGCCGGAATCACCGGCCGGCACACCGCCAACTGTCATCGTGCGCAACATCAACCGAACCGTGCATGCCGGACAACGCATTGGCATCCTCGGGGCCAACGGTCAGGGCAAATCAACCCTGGTCAAAACCATCGCCCGGACACTGGAATCCATCAAGGGCGAAATCACCGAAGGCAAGGGACTCAATATCGGTTATTTCGCGCAGCAGGAACTCGACGTGCTGCGCCCGCAAGACACCCCGCTGGAGCACATGACCCGACTGGCCAAGGAAACCATCGCCGCCGGCCGCAGTGGCTGGGTCGCCGCGCGGGAGCAGGACTTGCGCAATTTCCTCGGCACCTTCAACTTCAGCAACGACATGGTCAAGCAGGCCGTCGGCACCATGAGCGGCGGCGAAAAGGCGCGCCTGGTGCTGTGCATGATCGTCTGGCAACGTCCCAACCTGCTGCTGCTCGACGAGCCGACCAACCACCTCGACCTGGCGACCCGCGAGGCACTCAGCGTGGCGCTCAACGAATTCGAGGGCACCGTCATGCTGGTCAGCCACGACCGCGCCCTGCTGCGCTCGGTGTGCGACGAGTTCTGGCTGGTCTCGCGGGGCGGCATCAAGCCTTTTGACGGCGATCTGGATGACTATCAGCGATACCTGCTGGATGAAGCCAAGCGCTCACGGGAAGTCGGCGCGGCTCCTCGGGAAAAACTCGCCGCATAAAGGCCGGGCCACTCAACAACAGCCTGACGCCGCCGCCCCTGCTGCTGCGACCTCGTCAAACGGCATGCTGCTGCCGCAGCCGGCGAACAGGCCATAGTGACGGCTGAAATCGCCAATGAACTCGAAATGGGGGGCAAATCGCGTCCCCTGCAGCATGTGCCAGGTATTGCCGCACACCTGGAACACCCGGCCTGTCTCGATCTCATGGTGCTTATCGAAGGCCAGTCGGTCCGGGTGGTTGGGGATGGTGCCGCGATAGATCACCGCCTGCCCATAATCTTCGCAAGCTGTTTCCAGTGCGTCGAGCTTGAAGAGCCGATAGGTCGCCGAAAAAAAGCGCAGATTGCCGGTACGTCTCGCCAGTTCCGGTTCCGTCACCTCCAGCGGCCGATCGGCGACCAGGCGTGGGTCGGTAAAACCCTGGCGGTGGGCCAGGCGCTCAAAATCGTTCCAGTACAGCGCCCCGCCGAGGCATTCCCCATACAGCACCGGATCGTTGCGCACGGCTTCCGGCACGCGGCGATCGGCGTACACGTCGGAAAAATAGAATTCCCCGCCCTGCTTGAGCAGTCGATGCACGCCGCGCAGCACGGCATCCTTGTCGGGCGACAGGTTGATCACGCAGTTCGACACGATCACATCGAAACTTCCCGGCTCAAGGTCCAATTCGTCGAGGCGCTCGATATAGCCCTGCAAAAAACGGACGTTGCGATAGCCGAAAGCCTCGGCATGAAAATCGCCATGCCGGTTGGCGACCTCCAACTGTTCGGCGGTCATATCCACGCCGACGACCTCACCGCTGGCACCCACCAGTTGCGCCAGCGCGTAGACATCCCGCCC
This sequence comes from Rhodocyclaceae bacterium, assembly GCA_013791905.1. GTDB lineage: Bacteria > Pseudomonadota > Gammaproteobacteria > Burkholderiales > Rhodocyclaceae > Sulfuricystis. Next base: position 37,528 of record VMSX01000006.1, on the reverse strand, counting down.
CGACCCGCTGCCCAGATCGAGCACCCGGCAACCTTCCAATAGCGGCGGGCAGACGAGGCCGCAGCCGTAATAACGAGACAGCACTTCCGGGTGGATGCGCGCCAGCAGCGGCTTCAGCCAGTCCGGCACCTGATCGATGTCGCAGCAGGCGCTGGTCTTGAGATCGCCGGTGTGTTGCAGTTGGCGTCCGTAATAGTCCTGAACAAGTTCGTGCATATGAAATCCAATCGAATGGTCGGCTGCCAGGCAGCACGGGGCGCTACTTTGAAGGCAGATAGGGCCGTGGATCGATTTCCGGTACCCGACCCGCCAGTTGGTCGGCGAGCAGCCGGCCGGAACCGACGGCCATGGTCCAGCCCAGCGTACCATGGCCGGTATTCAGGTAAAGGTTCTGCAGGGCGGTCGGCCCGATGATCGGCACATTGCTGGGAGTGGAGGGGCGCAGTCCGGCCCATGGCTCGATGGCGGCAGCGCTGAATTCCAGCTGGGGAAACATCTGCCGCGTGCGCCGCACCAGGGCATCGATCCGCGTGGCATTCAGGCTGGTATCGTAGCCGGAAAATTCTGCCGTACCCGCCACCCGCAGGCGGTCGCCCAGTCGCGAGTAAACCATCTTCACTTCGTCGTCGATCAGGCTGACTTCGCTGGCCAGCGCCCCCGCTTGCAGCGGCACGCTGATCGAGTAGCCCTTGGCCGGATAGACGGGAATGCCGATGCCTACCTGCCGCATCAGCAGCGTTGAATAACTGCCCAGTGCGACGACGTAAGCGTCAGCGGTCAGCCGGTCGCCATTGGCGAGCCGCACGGCGGCCACCTGCCCCCCGGCGGTTTCCAGCCCGGCCAGCGTGGTGTTGTATCGGAACTGCACCCCGCGTGCCGTGCAGTGGTCGGCCAGCGCCGCAGTGAACAGTTGCGCATCGCCCGACTCGTCATCTGCCGTAAACGTGCCGCCGACAATCGGCGCGGCGGCGTGGGCCAGCGCCGGCTCGATGCCCAGGCATTCCGCCGCCGACTTGACGACGCGCTCACAGCCGAACTCGCGCATCAGCGCAGCCTGCGGCAAGGCGCGGGCGAATTCTGCCGGATCGGTATAGAAATGCAGGATGCCGCGTTCCAGGCAGGAATATTCAAGCGCCAGTTCGTGGCGCAGCGCCTTCAGGCGCGTGCGGCTGTCGAGCGCCAGCGCGAGGATCGCGCGAATGTTGGCGCGGGTGCGCTCCGGGCAGCATTCGCGCAGGAAGCGCAGCCCCCACGCCCATTGCGCCGGGTCGGCTGAAAAACGCCACAGCAGGGGCGCATCTTCACGTCCCAGCCATTTCAGCACCTTGAGCGGCGCGGCCGGGTTGGCCCAGGGTTCGGCATGGCTGGTGGAAATCTGGCCGCCGTTGGCGAAGCTGGTTTCAAGCGCCGGACCGGGCTGGCGATCAATTACGGTAAGCTCGTGTCCATCTGCGGCAAGGAACCAAGCCGAGGTCACACCGGTCAAACCCGCCCCAAGCACTACGATACGCATCACCAACACCCAGACCCAAAATGAGCGACGATTATAAGGACAGTCAACCCAAAAACGCCCGCCAGATCAGCGCTGCCGAATGGCAGGCACGCCTGACGCCCGAGCAGTTCCGCGTCGCCCGCACCAAGGGTACCGAACGACCGTTTACCGGTGAATACTGGAATTGCGCCGATCCCGGCGCTTATGTCTGCGTCTGCTGCGGCGCACCGCTGTTCGACGCCGCCGACAAGTTCGATGCCGGCTGCGGCTGGCCAAGCTTCACGCAGCCGAAAGTCGCGGCAAACGTCGCCGAAGCAGAGGACGCGAGCCTTCACATGCGCCGCACCGAAGTGATGTGCAGCCAGTGCGGCGCCCACCTTGGCCATGTTTTTCCCGATGGCCCACGCCCGACCGGGCTGCGTTACTGCATCAACTCAGTTTCGCTCAAGCTGGAACGCAGGTAAACTTCCTCATCATGAAATTCTTCTTCGACCTGTTTCCGGTCATCCTGTTTTTTGTCGCCTACAAGCTGGCCGACATCTATACCGCCACCACGGTTGCCATTCTGGCAACCGCGGGTCAGGTCGCTTGGGCCTATTTCCGCCATGGCAAGGTGGACAAGATGCTCTGGGCCGGCTTCGGGCTCATCAGCGTGTTTGGTGGCATCACCCTGCTCCTGCACGATCCGACCTACATCAAGTGGAAGCCCACGGTCCTCTATTGGCTGTTCGCGGGCACCTTGCTGGGTTCCGCCCTGTTTTTCAGGAAGAATCTGCTCCGGGCCATGCTGGCGAACAAAATCACCATGCCCGACCTCTTGTGGGGACGCCTCAATATGGCCTGGGTGGCTTTCTTTGTTGCCATGGGCGTGCTCAACCTTTATGTGGCCTTCAATTACAGCGAGGCCGACTGGGTCAACTTCAAGCTGTTTGGTGCCACCGGTCTGACATTCACCTTTATCTTTGCCCAAGGGCTGATGCTGTCAAGATTTATCGAAGAAAAGGAATCCGCATAAATGGCCCCCACGCTCGCAAACCCTGCTCGCTGCCCCCATGAAATCACCCGAAGCGGTGACTGGGGGCGTATGCCTCCTTGGGGCGGCCCTACGGAGACATAGATGCTTTATATCATTCAAGGTGAAGACACCCCCGGCACGCTGGACAAGCGCCTTGCCGCCCGCGCCGCCCATCTGGAGCGCCTGCAGGCCCTGCTGGCCACCGGGCGGCTGATTCTCGCCGGGCCCTGTCCGGCCATCGACAGTCCGGACCCCGGCCCGGCCGGATTTACCGGCAGCCTGATCGTCGCCGAATTCGCCTCGCTCGAAGAAGCACGCACCTGGGCGGACGCCGATCCCTACGTTGCGGCCGGCGTCTATGCGCGGGTCACCGTCAAGCCCTTCAAGAAGGTGCTGCCGGTATGAGCACGGTAGATTACCTGCGGGAAAAGCTGGAACAGCTCGCCCCCGTGCAACTCGACATCCGCGACGACAGCGCCCGCCATGCCGGCCATGCCGGCGCCAAAAGCGGCGGCCACTATGTGGTCAGCATTGTTGCCGCGCGCTTCGCCGGGCTTGGCACCATGCAGCGCCATCGCCTGGTGTATGATGCCGCTGGCGATTTAATGCAGAATGGCATCCATGCCCTGAGCATCACCGCCAGGACACCCGAAGAGATGCAAGCCTGAATCCCAACCCCACCTTCAAATCAGGAAAATCATGAAACGCGCCCTACTCGCCGCCTCCCTGTTTGCCCTTACCGCTACCGTTACCATTGCCCCTGCCTACGCCCAAGCCACCGCCAAGACGGTCGCCACGGTCAATGGCAAGGCGATTCCCGCCAGCCGCGCCGACCTGCTGCTCGCCGGCCAGATTGCACAAGGCCAGGCCAACACCCCCGAACTGCAGGCCGCCGTGCGCGAAGAACTGGTCCGCCGCGAAATCCTGTCGCAGGAGGCCGTCAAAAAAGGCGTCATGAAGAAGCCTGAAGTGCTGAACCAGCTTGAACTCGCCCGCCAGGGTGTGCTGATCGGCGCCTATCTCAACGACTTCGCCACCAGCCTGAAGTTTTCCGACGCCGACCTGCAAAAGGAATATGACGGCATTCGCGCCACGCTTGGCGAAAAGGAATACAAAGCCCGCCATATCCTGGTCGAGCAAGAAACCGAGGCGATGAGCATCGTCGACAAGCTCAAGAAGGGCGAAAAATTCGAGGATCTGGCCAAGGCCTCGAAAGACCCCGGCTCCAAGGATCGGGGTGGCGACCTCGGTTGGGCCAACAAGGCAACTTACGTCCCCGCTTTCTCGGCCGCTCTGGTGAAACTCGAAAAGGGCAAATACACCGAAGCCCCCGTCCAGAGCAATTTCGGCTGGCATGTCATTCAGCTTGACGACGTGCGCGAACTGAATGCGCCCGGACTTGACGAAGTCAAGCCGCAGCTCACTCAGGGCATGCGCCAGCGCGCTGTCGAGAAGCACATCCTCGAGCTGCGCGCCAAGGCCAAAGTCGAGTAAATACCCGGCCCCCTTCGCCCCCCTCGCGGGGGGTTCGAAACGGCTCGCTTCGCTCGAATATCACTGGGCGCTCCGCTCGACCTTCTGTGCGGATTGCGCCTTCGGCGCGTGCCGCGTTTGCTTGGGGCGGCCCGGCGCAAACGCTACGTTCTTTTGTGAAAAGTCGGCGCTGGCAGTACGGCGCTGTTGAACCAAACGGGAACCCGCGTCCAGGGTTCCCGTTATACATTGCACGCCATGAACCTCCGCGTTTCACCCTACCTGCTGCTCACGCTGACCAACCTGTTCTGGGCCGGCAACTGGATTGTCGGGCGCGGCATGCGCGACGAAGTGCCGCCGGTCGCATTGTCGTTCTGGCGCTGGGTGATCGCGCTGGCCTGCCTGCTGCCGTTGGCCTGGCCGTATCTCAAGCGCGACCGGGCAATTCTCCTTGCTGGCTGGCGCTGGCTGTTGCTCTTCGGCATCCTCGGCACTTGCCTGTATAACGCGCTGACCTACATCGGCCTGCAGCAGACCGAGGCGATCAATGGCCTGCTGCTCAACTCCTTCATCCCCATCGTCATCGTCCTGCTGGCCTGGCTGTTCCAGGGCAAGCGCCTGCGACGCATCGAGACGGTAGGCATCGTCATGTCGTTCATCGGCGTGGTGGCGATCGTCGCGCGCGGCGACCTGAGCACCCTGCTCGCGCTGAGCCTCAACATCGGCGACATCTGGATCCTGCTTTCCGTCTTCGCCTGGGCAACTTACACTCTGCTACTGCCGCACCGCCCGGCCGCGCACCCGCTGGCCTTCCTGTTCGCCATCGCCCTGATCGGCGTGCTGGCGACGCTGCCCTTTTATCTGCTCGAACATTTCACCATGCGCCAGATCACCCCCTCGACAGGCGCCTGGCTGACGCTCGCCTACGCCGGCATCTTTCCCGCCTTTCTCGGCTTCATCTTCTGGAACAAGGGCGTCGAGCAGGTCGGCGCCGCGCAGGCCGGGTTGTTCATCCACCTCATGCCCGCCTTCGGCATCGTGCTCGCCGCCGTGTTTCTCGACGAACGGCTGATGAGTTTTCATTTCATCGGCATCGCGCTGATCTTCGGCGGCATCTTCCTCACCACGCTGAAACGACGGCTGGCATGATCGAAGCCTTCCGGGCCTGGCGGCGGCAACGCGCCGCGGCAAAAATCGCCATCAGCACGGAACAATGGCAGGCGGCCGAATACGCCCTGCCCTTCCTCGACCGACTGAGCGACGACGAACGCAATCGCCTGCGCGAACTGGCCCGCCAGTTCATCGCCACCAAGGAATGGGACGGCGCGCAGGGCCTGGAACTGACCGCCGCGCTGCAGATTTCCATCGCCCTGCAGGCCTGCCTGCCGATCCTCAACCTCGGCCTCGACTGGTATCGTGGCTGGGTGAGCATCATCATCTACCCCGGCGACTTCCTCATCCCGCGCCAGGTGGTCGACGCCGACGGCGTCGTGCATGAATACGACGACGCCGTGCTCGGCGAAGCCTGGGAAGGCGGCCCGGTGCTGATCTCGTGGTTCGACAACCTCAACGAGATCGGCGACGTCAGCATCGTCATCCACGAATTCGCCCACAAGATCGACATGAGCAATGGCGAAGTCGACGGCATGCCCGCCCTGCACGACAACATGACGCGTGGCGCATGGATCGCCGCCCTCGCGCCCGCCTACCAAGACCTGTGCCGACGTGTCGACGCAGGCGAAGAAACCCCCATCGACCCCTACGCCGCCGAACATCCCGGCGAATTCTTCGCCGTCAGCAGCGAAGTCTTCTTCGAAGCGCCCGAGCTGCTGCGCGATGCCTATCCGGCCGTCTATGAACAGTTGCGCCTGTTCTACCGCCAGGACCCGCTGCCGCACTAAACATCGACGTCACCGCAGGACATCCCCGCAGGACTTGGGCCGGCCTGCTCTGTTTTCAGCCGGAGCTCCACCCCCGCGGCCGCATCATGCCGGCGATCTTGCAGGCCTGCTTGACGTAGCCGTAGGGGAAAAGGCTGAACAGCCGGTCCTTGGCGGCCCGCTTGTCCATGCTGCGGTCGTCGGCAAGAAAACCGACGACGTGGCGGACGTCCGGCGCGACCTGGTGCTCGCGCCAGTAATCACGCATGAAACGGAGAATCGGCCAGTAGGGCTCGGCCAGTTCCAGTTTCTCCTCGGCGGCCAGTTGGCGGGCGAGGCTTTCGTCCCAGGTTTCCGGGTCGGTCAGATAGCCTTCGGGGTCGCGCGTGGCTTCGATTGCGGTAGTCATGGTTGATCTCCTCTCTCTGCTTGGTGCTGGAATTCAGCTTGCAGTGAAGCTTAGCGAAGGCTATAAATACCGGTCAAGCGATATTATTTTGTAGTACATATCGTAATTGTCGATATAAAGGCTCGAACCATGGACATCAATCAGGCACGCACCTTTCTTGCCATCGCCGCGCACGGCAGCTTCATCGAAGCAGCGCAGCGCTTGCACCTCACGCAGTCGACGGTCAGTGCGCGCATCCAGCGGCTGGAAGAAGAACTCGGCGTGCGACTGTTCGTGCGCAACCGTTCCGGCGCCACGCTCACGGTGGGCGGGCGGCGCTATACCGAATACGCCAAGCGGCTGGTGCTGACAGCCGAGCAGGCGCGCCACCACGTCGGCCTGCCGAGCCGCTATCGCGCCAACCTGCGCATTGGCGGACGCATCGCGCTTTGGGAAGGGCTGATGCCGGCCTGGGTGCTCTGGCTGCGCGCGCGGGCGGCGGACGTGGCGGTGCGCGGCGAGATCGGCTTCGAGGAAGATCTGATGCGGCGGCTGATCGAAGGCTCGCTCGACATTGGCCTGATGTACAGCCCGAGCCACAGCCCCGGGCTGGTGGTCGAGCACCTGTTCGACGAGACGCTGATGCTGGTGAGCAGCCGGCCCGGCGACGTCCAGCCGGGCGACGACTACATCTACGTGGAATGGGGGCCGGCCTTCGACATCCAGCACACACAGAGCTACCCCGACATCGAGCCACCGCCGCAGGTCGTGAACATCGGCTGGCTGGGCGTGCAACTGATGCTGGCCAACGGCGGTGCCTGCTACCTGCCCGCACGCATGGCCGAACCGCTGGTCGCCGCCGGTCGGCTCCATCCGGTAGCCGGTGCGCCGCGCTTCCCGCACCCGACCTACATGGTCTATGCGAAAGATAGCGACAACCCGATAGTCGCCCTCGCACTGGAAGGGCTGCGCGCCCTTAGCCGCGCGGGGGGAACAAACGCGTAATGCCTGGATTGCAGCCTGCGCACCGGGCTTGTCACATGAACCCTTGCGTCGTTCCACCGCCAGAACCCGCTACAGCGCTAAAAGTCGGCGTTGGCGGGACGGCGCATTATTGCCCATGACATATTGCATTTCGGCTTGAATGCTGCAATGCTTCGGCACTGATGCGAATATGGATTCTTTGGAATAGTTCACCCTCTCTTAATTTCCCCTGACCATGCCTATTCCTGACTACCAATCATGCATGCTTCCTTTCATGAACTTCTTGAGCGATGGGAATGACCACACATTGAGGGAAGCCGAGGAAGCTCTTGCTGACCATTTCAATCTGACACCGAGCGAGCGGGCAGAGCTTCTTCCAAGTGGGCAACAAGGCATCTTTAAGAACCGTATTGGTTGGGCGCGGACCTATCTGAAAAAGGCTGGGCTGATAGAGGCACCGAAGCGAGGCGTATTCAAAATCACCGACAGAGGGACGAAGTCGCTGGCATCCTGCCCTGCTCGAATAGACGTCAAATACTTGGAGCAGTTCGCCGAGTTCATCGAATTCCGGGATGCGTCAAAGCCAGAGAACGGACCTGCAGCCGCGTCTGAGATTCCAGCGTCGAGAACTACGCCCGAAGAAGCGATTGAACTCGCACATCAAGGTTTGCGAGAACAACTTGCACAAGAACTACTGTCGAGAATTCTGTCCTGTTCGCCATCATTCTTTGAGCAACTCGTCGTCGAACTTTTGGTCAAGATGGGCTATGGCGGTTCTCGCAAGGACGCTGGTGAACGAATCGGTCAGACCGGCGACGGTGGGATCGACGGAATCATCAAGGAAGATCGTCTCGGCCTAGACACTATCTTTATCCAAGCCAAGCGTTGGCAAGGATCGGTCGGTCGGCCCGAAATTCAGAAATTCGTAGGCGCGCTTCAGGGGCAACGAGCGAAAAAGGGAGTCTTCATCACAACTTCGGCATACACCACCGAGGCAGTCGACTACGCATCCAGAATCGACACGAAGGTCGTCCTCATTGATGGAAAACAATTAGCCAGTCTAATGACTGACTTCGATGTTGGCGTTTCAATCTCCGCGTCATACATTGTGAAGCGAGTTGATTCTGACTACTTTGAGGAAGGCTGAGATTCTGATTTAGGTTAAATAATGGGTCAATTAAATGTCAATGCGCCGTCCCACCAGCGCCGACTTTCTTGATTCAAAACGTTGGAACTCGCCATGACCACCGCCCTCCTGCTGATTGACATCCAGAACGACTATTTCCCAAGCGGCGCAATGGAGGTCGTTGGGGCAAGCGCAGCGTCCACTCAAGCCACCAAGCTATTGGCAGCCTTTCGCCAGAAAGCCCTTCCCGTCATACACATTCAGCACCTTGCCGCGCGCCCGGGTGCAACGTTCTTTCTGCCCGACACTCGCGGGGCGGAGATCCACGAATCCGTGCGGCCGGCCAGCGGCGAACCGGTATTCCAGAAGCACTTTCCCAACAGCTTTCGGGAAACGCCACTGCTGGAACACTTACGTGGTGCCGGAATTTCCCGGCTGGTCATTGCCGGCATGATGACCCACATGTGCATCGACACAACGACCCGCGCCGCCGCCGACCTTGGTTTTAGCTGCGCCCTGGCGCACGACGCTTGCGCCACCAGGGCCTTGTCGTTCAACGGCGTCGAGGTGCCGGCCGCGAGTGTTCAGGCCGCATATCTTGCTGCGCTGAACGGCCTGTTTGCCAAGGTGCTGCCTGCGAGTGAATTGTGTGCTGACCTCCAATCTTTGTGACCAACCCTGCGCTGCCACGACCCGGCACATAAGACCTCGCCCATGACACGCATCCTTGTTTTCGTTGCCTGCGCCCTGGCCAGCATGTTGGTGCTGGCCGGCACCTTGTACAAGTCGGTGGGCCCGGATGGCAAGATCTCATACAGCGACCAGCCGCCGCGACTAGGGCAAGTCTTGATGACCAAGACGTTCGAAGTTGGTCCGAGTACGTCATTGCCCCCAGCGGCTGCCGAGCAGCTTGAACGCATGAAGTCCGCGAAAACAGTAGCGGCACCGACGGACGGCGTCGTCCTGTACTCGGCAGCGTGGTGCGGTTATTGCCAGAAGGCCAAGACCTATCTGGCGGACAAACGGATTCCTTATCGGGAAGTGGACATTGACACGAAGGACGGCCTGGCCACCTTCGCCCAGGTCGGCGGCGGGAAAGGCGTGCCGCTGCTGACTGCCGGCACGCAACGCGTGCAAGGCTTTTCGGTTGCCGCCTACGATGCCTTCTTTGCGAACAATAAATAGCGGCTGACTCAATGGCTTGCGAAATTTTCATTGCCAATACCGACGCGGAAATCGAAGCCTGTTTTCCGCCGGTTCATGAGGTACATTTGGACTCGGGCGATGCGCCGCACGTTGCGCATCGCCTCTATCTGCGCAAGGGTTACCAACTCAGCAGCCACCCCTTCACGTTGGCGCTGAAAACCAACAGCTGAGGCAAGCTGCGCCCGGGTTGCCTATTTACCGATATTTTTTTCAAGGGAGATGTGAATTGAATTTCAAGCAAGATGGTTTCCTCAACGGCGCGGTCATAACACTATTGATTGCTGGCCTGGTGCTCGGTGGCTTGCTCGCCTACGGTTCGATGACTGGCCAGGAACTACCCATCTGGCCGGCGATAGCTGTAGCACTGGTGAATCTGGTTGCCGCGGCAAAGATAATTATGGACACCAAGAAGGCGCGACGGCAACAGCAAAAACCCCCGTCGAGCAGCACCCCGGATAATCAACAGCAACGGTAGCATCACTGCGCACGCTAACGCCGGGCGTTTAAAAACCTGAGTTAATGAAAATTGAATGAAACTGTGATGACAATGAAATGGTGGTGGTCAACGGTGTTGATGGTGTCCATTGCCGGGTGCAGTGGTGGTGCAGATGGCCCCGACGCGCTAGCCGTGATGGAAGGCGAAGCGATCTATCGGGCCGAATGTGCAACATGTCACGGGAACAAGCTTGAAGGACAACCGGAATGGCGCACGCCTCGCCCCGACGGTAAACTGCCGGCGCCGCCTCACGATGCTACCGGTCATACATGGCATCATCCGATGGAGCTACTGTTGGCAATAACCAAGCTGGGCATGGTGCCGCCGCATGCTCCGCAAGGCTATGTTTCCGACATGCCGGCGTTTGGCGGCAAGCTGTCAGACAGGCAGATTCAGCGCGTATTGCTCTATATCGAGAGCCAATGGCCACCAGACATCCGCGCCCAACGCATCGAACGGTTTGGTAAATAGCAGACCACGAATCTCCGAGCCAGAATTTGACGTGATGCGTGGAACAGATTCGTGAAACACCATTCGGTCTAGCCCGGGTATTTCAAGAGCCGAAGCCGAGTGCTGTCGAAGATCCGCTTCACCTTGCCCAATGAGGCAAGACGGCTCGCGGGCCATAAAGTCGGCGCTGGCGCTACGGCGACGCCGCCTTACATCGCACGGAAAAGGGGTTTCCTCTTACAATTCGCGCCTTTCCCTAGAGGGCAGATGCCATGTTGGAACGTTATTTCCAGCTTGCCGCGCACGGCACCACGGTGCGCACCGAGGTTCTTGCCGGTCTGACGACCTTCCTGACGATGGCTTACATCATCTTCGTCAACCCGGACATCCTCGCGGCCGCCGGCATGCCCAGGGACGCCGTGTTTGTCGCCACCTGCCTCGCCGCGGCCATCGGCTCCCTGATCATGGGGCTCTACGCCAACTATCCGATTGCCGTGGCGCCCGGTATGGGGCTCAATGCCTACTTCGCCTTCGCCGTCGTCGGCGGCATGGGCTTCACCTGGCAGCAGGCGCTCGGCGCCGTATTCATCTCCGGCGTGCTGTTCGTTCTGGTCAGCCTGTTCCGCCTGCGTGAATGGATCGTCAATGCGATTCCGCGCTCGCTGAAATTCGCCATTTCCGCCGGCATCGGCCTGTTCCTGGCGATCATCGGCCTGAAGAACGCCGGCCTGATCACCGGCCATCAGGCCACGCTGGTGACGCTGGGCGACCTGCATCAGCCGGGCGTGCTGCTGGCGGTGGCCGGCTTCATCCTGATCGTCGCACTGGAACAGCGCAAGGTGCCGGGCGCGATCATCATCGGCATCCTTTCCGTTACCGGGGTTTCGGTGGCCATGGGCCTCTCCCCCTTCACCGGCATCGTCGCCATGCCGCCGTCGCTGGCGCCCACCTTCATGCAGCTCGACATTGTCGGCGCGCTCAACATGGGCCTTTTGTCGGTAATCATGACCTTCTTTCTGGTCGAACTGTTCGATGCCTCGGGAACCTTGATCGGCGTAGCCCATCGTGCCGGTCTGCTCGACAAGGACGGTCGCCTGCCGCGCCTGAAAAAAGCCCTGCTCGCCGATTCGACGGCCATCGTCGCCGGTGCCGGGCTTGGCACTTCATCGGCCACCGCCTACATCGAATCCGCAGCCGGCACCGCCGTCGGTGGTCGCACTGGCCTCACCGCCGTGGTCGTCGCCCTGCTGTTTCTTGCCGCGCTGGTGTTTTCGCCACTGGCGGCGGCCGTGCCGGCCTATGCCACGGCACCGGCGCTGTGCTACGTTGCCGTGCTGATGATCCGCGGTCTGGCGGAAATCGACTGGGACGACCTGACCGAAGCGGCTCCTGCCGTGATCACGGCCATCACCATGCCGTTCACCTTCTCGATCGCCCACGGCATCGCCTTCGGCTTCATATCCTATGCGGCACTGAAGCTGTTGACCGGCCGATATCGCGAACTGTCGCCCGCCGTCGCGGTGATTGCCGGAGTATTTATCTTCAAGTTTGCCTACCTCGGCTAAGCCCTCACCATGCCTATCCCCGCCGCCGACCTGGCCCAGCACATCCGCACCATAGCCAACTGGCCGCTGCCCGGCGTACAGTTCCGCGACATCACGCCACTGTTGCGCAACGGCCCGGCGTTCCGGGCACTGATCGACATTTTTGCCGACCGTTACGGCGCTGAACGGCTCGATGCCATCGCCGGCATCGACGCGCGCGGCTTCATCCTCGGCGCGGCACTGGCACACCATCTTGGCGTCGGCTTCGTGCCGGTGCGCAAGCAGGGCAAACTGCCCTTCGACACCGTGGCCGAGTCCTACACATTGGAATACGGACAGGCCACCGTCGAGGTGCATACCGACGCGGCCAGTCCCGGCGAACGCGTGCTGGTGATCGACGATCTGGTCGCCACCGGCGGCACGATGATCGCTGCCGCCCGCCTGATGGAGCGGCTGGGCGCGCACCTCGTCGAAACCGCTGCGGTGATCGACCTGCCGGCGCTCGGTGGCTCGCGGCGAATTGCCGATGCCAGACTGCCCTTCTTTTCCGTCCTGACTTACTAGACCCCGCCATGAACCCATCCGTTCTCGAAGAAATCAAGCGCGCCTACGCCGAGGCGGATTGTCTGGCGACGCAGTCAGACGTCGACGTTGCCCTCGACCACCTGGCCAACGACATCACTGCCCGCCTGCAGGACAGCAATCCGCTCATCTACACGGTGATGAATGGCGGCCTGATCGTTGCCGGCCAACTGATCGCGCGGCTCAACTTTCCGCTGGAAACCGCCTACCTGCATGCCACCCGTTACGGTCATACCCTGAATGGCAACCTGCTCGACTGGCGCGTGCGGCCGACGCAAGACCTGCACGACCGTACGGTGCTGGTCATCGACGACATCCTCGACGAAGGCCACACGCTTGTCGCGATCTGCGAGAACCTGCGCCAGGAAGGCGCCCGCGAGGTACTGACCGCCGTGCTCGTGCACAAGCGGCACGAACGCAAGGCAATACCTGGCATGCGCGCCGACTTTACCGGCATGGAAATCGAAGACCGCTTCCTGTTTGGCTGCGGCATGGACTACAAGGGCTATTGGCGCAACGCGCCGGGCATTTTTGCGCTCAAGGGCCACTGAGTCGCCAGGCACCGGCCCGGAACTGCGCAGCCAGCACTTTCGCCGCTGCGCCATGGTGAACTGCCGCATCTGGGCTTAAACTCCCCGCTGACGATCGCCGGCTCCGGCCGGACATAGGAACCCACCCATGAACAAGCCCAGCCTGATCGAAACCATCGAAAACCGCACCTACGACGAAATTCAGGTCGGCGATGTCGCAACGCTGGTGCGCACCTTGCGCCCCGAGGATATCCAGATGTTCGCCATCATCTCCGGCGACATGAATCCGACCCACGTCGACCCGGAATATGCGCGCTCGTCAGAGTTTCGCGAGGTGGTGGCACATGGCATGTGGGGCGGCATGCTGTTTTCCAACGTGCTGGGCACGCAGTTTCCCGGCCCCGGCACCATCTATTTCGACCAGAGCCTGCGCTTCGAACGTTCGGTACGGGTGGGCGATACGCTCACCGTCACAATCACCTGCCAGCGCAAGTTCGACCACAATCATCACATCATCTTCGACTGCAACGGCACCAACCAGGACAATATCCGGGTCCTCTACGGCACCGCCGAGGTGATCGCGCCGCTGGAGAAGATCAAGCGGCCCAAGGCGACCCTGCCTGAAATCAAACTGTCGGCCACCCGCACCTCGCGCTACGAGCACCTGCTGGAGATCACGCGCGGCCTGTCGCCCATCTCAATGGCGGTGATTCATCCCTGCGACCCCGAATCGCTGAAGGGCGCCCTGCTCGCGCGCGACCGCGGCCTGATCGACCCGACCCTGGTCGGGCCGGAGGACAAGATTCGCGCGCTGGCCGAGGAAATGCACCTCGATCTATCCGGTTGCCAGTTCCTCAATGTGCCGCACAGCCACGCCGCCGCCGAATCGGGCGTCGCCCTGGCACGCGAAGGCGTGGTCGAAGCGCTGATGAAAGGCAGTCTGCACACCGACGAACTGATGAGCGAAGTGGTGGATCAGGCCACCGGTCTGCGCACCGAACGCCGCATCAGCCATGTGTTCGTGATGGATGTGCCGACTTATCCGCGGCCGCTCCTGATCACCGATGCCGCCGTCAATGTGGCGCCCGATCTGGTCACCAAGGTCGACATCGTGCAGAACGCCATCGACCTGGCGCTGATGCTGCACATCGTCGAACCCAAGGTGGCGATACTTGCCGCCATCGAACACGTCAACCCGAAAATGCAGGCGACGCTCGATGCCGCCGCCCTGTGCAAGATGGCCGATCGCGGCCAGATCAGGGGTGGCCTGCTCGACGGCCCGCTGGCCCTCGACAACGCCATCTCGCTGGTCGCCGCGCGCACCAAGGGCATCAAGTCGGTGGTCGCCGGCCAGGCCGATATCCTGCTGGTGCCTGACATCGAATCGGGCAACATGCTGGCCAAGCAGCTCGAATATCTCGCCGATGCGCTCTCCGCCGGCATCGTGCTGGGCGCGCGGGTGCCGATCGTGCTGACCAGCCGCGCCGATTCCGCCCGCACCCGCATGGCATCCACCGCCATCGCCGTGGTGATGGCCCACGCCCGCCGCGACAACGTATCGCCATGAACGGCGCTCTACTGACCCTCAACGCCGGTTCTTCATCGATAAAATTCGCGCTGTTTCGCTGCGGGCATCCGGTTCCCGCTCAGCCCGAAATAGTTGGCCAGATCGACGGTATCGGCACCGCCAGCGGCGCCCATATCAAGGCCAAGGACAAGGCCGGGGGCACGCTTGACGACAGCGAACTTGCCCTGACTGGCGACCAGCCGCATCGCGCGGCAATCGACCATCTGGTGCACTGGCTGCGGCAATACGAAACCAGCTGGAAGATTGTCGGCGTCGGCCACCGTGTCGTGCATGGGGGACAGGAATATTCCCAGCCCATCCTGCTCGACGACGCCACCGTCGCCAAGCTCAAGGCCTTCATTCCGCTTGCCCCATTGCACCAGCCGCACAATCTGGCCGGCGTGGAAGCGATGCGTGACGCCCTGCCGGGGGTGCCGCAAATTGCCTGCTTCGACACCGCCTTTCACCGCAGTCAGCCGACCATCGCACAACTGTTTGCACTGCCGCGCCGCATCACTGCGCAAGGCGTGCGGCGTTATGGCTTTCATGGCCTTTCCTATGAATACATTGCCGACGTATTGCCACAACATTTGCCGCCGGAGCAAGCCAATGGCCGCGTCATTGTTGCGCATCTGGGCAACGGCGCCTCGATGTGTGCGATGGTCGGCCTGAAGAGCCAGGCGACAACGATGGGTTTCACCGCCGTCGAAGGCCTGATGATGGGCACGCGCAGCGGCGCCATCGACCCTGGCGTGCTGCTCTATCTGATGGATTACGATGGTATGGATGCCAAGTCCCTGACCAACCTGCTCTACAAGGAATCTGGGCTGCTCGGCGTTTCTGGCATCAGCCAGGACATGCGCGTACTGCTGGCCTCCGACAAACCTGAGGCAAAAGAAGCCGTCGATCTGTTCTGTTACCGCATCGTGCGCGAAATCGGTTCGTTGGCTGCCGCCATCGGCGGACTGGATGCGCTGGTGTTTACCGGTGGCATCGGCGAGCGCGCCGCCCCGGTGCGTGCAGCGGTCTGCCAGCAACTGGGCTGGCTGGGTGTCGAGTTCGATGTTGCCGCCAACGCAGCCGATGCAACGCGGATATCTACCGCGCAAAGCCGCGCTACCGCGCTGGTGTTGCCCACCAATGAGGAATGGATGCTGGCACGTCACACGGTGGAACTGATGGGATCAATTGAAGATAACGGTGCCAGAGGCTGATCGATGTCTGCCGCGCCTGCCAAGCACAGCCATTTCGACGATATCCAGGGCATCCTCACCGGGGCGCTGGTGGTTGCCGTCGGCCTGACCTTCATCAAGCAGGCCGGCCTGCTGACCGGCGGCGCCGTCGGCCTGACCTTCCTGATCCATTACAGCACCGAAGCAAACTTCGGCCTGACGCTGTTCCTCATCAACATCCCGTTTTACTGGCTTGGGGTAAAACGCATGGGGCTGGAGTTCACCCTGAAAACGCTGGCCACCGTATTCATCGTTGCGCTGCTGACCGAAACCCTGCCGCTCGTTCTCGACATTGCCCACATCGACCCGTTCTTTGCCGGCCTTGCCGGCGGGTTGTTGATGGGTGTCGGCATGCTGATCTTATTCCGCCATCGCGCCAGTCTTGGTGGCTTCAACGTGCTGGTGTTGTATCTGCAGGAACGCTTCAACTGGAGCGCCGGAAAGTTGCAGATGGGTCTGGATGTCGCCATCCTGCTGGCCGGCACGCTGCTCGTCCCGCCACTGATACTGGCGGCGTCGGTACTCGGCGCGGTACTGCTCAACTTCGCGCTGGCGGTCAACCACAAACCCGGCCGCTACATGGCGTTCTGAGGCGCGCGAAACGCCGTCCCGCCAGCCCCGACTTTCACGCATGTTAAACTACAGAGTCTGCAATCAATGCTTAGGGGGCTTTAACAATGTCTATCAAGGGCAGACGCTCGCCGTACCGCCAGCACCGATTTTTGCAGAAGCCCGGGTAAAAACCGGAAGCCGAATTGAGGAAGAGTCGCGCCTCACCTCGCAGATTCGACCACCATCGAAACCACACGTTTTGTTGCCGAACTCGTGAGCTGTTCTGGCAATCGATCGCGTATCCATTTTGTTGCAACAATGTTTTGTCATAAACAAATCATTGTTGTTCCCAGATACTTCCACTCTGACAAAGAGGCGAAGTAATAAATAACAATAAGGAGAGTGGACTATGGAAGTACTGTCATATCTCGATCCCGCCCGGCCGCAACCCTGGGCCAGCTTCATCGAACAGATCAACCGGGTAACACCCCACCTCGGCAAGCTCGAATACTGGGTGGAAACCCTCAAGCACCCCAAACGCATTCTGATTGTCGACGTGCCGATTCGCCGCGACGATGGCACCTTGGCGAATTTCGAAGGCTATCGCGTCCAGCACAATGTCTCGCGCGGTCCGGGCAAGGGTGGTGTGCGCTACCACCCGGATGTCACGCTTAACGAAGTGATGGCCCTGTCGGGCTGGATGACCGTCAAGTGCGCGGCCCTCAACCTGCCCTACGGCGGCGCCAAGGGCGGAGTAAGAATTGATCCGGCGGCCATGTCGCTCGCCGAACTGGAACGGGTGACCCGCCGCTTTACCTCGGAGATCGGAATCCTGATTGGTCCGACCAAGGACATCCCGGCTCCGGACGTCGGCACCAACGAACAAACCATGGCCTGGATGATGGACACCTACTCCATCAACCAGGGCGGCACCGTCAGCGGTGTTGTGACCGGCAAGCCGATCAGCCTGGGCGGCAGCCTTGGCCGGCGCGAAGCGACCGGCCGCGGTGTGTTCATCACGGCACGTGAAGCCGGTTTACGCCAAGGCATAAAAATCCAGGGGGCGCGCGTCTCCGTGCAGGGTTTCGGTAATGTCGGCGCAGTGGCAGCACAATGCTTTGCCGAAGCCGGCGCAATCATCGTGGCACTGCAGGACGCCAGCGGCAGCATTACCAATCCGGCCGGCATCGACGCGAATGCCGCCGTGGCCCATGTCGCCAGCGGCAATCGCCTGGTGGATTTCCCCGGCGCGCAGCCCGTTACCAATGACGAGTTCTGGGATATCCCCAGCGACTTTTTCATCCCAGCCGCGCTCGAAGGCGTCATCGATGAGGCGCGGGCAGAACATATCCCCACCCGTATCATCGCCGAGGGCGCCAATGGACCGACCCTGCCGGCCGCCGACGACATCCTCGCGGGGCGCGGCATCACGGTGGTGCCCGATGTCATCGCCAACGCCGGCGGTGTCACGGTCAGCTATTTCGAATGGGTTCAGGATTTCTCGAGTTTTTTCTGGAACGAACAGGAAATCAATGCACGCCTGGAAAGCATCATGGTTGCCGCATTCCGCGCGGTCGCCGAACTGGCCGAGGAACGCAAGGTGTCGCTGCGCACAGCGGCCTTCATCATCGCCTGTACCCGGGTGCTGGCGGCGCGCGACCGGCGCGGACTGTACCCCTGAGTTGTGTTTTGTTGGTAATGTTAATTGTGTCGTATTGATCGAGTTGCACCTGCTGTTTCAACTTCACCAAGGAGAATAATCCATGAAGAAATTTGCTTCGCTGACGGCTGTGGCCGTATTGGCACTCAGTGCCTCGCTGACCAGCCTGCCCGTCCAGGCCCAGAACAAGTTCGTGACGATCGGCACCGGTGGTGTCACCGGCGTGTATTACGCTGCCGGCGGCTCCATCTGCCGCCTCATGAACAAGGATCGCGCCAAGCATGGCGTGCGCTGTTCTGTTGAAAGCACCGGCGGTTCGGTTTACAACATCAACACCATCAAGGCCGGCGAACTCGACTTTGGCGTAGCGCAGTCGGATGTCCAGTACAACGCTGTCAAAGGTCTGGTGCAATTCAAGGATGCTGGCGCGGACAAGGACTTGCGGGCCGTGTTCTCGATCCATCCCGAGCCGATGACCGTTCTGTCGCGCAAGGAAGCGAACATCAACAAGTTCGAGGACCTCAAGGGCAAGCGTTTCAACGTGGGCAATCCGGGTTCAGGCCAGCGCGCCACAATGGACATGTTGCTGCCGGCATTGAACATGAAGCTCACCGATTTTTCGCTGGCCTCCGAACTGAAGGCTGACGAACATGGTGCCGCGCTGTGCGACAACAAGATCGACGCCTTTGCCTATGTGGTCGGCCATCCGTCGGCAAACATCCAGGACCCGACCACCACCTGCGGCGCCAAGCTGGTTAACATTACCGGCCCGGGGATCGACAAGCTGATTGCGCAGTACCCCTACTTCGCCGTCGCCACGCTGCCCGGCGGTCTGTACGCGAACAACCCGAATCCGGTGAAAACCTTCGGTGTCGTGGCGAGCTTCGTTTCCTCAAGCAAGGTACCCGCCGACGTGGTCTACCTGATGGTGAAAGCCGTCTTCGACAACTTCGACGACTTCAAGAAGCTGCACCCGGCGTTTGCCAACCTCGATCCGAAGGACATGATCAAGAACGGTCTGTCCGCTCCGCTGCATGACGGCGCAGTGAAGTACTACAAGGAAAAAGGCTGGATGTAAGTTTGTTTCACAGCCCCCTCGCCCACTGGGGTGAGGGGGATTCAAACAATGTTCAGGGGCGTTCGTTGTGAGAAAAAAAGACAAATCCGGTCACCATGAACTGACCGAAGACCAAATCAAGCAAATCGTCGCCGAGGCCGATACCGGCGGACGCAAGCCCCATGGCTTTGCGGCCAAGCTGCTCATCGCGCTGGCCTTCGTCTGGTCCATGTTTCAACTCTGGTACGCCTCGCCGCTACCCTTTTCATTCGGCATCGGCGTCTTCAACGACACCGAGGCCCGTTCGCTGCATCTGGCCTTTGCCGTATTCATCGGCTTTCTGGCCTACCCCGCTTTCAAGAAATCCCCACGCCAGTACATTCCACTGGCGGACTGGTTGCTGGCCTTCGTGGCAGCCTTCTGCATGGCCTATCTGTTTTTGTTCTACCGGGAAATCGCCGACCGGCCGGGACAACCGACCACCATGGATCTCGTCGTCGCCGTCACCGGCATGACGCTGCTGCTCGAAGCCGCGCGCCGCGCGCTCGGCCTGCCAATGGTGATTCTGGCCGTACTGTTCATGGTCTATGTATTCTTCGGCCCCTACATGCCGGACGTCATCGCCCACCGCGGCGCATCGCTGGCCAAGGGCATGAGCCACATGTGGCTGACTACCGAAGGCGTCTTTGGTGTGGCACTGGGCGTATCCACCAGTTTCATCTTTCTGTTTGTGCTGTTTGGCGCGCTGCTCGAGACCGCCGGCGCCGGCGCCTATTTCATCAAATCGGCCATCGCCCTGCTCGGTCACATGCGCGGCGGCCCGGCCAAGGCGGCAGTCGTCGCCTCCGCCGCTACCGGCCTGATCTCCGGTTCGTCAATCGCCAACGTGGTGACCACCGGCACCTTCACGATTCCGCTGATGAAGAGCGTGGGCTACCGCCCGGACAAGGCGGCTTCGGTCGAGGTGGCCTCATCGGTGAATGGTCAACTGATGCCACCGGTGATGGGAGCAGCCGCCTTCCTGATGGTGGAATACGTCGGCATCACCTACCTGCAGGTGATGAAACATGCGATTTTGCCGGCGCTGATTTCCTACATCGCGCTGTTCTACATCGTGCACCTCGAAGCACTGAAGATGGACCTGAAGGGCCTGCCGCGCCGCGAACCGCTACCCTGGCAGAAGGCGGTGATCACCACCGTGATGACCTTCTCGGGGCTGGTGATCCTGTCGGCCATCGTCTATTGGGGCTTTGGCTGGTTGAAAGATCTGGCGGGCGACACGGCCTTTCTGATCGTTGGCGCGCTGATGTTCGCCGCCTATGTTGGCATCGTGCGTTACGCCGCGAAATTTCCTGAACTGATCATGGAAAAACCGGGCGAGATTATGGAGTTCCTGCCCGAGATAGGCCCGACGCTGAAATCCGGCCTGCACTTCCTGCTGCCGGTGGTGGTGCTGATCTGGAACCTGATGGTCGAGCAGTTGTCGCCGGCGCTGTCGGCTTTCTGGGCGACGATCTTCCTGATCTTCATCCTCGTCACCCAACGCCCGCTGTTCGCCTTTTTCCGCGGCACTGGCAAGTTCGGGGCGGCGTTGAAGGTGGGCTTTGCCGACCTCTTCAACGGCCTGGTGACCGGCGCGCGCAACATGATCGGCATTGCCATCGCCACCGCCACGGCGGGCATCATCGTCGGAACGGTGACGCTGACCGGCATCGGCCTGGCAATGACCGAACTGGTCGAGATCCTCTCGGGCGGCAACCTGATGATCATGCTGCTGCTGGTCGCCTTCATCAGCCTGATCCTCGGCATGGGCCTGCCGACCACGGCAAACTACATCGTCGTATCGACCCTGATGGCGCCAGTAATCGTCGAACTGGGCGCGCAGACCGGCCTGCTCGTGCCACTGATCGCCGTGCATCTGTTCGTCTTCTATTTCGGTCTGATGGCCGACGTGACGCCGCCAGTGGGCCTTGCATCGTATGCGGCGGCGGGCATCGCCAAGAGCGATCCGATGCGCACCGGTGTCACCGCCTTCGGTTACAGCGCGCGGACGGCGATCCTGCCCTTCATGTTCATCTTCAACACGCAGTTGCTGCTGATCGGCATCACCGATGCCTTCCACCTGATCATGACCATCGTCACGGCCACCGTGGCCAGTCTGATGTTCGCGGCGGCGACGCAGGGCTTTTTCGTCACCCGCAACCGCATCCACGAGGCTCTGCTGCTGCTGCTGGTCACCTTCACCCTGTTCCGCCCGGGTTACTGGATGGACATGCTGTACCCGCCCTTTGATGAAGTCCCACCCACGGAGCTGACCCGGCTGGTCGAGCAAGCCCCGCGCAATGGCAACCTGCGCGTGTGGGTCGAAGGCATGAGCCTGGAAGGCAAGGAAATCTCCAAGGGTGCCCTCCTGCCGCTGGGTGAAAAAGCCCCCACCGCTCGCGAGCGGCTGGCCAAAATGGGTCTCTCGGTCATCATGCTCGGCGACGACGTACAGATATCCGCTGTGCGTTTCGGCAGTCGGGCGGAGAAACTCGGTCTGGAGCAGAGCTTCAACATCAAGATGATCGAAATCCCCTCGGGTGAGCGACCTGACAAGGAATGGATGTACATCCCGGCCTTTGTTCTGCTCGGGCTGGTGTGGTGGGTGCAAAGACGGCGCAGAGACCGGCTGGCACCAACAGCCCCGGCAGGCCAGACATGAAGGTGAGCTACGAAACCATCCTTTATGAGCTGCATGACGGCATCGCGGAAATCCGCCTCAACCGTCCGCAGCGCCTCAATGCCGTCACCCAGAAACTTTACGACGAGCTGAATGCCGCGCTGAGTCGCGCCGAAGCCGATGACGACGCCCGCGTCGTGCTGCTGACCGGCGAAGGCCGCGCCTTTTGCGTCGGCGCCGATCTGAAGGAACACAAGGTCGGCCGCACGCCGTTCGATCGCCGCCAGTATCTGCAAGGCGAACAGATCGTCTGCAAGCGCCTGCTGCAACTGGGCAAACCGGTGGTTGCCGCCGTCAATGGCTATGCGCTGGGCGCCGGGGCCGAACTGGCGATTGCCTCAGACTTCCTGTTGATGGCCGAGAGCGCCCAGATCGGCCTGCCCGAGATCAGCATCGGCAACTTCCTTGGCGGCGGCGTCACCTGGCTGCTGCCGCGCCTGGTGGGCCTCGCCAAGGCACGCGAACTGGTCTTCCTCGGCGAACGCATCAAAGGTGAAGAAGCGGTGCGCATCGGCCTGGCCAACCGGGTCTTTGCCGACGAAGGTTTTCTGGACGCCGCGCGCGAGTTCGCGGGCAAGGTCGCCAGCAAGGCGCCGTTCTCGATGCAACTCGCCAAGCAGCAACTCAACATGTCCGCCGAGCGCACCTTCGACGCGGCGCTCGTCGCCGAACTCGAAGGCATGATGTTCGTCGGCACCACGCAAGACTGGCAGGAGGGCATCGACGCTTTCGCGGAAAAGCGCACCCCCGTTTTCAAAGGGAAATAAATTGACTGAAACCACACCCAATCCGGGCCGGAAAAGCCCGCTGCACGACTTTCTCGCCCCCGATTCAATTGCCATCGTCGGCGCCTCGGCCGACCCGACCAAGCGTGGCTACAAAGCCATGGTCGGCCTGATCAAGGATGGCTATCAGGGCGCCATCTACCCGATCAACCCGAAAACCGACATGGTGCTCGGGGTCAAGACCTACCCTTCACTCGAAGCCGTGCCGGGCGACATCGCGCTGGCGCTGATCTGCACGCCGGCGGCCAGCATCCCCGGACTGATGCAGGAATGCGGCCGCAAGGGCGTCAAAGGTGCGGTGATCCTCGCCAGCGGCTTCCGTGAAACCGGCCCTGCGGGCGCCCAGCTCGAACAGCAGGTCCTCGATGCCGCACGGGCGGGCAAGGTGCGCATCATCGGCCCCAACACCTCGGGCATGTTCAACCTGCACAAGAAGGTCAACCTGCTGGCGCTGACCAACATCAAGGCGGGCGACATCGGTTTCATCTCGCAGTCGGGCAACATGCTGTTGTCCCTGGTGCTCGAAGCCGAAAACAATGGCCATGTCGGCTTTTCGACCTATGTCGGCCCGGGCAACCAGACCGACATCGGCTTCAACGATTACCTGCGCTATCTCGGCGAAGACGACAACACGCGCGTCGCCACGCTCTACGTCGAAGGCTTTCGCGACGGCCAGCGCTTCCTCCAAGTCGCCCGCGAAATCACCTCGAAAAAACCCGTCGTGGTTTACAAGTCGGGCTCGACCGAACTCGGCAAGAAGGCGGCGAGTTCGCATACCGGCGCCCTGGCCGGCAGCTTCGCCATGACGATGGACCTGTTGCGGCAGGTCGGCGTCAGCGTCGTATACCACTCGGACGAAATTCTCCCGGTCGCCGAGGGTCTCGGTCTCATGCAGAAAGCCCGCGGCAAGCGCGTCGCGGTGATTTCCGACGGTGGCGGCCAGGCCACCATCGCCACCGACCGGCTCTCCGAAGCCGGGCTGGAACTGGCCGAACTGACGGATGCCACGCGCCAGCGCCTGAAGGACATCCTGCTGCCGCAGGCCTCGCTGGCCAACCCGGTGGACGTCGCCGGCAGCTCGGACGCCAACCCGGCCCTGCTTGCCGAATGCATGAAGATCGTCGCCGCCGACGACAACGTCGATGCGGTGTTCCTGGTCGGCATGTTCGGCGGCTATCACACCCGCTTTGCCGAACATCTGCTTGGCGACGAAATGCGCGGCGCCGAAGCGATGATCGAACTCGCCCGCCACAACGACAAGCCGCTGGTGATCTACAGCCTCTACGCCCCGGTCAAGCCGCCTGCCCTGCGGCGCCTGCACGAGGCCGGGGTGCCGGTCTATGGCTCCATCGAGCACGCCGTGCGCGTGCTGGCCGCCCTCGGTGAACGCGGCATCTATCTGCAACACCAGGCCAGACAGTCCGCGCATCCCGCAATCGAGCCGAGCGCCGAAATGCAGGCCATGTTTTCCCGCGCGCAAAACGAAGGCCGCGACCTGTTTGAGTACGAAGCCAAGGCCCTACTGCGCGCCCACGGCATCTCCGTGGCGCCCGAATCCATCGCACACAGCGCCGACGAGCTCGCCGCCGTGGCAGCGACCTATGGCGATCAGGCGCTGGCCATGAAAGTCGTTTCGAAAGACATCTTGCACAAATCCGACGCTGGCGGCGTCAAGCTCAACCTGCGCGGCGCAGACGCCCTGCGCACTGCCTTCGACAAGATCATGACCTCCGCCAAAGCCTACGCGCCGGACGCCGACATTCGCGGCGTGCTAGTGACGCCCATGGCGGCGAAGGGTACCGAGGTGATCGTCGGCGTGGTGCGCGACCCGATCTTCGGCCCCGTCCTCATGTTCGGGCTCGGCGGCATCTTCGTAGAAATCCTCGAAGACGTCGCCTTCCGCGCCATTCCGCTGTCGCGTCACGATGCCGAGTCGATGGTCGACCAGATCAAGGGCAGCAAGATTCTCCAGGGCGTACGCGGCGCGGCGCCGGTCGACAAGCCGGCACTGGTCGAACTGCTGCTCAAGGTATCCAGCATCGTCGCCGCCTACCCGCAAGTTTCCGAACTCGACCTGAATCCGGTGCTCGCCTATGCCGATGGCTATGCGGTGGTAGATGCCCGCATCATCACCAACCGTTCGGTCATGAACTAGGACCCTCCCGCCATGAACCTGCCCACCCTCGGCGACGCCCGCCTGCAACTCGAAGACCGCATCGCCACCCTGACGCTCGACCGCGACGATGTCCGCAACGCCCTGACCGGCACCGCCCTGATCGACGACATCATCACCGTCGCCGACTGGGTCAACCGCTGCGACGACGTCTCGGTGCTGGTGATCACCGGCGCGGGCGCGGCCTTCTCCTCCGGCGGCAACGTCAAGGACATGGCCGAGCGCGGCGGCGATTTCGCCGGCAATGTCGCCGAAGTCGCCACGCGCTACCGGCAAGGCATCCAGCGCATCCCGCTGGCGCTGCAACAGGTCGAAGTGCCCATCATCGCCGCGGTCAATGGCGCCGCCATCGGCGCCGGCTTCGACCTCGCCAACATGGCCGACCTGCGCATCGCCTCCGAGCGCGCCAAGTTCGGCGAAACCTTCCTCAACCTCGGCATCATCCCCGGCGATGGCGGCGCGTGGTTCATGCAGCGCCAGATCGGCTACCAGCGCGCCTTCGAACTCACCATCAGCGGACGCATCATCAACGCCGCCGAAGCGCTCGAACTCGGCGTGGTGCTCGAAGTCGTCAAGCCCGAAGAACTGCTGCCCCGCGCCCTGCAACACGCCACGCGCTTCGCCGCCCAGCCGCCCAAGGCCCTGCGCCTCACCAAGCGCCTGCTCAAGATGGCCCAGCGCATGGAACTCAAGGACTACCTCGACCTCTGCGCGGTGATGCAGGGCATGTGCCACAACGAACCGGAACACCTGGCCGCAGTCGAGAAGTTCCTCGCCAAGAAACCCTAGCACCATCGGCAGTTCGGGAACCCCCGCCTGGTTCCGGCTCCGTCATTCCGGCGCAAGCCGGAATCCAGGAAAATCGAGAAACCGGACACCGGCTTACGCCGGTGTGACGAATGAATCAGCGCACATAGCCTGATCACCGCACCCCATGCGGGGCACGCCGTCCCACCAGCGCCGACTTTTGCGCCCGGCAGCACGGGCCAGCTTGAGCGACAACAAGCTTGCCATCGGCATTTTTACCCGCTATGCTCCCGCATTCCATCCGGCTATTCGTCGCGGATGCCGGGAGAAAGCCATACCCTTCGACATACAGCCGCAACGGATTGCCGCGGCCAACAGTGCCAGCGGCCTGTCGGCAGAAGGAAATTCGTCCCTGGACCCTTTAACTGCTCCGGCGGCCGGTTACCTCAAACGTGGGGCCTTATGAGTAACTACGACGAAAGAGTGAAGGAGATTAACGAACGCACGATGGCAGCTATGCATGCGTTTTGGTCAGCTATGCTCACAGCGCACACCGTTCTGCTTTCTGTTGCCGTTGCGCTTCCCGCAATCAGTCCCTCTTCCGATCAATGGCAGGTCAAGCTAGTTGGTTGCCTTGCAACAGCATCAATGTTTGCGCTCCTGTTTAACTTTGCTGCATTGCGAATGCAATATGAAGCAATTGGGCACCGCCTCCTTCACCATGAATCCGGGCTGACCGAGGATCAGCGCAAGAAAGACATTTCTATAGCGCTTTGGCGGTATCGCCTCATGCGAATCGTAGAACCCTTGGTTGCCACTTTCTTGGTGGCTGAGGCAAGTTTGCTTATGTGGGTGCTGCTTCGGTGAAAAAATGGCCCAACCCATCATTCCACCGGACGCTGCGCGATAAAGCAGCGCAGCGCCGGTGAATTCAAACGTTTGGCGCTGAGTTAGCCATCAGTAGAAAGGGTAGAGAAATGACAGAGCAAGTAAAGATTTCAATCAGCCTCTCAACAGGCGAAGTCACCATTGAGGCTCCCGCCTCGGCATTAAGTGAAGTGTTTGATCGTCTTGAATCCTTCGTTCCGCGTTTGCGTGAAATTGCAGAGAGCGCCCGGGATCATGAGGAGCCAGGCACTGCAAATGCCTCAGGGGTGGTTACCGCACCTCCGGCATCAAGCGGAGGCACTGAGATCGCAAAGCAGGCGCCGCAAAAAAGGCAAAAGGGCGGTAGCGGAAAGAATGAGTCTTACAAGTCCATAGATCTTGGCTTAACGCCGGAGCAGAGGACTGCTTTCAAGGAGTTCTACACATCCAAGGCACCAGATAATCAAAGTGACCATGTACTCGTGGTCATTTACTGGCTAATTCAGAATACCGGCCGTGAAAAGGTGACAATGGATGAAATCTTCATGGGCCTAAGGACTGTAGGAGAGAAAATTCCTAAGCGAATCTCTTCCGTTCTTTCCAATCTTTCCATTGCCGCGCATATTTCCAAGGAGAACAACGAGCCTCGTCTTCTGCATGTTGGAGAAGATCACGTAATGCATAACCTTCCGAAAACGAAAAAAGGTTGAGTTTGATATGACGCGCGATGATCTTAAGGACATTCTCCATAATCCCAAGCTGTCGCGCCTAAATGTATTGGTAATACTCCTATCGGTCGATTCAGGCGGCGTCCGCTCCGTGAAAGAACTCAAGGATCTTGCCGCCTTCGGCGGCCTGAGAAAAGCCTCCGGATGGAATATCTCGGACATTCTTTCGCGTTCAAAAGGCGTCGCCGTCCGAACAAACGACGGCTGGGAACTTACGAGAGAAGGAAAGGCACGTGCTGCATCGCTAGGCTCTGTCTCTGGTCCGGTAGTGACCGCAAATGCCAGTCTTCGGAAGTGCCTATTATCGATTTCTTCGCCGGACGCTAAGGAGTTCATCGAGGAAGCGGTGAGGTGTCTAGAGGCAAGATACCTCCGTGCTGCTGTTGTGCTCTCATGGGTCGGGGCAGTTTCAGTTCTTCAGCAGTACGTCGTATCAAACAAGCTGGCTGAGTTCAACGCTGAGGCGCTGCGCAGAAATCCTGACTGGAAAGCAGCGAAAACCACTGACGACATCGGAAAGATGAAAGAGGCGACGTTCTTAATGGTGCTCGAATCGATATCGGTTATTGGAAAGAACACCAAGCAAGAACTAGAGGAGTGCCTGAAGTTGAGAAACGCAACCGGCCACCCAACCTCGTTGAAGTACGGTGAAAGCAGAGTGGCGTCGCATATTGAGATCCTCATTCTCAATGTCTTTTCCACGTTCAGCGTCTAACGATTCGCTACAGGGGACGCCCGCACCGGGCGCCCCTGAGCTCGGACGTTAAACCTTTCATATGCGCATTGAAGGCTCTCTCTCTAAATGGAATGATGATCGAGGCTTCGGCTTCATCACGCCAGCCCAAGGTGGCCCTGAGGTCTTTGTCCACATCTCCGCATTTCCGCAAGATGGCCATCGACCAAGCATCGGAGAACGACTCACGTTCGAAATCGAAATTGGCCGCGATGGGAAAAAGCGGGCGAAGAGCCTGCTTTGCCCTACTCGTTCCACTGGCCGCACTCCGCGCCAACCAGCGCCCTATCAGCGGAAAGAAAAGCCCGGCTTCTTCGGTCGCGCCATTCCACTTGCGGTCGTTGCCGCGCTTGCGTTCTCCGGTTACAGCCATTACACCGGCCGCCCCGCTCCTCAAGCAGGAGTGGCCACACCGGTCAGTGATCAGTCAGCGTCTTTATCCTTCAGTTGCGATGGCCGCACCCACTGCTCTCAGATGACCTCCTGTGCCGAAGCCACCTTTTTCCTGCGGAACTGCCCCAATGTCCAGATGGACGGCAACAATGATGGCGTGCCCTGCGAGCAACAGTGGTGCACGAGTCCTTTCGCAAAATGAAAGTGCCGTCTCGCCAGCGCCGACTTTTTCATGGGACCGCCATGTCTAACCCATCAGTCGAGAGGGACTGCGCAAAAGCGCGCAGCCCCGCACTTTTACGTTGGGCGCTCAATAAAAGGTATGTGATTTGAGGGAATGGCATGTCATCGAATGCAGATGATCCAAAGGTCGCTCAAGCAGCATCCCCCCGCCAGTGGATCAATCTAGTTGTTGTGTATGTCTCCATACCGCTAGTTCTGTTGGTGTGCGGAGGGGATTTTGGTTGGTGGCAGGCGTGGGTCTATTCCCTGTTGATTGTTGCCGCCGGCCCGGGAGGGCGCTTTTGGGCTGAACGGCGGCACCCGGGGTTGATGGCCGAACGACAAAACATGGAGAAGGCACAAAGTGCGAAGCCCTGGGACAAGGTGCTTGCGCCGTTGATGGCGCTGAGTGTGAGTTTCCCTCTGGTCATTGTGGCCGGTCTGGATCATCGC
This sequence comes from Rhodocyclaceae bacterium, assembly GCA_013791905.1. Taxonomy (GTDB): domain Bacteria; phylum Pseudomonadota; class Gammaproteobacteria; order Burkholderiales; family Rhodocyclaceae; genus Sulfuricystis. The sequence goes on along the minus strand of VMSX01000006.1, from coordinate 8,471 downwards.
TTTGGCTGGTCACCCGTATTTCCGTTGTGGCTCATCGTGCTCGGTTTCCTCTTGATCTCGCTCGGCTACGCTTTCGCTGCGTGGGCACTGGCAGAGAACCGCTTTTTCTCCAGCGTGGTGCGTATTCAGACGGAACGAGGGCATGTGGTATGTGACACTGGCCCCTATCGGATTGTGCGACATCCGGGCTATGCTGGAAACATGTTGGCACTCCCGGGTATGGTGCTGGCCTTAAGCTCGATGTGGACACTTGTTCCGGCGGCGGTGGCGCTAATCATCGCGGTGATTAGAACGGTGCTGGAAGACCAGACTCTACAGGATGAGTTGCCGGGCTATCGCGACTATGCGCATCGCGTGCGCTATCGGTTGATTCCGGGAATTTACTGAAGGGGCTCCCCTTTTTCCTGCGGAACTGCCCCAACGTCCAGATGGATGGCAACAACGACGGCATTCCCTGCGAACAACAGTGGTGCAACTGACCATCGCGAATTTAATTCGTGCCTGGCCCCTCTACCCGCCCTTGATCCCACTCCTGACTGTTGGAGGTATTGACAACGCACTGCGGCTGTTGTCACAATGTCCAACATGAAAGCCCTGCTGCTCGCCTCGACGCGTATCCCATACTCAGAGTCAGCTTTCGCTGAACTCGTGCTGTGGCGGTTGCCTCGACCCGTCGAGGGATCAACCCATGGCTTCAAGTATCGGCTCGCCTACGTGGTTCGTGGCGAATGCGTTCTCCGTTACGACAATGAGGTTGGGAAAGGCGATCATCGACATGTTGGCGGAATTGAAAGCGCCTACACCTTCACGACCCCGGAGAAATTGATTGCCGACTTCCAACGTGACATTGAGAGGTGGAATGATGAAAACCGTAACTCTTGACGTCCGCTCGCCCTCTGACGCGATGGCGGACTTCACCCAAGCTTGGAAAACGGGCAAACCGCAACGGTCCGCTCATATTAGCTTTGCCACTCCCGAACTGCTTTGGAAGGTACTTACCGAAAAGCGGTGGGAACTACTGAAGACATTGTGTGGGGCCGGTCCAGTGTCAATTCGTGAAGCGGCCCGTCGCGTTGATCGAGACGTGAAGGCTGTTCACGGCGATGTAACGGCGCTGCTAAACGCTGGTGTGCTTGACCGCACAGAGGACGGCCGGATCGTCTTTCCGTTTGAGGCCGTGAAAGTCGAGTTCCTTTTGCAGGCTGCATAGAACGCTCTTGAACCAGAGGCCGCTAGGCATAAAAATGGCGCGCATCACATCGCGCCATTATCCTTTCACCCGGGGTTTTCGCCCTTGCGCCGTCTCGCCAGCGCCGACTTTTCGCTAGTAAATAGGTGTCAGCCCACGGTTTCCTCGGAACCTCATGCAGGCCACGCCGTACCCCATGCCTGGCATTTCATCCCGCCCGTCCATGAACGCTACATTAATGACAAGCCAAGCTTCAATGCCCGGCTTTTTTCAAAGGCGGCCGACGCTTGAAACAATGCCGACATTGCTGGCAACAAACCCATTCGAGACCATGACTACAGCATGGTTGAAACCCATGACCCGACGGTGGTAACTTGGCGCTCCCAACAATAACAGGAGGGTTTCCCCCATGAGTCGTTCGACCTTGATCGCGGCCGTTGGCGTCGTCTGTGCCGCACTCACACTTCCCGCCTTCGCGCAGAGCGTGAAGGTCACGCCGCTGGGCGGCATCGACGGCGAGTTCTGCCCCCAGGACCGCGCGCTGGTCTTCGAGGATCCGAATGGCACGCGCATCCTCTACGATCCCGGCCGTACCGTTGCCGGTGGCACTGATCCGCGGCTGGGCAAGATCGACATCATCCTCGTCAGCCACATGCACGGCGACCATGTCGGCAACGCGCATAACAAGGAGCCGAACGCAGGCAGCTGCGACAAGCCCGATACGTCGGTGTCGGCGATGCCCAACACCAATGTCGTCAACATCGCGCTGGCCAAGAAGTCGAAGATTGTCACCGGCAGCGAGATGCCGCCCTTCTTTGCGGCCAAGCTCAAGGCGAACGACGGCGATCCCGCCAACTCGGTCCTCGCCCGCTTTGGCGGCAGCGTGACCATCGGCGGCGTGCGCATCGCCACAGTGGCGGCACTGCACAGCAACGGCCTCGATCCCGATTATTTCGGCGGCGTCGTCGGCAAGGCGATGAAGGAGGCGGGCATCGCCGGCAACGTGGGCCCGGCGACCGGCTACGTCGTCCGCTTCAGCAACGGCCTGGTGACCTACCTCTCCGGCGACACGGGCATCACCGCCGACCAGGAACTGGTGGTGCGCAACCACTACAGCGTCAAGCTCGCCGTCATGAACATCGGCGACGTGTTCACGACCGGACCCGTCGAGGCCACCTACGTGATCAACGAACTGGTCAAGCCGGCAGCGGTGATCGCCTCGCACGCCAACGAAGTCGGCACCATCGGCGGCAAGCTGCGCCCGGGCAGCAAGACGGAGGCCTTCATGAAGGCCGTCAAGGTGCCGGTGCACATCCCGCTCTCGGGCAAAACGATGGAGTTCGACGCCGCCGGGAAATGCACCGCGGGGTGCTGAGCGAAATCGCCTGACGCCGTACCGCCGGCGCCGACTTTCGGGCAAGGAAACCGTAAACAGGTGTCAGACCACGGTTTCCGCGCCGCCGGTCACGACGGCGCGCTAGCCCGCGCTATTCGAGCCATTCCCGACAGGTGATTTTCAGGTTGGGCGAGAAGCGGTAGACGAGCGGGATGCCGGAGGGGATCTCCACATGCTCCATGGCGTCGGGCGAGATGCCGTCGAGGTGCATGACGAGGCCGCGCAGGGTGTTGCCATGGCTGACGACGAGCACGCGCCGCCCGGCGGCAATGCGGGGAAACAGCGTTTCACGCCAGTAGTGCAGCGTGCGCAGCTGGCACTGGTGCAAGCTTTCGGTGGCGGGCAGCAACGCGGGATCAATGTCGCGATAGCGCGGGTCGTGGCGCGGATGGCGCGGATCGTCCAGGTCGAGCGCCGGCGGCGGCTCGTGATAGCCGCGCCACCAGCGGCGCGATCTTTCCTCGCCCCAGGCGGCGAAGATCTCCTGCTTGTCCATGCCCTGCAGCGCGCCATAGTGGCGCTCGTTGAGGCGCCAGGTCTCGTGGATCGGCACGCCACTCCAGCCGCCTGCCGCCAGCAATACCTCTGCGGTCTGGCGGCTGCGCCGCAGTACCGAGACATGCACCTCGTCGAAGGCGTAGCCCGCCGCCGCCAGCTTGCGGCCGGCCCGCTCAGATTCGGTGATGCCGGTGGGGTTGAGATCGATGTCCGTCCAGCCGGTGAAGCGGTTAGTGCGGTTCCACTCGCTCTGGCCGTGGCGGATGAAGACCGCCAGATGATTTGCGCTCATTCCGCTACTTCGCCGATGACATTTTCGAGGTGGTGCCGGTCGGCCCATTTCTCGAGATGCCAGCCGTGCCCGTCGACATGGAACCAGTTGAGCGCGCAGTTGGGAATGGCGAAGTCGCGTGGCGTGTGCAGCGGACGGCCGGTCGCCTTGCGGTAGATGATGTCGAGCACGCCGCCGTGGCTCACGGCGCAGATGGTCTGGCCCTGATGGTGGCGCACCATCCAGTCGACGCCTGCCTCGATGCGGGCGAGGTGGGCAAGCATGGTCTCGCCGCTCTCGAAAGCGTAGTCGGGGGTACGGGCGACGTAGTGCGCGTAGGCCTCGGGGTGGCGCAGCGCGCCCTCGGCCGAGGTGAGGCCCTGGAAGATGCCGTAGTTGCGCTCGCGCAACTGGGGCAGTGGCCGCACTTCGAGGCCTTCGAGCTCGGCGATGGCGCACGCGGTCTCCATGGCCCGGGTCAGGTCGCTGCTGTAGAGCGCGCTGAAACGGTGGTGCACCGCGTTGTAACCCATCGCCAGCGCCTGGGCGCGCCCGTTCTGGTTGAGGGGAATGTCGATATGCCCCTGGATGCGTTTCTCGATGTTCCAGTCCGTCTCTCCATGGCGGACGAAGCAGATGCGTGTAGTCATGCCCGTGATTATTGATTGCTTTTACTGGCAACATCTTAAGGCGAAAAACATTCCTGTTGGGGTAATCTGCCGCTGTGACGAACGATCTGCCGGTTCCCTTACGCCGACGTCCATGCCGCAAGCGCCGGTCTTTAAGCCACGCGTTTTTCAAATGAGGCACACATGATTCATCTGCCAAAATCCGTGAAGGCGTGGAACCAGCCCGGCTTCCGCGCGACGCTCAAGCATGAGGTCGAGCAGCTGCCAAGCGGCCAATTGCCTCTGCAGCAGGGTCTGACCTCCAGCAGCCATGCCCTGGATGACGCAATCAGCGTGATGATCATTAGTGTCAGTGACGATCCTGCCTTCATCCATGCCAAGGTAGGCGTATTCTTTTCCGGCATCATCGCCGGCTGCAATTGCGCCGATGATCCCACGCCGGTCGATACGCAGAACGAATACTGCGAACTGCAGCTGACCATCGCCAAGGCGACGGCCGAGACTTCGGTCACGCTTTTGTAAATAGGTGTCTTACCACGGTTTCCACCGTACCCCATGCGGAGCACGCCGTCCCGCCAGCGCCGACTTTTGGTTCCGGCCATGCCGCATGTCATTGCACATCAACACACCACACTTGATCATGCTTGACGTTATTCACGCATAACGTTAATGTTCACACATGCCGATCAAGAGTTTCAAATGCAAAGACACTCACGCGCTTTTTCTCGGTCAGCGGGTGCGGCGCTGGGTCAACATCGAGCGACCGGCCCTGCGCAAGCTTGAGCAACTGGATTGGTCCATGGTGTTGGAAGATTTGCGTGTTCCCCCCGGCAACCAACTTGAAGCATTGAAAGGTAATCGCAAGGGGCAATACAGCATCCGCATCAACGATCAATGGCGGGTGTGTTTTGTCTGGACTGCGGAAGGCCCGAAAAACGTGGAGATCGTCGATTACCACTGAAGGAGTTTTGACATGCGTACTATTCCCCCTGTTTCTCCCGGCGAAATGCTGGATGAAGAGTTCCTGAAGCCGCTGGGCTTGACGAAATACCGCCTGGCCAAGGACATTGGCGTACCCCCGCAACGCATCGGCGATATCGTCGCAGGCAAGCGGGCCATTACCGCCGACACGGATTTGCGACTGTGCCGTTACTTTGGGCTCAGCGATGGATGGTGGCTGCGCGGGCAGGCCAACTACGACACCGCGATCGCACGTGAAAGCATGGGCGACATCCTTGCGCGCATTCCCCGCTGCCAATTGCTGGCCGCCTGAACTCAGACCCTTAGAAGATTTGCGTGGAGAACATGGGGCCAGCGTCGTTTTAGTTTCGGATAGACCAGTTCGCCGTCCCACCAGCGCCGACTTTTTCACGGCATCCGCCGCGCTCGACTATCATTAATTTTCGATGACGTGGCGCAGAGCGACAGGGAGACGATGCGATGCTGATTGGCGTGCCGAAGGAAATCAAGAGCCACGAATATCGGGTCGGCCTCACCCCCGCCAGCGTGCGCGAACTGACGGGGCGGGGGCATGCCGTGCTGGTGCAGGCCAGCGCCGGCGCGGCGCTCGGGCTGGACGATGCCATGTATGCGGCGGCGGGCGCCGAAATCGTGGCGACGGCCGAGGAAGTGTTCGCGCGCGGCGAACTGATCGTCAAGGTGAAGGAGCCGCAACCCGGCGAATGCGCCCTGCTGCGCGAGGGGCAGGTGATCTTCACCTTTTTGCACCTGGCGCCCGACCCCGAGCAGGCACAGCGGCTGCTCGCCGCCGGCGTCACCGCCATCGCCTATGAAACCGTCACCCGGGCCGGTGGCGGCCTGCCCCTGCTGGCGCCGATGAGCGAGGTCGCCGGACGCATGGCGATCCAGGCCGGCGCGCACTGTCTCGAAAAACCGCAGGGCGGCGCCGGACTGCTGCTGGGCGGCGTGCCCGGCGTGGCGGAGGCCGAGGTGGCAATTCTCGGCGGCGGCGTGGTGGGCTACCACGCCGCGCTGATCGCGACGGGCATGGGGGCACGAGTCACCGTGGCGGATCGGTCGCTCGACCGATTGGCCTGGCTCGATGCCATGTTCGGCGGCCGCATCCGCACCCTGTTCGCCACAGCGGACAGCATCGAGGCGAGCGTGCTCGCCGCCGACCTGGTAGTGGGCGCCGTGCTGCTGCCGGGCGCCGCCACGCCGCAGCTCATCGACCGCGCCCTGCTCGCGCGCATGCGGCCCGGCGCGGTGCTGGTCGATGTTTCCATCGATCAGGGCGGCTGCTGCGCCACCAGTCGTCCGACCACGCATGCCGCGCCGACCTTCGTCGTCGATGGCATCGTGCATTACTGCGTCGCCAACATGCCGGGCGCCGTCCCGCGGACGTCGACGTTTGCGCTCAACAACGCCACCCTACCCTTTGTCCTCGCTCTGGCCGAGAAGGGCTGGCGACTGGCTTTGCGCGACGACCCGCACCTGTGCGCCGGCCTCAACGTAGACCGGGGCGAGATCACCAGCGCGCCGGTGGCCGCAGCGCTCGGCCTGCCGTTCAGCGATCCGGCCGCGCACCTGGCCTGATGGTCTGAAGAAGACCGGGGGGCGAATTAATTTCGCAAGTCGGGGTTTCTGCGGGAAAGACGCCGTACCCCATGCGGGGCATTTCATCCCGCCAGCGCCGACTTTTAGTTCCGGCATAACGCCCGCTGACGCAGGCATTAGCCTTCTCTGAAACTTCGTTTCCCGGTCGTATAATCCGTCCCTTTTTTCCAGATTGCCGCCGTGTCCAAGCTCGCCCACGAAATCGCCCGCCGCCGCACCTTTGCCATCATTTCGCACCCGGATGCGGGCAAGACCACCTTGACCGAAAAGCTGCTGTGGTTCGGCGGCGCCATCCAGGTGGCCGGCGAAGTTCGCGCCCGCAAGGCAGCACGCCACGCCACCTCGGACTGGATGGAACTGGAAAAGCAGCGCGGCATTTCGGTCACTTCGTCGGTGATGCAGTTTCCCTATCGCGAGTGCATGATCAACCTGCTCGATACGCCGGGCCACGAGGACTTCTCGGAAGACACCTACCGCACGCTCACCGCCGTCGATTCGGCAACGATGGTGATCGACTCGGTGAACGGCGTCGAGGCGCAGACCATCAAGCTGCTGAACGTCTGCCGCCTGCGCGACACGCCGATCATCACCTTCATCAACAAGCTCGACCGCGAGGGTCGCGCGCCCATCGACCTGCTCGACGAGATCGAGTCGGTGTTGCAGATCCAGTGCGCGCCGATGACCTGGCCGATTGGCATGGGCAAGGGCTTCCGCGGCGTTTACGACCTCTACGACGACTGCATTTATTTCTTCGACCCACAGGCCGAGAAGGGCACTTCGCGGGTCATCGACGGTCTCGACAATCCGTTGCTCGATGAACTGCTCGGCTATCAGGCCGGCGAGCTGCGCCAGGAAATCGAGCTGGTGCGCGGCGCCTCGCATACCTTCGACAAGGATGCCTATCTGGCGGGCAAGCAGACGCCGGTGTTTTTCGGTTCGGCGATCAACAACTTCGGCGTGCAATCGCTGCTCGACGCCATCGTCGATCTGTCTCCCGCGCCGCTGCACCGTACCGCAGACACGCGCCAGGTCGAACCGCTTGAGCCGAAGTTTTCCGGCTTCGTGTTCAAGATCCAGGCCAACATGGACCCCAGGCACCGCGACCGCATCGCTTTCGTGCGCGTGTGTTCCGGCAAGTTCGAGCGCGGCATCAAGTTGAAGCAGCGCTCAACCGGCAAGACGCTGGCGGTGAACAACGCCATCACCTTCATGGCGCAGGACCGCAACACCACCGACGAAGCCTGGCCGGGCGACATCATCGGCATTCCCAACCATGGCACCGTGGTGCTCGGCGACAGCTTCACCGAAGGCGAGGATCTCAAGTTCACCGGCATCCCCTGCTTTGCGCCGGAACATTTCCGCCGCGCGCAGATTCGCAATCCGATGAAGATGAAGCAGTTGCAGAAGGGTCTGCAGCAGCTCGCCGAGGAAGGCGCCACGCAACTGTTCAAGCCACTGGCCAGCAACGACCTGATTCTCGGTGCCGTCGGCACCCTGCAGTTCGACGTGGTCGCCCACCGGCTCGAATTCGAATACGGCGTCGACTGCTTCTTCGAGCCCGTCAATGTCGCCACCGCGCGCTGGTTGCGTGGCACGGATGCCGATTTGCAGGCCTTGGCCGACAAGGCGGGTGTGAACCTGGCACTGGATGGCGCCGGCGATTACGTCTATCTCGCGCCGAACCGCGTCAACCTGCAGATGACGCAGGAACGCCATCCCGGTCTAGTCTTTCTGGAGACACGCGAGATTCACTGATGCGTCACACCGGCATGCGCCGGAATAATGGAATGGTCGCCCCTCCCTAAACGGCATCAATGTGCCAAAGTGAAGTCGTGACACTTACACTTAAACGAAAGGGGCGACCGATATGAATCTTAAGACGATTGGTATGGATTTGGCAAAGAACGTAAT
>VMSX01000013.1 GCA_013791905.1 Rhodocyclaceae bacterium | reverse complement strand
TACTTCACTTTTTTAGCGCCATTCTGTTCCAGATAGGTTTTGGCGCGCAGGCCGAGGTCGGCGGTCTTGACCTGGTATTGCCAGATTTGCTCGGCCCACAGGTTGGCATTTTCCCAATCCTTCTTGGCGGCGAACGCCTCATGCTTCTCTTTGAGGCCCTTGGTCTTGCCCAATTGGTCGAAGGCATCTTCCACCATCGCCACGACGTCCGGGAAGTCCTTGTAGTTGACGCTGGTGATATAGGCGACGACAGAGTCGATGATGACCTGGGTATCCACCACCTTCTTCACGGTTGCCTTGTAGTCGGCTTCGGTGTAGCTGCCCTTCGCCAGTGTCTTCGTGGTCGCCTTGTAGCCCTTCGGCTTGACGAGGAGGTAACCCTGCATCTCGAGGTGGAGTGCTGAACAGAACTCGGTGCAGTAGTACGGATAGACACCTTCCTTGTCGGCTTTGAACTTGACCGTGACGGTCTTGCCCGGCTCGACCGAAGCATGCACGTTGTAGGTCGATACCGCGAAGCCGTGGGTTTCGTCCTGCGCCCGCTCGAGGTTGGTCAGGTGGATCGTCACTTCATCGCCGACATCGACCTCGATGGTTTCCGGGGTGATGTGGGAGCGGATCAGGGTACCGAACACTTCGACCTTGTTGCCCTTCTTGACGGTCTTCTCTTCGCCGGCACGGACGGCGCCCGCATGCGGTCGGTCGGTGCGGCTGTCGGTGCCGACCTTGTAGCGCACACCCGGCTTCAGCTTGGATGCCTCGATGGCGACGACGTAGTGCGGCTCGCCCAGCGGCAGCGGCATGTCGTAGAGCAACTGCATCTTGTCGCCGCTGATGTCGATCAACTGGTGGTTCTGCGGATGCAGGGGGCCCACCGGCACGAAACGATCGATCGCCAGCTTGTTCAGCGCGACCAGATAACGACCCTTCGGCTCCATGGAATCGCCTTCCATGGTCATCAGGTGCCCGATGTTGTAATGGACGGAGAGCTTGTCGAGCACCTTGCCTTCGCAGTAGTTCCACTTGGCGACCTGGCTATCCACGTAGAGCGAGGTGTAGGCGACGCAGGGCTTGGAATCGTACTGGGTATGCAGCGGGCCGAGGCCGAGGGACACCTGCGTGTGCAGCGCGTCCTTCATGCTGATCACCGGAATGCCGTACGGGTCCTTGGATTCGAACTTGCCGGCCTTGATGGCGGCCATGATCTTCTCGAAGGAGAACACGGAGACATGGGTGTCGAGCTTGCCGGCAACGATCATGAACTTGCCGTCCGGCGTGACGTCGACGCCGTGCGGCGACTTGGGCTCGGGGACCAGGAAGAGGATGCCTTCCTTGATGGCCGTTTCCATCATGATGATGTTGTGGCCGTTGATCTTCTTGGCCTTGCCCTGCTTGACCAGTTCGGCGGCCTTCTTCCAGTTGATCACGTGCATGTAGTCGGTGTCCTTGGCGGAACAGCCAGCTTCATACGGCGGGCGGCCTTTCTCGATGCCGCCGACGTAACGCTCGGTACAGAAGGAGTTGGTGAACGACCAGCCGTCGGACGGGCCCTTGCCGGCATCGGACAGATCCTGCGAGTAGGGCGGCAATTCGAGCGAGAAGGATTCCTTCTCGTTGATGCGGCCTTCCTTGCGATCAAACTTCCAGTAGGTGATGCCGCCGCGATATTTCTCGTTGAATTCTTCGAGCGGGTGAAACTTCTTGTTCTCGAGCGGCGCGGCGTATTGCGCGGCGTCGATGATGTATTCGGTATTCGGGGTGACGAAGGCGCCACCGTGCATCGACTTGAAGATCGGGTTCACGACGATCTGCTTGGTCTCGAAGTCGCGCAGGTCGATCACGGCAATGCGCGGGTTGGCTTTGTCGTTGATGAACAGGAACTGACCGTCGTACTTGCCCTGGGTCTCGGAGATCGCCGGGTGGTGGGTGTCGCCCCAGTTGATTTCCTTGCCGTCAATGTTGCCCTGGCGCAGCACGGCCTTCGAGTTCTCGTCAAAGCCGTAGCCCTGCCAGGGTTCGGGGGTGAATACGCCGATGTATTTGAGGATGCGCATCGAGGGGATGCCATAGACGATGACCTGGCCCGACTGGCCGCCAGAGCTGAAGGCAACGAATTCGTCGCGCTTGCCGGTCGGCACGTAGGTCTTGGACGCCGCCAGCAGATCCTGCTGGCTCAATCCACGCCGCTTCATCACGTCTTGCAGCGACTCCTGCGACCAGGCTGCGCCAGCTGCCGTGAGTCCAAT
>VMSX01000021.1 GCA_013791905.1 Rhodocyclaceae bacterium | reverse complement strand
CTTTGCCAAATCCACTCCAAAGCGCGTAAGGTTCATCTCGGACTCCTTCCTTCGTTTGACTGGTTGGTAACAACTCCAGTCTGGCACATCGAGGCCGGTAGAAGGGAGGAGTCCATCCCATTGGCTTGCGCCGGAATGACGGGATTGGCCCGCAGTGCGCTTGTGAAAGTCGGCGCTGGCGGGACGGCGCCGAAATACCTCAGGATGCGGCGAGCATCCGCTCCAGCGCGATCTTCGCCAGTTGCGCTTCGTGCGCCGGCACCGTGATCTGATTCACCACATTGCCGGCGACCAGATTTTCTAGCGTCCAGGCGAGGTGCTGCGGGTCGATGCGCTGCATGGTCGAGCACATGCACACGGTATCGGCCATGAACTGGACGATCTTGCCCTCTGGCTTGACCTCATTCGCCAGCCGGTCGACGAGGTTGAGCTCGGTGCCGACCAGCCAGCGCGTGCCGGGGGGCGATTCCTTGACGACGCGGATGATGGTTTCGGTCGAGCCAATCGCGTCGGACTGCGCGCAGACCTCGAAACTGCACTCGGGATGGGCGATCACCTTGCCGTCAGGATACTGGGCGCGGAATTTCGCGATCTGCGCCGGCTGGAACATCTGATGCACCGAACAGAAGCCGTGCCAGAGAATGATCTTCGCCTGGCGGATCTGCTCGGGCGTGAGGCCGCCCAGTTCGAGGTCGGGATTCCAGATAACCATCTGCTCCATGGGAATGCCCATCTGGTGGCCGCTCCAGCGGCCGAGGTGCTGGTCGGGGAAGAACAACACTTTCTCACGGCGGGCGAACGACCAGTCGAGAATTTTCGGTGCGTTGGACGAGGTGCAGACAATGCCGCCGTGTTCGCCGCAGAAGGCCTTGAGGTCGGCAGCTGAGTTGATGTAGGTGACGGGCGTGACGCTGTCGTCCGGATTCAGCACTGACGACAATTCGCGCCAGCAGCGTTCGACCTTTGCGCGGCTGGCCATGTCAGCCATCGAGCAGCCGGCGGCGAGGTCGGGCAGGATGGCGATCTGTTCGGGGCGCGAGAGGATGTCGGCCACCTCGGCCATGAAGTGCACGCCGCAGAAGACGATGTATTCGGCGTCCGCCTGCGAGGCCAGCCGCGAGAGCTTCAGCGAATCGCCGGTAATGTCGGCGTGGGCATAGACATCGGCCCGCTGATAGTGATGGCACAACAGCACGGCACGCTTGCCAAGCTGGGCGCGGGCGGCAGCGATGCGCACCTGCGCTGCCTTGTCGGCAAGGGCATTGAAAGGCTCGAACTCGATAGCGGCGACTTGCATGGGCGGTAGAATCCGGACTGCGAAAAACGTCCGAGTATAACGACAAATTCCCATGCACAAGAACGACCAAGACAGCGCCCAAGACAGTCTCACCAACCACCAGGTCGACCCCGCGCGGTTTCGCGAGGGGCAGCGCATTACCTGGGTCAGCATTGCGGTCAACCTGGTGCTGACCGTCATGCAGGTGATCGTCGGTTTTGTTGCCAACTCGATGGCGCTGGTTGCCGACGCCATGCATACTTTTTCAGACATCATCTCCGATGGATTTGTCCTGTATGCCAACCGCAAGAGCGCGGAAAAACCGGATGCCGACCACCCCTATGGTCACGGGCGCTTCGAAACGGCGGCTTCGTTGGTGCTGGGCCTGCTGCTGACGGCCACCGGGATCGGCATCTTGATTTCTGCCGCCGATCGTTTGCAGAATTTGCATGAACTGCCGCCGGTCGGCGTTGCGGCAATATGGGCCGCCATGTTTACGCTAGTCGCCAAGGAGGGCCTGTTCCGCTACATGCTGAAGGTGGCCGAGCGCTTGCGTTCGCCGATGCTGGTGGCCAATGCCTGGCATGCCCGCGCCGATGCACTGTCTTCGCTGGTGGTAGCGGCCGGCATTGGCGGTGCATTGCTCGGCTTTCCTTTCGCCGACAGCGCTGCGGCCATCGTCGTCGGCGGCATGGTCATCAAGGCTGGCGTCGGTTTTGCCTGGGAAGCCATCCGCGAACTGATCGATACCGGGCTGTCGCAAGAAAAGGTGGCGGCGATCCGCAAGACACTAGTGGACACCTCGGGCGTGTTCGACCTGCACGAGCTACGCACACGGCGCATGGCGCACCAGGCGCTGGTTGATGCCCACATCCGCGTCAATCCGCGCATCAGCGTTTCGGAAGGGCATGCCATCGCCGAATCGGCGCGACAGCGCGTCCTGCAAGCACATCCCGCCGTGCTGGATGTGCTGGTGCATGTCGATGCCGAAGACGATTCGATGCCCAGCCCGCAGGCGAACTTCCCGGAACGGCAGGCGCTCGAAACCCACCTGCGCGAACTGCTGGGCGCCGACGCACCCGCTTTCGAACGCTGCGTGTTGCATTACCTTGGCGAAAAGGTCGAGATCGAGGTGTTCTTTCCCGCAGCCTTGGCCCCAGACATCCTGACCGGCATCGAGGTGCGCCTCGCCGAACGCCTCGCGGACGACCCATGGGTGCGCTCAGTCATCCTGAACGTAAAAGTTTGCGTAACGCACCAAGATGGGGCTTGCTCCGCACATAACGCACCACAGTAGTGCCCCTTGCCTGGTCATCATTTTGCGCTGCGGCAATAATTCCCTTATGGCACAATTGTCTGCTGCACTTAACGCCCTGGCACGCTACCTGCTATGTCAGTCCAGCGTCTCGGCCACACGGCCTCCACCGATTTTTTTGCCAGAACACTGATTAGGAGTTCACTCATGACACCCCAAGATGTAATCCAGATGGTCCAGGAGAAGGAAGTTCGTTTTGTCGACTTCCGTTTCACCGACACCCGCGGCAAGGAGCAGCACGTCAGTGTGCCGATTTCCGCCTTCGGCCTAGAAAAATTCGAGGACGGCCATGCCTTCGACGGTTCGTCGATTTCCGGCTGGAAGGGCATTCAGGCTTCCGACATGCAGTTGATGCCCGACCCCGCCACCGCCTACATCGACCCCTTCATGGACGAAACCACGCTGGTGCTGACCTGCGACGTGGTCGAGCCGGCCGATGGCAAGGGCTACGACCGCGACCCGCGTTCCATCGCCAAGCGCGCCGAAGCTTATCTCAAGTCTTCAGGTATCGGCGATACGGCCTACTTCGGCCCCGAGCCGGAATTTTTCATCTTCGACAGCGTCGAGTGGAAAATCGACATGTCCGGCTCCTATTGCAAGGTGTTCTCTGAAGAAGCTGCCTGGGCAACCGGGGATAAATTCGATGGCGGCAATACCGGTCATCGTCCGACCGTCAAGGGCGGCTACTTCCCCGTGCCGCCGGTCGACAGCCTCCACGACATCCGCTCCGCCATGTGTCTGGCCCTCGAAGAGTGCGGCGTGCCGGTTGAAGTGCATCACCACGAAGTCGCCACTGCCGGCCAGTGCGAGATCGGCACCGTGTTCAACACCCTGGTGCGCCGTGCCGACCAGACCCAGCTGCTGAAGTACATCGTCCACAACGTGGCGCATTCGTATGGCAAGACCGCGACCTTCATGCCCAAGCCGATCGTCGGCGACAACGGTTCCGGCATGCATGTGCACCAGTCGATCTGGAAGGATGGCAAGAACCTGTTCGCTGGCAACGGCTACGCCGGCCTGTCCGAATTCGCGCTGTACTACATCGGCGGCATCATCAAGCACGCCCGTGCGCTGAACGCCATCACCAACCCCGGCACCAACTCCTACAAGCGTCTGGTGCCCGGCTTCGAAGCGCCGGTCAAGCTGGCCTACTCGGCCCGCAACCGCTCCGCCTCGATCCGCATCCCCTTCGTGCATAGCGACAAGGCCCGCCGCATTGAGACGCGCTTCCCTGATCCGACCGCCAACCCCTATCTGGCTTTCGCCGCGCTGATGATGGCCGGCCTGGATGGCGTGCAGAACAAGATCCATCCGGGCGAACCCGCCGACAAGAACCTCTACGACCTGCCGCCGGAAGAGGATGCCAAGATCCCGACCGTCTGCACCAGCCTCGATCAGGCGCTGGAGTATCTCGACAAGGACCGCGAGTTCCTGACCCGTGGCGGCGTGTTCAGCAACGACTTCATCGATGCCTACATCGACCTGAAGATGGAGGAAGTCCAGCGCTTCCGCATGACCACCCATCCGGTCGAATTCGACATGTACTTCTCGCTGTAAGCCTGCGCAAGGTTCATGCGTTAAAAAAGGACGGGCTTGCCCGTCCTTTTTTTATGCGTCGCTTGCGCCATTACTGACATACACTGCCATACCATGATGAAACGATTCTCGCTGTTGCTGCTGACAGTGTCATGCGTTGCCCAGGCCAACACGCTCTACAAGTGCGAGGGCGCGGATGGGCGCATGACCTATACCAACCAGAAGGGCAATGCTAAAAACTGCGAAGTCATCGCGCAGGACAAGCCGGTGTCAACCTTCAGCGCACCGCAGCCCAAGCCGCGCCAGGCCACGCCCAGCGATTTCCCGCGCGTCAATGGCGAACAGCAAAAAGCCCGCGACAGCGACCGGCGCGCCATCCTCGAACAGGAACTGGCCAACGAGCAAAGAAATCTCGATGCGGCGAAGAAAACGCTGGCCGAACAGGAGGTGCTCATCCTGCCCGAAGAGCGCATTGCCGGCGGCGGCATTCAGGGCGGCAAACGTGAAGCGCGCGTCCAGTCCTTCCGCGACAAGCTGCAGCTCCACGAGCGTAATATCGAGTCGATTCGCAGGGAAATCGGCAACCTGAAGTAATGGCCCGCCCCCCTTCGCCCCCCTCGCGGGGGGTTCTAAACGGCTCGCTGCGCTCGGCTATTACGGGGTTGTCGTCCATGCTTCGGTGCAGATTGCGGCTGGCGCCGCGTGCCGCGTTTGCTTGGGGCGGCCCGGCGCAAACGCTGCGGTGTCTTTCACGTTAGCCAGTCAGGACTTGGCGCGGTTCTTGCTGCTGTTTTGCCATGAATTTCCAGGCCCCCTCCAGCCAAAACCCTCCCGCTTTTGCCGGGCTTGATTTGTTGTCCTCCGCGGTGATCCTGCTGGACGACCAGTTACGCATCCGCCACTGCAACCCGGCCGCCGAAAATCTTTTTGCGGTCAGCCAGCGCGTCTGCCTCGGCCAGCCTTTTGCCCAACTGTTGGGCACGCCTGCGGCACTGGTCGCCGCACTCGAAAACGCACTTGCCAACCAGTGGAGCTATACCGGCCACGACATCGTCGTGGCGCGCGACGGTGAAGGCGCCGAGCCGATCCACCTTGACTGCACCGTCAGCCCCATCGAGCCTACGGAGGCCACGCAGGCGAGTCTGCTGCTGGAATTTCGCCCCATCGACCAGCAACTCAAGGCAGCCCGCGAGGAACGCGAAGCCGTCCAACAGCGCGCCAACCAAGAACTGATTCGCAACCTCGCTCACGAGATCAAGAATCCGCTGGGCGGGATTCGCGGCTCGGCACAACTGCTCGACCACGAACTCGACAATCCCGCGCTCAAGGAATACACCCAGGTCATCATTCACGAAGCCGACCGACTGCAGGATCTGATGCACCGCTTGCTGTCGTCGCATCGCGGCATGCAGCCGGCACTGATCAGCATCCACGAAATTCTCGAGCGCGTGCGGCGGCTGATTCTCGCCGAATTCCCCGCTGTACGGGTGCGCCGCGACTACGATACCTCACTGCCCGATATCACCGGTGACCGCGAACAACTAATTCAAGCTGTGCTCAACATCGCCCGCAACGCCGCCCAGTCCATTACACAAGCGCCGCCCTCAGGCGGCGGGGCGAAAGAAGGCGAGATCGTTTTTCGCACCCGCGCGGTGCGTCAGGTGACGCTTGCCAAGAAACGCTACCGGCTGGCACTCGAATTGCAGGTGATTGACAACGGCCCGGGCATTCCTGAAGAAATCCGCGACCGCATCTTCTACCCGCTGGTTTCCGGTCGCGCCGGTGGCACCGGCCTCGGGCTGGCGCTGGCGCAAAGCTTTGTCCAACATCACCACGGCAGCATCGAGGCCGAATCCGTACCCGGTCGCACCTGCTTCACCTTGCGTTTGCCCCTCGCGAAGGAAAACAACCATGAATGATTCACTCACCCCCTTTGAGCATCCGGTAGGCACAACATGACCAGCGTCTGGATCATCGATGACGACCGCTCGATTCGCTGGGTGCTGGAAAAGGCCCTGGGGCGCGAAAATATCGACTGCGCGAGCTTTACCTCGGCGGACGAAGCCTTGGACCGGCTGGCCGCAGGTGAGACGCCACGCGTACTGCTTTCGGACATCCGCATGCCGGGCGCGAGCGGCCTCGATCTGTTGCGGCAGGTCAAACAAGACTTCCCCGATCTGCCGGTCATCATCATGACCGCCTATTCGGACCTGGACTCCGCCGTGGCTGCCTTCCAGGGCGGCGCCTTCGAGTATCTGCCCAAACCTTTTGATGTCGATCAGGCCGTCGCGCTGGTGCGCCGGGCGCTTGACCAGGTCACGCCCCGACATGGTGCATCCACCGCCGAGCCCACCGAACAAGTGGCCCCGGAAATTCTCGGGCAGGCTCCGGCGATGCAGGAAATCTTTCGCGCCATCGGCAGGCTCAGCCAGTCAAGTGCGACCGTGCTGATCAACGGCGAGTCGGGCACGGGCAAGGAACTGGTTGCACGCGCGTTGCATCGCCACAGCCCACGCAAGGACGGCCCCTTCATCGCCCTCAATACGGCGGCTATCCCGCGCGACCTGCTTGAATCCGAATTGTTCGGCCATGAAAAGGGCGCCTTTACCGGCGCCAACACCCAGCGGCGCGGCCGCTTCGAAGAGGCCGCTGGCGGCACGCTCTTTCTCGACGAGATCGGCGACATGCCGGCAGAATTGCAAACCCGCCTGTTGCGGGTGCTCTCCGACGGCCAATTCTATCGCGTTGGCGGCCACCAGCCCTTGCGCGCCAATGCGCGGGTCATCACCGCGACACACCAGAATCTCGAGCAACGCGTCAAGGAAGGACTGTTCCGCGAAGATCTGTTCCACCGCCTGAATGTCATTCGCCTGCGCCTGCCGCCACTGCGCGAACGGCGCGAGGACATCCCCTCCCTGGCGGGACATTTCCTCGCCAGCAGCGCCCAACAACTCGGCGTCGAGCCCAAGCGCTTGTCGGAAAATGCCCTCAAGTTCCTGCAGGGGGCAACCTGGCCTGGCAATGTCCGCCAACTCGAAAATCTTTGTCACTGGCTGACCGTGATGGCACCCGCTCAGCAGGTCGAGATTGACGACCTGCCGGCGGAAATGCGCAATGCCGATACCCCCCCAGGCGCGGCCGACTGGCAGGAACTTCTGGCTGCGACAGCCGACGATCTGCTGGCCCGGCAGCCCGGCAGCGTCTGGGCAAACCTGACCCTTGCCTTCGAAGCCACGTTGATCCGCCGCGCCCTTGCCGCCACTGGCGGCCGGCGCATCGAAGCGGCGCAATTGCTGGGCATCGGTCGCAACACCATCACGCGCAAGATTCAAGAACTCGGGCTGAACGACGAGAAGTAGGCGCACCCCACCGCACCGTCCGCGGGGGTGGGTGAACGGGCTCGCCTGGTGCGATAATTCTGCCCCGGTTCAGCACACTTTTACGAGGTCGATCATGCTGCTCTGGCTCGTCATTCTGTACTTGGCAATTTCCGTGGGGATCGGGCTTTACGCCGCGACGCGTGTGCATAACTCACGCGACTACATCGTCGCCGGCCGCCATCTGCCCCTCCATTTTGTATTGGCCATGGTGTTCGCCACCTGGTTCGGTGCCGAGACGGTGCTGGGCATCTCTGCCACCTTCCTCGACAAAGGCTTTCGCGGGCTGATCTCCGACCCGCTCGGTGCATCGTTGTGCTTGGTGCTGTTCGGCCTGATCTTCGCCCGCCCGCTCTACCGCATGAACCTGTTGACGCTGGGCGACTTCTTCCGCATCCGCTACAACCGCCAGACCGAACTGGTGCTGTCGGTGTGCATCATCATCTCCTACCTGGGCTGGGTCGGCGCCCAATTCACCGCGCTCGGGCTGGTCTTCAACGTGCTGTCAGCCGATACCATCTCGCTGAATCAGGGCGTGCTGATCGGCGCCGGCGTGGTGCTGGTCTACACCCTGTTCGGCGGCATGTGGTCGGTGGCGCTCACCACCTTCGTGCAGATGATCGTCATCGTGCTCGGACTGTTTTACGTGACCTGGCTGGCCGGCGACATGGCCGGCGGCTTCACGACCGTGATCGAACGCGCCGCCGCCGAGGGCAAGCTCAACTGGCTGCCAACCCTCGACGCACTCGACATGCTGGCCTGGATCGCCGCGCTGTTTACGATGATGCTCGGCTCGATTCCGCAGCAGGACGTCTTCCAGCGCGTCAATGCGTCGAAAAACGAGCACGTCGCCATCTGGGGCACGACGCTCGGCGGCATCGCTTATTTCTTCTTCGCCGCAGTCCCGCTGTTCCTCGCCTACACCGCCACCTTGATCGACCCGGCAATGGTGGCGCGCTTGATGCAGGAAGACAGCCAACTGATCCTGCCCAGCCTGATCACCGGCCACATGCCGTTTGCCGCGCAGGTCATTTTCTTCGGCGCGCTGCTATCGGTCATCATGAGCACGGCCTCCGGCACGCTGCTGGCGCCTTCCGTGACGTTTTCTGAAAACGTGCTGAAAGGCTTCTGGCAGGACATGAGCGACCGTCAACTGCTACTGGCGACGCGCATCACCGTGGCGGCTTTCTGCGCTCTTGTGACACTCTATGCGATCGCCTCCGATGCCACCATCCACGGCATGGTGGAAAATGCCTATCGCATCACCCTGGCCGGCGCCTTCGTGCCACTGACCGCCGGCCTGTTCTGGTCGCGCGCCAACAACCTAGGCGCGACGCTTTCGGTTGTCCTCGGTCTCGGCACCTGGCTGCTGTTCGAGATCTTCGTGGTCGAGGGCGACATCCAGCCTCAGCTTTTCGGCCTCGCTGCCAGTGCCGTGGGCATGCTGGCGGGCGGCCTGCTCGGGCCACGCAATCCGCACTGGCCGCAGGCCGGCCATCACCACGCCGCAGCCGAGACGCACCATGTAGCGACACACCCCCACGCCCACTAAGAGGAGTCATCAACATGAAATACCTGCTCTCCACCGCCGCCCTGTTAGTTGCCAGCCAACTGGCTTTTGCCCAGGCACCCGCAGCCGCGTCGATGGCCAACGATTGCGCAGCCCGCGCCATCAGTAAGGATGGCAAGCCACTTGCCGGCGCGGCCAAGACGGCCTTCGTGAAGAAATGCGCAGGGGAGGCCGGCAAACCGGCAGCAGCCCCCGGTGGTTGCGAAGCAAAAGCCGTGAGCAAGGACGGCAAGCCGCTTCACGGCGCGGCGAAGGCAGCCTTTATCAAGAAGTGCGAAAAAGACGCTAAGTAAAAGTCGGCGCTGGCGTGACGGCGATAGCCGTCATGCCGCCAATATTGGGACGGCGGGTGTAACGATTTCATCGAAGGCAGTATCGCCTTCCGGGTCGGGTGTGCCGGTCGCCTGGAGGCCGGCGAAGTCGTAGAGCCGCGCATCCATCAGGTGCGAGGGCACGACATTGGTCAGGCTGCGGAACATTGTCTCGATGCGGCCGGGGAAGCGCTTTTCCCAGTCGCGCAGCATCTCGCCGATCTGCTGGCGTTGCAGATTGGGCTGGCTGCCGCACAGGTTGCAGAGAATGATGGGGAATTCGCGCTGCACCGCCCAGGCCTGCAAATCCTGTTCGCGGCAGTAGGCGAGCGGACGGATGACGATGTGGCGGCCGTCGTCCGACACCAGCTTGGGTGGCATCGCCTTCAGCTTGGCGGCGAAGAACATGTTGAGGAACAGCGTGGCAAGAATGTCGTCGCGGTGGTGGCCGAGCGCGATCTTGGTCGCGCCAAGTTCGTCGGCAACCCGGTACAGGATGCCGCGCCGCAGCCGCGAGCAGAGCGAACAAGTGGTCTTGCCCTCCGGAATCACGCGCTTGACGATGGAATAGGTATCTTCTTCGACGATGCGGTATGGAATGCCAAGCTCATCGAGATAATTCGGCAGCACATCAGCGGGGAAGCCGGGCTGTTTCTGGTCGAGATTGACGGCGATCAGCTCGAAATTGATCGGCGCTTTTTCCTTCAGGTAGCGCAGCACGTCGAGCAGGCCGTAGGAATCCTTGCCGCCGGACAGGCAGACCATGACGCGGTCGCCATCCTCGATCATGTTGAAGTCGGCGATGGCCTGCCCGACCTCGCGGCGCAGCCGCTTGGCCAGCTTGTTGGCTTCGAACTCGGCCTTGTGGGCGGCTTTGTAAGTGCTCACAGGTGTGCCGTCCGGCCGCCATCGACGTTGATCACCTGGCCGGTGACATACGGCGCGTCGAGGATGAGGAATTTCACGGTGCGGGCGATGTCGAATGGCGAGCCAATGCGCTTGAGCAGGGTATGGTCGATGATCGCCGCCTGTGCTGCGGGCGGAAAGTCGTTGTCATTGTCAGGCCACTCGATGGCGCCGGGCGCAACGGCATTGACGCGCACCGCCGGCGCGAGTTCCAATGCCAGCGCGCGGGTCAGTCCGAGCAGGCCGGCCTTGGCCGCGCAATACAGCGGATAACCCTTGAGCGGCCGTTCGGCGTGGATGTCAGTGATATTGACGATGCAGCCATGCGTTGCCGCGAGGTGCGGCGTGGCGGCCTGGCTGAGGAACAGCGGACCCTTGAGATTGCTGCCGATGAGCGCATCCCAACTCGCCTCGTCGATGCTGCCAAGCGCCGTGGGAAAGAAGCTGGAGGCATTATTCACCAGCGCATCGAGGCGCCCATAGTGCGCGACGATTTCTTCCATCAGACGCGACAGGGCAAGGGTGTCGCGCAGGTCGCAGTGCAGCGCCAGCACCGAATCTTCCCGTTCGGCATTGAGTTCGGCGGCCAGCGCGGCGGCCTCGGTCGCCGAAGAGCGATAGTGCAGGACAATGCGCGCACCGGCAGCGTGCAGGGTGCGGACAATCTGCGCGCCGACCCGGCGGGCCGCACCAGTGACGAGGATGACAGGGGCTTTCATTTGACCAGTATATCGAGTGCCTGCGCTGCCGCGGCAAATCCGAAGCTGGCTGTCACGGCAACCGATGAACCATAGCCCGCACAATTCAGGCCATGCACGGCGCCACTGTCTGTGTCGCAAAAGTCGGCGCTGGCGGGACGGCGGATCGGCTCGTCCGAATACACGCAGGCAACACCGAATTTCTTTTTCGGGTCGCGCGTGTAGCCATGTTCCTTGCGCAGAAAGGCGCGCAGCTTGCTGGCCAGTGCGTCTTGCGTGGTGCGCGCCAGATCGTCGACGCGCACCCGCGTCGGGTCGACGCGTCCGCCGGCACCGCCAGTGGTCACGATGTATGTCCGGCTCGCGCGGCAGCGGAGAATCAGTGCCGCCTTGGCACGCATTTGATCGATGGCGTCGATGACGGCATCGCAGCTCGGCACGAGCGTCGCCACGTTCTCCGGCGTGATGAACTCTTCAATGCAGTCCACCGCGCAGGCCGGATTGATCTGGACGATGCGGTCGCGCATCGCCGTGACCTTGGCCTGGCCCAGCGTGCACTCCAGCGCATGAATCTGTCGGTTGATGTTTGATTCCGCCACATGGTCGAGATCGATCAGCGTCAGCCGGCCAACGCCGGAGCGCGCCAGCGCCTCGACCGCCCACGCGCCGACCCCGCCGATGCCGACGACGCAGACGTGCGCCGCCGCCAGCCGTATGAGGCTTTCTGCGCCATACAGCCGTTCAATGCCGGAGAAGCGGCGGGGGTGATCTGGAGTAGCCATGGGACAGCATTGTAAGATGTCGCCATGCCTACTTCAGCACGCCCCGCAGCCAATTTTCCCGAAGCCAATCTGCCGATCCCCTCCGCCGACGCCCAGGCCGCCAGCCAGGAGTTGTCGCGGCGCATCGCCGCACGCATCGCAGCGGCCGGCGGCTGGCTGCCCTTCGTCGACTACATGGACATGGCGCTACATCTGCCGGGGCTGGGTTATTACGCGGGCGGCTCGCACAAGTTCGGGGCGGCGGGTGATTTCGTCACCGCGCCGGAACTCACCCCGCTGTTCGGCCAGGCGCTCGCCGCGCAGGTCGCCGAAGTGCTTGCCGCCGTACCGCCGGCATCGACTTTGCTGGAAGTCGGGGCCGGCAGCGGCCGTCTCGCCGCCGACCTGCTGCTGGCGCTCGAAGCGCTCGGCGCGCTGCCGGAACGCTATGGCATCCTGGAACTGTCCGGCGAATTGCGCGCCCGCCAGCAGGCCACCCTGGCAGCCAGCGCGCCGCATCTCGCCGGGCGCGTGGACTGGCTGGAGGAATTGCCGGAGCACTTTTGCGGCTGCGTGGTAGCCAACGAACTCATCGATGCCTTCCCCACTCATGCCGTGGCCTGGCGCGAAACGGGGCCGCAGGAGCGCGGGGTGGTGCTGACCGAGGATGGCTTTTGCTGGGCCGAGCGTCCGGCGACCGGCGCGCTCGCCGCTGCCATGGCCGCGCTGCCGGTAAGCGCCCCTTATGAAAGCGAAATCAACCTCGCCGCGCGCGCCTGGGTGGCGGAATGGGGTCATCGTCTGGAGCGTGGCGCACTGCTCCTGATCGATTACGGCCTGCCCCGCCACGAGCTGTATCACCAAGAGCGGAATCACGGCACCCTGCGCTGTCATTACCGCCATCGCGCCCATGACAATCTTTTCTGGTGGCCCGGTCTGGCGGATATCACCAGCCATGTCGATTTCACTGCGGTTGCCGAGGCGGGTTTCGAAGCCGGGCTGGAAGTGCTGGGTTATACCAACCAGGCCAATTTCCTGATCAATTGCGGCATCGGCGAATTGCTCGCCGCACGCCAGGAAGCCGGCGGCGAACAGGCATTGCGCGCCAGCGGTGCCCTGAAGGTATTGCTGGCACCGGGCGAAATGGGCGAACTATTCAAGGTCATCGCCCTCGGCCGGGGCATCGAAACACCCCTCGCGGGTTTTGCGCGTGGCGACCGCTGCCACGCGTTGTAATATGCAGGTCATGCAGAAACAAGATTTGTGCCAATCCTTGCGGCAACGCGCCATCCGCTTGCTGGCCCGACGCGAACATACCCGCGTAGAGTTGGCACGCAAGCTGGCAGCACATGGCACTACAGAGGAAATTGACTCCGTGCTGACCGAACTGGCACGCGCAGGACTGCAGTCAGACGCGCGCTTTGCCGAGGGGTATGTGAAAAGCCAGGCCAGCCGCCTTGGCATGGCGCGCCTGCGTCATGCATTGCGCACCAGGGGGGTCGCTGAGACCTTGCTTGAGTCCCAATTGGCAAGCGCCGAGTTGCCCGACGAAATGGAGCGCACCCGCGCCGTCTGGACGAAGAAGTTTGCCCTCCCGCCGGCTGATGCCCACGAGTGGGCCCGGCAGGCGCGCTTTCTGCAGGGACGGGGCTTTGCAGCCGAGACCATTCGCAAGTTGTTGAAAGAAATCAAAGCATGACCACCCTTTCCGTAAATAACTTGCGCAAGAAATTCCGCGCCCGCACTGTTGTCAAGGATGTCAGCCTGCATGTCGATGGCGGCGAGGTGGTCGGCCTGCTCGGCCCCAACGGCGCAGGCAAGACCACCTGTTTCTACATGATTGTCGGCCTGATAGCCTCGGATGGCGGCGACATTGTCATTTCAGAGGATGGCCCCGCCGGCAAGGAAACCCGTCTCACCCACATGCCCATCCATGCGCGGGCGCGCCTCGGGCTGTCATATCTGCCGCAGGAAAATTCGGTGTTCCGCAAGTTGACCGTCGCCGACAACATCCGCGCGGTGCTGGAATTACAGGATTACGACTTGCCGACGCGCAACACCCGGCTCGACGAATTGCTGGAAGAGCTGCACATCACCCACTTGCGCGACCAGCTTGCTGTTGCGCTATCGGGCGGCGAGCGGCGCCGCGTGGAAATCGCCCGCGCCCTAGCCACTTCGCCGCGCTTCATTCTGCTTGACGAGCCTTTTGCCGGCGTCGATCCAATCGCCGTGCTCGACATCCAGAAAATCATCCACTTCCTCAAGGAGCGCAACATCGGCGTCCTGATCACCGACCACAACGTGCGGGAGACACTCGGCATCTGCGATCGCGCCACCATCATCAACGAAGGCGAAGTCCTCGCGGCTGGACATCCGGCCGATATCATCGATAATGAAGGTGTGCGTCGGGTCTATCTCGGCGAGCACTTCAGGATGTGAATGAGCTACCAACGCTCACTTTGTTCGCTGTCCCCCACGGGGGGGCGCATGCTGCCTAGAGGCGGCTCGTCGGCATCATGAAGCCCACGCTCCAGCTCAGACTCTCCCAGCATCTGGCGCTCACGCCGCAGTTGCAGCAGTCGATCCGCTTGTTGCAACTTTCCTCGCTGGAACTGAATCAGGAGATTGAGCAGGCACTGCAGGAAAACCCCCTGCTCGAGCGCGAAGAGCCGGACGAACCTGCTGCATTTACGGGTGCCGATGATGCCATGGCACAACCGCGCGGCGAGGAAGCGCCAGCGGCTACCCAGGACGAGAGGGGTGCCGAACCCGAGTGGAGCCAGGACGATGCCGACTGGCCGACCCTCGGCGGCACCCGCAGCCCGCGCGACGCCAATGATGAGGACGATGTCGGCGCTGGCGAATTGCAGGCTGCGGCCACCAGCCTGCGCGATCATCTGACTGCCCAGTTGGCGCTGTCCCAGCTATCCGGACGCAATCGGCTGCGCGTGGCCTTCCTGATCGAGGCGCTCAACGATGATGGCTATCTGGTGACGCCACTCGAGGATCTGGTCGAGGTGCTGCCGGATGATTTCGCCGGCGAACCAGATGAACTGCTCGAAGACCTGACCATCGCGCTCATGCATTTGCAGAGTCTGGACCCGCCGGGCATCGGCGCGCGCAGTCCGCGTGAATGCCTGCTGCTGCAACTCGCCAACCTGCCTGACTCGCCGGAAAATGAACTTGCGACAAGCGTCGTCCGTGACCACCTCGAACTACTGGCCAGCCGCGACTTCACACGCATCAAGAAGGCGCTCGGTTGCGATGACGATGCCCTGCGCGACGCACAAGCGCTGATCCTCTCGCTCAACCCCAGGCCGGGCGCACAATTTTCAACGCTGGATACGCGTTACATCGTGCCCGATGCGATCGTCCGCAAGGTGCGCGGCAACTGGCAGGTGCAGCTCAATCAGGAGGCCATCCCGCGCTTGCGGATCAACCGCCTCTACGCCAACCTGTTGCGGCAGCAACGCAGCAACGGCGGCAGCAATCTGTCCGGTCAGTTGCAGGAAGCCAAGTGGTTGATCAAGAACGTGCAGCAGCGCTTCGATACGATTGCGCGCGTCAGCCAGGCCATCGTCGACCGCCAGCGCGCCTTCTTCGACCATGGCGAAGTCGCCATGCGGCCCTTGACGCTGCGCGAGATCGCAGATACGGTGAGCCTGCACGAATCGACCATTTCACGCGTCACCACCCAGAAATATCTGGCGAGCCCGCGCGGCATTTACGAATTGAAGTATTTTTTTGGCAGCCACGTCGCCACCGATACCGGCGGCGCGGCTTCTTCCACCGCGATCCGGGCGCTGATCAAGCAACTGGTGGGCGCCGAGAACGGCCATAAGCCGCTCCCCGACGCTCGCATCGCGGAAATCCTCGGCGAACAGGGAATCGTCGTCGCGCGACGCACCGTCGCAAAGTACCGCGAATCCCTCGGCATCCCGCCGGTTAATCTACGTAAAACTCTCTGACGGAGGAGAAATCATGAACCTCAACATCACCGGACACCATATCGAAGTCACCCCCGCGTTGCGTGAATACGTTACTGGGAAAGTGGACAAGGTCATCCGCCATTTCGACCATGTCACCAGCGTCCATATCATTCTCTCCGTGGAAAAGCTTGTCCAGAAAGCCGAGATCACCCTGCATGTCAAAGGCAAGGATATCTATGCCGACAGCAGCGATACCGACCTGTACGCCGCGATTGACAAGCTGATCGACAAGCTCGATCGCCAGGTACTCAAATACAAAAGCAAGAACCAGGATCACAATCACGAACGGCCGCAAATAGAAACTTGAAGCGGCTGTTGAATAGCAGCACTAATGGGCTAAAAAATTCCCCCATTTGCATGCGGCGGGGCGAGGGTTATACTTCGCTTCCTCCGCCGGGAAACCATTCCTAGCGTATTGATTAAGTAAGGCGTTTGAGCAGCCCTTTTCACCTGATGAACCTCATTGCAAACCTACTGACTGCCGACACCATCGTCCTCGACCTGGATGCCAGCAGCAAAAAACGTGTATTCGAGCAGGCCGGCCTGCTCTTCGAAAACCATCATGGCATTGCCAAAAGCGCAGTCTATGACGCCTTGTTTGCCCGCGAAAAAATGGGCTCCACCGGGCTGGGGCTGGGTATCGCCATTCCGCATGGCCGCATCAAGGGTTTGAAAGGCGCCATTGGCGCCTTCCTTCGCCTGGCGGCTCCGGTACAGTTCGATGCGCCGGACGGATTGCCCGTCAGTCTGGTTTTCGTACTGCTGGTACCCGAGGCGGCCACCGAGCACCATCTGCAACTGCTCTCCGAATTGGCACAGGTTTTCAGCAGCAAGACTTTTCGTGAGCAACTGACCGCCGCGCCGGATACGGCGGCGGTTCATGCGCTCTTTGCGCAGTGGCAGTCGCCCAGCTGATCGTCGCGCAGCTGTTCGAGCGCAATCGCGAACGGCTTCAGCTCACCTGGATCGGCGGCGACCTTAACCGCCCGATTGCCGTCAACCGCGACGATGTCTCGCCGGCCGACCTGATCGGTCACCTCAACCTGATCCACCCCGACCGCGTGCAGGTGCTCGGCTCGCCCGAGATCCTCTGGTACAAGCGCCATAACCGGGATGGCGACGGCAAGGGCAAGCACCACTTCGCGCAGATCATCTCGGCAAAGCCGCCAGCGATGATTGTTGCGGACGATTGCGATGTGCTCGAAGAAATCCGCAGCGCCTGCGCCGACAATGACACGCCACTGCTGACCACGCCGCTGCCCACAGCCCAGGTGATCGATGCGTTGCGCGTCTATGTTTCACGGCGACTGGCCGAAACCATCACCCTGCATGGCGTATTCATGGACGTGCTGGGCATCGGTGTGCTGATCACCGGCGACTCCGGTGTCGGCAAGAGCGAACTCGGCCTCGAACTGATCACGCGCGGCCACGGGCTGGTCGCCGACGATGTGGTGGAGGTCTCGCGCATCGCACCCGATGCGCTGGAGGGCTATTGCCCGGAACTGCTGAAAGATTTCATCGAGGTGCGCGGCCTCGGCCTGCTGAACATTCGCACCGTGTTTGGCGAAACTGCCCTGCGGCGCAAGATGCGCCTCAAGTTGATCGTCCATCTGCAGCGACCGAACGCCGACCTGTTCGAAATAGCCCGCCTGCCGATTGATGCACTTTCCGAAAGCGTACTGGGCGTCCCGGTGCGCAAGGTGGTGTTGCCGGTTGCGGCCGGCCGCAACCTGGCAGTCCTGCTCGAAGCGGCGGTGCGCGCCACCATCCTGCTCTTGCGTGGCATCGACAGTATGGAGGAGTTCCTGCAGCGCCAGCAGCGCGCCCTGGAAAACGGAGTTTCAGAGTAGGCTAACCTTAAGGTTATGCCGGAACTAAAGCGGAACGTCAGAGTAAGCTCAAATCCAGGTTAGCGGGTTCGGTGCCGACAAGGCAAGCAAGGGCAAGTGCCTGCAACGGACGCTCGCCGAGTGAAATAGAAAGTCGGCGCTGACGGGATGGAATACCCCGCATGGGTTACGGCGTTAGCGCACTTGCGCTACACAGCTAGCACACCTCGGCGTCAGCACCCGCTGAGACGCCGAGGAATCTTTGCTGCAAGCTGCGGTCAGCGGCCAGTTCGCTGGCCTTGAGAATCCGCTCGATACGACCATTGACCATGACGGCAACCGAGTCGGCGACTTCCAGAGCGACGCCAAGGTTCTGCTCGATCAGCAGCAGGGCAATTTCCCCTTCATCAGCCATTCCCTTGAGGGTTGTCACGATCTGCTCGACCATCAGCGGGGCGAGCCCCTCGGTCGGCTCGTCCATGATCAGCAGACGGGGGTTGCACAGCAGGGCACGGGCGATAGCGAGCATTTGCTGCTCACCCCCCGACAGGGCGGCACCATCATTGCGGCGCCGCTCGAAGAGACGTGGAAACTCATCATAAACGCGTTCACGCGTCCATTTCTGCAAGCCCGGACGCTCAACCAGGCGCAGATGTTCTTCGACCGTCAGGCTCGGGAAAATGCGGCGCCCTTGTGGCACCAGGGCAACGCCGCGCCGCGCAATCTGGTAGGAGTGCTGCCCAACCAGTTCGCAGTCATCGAAGCGCACGCTGCCACCGGTGATCGGCGCCATGCCCATGATGGCATTGCACAGCGTCGACTTGCCCATGCCGTTGCGGCCGACCACTGCCAGGGGCCGGTCGGCGAGTTCGAGCCCCACCCCGTGCAGGATGCGGCTCTTGCCGTATTGAACTTCAAGCCCCTTGACTTGCAGCAGCATGATCGCGACCAGCCTTGCCTAAATAGAGTAACTCCACCAGCGGACTCGCCGCTGCTTCCTGTGGCGAACCGTCGAAAACAACGGCACCTTCATTCATCACCGTGACACGGTCGGCAACCTGCAAAGCAACTTGCATATCGTGTTCAATCAGGACCATGGTCATGTCACGCGGCAGTTCGCGCAACATCCTGGTGAGCATGGGCCGCTCGGCTGGCGACAGCCCGGCGGCAGGTTCATCGAGCAGCAGCAGGCGCGGTTCGCCTGCCAGGGCCATGCCGATCTCAAGCTGACGCTGCTCACCGTGGGAAAGCTCGTTGGCCAGGGCGTCGGCGCGCGTTGCGAGTCCAACACGGGAGGCCAGTTCGCGGCTGCGTATCCGGCATGCATCCTTCTCGCGGGGCAAGCGTATGCTGAAACGTCCGGACTGCACTCCCCGCACTGCCAGATAAAGGTTGTCGAGTATGCTCAAGCCACCGAGCACACGGGAGGTCTGGTAGGTTCGTGAGATGCCCAGGCGCGTACGCTGAAAGGCCGGCAGTTGCGTGACATTCTGGCCAAACAGCTCGAGCGTACCGCTGCTGGGGCGAAAATCGCCTGCAACGAGGTTGAACAGGGTCGACTTGCCAGCGCCGTTGGTGCCAATGATGGCACGGCGTTCGCCGGCGGCAATGTTCAAGGAGACGTCGCGCACGGCGACGAGCGCGCCGAAGGCCTTTGTCAGACCGGTGGCCAGCAGGGCAGGGGGGTTCACGCCGGGCGTCCCATCAAACCGTAGGGCCGCCACGCCAGCACGGCCACCATGATGACGAAAGAGAGAATGATCGAATAGGTGGGAAAATAAGCTAGGCCAATCTGCTCGGCCAGGCCAATCAGCAGCGCGCCGATCGCCGCCCCCGGCAGGCTGCCCATGCCGCCCACGATCACGACGACCAGCGAGGAAAGCAGGTAGCGGGCGTCCTCGCCGGGCGCAATCGAGAGCGAAGCACTGCCGACGACGCCGGCGAAGCCAACCAAAGCGGCTCCCAGGCCAAATACCAGCGTCGAAATCAGCGGCACATTGACGCCGAGGGCGCCAAGCATGTGACGGTCATCGACGCCCGCCCGGATCATGATGCCGAAGCGGGTTCGCTGTACCAGCAACCAGAGGCCCAGATAGACCGCAATTGCCAGCCCGATCAGCACGATCCGGAAAATCGGGTAACCGCTGACAATGGGCATCGGCATGCTGCCGTAGAACATTTCCGGCAGTTCGAATTGATAGGACAAGCCGCCATAACGAGCCAGCAACAGGTCCGCGGCGATGATCGACAGTCCAATCGTGATCAGGGCCTGGCGCAAGTCGTCGCCCTGATACCGGTCAAGCAGGAAATAGTGGATCGCCATGCCCACCAGCGCAGCTCCAAGCGCCCCGCCCGCGAGGGCGAGGGGAAAGGAACCCGACAGCGCCGCCACATCGTGGCCAAGGTAGGCGCCGATCAGATACAGCGAGCCATGTGCAAGATTGACAACGCGCATCATCCCGAAGATGAGCGTGAAACCGCTCGCGACGATGAAATACAGCGCCGCGAGCGTAATACCGTTCAACGTTGCGAGCAGCAGCAGTTTCACGGGCAGGACGGGTTGTCGCGACTGGGCACACCACGGGCGATAAACGCTTCGCGGGGATGGCCGAGCGTCTGGTTGACGTTCGGAATCACTTTCACGACCTTGTTGAAGAGGGAGCCGTCAGGAGCTCGCGCCACCTCGGTGACATAGATGTTGGCGATGGCCTGCCGGTTCTCGTCCAGGCTGACTTGCCCGGCCGGCATGTCAAGGCGCAGTTTCGACAGCGCAGCACGGAACTTTGCCTGATCCCCTGACAGATCGCCGGCTACCTGATTCAGACCGGCAAGTACCGCCTTGGTCGCCACGTAATAGCCGTAGAAGGGCGCCGAAGGCGAGCTCAAGCCGTCCGGGAAGCGCTTCTTGTACTTGGCGACATAGTCCTTGTAGACAGCATCCTCGATGCCGTCAGCCACCATGTGGGCCGAGGGGAGGCCGACCAGGCGTCTCTGGAACGGCCCCTTCGCGCTCAGGACAGTCTGGTCGGAGACGTTGGAGCCGAGGATCAGAGGCTGCTTCGCGCCCGACTGGTCGTACTGGGTCAGGAAGTTGATCGAGTCGGCGCCGCCCATCATGATGTACACGGCATCGGCCTTGTTCGGAATACGGGCAATCGCCGAACTGAAATCCTTGGTACCGTTAGGCACCCAGATCTTCTCGATCACCTTGCCGCCCTTGGCACAAAACTCGCTCATGAAGCCAAGCACCTGCGTATAACCGAACGAGTAATCGCCCGCGACCACGGCGACGTTGCGGTAGCCCTTGGTGTCGTAGACATAATTGCCCAGCCCGGCCTGCCACTGCGCACCGTCGGCACCGAAGCGGAAAAAGTTGGGCGCGGGCGAAACCAGGGTGGTTTCCTGTGCCGCCGAAAAGCCATTGACGAAAGTCCTGGTGGGCGCCGTCTTGGCGTATTCCTTGATGGCAAGGCCTTCGCCGCCCGACATCGGGCCGATGAGAATATCGACCTTGTCCTGTTCGATCAGCTTGCGTGCCTTGGTCAGCGCCACGTCGGGACGCCCATCGGAGGACTCCTTGATCCACTCGATCTTCCGTCCTCCTGCGGTGTAGTTGGCTTCCTCGAAGGCAAGCTCCATGGCGCGGAAAGCTTCCTGACCGAGCGCGACAAAGGGACCGTCGAGCGTGGCAAGACCGCCGATACGAATATTGGTGGATTGAGCGCTTACGGAAACAGAGAATCCTGCCGTGATGCCTGCGACCAGAGCCAGACACCTGAGTTTGCGAGATAACATGTTGTCCTCCTTTGGATGAAAGTGACTTTAAATCAAAGCTTTTGCGTTACTACGCCGCCGTCGAGGGAATCCTTGCGGGTTCCCCGCAGCCGCCGCCACAACCCCGTCAAGCCATCTGGCGAAGCGATTACGATCACTAAAAATACAAAACCGATCAGCGTGTTGTAGCGATCACTGCCGACCAGGTCGACCGCGAAATTCTGAATCAGAACGAAAACCAGCGCCCCGATGAAAGCACCGCGCGGATGTCCCAGTCCGCCGATCACCGCCACGATCAGCACGTTGACGGTCGCTGTTATGCCGATCGATCCGGGGGAGATGCCACCGTGATACCAGAGACTCAGTACCCCGCCGACCGCGGCAATGAAGCCTGCCACCGCAAAAGCCATGACCTGATGCAGCCAGACCCGATAACCGAGCGAAGCCATGCGCAAGGGGTCGTCGCGGATGCCCTGAATCACCAGTCCGAACGGCACGCGCACCAAATAAATCACCAGCGCATATAGAAGCGCTGCGGCCGCCAGACACAGGTAATAGAAAGGTAGCGGCCCGCGCAGCGATACACCGCCGAGGCGCGGCACCGCAACCCCGCTGAACCCGTCAAAGCCATGGAGAATCGTCGTGTTCTGCTGTGCCAGGTAAAACATGATCATGGCCACGGCCAGCGTGCTCATCAGCATGTAGATGCCGTGGCTGCGCACCGCGACGATGCCGATCAGGATGCCGGTCAGGGTGCCCACGGCAATCGCGACGCCGACCGCCCAAGGCCAGGGCAGCAACGCCATGCCTGCGCTGGCGGAATGTGCGCTGAAGATGGCGAGGGCGTAGCCGGCCGCGCCGGCGGTTGCCATCTGCGCCATCGAGATCATGCCGCCATAGGCAGTGAGAAAGGTCAGGCTCAGTGCAATGATGCCCAGCACCATTGCATAAGCACCGACGCTGACGATCCAGAAATCGGAGGCAAGGTGTGGATAGACAAGCAACGCGCTGGCGAGCAGCGCGCGGCCGATCCAAGGCGACATGGTCAACACTTGGCTCCGCTTGCTTGCTTGCCGCTGCCCTCGCCCACGGGAACGACTTCTCTGACGTGGGTGGCGACGAGTTGTGCAAATGCGGCATCGTTGATGTGGTGCGGCACGCGCACCAGTCGATGCAGATCGCTGGTGACGAAGGCGGCCTCGATTGCCGCGAACAGTGCCGCGTCAGCCTGTGGATCGTGAAACACCTGGCCGGGCGCATCGATGGAGGACAAGCCGCCTTCCGGCAACAGCCAGCGCACGGGACCGGGAGAGGCATTCAGCTTCGTGGCGATCCAGCTGCCGATGCGCGCAAGCTCCTCGGCGGTGGTGCGCATCAGGGTGACATTGGCATTGTGCGAATGCAGCAAGCGGCCCCGGTAGCGCTGCGGAACGGTGTCGAGCGCCCAGAAGTTAACCATGTCGAGGGCGCCGCAGGAGCCCACCCAAGGTATGCCGCTGCGCACGATGGCATCGAAGCGCTCGCTGCCTGCACTGCAGACGCCGCCGAGCAGGAAATCGGCGGCTTCGGTGGTGGTCACATCGACCACGCCGCACAACATGCCGGCAGAGACCAGCGCCTCCATGGCGCGCCCGCCGGTCCCGGTGGCGTGAAAGACCTGGCAGTCAAACACGTCGGACAGCTCTGCGGAAACTTGCTGGACGCAGGGCGTGGTCACGCCAAACATGGTGAAGCCGAGGGCAGGCTTGAGATCCTGGGCCGGCGGCACGGTGCGCTGGATCATCCCGGCCATTGCGTGAGCGGCATTGCCAAGAATCACTGAGGAGAGATGGTTGAGCCCGGCGATGTCGGTGACGGGAAACAGCATCATGATGTCGGACACATCGACGTAGGGGGCCGTGTTTCCCGAGGCGAGCGTGGATACCATCAGTTTTGGTACGCCGAGAGGCTGATCGCGCATCGCGGGTGTGATCAGCGCGGTTCCACCCGAGCCGCCTAGGCCGATGATGCCGGCGATGTCCTTGCGGCCCGCCATGAAGGCGCGCAAGGCGACCGTCATCTCGGTGACCGCCCGGCCCCGATCGCTGCATTCCAGTACGGCAGCAGCACCGCCGGGATGACAGGCGGCGACAGCGCGGGCAGAGAATTCTAGATTCGTTTCCGCGCTGCGCGTGCCGACATCGACACGCACGGTGGGCAGGCCGGCGGCGCGGATCAGATCACTGACGTATTGCAGTTCGGCTGCCTTGGTATCGAAGGTACCAATTACATACGCGGCCTTGGGCGTGGCGGTCATGGGCATGGTTCGCTCCAAGTGCTTCAGTCGCGGGACGCCCGCAGTTCCTTGAATGTCTTGATGTGATTGGTCATGGCGACCTCGGTGGGCAGCCGCTCCATGCTGCTGGCGCCGTAGAAGCCGTTGCAGTGCTGGCTGTGGTCCAGGACATAACGCACATCATCCGGTCCCGAAATCGGCCCGCCATGCGCGATCACGATCACGTCCTTGCGAATCCGCCGCGCAGCCTCAGCCCATTCGTCGATCAGCTGGACGGAAGCCTCCAGAGTCTTGGCGCTGGTGGCGCCGATGGTGCCACCGACGGTGACCCCCATGTGGGGCACGATGAAGTCGGCACCCGCCTTGGTCATCTCGACCGCTTCTTCGGCGCTGAACACATAGGGCGTGGTCAGCATATCGAGTTCGTGCGCCTGGCGGATCATGTCGATTTCACTGGCGAAGTTGATGCCCGTCTCTTCGAGGCTGATTCGGAATGTCCCGTCGATGAGACCGATGGTGGGGAAGTTCTGTACCCCGGAAAAACCGAGATCCTTCAACTGGCGCAGAAACACTGGCATGATCACAAACGGGTCGGTGCCGTTCACTCCGGCAATCACCGGGGTACGTTTCGCTACCGGCAACACTTCGACAGCCATCTCCAGCACGATCTCGTTGGCATTGCCGTAAGCCAGCAAACCGGCAGAAGAGGCGCGCCCCGCCATACGGTAGCGGCCCGAGTTGTAGATGACGATCAGATCGATACCCCCGGCCTCCTCGCACTTGGCGGACAGCCCGGTGCCGGCACCACCACCAATGATCGGGATGCGCTTGCTCACCATTTCATGGAAGCGCGACATCAGGTCCTTACGTTCGAATCGGGGCATGGCTATTTCTCCTAATCCGCTAGCTGAATCTGTAAGATAGGCCTTTTATACTAGGCTTTGATATGCACCTCGCTCCATGGGTACAAGACACCAGATGCTACTCGAAACACACATTATCGGACCGGACACACTGCAGTACATCGTCCGGGGCGATAGCTGCCCGGCCCTGCACAGCAACAACATCGCGCACGTGGGTGTCGGCGATGCCACGGCTCCATTAAAAATCGTTCGCACCCATCTGAGTGGCGCCTATTTGCACGGGACCATCGGTGGTGAAGGACGCATGCTGCTCGACGGGCGCTGGCAAACCCATCTACCCGGCAAGACGTCGCTGGCTCCTGCGCATGTACTGCATGCCTTTCAGGGAATTCCGGGCCTGCGTTGGCAGTACTGCTGGGTGCGTTACACCCCAGAGTCGCCCAGGTCGACGCCTTCGACGATGGCTCCAGTCATGGCCGACTTCGACGCCAGGCCGCTGTGGCACGCCATCATGGGCCTCTACTATGAAATACAGCGGGCTGGTGACGCGGGCAGTTGCCAACTCTGGGTCGATGCCATCGAGCGTTATGTCGAGCGCTTTGTCGCGCCCTGGCAGGAAGATAAACGGCTGCTGACCCTCTGGAACACGGTTCAGACCGATCTGGCGCGGCCATGGCTGCTGGAAGAACTCGCCGGGCTTGCCAAGATCAGCAACGAGCACCTGCGGCGGCTTTGTCAGGGCAATCTGGGGCGCAGCCCGATGCAGCAACTTGCCCACCTGCGCGTCCAGCATGCCGCCCATCTGCTGGCAACCACCACGTCCAAGATCGATTCAATCGCACAAATGGTCGGCTACACCAGTCCGTTCGCCTTTTCCAACACATTCAAGCGAATGACGGGGTTCCGCCCCTCGACCTACCGCACCAGACAGGTGCATTGGAAACGCCCGGCCTGAAGCGCGCGTAATCGCGTTCAACCAATTGAGCGAAGACGCCAGAAACCAAGACAAGACTTACGCGTGGACTGGCCTGCGCGGTGTGACGTGACAAGGCGAACCCGGCACCTTATTATTGAATTCGCTGTGCCGGGAGTAGCGCCATAAAGCTGCTGCCGACCCCCAGCTTGCTTTCGATGTTCAGGGTGGCCTGATGCCGCTCCAGCACATGTTTGACAATCGCCAAGCCAAGTCCTGTGCCACCTGAGTCACGCGAACGCCCCCGATCGACACGGTAGAACCGTTCTGTCAAACGCGGAATATGGTGCGATGCGATGCCTATCCCGCTATCAATAACCGTGAAGCTCGCTCTGCCGTCCACATCCTTGCGCCAGGCCAGCGTGATCTGGCCGCCTTCCGGCGTGTAGCGCACAGCATTACTCGCCAGATTGCTGAAGGCACTATAGAGCTCGCGGCCGTTGCCGATCAAGGTGGCGGGGCCACTGTTTTCCAGCGTGATGACATGTCGACCTGCCGACAAGGCCAGGGTGTCTTGTTTTACGCCAGCAAGCAGTGCCGCAACGTCGACCGCATCTTGCGGCGGCGCGGAATCGCTCTCAAGGGATGACAGCGTCAGCAGGTCTTCAATCAGCCGCTGCATGCGGTGCGCATGCTCAAGCGCAGTCGCGAGATAGTGTTCCATCTCCTCGGGGGAGGCGTGTGCCATACCGTCATGTGCCGTTTCAAGAAAACCCAACACGACCGTCAGGGGCGTACGCATTTCGTGAGAAACGTTGGCAACAAAATCCCGGCGCACGGTTGCCAGTCGATCAAGCTGCGTCAGGTCTTCGATCAGCAATAAGGCGCGCCCGGCGGAGAAGGGAGCGCCACGGATCTGCAGCATGCGGCCACCACTTCTGACCGGGCGCACCAGCAGCGGCGGTGACGTCTCGCCTGTCGCCTTCTGCTTTTCAAGAAACGCAATGAACTCCGGTTCGCGCACCAGATGGGATACCGGCATGCCAACATCACTCAGGCTGTCGAGGCCCAGCAGCAGTTCGGCGCGCGGGTTGATCCATTCGATGTTGCGCCGCTGGTCGAGGATTACCACGCCCTCGGGCAGGGCCTCGGCAGCCAGGCGAAAACGCTCGCTCATTTCGCGCAGCTCTTCGCGCTGGCTGGCGGCCTTGCTGGCGCGACGGTGCAATGCCAGGAAGGCGCGCGACCAACTGCCGTTCGCCTCGGGAACCGGGGTTCCGAGCGGCTGCTCGGCCCATGCGGTCAGCCGGACGAGTTGCCTTTCGTGACCGGCCATGCGCCATATTGCCAACACCGCGACCGCGCCAGCGGCGGCCAGCGGCCCAATCACGAGCCAGCTCGCCAAACCAATTGCCGCAAGCCAGATGGTGTTCGTCAGTACTCGACTCATCCTGAATGCCTGATTTGATCCGCAGTGAACTGCTTTTCCAAATTCATGCGTCGATCGAAAAACGATAGCCGCTGCCGCGCACAGTCTGCACTAACCGGTCGAGCCCGGAAGGTTCAAGCGCCGCGCGCAGCCGACGAATATGCACATCGACGGTACGCTCCTCGACGTACACATGATCTCCCCAGACCTGATCGAGAAGCTGGTCGCGCGAATGCACGCGAGAGGAGTGGGTCATCAGAAAATGCAGCAGCCGGAATTCAGTGGGGCCGAGGTTGACCGGCCTGTCGTCTGCAAAAACACGGTGTGCCGCCGGATCAAGTTTCAAACCACCCGCCTCGACGACATTCTCGCTGGCCTGCGGTCGCCCACGCCGCAACACTGCCTGGATGCGTGCCAGCAGTTCGCGGGGAGAAAACGGCTTGGTGACGTAATCATCGGCACCGCTTTCGAGGCCGGTCACGCGGTCGCGTTCCTCGCCGCGCGCGGTCAGCATGATGATCGGCACATGCTTGGTACGGGGATCGGCACGCAACCGGCAAGCACAATCCAGCCCACTCATGCCAGGCAGCATCCAGTCAAGCAGAATGAGATCGGGCAAGGCCGCCTTGATTTGGCGCAGCGCGTCTTCGGCATCCAGCGCGGCGCTGACCGTGTGGCCGTGGCGGCGCAGGTTCGTCGCGATCAATGCCTGGATCGCCGGCTCGTCTTCAACTACCAATATGGACGCGGGCATACAAAGGCTCGTGTGATGAGGTACGTTAAGTCTATTGCAGTCAGGTGATGTTTTTGTGACAGTTGCCCAATAGATCCGATCGGCGCAGCTGATGCCTTGCGCTATGATAGACGGCCCCAATATGCAGCGGGTTAGCAACCAGATCCAGAAAGTACATCATGGCCGGACTCGACAAGACCACTCCCAGCATTACCGAAATCAAACTGCACCAGAAGTCGCGCGAAATGGAACTCTCATTCGCAGATGGCAGCAACTTCCGCTTGTCCTTTGAATTTTTACGGGTCAACTCCCCTTCAGCGGAAGTTCGCGGTCATGGGCCAGGCCAGGAAACCCTGCAAACCGGCAAGCGCGATGTCGACATCAGCGCGCTGGAACCGGTTGGCAATTATGCCGTTCTGCCGTTCTTCTCCGATGGTCACGATACGGGCATCTATTCGTGGGATCTGCTCTATCAACTCGGCAAGAATCATGATGTCCTCTGGGCGGATTATCTGACGCGCCTGGAAGCCGCTGGCGCCAGTCGCGATATCGACTCAACCACCCTGCCACCCAAGTCTGGTGGCAGCTGCAGTAAGCACTAACTACTCACAGGGAAACCATGGCGGAAACCCACTTTGGCTTTGAAACAGTTCCCGAAGGCGAAAAAGCCCGGCGGGTCAAGGGTGTCTTTTCTTCGGTCGCCGACAAATATGACCTGATGAACGATGTGATGTCGGCAGGTCTGCACCGGCTGTGGAAGGCTTTCACCATTCAGGTGGCTGGTGCCCGCAGCGGCGAGCGCGTTCTTGATATCGCCGGTGGCACCGGGGACCTGGCGGCGGCATTCCGCAAACAGGTTGGCCCCACGGGAGAAGTCTGGCTCACCGACATCAACAACGCCATGCTTACGCGTGGCCGCGACCGTCTGCTTGACGAAGGCCGCCTTGGCCCCGTGGCGCAGTGCGATGCCGAAAAACTGCCCTTCCCCAGCAATTACTTCGACATTGTTACCGTTGCCTTCGGCCTGCGCAACATGACGCATAAAGAGCAAGCGCTCACTGAGATGCAGCGCATTCTTCGGCCAGGAGGAAGACTTCTGGTGCTGGAGTTTTCGAAGGTATGGGAACCCCTGACTCCGCTTTACGATTTCTATTCCTTTAAGGTGTTGCCGTGGTTGGGCAAGAAAATTGTGGACGACGCCGATAGTTACCGCTATCTTGCCGAGTCGATTCGTATGCATCCGGATCAGGAAACCCTGAAAGGCATGATGGAACAAGCCGGCCTTTCCCGAGTCAACTACTTCAATTTGACGACCGGCGTAGTTGCCCTGCATCGCGGTTACAAAACGTAGTTTTCAGCAAAGACATAACCTTGTGTTGTGCCGTAACTAATTTCCGGAATTCAGGAGAAACCATGAAGCTCTCGCTTATAACCATGATTACCGCCGCCGCGACCTTCATCGGTCTTGGCATTGCTTCCACCGAAGCTGAAGCCAAGCGCCTGGGTGGCGGCAAAACTACCGGCATGACGCGGAGCGCCACGCCCCCCCCCACACAGGCCGTGCCGCCCAAGACTGCCACCGCAACTCCTGCAGCTGCTGCCGCACCAGCCGCCGCCGCTGCAGGCAAGCGCAGTTGGCTTGGCCCCATCGCCGGCTTGGCTGCCGGCTTGGGTTTGGTCGCCTTGCTTTCCCACTTTGGCATGGGCGAGGGCGTCGCCAACTTCCTGATGATCGCTCTTTTGGTGTTTGCCACAATCTTCCTCGTTCGCTTCCTGATGCGCCGCTTCATGGGGCAGGGCGGGCCACAACTGGCCACTGCCGGGAACTCGGGAGGACGCGTCGAACCCATGCATTTCGAAGCAGCAAAAGTCGGCGCTGGCGGGACGGCGGCGATAGCTCAGGCCGGCAACATTCCTGCCGATTTCGACGCCGAAGGTTTCTTGCGTCAGGCCAAACTCAACTTCATCCGCTTGCAGGCGGCCAATGACCGCGGCGATATGGAAGACCTCAAGAGCTTCACTTCGCCTGAAGTCTTTGCGGAAATCCAGATGCAATACGAAGAGCGCGGCCGCGCCCCGCAGCTAACTGATGTCGCTCAGCTGGAGGCAAACTTGCTCGAAGTGGTCACCGAAGACGAGCAGCACATCGTGAGCGTGCACTTCCACGGCCTGCTGAGTGAAGAATCCGGTTCGGCGCCCGCCCCCTTCGGCGAAATCTGGCATATGACCAAACCCGTCAATGGCTGCCGCGGTTGGCTGGTGGCGGGCATCCAGCAAATTGCCTGAATCTGGCGGATGCTTGAAACCGCACTGCTGACCGGGCTGAATCATCTTTTACAGGGGTCGGGTTGGGCGCCTGCCCGACTCATTCCCTTTGCCGGTCGCCGGGCACGCTTCGAGTTGCCGCCTTTTCATCTCGAACTGAGTGTCGCGGACGACGGACTTTTCGGGTTGTCAGCCGACACTACAGCGCCTGATGTCGTCATCAGCCTGCCTGCGGAAACGCCTTTTCTCTTGCTGCAGGGCCTCGACAAAGTGGTGTCCGTTGCCCACGTAGTGGGCAACGCCGAATTCGCCACGGAGTTGTCCTTCATCTTTCGCAGGCTGCGCTGGGATGTCGAGGAAGATCTGTCCTCAGTGGTCGGCGATATCGCGGCCCACCGCATGGTGCAGGGCACCCGCGATTTTGTTGCCTGGCAAAAGCAGGCGGCGACACGTCTGGCTGAAAATCTTACCGAATATCTCGTTCACGAGAACGCTTTGCTGGTCGCTGGCGGAGAGTTCATCGCCTGGCGCGAAGACATCCGCAGTTTTAGCACTGGTCTGGAAAGGATTGAATCCAGGCTGGCAGCGTTGCCGTCACCTGTCGGCCGCTAGCGTCAGGCGCCACCAGCTTCGTCCAACACCAGCAGTACAGCCAGTTCCTCGGCGTCCGGCAGACGCAAGGTGCGGATCGTCACATTGAGCCACCGCGTCCCGCCGATTGGCGGTACCAGACCAAGGCGCATGCGCAATTCATCGCCATCCGTCTTGCGCCGAAGAAGCATCCGCAATGGGTGTGCATCAGCAGCTAACGCGACCCCATCGGCATCCAACCAGCGCAAATTGAGGCCATCCAGACGCTTTGCTACCAGCTGTGGCGTACCGAACATGATTTCGGCGGCGCTGTTCGCAAGCTGGATACAGCCGGCAGCATCAACCACTAGGACGGCAAAAGGCAGGGCAGCGAATACGCTATGGAAGCTGTCGGCGCTTCTGCGCCGCGCCGCCTCTGCCTCCATATATTCGGTAATGTCTTCCTTTACCGCCATGAAGTTGGCTATCTTCCCTGCTGCATCGAATACCGGGGAGATCGAGGCGCGCTCCCAATACAGACTGCCGTCCTTGCGTCGATTATGAAAAGTGCCGCGCCACTCCTTGCCGCCAGTGATCGCTTTCCACAGTTGCCGATAGTCTTCTGACGAGGTTTCGCCGGACTTGAGCAGGCGCGGATTCTGGCCGATCGCCTCGGTGACCGCATAGCCGGTGGTTTCCACGAACTTCGGGTTGGCGTAGACGATTTTCCCCTCGGCATCGGTGACGATGATCGTCGCCGGACTTTGTTCTAGCGCGTGCATCAACAGCCGCTGTCTTTGACTGGCACTGGTATATTTTTCCCGCGAAAGTGCTGTGGCAATGCGCTTGGCGCTGCTCTGCGCCTTTGACCGGGCCTCGCTATCCTTGAACCACGTACGCAGAGTATTGGTCGATACGCCATACTCACGCGCCAATTCGAGCAGCGATGTTTTGCCCTCGCGCATGCGGGCGGTAGCCTGTTCCTTGATTTGCTTGTTATGTCGCATTGCCTGTCCTGAAGTGACAATAGCGATTCTATTACAGCCGCTGTGTGTGTCAGAGGCGCTGTAGGCACACCCCGTCGACGGGATCAGGGCAATGGCTGGCGCCAGAGTATTGGCAGAGCGACCAGCGCCCCGAAAAATATCACGATGTGAAACCATGACCACCAGCGGTATTTCCTGGCGAGCTTAGCGGGGTCGATATCGGAAATCAGATAAAAACGTCCATCCATAGGGCGATGCATGACATGGAGTTCGCTCGCAGCGCGCAATTCGCGGTGGCTGGCAGCAACTTCGCGCTTCGCCTGCAAGCGGGCGAGCCCCCATTCCTTAAGATCGATCTGGCCATCCCGGTCAAGATCAAAGCGCAGCAGCAGATCACCGGGACGCGTTTTCCATTCGGCCAGCAACTGCTTGACGTCATCGGCGGCATTCAGGTCGAGGTCAACGCTGCCACGCGTGGCAAACTGGCCAAGCGCGTAGATCTTCTGTCGCTGGATGAGCAGCCATTGAGTGTAGCGACGCTCGCCTTGAGCCCACTGATCCTTTTTCGATATCAGCATTTCGGCGCCGTCCGGGTCGACCAGGCACTCACCTGTGCCATCGTCGAGAATGAAGGACGCCTCACTTTCACCCTGGCTCTCCACACGCCACTTGTTGTCGCTATCCTTGTACTCGATCCAGTAGCGGTACCACAGGCAGGGCATATAGTTCACCGGACTGACCAGCGGCATACCGCCGAGCGGCTTGCCAGTACCGATCAATTCTGCGTAGCCCTGCGCCGCCGAGGCGATCCTTGAGGTCGGCGTGTCATCAACAGCGCGGGCGCGACGCCAGGTGGATGTCCACGCAATCAAGCTGAGCGGTGCCATCAGCGCTACGCAGACGAACATGCCAAGCCTCGATTCGAACTGGAAGCCAATGACCAGCAGGATGATCTGGGCACCCGAGGTGACCAGATCGCTATACCCCCGGCGCAGCGAAACGAGCATTACGCGGCGGACTTCAGCCGAACAGCGCTTTCATGTCTACATCGGCCTTTTCTGCACTGGCAAAAACCAGCAAAGGCTTGGTCTCAAAGCGAAACAGGCCGGCGATGAGGGTGTCGGGAAACTGCTCGATGCGCACGTTGTTGATATTGACAGACTCGTTGTAAAGCTCGCGGCGGTCAGCAATGGCGTTTTCCAGGGCAGTGATGCGGCCTTGCAACTGCATGAAATTCTCGTTGGCCTTCAACTCGGGGTAGGCTTCGGCGACAGCGAATATCTGGCCAAGGCCCAAACGCAATGCGCCTTCGGCCTGTCCCAGTGCCGGAATATTATGACTTTCCCGCGCAGCTTGCACCCGTGAGCGCGCCTCGATCACACGCTGTAGGGTTTCCTGCTCGAACTGCTTGTACTGCTTGCAGGTTTCGACGAGCTTCGGCAACTCATCGTGGCGCTGCTTGAGCAGCACGTCAATGTTGGCCCAGGCCTTCGCAACGGCATGCTTCACCTGTACCAGTCCGTTGTAAATCATCACCCCGTACGCAGCAGCGGCAACGACGATTCCCAGCATCACCATCGAAAAGACACTCATGATTCCCCCGTAATTGGACTGTGCGTGCTCATCTTAATACGACTCGCACCGATCTTTCTGCGGAAGAGACGTGGCGATCCTCTTTGCCACGACTGAAAACACAAAGGCAGCCATGGCTGCCTTTGTTTGTGCTACTGGATGATACCGGCCTACCTGCGGCGGAGCTTTTGGATCGCCGCCAGCTGGGCCACCGCTTCGGCCAGCTCGGCCTGGGCGCGGGCAAAGTCCATGTCGGCGCTTTTGTTAGCCATGGCTTCCTCGGCCTTCTTCTTGGCGTCAGTTGCCTTCGCCTCGTCAAGGTCCTTGCCACGGATCGCGGTATCGGCCAGCACGGTAACCAAACCCGGCTGTACTTCAAGAACACCGCCAGCCACGAAGATCAACTCCTCCTGGTCCTGGTTAGGGATCTTGAGGCGCACCGCACCCGGCTTGATGCGTGTCATCAGCGGCATGTGGCCAGGCAGAATACCGAGCTCGCCGGCTTCGCCGGGCAGCACGACAAACTCCGCCAGCCCCGAGAAGATCGACTCTTCCGCGCTGACAACGTCTACATGTACAGTCAGTGCCATTTCGGCTCCTTGTTTGCGTCAGCGCTTATTGAAGCGTCTTGGCCTTCTCGAAGGCCTCTTCAATGCCGCCAACCATATAGAAGGCCTGTTCCGGAAGCTGGTCGCACTCGCCTTCGACAATCATCTTGAAGCCCTTGATGGTCTCCTTGAGCGTGACGTACTTGCCGGCAGAACCGGTAAACACTTCAGCAACGAAGAACGGCTGCGACAGGAAGCGCTGGATCTTCCGTGCGCGTGAAACGGTGAGCTTGTCTTCCGGAGCCAGTTCGTCCATGCCCAGAATGGCGATGATGTCACGCAATTCCTTGTAGCGCTGCAAGGTGGCCTGCACGGCGCGGGTCGTGGCATAGTGCTCTTCGCCAACGACGTTCGGGTCGACCTGGCGCGAGGTGGAGTCGAGCGGGTCGACCGCCGGGTAGATACCCAGCGAGGCGATGTCACGCGACAGCACGACAGTTGCGTCGAGGTGGCCAAAGGTGGTGGCAGGGCTTGGGTCGGTCAAGTCATCCGCCGGCACATACACAGCCTGGATCGAGGTGATCGAGCCGGTCTTCGTGGAAGTGATGCGCTCCTGCAGACGACCCATTTCCTCGGCCAGTGTCGGCT
Source organism: Rhodocyclaceae bacterium (assembly GCA_013791905.1). GTDB lineage: Bacteria > Pseudomonadota > Gammaproteobacteria > Burkholderiales > Rhodocyclaceae > Sulfuricystis. The sequence continues at coordinate 225,517 of VMSX01000021.1, read as the reverse complement.
GATAACCCACGGCAGAAGGCATCCGGCCCAGCAGCGCAGATACTTCAGTACCGGCCAGCGTGAAGCGGTAGATGTTATCGACGAAGAACAGAATGTCGCGGCCTTCATCGCGGAAGGCTTCAGCCATGGTCAAACCGGTCAGCGCGACGCGCAGCCGGTTACCAGGCGGCTCGTTCATCTGGCCGAACACCATGCCGACCTTGTCGAGCACGTTCGACTCTTTCATCTCGTGATAGAAGTCGTTGCCCTCGCGGGTACGCTCACCGACGCCGGCAAACACCGACAGGCCGGCGTGCTGCTTGGCGATGTTGTTGATCAGTTCCATCATATTCACGGTCTTGCCGACGCCAGCGCCGCCGAACAGACCAACCTTGCCGCCCTTGGCAAACGGACAGATCAGGTCAATAACCTTGATGCCGGTTTCGAGCAGCTCGACCGAAGGCGACAGATCACGGTAGGCCGGAGCCTTCTGGTGGATGGAGCGTCGCACATCGGTGCCGATCGGGCCAGCTTCGTCAATCGGGCGGCCCAGCACGTCCATGATGCGGCCGAGTGTGGCTTCGCCGACCGGAACGGAAATTGGCCCACCGGTGCTATTAACTTTCATGCCCCGGCGCAGACCATCCGCTGAACCCATGGCGATAGTCCGCACGATGCCGTCGCCGAGCTGTTGCTCCACCTCGAAGGTCAAGCCTTCCTCTGCGTCTGTCTCGCTCGCATCGATCATCAAGGCGTCGTAGATTTTGGGCATGCTTCCGCGGGGAAATTTGATATCTACCACCGCGCCAATGCACTGCACGATTTGTCCGTTGCTCATGGTTTTTCCTTAACTCGCTAAACCGTTAACCCGCGATCGCGGCAGCACCGCCCACGATCTCGGAAATCTCTTTGGTAATCGATGCCTGGCGGGCCTTGTTATAGACCAGCTGCAGCTCCTTGATGACGACGCCGGCATTGTCGGTAGCCGATTTCATGGCCACCATGCGTGCCGACTGTTCGGAGGCCATGTTCTCGGCAACCGCCTGGTAAATCAGCGCCTCGACATAGCGCATCAGCAAATCGTCGATAACCACCCGCGCATCCGGCTCGTAGAGGTAATCCCAGGAACCGGTAGGTGTGCCAAGACGGTCGCCGCACAGGGGCAGTAACTGCTCCATCACCGGCTCCTGACGCATGGTGTTGATGAAGCGCGTGTAGGCTATATGCACCACGTCAAGCTCGCCATTCTGGAAGGCGTCGATCATGACCTTCATCGGCCCGATCAACTTTTCCAGGTGCGGCCGGTCGCCCAGATGCACGACATGTGACACGACGTTGGCGCCCAGGCGCTGCATGAAGCCCAGCCCCTTGTTGCCGATGCAGGTGGCACGAATATCCTTCGCACCAGCGGCTTCCCACTGCCGCATCGCATTCAGAACCTGGCGCATCACGTTGGTGTTGAGACCGCCGCAGAGGCCCTTGTCGGTCGTTACCATCACAATGCCGACACGCTTGGGCACTTCACCTTCCTTTGCTTTGGCCAGGAAGGGGTGCCGGTATTCGGTCACGTTGGCCACAGCGAGGTGCGCCGCCAGACTGCGAATTTTCTCGCTGTACGGACGGGCGGCCCGCATCCGCTCCTGCGCCTTGCGCATTTTGGATGCGGCCACCATCTCCATGGCCTTGGTGATTTTCTTGGTGTTCTGGACCGACTTGATCTTGGTCCGAATCTCTTTACCGCCGGCCATGGCGTTCTCCTAATGCTCGCGGCGGGCAACCCCAAGCGAACCTACGCACTTCCGCAAGGGGCAGCGAACCAAATTGGCAAATATGGTTAGCGCGGGATGCCATTATGCTTAGGCCCAGGTTTTCTTGAACGCGGCGACAGCGGTTGCCATTTCGGCTTCGCCTTCCTTGTCCAGATCCTTGGTCGACTCTATCTTGTCCATCAGCGCACCATACTGCTGTCGCATGTACTGCTGGAGAGCAGCCTCGAAGGCGAGGATTCGCGCACCATCGACATCATCCAGATAGCCTTGGTTCACCGCGAAGAGCGATACGGCCATGTCGGCGACTTGCAGTGGGGAGTACTGTGCCTGCTTCATCAGTTCGGTAACCCGCCGGCCACGCTCCAGCTGCTTGCGGGTGGCATCGTCAAGGTCGGATGCAAACTGGGCGAAAGCCGCGAGTTCGCGGAACTGGGCGAGCGCCAGACGTACGCCACCGCCGAGCTTCTTGATCGCCTTGGTCTGAGCCGCACCACCGACGCGCGACACCGATACACCGGCGTTGATGGCGGGACGGACACCGGCGTTGAACAGGTCGCTTTCCAGGAAGATCTGGCCATCGGTAATCGAGATGACGTTCGTCGGCACGAAGGCGGATACGTCACCGGCCTGCGTCTCGATCACGGGCAACGCGGTCAGCGAACCGGTTTTGCCCTTCACTTCGCCATTGGTAAGTTTTTCGACCCACGCCTCGGAAACACGCGCAGCGCGCTCGAGCAAACGGGAGTGCAGGTAGAACACGTCGCCGGGGTAGGCTTCGCGGCCTGGCGGACGACGCAGCAACAGGGAGATCTGGCGGTAGGCCCAGGCCTGCTTGGTCAAATCGTCATAAATGATCAGGGCATCCTGGCCGCGGTCGCGGAAATACTCGCCCATGGTGCAGCCGGAGTAGGGCGCGATGAACTGCATCGCAGCAGACTCGGAAGCGGTGGCGGCAACAACGATGGTGAAATCCATCGCGCCGTACTCTTCGAGTTTGCGCACTACGTTAACCACGGTCGAAGCTTTCTGACCGATGGCAACATAGATACAGATCAGATCCTTGCCCTTCTGGTTGATGATGGTGTCGATGGCTACCGCAGTCTTGCCGGTTTGCCGGTCGCCAATGATCAGCTCGCGCTGGCCACGGCCGATTGGCACCATCGCGTCGATCGCCTTGAGACCGGTCTGCACCGGCTGCGATACCGACTTGCGCCAGATCACGCCAGGAGCGACTTTCTCGATCTTGTCAGTGAGCTTGGCTTCAATCGGGCCCTTGCCGTCGATCGGCTCGCCCAGAGCATTCACCACGCGGCCGATCAGCTCGGGGCCAACGGGCACTTCGAGAATGCGGCCGGTACATTTGACCGTGTCGCCTTCCGTGATGTGCTCGTATTCACCCAGCACCACGGCGCCGACAGAATCGCGCTCGAGGTTCAGCGCGAGGCCGAAGGTGTCACCTGGAAATTCGAGCATCTCACCCTGCATGACGTCGGCCAAGCCGTGGACGCGGCAGATGCCGTCGGTCACCGTCACCACCGTACCCTCGTTGCGGGCGGTGGGGGCGAGCTGCATATTCTGGATCCGGCTCTTGATCAGTTCGCTGATTTCGGAGGGATTGAGGTTCATGGAAAACTCCTAGTTCTTGAGCGAAACCGCCATGGCATTTAATTTGCCACGCACGGAAGCATCGATAACCTGGTCACCCAGGGCGATGCGTACACCACCAATTAGCTCCGGCGCAAGTTCGACGGTCGCCTCGATCTTGTAGCCGAGCTTTTCTTCAAGGTCGGCTACGAGTTTGGAAAGCTGGGTCGCATCCAGCGGAAAAGCCGAACTGACCACTGCGTCATGCGTGCCTTCAAGAGCATTCTTGAGTTCCCCGAACAGGATGCTGATTTCCGGCAGCACCCCAATACGGCGATTTTCGACAAGGACACTGGCGAAGTTGCGCTGCTCCGCAGTCAACTCGCCGGTCACACCGAGAAACAACTCGGTGATGGCGTCAGATGACACGCGCGGATCAGCCACGCACTCACGCATTTGCTCATCAGCCGCCGCAGCGGCCATGCGCTCCAGCGCGGTTTGCCAGGCAGGCAATGCACCCGCCGCCTTGGCCAACTCGAAAGCTGCCTCAGCGTAAGGGCGCGCGACGGTGACGTTCTCGGCCATGGCGGATCAGAGCTCCGCTTTCAGCTGATTGAGCAACTCGGCGTGGGCGGCAGGATTGATCTCCTTGCGGAGAATCTGCTCGGCACCGGCGACGGCCAGCAAAGCCACTTGGTCACGCAGGGCTTCCCTGGCGCGTTGTGCGGCAACCTCGGCCTCACCTTCGGCAGCGGTACGTGCAGCGGCAATGATGCGGTTTGCCTCGGCCCGTGCTTCGTCGAGGATCTGCGCACCCTGGCGCTCGGCACCACCACGCAGTTCGTTGGCCGACTCGCGCGCCTTGCGCAGCTCGTCAGTGGCGCGGCGTTCAGCCAGCGCCAGATCGGTTTTCGCCCGGTCCGCTGCCGCCAGACCATCGGCGATCTTGGACGCGCGCTCGTCAAGTGCCTTCATGATGGGCGGCCACACGAATTTCATCGTGAACCACGCCAGAATGAAGAACACAACGAACTGTGCGAATAGTGTTGCGTTCAGATTCACGGTTCTCGCTCCTCTCGGCCTGAAAGGGCGCCGCTTACTTGATGAACGGGTTTGCGGTGGTGTACCAGAGGGCGATACCGGTACCGATAATGAACGCGGCATCGATCAGGCCGACCAGCAAGAACATCTTGGTCTGCAGAGTGTTCATCAGTTCGGGCTGACGGGCCGATGCTTCGAGGAAGCGGCTGCCCATGATGCCGATGCCGATACAGGCGCCTGCAGCACCGAGACCAATGATTAGGCCGGCGGCCAGCGCAACAAAACCTACGACGTTGCCTTCCATGACGACTCCTTGTGTTTAAAAATGAGGGTTGAAAAAACGGGATTGATTGGAACAGACTAATTAGTGGCTTTCATGCGCCTGACCGATATACACCAGCGTCAGCATCATGAAGATGAACGCCTGCAGGGTAATGATCAAGATATGGAAGATGGCCCAGACAGTGCCGGCAAAGATATGGCCGACCCAGAGCAGACCGCTGCCCCAGGTGCCGGCCCAGGCGGCGCCCATCAGCGCGATCAGCATGAAGATGAGTTCGCCCGCATACATGTTGCCGAACAGCCGCATGCCGTGCGAGACCGTCTTGGCGACGAACTCGATGATCTGCATGGCAAAGTTGATCGGGTAGAGCAGAAAATGATTGCCGAACGGTGCGGTGAACAACTCATGCATCCAGCCGCCGAAGCCCTTGATCTTGATGTTGTAGTAAAGGCACATCACCAGCACGGCGAGCGACATGCCGAGCGCGGCATTCAGGTCGGCCGTCGGCACGACGCGCATGTAGTTGATGCCGACCAAACCGGCAAGCGCAGGCAGCATATCGACCGGCAGGAGGTCCATGGCGTTCATCAGGAAGATCCAGATGAACACGGTCAGCGCCACCGGTGCGACGAACTTGCGCGACTCGGCGGAATGGACGATGCCCTTGGCCTGGTCGGCGACCATTTCAACCATGATTTCGACGGCGGCCTGAAAGCGGCCCGGCACGCCGGAGGTGGCTCTTTTGGCTGCGCGCGCCATGACGAACACCGCCAGGAGGCCCAGCGCGAGCGAATAAAACATCGTATCGAGGTGGATAACCGACCAGTCAACCAGCGATGCCTGCTGGACATTGGTCAGGTGGCCGAGGTGGTGGCTGACGTATTCTGAAGCGTTCGGTGCGTGCGCGGTGGCCATGTTTTTCAAGTCTTAAGCAAGAGTGCAAAAAGATTAACAAACAGCACAGCAAACAATCCGGCAATGAGCGCCGGCCAATTCACATCAATCATGCGCGGCAGGAACAGCAGCAACGCAATTACAGCAGACAACTTGACGGCTTCGCCGATCAGAAAACCCGCCGCTCCCGCCCGCTGCGTCGCCGATGTTGCCATGGCCAGACGCAGTCGCAGCACGAACAACAGATTAGGCAAGAAGTAAGCTGCGCCGCCGGCCAATGCTGATATTGCAGCCGGCCTTGCACCACCCGAACCCGCCAGCAGACCCGCTACCGCAGCCACTGCCAGGATCACCGCCGCCTGGAGCAAGAGAATCTTAAACATGCCCCGCGGAAGCCTTTCCTCTGAACCTTTTTCTTTTCGTCTCGCTTACCGATTCATCCGGCTGGCGATGCGCGCTACCGCACAGGTGGCGAACGTTAAAGTGATTGGGGTGATAAGTCAATTGTCTGTTCATGGAGGCTTTTTATGGCGTTCTTCATAATTCTGTTCGTTGCCATTCCAGCGCAGATTGGCACGTTAGCCACGCAGACGTTTTAATATGCCATCCAGCTGGTCGAGGCTGGCGAAACGTATATTCAGTGTGCCCGCCCCTTTCCGGTTAGCACTTACTTTCACTGTCGCACCAATCGCGTCGGACAAATCCTCCTCAAGGCGAGCCAGGTCACTGCCCCTCTCGGGCAGCGCTGTTTTGTGTGTGGGCGGGTTGAGTTCACGCGCCACGCGCCGCTCGGTTTCACGCACCGAATAACCCTTGTCGGCGATCTCGGCCGCCAGCCGTCCTTGCTCGGATTTCGTTATGGCGAGCAGCGCGCGGGCGTGGCCCATCTCGATATCCCCGGCCATCAGCAGATCCTGCACCGGCTTGGCGAGCTGCAAGAGACGCAGCAAATTGGTCGCTGCCGAGCGCGAGCGCCCAACGGCATCGGCCGCCTGCTGATGCGTCATGCTGAATTCGTCGATCAATCGCTGCAGGCCGGCGGCCTCTTCAAGCGGATTCAAATCCTCGCGCTGAATGTTCTCGATCAGCGACATCGCCAGCGCAGCATCGTCGGGAATATCGCGAATCAACACCGGCACTTCGGCGAGACCGGCGATCTGCGCTGAGCGCCAGCGACGTTCGCCGGCAATAATTTCGTAACGACCGTTGCCGACCGGACGCACCGATATCGGCTGGATCAGGCCCTGCGCCTTGATCGAGGCGGCGAGGTCTTCCAGCGAGCCCGGATCCATGCGCGTGCGCGGCTGATATTTACCCGGCTGCAGGTCACCGACCGGCAGGGTTGCCTGACGATGCGCCTCAGTTTCGCCATCGTTGCCGGAAAGCAGCGCTTCCAGTCCGCGGCCCAGTCCCTTTTTCCGTTGCATCATGATGCGCTGCTCTCCCCTTTTGTTGTTGCTTCCGCGCTTTCCCAGCTCTTGGCGCGTTCTATCATTTCCTGCGCAAAGGCCAGATAGGCCTGCGCCCCCTTCGCCGCCTTGTCGAACAACACGCCTGGTATGCCATAGCTCGGCGCCTCGGCCAGCCGCACATTGCGCGGCACCATCGTCTTGAACACCTTGTCGCCGAAATGCTGCTCCAGCTGCGCCGAGACCTGGTTCGACAGCGTCGAGCGCGGGTCGAACATCACCCGCAGCAGGCCGATGATCTTCAGGTCGCGGTTGAGGTTGGCATGCACCTTCTTGATGGTGTTCACCAGGTCGGAGAGCCCCTCCAGCGCGTAGTACTCGCACTGCATCGGGATGATGACCCCGTGCGCGGCGCACAGGCCGTTCAGGGTCAGCATCGACAACGATGGCGGACAATCGATCAACACGAAGTCGTACTCGTCGTGATGGTCGCGCAGGGCCGCCTTGAGGCGCATCTCGCGCAAATCCAGATCGACCAGCTCGACCTCGGCCCCGGCCAGGTCGCGGTTGGCGGGCAACACGTCGAACGCGGCGGCCGGCGAAGTCACGCGCACCTCGGCCAGCGACTGCAGGCCGACCAGCAACTGATAGACCGAGCGCGTCAGGCCGCGCTTGTCGATGCCGCTGCCCATGGTGGCGTTGCCCTGCGGGTCGAGATCGACCAGCAGCGTACGCTGGCCGGCCTGGGCCAGCGCGGCGGCCAGATTGACCGCCGTGGTGGTCTTGCCGACGCCGCCCTTCTGGTTGGCAATTGCAAAAATATGCATTTCAGGTTTTCTCCAGTTGCAGCAAATGACGCTCGGCGTTCAGACCGGGCACCTTCAATTCATGACTGGCAGACATACGCCAACCCGTGGGCAAGGCCGTGATTTCGTCCGCAGGATACGCGCCCTTCATCGCCCAGAGACAGGGTGACAGGTGTCCGGCCAGCCGGACAAAATCACCCAAACTGGCGAAGGCGCGCGAAATCACCGCAGCGAATGTCTCATTTACATCTTCGACGCGGCCGCAGTGAATGCTCACATTAGCCAAACCCAATTCGATTTTCACCTGGCGCTGGAAAGCTGCTTTTTTGTCCACGGATTCGATTGAAGTGATCGACCAGTCGGGCCGGGCAATCGCCAGAACCAACCCCGGCAACCCGGCGCCGCTGCCGACATCGGCCAGAGTGAAGGCCTCACCGCTTTCGCGCCGTCCCACCAGCGCCGACTTTTGTAGTTTCTCAAGAATCACCAAAGAATCAAGCAGATGGTGCGTCACCATTTCTTCAGGATCGCGAATTGCCGTCAGGTTATAAACCTTGTTCCATTTGACCAGCAACGCCAGATAGGCAGTGAGCTGTTCAACCGCCCCCGCAGGCAGTGTCAGCCCTAGTTCTGTAATGCCGTCGGACAGCGTCATCCACGCCCCCGCAGTTTCTTCAGATGCACCAGCAGAATCGAAATCGCCGCCGGCGTCACGCCCTGCATGCGGCTCGCCTGCCCGACGGTTTGCGGTCGCTGCTGCGCGAGTTTCTGCCGCACCTCATGCGACAGGCCAGGCACGGCGGCATAATCAAAATCAACGGGAAACGGCGCATCTTCCTGTGCTGCCATTTTCGCCACATCCTCTTTCTGCCGCTCGATGTAGCCCTGATACTTGGCCTGAATCTCCACCTGCTCGATGACATCATCGGCGCCGACCGGCTCTCCCGCACCAGGCAAACTCATCAGCTCGGCGTAGCTGACCGCCGGACGCCTTAGCAGATCGAACAGGGAATACTGGCGCCGGCCACCACGCTTAGCCGGCACTGCCACGCCGCCTTCATCCTCCGCAGCCTTGCCCAGCACCCGCTCGATCTCGCGCACCGGCAGCGCGTCCAGATTGATCGCCGTGCGCTTCAGCCGCTCGGCCTCGGCAGCAATGGCGTCACGTTTGCGATTGAAGGCATCCCAACGCACATCATCAACCAGCCCAAGGCGGCGACCGGCCTCCGTCAGACGCAAGTCAGCATTGTCCTCACGCAGGCTCAGGCGGTACTCGGCCCGACTAGTGAACATGCGGTAAGGCTCGGTCACGCCGCGCGTAACCAAGTCATCGACCAGCACGCCCAGATAGGCCTCGTCGCGACGCGGCCACCAGGCTTCCTCGCCATCGGCCTGTAGCGCGGCATTGATGCCCGCCAGCAGCCCCTGCGCCGCTGCCTCTTCATAGCCCGTGGTGCCATTGATCTGGCCGGCGAAGAACAGGCCGTGAATCGCCTGCGTTTCCAGCGATGTCTTGAGCCCGCGCGGGTCGAAATAGTCGTATTCGATGGCGTAACCGGGACGGGTGATGTGGGCGTTTTCCAAACCGCGAATCGAGCGCACCAGAGCGAGCTGGACGTCAAAAGGCAGGCTGGTCGAAATCCCTTGCGGATAGATTTCGTGAGTGTCCAGCCCCTCGGGTTCGAGGAAGATCTGGTGACTGTCCTTGCCGGCGAAACGATGAATCTTGTCCTCGATGGACGGGCAGTAACGCGGCCCGATACCTTCGATGACACCGGTGAACATCGGCGAACGATCCAGTCCGCCACGAATGATGTCGTGGGTGCGCGCATTGCTGTGGGTGATCCAGCACGGCACCTGGTGCGGGTGCTGCGCCGCCTTGCCGAGGAAGGAAAACACCGGCACCGGCGAGTCGCCCGGCTGTTCCTGCATCGCCGCAAAGTCGATGGTCTTGCCATCGAGGCGCGGCGGCGTGCCGGTCTTGAGCCGCCCGACCGGCAATTTCAGCTCACGCAGACGCGCCGCCAGCGAGAGCGAGGGCGGATCGCCAAAGCGGCCGGCCCGGTAGCTTTCCAGCCCGACATGCACCAGTCCGTTCAAAAATGTTCCGGCCGTCAGAACTACCGTCGCCGTCTCGAAGCGCACACCCAGTTGCGTCACCACTCCGGTCACCCGGTCGCCAACCATCGTGATGTCGTCGGCCGCTTGCTGGAACAGCGTCAGGTTCGGCTGGTTTTCCAGCATCTGGCGGATGGCCTGCCGATACAGCGAGCGGTCGGCCTGTGCCCGGGTGGCACGCACCGCCGGACCCTTCGAGGCATTCAGGATGCGAAACTGGATGCCGGCCACATCGGTAGCCGCAGCCATGGCGCCACCCAGCGCATCGACCTCCTTGACCAGATGGCCCTTGCCAATGCCGCCGATGGACGGATTGCATGACATCGCCCCAAGGGTTTCGATGTTGTGCGTCAGCAGCAGCGTGCGCGCGCCGCTGCGCGCCGCCGCCAGCGCCGCTTCGGTGCCGGCATGGCCGCCACCAATAACAATTACGTCAAATCTGGCTGGATAAAGCATGCGACTGAATGGTGGAGTAGGGTGGGCTGAGCAACCAAAAGAGGCGCAATGATACGCTGCGACCTCAGCATCGCCAACCCCGATACTGTTTCACGTGAAACTTCGACCAGTTAAATGGCCATCAGCCTGATCATGGAATTGCCAAACGACAGCCGAAAAGTTTCACGTGAAACAACGCCGGCGCTTGGTGAGCCCGCGACTAGCGCATGAAAGTATCCCAGCCGATCTTGGCAATCAGCAGGGTAGTCATGGTTAGGAACACCACACGGACAAAGCCGCTGCCATGTCGAATCGCCATGCGTGCACCGAACTGTGCGCCAGCAATATTGCACACCGCCATGCCCAGGCCAAGCGCCCACAACACATGGCCGGTCGGCGCAAACAGCAGCAGCGCTCCGGCATTGGTGGCTGCATTGACGATCTTGGCGGAAGCAGAGGCTCGCAAAAAGTCCATGCCGAACAGGCGCACGAAAGCAAAGATCATGAAGCTGCCCGCGCCGGGGCCGAAGAAACCATCATAAAACCCCAGCAAGGCGCCCACCGCAATCGCCACCCAGCGCATCCGATGCGCCGGAACGTGCGAAACCTTTTCATGTTTGCCGAAGTCCGGTTGCGTCAGGGTATAGGCAGCCACGGCAACCAGCAACACCAGCACTAGCGGCCGCAACACCTCCTTGGGCATCAGGGTAACCGCCCCGGCGCCGAGAAACGAGAAGGCAAACGCCGTGAGTGCTGCCGGCAGAATGATTGCCCAGTGAATCTTTACCTCGCGCAGGTAGCGCCGCGCGGCATTCAAGGTGCCGAAGATCGAGGCAATCTTGTTGGTGCCGAACAAGGTCGCCGGTGCCTCGCGCGGGAAGCCGGCCAAAAGCGCCGGTACCTGGATCAGTCCGCCACCCCCGGCAACGGCATCGACAAAGCCGGCAAACGCCGCCGCCAGCAACAGGGCCAGCCAGATACTGTCGATCACCATGATGTCGGGCACCCCATATCAATGATGAAGCAGACTGGACGCCGCCCTGCCAGCGCCGACTTTTGCTTCACGCCGGAGAGTCCCGGACGGCCATGCCATTTTTTCATAGTCTGTCGAGCGGGCTGATCACCCCATGCCCGCCTTTATTCAACACGTGCGTATAGATCATGGTGGTCGAGACATCCGAGTGCCCCAGCAGCTCCTGCACAGTGCGGATGTCGTAGCCACTTTCGAGCAGATGCGTGGCGAATGAATGACGCAGCGTATGCGGCGACACCGGCTTGACGATACCCGCTCGCGCCGCCGCCTGCTTGACGGCACGCTGCACGCGCTTTTCATCGACGTGATGGCGACGAACCGCACCGGAGCGGGGATCGGTTGAAAACCCGGCGGCAGGGAAAACATACTGCCAGCCCAGGGCACGCGCAGCATTGGGATATTTGACGGCCAGCGCATCGGGCAGCCAGACCTCCCCCTTGCCGCGCGCCAGATCCGACTCATGCACCGCCTTGGTTCGCGCTATCTGCGCGCGCAAAGGCTCGACAAGCTGCAGAGGAATCATGGTGACCCGGTCTTTGCCAGCCTTGCCCTCGCGCACGACGATCTCGTTGCGTGCCAACTCGACATCTTTCACCCGCAAGCGCAGCCCCTCGAGGAGACGCAAGCCACTCCCGTAAAGCAGGCTGACGATCAAATGCAGTTCAGCTTTCTCGATCCCCTCCAGCAAAGCGAGTGTTTCCTCACGCGTCAGGACAGTAGGCAGCCGCACCGGCTTATTGGCCCGCGTAACATCGTCGAGCCAGGGCAATTCAAGCGCCAGCACCTCACGATAGAGAAACAACAAGGCGGCCAGTGCCTGGCTCTGCGTGGATGCACTGACATTGCGCTCCACCGCCAGACTGGTCAAAAAAGCCTCTGCTTCGGCCTTGCCCATATCCACCGGATGGCGCTTGCCATGGAAAAGAATGTAGCGTTTAATCCATCCCACATATGCCGTTTCAGTACGCAGGCTGTAGTGCTTGAGCCTCAAGCGGTGGCGCACCCGATCCAGCAATTTGGGTGCTTCGGCGGCAACGTCATACTTTGCATGCAATTCCGGATTATTGGACATGACATCGTATGCGAGTAACAATAGTTTGCATGATAACAATACATTGCATGTTGTGTCGACAATACTGGTCAGTCCAATAAACTGTTTACTTTCGCTTTTTAAATCTAATTAACGTTATACCTACTTAGCATCGTCTATCACCAAGGGGGATTGAAATGGCAACGCATCCATACATTTCTGGAGCCGGCAACGTCGCCCAGATGGTGACTCAACTTCGAAAGTCGTTTCCGAGCACCATTTCTTCAGAGACGGTAAAGAAGCTGGGGCTTGCCCCGAACAACGAAAGCTACGTGATTGGTGTGCTTCAGTTTGTTGGGGTAATCGACTCTGAAGGGAAAAGAACGCCAGAAGCTGCAAAGGCGTTCTCTCACCACAAGGATGAAGACTTCGCGGAGAAGTTTGGGGCGCTGGTTCAGAAAGCTTATTCATCGCTTTTCGAACTACACGGAAACGACGCGTGGAATCTCGATAGCGACGAGTTAATTACTTTCTTCCGGCAAAGCGACCAGACGAGTGCAATCATAGGCGGGCGCCAAGCCGCTACGTTCAAGGTACTTGCCGGATTGTCTGGTCATGGAGATATACCAGAACCCAAGTCTAAGAAAGTGGCGAAGGCAGTAGCTGCTCCAAAGGCCGCGAAAGCAGTTGCGGCAAAGAAAGCTCAGCCGCCAGCACAATCACCCCCCCATCCGGCAGCAGGTACTCACCAAAATCACAACGAAGGTACTGGATTCGGATTAACTGTCCGTGTTGAGATAAACCTCCCAGCAGATGGAACCAAAGAGACATACGACAACATCTTTAAGAGCATCAAGGAGAACCTCTTAGGTGGCTAATTCGCTGCAACAGTTCGAACTGGTTGTTCGACGGGCGCGATCAGTTACGGAAGCTCGTTCGGAGCCAGCAGGCGGGTCGCATCCATTCGATGATAGAAACATCCATACGAGACTTCAAAATATCTCCAAAAAACTGTTCGATGATGGGCACTATGCTCTTGCGACGTTTGAGGCATACAAACTGCTCGACAAGGAAGTTTCAGCAATGGCCAAGCTTTCCGAATCAGGTGTAAAGCTGATGATGAAGGCATTTAGCGAGCAATCACCGCTAATTCGGCTTACCAATATGACATCGACCAGCGAAAAGGACGAACAGGAAGGCTACAAGTTCATCTTCTCAGGCTCTGTGATGGCAATTCGAAATCCTAGGGGACACGAATTTGGGGTGAGAGAGTCTCCGACGGAATGCTTGGATCACTTGAGCCTCGCATCGCTACTACTCCGGCGGCTCGAGAGTGCCAAGAAGTAGGTATAACCCGGCAGTCCACACGGACCTTGCGGCAATGAAGCCGCCGCAAGGCCGGTGACTTCTACGTTAGGCCACTTGATGCCATAAGGCACACAGGTGTAATATCCAGATCATGAAACCGGTGAACTGGAGCACCGAGAAAAACATACGCCTCAAGTCCGAGCGCGGCGTATCTTTTGAGGAGGTTGTGTCAGCCATGTCGAATGGCGGCCTTCTTGTCGTATTGGATCACCCAAACACAGATCAATATCCGAACCAACGCATGTTTGTGGTTCGCATTCGTGGCTACGCCTATCTGGTGCCGTTTGTGGAGACGAAGCAAGAGGTCTTCCTGAAAACAATTATCCCGAGCCGGAAAGCCACTCGCATTTATCTTGATGAGGCGCGTTGAAATGGACAAAGAGAGAAAGCTTGAGGAAGAGATTCTGGCCTCCTTTGAGAGGGGTGAATGGCAGCCCTCCCTAAAAGGCAAAAGGGAAATTGCACGCTTTGCTGCAATGGCCTCGGCATCTCTGGCTAAAGACAAGAGAGTCAACATTCGCATTTCTTCCCGTGACCTTGATGACATTCAAGCCAGGGCCGCAGAAGAAGCAATCCCCTATCAAACACTGATGTCCAGCGTCCTTCACAAGTACGTCACCGGGCGGCTTGTAGAACCATCGCCCAGCCTAACCCGACATTCAACCCGGACTCCGCAAAAGCGCGGAGCCGGTTAATTCCACGTTGAAGCTATAGAAAAACCTCTTTTCACCCGCCGCGAGGCATAAAAATGGCGCGAATCACTTCGCGCCATTTTCTTTTCGTCGCCTGGAACCTCTGAGCGCCGTCTCGCCAGTCCCGCGGGGATTGCCTTCAGTCACGCCGACTTTTCATCAAGCCGGCCGGCGACTTACTCGACGCCGAGCGAATGCAGATACTCGTCGTAGTTGCCGCGGTAATCGACGTAGCTGCCGTCCTGCTTGATCTCGAGGATGCGCGTGGCCAGCGAGGAGACGAATTCGCGGTCGTGCGAGACAAAGACCAGCGTGCCCGCGAATTTTTCCAGCGCGGTGTTGAGTGACTCGATGGATTCCATGTCGAGGTGGTTGGTCGGCTCGTCCAGCACCAGCACGTTGGAGTTCAGCAGCATCAGCTTGCCGAAGATCATGCGGCCTTGCTCGCCGCCGGAGATGACGCGCACCGGCTTCTTGACGTCGTCGCCACCGAACAGCAGGCGGCCGAGCGTCTGCCGCATCAGCGTTTCCACGTCAGCACCTTCGTAGCCGCCGGCGCGCACATAGCCGGTTATCCACTCGGTCAAGGTCTGGTCGGAGGCAAATTCGGCGGCGTGGTCCTGGGCGTAATAGCCGGGACGGGCCTTCTCGGCCCACTTGAGCATGCCGTGTTGCGCTGTCAGTTCGCCCATCATTAGCCGCAACAGTGTGGTCTTGCCGACGCCGTTTTCGCCGATCACTGCGAGGCGGTCACCGGCGTCGAGCGTCAGCGTGAGGTTCTTGATCACCGGCAGTTTGGGATCAAAGCCGAACTGCAGCCGTTCGATTTCCAGCGCCTGACGATGCAGCTTCTCCTTCTCGTCGAAGTCGAAGCGGATCCACGGGTACTGCCGCGAGGAGGGCTTGACGTCCTCGACCTTCAGTTTTTCGATCTGCTTCTTGCGGCTGGTCGCCTGGCGCGCTTTGGCCTTGTGAGCCGAAAAGCGGCGCACGAATTCTTCGAGGTCGGCGATGCGATCCTTGGATTTGGCGTTCACCGCGGCGATGCGCGCGCGCGCCGCCGTCGACGCTTCCATGTACTCGTCGTAGCTGCCGGGATAGACGCTGATGGTGCCGTAGTCCAGGTCGGCCATGTGGGTGCACACCTGGTTGAGGAAGTGGCGGTCGTGGGAGATGATCACCATGGTCGAGTTGCGGGCGTTCAAGACGGTTTCGAGCCAGCGGATGGTGTTGATGTCGAGGTTGTTGGTCGGCTCGTCGAGCAGCAGGATGTCGGGGTTGGCGAACAGCGCCTGGGCCAGCAGCACGCGCAGCTTCCAGCCCGGCGCCACCTCGCGCATCGGGCCGTTATGCTTTTCGATGGGGATGTCGACGCCGAGCAGCAGTTCGCCGGCGCGCGCCTCGGCAGTGTAGCCGTCGTACTCGGCGAACCGGTGTTCAAGCTCGGCAGCGTGCATGTAGTCGTCTTCGGTCGCGTCCGGATTGGCGTAGATCGCGTCCTTCTCCTGCTGGCATTGCCACATGTCCTCGTGGCCCATCAACACCACGTCGAGCACACGCATGTCCTCGAAGCCGAACTGGTCCTGGCGCAGGTAGGCCATGCGCTCGTGGGTGTCTTTGGAGACGTTGCCGGCCGAGGACTCGAGCTGGCCACAGAGGATTTTCATGAAGGTCGACTTGCCGGAACCGTTGGCGCCGATCAGGCCATAGCGGTTGCCGTCGCCGAACTTGACGGAGACGTTCTCGAACAGGGGCTTGGCCCCGAACTGGATGGTGACATTGGATGTAACGAGCATGGCGGTGGCCTGAAAAGCTGGAGCAAGCCTTGCATTTTATCCGCCGGCGTACCCGATACCGGGCATTTCGTGTCGCCAGCGCCGACTTTCGCCGCAACCGTCCATGCGCTTCGATATTTTTGAATCGCCCGAAGCCGTCCGCGGCCGCTCTCGATCAAGCCGCGCGGCGCCGATTCGCTGTACATTTGGCATCACAAAAACTGCGGCAGGGAGCACGGCAATGAAAGTACGCCGTGTAACAACCGCGTAAACAGGGGTCAACCCATGGCTTCCGCCGTCTCGCCAGCGCCGACTTTTGCACAGCTCGTCCTGCAGTCCTTCTTCTTGCTCTCTTCTCTTGCCATCAATGCAAACACCCACCTGAAATTTCACCCATTGACCAATGACGACAATTCGCAAATTTGCACATGCAGACTGGCCGACGGCATGGCAGATCATCGAACCCATTTTGCGGGCGGGCGACACCTACAGCTTTGCTGCGGACATTTCCGAAAACGCGGCGCAGCAGGCCTGGGTCGAACTGCCGGCCGCCACCTTTGGCGCGGAGGATGAAGGCGGGCAGATGCTCGGCACTTACTACCTCAAGGCCAACCAGCCGGGGCAGGGCGCGCATGTCTGCAACTGCGGCTACATGGTGGACAAGGCGGCGCGCGCCAAGGGCGTTGCGTCGGCGATGTGCGAACATTCGCAGCTTGAGGCCAGGCGACTGGGCTTTCGGGCCATGCAGTACAACCTGGTCGTCTCCACCAATACCGGGGCTGTGCGGCTTTGGCAGCAGCATGGCTTCGCAATTGTCGGCACGTTGCCCGGGGCATTCCTCCACCCCACGGCGGGCTATGTCGATGCTTACGTAATGTTCAAGGCGCTTGATCAATGAGCAATGGATTGATGTTCTACGCGTTCATGGCAGTTGTCGGGTTTTCCTTTGCGAACGGCGCATGGATCCTGCACCGGCTGCAAGCCGCGCACCACGCAACCTGGGTCGGCCTCGGCCAGCCAACGGCCACCCTGAGCAGCGGCGTGCGGCCGCGCCTGGCGCTGGTGCGCTACATCTGGTCGCTGCGCTTCAGGATGCTCGGCGATCCGCAGTTGTCACTGGCCTGCTGGGCGGCCATCATTGCGGAAATACTGATCATCGCGATCTTCCCTTTGCTGCTGGTCGGCCTCATGTGAGTGCGTGACCCCCAACGCTTGAATCCCGGGCGTCAAGCCCCTGAACCGAAAGAAAGGAAATTAGATGGGACTCAAGGTATGCCTGGCTGGCGCCACCGGCTGGGCCGGTTCCGAACTCGCCCGCTCGATCGCAACAACTGATGACCTCGACCTGGTCGCGGCCGTCGCGCGCAAGAGTGCCGGGCAAGTGCTCGGCGAAGTGCTGGGCGAACCGCGCCTCGCGGCCCAGGTTTACGCCACGGCGGCAGAGGCACTCGCCAGGCCCTGCGACGTCTTTGTCGAATACACCAAACCGGACAGCGCCAAGGCCAACATCCTCGCCGCGCTGGCACGCGGCGCACATGTCGTGGTGGGCACTTCGGGCCTCTCAGAGGACGATTTCGCGCAGATCGACGCCGTCGCGCGCCAGCAGCAGCGCGGCGTGCTCGCCTGCGGCAACTTTGCCCTGACGGTGGTGCTGCTGCAGAAGTTTGCCGAAACCGCGGCGCGGCTCATCCCGCAGTGGGAGATCATCGACTATGCGCACGACAACAAGGCCGATGCGCCGAGCGGCACGGCCCGCGAGCTGGCTTTCCGCTTGTCCAAGGTGCGCAATCCGGCGCCCACGGTTCCGCTGGAAAAGACCGTCGGCCCCCGCGAAGCCCGCGGCGCCACGGTTTCCGGCACGCAGGTGCACTCGCTGCGCCTGCCCGGCTTCGTGATCGGCGCCGAAGTAATCTTCGGCATGCCTGATCAACGCCTGACGATCCGGCACGACGCCGGCACTGGCGCCCGCCCTTACGTCGATGGAGCGCTGCTCGCGATTCGCAAGGTGTCGACCCTGCTGGGCGTCCACCGCGGGCTGGACTGCGTGCTCGACCTCTGAACCGGCACCGGCGCGACGCAAATGGCTGATCAGCACGCCAAAGCACCCTTGATCGGCGCGGCGCTCTTGCTGGCGCTGCTGGTGCTGTCCGGCCTGCGGCCCTTCGACCGCCCCACCTGGCTGCTCGAGGTTTTTCCCATCCTGATTGCACTGCCGGTGCTGTGGGCCACCTATCGCCGCTTTCCCCTGACCAATCTGCTGTACGCCTGGATCTTTGCCCACGCCGTGGTGCTCATGGTCGGCGCCGCCTACACCTATGCAAGGGTGCCACTGGGGTTCGAGCTCGCCGAGCTGCTCAACCTCAGCCGCAATCCCTATGACAAGATCGGCCACTTCTTCCAGGGCTTCGTTCCGGCGCTGGCGACCCGCGAAATACTCCTGCGCGGCCAATATGTCCGCGGCCGCGGCATGCTCGCCTTTCTGACGGTATGCGTGGTGCTGGCCATCAGCGCAAGCTACGAACTCATCGAATGGGCGGCCGCCGTTGTGCTCGGGCAGGGCGCCGAGGAGTTCCTGGGAACCCAGGGCGACCCGTGGGACACCCAGTCCGACATGCTCTTTGCGCTGATCGGCGCGAGCGTCGCCTTGTTGTTGTTCGCCCGCCTGCATGACCGCCAGATCGACCGCATATCGGGTAAGCAATAAAGTAAGCTAGGGCTTCGAAACCCACTCAAGGAGTGCCGCGATGAAAGTACGCCGCGTGACCACCGGGCATGACGCACAGGGCAAGGCCATATTCGTCAGCGACGAGGCAGTGAATGGCGAAACGCTGGATCACCTGCCGGGGGCCGAATACCACAAGCTCTGGGGCGCGGATCGTCCGCCGGCGTTTCCCGATGACGGTGTGCAGCCGCAATACCAGGGCTATTTCCCGCCGCTGGGTGGCTACCGCTTCAGGATGTTCACGGTGGCGCCCCAGCCGACTGCCTCACAAAAGCCAATTGACCGGCCGGCGCTGCTGGCCGAGATGGAAGAAAAGTTTCCGGGGCTGGGCGCGCACATGGAACCCGGCAACCCGGGCATGCACACCACCGACAGCATCGATTTCGAGTACATCGTTTCCGGCGAGGTCTGGCTTGAGCTGGACGATGGCGCCGCGGTGCATCTGCGCGCCGGCGACACCGTGGTGCAGAATGGCACCCGGCACGCTTGGCGCAACCGGGGCACCGAGCCCTGCCGCGTCGTCGTCTTCATGCTCGGCGTGCCACGCCAGCCGAGCGGCCTCGCAATCGCCCGCTCGTCCGCCTAGGCTTGGATAGCCACACTATGCAACGCTTGACCGTCGCCGCCGTGATACTGATCGCCACCATGCCCCTACTCTCCTGCGCTGGAAAACGTCCCACCGACCTTGGCGTCGCCGCCGGCACTTTCGCCGCCTGCCCCGCCACGCCGAACTGCGTTTCCAGCGACGCCAGCGACAGCGCGCATCAGGTTGCGCCGCTGCAGTTGGCCGTCGCGCCCGCCATGGCCTGGCCAGCGGTCCGGGAATTCGTCGCCGCCGGGATGCCGCGCACCGCCATCGTCACCGAATCGGCGGACTACCTGCACGTGGAGTGCCGCAGCGCCATGCTCGGCTTCGTCGATGACCTGGAACTGCACCTGCGCCCCGGTGCGGGCATCATTGCAGTACGTTCTGCTTCGCGCATCGGCCGCTCCGATTTCGGCGTCAACCGCAGCCGGGTCGAGGATTTGCGTGCCGTACTCATCAAGCGGGGCATCGTCAAGTAGTTCACCCGAATCAAAGGAGTCCCCAACATGCTTCTCGGCCTACGCACAGCCATTTATCCGGCGCCCGACCTGGCGGCAGCAAAACGCTGGTACACCGAGGTACTCGGCCAGGCGCCTTATTTTGACGAGCCCTTTTATGTCGGCTTTGCCGTGGGTGGTTTCGAACTTGGCTTGCTGCCAAGCGCCCAACCCGGCACTGCCGGCCCGCAGCCGCTCTGGGGCGTGGCGGACATCACCGCTGCCCACGCCCGCCTGCTCGAACTGGGCGCGACTGCGCTGGAACCGATTGTCGAGGTCGGCGAGGGGATCAAGGTGGCGGCGGTGCAAGACCCCTTCGGCAATCGCCTGGGGCTCATCGAGAATCCGCATTTCGATGTGCGCGCGGTGCGTTGAAGCGGCATAAGCAGACCCGGGAGAAGCCATGCAACTGCTTGCCAACATTGTTGTAGGCCTGGTCGGTCTGCTGCGTGCTGCTGGCTGAGGCGGAAGCTTGCACCATGCGCACTTCCGCCTTTGCCAGGACGCCCGAGCCACCGTATTACGCGGTAGTTTTTACCTCTTCACGCACATCCGCCGACAACGGTTACGACCAGATGGCCGCAAGAATGGCGGAGCTTGCCTCCCGGCAACCCGGCTTCCTCGGCATGGAAAGCGTGCGCGACGCCAAGGGCATCGGCATAACCGTTTCATATTGGGCCACCCTTGAGGCCATCACCGACTGGAAGGCCAATGTCGAGCATGTTGCCGCCCAACAGATGGGCAAGCGCGTGTGGTACGAACACTACGAACTGCGCATCGCCAGGGTGGAACGCGCTTATGCCAAGCCAGCCGGCTGACATTGGCGCACCCCAATGCATCCCTACCTCACAGCATTGCAGACCTAAATGACTGCCAGCCTCGAATTCCGCACCAACCCTGTCGAGAGGCTCGTACTGGGTGCGCTGTTGATCGTCGTCGGCAGCGGAGCCATGGCTTTCTGGAGCGTTGAGCGGGACGTGCATTGGCCGCTGGTCCTGATAGCGCTGATTGGCGTCCTGCTGGTCGGACTTGGCCTGTTCCTGATCGGCTTCAGACGCGTCGTGCGGCTCGAACGCAAACACGGTGCGACCGAGCTGCGCACCTTTTTCGGCGTGGCGGTGGACCAACGGCACTACCCGCTGGCCGACTTCGCGGCGGTCGGCAGCCATGGTTCGGCCACGGAGATGCTTTCACTGGATGTTGCGCTGTTCAGGTGTGGCGGCGGGTACCTGACCCTGCGCACGATGCTGAGCGACACCAAGGCGAAAGATGAGATTGCCCGCGTGGCCCAATGCCTTGGGATCCCCGCCGAAAGCGAACCGCGAACACGCCGCTATTTGATCGGACACTAGATAGAATCATCTTCAAACCGGAGGAAACGATGAAATCGTACTGGCTTGGTGTCATCGCCGTGACGGCAGCACTGCTGGGCAACCTGGCGCAGGCGTCGCCCAACGCGATCGTTCTTGGAACGGCTACTGCAGGTGGCGGCTTCGAGCTGTATGGTCGACACCTGGTTGAGGTGCTTGCGGAAACCGATCCGACAATGAAGATCGAAATCCGCGCCACGCGCGGCAGCGCGGAGAACCTGCCGCTGCTCGAAGCCGGCCAGCTCGACATCGGGCTGGTCGAAGGCAATGCCGCGCACGCCGCCTTCGAGGGCATCAACCGGCCGAAAACCGCATTGCGCATTATTGCCGCCATTTACCCCGGTCCCGGCATGTTCGTCGTCCGCGGCGACAGCGCGTACCGCACGCTTGCCGATTTGCGTGGCAAGCCGGTGGCCTTCGGGACGCCGGCCTCGGGACTCACGAAACTCGCGCGCGATGTGCTCGATGGCCTGGGGCTCACGCCGGAGCGCGATTTTCAGGCGGTATTTCTCGACAATGCCGGCGCCGGCCCGGATCTGGTGCTGAACGGAAAAGTCGTCGCGTTATGGGGCGGCGGGATCGGCTGGCCGGGGTTTGCCAAGGTGGCTGCGGGCCCGGACGGAGCGCGCTTCATCGTTCCGGATGCAGACGAGATCGGACGCATCCAGACCAGGCATCCTTACCTGCGCAGCATGGTCGTGCCGGCGGGCACCTATGCCGGCCAGAATGCAGCGATCAACACGGTGGGCCTGTGGTCTTTCGTGCTGGCTCGCGCCGACATGCCGGATGATGTGGCCTATCGGCTGGCCAGCGCCCTGCATCGCGGCGAGACGAAGCTGGCCGCGCGGCTGGCGCAGGGCCGCTACACGACCGCTGCCAACACCGCGCGCGAAGCGCCGCGCCGCGATCTGCTGCACCCCGGCACAGTGCGCTATCTGCGTGAGATCGGCGCCTTGCGCTGACGCCGGAACCCAATGTGCCCGGACCAGGCGCCAAACCATCCACTCAAACTTCCCATCCTCCCAGCCGGTGACCACCATGCCTTCAAACAGCCCCTTTGATGAAAGCGCCAAAACCTGGGACCAGGATCCCGTCAAGCTGGCGCGCGCCCAAGCCGTCGCGGACGGCATCCGCAGCCAGGTGCCGCCCCAGGCGCGCGCGCTTGACTATGGCTGCGGCACCGGCTTGCTGGGCTTCGCCCTGCAAGCCCATTGCGGGCACATTTCCCTAGCGGACAGTTCGGCCGGCATGCTGGCGGTGCTGGACGAGAAGATCGCCGCCAGTGGCGCAACCAACCTGCGTTCGACCAGGCTTGACCTGGTCACCGATCCGCTGCCGCCGGACAGGTATGAGTTGATCTGCACCTTGATGACCGCCCACCACATCGCCGACACCGACAAGCTGTTGCGCGACCTGCATGCCCTGCTGGCAGCGTCCGGTTACCTGTGTATCGCCGACCTGGATGCCGAGGACGGGTCATTTCACGGCCCGGAATTCGACGGCCACAAGGGCTTTGGTCGCGATGAACTGCAACACCAGGCTGAGGCCGCAGGATTCCGCGACGTCAGTTTCACGACGGTGTTCCACATGCAGAAAGGTGCCGGTCCGCAGCAGACTGAGTTTCCGATCTTCCTCATGATCGCCAGAAAGCCATCCCAGTGATCATGATCTGCTCATGTTGCTGGAAAGTCGGCGCTGGCTGGACGGCGACTCTGCGTGTCCAACCCTTAATCGGCGTCGCGACATGATCGACATTGCCGCGGTACTGACCGCCTCAACGGTCTGCCTGGCCGGGGTGATGAGTCCGGGGCCGAACTTCGTCGCGGTGACGCATCGCGCCGTGACTGCATCGAAAACCGAAGCCGCCGCCCTGGTCATCGGCATCGCCAGCGTCAGCACGCTGTGGGCCGCAGCAGCCTTGTTTGGACTCGGCATGCTGTTCGCCCTGTTCCCCTGGCTGTTCTGGTCGGTGAAGCTTCTTGGCGCGGCGTATCTGATCTGGTTCGGCATCCAGCTCCTGCGCCGCCTTGGGCAGCCGCTGCCCGCCAAAGCCGCGTTGACGACGCGCTCCAGCTTCATGCGGGCGGTACGCGATGGCGCCGTCACCAACCTTTCCAATCCCAAGGCCATGGCCTTTTACGCTTCAGTATTTTCCGCTGCGGTGCCGACCGGGGCTTCACTTGGTACCTTGCTGGCCATCATCACCATGGTCGCCCTGATCGCCACCCTCTGGTATGGCGGCGTTGCGCTTGCCCTGGCCAGCGCGCGTGCCGCGAATTTCTATCGCCGCCGCCGGTCGCTGCTCGAAGGTGCCTGCGGTTTCTTCCTGATCGCCTTCGGCTTGCGCCAAGCGATTGCCGCGCCATGACGGCAGACCTTGGCCCGGCGCCCACCAACCTTCGCGAATGCTCCGATGACCCGGCAACTTCTTGAATTCAGATGTCTAAAGCAGTTGCCAGGCCTGGTTGGGCTGCTGGTTGTTTGGGTTGGCTCCGCATGCGCCCAGCCCGTGCCGATACCGCCACAGTGGATCGACCCCCTGCCGTTGCAGGCAGACCTGATGAAGCTGACAATACCCGGCAAGCACCGCAATCCAGAGCAGCAGCTAATGCAGGCACGCGCGCGCATGGCCAAGAAATGGCTGCCCGCGCTGCAGGGCGCCGAAGCCGCGGGCGACCCGATTGCCACGCTGATCCTGCGTGACTGCGCCAGCGTTCCCGAACTGGAACGCGACAACATCGACACCACATGCTCAAGCGACGCGGAAGCGAGGGAAAGGGCCGTTGCGCGTCTGCGGGCGCTGGACATTGGGTATTTAGCTGAACAAACCGGCCGGAACGTGCCAAGGCAGATCACCAACAATTGCACAGCTGACGACCAGGATCGCTGCATGGCCAACACCGCCATTCAATTGCTGGAAAACCGGCTGCGGGCCATCGAAAACGACGCATTAGTGGCCAGCCTGTCGCCGTGGAACATCAGTGCCTGTCCGGACCTGAGAAAAACCCCCGCGCTTCAAGAGCTGGGCGAACGCTGCGAAACGCTACGCCACCAACTGCTTGCCGTCAAAACCCTGGCCCAGCGGTATTTCATCCTGTCGCTGGCGGACCACCCGGAAGCCGCCGCCCGCACCCGCGCCCATCCCTATGCGCATTTTGACGATGTGCGCAGTTCGACCGGCAATGCCACGAACGATGACGAATTTCACAACCGCTTCTATGGCGCCGTCTATCGCTCCCTGCACACCATGGAAGCCAACATCAAGGTGCGTCTGGTGAGGGACCCGCGCTGGCGGGTATTCCTGCGCGAAACCCCGGCAGACCTGGAGCGCCCGCCCAAGCGCTCGAAGAAATCGGCCCGGCAGGCCGAAGCCAGGGCACCAACGGTGCGCCTGCGCGACGCGGTCATCATGCAGCGCTACGTCGGCACCTACGAAGGTACGTTGATCTCCAGCGGCACCACCAGCGTAATCACCAAACTCTTCCCGAGTGGCAGCGGTGGATTGCAGGGGCGCTACCTGATGGTGTACGGACGGGAGATCGGTGCCAGGGTGGAGCGGGGCTCTCTGGGGCCATGCCTGGTGCCGGCCAGCCGCGAAATACTGTGCATCTGGCGCGACCGCTTTGGCATCGGCAGCTTGTCCATGCTGTTCGATGCCGAGGCAACTGAATTCAGGGGCCTGTGGCGGAGCTTCAAAGGTCAATCAGAGTTTGCCCGCATGGAGCCGCGCTTCTGGAACGAAACGACCCTCTGGAACGGCAAACTGCAGTGATCCGACTTTGCGAGGAATAACCATGATCAAGAACACTTTCGTTACTACTGTCGTTGCCCTGGTCACGGTGGGTCTCGCCGTTGCCTTCAATCCTTCGCCGGAAAAGCATCGGGCGACAATCGAAGAGGCAACGGCACAGCGCAATCCGATTGCCGGCCTGCTCGGCATCGGGGTGCTGACGGCATTCGTGTCGACTTACCATTCAGTCGGCGTGGCGTCTTACACCATGGTCAACGACAAGCTCATCACGGTTGGCGCGTTCGGCATGGTTTTCCTGCTGGATCAGCGGTGAATTGCCGAATGTCGCAATCACTGCGCGCCAATCCAGACCCTGGATAGCTGCTGATTATTAGACCCAACATGACCAAAAAGTCATTGCCTTTGTCCAGGGTCTATGGCTTGCTCGAGCCAGGCCCGGTCGTCCTGATCACCACGACCGGGAAACGCTGGCCGGACATCATGGCCCAGTCGTGGCATACCATGCTTGAATTCGAGCCGCCGCTGGTGGGATGCGTGATCAGCAATCGCAACCATTCATTCGAGCTGCTAAAGGCCAGCGGTGAATGCGTCATCAACATTCCGACGGTGGAGATCGCCCCGCAGGTGGTGGCCTGCGGCAATGCGTCGGGGGCGAAAATCAACAAGTTTGAACGGTTTGGCCTCACGCCGCAGCCTGCGGCACGCGTCGGCGCACCACTCATCGCGGAGTGCTTCGCCAATCTCGAATGCCGCGTTGTCGATACCGGCATGGTGTCAAAGTACTGCCTGTTTGTCCTTGAAGTCATCAAGGCGTGGACCGACCCGGCAGCGAAAAACCCGCGGACGATTCATCACTGCGGACGCGGCAACTTCATGGTTGCCGGGGAACGGATCAAACTGAAATCGAAGGCGAAATAGCGATGGAGTATCCCGGCAGTTGCCGGCCCCGGACTTTGACTACGAAATAAACATGGCCCACGAATTCGACGGCGAAAAATACAAACTGGCGTCGGCGCATCAGAAGGAGCGGGGAGCGCGGCTGATCGGCGCATTGCAGCTTGCCGGTAAGGGGCGCATCCTCGATCTGGGCTGCGGCGACGGCGCGCTGACAGCGCAACTGGCCGCGGGTGGGCCGGACAGCCGCGGTTATCGCAAGTTAATCCACGACTGGAGTTAATCTTTGCGTCTTCTGGAAATCATAGGATACCGGCTGGCCCAGTTCCTTAGCCAGCCCAGCTCCCGCGCCGTCCGGCTCGCGACCTGCGAGCCCGAGCAGCTTGCCAAAGCCCTGCGCAAGGGTGACGTACTGTTGGTCGAGGGCTCCAGCCGGATCAGCACGGCAATCAAATACCTCACGCAATCCACCTGGTCGCATGCGGCACTCTGCGTTGCGGACGGGCAGGGTGCGGCAGCGGATGAACTGCTGGAAGCCGATGTGCTGGAGGGCGTGCGCGTGGTGCCGTTGAGCACCTATTGGAACCTGCACACGCGCATCTGCCGCCCGGTCGGGCTGTCGGCGGAGGAAATCGATGCGCTGGTGGCCCATGCGGTTTCCCGCGTCGGGCACCATTACGACCTGCAGAACATCATCGACCTGACCCGCTATCTGATTCGCACGCCGCCAGTCCCGGCCCGCTGGAGGAGGCGCATGCTGGCGCTCGGCAGCGGCGATCCGACGCGCGCCATCTGTTCCTCGCTCATCGCACAGGCCTTCCAGTCCGTGCGCTATCCGATCCTGCCCGAACGGCTGGTCGCTGAATCCAAGGACCCTGAATGCCTGGATTGCTATGACGAGATTCTCCACATCCGCCATCACAGCCTGTTTGCGCCGCGCGACTTCGATATCTCGCCATACTTCCGGATCATCAAGCCGGTCGTGCATAATGGATTTGACCCGCACACGCTGACATGGTCCAGTGACATTGCCGAGATTGCCGAGCAGGAGTCCACAAAAACCTAGACCGGGCACGATACGGACCGCGACGGGTTGGCTGATGTGGCTGCATAACTGGACACGACAAAGGAGCAAACGATGCGCATCCTGATGCTGGGCGCCGGCGGAACCGGCGGGTACTTCGGTGCAAAGATTCACGCTGCCGGCGGCGACATCACCTTCCTGGTGAGAACGGCACGGGCTGAAAATTTGTTGACGCATGGCCTGCGTGTCGCCAGCCCGCTCGGCGATCTCCACATCAACCCCAATATCCTGACCTCGCTGACCGATACCGCCAATGCCAATTTCGACGTCATCGCGTTGTCCTGCAAAGCGTACGACTTAGATACCGCACTGGATTCGATTGCCCCGGCGGTAGGCCCGCAAACCCTGATCCTCCCCTTGCTGAACGGCATCGCCCACCTCGCGCGACTTGACGCACGCTACGGGCAAGCCCGGGTCCTCGGCGGGATTGCCCATCTGGCCGTCACCCTGGCCCCCACGGGTGAAATCAGACATCTCAACAACTTCCACCGCCTGATCATTGGTGCACGCGGCAACGCCGTTTCCCCGCATCTCGCTTCATTGTCTGAATTGCTGGTCCGCTCCGGCATCGATTTCTCGCTATCCGCAGACATTGAAAGCGACATGTGGGACAAGTTTATTTTCCTGTGTACCCTGGCCGCCGCCACCTGCACGATGCGCAGTTCGGTGGGCGACATTCTGGAAACGCACGCAGGAGAGGAATTCATTGTCGGCCTGCTGGATGAGTGCCAGGCGGTTGCAGGAAAATGCGGGCACATTCCCAATTCGGAACAACTGGCGCTATACCGGAACCACCTGACCACGCGTGGCTCGCCCCTTACCGCATCGATGCTGCGCGACATCGAGCGTGGCGGGCCGACCGAGGCAGAGCACATCCTGGGCGAAATGGTGAGCAGGGCCACAACACACGCCGTGGAGACGCCACTACTGAAGCTTGCCTACTCCCATTTGCAAGCCTACGAAATGCGCAGAAAACACCAGCAGAACATGAGTTAAGCGGGGCGGGCCGCAGCCCGCCCCTGCCGGTTCAGAGCCCGTTGGCCTTGAACCAGTCCCGCATCCGCTGCCAGCCATCTTCGGCCTCAGCCTTGCGATAGCTCGGACGGTAGTCGGCGTGGAAGGCGTGCGGCGCATCCGGATAGACGTGGATCGCGGATTTGCTGCCGGCTTTCTTGAGCGCCGCGTTCATGTCATCGACATCGCCGAGCGGGATCCCCTGATCCTTGCCGCCGTAGAGACCAAGCACCGGCGGCTTGACCTGCGCGGCGAGGTCGATGGGGTGCTTGGGTGTTTGCGGTGTGACCGGATTGTCGATCCGCCCGTACCACGCCACACCTGCCTTGATCTTTGGGTTATGCACGGCATACAGCCAGGTGATGCGCCCGCCCCAGCAGAAGCCGGTGATGCCGACGCGCGCGCCATCGCCACCATTTTTCGCGGCCCAGGCGACGCAGGCGTCGAGGTCGGTCATCACGCCGGCATCGGGTGTCTTGCCGACGATATCGGTGAGGATTTCCTGGACGTTGGTCAGCTTGCGCGGATCGCCGTAGCGCGCGAACAGTTCCGGTGCGATCGCCTGGTAACCGAGCTTGGCCAGCCGCCGGCAGACGTCGGCGATGTGCTCATGCACGCCGAAGATTTCGGAAATCACCAGGATCACCGGGAAGTTGCCGCCACTGGCCGGCTGGGCGCGGTAGGCGACCATGTCGCCGTCGGTTGTGGACACCTTGATCTCGCCGGCGGTAAGCCCGCTGGTGTCGGTCTTGATGGCCGTCTGAGCCATGACCGGATGGGTGGCCAGCGCAAAGCCGGCGCCCAGGGCGGTGACCATGAAGCCGCGGCGGTTGAGCTTGAGTGCCGGATTGAGGCTGTCGAATTCCGGGGTGGGTTTTGTCATTTTTTATCTCCATTTTGGGTGTTGGGGAGGTAAAAAATACGCCATAACCCTGAAAATGACAAACGACCGGTAAAGATGCGGCGATGCCGATGCTATGCTGCATTGCAGCGTGCGCCTGCACGCGTTGATCCAGAATCTCAAGGAGTTCTCATGAAAGTCATTGGCCTGATTGGCGGCATGAGCTGGGAATCCACCGTGCCGTATTACCGCCTGATCAACGAAGCCGTCAAGCAGCGCCTCGGCGGGCTGCATTCCGCGCGGCTGGTGCTCTACAGCGTCGACTTTCATGAGATCGAGCAACTGCAGCGCGACGACAACTGGACGGCGGCCGGCGAGTTGCTGGCTGCGGCCGCGCGCGCGGTCGCAGCGGCCGGCGCGGAGGTTTTGGTGCTATGCACGAACACCATGCACAAGGTAGCGCCGGCCATCGAGGCTGCCGTCAATATCCCGCTTCTGCACATCGCCGACCCCACCGCCGCTGCGATCAAACAGGCTGGCTTATCGACCGTCGGCCTGCTCGGCACGCGCTTCACCATGGAGCAGGCCTTCTACCGCGACCGCCTGCGCGAGCGGCATGGACTGCAGGTGCTCATCCCGGCACCGGGCGACCGGGCGATCATCCACCGCGTCATCTATGAAGAACTTTGTCTCGGCAAGATCCTGCCCGCTTCGCGCAACGAATACCGCCGGATCATGGCCGCGCTGATCGACCAGGGCGCGCAGGGCATCATCCTCGGTTGCACGGAAGTGTCGCTGCTGGTCGGCCAGCCGGATGCCAGCGTCCCGCTGTTCGACACCACCCGTCTGCACGCCCAGGGCGCTGCCGACTGGGCGCTGGCGGCGGCGTAGTAACTAGGGGGAGCGGGGTGCCAGCCGCCAGAGCGAGGTCACCTCTGCCGCGCGTGCAGCATGCAGGGGATCGCTAGTGTCGCTGGCTTTCGGATGGGTCGGGCGGGCGTCGAGCTTGCCGACCACTTTGAGTCCGGCGGCGTCAAACAGCTTCTGCAATTCGTCACGCGAGCGCAAACCCAGATGCTCGGCCAGGTCGGAAAGAATCAGCCAGCCCTCGCCACCGGGTGCGAGATGCGCCGCCAGCCCCCCCAGAAAGCCGCGCAGCATCTGGCTGTCCGGGTCATACACGGCATGTTCCAGTGGTGAGCTCGGCCGGGCCGGCAGCCACGGCGGATTGCAGACCACCAGCGCGGCGCGCCCCGGCGGGAAAAGGTCCGCCGCAACCAGCTCGATCTGATCGGCGAACCGCAGCCGGTCGATGTTCTCCCTGGCACAGACCAGCGCACGCGTATCCTGCTCGGTCGCCACGATATGCTTGATACCCCGCTGGGCAAGCACGGCGGCCAGCACCCCGGTGCCGGTGCCGATGTCGAAGGCCAGTACGGGGAGCGGCTTGGGCAGGGGCGCACTGGCGACCAGTCCGACATATTCGCTGCGGATCGGGGCAAAGACGCCGTGATGCGGGTGAATCGACTGGCCGAGGGCCGCCACCGGCACACCCTTCTTGCGCCATTCGTGCGCGCCGATCAGACCCAGCAGCTCGCGCAACGAGGCAACATAGGGCGCCGCTGCGTCGCCGTAGACTTCCTGACAGGCGACCTGGACGTCCGGCGCCCGACGCAGCGGAATGCGGTGATCCGCCTCGAAAGGCAGCAGCAGCATGCCCAGCGTGCGAGCGCGCTGCGACTGCGCCAGCCGATGCTGATGGAAGGCCTCTGCTGGCGTATCGGCCGGTTTGCGGCCCTTGCGCCCGATCCGCCGCGCGAGTGCGAGCAGCAACTGCCGGGCATTCTGAAAGTCGCCGCGCCACAGCAGCGCCGTCCCTTCGCAGGCCAGGCGATACGCGGAATCGGCCGACAGGGTGTCATCGGCAACCACCACACGCCGCGGCGGCAACAACCCCGCCGTCGAACGCCAGTCGGCGCTGTGCACCACTTCGCCCTCGGTCCAGCTGATGCGCGGCAGGGAATTATTGTCCATTGCAAAAAACTAGCATGCTGGCGCAATGGCTCGCCATTGCCGGAATGAGCAAAGGCAGAACTGCCTCATGGGAGCAGCTCCGGGAACATGTTTTCTGATTTTGCCCATTTGATGCGTCCCACCTTCATCCATTTATAGGGTCAGCATTATGCCCCTCACGCGCTCCGAACCGTGTGCGATCTCGTCCTCCTGCCTGCCCGTGTCGTAAGATGCCGGGCCATGAAGAATCCGGCCTCCGTCTGCGTCACCCGCCACGGCGAAACCGACTGGAACGTGTCAGGCATTTTGCAGGGATGGACAGACATACCCCTCAACGACAAGGGCCGCGTACAGGCCCGCGCACTCGCGGCGAGTTTCGCCGCTGCAGGCTTTGTCGCCGTGTGGTCCAGCCCGCTGGTCCGTTCCAGCGAGACCGCCGAGATCATTGCCGCAGCACTGTCACTGCCGACGCCGACGCTGCACGACGGGTTGAGGGAAAGAAATTTCGGTGCGGTGCAGGGCGTGTCAAAAGCCGAACTGGCGGAACTCAATCCGCTGCTGATGCAGCAGATCGTGGCCCGCAACCCGGCAGCAGGATTCGTCAGTGGCGAGACTTTGGATGAATTCGCCGATCGGGTCCTGGTCGCGCTGCATGCGATCGGTCGCCACCACGCCGGACAGCGCGTGCTGGTGATCACCCATGGCTGGACCATGGACGTGATCACCCGCCATGCCTCAGGTCTGCCGCGCAACACGATTCTCAACTTCAAGCGCAAGAATGGCGAATCCGTCTGGCTGGAGGCGACCCGCCATGCGGTCAGGTCGACCGGAGGTCCGCCCGTCGCGCTGCCTGTGCGTTGACTTAAGTAGGCGGCGGCACGCGGCGCCAG
This sequence comes from Rhodocyclaceae bacterium, assembly GCA_013791905.1. Lineage (GTDB taxonomy): Bacteria > Pseudomonadota > Gammaproteobacteria > Burkholderiales > Rhodocyclaceae > Sulfuricystis. The sequence goes on along the minus strand of VMSX01000021.1, from coordinate 193,639 downwards.
CCGCAATCCGCACCCCAGCCCATACGGGGGCCACCCGTGATAATCGAGCAAAGCGAGCAACAGTCACCCCCTTCCCCAGGAAGGGGGATGGAGGGAAGGAGCCTACTTGCCGATGCAGAATCTGCCGAAAATCATGCCGAGCAGGTCGTCGGCGGTGAATTCACCGGTGATGCGTGACAGCGCCGTCTGCGCCAGGCGCAATTCCTCGGCGGCCAGTTCGAGTCGGCCAAGCTGCCCGGTGGCAGCGGCGAGCCGCACGGCGGCTTCGGCAAGCGCTTCGAGGTGGCGCGCACGCGCCAGCAGGGCGTCTTCGCCATGGCCACGCCAGCCGGCGACACGCAGCAGTTCGTCGTGGAGCAGGGCGACGCCGGCGCCGCTCTTGGCCGACAGGACCAGATGCACCGCGCCGTTCTCTTCGTGGCGTCCGGCTTGCCGCTTGGCCAGGTCAGACTTGTTTTCGACCACCACGCGCTCGATGCCGGCGGGCAGGCGGGCGGCGACAGCCTGATCGGCGGGCGTCACGCCACTGCGCGCATCGACGATCTGCAGGATGACATCGGCCAGTTCGATTTCACGCCAGCTGCGTTCGATACCGATCTTTTCGACGGCATCTTCGGTATCGCGCAGGCCGGCGGTATCGATGATGTGCAGGGGAATGCCTTCGACCTGGATCGTCTCGCGCACCGCGTCGCGCGTGGTGCCGGCAATCTCGGTGACGATGGCGCGCTCCGCGCCGGCCAGCCGGTTGAGCAGGGACGACTTGCCGACGTTCGGCAGCCCCGCCAGAACTACTATCAAGCCAGAGCGCAGCACGCTGCCCTCGCGCGCCCGTGCCCGCAGGGTCGCCAGGTCGGCGGTCAGGCGTGCCAGCCGCGGCACGATGTCGGTGTCGGTGAGCGGGTCGATCTCCTCGTCGGGAAAGTCGAGGGTCGCCTCGATCAGGCTGCGCAGCTCGGCCAGGCCGTCAGTGAGTGCATGCACCGCCGCCGAGAATTCGCCCGACAGCGAGCGCAGGGCGGCACGCGCGGCCTGCGCCGATGCGGCCTCGATCAGGTCGGCGATGCCCTCGGCCTGGGCGAGGTCGATCTTGTCGTTTTCGAAGGCGCGGCGGGAAAACTCGCCCGGTTCCGCCAGCCGTGCGCCGAGCTCGACGCAACGCGCCAGCAGGGCATGCATCACCACCGGCCCGCCATGACCCTGCAGTTCGAGCACGTCCTCGCCGGTGAAGGAATGCGGGGCGGGAAAGTGGAGCAGCAGCCCCTGGTCGAGCAGGGCGCCATCCGCGTCCAGAAAGTCGGCGCTGGTGGCACGGCGCGGCAAAAATGCCTCAAGCGGCTTGCCCGTCAGCGCCCCGGCCATGGGCAGCAGATTGCGTCCCGAAACCCGCACCACGCCGATGCCGCCCCGCCCGGGCGGCGTGGCGATGGCCGCGATGGTGTCAGCCGGCCTCATGAGTGGAGTAAGTGCAGTCCCGGCACCGGGCCGCCCCAAGCCGGGACGTCACGCGCCGCAGGCGCAACCCGCACCAAAAACCGTCCAGAGTTACCCGTAACATTCGAGCGCAGCGAACAACAGTCACCCCCCTTCCCCGGGAAGGGGGGCGGGGGGGAACGGTGCCACCAGACCAACGGCGGCCATCAGCCGGTCTTCTGTTTGGCAGCACCCTCGATCATGCGGTTGATCTGCCACTGCTGGGCAATCGACAGGGCGTTGTTCACCGTCCAGTAGAGCACCAGGCCCGAGGGGAAGAAGAGGAACATGCCGGTAAATACGATCGGCATCCAGAGCATGATCTTGGCCTGGATCGGATCGGGCGGCGTCGGGTTGAGCTTGGTCTGCACGAACATCGTCACGCCCATGATGACCGGCAGGATGAAGAAGGGATCCTTCGCCGTCAGGTCGGTGATCCAGCCCAGCCAGGGCGCGCCACGCATCTCGACGGTGCCGAGCAGCACCCAGTAGAGCGCGATGAAGACCGGAATCTGCACCAGGATAGGCAGGCAGCCACCGAGCGGATTGACCTTTTCGCGCTTGTAAAGCTCCATCATTTCCTGATTCATGCGGGCCTTGTCGTCACCATAGGCCTCCTTCAGCTTCGTCAGCTTAGGCGTCAGCACGCGCATCTTGGCCATGGATTTGTAGCTGGCGGCCGACAGCGGGAAGAACACCCCCTTGATCAGCATGGTGAGCAGAATGATCGCCCAACCCCAGTTGCCGACAAACTTATGGAGCCACTCGAGCACCCAGAACAGCGGTGCGGCGATCATGGTCAGCCAGCCGTAGTCGACCACCAGGCTGAGGCCCGGCGCGATCTTGTCTAGCTTGTCCTGTTCCTGCGGACCCGAGTAGAAGGGCACGCTCAGCTTGTCGCCCGCAAACGGCACCACCACACCTGCCGCAAACAGGTCGCCGCCCAGCTGGCGGGTGAAATACTCGCGCTCGCTGCCGCCGGCGGGCAGCCAGGCCGAGAAGAAGTAGTGCTGCACCATCGCCACCCAGCCGTTGTCGGCCTGGATCAGGTGCTTGTTCTTGCCGCCGAAGTCCTTGAACTCGACCTTCCTGAATTTTTCCTGATCGGTGTAGATGGCCGCGCCGGTAAAGGTCATCATCATGGCATTGGCGCCCTCGGGCGACTTGTCGTCCCGCGTCAGCTGGAAATATGCGCTGGCGCCGGCCGGCGCGGCAGCGCCGACCAGGGCATGCTCGACATCGACCAGATAACTGCCGCGCTTGAAGACATAGGTCTTGACGACCTTGCCGCCGCCGTCGACGGCTGCTTCCAGCGCCACACGCAGCTCGTTTTCGCCATCCTTCAGGGTCAGCGCTTCGGCGGGCAGACGCCAGACCGATTTGTGGTTCGGCAGACCGACGCCGATCAGGCCGGATTGCGCGGCATAGTGGTGGGCCGCATCGAGCAGGATGAAGTTTTCCTTGCGATTTTCCGTCGCGTGGTGATGCAGAAGCTCAAGACGCACCAGATCGCCGCCTTGGGCGGAAATATCGGCAACCACCAGATCGGTCTTCACTTTCATGACCGCAGCGCCCGTTACCGCAGGATTGACGCCGGCGCTGCCCGGTACGGGGACGGCACCCGGTGCGGCGGCAAAAGTCGGCGCTGACGGGACGGCGGCACTGCTGGCCCCGGTGCCTTGGGTCTGAGCACTCTCCTGCTGCGCGGTTTTGGCGGGCTGGGCGGGTTGTCCCTGACGCAGCCAGGCATCCCACAACATCATGATCGAAAAGAAAAAGACCAGCAGCAGAATCAGGCGTTGATTGTTCATGGTTCGGTGGCGTCTCGGTGACGTTTGGGCGTCAGGATGATTGGAATAAGGGCGCCATTCTAAGGCACAGGATCGTGTCCGCCCGGATGCCATGGATTGCATCGGCCGACGCGCCGCAAGGACAGCCAGAGTCCCTTGATGGGGCCATGGCGCTGCAGGGCTTCGATGGCGTAATGCGAACAGCTCGGATGGAAGCGGCAGGAAGGGGGCAACATGGGGCTGATCGCCAGTTGATAGCCACGCACCAGCCAGATCAGCGGCTTGGCCAGCAATGACTTGATGGTGCTGCTCATGAAGCAGACCTGTGACTGTTGCGCTGCAGTTGATCGAACAATGCACCGATCTCGGTGCGCCACGCCGCCCTGGCCTGCGGATCAATGACGCGTCGCGCGGGACCGGCAGGATCAAGCGGTCTGGCCAGCCGCAACACCAGATCGATCGGTGGCAAGCCGGCACGGCGCAGTCGGAACAGTTCGCGCGCCTGACGTTTTATGGCATTGCGCAACACAGCGTCGCGGGCCTGCTTTTTGGGAATCACCAGACCAAGGCGGGCGTGTGGCTTGTCGTTCGGCCGGTAATGCAAGGCAAAGCAAGCGCCGCGCAAAACCCTGCGGGCCGCAAAGACCTCTGAAAATTCTGCCGCTACCCGCAGGCGAAGCTGCCGGTCGAAGCCAAAGTTTTCAGCAGAAACGGCGCTGCCGCTCAATCAGACAGTTCAAACGGCCAGGCGACGACGCCCCTTGGCGCGACGGGCGTGAATGACGGCACGGCCACCGCGGGTGCGCATGCGGACGAGAAAGCCGTGGGTACGCTTGCGGCGGACGACGGAAGGCTGGTAAGTGCGTTTCATGACCGGATTCCTTGCAGAAAAGCGCGCGATTACAACCTGTTAGGTAGGTCTTTGTCAAGCTATATTTCAGGCCCCCGCTCTTCGCGCTTGTGGATAACTTTGCGCGAATTGGCTAGAATACCCCCCTTCGCACAGTTGTTGAAACAGTAGTCGAAGGTAGTCGGCTTAGCCGTGAGGAGAACCGGCGACCGGCCCGGCAGGGGCGCCAAGCGCCCCCCGCCCGTGCTTCAAATTAACAAAATTTCATAGGCTTAAATGAGTCAATTCTGGACGGACTGTCTGGCCCGCTTCGAAAGTGAGTTGCCGGCTCAACAGTTCAACGCGTGGATCAAAACACTGAGAATGGAGATAGCCCAGAGCGATGGCGATGGAGGCGTCGCGGCCTTGCGTTTGCGCTTGATCGCGCCGAACGGCTTCATCCTCAAATGGGTGCGCGACCGCTATCTCGACCGTATCGAAACGCTGTCACGCCAGTTTTTCACGGAACCGGTGACCATCGATCTGGTGCTGGATGATGTCGCGGCCAAATTGGCTACCGATCCGACGGTGGATGGCCGGCTGACCACCGACAAAAATGTCATGGCGGCGGGTGCGGAAATTTCCGTGCTTCAGCCCGATCGACAACCTGAAGATTTGCCCGGTTACGAGAAGACCCGGCTTAACCCCGAGTTCACCTTCAACACGCTGGTGACCGGCCGCTCCAACGACCTGGCGCGCGCGGCAGCCCAGCAGGTTGCCATCAATCCGGGGTTTTCTTACAACCCCCTGTTCATCTACGGTGGTGTCGGTCTGGGCAAGACGCACCTGGTTCATGCGCTCGGCAACGAGGTGTTGCGCCATGCGCCCAACAAGGTGATCCGCTATATCCACGCCGAAGATTATTTTTCCGATGTGGTGCGCGCCTACCAGCAAAAATCCTTCGATGTTTTCAAGCGCACCTACCGCAGCCTGGACGTGCTGCTGGTCGATGACATCCAGTTTTTCAACAACAAGGCGCGTACGCAGGAGGAGTTCTTTTACGCCTTCAATGCGCTGGTCGAGGCTAAAAAACAGATTGTCATCACTTGCGATACCTACCCGAAGGACATTCAGGGTCTTGAAGAACGGCTGATTTCGCGTTTCGACTGGGGGCTTACCGTGCAGATCGAGCCACCGGAACTCGAGATGCGCGTCGCCATCCTCAAGAAAAAGGCCGACAGCGAATCCATCGACCTGGTTGATGATGTAGCCATCCTCATCGCCAAGCATCTGCGCTCCAATGTGCGCGAACTTGAGGGTGCGCTGAAAAAGGTGCTGGCCTTCTCGCGCTTTCATGGCCGAGAAATTACGCTCGATCTCGCCAAAGAGGCACTCAAGGACATCATCGGCGCGCATAACCGCCAGATCACGCTCGAATCCATCCAGAAAACCGTCGCCGATTATTACAAGATCAAGGTCTCCGACATGTATTCGCAAAAGCGTACGCGCGCCATTGCCCGCCCGCGCCAGGTTGCCATGTGGCTGGCTCGTGATCTGACGCCGCACAGCCTGCCGGAAATCGGCGATGCCTTCGGTGGCCGCGATCACACGACCGTATTGCATGCCTGCCGTACCATTGTCGATCTGCGTAGCAAGGACAACCACCTGAACAACGATGTGCTGGTACTTTCACAAACCATCAAGGGTTAAAAATATCCATAAACAAGGCTCTTAGTATCCACGGGAGAAAATGTGGATAAGTTTCACTTCACTCTTCAGGATCAGAGTTGCCCCCAATCATCCACAATGCCCGGCAGCAGTTGCGCAACACGTTTTCAATAGTCCAGTTTATTGTTTTTGTTAGTCTTTAAGCTGTTATCCACATAAAACCTTGCCCCTCATCATCATCGTAAGGAGTTTTTAAAGATGCTCCTATTTAAAGGACCTCGTGATCAGTTTCTGACGCCACTGCAGTCGGTGTGCGGTATCGTTGAAAAACGACATACCCTGCCGATTCTGTCGAACGTACTGATCGAAAAAGCGGGCGAACACCTGACGCTGCTGGCAACCGACATCGAGATGCAAATTCGCACCGGTACGGTATCCAGCGGCCCGGAAAACGTTGCCATTACGGTTGCGGCGCGCAAGCTGCAGGACATCCTGCGTTCCTTGTCGGAATCCGCGGAAGTCAGCCTGACCCTCGACGAGCGGCGTCTGCAGCTCAAGTCCGGCAAGAGTCGCTTCAACCTGCAGACATTGCCGGCCGAGGACTTTCCGCGCATGACAGAGGCAACCGGACAGGCTGCCGTGTTGAAGCTTACCCAGCGGCAGTTCAAGCGGCAACTGGCTTTGGTGCAGTACGCCATGGCCCAGCAGGACATTCGCTATTACCTCAACGGATTGTTGCTGGTTGCGCAAAAAGGGGAATTAAGGCTAGTCGCAACCGATGGTCATCGGCTGGCCTATGCCAGTGAGGATATCGGCGGACAAAACGCTGACCAGCCGGAGCGCATCGAAGTGATCCTGCCGCGCAAGACGGTGCTGGAATTGTCGCGCCAGCTGGCCGACAATGACGACCCGCTGGAAATTTCCCTGGCGGCTACCCAGGCCCGTTTCAGCTTCGGTAACGTAGAATTCGTCAGCAAGCTGATCGATGGCAAGTTTCCCGACTACGAGCGCGTCATCCCGCAGCACCAGAGCAAGATCATTCCTCTCGACCGTGCCACCTTGCAGCACTCCCTGCAGCGCGCCGCGATTCTGACCAACGAAAAGTTCCGCGGCGTGCGTCTGGTCCTGGGAGCGGGTAGCCTGAAGATCCTGTCGACCAATGCGGAGAACGAGGAAGCCCGGGAAGAAATTGAAATTGAATATTCCGGGGAAGAACTCGATGTCGGGTTCAATGTCAATTATCTGCTCGACGTACTCAACAACATTAACGTCGAGACCATCGAAATACGCCTCGCCGACAGCAATTCCAGTGCGCTGATGATGCTGCCGGGGAATGACCGTTTCAAATATGTCGTGATGCCAATGCGCATCTAGGGCAGCAGACAGGGACCTTGCATGATTGATAACATTTCGCCGAACGACGGCTACAACGAAGACTCCATCCAACAGCTGGAAGGCCTGGAGGCGGTCCGCAAGCGGCCGGGCATGTATATCGGCGATACCTCGGATGGCACCGGCCTGCATCACATGGTCTTCGAGGTGGTCGATAACGCCATCGACGAGGCGCTGGCGGGGCATTGCGACGAAATCGTCATCACCATCCATACCGACAATTCGATCTCGGTAACCGACAACGGCCGCGGCATTCCAGTCGGCGTAAAAATGGACGACAAGCACGAGCCGAAGCGCAGCGCCGCCGAGATCGTCATGTGCGTCCTGCATGCCGGTGGCAAGTTCAACCAGAATTCCTACAAGGTGTCCGGTGGCCTGCACGGGGTCGGTGTGTCCTGCGTGAATGCCTTGTCCAAGTGGTTGCGGCTGACCATCCGCCGCGATGGCAAGAAGCATCAAATGGAATTCCATCGCGGCCATGCCGTCGATCGTCTCGTCGAAATCCAGAACGGCGTTGAAGTTTCTCCGCTGAAGACGCTTGGCGACACAAAAAATCGCGGTACCGAAGTGCATTTTCTCGCCGATGAGGAAATTTTTGGTGCCGGCACCATCGAATTTCATTACGACATCCTCGCCAAGCGCTTGCGCGAGCTGTCCTTTCTCAACAACGGCGTCAAGATCAAGCTCATCGACCAGCGCAACAACAAGGAGGAGGATTTCGCCTTCTCCGGCGGCGTCAAGGGTTTCGTCGAATACATCAACCGCAACAAGACCGTGCTGCACCCCACCGTGTTTTACTCCACGGGTGAATCACAACTGCCTGGGGGAGGCGCGATCGGCGTCGAAGTGGCAATGCAGTGGAACGACTCCTACGCCGAGCAGGTATTGTGCTTCACTAACAACATCCCGCAGTCCGACGGCGGCACGCACCTGACCGGCTTGCGCCAGGCGATGACCCGGGTCATCAATAAATACATCGAAGAAAACGAGATTGCCAAGAAGGCCAAGGTAGATATCTCCGGCGATGACATGCGCGAGGGCCTTGCCTGCGTGCTGTCGGTCAAAATGCCCGATCCCAAGTTCGCTTCGCAAACCAAGATGAAGCTGGTGTCCTCCGAGGCCATGCCGGCGGTGCAGGAAGTCGTGGCGCAGAAGCTCGCCGAGTACCTGCTGGAGCGTCCCGGCGATGCCAAGGTCATTACCGGCAAGATCGTCGAGGCCGCCCGCGCGCGCGAAGCTGCCCGCAAGGCGCGCGACATGACGCGCCGCAAGGGCGTGCTCGACAACATCGGCCTGCCCGGCAAGCTAGCCGACTGCCAGGAAAAAGACCCGGCGCTCTGCGAACTGTATATCGTCGAGGGCGATTCGGCCGGCGGCTCCGCCAAGCAGGGCCGCGACCGCAAGTTCCAGGCGATCCTGCCGCTACGCGGCAAGGTGCTCAACGTCGAGAAGGCGCGCCTCGACAAGGTGATTTCCTCCGAGCAGATCGTCACCCTGCTGACCGCCCTGGGTTGCGGCTTCGGCAAGGAAGACTACAAGCCGGAGAAGCTGCGTTATCACCGCATCATCATCATGACCGACGCCGACGTGGATGGTGCACATATCCGCACGCTGCTGCTGACTTTTTTCTATCGGCAAATGCCCGATCTGGTCGATGGCGGTCACATCTACATTGCCCAACCGCCGCTGTACAAGATCAAGCATGGCAAGACCGAGCGCTACATCAAGGACGACAACGAGCTCAACCAGTATCTGCTGACGCTGGCACTGGATGGCGCGGCCCTGCTGCCGCGGCGCGACGCTACGGCCATCGAGGGTGCCGCACTCGAGGAACTGGCACGCAGCTATCTGACCTCCGAATCGATCATCCGCCGGCTGGCCGACTTCGTCGACGCCGAGGCTCTGCACACCCTGATTGCACGCGATATCGTCCTCGGCCTGACAGACGCGACGGCCGCGCAAGCCAGTGCAGCCGCCCTGCGGGAAGCGTTGGCCGGCAAACTGACGGTGAATGCCGTCTATGACGAAAAAGGCGAGGCTTGGCAGTTGCGCCTCGACAAGATGCGCCACGGCAACCTGCGCGTCACCACCATCGACGAAGATTTTCTGCTCTCCGGCGACTACCTCCAGCTACGCAAGACCGCGCAACTGCTGGCGGGTCTCTTGGGCGCGGACGCCAGCATCCGCCGCGGTGAAAAATCGCAGCCGGTGACAAGCTTCGCGGCAGCCATGGCGTGGCTGCTCAACGAGGTTGAACGCAATCTCGGCAAACAGCGCTACAAGGGTCTAGGCGAGATGAACCCCGAGCAGCTCTGGGAAACCACCATGGACCCGGCAGTCCGCCGCCTGCTCAAGGTGCAGATTGATGATGCCATCGCCGCGGATGAGATCTTCACCACGCTGATGGGTGATGTCGTTGAGCCGCGCCGAAAATTCATTGAAGACAATGCTCTGTACGCCCGCAATATCGACATCTGACCGTGTAGGATCCCACGAACATTTAGATATTTCCCAAATGTTTAGATTTCGTGGGAATTGAATAACGGCTCCTCAACAGAGCCGTTTTCATTTTGCATTTCAAATTGTCTCTTGATAGGTGCGGACGTTCGATTCGATTTAGGACACCGACCGCTCTGGAGATCGAAGCAATCTTCAGACATATCTACAATAGTCGGGGCGATTCACTAAAGTGACTTCCACCAGTGAATCAGGTGCTGCAGCCAACTCATACGCGGTTGCCATTCTTGAAGAGATGTAATTTGGGCGCTCGGTTTTGGGGCTAGCGCGGCCATCTCATTGGCGTGATTCGTACGGCGGATTTGAGCGGCCTTGTCGGCGCGATCATTCACTTTCACCTGCTGAATCTGCCGATCCGTCATCGCCTTGGCTTCCAGCACATAGTTGTCCCGGATAACGTAGTGCGAGCGGCAAGGGTAGCTCCAGTTGCCGATCGACGGCCACAGCGACACCTGGTTGCCGTTACGTCTGACCGACCATTCCGCCGGCGACAGCGGCGTCACCACTTCCTGCCCGCAGCCGCAACAACACTTATGCACCGCTGTGCGGTATCGCTCGCTGATGTATAGCGCACCCTCCTCGAGTCGCTCCGGGATGTATTCGACGTATTCAGGTCTGATCTGCTTGATCTTCATGGAGGGGGAGGTTGAGCGCTTCGCTGCGTGTCAGGGACGCGGAGTCGATTGAGTAAGTGTGGTGGTGGGGCTGCCAGTGGTCGAGGTAGAACGTGCAGTGCTTCTTCCACAGATGGACCGCGAGGACGGCATTGAGCATGTTCATGTCCGCCACCTGAATGTTACTGCGGTAAAGATCATCCCCTAGCGCATCGCTTTGCGGCGCGCACCGGCTGAAATGGTCGGACTTCCCCGCTGTGCAGAGGGTGGCCCGGCAGGTGCCCAGAAGGGCATTCGCCTCGGGCAACATGGTCAGCTCCATCCCTGTATCGACAAACGGGATGTCGCGTGCAATGAGGTATTCGCCCAGCATCCTGCGCACACCACCTTTGTCGACGCACAGGAACACGAAGTCGAAGTTGTCCAGTTCGGACAGGTTTGCTTCTTCGACATACACGGGATGCGGATGGATTCCCTTGCGCATTCTGGCGTAGATGGAGGCGAAGTATTCAACCTTCGGCATTTTGGCGTCGATGTCCTTTATCGACGCGGCACCGGGGGTGCGGAAGGCGCTGTGCTGCTCGAACTGATCGCCATCGAAGAGATGTAGTTCGCGCACGGGCGTCTTGGCCACCAAGTCGAGCACGTAGCTGCCCGTGCCGCCTAAACCGACGATGGCCACCCGGGATTGCTCGAGCTTTGCGGTCACGGCCAAGATACCGGCGCGCGTCGAAGCATAGTCCCAATACTTGAACACGCTTTCAGGGTCGAAGGAAACCACGGGTTCAAACAGATAGGGCGTCGCTTCCGGTTCGACGGCTTTGGCCTCCGGGGCGATCAACGCAAGATAGTGGCGGATTTTGTCCGAGTGCGTCAGCGGAAAGTCCGGTTGCCCTGTGGGTTTGCAGGAGAAGCGGTGATCTACGGCAAACCCGTGCCAGAGGTCGCGCCGGCCTTCGGTGCGGTTGAGCGATCGGATCGGCTTGCCATTGGTGTAACAGGGAGTCTCGCCGACGAACCAGATCTGATGGTCGCGCGGCTTGCCCAGAGCGCCGACGTTGCCGGGCAGGTCAGTGACCATAATGCCGCGTGCCACCTTCCCGTTCGCATTGACGTAGGGCACCTGATGAACCAGCAGGTGCCCCTGCACCACCTCGACGCTCAGCCCATCGTCCTGCAAGGACTGGATGTCAGGATCAAGAACGATTGGTCTTTGTGACATTGAACACCATCCCTTCTTTCACATGGACTTCCTGCCCTGCGATCAGTTCGCCGTCCTTCCCGTGGGGGTTGGCATAGGCGACCGTGAAGTCGGTGTCCTGATTGGATGGTTCGTCCGGGAAGGCCAGCTTGACGATCTCCTCATAGGAAACCGTTTTGCCAGTTACCTCGCGTTTGCGGCCATTGACGATGATGGTGACGGTCTTGTTGTGACCGGGAGCCTGACTGCTGTTGGAGTTGCTCATTTCAATTCTCCTTATTTGATGAAGGGTTGTCGCTCGCATGCATTGCCGTTTCTCCATGGTATGTATGATAGCGCGTCTAATAGTACGCTTGAATTTCCAAAGTTGTCAAGTAATGTGTATGATTGACGTAAATAGAAACAGCACCCCACTCATACAACAGGAGGTATAACCGTGAGCAATCACGACCAGGCGCTGGGCAAGTGGCCCAATGCGCCGTTGGCCCTTGTGCTGGCGCAAATCCGTTTTGATCCCGAAGTCGATACCGAGTACAAGGAGGTTGCTGCGCGCCTCAAGTCAGCGCTGGGAGAACGCTTTCCCGCCATGAAGGCGGTGCGACAAGTGACGCTTGTATTCGGTAACGCGCCTGTCCCGGCAGAGGAATCTAAGGCGAACGAAGGCGAGGTTGGCCGCGAGCTGCGTAGCGACGACAATCGCAGCGCCTTGCGTGTTCAGGATGGGGTGATGACCTACACCACCTCCCTCTACAAGGATTCGCCACAATTCCTCGCGGAATGGCGATCGATGCTGGATTGCCTGTGCGCCGCAGGCGGTGTCAAGGTGCTTCGGCTCGGCCTGCGCTACGTCGACTTCATCATTCCAAATGCCGGCAAGGTGCCCGAGGACTACTTCAAGGACGGCTTCAGTCACTCGACCGGCGTCTTAGGCGAAGTCGCCCAAACCACCTTCATAAGCCACGAATACCCCAGAGGGGGCGATGGGGCGATGCGCGTCCAGTATGGACGAGGCTTCGCGCTCCCCTCCCTGCCGCCGGATCTCGATGATGGTTCTGTTCAGATCCCTCCCGCCTTGTTGAAGAAATATACCGATGGGCCATCGGCGGTTCTGGACATCGACCGCTGGCGCGTGGATTCCCGCCGGTTACAGGCGGAAGATATCGCCGGGGAATTTCAGCGTCTTCGCGACGATATCTCCATGGCATTTCGACGTATCATTAAGCCTGAAGCCGTGGCCGAGTGGACTGGCCAGCCGGCATAAGGAGGAGAGAATGCACAATTCACCAGCGCAGACTAGGCGCGAGTTCGCAATCCGTCAGGGTGCCATGGGCCGCTTCTATGGCAAGGCAGGAACTGGAAGCGTCATCGACGAGGCGCAGTCCGCGTCTTATCAAGCTGCCCTGTGCGACTGGGATTTGTTGAACCCTGTCGCTATACATTCGCAGGGATTGCATGCGGCGACTGGCGCTTTCTTCGTTGTAATCAAAAACCGCATCGCTCTCTCTGAAATCCCGGAAGCACTGGAACCCAACCCAAACGTCTCGCTGCCAACCGTCGCACTCTCGCCGTCGTCTGTTCTGGACGGAGTGCGTGCCGTCTTCGGTCTGAACATCAGCGAGACCGCCGAGATCTGCGGCATCACGCGGCAAACGGCTTACCAATGGATGAAACTCACCGACATGGAGCAGGTACGCGCTCACGAAAATCGCGACCGCATCAAGCAGGTCTACAGCGCAGCACAAGCATGGTATAGCCACCCGCCGCTCAAAGGGCGCTGGCTCCATGCGCTTCTTCCCGCCGGCAACACCGTGTTCGACCTTCTAAAAGCCCCCAAAATCGATCTCGATGCCATGCAGGCCGCCTACCAGGCACTCGCGGTCACCACGACGGAAAGACGACGCGAGGAGGGTGAGCGCGCAACCCGGGCCGCCACCGCGCTGGCGGGCGCTTTCGCAGGTCTCGGTTCCGGGCGCAAGTCTCGAAAGGGATGATCTGAGTCCAGCCAAAGTCTTTCTGGAGCGATTGCAGGAGCGATTGCAAGAGATCCCCGAAGAGGACCGACGCCTGCTGGTGGTGATTGCCGGTCACAACGGGGCCGGCAAAACCACGATTTCCGACGAGAGACTTGCTGCCGCCCTTGCCGGTGAGCTGGAGGAACATATCAACCCGGATGAGGTCGAGCGTGCCATCATCACCGATCTGGGTGCGGGCAGTCATACCAAAAAAGAGTTCGAGGAACTGGCCGCGAAGGAAGGATCTCGCCGGCGCCTTCAATATCTTGACCGGGAAACCAGCTTCAGCTTCGAGACGGTGTTTTCCGATCCCGTGCAGGACAAAGTGCGCTTCATGGTGGAAGCCCGCCGGCGCGGCTATCTGGTGGTGCTCTTCGCTGTCGGCCTCGATTCGATCGACAAGTCAAAGGCGCGCGTAGCCATCCGGCACGCCAAGGGGGGCCACGATGTTCGCCCGGACAAGCTCGAGAGTCGTTACGGGCGCGTGCTGGAGAATTTCGCATACGGTGCCCGCGCGGCCTCGCTGGCGATCTTCTTCGACAACAGCGAGGATCGCAGAGAGGACGGCATGGATACCTACTGGGACATTGCCTTCTTTGAGAATGGGGAGTTGGTTGTCAAGGATGAATCTCCACCGGCATGGTGGCATCAAGTTGAGAGTACCTTCTATCGGTTGAATGCCGGCGCAATGTGAATCACCCCGGCTCGAACTATGGATACAACTTACACGCCAACCTACTGAAGATCAGTAATACTGTCGAATGTAGCTGTAAGCCTTCTCAAACAATTCCTCGTCGGCATGTAGCTTGTACTTGAACAGTGCCTTCCGGAGCGCCTTCTTGATCTCCCGCTCGCCAGCCAGCGTGTCCTGCCAGCCGGGGAAGCGCACCAGGCGCACGATCTCATCGATATCCGTCACCACCCGCTCGACCATAATCGGCGTCTCGGCGGTTTTCACCTCGGCGAACAATTCAGTCAGCGCTGCCTTGCCGCGATCCTCGTCTTCCTCGGGCGGGATTTCCTTTTCGGCCTGCAACACCTCCTTGGCGATCTGGAGCAGTTGCTTGAGAAATTCAACGCTGTTCAGCACGCCGGACTCAAACCGGTCCCGCAGGGCATCCAGCCGTTCCGATAGCGCCTTGAATTTAGGATTGCCGAGATGCTTGCGCAATCGCCGCGCCACCTTGATCTCGATTTCCTTGGCCTTCTTCGGATCGGGATTGGAGAGCACCGCCTCCAGCAGGTCGGCGTCCAGCACCAGTGTATCGAGATCGTCGCGCACGGCGTCGACATGCACATTTTGATGGATCAGCTCAATGGTCTTGGCGCCGAGGGAATGCCAGACCAGCTTGCCGTGGCCGCTGGATGGCTGAACCGACTGATACACCTGCGACAGCCACTTGTAGTCCTTCTCATACTGGCCGAGGATCGGATCGGGCGAAATCGCCTCCCAAAGCTTGCCGAGCAGGCTGTACTCGCCGGCGAAATTGTCGCGCACTGTATTGTTGGGCAGACATTGCTGGGCGGCGATCAGGCCCTCGTAGCCCTCTACCGTGCGATCCACGCCGGCGAAGAACGCCAGGCACTTCTGCACGGCCTCCGGAAGCCGGTCCTTGAGCTCCTGGATATTCGAGACGACGGCGGTAATTCCCTTCTCGTCGAACTCCAGCGCCTTGGCCACGTCGTCGAAGATGCCGAGGTAATCGACAATCAGTCCGTGCGTCTTCTGTTCAGAGTAGGTGCGGTTCACCCGACAGATCGCCTGCAACAGCGTATGGTCGCGCAGCGGTTTATCGAGATACATAGCCTGCAGAATCGGCGCATCGAAGCCAGTTAGCAGCTTCGAGGTGACGATCAGTAGCTTCAACGGGTCATTCGGGTCACGGAAGCGGTCGAGCAAGCGCTCCTCCTCATCCCGGCCGCGATTGAACACCTTGTACTGCGGCTCGTTGGCATTCACCGTCATCACGACATCGCTGGCCTCGGGCGGTAACAGCTTGTCCAGTTCGGTTTTGTAGAGCAGGCAGGATTCACGGTCGAAGGTGACGATTTGACCCTTGAATCCGTTCGGCTCCACCTTGTTCTGGAAGTGCTGGACGATGTCCTCGCACACGTGCCGGATGCGCTCCGGCGTCTTGACCAGCACTGCCATCTTGGCGGCGGTCTTGCCGAGGTTGTCCTTGTCCAGGTCGGAAAGGCCGCCGGTCATTTCTTTGAATGCGGCATCGATGGCGGCCTTGTCGATATGCATATCTACCAGACGCGGCTCGAAGTGCAGCTTCAGTGTCGCTCCGTCGCGAATCGACTCCTCGAAGCCGTAGCGGCTCATGTAGCCCTTGGCATCCTCGTCAGCGCCGAAGGCGTAGAAGGTGTTTTTGTCGAAGCGATTGATCGGCGTACCGGTCAGGCCGAAGAGAAATGCATTCGGCAGGGCATCGCGCATCTTGCGGCCAAGATCGCCTTCCTGGGTACGATGTGCCTCATCCACCAGGGCAATGATGTTGCTGCGCTCGTTCAAAGCTCCATCGGCTTCGCCGAACTTGAAGATCGTCGTGATGATGATCTTGCGTACATCTTGCGCCAGCAGTTGTTGCAGCTTGTCGCGTGTCTCGGCCTTCTCCAGATTCGGGATATCGGCCCCGGTGAAGGTGCCGGTGATCTGGGTATCGAGGTCGATGCGATCCACCACGATCAGCACCGTCGGATTCTTTAGGCCAGCGTGCAGCCGCAGCTTCTGCGCCGCGAACACCATCAGCAGCGATTTACCCGAGCCCTGGAAATGCCAGATCAAACCCTTCTTTGGGTAGCCGGCCAGCACCCGCTCGACAATCTTGTTCGCGGCCTCGTATTGCTGGTAGCGGCAGATGATCTTGATGCGGCGCTGCTTCTTGTCGGTGGCGAACAGGGTGAAACTGGAGAGGATATCCAGCACCACATGCGGCCGCAACATGCTTTCGGCGGCGAGCTTCAGGCCATGCACCCGTGGCGGCGAAAGCGGCTTCAAGCTCCGCCTCCCACACCGTGACCACCTTGTGCAGGCGCGTATTTCTGGCCACGCCGATGACGTAACCGACCTGGCGGCGTTCGCACCAGCGGATCAGCCGCTGGCGGCAGAAGCCGGAATCGCCGCGCACGATGATCTTGACCTCCGGCCAGGCTTGGCGCAACCGGGTAACGATCAGTTTGATGACGGCAGCCGCATGCCGGGCCCCGTCGATGCGGGAGGGCCGCAACAGGCAGGCGAGCATCGCCTGGCCGCAGAACACATACAGCGGCAGGTAGCAGTAGTGATCGTAGTAGCCGTGGAACTGCGAGCGTTCCTGATTGCCGTGCAGTGGCACATCGGAGGCATCGACGTCGAGGATCAGTTCGCGCGGCATCTTCCCTTGCGCGGCGATGAACTGCTCGACCAGCACCTTGTTCAGGGCCACGATATCGGCCCGTGTCGCGCGCGTTTCCAACCGCGAGAAGGTCGGAGAGCTGGCCAATTCCTCGACTTTGCCCACCGCCGTCTGCATCAGCGGATCATGGCGCAGTACGTCGTGATCGTTCAGGTCCTCATAGCCGCAGCACAGCCCGTACAGCCGCTGGGCAACCAGGTCGCGCAGCGGATGGGTGATCCGTTCCGGATCGCGCGGGTCGCTCAACGCTCTGGCGACCGCTGCCGACAAGCCGATCTTCCGATCAACCTGCCGTACCAGCAGCAAACCCCCGTCGGAACTGAGCGCACCACCCGTGAAATCCGCTTCGATCGCGCGGCGCCCAACGCGCCCAAACAGCATCTCTTGACCGGTACAATCTGGCATCGGCGGAACTCCTCTCAATACGGCTTCGATACCTGTATTAGAGCGCCTTTCGGCCGTTCCGCCGATACCTGCTCATGAAATATCCGGGCTAGGTCAAGCTGACCTAATAGGCAGTGGAAGACAGGCGTTCCTCAGGTGATCGCCATGACCATAAGAGGTTAAGCGCATCAACGTTTCCCAGAAGATCACGAGCCTTTTGCAGGCGCTCAAGTCCCGCTGTACGTTCTTGATCATCCAGGCTGACAAGCCTTTCCTCCACCTCGAGCAGGAAACTTTCGATTTCCTTTGCAGCAGCCCAGTCCTTCATAAAGGCTATCAGTTCCTCGCGACTTGCCTTGATCGCAGCGGCACGTTTTCGCTTCGCCTCCTCGATTTCATAGAGCCGCCATTTTTCCCTCCATTGTTGGTGTTCTATCTCCTCTTGCTTCCTGGCCGCTTCGACCTGATTCGCAATGTCGGTGGCTTCCCTTTCGAGGGCTCTAACAAGTGCAGAAAACCCTTCCGGGAACTCACCGGCCCGAACCTCTTGCCACTGGCGATGCCAATCAACCCGCGGGTAGGGTGAATAGGCCTGAACGCAGAGCCTGCCACTGGGCAGGTCATGATCGGTGGTCCACGAGTGATGCGTGTTGCGCCTTCTCCCGGTTGTGGCGGCAGGAGCGATGCGAACATATTTTCCCTTCTCCCAGCGGGCTTCCACCTTCTCCGTCATCTCGAAAATGGTCAGCCCGATCGCAACCGAACCCAGATAAACAATTGTCGGACGATGAGGACGCCACAGATTGGAGTAATGCCTCTGCTGTCCGCCCTTCTCGCGTTCGTCAAATTCCTGTCTGTGAAACTGGCTTTCGTTCGGGGCAAACACAACCTGGTGACCACGATCCTCGAACAGGAGGAACAGTTCGTTGGCGACGTCGAGGGCTCTCGGTAGCGCATCTTTCGTCACGATAATGTCGGGCAGAAGTCGCTTGTTTGGCTTCAGGTAACCAACATCCGATTCCCGTCCGACTTCAAACAGTAGCCGGGCGTAATAGAGAGTGACTGGAAGGACGCTCCTCGGGAGGGCGGATCCGCGATTTTCGGCGTCTGACCGGCGGCTTGGGAAGTGCCGCGGCCACCCGCTTCGGATTGCCATCACGTGACCACTCCAGTAAGTCACCCGGCCTGGTCTCCGACAATGGCGGGCGTGGCGACTGGATACCCACGGCGAGCTTTGCCCAATAGCCTCTGGCAGGACGGGGCACGTTGAGTTGTGTGCAGACACGGGCGAGAAAACTCGACGAGACCTTGTATCGAGCGGCCACTTTCAGCATGGGCTCAGCCCAGACGTAGTCGTAGAGTTGTTCCCTGGTTACTGGCAGCTTTCCTGCGGTGTCGGCTGTGTCGGCCTGTGCGTCTGATAAATCACTGCTTTCGTCTTCCGGCATCATCTGACTCACCTCGAGAAGGTTGTGAGCTGAGAAATGTAGGGAAATCTAATAATCTTGGAAAGGTGCAGTCAAATGATCCTAACCAAGTTTGGAGCGTCATTGATTTTCTTGACCACCAAGGCTGTGATCTAACCGGACCCTACAGACCGTTTTTGAGTAATTGTGGTGCAGGCTCAGCGCTGCTTCGCAGCCGGTGCAGCCAGGCGCTTGGAGAGAAATTCGACGAAAACGCTGATGCGCGCTGACAGGTTGTGGCGCGGCGGGTACACGACGTAGATGTCGGCATCTATCTGAGAGTATTTTGGCAGCACCAGCCGCAGGCGACCGGCCGCGACATGCCGGCAGATATCCCATTCCGACCGGAGCGTGATGCCGTGTCCGTCGAGCACCCATTTCATGGCAATTTCTCCGTCGTTGCTGCTCAGGCTGCCGCGGACCTTGATCGAGGCCGTCTCCTGGCCATGCTGTAATTTCCAGATATCATAGGTATCGAAATCCTGGCGCAGAATGATGCAGTTGTGGTTAGCCAGGTCGGTGAGCTTGCATGGCGTACCACAACGGTCAAGATAGGCGGGGGTGGCGCAAAGAAAGCGGCGGTTCACCTGGATGCGCCGCGAGACCAGCCGGGAATTCGGCGGGGTGCCGAAACGGATGCCCAGATCGAGACCTTCTTCGACCAGGTTCAGCGGCGCATCGCTGAGGATGAGTTGTACCTCGACCGCCGGGTAGCGCGCCGCAAATTCCGACACGACGCTGGCGACATGTTCGCGGCCGAAACCGAAGGTGGCATTGATGCGGAGCAGGCCTTGTGGTGTTTCTGTTGCGCTGGAGACGTGCTGCTCCAGGTCCTGGATATCGCGCAGAATGCGTTCGGCATTTCTGGAATAGGCCTCGCCCTCGCTGGTGAGGCTGACGCGCCGCGTGGTGCGGTTCATCAGGCGCACCCCGAGGCGGTTTTCCAGTTTGGCCAGTCGCTTGCTGACGGCTGGCGTCGATATGCCCATGGCGAGCGCAGCGGCGGAAAAGCTTTCCTTGCGGGCGAGCAGCACAAAAAAGGCGAGATCGCTGTCAGTAGACATTGTTAACTACAGAGAAATAATGAATTGAAATATTAGACCTTATTTCTCTGCGGTTTACCTATAAAGTCTCTTCCCACCCAAAATAAACGTAACGCGACAGGAGGAAGTCATGCGCAGATTGATTCTGAAGGGAATACTTTCCACGGCAGTGATCGGCAGCACCTTGGTCGCCGGCCTCGTCTTTACCGGTACAGCAGCAGCACAGAGCTATCCCAACAAGCCGATCAGCTACATCCTCCCATTCAATCCGGGTGGTGAGTCCGATGTCTCGGCACGCTTTCAGCAGATGGTTTTCAAGAAGATTGCCGGCGTCGATGCGGTCATTCAGTACATGGCGGGTGCCGGCGGCGCGCAAGCTTGGTCGCAGCTCAACTCCATGCATGGCGATGGTTACACCATCATGGGTATCAATTTGCCGCATACCGTCTTGCAGCCGATGCAAAAGGATGTCGGCTACAAGACCGACGATCTGACGCCCGTGAACTACTTCCACTACACGCCCGATGCGATTTTTGTACACAAGGACAGTCTGTTCAAGACGCTCAAGGATCTGATCGACCACGCAAAGAAGAACCCGGGCATGGTGACCTTCAGTGGCTCCGGCTCGAATTCCTCGAACAACCTGGCCCAAGTGCGCTTCGATGAGCTCGCCGGCATCAAGACCACTTACGTACCGTTCAGCGGCACCGGACCGGCGGTAACGGCGATTCTCGGCAAGCAGACTGTCGCAGGCTTCAACTACGCTCCCTCCGCGATCACGCATGGCGACAAGATGCGTATGCTGGCCGTTGCTGCCGAAAAGCGCATGCCGGCCTTCCCGGACGTGCCTACTTTCCGCGAACTGGGTTTTGACTTGGTCGGCGGGGCTTATCGCGGCCTGTCCGTGCCGAACACCACGCCAGAAGACATCCGGCAAAAGGTCTCGGACATTATCAGCAAGATCAACGCCGAGCCGGAGTTCAAGAAGAAGATGGAAGACGGCGGCTTCGTACTGACGGACATCACCTATAAAGACATGCCAAAGTTCATGGCAGAAAAGAAAAAGGAATACGGCGCATTGGCCGAAAAGCTCGGCATCAAGAAACAGTAACCGGGCTGGCCCACAATCATGGAGGTTCTCGGCTACTTCGCTGATGCCCTGACGCCGTTCAACCTCGCACTCGCGTTGGCTGGTGTTGTGCTGGGCACCATAATCGGTGCCTTGCCGGGGCTGTCGGCGACGATGGCGGTGGCCGTCCTGGTGCCCTTCACCTTTGCCATGGCGCCGGCTTCGGGGCTGATTGCCCTCGGCGCCATCTACACCGGAGCCATCTACGGCGGTGCCTTTGCCGCGATTCTGGTCAATACCCCTGGCACGCCATCGTCGATTGCCACCACCTTTGACGGCTATCCGATGGCCAAACGGGGCGACGGCGGCCTGGCGGTGACATTGGCGACGTTTGCGTCAGTGTTTGGCGGACTGGTCGGTGCCGTCAGTCTGATATTGCTGGCGCCGCCGCTGGCCAATGTGGCACTGGCTTTTGGTCCAACCGAATACTTCTGGCTGGCAGTATTCGGTCTGACATTGATTTCAGCGTTATCCGCCGGTAACACGGTGAAGGGCTTGATCGGCGCTTGCCTCGGCCTATTGTTGTCGGCCATCGGGGTCGCTGTTGTGGGCGGAGATGTGCGTTACACCCTCAACTCGCAGATGTTGCTTGGGGGTATCGACATCACTTCGGCACTGATCGGGCTGTATTGCGTTCCCGTGATTATCGATCTCGTCGCTACCAAAGCGCCGCACCTGAAGGCAATTGAGGTCGAACAGGGGATGCGTTTTTTCGAAGCACTGCGCCTGAGCATGACGCGCAAGCTCAACCTGTTGCGCAGTTCGGTGATTGGCACGGCGGTCGGCATCCTGCCGGGTGCGGGCGGCTCCATCGCCGGCTTGATTGCCTATTCGGAGGCGCGGCGCACCGCGAAACATCCGGAGCGTTTTGGTACGGGCGAACCGGATGGCGTCATCGCCACCGAAGCGGCGAACAATGCCACGGTCGGCGGCGGTTTCATCCCCACCTTGGTGCTCGGAATTCCAGGCACCCCGCCTGACGCCATCATCCTCGGCGCCTTGTTGGTACAGGGCATCAAGATCGGTCCCACCTTGTTCAACGATCAGGCCGATATTGTCTATACGTTCATGTTCGG
Organism: Rhodocyclaceae bacterium; assembly: GCA_013791905.1. GTDB lineage: Bacteria > Pseudomonadota > Gammaproteobacteria > Burkholderiales > Rhodocyclaceae > Sulfuricystis. The sequence continues at coordinate 171,647 of VMSX01000021.1, read as the reverse complement.
TCTGTTGATCGCCACCATCCTGATGCTGCCGGTCGGCCTGATCCTGGGTCGCTATGCCTACAAGTTCATTGTCCGCGTTCCGAAATCCCTGCTGGTGCCGACGGTGGCGTTCCTGACCATCCTGGGCAGTTTCGCCATCCACAGCAACCCCAGCGACATGCAGATGATGTTCGCTCTCGGTGTCCTGGCCTGGATACTGGAACGCTATGGTTTTGCACCGTCGCCGATCGTGCTGGGTCTGGTGCTTGGCCAGATCGCCGAGCAGGGCTTCGTACAGTCCTACCTGATCGGCAACGCCCAAAATGCCATTGTCGAGATGTTCTTCGGCCGGCCGCTCAGCATGGCCATTATCTTCTTTGCCTTGCTGACGCTGTTCTACCCATTGATTACAAGTCTGCGCCGTCGCCGCAAGGCACTGCCCACAGAAGCAACTGACATCGTGGTCAAGGCGGCCAAGGCGACGCGCGAGAATTATCGGGATGTCCCAGCGATCATCTTCGGTGTACTGTTCATCGGGCTCGGTGTGCTGGCATATATGGAAACGAAGGACTTGTCGCCGATGGGTGCGGTGTTCCCGCAAACCCTGTCGGCGGCGCTGGTCCTGTTTTCGGTCATTCTTATCGCTTTTCAGATCGGCCGACCTGTCGCGCGGAAAAAGCCGGCTGATGTTGCTGAAATAAAGCCATCCAATCCGCGGCGCTTCGCAGCGATTGTGATCATGGCGCTCTGGGTCGTGCTATTACCGATGATCGGCTTCTTCGTCACCAGCCTGGCTGCTTTCTTCTGTCTGACGGCCGTCGCCAGCTTTGAATGGCCCAAGGCACGCACTATCATCACCTACGCGCTCGTTGCCACAGCAATCGTTGGCACCTTCCAGGTGTTGATGGCCAATGTCCTGCTGTTGCGCATGCCGGCAGGCCTTCTTTTTTGATCGGATATCACAATGAAAACCTACAAAATTGCAGCCATTCCCGGCGATGGCATAGGTAAGGAAGTCGTGTCAGCCGGCGTTGAAGTTCTCCAGGCGCTGGCGGAAATGGATCAGGGCTTCAAGCTCGAATTCGATCACTTCGACTGGGGCTCGGATCGTTACAAAGCCTCCGGCAGCTTCATGCCGGCAGATGGCGTAGAACAGCTCAAACACTACGATGCGATCCTGTTCGGTGCCGTTGGCGCACCGGATGTCCCTGATAACCTGAGCCTGTGGGGTCTGCGCCTGGCGATCTGCCAGCCGATGGATCAGTATGCAAACGTGCGGCCGACGCGCATCCTGCCGGGCATTCGCAGTCCGCTGGCGGGCGTCAAGGCCGGTGATCTGGATTGGGTCATCGTCCGCGAAAACACCGAGGGGGAGTATTCCGGCCAGGGCGGACGTACGCATCGCGGCTTGCCGGAGGAAGTGGCGACGGAAACCTCGATCTTTACCCGCGCCGGCGTGACCCGCATCATGCGTTTCGCCTTCCGGCTGGCGCAGTCGCGCCCGCGCAAACTGCTGACCGTAGTGACGAAATCGAATGCGCAGCGCAATGGCATGGTGCTGTGGGACGAAATAGCGCGCGAGGTCGCCGCCGAGTTCCCCGACGTCACTTGGGACAAGATGCTGGTCGACGCCATGACCGTGCGCATGACGCTTAATCCCCGGTCGCTGGATACCATCGTCGCCACCAACCTGCATGCCGACATCCTCTCCGACCTGGCCGCGGCACTCGCCGGCTCGATCGGCATCGCCCCCACGGCGAACCTCAATCCCGAGCGGACCTTCCCTTCGATGTTCGAGCCGATCCATGGTTCGGCCTTCGACATCACTGGTAAGGGCATCGCCAATCCGGTGGGAACGTTCTGGAGCGGCGCGATGCTGCTGGAGCATCTCGGCGAGATGGGTACTGCGGCACGGCTGATGCAGGCGATCGAGCGAGTAACGGCCGATCCGGCCTGCCACACCCCGGATCTCGGCGGCAAGGCCACGACGCGTAGCGTTACCGCGGCCGCGATCGCTGCGATCCGCGTTGCTTGCTCGCACTGAGGAACGTGGTGCCCACCGCATAACCCAACAAATTGATTAACGGAACTACCTACCATGATTGAACAGAAGAAAAGAATTTACCGGATCGCGGTCATTCCCGGCGACGGTATTGGCACGGAGGTGGTGCCGGAAGGCCTGCGCGTGCTCGATGTGGCGGCCGCAAAATACGGCTTCGAACTGCAGTACGACCATTTCGACTTTGCCTCCTGCGATTATTATCTGCAGCACGGCAAGATGATGCCGGACAACTGGAAAGATCTGGTCGGCAAGCATGACGCGATCTTTTTCGGTGCGGTGGGCTGGCCAGACAAGGTGCCCGATCACATTTCGTTGTGGGGTTCGCTGATCCAGTTCCGCCGTGAATTCGACCTTTACGTGAATTTGCGACCGGTGCGCCTGATGCCCGGCGTGCGCTCGCCGCTGGCCGACCGCAAGCCGGGTGACATCGATTTCCTCGTCGTGCGCGAGAATACCGAGGGCGAATATTCCTCGGTGGGCGGCAAGATTTTTCCGGATACCGAGCGCGAAGTCGTGTTGCAGGAAACGGTGATGACGCGCGTCGGCGTGGATCGCATCGTCAAATACGCTTTCGAACTGGCACGCCGGCGCGAGCGCAAGCACCTGACTTCTGCGACCAAGTCCAACGGCATCTGCTTCACCATGCCCTACTGGGATGAGCGGGTGGAGGAGATCGCCCAACAATATTCCGATGTCACCTGGGACAAGTACCACATCGACATCCTCACCGCACACTTCGTCCTCCACCCGGATCGCTTCGATGTGGTGGTGGCGTCCAACCTGTTCGGTGACATTCTGTCCGACCTCGGCCCGGCCTGTACCGGTACCATCGGCATCGCGCCTTCGGGCAATATCAATCCGGAGCGCAAGTTCCCGTCATTGTTCGAGCCGGTGCATGGATCGGCGCCGGATATCGCCGGACAGTACATTGCCAATCCGATTGGCCAGATCTGGGCGGGTGCCATGATGCTTGATCATTTGGGAGAGCCTGCGGCCGCAGCCGCCATGCTCAAGGCCATCGAGGCGGTGCTGGCTGACCCGCAACTGCGCACTCGTGACCTGGGCGGTCAGGCGGATACGGGTGTGTGTGGCAAGGCAGTGGCGGACGCCATCCGCTAAGCCACTATCCAGCAACCCATGAACCGCCCCGATCCGGGGCGGTATTTTGTTCTGGCCAGCGCTATCGGCTGGCTTGGCTCAGGATTCAGGGTGCCTTGAAGTTGGCGCCCGCCTTGTTGGCCATGAAAGCGATGGCCCGGGCCAGCTCCTCGTCGGTGGCATCGGAACCGCCCCTCGGGGGCATTGCACCCTTGCCGGTTATCGATGTCTTGGTCAATGTCGCCAAGCCAGGGCCGATGCGGGGCCCCCAGGCTGCCTGGTCACCGGTCTTGGGCGCACCGGCAACCCCGGTTTCGTGGCAAGCCCCGCAGACCGCCTTGTAGAGTTCTTCACCCGAGCGACTGCCCTTGGCGGCACCTGTCGCGGCGGCCGGCGGCGCCAGCTTGACCTTGGCCAGTGGCAGAATGCGGGCGTTTGCCGCCTCGAAATCTTTTTCCTTGGGCTGACTGCCCATGGCCGACGCCAAGACAGGCACCAGAACAAGCAGGCTGGATATCGCCAGTACGCGCGGAAGCTTCTTGCTCATCACGTGTTCCCTCGTTGTTTATCTCAATCAAACCAAGGCCAAGCCTGGTCAGTGTTGCTCCCTTGGCCAACCGGGGGGTGGCGCGCCTGACACGATTCGAACGTGCGACCCCTGCCTTCGGAGGGCAGTACTCTATCCAGCTGAGCTACAGGCGCGTTTTGGGGTACTGCTTAACAGAAAGCGGAAACTATTTTACCGTGCTTTGCCAGAATGAATTCGCCTACGGCCTGGTGGTGGCTAGCGGGGCGGACCGGATAATCCACCGCCGCCCATCAATCCCTTCATGCCGCGCATCATTTTCGCCATGCCGCCTTTGGAGAACTGCTTCATCATCTTCTGTGATTGCTCGAACTGGTTGAGCATCCGATTGACTTCCTGCACCTGGACGCCGGCACCCGTGGCGATGCGGCGCTTGCGGCTGGCCTTGATGAGTTCGGGTTTGCTGCGCTCGGTCGGGGTCATCGAATTGATGATGCCTTCGATGCGGCGCGTCGCCTTGTCCTCCAGCTGACCGCCGGCCTGCTGTGCCATGGCACCGAGCTGCGCCGGGAGCTTGTCGAGTAGTGAACCGATGCCGCCCATCTTGCGCATCTGGCCGATTTGCTCCTTGAAGTCGTTGAGGTCGAAGCCCTTGCCGGACTTCATTTTCTTGACGAAGTCCTGAGCCTTTTCCTGGTCGACGCCGCGCTGTGCATCCTCGACCAAACCAAGGATATCGCCCATGCCGAGAATCCGGCTGGCCATGCGTTCGGGATGAAATTCCTCCAGACCAGTCAGTTTTTCGCCGACACCGGCAAATTTCAGCGGTTTGCCGGTGACATGCCTCACCGACAGTGCCGCGCCGCCGCGCGCATCGCCGTCCAGCTTGGTGAGGATCACCCCGGTCAGTGGTAGTGCCTCGCTGAAAGCCTTGGCCGTGTTCACCGCGTCCTGGCCCAGCATCGCATCAACGATGAACAGGGTCTCGATCGGCTTGAGTTGCGCATGCAGCTCGCGAATCTCCGCCATCATGGCTTCATCAATGGCGAGCCGGCCGGCGGTGTCCACCAGCAGTACGTCATGGAAGTGGCGCTTGGCGTAATCCAGTGCTGCGGCAGCAATATCGGCGGGTTTCTCGCCGACCGCAGAGGGGAAAAAATCGATGCCGGCTTGTGCCGACACGGCCTTCAGCTGCTCGATGGCTGCAGGACGATAGACGTCACAGCTGACCGCCAGCACTTTCTTTTTCTGGCGCTCCTTCAGCCACTTGCCCAGCTTGGCGGTCGTCGTCGTCTTGCCTGCGCCCTGCAGGCCGGCCATCAGGATGATTGCCGGCGGCTGGGTGGCGAAATTCAATTCGGCCTTTGCCCCGCCCATCAGTTCGGTCAGCTCGCGATGCACCACGCCGACCAGCGCCTGCCCGGGGGACAGCGAACCGATCACCTCCTGGCCGACCGCCTTTTCCTTGACGCGGGCGATGAATTCCTTGACCACCGGCAGGGCCACATCGGCTTCGAGGAGCGCCATGCGCACCTCGCGCAGCATGTCGGCGATATTGTCCTCGGTCAGGCGGGCCTGGCCGCGCAGCGTTTTGACAACTTTGGCGAGTCGTTGGGTCAGATTGTCGAGCATGGTATTTGGGTAAAAAGGGGGGCCGGAGTTTCGGCTGTTGTTCCGGCTGGGTCGGCTTGCGTGTAGACTCCAGACATGTTGTCGATTCTACTGCATTCGCCCACCCCGCATTTTTTGGCTGCCGTGCTCTATCTAGGGCTGGCAGTGCATTTCTGGCGTACGCGCTGGCGCGGCGCGGTGCTCAATCAGCCGATCAAGGGTGTAGCCGGATGGGAGCACGCACTGTTGTTGGTCGCGCTGATTTTTCACGGCTTCGCGCTGTGCATGGACATTGCCCCGGGTGGTGGCGCGGAGCTGCGTTTCGGCTTTGCCGTAGCCCTGTCGGTGATGACGTGGCTGGCCGTGGTGCTGTACTGGATCGAGAGCTTCTATGCCCGCATGGAAGGCTTGCAGATGCTGGGCCTGCCCCTTGCAGCGGTCTGTGTGTTGTTGCCGTGGGTGTTGCCGGGGCAGCATGTACTTGCCAACGCCGGCTCGTTGACCTTTCGGGTGCATCTGCTGATGGCGATGCTGGCCTATAGCCTGTTCACCCTCGCCGCCCTGCATGCCATCCTGATGGCAGTTGCCGAACGCCGCCTGCATCGCGGTCGCCTGACTCCATTGTTTGCCGGTTTGCCGCCGCTGCTGACAATGGAGGCCCTGTTGTTCCGGCTGATCCACATTGCCTTCGGGCTGCTGACCCTGACCCTGATCTCGGGTGCGGCGTTTTCCGAGCATATCTTTGGCAAGGCGCTGCAGTTCAACCACAAGACGGTATTTGCCATGCTGTCCTGGCTGATTTTTGCGGCACTGCTGTTCGGGCGCCATCGCTACGGCTGGCGCGGGCGCATCGCCTTGCGCTGGACACTCACCGGTTTCGCGGTGCTGCTGCTGGCCTATGTGGGTAGTCGCTTCGTGCTGGAAGTGGTGCTCGGGCGGCCCTGATTTTGCTAGACATTCCACTATCCGCGTTATCCATCGCGCTGATTATCCTGCTGGTGCTCTCGGCTTTTTTCTCAATGTCCGAGACCAGCATGATGGCAGCCAACCGCTACCGGTTGCGGCACAAAGCCAGCCAGGGTCATCGCGGTGCCCGCATGGCGCTTTCACTGCTGGAGAGCGCCGACAAATTGCTTGGCGTGATTCTGCTCGGCAACAACCTCGTCAATGCGGGTATCGCCACGCTGATCAGTGTGATCGCCATCGAATTTGTGGGGGAGGGCGAGTGGGCGCTCGGCGCCGCCACGCTGTTTACCACTTTCATCATTCTCGTCTGCTCGGAAATTACGCCCAAGGTGATTGCCGCCAACTATGCCGATCGGCTGACGCCGGTGTTGGCTTTTCTGCTGTGGCCCTTGCTGCGCGCGGTCTATCCGGTGGTCTGGTTCGTCAACCTGTTTTCCCGCGGTCTGCTTGTGTTGATGCGCATCAAGCCCAAGGGTCTCGCCGATGCACCGCACCTGACGGCCGACGAATTGCGTTCGGTCGTGCTCGAGTCCGGCAAGTTCATTCCCGCCGAGCATCGCGCCATTCTCGTCAAGCTGTTCGACCTTGAACATGTCACCGTCGAAGACATCATGACGCCACGTGGTGAAATCGAAAGCATTGATCTGACGGCACCCATCGACGAAATTGCAGACAAGCTGGCTACCAGCTTTCACACCCGGCTACCCGTATATGAGCAAGAGCCGGGCAACATCATCGGGATTCTGCATTTGCGCCGGCTGTTGGCCGGCGCCCTCGGCGGCACGCTTAGCCATGCGCTGTTGCGTCAGGAGCTGACACAACCCTACTTCATTCCTGCCGAAACGCTTGCTTATGCCCAGCTGCGTTTTTTCCGGGAAAACCGCCAGCGCTTCGGCCTGGTGGTCGATGAATACGGTGAGTTGTTGGGCCTGGTCACCATTGAGGACATCATCGAAGAAATGGTCGGCAAATTCACCACCAGCATGCCGGGTAGCGTGGCCGCCTTTAGTTGGAACGATTCAGGCGTTGCCATGGTTGACGGGGCAAACAGCCTGCGCGAAATCAATCGCCTGCTCGGCCTCTGCCTGCCGCTTGACGGACCCAAGACGCTCAATGGCCTGATCCTCGAACACCTGCGCGATATTCCTGAAATCGGGGTTGGGCTGCGTATCGGCGGCGTGGCGATGGAGATCGTTCAAACTGAAGACCGGCGTGTCAAGATCGTCAAGATTTATCGCCCTTAGTCGGTAATCGCTTGAATCCGGGGTAAAGCTCCGGGTATTACGCCTTTACAAGGATCGGCAGGCAAGGCATTATCACTGACGCATAACAAGCCCACCCCCGCAAGCACTGCTTCGCAGCGCTCCCCTCAAGGGGCCAAGAAACTCTTGGGGCGGCCCGGCGAGTTTCTTGAAAGGCAAGGAGCAGGCATGGCGATCCAGAAAACAAGCGACTCACAGGCCATCTTTACCTGGGAGGGCAAGGACAAGAGCGGCAAGATCGTACGCGGCGAAATGCGCGGGGCGACCGAGACCGTCGTGCGCACCACCCTGCGGCGGCAGGGGCTGCTGGTCACCAAGGTCAAAAAGCAGCGTTTCAAGCGCGGCGGCAGGATTACCGACAAGGACATCACCTTGTTTACGCGCCAACTGGCGACCATGATGAAATCCGGGGTGCCGCTGCTGCAATCCTTCGACATCGTCAGCAAGGGCGCCTCCAATCCCGCAGTCGGCAAGCTGATCGCGGACATCAAGATGGAGGTCGAGACCGGTTCCGCTCTCAATCAGGCGTTCCGCAAGTATCCGCTGCACTTTGACCAGTTGTATTGCAACCTGGTTGAGGCTGGCGAGCAGGCGGGTATTCTTGATGAATTACTTGACCGCCTGGCCATTTACAAGGAAAAGACCCAGGCGATTATCGGCAAGATCAAAAGCGCTTTGTTTTATCCGATTTCCGTGCTGGTGGTGGCCTTCATCGTCACTGCCGTGATCATGATTTTCGTCGTGCCACAGTTCAAGCAGGTGTTCAGTAGTTTCGGCGCCGACCTGCCCGGCCCGACCCTCGTGGTCATTGCCATTTCCGATTTTTTTGTTGCCAACTGGTATTTCATTTTCGGCATCCTTGGCGCCGGGCTGTATGCGTTCTTTTATACATGGAAACGTTCGCTGGCCATGCAGATCGTCATGGACCGGCTGGCCTTGCGTCTGCCGATTTTCGGTGCGGTCATCCGCAAGGCGACGATTGCGCGCTGGACACGCACGCTATCGACGATGTTCGCCGCCGGCGTGCCCCTGGTCGAGGCGCTGGATTCGGTCGGCGGGGCGTCGGGCAATTACATCTACCGCGAGGCCACGAAACAGATCAAGGCCGAGATCAGCACCGGTTCGAGCCTGACGGTCGCCATGCAGAATGCCAATGTGTTCCCCAACATGGTGCTGCAGATGGTGTCCATCGGCGAGGAATCCGGCCAGCTGGACGCCATGTGCAGCAAGGTCGCCGATTTCTTCGAGGCGGAGGTGGACGATGCGGTGGATGCGCTCTCCAGCCTGATGGAACCCATCATCATGGTGGTGCTGGGCGTCGTTATCGGCGGCATTATCGTCGCCATGTACCTGCCGATCTTCAAGCTCGGCGCTGTGGTGTAAGAGAGATCAGCCATGCTGCTTAATGACCCGACGACGCTCATTGTCGTCTGTACCCTGCTGGGCCTCATGATCGGCAGCTTTCTGAATGTGGTCATCCATCGGCTGCCGATCATGATGGAACGTGACTGGCGGGCACAATGTGCGGAATTTGCGGCTGACGCTGTCCCCGTCAACGCGGCGGGCGCGGCTGACACCGTCCCGCCAGCGCCGACCAGCCCGCAGGGCGCAGGACACCACGAAGTGGTGGTCCCGAGCAACGCGAGGGATGGGGCAACGCCCCACACTATTGAGCCGCTGTCCCTGGTCTCGCCGCGTTCGCGTTGTCCGCATTGCAGCCGGCCGGTGCGGGCGCTGGAGAATATCCCCATCCTCAGTTACCTGCTGCTAAAGGGGCGCTGCAAGGGCTGCGGAAAGGCAATCAGTCTGCGTTATCCGCTGGTTGAAGCGCTGACGGGTTTGCTGTTTGGCTATGTCGCCTGGCGTTATGGTGCGACGTTCGCGACGGCAAGCGCCCTGTTCTTCGTCGCCGCCATGATCGCCCTGACCTTCATCGACCTCGATACCCAGTTGCTGCCCGACGACATCACCCTGCCCCTGCTCTGGGCGGGGTTGCTGGTGAACGTCGGCAATACCTTCACCACCCTGCCGAATGCCGTGATCGGCGCGGCGGTTGGTTATCTGGTGCTGTGGTTGGTGTATTGGCTGTTCAAGCTCGCCACCGGCAAGGAAGGCATGGGTTATGGCGATTTCAAGCTACTGGCAGCCATCGGCGCCTGGCTGGGCTGGCAGTTGCTGCCGCTGGTCATTCTGCTGTCCTCGCTGGTCGGGGCGATTGTCGGGATTGCCCTGATCGCGCTGGCGCGTCATGGACGCAATGTGCCAATACCCTTCGGCCCCTATCTGGTCGCTGCCGGTTTGATCGCACTGTTCTGGGGAAAAGCGCTCAACCAAACTTATCTGGGCGTGAGCTAGTCACTTGTCGCGCTTGGTCGGGACTTGACTAAGCGACCCCATGTACCCATCTAGCCAGTGATGAACCCTTTGCGCCCAGGCACCCAAGCGCTTGTATAATTTGCGAAAATCCTCGGAGAGATTCATGCCTATTTATGCCTATCGTTGCAATCAATGTGGTTTCGAGCAGGATGTTCTGCGCAAGATGTCCGATGCCCCGCTGACCGTGTGCCCGGAGTGCAATACCGAAAACTTCGCCAAGCAGCTGACTGCCGCCGGTTTCCAGTTGAAGGGCAGTGGCTGGTATCAGACCGACTTCAAAGGTGGCGCAAAGCCTGCGGCCAAGGCTGACAGCCCGCCGCCATGCCAAGGCGGGACGGGCTCCTGCGCCTGCAACTGATCGATCGCGCTTCGTGAAGGCATTCAAAAAGTATTTCATCACGGGTCTGCTGATCTGGATCCCGCTCGTGATCACGGTCTGGGTGGTGTCGGCGATCGTCGGCACCATGGATCAGTCACTGCACTTGTTGCCGCAATCGATTCATCCGGACAAGTTGCTGGGCTTTCATATTCCTGGGGCAGGCACCGTTCTGACCCTGTTGGTGATCTTCTTCACCGGTCTGGTGACGGCCAACATTATCGGCCAGAAGCTGGTGCGCTTCTGGGAGGCCATCCTCGCCCGCATCCCGATCGTCAAGTCGATCTATTACAGCGTCAAGCAGGTCAGCGACACGCTGTTTTCCGGTAGCGGCGAAGCGTTCCGCAAGGTGTTGCTGGTGCGCTACCCACACCCGCAGGCTTGGGCTGTGGCCTTTCAGACCAGTACCCCGGCGCGCCAGATCAGTGAATTGCTGAATGAAGAGCACGTCAGCGTCTTCATCCCCACCGCGCCCAGTCCGGTCAACGGCTTTTTCTTTTTCGTCAAGAAAAGCGAGACCATCGAACTCGACATCAGCGTCGATGATGCGCTGAAATACATTGTTTCGATGGGTGTCGTTCCACCCCAGCGGCGCCACCCCAACCTGGTCGGCCGCGCGCAGAACGAGTAAATGCGCGCATAGCCCATAGTCTTTTCAGGCCCCGCCCCCGGGGCTGCCCCATTTATCCACGGAATTTTCATGCGAACTCATTATTGCGGACAACTCAACGCCGGTCATGTCGACCAGATCGTCACCCTGTGCGGTTGGAACCATCGCCGCCGCGACCATGGCGGGGTGATCTTCATCGATCTGCGCGACCGCGAAGGCCTCGCGCAGATCGTCTGCGATCCCGATCGCGCCGACATGTTCAAGCTGGCCGAGTCCGTGCGCAACGAGTTCGTGCTGAAGATTACCGGCAAGGTGCGCCGCAGGCCCATGGGTACCGAGAATCCCAACATGCCCTCCGGCGAGATCGAGATCCTCTGCCACGAGTTGGAAATTCTCAACCCGGCCGTCACGCCGCCTTTCCAGCTCGACGAAGACAACCTCTCCGAGAACGTGCGCCTCACGCACCGCGTCATCGACCTGCGCCGCCCGCAGATGCAGAAGAACATGATGTTGCGCTACAAGACGGCGCGCGCCTTCCGCCGCTTCCTCGACGACAATGGCTTCATCGACATCGAGACGCCGATGCTGACCAAGTCGACACCGGAAGGCGCCCGCGACTACCTCGTGCCCTCGCGCGTCCATCCCGGCCAGTTCTTCGCGCTGCCGCAGTCGCCCCAGCTCTTCAAGCAACTGCTGATGGTTGCCGGCTTCGACCGCTACTATCAGATCATCAAGTGCTTCCGCGACGAAGACCTGCGCGCCGACCGCCAGCCCGAATTCACCCAGGTCGATATCGAGACCTCGTTCATGGACGAGACGGCGATCACCGGCATCATCGAGCAGTTGATCCGCTACGTTTTCAAGGATGCCATCGACGTCGACTTGCCCGACCCTTTCCCGCGCATGAGCTATGCGGAAGCCATGCGCCGCTTCGGTTCCGACAAGCCCGACCTGCGCGTGACGCTCGAACTCACCGATGTCACCGACGCTGTCCAGGATGTCGCCTTCAAGGTATTCAGCGGCCCGGCCACGACCGGCGGCCGCGTCGCGGCGCTGCGCATTCCTGGCGGCGCGGCACTGACGCGCGGCGAGATCGACGGTTACACCGAGTTCGTCAAGATCTATGGCGCCCGGGGTCTGGCCTACATCAAGGTCAATGACGCGACCAAGCTGAATGAAGAGGGCCTGCAGTCGCCCATCGTCAAGAACATCCATGCCGCAGCGCTGAAGACCATCGTCGAGCGCACCGGCGCGCAGTCGGGCGACCTGATCTTCTTCGGCGCCGACAAGACCAAGGTGGTCAATGACGCACTTGGCGCGCTGCGCAGCAAGATCGGCCACGAAAAGAACTACCTCAATGGCCAGGCCTGGGCGCCGGTCTGGATAATCGACTTTCCGATGTTCGAATACAGCGAGGAAGACAAGCGCTGGACCGCCTGCCACCATCCCTTCACCGCGCCCAAGGACGGCCACGAGGCGCTGATGGAAAGCAATCCCGCCGAATGCCTCGCCAAGGCCTACGATCTGGCGCTGAACGGCTCGGAGATCGGCGGCGGATCGGTGCGTATCCACCGCGAAGAGGTACAGTCGAAGGTCTTCCGCGCGCTTGGCATCGGTGCCGAGGAGGCGCAACTCAAGTTTGGTTTCCTGCTCGACGCCCTCAAGTACGGCGCGCCGCCGCACGGTGGCTTGGCCTTCGGCCTCGACCGCATCGTTGCCATGATGACTGGTGCCGAGTCGATCCGTGACGTCATCGCCTTCCCGAAGACGCAACGTGCCCAGTGCCTGCTGACCGACGCGCCCTCCAGCGTCGACGAGAAACAGTTGCGCGAGTTGCACATCCGCCTGCGGCAGAAGGTCGAGACGCAGGTCGAAGTCGGCAAGGGATAAGCCGGATGCGTCTGCTCCTTGCCCTGTTGCTGGCCGGTTTTCTGGGGCTGGCGCAGGCGCAGGAGATTGCCCGCGCCGATCTGCCTGGTGAGGCGCGCGAAACCTTGCAACTCATCGCCCAGGGCGGGCCGTTTCCCTACCCGCGCGACGGCGTCGTGTTCCAGAATCGCGAGAAACTGCTACCGCTCCAGCCACGCGCTTACTACCATGAATACACGGTGAGCACGCCGGGCGTGAAGCACCGCGGTGCGCGACGCATCGTCTGCGGTGGCGCGGCGCGGCAGCAGCCTGCGGCGTGTTACTACACGGCCGACCACTATCGCAGCTTCAGGAAAATCATCGAATGAACCCCAACCGCTATGCGGCCACCCTTGCCAGCCTCGATCATGCCGGTGTCTTTCACATGCCGATCGACGGCGAAGCCGGGCTGATCGACGCTGCCGAGCAAAACAGTTTTGCGGTGTTTCGTGTCGATCTTGCCGGCGTTCGCGACAAGGCCGGGTTGCTGAAGAGTGTCGGCGATGCCCTCGCTTTTCCCGACTGGTATGGCCACAACTGGGACGCGCTGCTCGATTGCCTGGCCGACCTCAGCTGGCAACGCGCCGATGGTTATGTCGTGATCCTCGAGCATTGCGATGGCCTCCATGGCGATGCGGAGGAAGATTTCGTGGCCGCCTTGCAGGTGTTCGAAGCCGCCGCCAATGAATGGCGCGAGCAGGGCATCGCCTTCTGGTGTTTCGTCGACATGATGGCTGACGGCATCAGCTGGCTCTCGGATATCGGCTGAAACCGTGCCCGGCACGAAACAACCGCTGTCCGTCCTGGTGGTGATTCACGATGCCGCACGCAATGTTTTGCTGCTGGAGCGAGCGGCTCATCCGGGTTACTGGCAGTCGGTCACCGGCAGTCTGGAAGGCGACGAAGTGCATATTGACGCAGCGGTACGCGAGGTGTTCGAGGAAACCGGGATAGCTTGCTGCGCCTCTGACCTCGTCGACTGGCAACTGTCCAGCCGCTTCGAGATATTTTCGGAATGGCGCGACCGTTACCCGACAGGCGTGACCCACAACGCCGAGCATTTCTTCAGCCTCTGCGTACCGGCGGAAACCCCGGTCACGCTGGCCGCCGACGAGCACTGTGCCTATCGCTGGCTGCCGTGGCGTGCCGCTGCTGCTGCCTGCTTTTCCTGGACCAACCGCGACGCCATCCTGATGCTCGGTCTCGCCAGCGGGAAAGCGCCACTCTGATCAGAGTTTGCCGGTGTATTCGCCACGCGCCGGATAGTCGTTCTTCACCACGAAATCGATGGCCGCGATGATCTCGTCGAAGTGTGGGCGGGCGAACGGCATGGTCTGGGTCGAGCCCCAGTACAAGGTACCGTCCGGACGCACCAGAAACAGACCGGGTTCTGCGAACAGCGCTGGCTCGTCGATGCCAAGGGAGGTCTTGCCCCGCGAGGTCGAGATCGTCAGGCCCCACTGGTGCGCCACTGGCAGCGGCAGGTCGTAGCCGAAGGCCAGGCGCTCGGCCTTGACCTTGGTCGCCATCGAATTCGCACGCTCCTGGTTATCGGAACTGATGGCCACGGGCCGCACGCCACGCTTCACAAATTCCTCGTGGAGGCGCTCCAACTCGGTCAGATACTTGGCACACACGGGGCAATGCAGGCCACGGTAGAAGACCACCATGTCGAAAGTCGGCGCTGGCGGTACGCCGAGCGTGTACTGGCTGCCATCGATCAGTGGCACCGAAAGGGCGGGGACGGGCTGGCGGGGGATCAGCAAACTGGTGGTCATGGTGTGTTCTCCTTGTTGGTGAGAGGTTGCAGCTTCCCGGCAGCTTGTTAGTCCTGCTGCGCGCCGGTGAGAGATTTGCTGCGTAATTCGAGGCATTTCGGGCAGAAGCAGCCAGGGGTGGCTGAGTCCAGCGATTCCTTGGGGAGCGGCGGCAGGTCGGCGCACCAGCAGCGTTCTTCGCCTGCCGCCATGCCGCAGGTGAAAATGCTGCCGCAAGCCGGACAGACATTTTCGCCCGGACGCCGTTCCGCCAGCGCCGACTTTTGTTCAGGCACGCGATCAGGCACGCGACCCGCCAATCAGGCGCGGGGCGATCCACTGGTCCAGCGACAGCTTGCCGGGGCCGGAAAGGATCAGCGGCACGAACATCGCCATGAAAATCACCGGCAGCTTGAAGTTGCCGTAGCCCTTGTCGGTGATGGCATAACCCTGCAGCAGCTCCGCCAGGGTGGTCCATTCAGCCGGCCAATGCACCGCAGCCGTGGCGACGACGGTCAGGATGAAGAGCGAGATGGCAAAGAAGCGGGTGCCCAGGCCAATGATCAGGGCCAGACCGCCCACCAGCTCGAACCAGGTCGCCATCTGCCAGCTGATCTCCGGAGGCACGATGTTGAAGGGGAAGGGAAAGCTGTCCTGGATGTCGGCGAACCAGTTGGCACCGCGGAATTTCTCCAATCCCGCCTCGAAAAATTCCCAGCCGAGCAGCAGGCGCAGGGCCAGCATGCCGAGCCAGAGGCCGGCCCAGTCAATGCCCGCGAAGGCTTTACGCAATATCTGCTTCATGGAATGTTTTCCGGAAAGTGAGCGATTACTCCAGCGCCTGATCAACGAGGCCACCGATCACGGCGACATTCTTGATCAGTTCTTCCTTGAAGCCATGGCGCTGCTGGAGATAGGCCGGGCTGTTGTAGCTGAGCCAGACCTTGCCGTTTTCGTCTTCCCAGGCGAGTGCCTTGAGCGGCAGGTCAATAGCAACGGACTGCGCGGAGATCATCAGGGGCGTGCCGGCCTTCGGATGGCCAAAAATGAGCAACTGCGTCGGGCGCAGCTTCAGGCCGACCTTTTCCGCGTCGCCGCTGTGATCCACGCGCGCGAATACGGTAATGCCCTTGGCTTTGACCACGGCTTCCAGGCGGTCCAGCGTTTCGGCAACCGAGTATTTGCTGGGTTTCGAAACCAGACCGGCGTCGTTCGCCATGGCGTTGGCAGAAAAGATGAACAGCAGGGATATTGCCAGCAGGAAATTTTTCATTCTGGTTCTCCTTCTTTCGTTTGTCGGGGGAAGTTTCAGCCGGTCGTTGCGGGTGTAGGTGCTGCACCGAATATGGCGCCGGCCACGCGCAACTCTTCGAGCAGGCGGGCGCCATGCGCAACAACGGCCTCCGGTTGCGGGTGCTGCAATTCTGTGGCGATGGCCAGGCAGGCTTCACGACCGTTACGTTGCCCTTCTTGCAGCAGGGCGAGCAGCCGGGCGCTGACGGGGTTCTGTTCAATGAACTGGACCTCATCCGCGCGGTCGCGGTACACTAGCAGATGGGTGACCTGCGGTTTTCTCGGCCGGTAGTCTGGTCCGATGCGCTGCACCGGCCATGAATAGGCGAGGTTCATCATGGCCGGCGCCAGCACCGGCACGCCCGCCAGCAGGTCACCGGTCGGATCGTGCGCGGGCGTTTTGGTTTCCATCACGTCCAGCGCCAGCTCCACCCATTCGTAATGTGCCAGTTCACCGAGCCATGGCGGCAGTTTCACGGGCAAGGTTTCGGCTTGCGACAGCCAGCGCAGAAATTCGCGCGGAATCTCGCGGAAGTACGGGGTGTGGCAGCGTGCATCGCGCAAGAAAGCGCGCACCAGCTTCGGCCAGCGCCGCTGGCCGAGCAGCTCATGACTGATTGGAAAACAAGCGAGCAGAAAACCCTCAAGGTTGTTGTAGAGCAGCTCGCTGTAGATGCCGGCGCGGCGGGCCGACACGCCAGTCGGGCGCGGGTGGGCACGCGGATCGCGCACATGGCGGCCGAAATCGATCTGGAATTGCTGGAAAGCGTCCATCAGGCGGCTCGCTCGGCGGGCAGGGAAAAGCGCGCCTGGGCGGCGGCGATCTGCGCCACTTCGCCAATCAGCTCCGCCAGCGGCGGAATGTTGAAATCGCGCTCGAGGCAGGTGGGCAAGGGGCCGACACGGGCATACGCCGCATCGAGCAAGGCCCACACCGGGTCGATGACGGCGGCGCCGTGGGTATCCACCAGAATGCCGTCCGACTCGACGAAGTGGCCGGCCGTGTGCAGGTAACAGGTGCGCTCGAGGGGCAGCGCAGCCATGAAGTCCACCGGGTCGAAGCCGAAGTTGCGGCTGTTGACATAGACATTGTTCACGTCGAGGTGCAACAGGCAGTCGGCCTCTTCGACGACGGCGCGGATGAATTCCGGTTCGCTCATCTCGGCACCTGGAGGGGCGACGTAGTAGGAGGCGTTTTCGATGCCGATGCGCATTTCGAGTATGTCCTGCGCGCGGCGGATGCGCTCGGCGACCCAATGCACGGCGTCGCCGGTAAGCGGGATGGGCAACAGGTCATACAGGTGGCCGTCGTCGCCGCACCACGAGAGATGTTCGGTGTAGAGGGAAATGTCATGCTCATGCATGAATCGCTTGGTTCGGCGTAACAACGCCTCGTCGAGCGGCGAGGGGCCGCCGAGGTCGAGCGACAGGCCGTGGCAGACGAAGGGAAAACGCTCGGTGAAGGCACGCAGGTCCTTTGCCGAACGACCACCCATGCCGAGCCAGTTCTCCGGAGCCAGTTCAAAGAAGCTAACAGCTGTCGGCCACTCACCCGACAGAGCGGCATTCAGGTCGGGGATGAGCTCCCGCCTGAAGCCAAGTCCGGCACCGGTCAACAGTGAGGACTGGGTGAGCATTGTTTACTTCATGCTCCCGCACTTGCCTTCGCCGCACTTGCCATCCACCTTCTTCTCGGCAGGCTTCTTCTCGGCCGCTTTCTTGTTGGCGCCGCAGGTGCCGTCAGCCTTCTTGTCACCGCCGCACGAACCGTCGGCCTTCTTGCTGACCGGCTTCTTGTCTCCACCACACTTGCCTTCGCCACACTTGCCGTCGGCTTTCTTGTCAGCCTGGGCGAGTTGGTAGCCGCTATCGAGCTTCTGCATGCCGAACGGGCTGTCGGCGGCAAAGGCGGCGGGTGCGAGGGCGGCCGAGGCAGCAAAAACGGCACTGGTAGCAAGGGCGAGGGTAGTTTTATTTGTTTTCATATGGTTAGGGTGTGTTCTCAATCAAGCCAACCAGACGAAAGCACAAGCCAGATGAACGAACGACAGGAAAGACTTGGCGAGCTTGTCGTAGCGGGTGGCGATGCGTCTGAATTGTTTGATGCGACTGAAGAAACGCTCGACCAGATTGCGACTCTTGTAGATATGCCTGTCGAACGTACGTTGGGTGAGTCGGTTGGAACGTGGCGGGATGACTGCCTGACTGCCTTGCTCCGTAATCGCCGTCACGAAAGCATCCGCGTCGTAGCCCTTGTCGGCCACGATGAACTCGGCCGGCTGATCCTTGATCAGCGCCGTCGCCTGCTCGATGTCGGCAATCTGGCCGGCAGAGAGAATCACGCGCAGCGGATTGCCCAAGGCATCGACGGCAACGTGCAGTTTGGTGGTCAGCCCGCCCCGCGAGCGGCCGATTTCCTGAGCCCCAGCTTTTTTTGGGCGCCGGCGGAGTGCTGGTGTGCACGGACAATCGTTGAGTCGATGAACAGATGCTCCATGTCGGCATCTCCACGCAAAGCAGTCGCCATGCGCTCCCAGACGCCTTTTTCGCGCCAGCGCGAGAAGCGCACAAAGGTCCGGTGCCAATGGCCAAGTTCCGGCGGCAGGTCGCGCCACGGACTGCCGGTGCGCATGACCCACAGGACAGCTTCGACAAAGCGCCGGTTGTCCTTGGCGGTGCAGCCGGGATCACTCTTCTTGCCTGGCAATAGCTGTTCAATGCGCTCCCACTGGTCATCTCGTAACATTGTCCGATCCATCCTGACTCCTGCCGAAAAGTCAGGATATGACCATATTTCACTTCCTGTGAACAGCCCCTCGCCATGTCATTGACCGTGAACGATTTATTCGGCAGAAGTTGCATATGGCATAACGCTATTTGCTTGATTGAGAACAGACCCTAACGAGCACACGCTGATGGATGACTTCCTTGGACTTGGCCTGATCGGTGTGGTGTACGGCTTGAGCTTGCTAGTGGAGGCGTGGGGATTTTTGGCGGTATTTTTCGCTGCTGTCGCGCTGCGCCAGACCGAGCTCAAACTTGCCGGTGCGGGTCAGGATTCCCCAAATCGGTCGCAAGCCGAAAAGGCAGGCCCCAATAACGAACTTCCGCCGACCGTCAGCGGCGGCTCGCTGGTATTCAAGGAACATCTGGAGCGCCTCTCGGAATTGATGCTCGTCTTGCTGATCGGCGGCACACTGTTTCTCGATTCCTGGAGTTGGCGGGCGGTGGGGTTCGCGCTGTTTCTGTTTGTGGTTGCGCGGCCGGTCAGCGTCCTCGCCAGCCTGCTGATCACCCGCACGTCATGGCCGATACGCGGCATGGTCGGCTGGTTCGGGGTACGCGGCATCGGTTCGCTGTATTACCTGATGTATGCCATCCAGCATGGGCTCCCCGAAACGCTGGCCATGGAGCTTATTCAGTTGACGCTTATTGCAGTTGCGCTCTCCATTCTCGTCCACGGCACCAGCGTCAAGCCGTTGATGAGTCGCTTTTGGCATTATCGCAAGCGCTTGCCAAAGCCATGACAGCTCAGCGCCTGCTCCGGCTGAGCGGAACTGCCACCGCAGTGCGTTTCAAGTCAAGCGTCGTCGATGTCCCGCGCAAAAGTCGGCGCTGGCGAGACGGCGCGTCATTGCGCATGCACCCATACTTCAACCGAGTGTTCGCGATGATCATCGACCAGGCAAACCGTCCGGTCGCTTCGTTGCGGAGGTAGATGACTTCTCCGCTCGCATCGCTCACCGGGTCGTTGTGTCAGGGCGTGAGATGGAATTCGTGCGCATTCTCGCTCCAGGTGTAGGCGGCACCGCTCTCCGAAACGCTCGTCCCGAAGTGCGGATTGGCGATGACGTTCACTCACGGCGCGGTGGCGCTGGCACAACGCCGCGAGTTACGTCGTTTGTATCAGCGGCGGCGGATCAAGAAAGCGGTGATGAGTCCGACCGCGGCGGCGCCCACGACGACCTTCCAGGGGTTTTCCCTGACGTACTCATTGGTCGCATTTGCGGCGCTGCCGGCCTTTTTGGCAACTGCGCTTCGCGCATCGTTGAGTCTGGACTTGGCCGCGCCGAGCTTGGCTTCGATTTTCGTGCGCGCTGTGGTGAATTCTTCGGCAGTCGAATTAACCGCCGCCTTCAGCAGGTCGTCGGCATCGCCGACAACGCTTTTGAGATCCTTCACGAGGTTTTCCTTGCTGCCCTGGACAGTCCCATGGCTTGCGATCAGTTCGGTAGTCATCATGCCTCCTGGTGTGAATGATAGATAGTGAGCGGCCGGGGCCAACTCCGCGTCATTGCCTTTGGCAAGGAAGCGACTTGCCACGCTCAACTGATGCGCACGTCAATCCTGATGGCGAGCCACATACAGACGCGTTCAGGCGTTCCCCTACTGCGCATCCTGCTCCGCGCCGAACGCGTGGTCTGTACGCCAGCGCACTCAACGCACGCGCCTTCCCTCAAGAACGTCAGGAACAGCTCGGGCAATACCTCGGGCAGGGTGCGCTGGCGCACAGACCACGCGTTCGGCGCGTGAGTAGCATGAGGGTGATGGTTACTGTTTGATCCACTGCAGGAGGATCTTGGAAAGCCGTTGCAAGGTAGCAGTTCAGCAACGCTGGCGCGTACGAAACATCAAAGCTGCATATCGCATAATAATTCAGGAGTGCATGTGATGAAAAATCCAAAAACCTTGTCGCTATTGTCATTGGCAGTGATCGGTGTGCTTTGCAGTGCCTCCCCGGCATGGGCGACGCCAATAACTCTGGGTACGGCGCAGAGCTTCGCGGTGCTGGGTGCCTCGACGGTGACCAACACCGGCTCGACCACCCTCTGGGGAGATCTCGGTCTCTATCCTGGCACTTCGTACACTGGCTCGGGGACCGTCACCCAGACAGGAATGGTTCATCTAACTGACGGGGTTGCGCAGCAGGCCCGGATTGACGCCCTTACGGCGTACACCACTCTTTTTGGCCTGACATCCACTTTCAATTTGACGGGGCAGGATTTGGGCGGACTCACACTCCTACCGGGCGTCTATCATTTTGATACGACGGCTCAGTTGACTGGTGCGCTCACTCTCGACGCCCTAAACAATCCCGCTGCACTCTGGGTGTTTCAGATCGGGAGCGCGCTCACCACCGCAAGCGCCTCGACTGTCAACGTCATCAATGGTCTTCTCAGCGGAGGGGATTACGGTGTGTATTGGCAGGTCGGCAGCTCCGCGACGCTGGGCACCAGCACGGTTTTTGCAGGAAATATTCTTGCGGATCAAAGCATCACCCTGAATACCACCGCAAGCATTCTCTGCGGCCGGGCCATCGCGCTGAATGCTGCGGTGACCATGGATACCAACACCATCTCCAACGATTGCATCGCTGACAACATCGCCGGCGGGCCAAGCGACTACGGCAGCGTCGGCTTCAGCGGTGACGGGATAAGCACCAACGGTGGCGGTAACGGCACCGTACCCGAGCCGGCCACGCTGGCGTTGCTGGGACTCGGACTCCTGGGACTTGGCATGAGTCGCCGCCGCCTGTTAGGAGAAATGAAATGACCTTAGGAACAATTCTGTTGATCGTGCTGATTCTGCTGTTGATTGGCGCCATCCCAACCTGGCCCCACAGCCGGGAATGGGGTTATGCGCCCAGCGGTGGCCTTGGACTGGTACTGATGGTCCTGCTCATTCTGTGGCTGCTGGGCAAAATATAGCGTGTTGCCACTATTTAGCCTTTGCTTAACTGACCGTCTATGAAAGGAATGGAAATGCTACATTATGCTGTTGTGTTTTTTGTCATCGCCCTGGTCGCCGCGCTGTTCGGTTTTACCGGCATCGCGGCCGGCGCCGTCGAGATCGCCAAGGTCCTGTTCTTCATTTTTCTTGTCCTGTTTGTCGTCTCCCTCATCATGGGGCTGAGGCGTCGCTAATCAGGGGCAAGGCTTCACCGGCTTCGGCAAGGTCGGTGACTGGCGCCGGTCAGTTACACGAAGGCGCGCAAGAACAAGCACGTTCCCGGTATCGCGGAACGTGCTCTAGGGGTACAACAAAGAGACGGGAGCACTATAAAGCTGCCCCGCCTGTCACTGCACGAAGCTGGTGCAAAGACTACTTTTTGTCGCCCTTTGCCGCATCCTGGATATTTTCACCGGCTTTTTCAATCTGCTGTCCGGCCTTCTCCACCGCTTGATCGACCTGCTTGCCGGCCTTCTCCACCGGGCCTTCCTGCTTCTGGCAGCCGGGTAATGCAACCAGCAATGCACTCATGACCAAGGCTGCGCTGAGGATTTCACGTAGTTTCATCGTTTTATCTCCTGGATAAGGAAAATCAGCGACCGCGACGCACCTGCCGGGTACACTCAGGCGGGCAATACGGGGTGCGTGTACAGCGGTTTTGCGCCGCCGCAACAGCAGCAGCCGTCACGTCGGCAACGCGCTCAGAGCAGGCTGCACTGGT
This sequence comes from Rhodocyclaceae bacterium, assembly GCA_013791905.1. Classification (GTDB taxonomy): domain Bacteria; phylum Pseudomonadota; class Gammaproteobacteria; order Burkholderiales; family Rhodocyclaceae; genus Sulfuricystis. Next base: position 149,372 of record VMSX01000021.1, on the reverse strand, counting down.
GGTTTCAGTCACAGACGGCACCGCTTGATCGCTGCGGTATGGAATCAATACCGCCGCGCAACGCCGTTGTCGATCTGCACGCGATCACCCACCCGAATATCTGGGTTGGTGTTTTGCATCAAGGTTTGATAGGAACCATCGCTCATGCGAATCGTGAATTTGTAGGCATCGGCTTGCTGCTGGCTGCGTTTTTCCAGTTCGTGTCCGGCATAGGCGCCGCCGGCAACGCCGAGAACGGTCGCCGCGGTATTGCCACTGCCCTTGCCTATCTGGCTGCCGACAACGCCGCCCACCACCGCACCCGCGACCGTGCCGATGCCGATGCCACTGCCACCGATGCCGGTACTTTCCTGCCTGACAAGTTCGATGGACTGCACCACGCCATATCCCGAGCGAATGCCGCCCGAAGAGGTGGATTGCGGATAGACACTCGATGACCCGGCGGGGGGATTCATGGTTCCGCAGCCGCCGAGCGCGAGCACAACAGCCAAACCAAGTACTGATCCATATTTATTCATGGTGATCATGATGTGTCTCCTGAAACGAAAAATGGTGCATGGGCTTAGGGGTGAAAGTGGCCGCGCCTCAGCAGGCCGCTAGTTCCACCCTATTTTTTAAGGCTCATTTCATTGCTGACGCTGCTTACACCCTCGATGCCGCGGGCCACTGCGAGGACGCGCTCGATCTGGCTCTGATTGTCGACAAAACCGCTGAGCTGGACTTCGCCTTTACGCGTTACGACAGCGATGTCGAGGCTCTTGACATTCTCATCGGCAAGCAGCGCGGCCTTGACCCGGGTCGTCACAATCCCGTCATCGATTTTGTTGCCCACTGTCGTCGCCGCACCCTTCAGACTCATCTTGTTGTCGATGTTGGTGACGCCCGACACCCCGCGGGTGACGATGATCGCGTGGTCGATTTGCATCTGGTTGTCGACGAAGCCGCTCAACAGAACTTCTCCCTTGCGGGTTTCGACCTTTAAATCGAAACTCTTTACATCCGGGTCGGCAAGTAACGCCGACTTGACACTGGCGGTAATCACGCTGTCGTCAATCACCGTCCCCACCGTCATGCTCGGCGGCGGCACGGCTATCGGCTCCGGGGGTTTGCTGCAGCCGACAATCAAGACTGCCAGCACACCGGCAAGCGTCGTACTCAAAACTAGCGATTCAAGGCGGGTTTTCATGTGAGCATCCTCCGTACAGAAAGTTATGGGGTCATAACCCCTAGCCACCGACCATTTGTGAGGGACGAAGGCTGACGTGCCGTGCTGATTTTCTTCAAGTCACCCGGTCAGCGGCGATGGCTACCCTCAAGATGGCCATCGCTGCGGACAAGGCAAACTAGCTGCGGATCAGCGCGTTGGTGGCGCAGCCGGAACAATGATTACGGTATCACCACCGGTCTTTCCGGGCTCACCGGTAGCCCCGGTCATTCCCGTAGAACCGGTTAAGCCGGGCTCACCGGTTGCACCGGTGTATCCCGTAGATCCGGTTAAACCGGCCTCACCAGCCACCCCGGGTAATCCGGTCGATCCAGTCGGGCCTGCCGGACCGGCAGGTCCCGGGACCGGAATGGTAACCACCGTCGGAGGAGTCACGACAGTCGGCTTGTCGCACGCACTCAAAGCCATGGCCATCAGTACTGCGGAAAATACTATTGAATATTTCATGGTAATTCCTTTATGTCTAATTGATGAGAATCGCTCAGGCGAACAGATTTGTGAACGCACTTTCCCCTGGCTGTTACGGACGTGTGTCCTCTTCAAAGCGTTTTATTTGTTTCTCAGCATCTTCCTTCGTGATGCCATAGGCCTCCTGGATCTTGCCCACCAGCTCGGTGCGTTTGCCGGCAATCACGTCGAGTTGATCGTCGGTGAGTTTGCCCCATTGAGATTTCACCTTGCCACTAAATTGCTTCCAGTTGCCTTCAACGATATCCCAGTTCATATCAAACTCCTTTTGTGCGAAACCCAACAGGCGGAATTGCTTTTGAGCACCATTATTTGCCGTCCCACCAGCGCCGACTTTTGTTGCTGGTGTGTCGCAAGCGAGACGCATCGCCTGTTGGTCTCTGTTTAGTGTTTATCAACCGCGAGGTCGATTGGGCGCCTTACTGCTTGCCGAAATTCACCTTCGCCTGGTTCAAGCAGTGATCCTTGGCGGCACCCGCGTAGGTGTCGCACTTTTCCTTCGCCACTGCGTATCCGGCGTCGACCTTGTCCTCGGTGGCTTCTTTGCGAGCGTCAGTGGATTTTTCATTAGCTGTGCTGCGCGCAGCGGCAGACTTCTCGTTGGCCTTAACATTTGCATCGATAGTCTTCAACTGCGCCTTGGCATCAGCTTTGGCAGCAATCTGCACGGCCTGCGCTTCCTTCACGCAGACATCTTTGACATTGCCGGACAGGTCGTCGCATTTCTCCTTGGCCACCGCATAGTCGGCTTCCGCCCTGGCGACGCGAACCTCGTATTGGGCTTTCTGAGACGGTTTGTAGCCAGCTTCAAGTTCTGCCCGGGCGACCTTGTCCTTGCCCTTGGCATCGACCACGCAGATATCCTTCGCGTTGCCGGACAACGCGGCGCAACTGTCCTTGGCAACCTTGTACTCGGCGGATATCTTGTCCTTGCCGGCCTTGTAGTCAGTTTTCGACATGCCTTGTGCCATTGCACCCGCACTGAACGCGAAACCAAGCGCCAGCGCGATGACATTGAAGTTGAGTTTGTTCATGATGATTCCTTTTTTTGTTTTGTGGTGTAGTGGGGTTGAGGGTGCGACTGGATGTGCAAGTCGTTGATTGATTCGGTGCAGGCGTTACATCCTGCCCGGATCCAAAATTACAGCGACGACCATTCACCTAAGAATCGGTAATCGCCGCCTTGCCAGCGCCGACTTTTTGTCGGCGCGCGGTGCAACCATCACTTTTTCTCGTCGCCCTTTGCTGCGTCCTGGATTTTTTCACCCGCCTTCTCGATCTGCTGTCCGGCCTTATCGACTGCCTGGTCGACACTCTTGCCGGCCCGCTCAGCCGGGCCTTCCTGCTTCTGGCAACCGGAAAGTGCAATAAGCAACGCACTCATGATCAAAGCTGCACTGACGGAATTATTGAGTTTCATCGTTATATCTCCTGAATCAAGGTTACGAGCGAGTACCACGCACCTGCCAGGTAGGCCAGGCGCATCGCATCTCAATTATTTTTTACCGACTTCGTGACCGATAACGCCGCCAACAGCAGCACCGCCAACGGTGCCAACCGCGCTACCGCCGGTCAGAACGGCACCGCCGACAGCACCGACGCCAGCGCCGATGGCGGTGTTTTTTTCCTGCTGCGTCATGCCGGCACAACCCACCAGACCAACCAGCATTACTGCGGTAACTGCATTAAGTGCGAATCTTTGTATCGTTTTCATGGGATTACCTCTATCAAAAATATGGTGTAACGGGCTTACCTGCCATTCAAGCGTGACCTGTCGGGCACCCTCGCGAGTGCCCGGCGAATCGCTTACTTGGCAGGCCGGGTGCCGATTATTTCGATATCGACACGGCGATCGGGTTGCAGACAGGCGATTACCTTGGCGCTCTTGGCGCCGCGGCAATCACCGGCCTTCGTAACAGGCTGCGTTTCACCCTTGCCTTCGGTTTGGATGCGATTCGCTTCGATGCCCTTGCTCAGCAGATAGGCCTTGACCGCTGCTGCGCGCTGCTCCGAGAGTTTCTGGTTGTAGCTGTCCGAACCAAAGCGGTCGGCATGTCCGACCGCCGTGATCACTTCCAGATTGATATCCTTGCTCTTGCTGACGAAATCATCCAGCGCTTCGCGACCGGCGGGACGCAAAACTGCTTTGTTGAAGTCAAACAGCGTATCGGCATTGAGTTGCACGCGTTGGGCTGCCGGCTTCGGTGCCGGGGTCGGCGTTACAGCAGCCATCGGCATCGGTGCCGGTGCAACCGCGAGCTGCGGCTTTTTCACCAGGTCGGGATCGCATTCTTCGATCGCCAGCGCCGGTGTCCAGTAACCGGTGCGCCAGCACAGACCGGTGCCACTCTTGGCAACCTCGCCACGCTGATCAACAACATATCCTTCCTTGGTCGGATTGGTTTGCGCCGTTGCCGCGCCCGAAACAAGGCCCAGTGCCAGTGCACACGATACGGCCAACGCCATTTGCTTCTTGGTCAATGCATAAGTCATGATATTTTCCGATCTATAGGAGGTACGTCAGTTGCGGCCATCGAAGAATGATTAGCCATTGACGTCATCATTTCCTAAATCCGGAATTCCCTCTGTGCGGTAGCGCGCATTGCCTGCAGTTAGTGCAGTCGCTATGAGTATGCTTGCGGCTTGGCGCGATCCTGGACCCATCGCTCCAGTATTGGCGACCGTTGTCCAGATTCGCCATGCCGATCGATCGGCGCCGCTACGCCAAGCGCCAGGCCCAGCATGGAAATCAGCGCGAGGAAGGAAATGAAGCGGATGCCGCCGCCCGGCTTGCGGGCGGCCGTGTAGCGCAGACCGATGAGGATTTCAAAAGACCGGGTGGCGGCATGCCACCTGCGGACACAGACGCCCCGCGCTTTACCCCATACCCCAGGCGGGGGACGCCGTACCGCCAGTCCCGAAAAGGGAATTCCCTATGGGCACGCCGACTTTCAAAGTCAGCGCCGCATCTGGATTTCGTCGATGTAGCCGATCATCCCGGTGCGGATGCTGGCGGCATTGCCTTCGTCGGTATCGATGTGCATGGCAAGGCGGAAATTCGGGTTGACCCGCACCACCACGTCGCCGTAGATCAGCTCGCGGTCGCCTTCGATGCGCACGCGCACCACATAGCGGTCGCGCAGGCCACGGCGCATCGCGTCCTCGGGCGACATGTGAATGTGGCGTTGAGCGCAGATCACGCCCTGCGTGATGGTGGTCGAGCCATGTTTGCCTTCGAGCGTCAGACCCGGCGTATTGGCGAGGTCGCCGGATTCGCGGATCGGCGGCTGGATGCCGAGCTTGAACTGCTCGGTCATGGCGATTTCGACCTGGGTTTCCTTGCGCGTCGGCCCGAGCACGCGCACGTTGTCGATCCGGCCCTTGGGGCCGATCAGATGAACTTTTTCGGCGCAGGCGTACTGGCCCGGCTGCGACAGTTCGTGCGCCGGGGTCAGTTGGTGGCCGGCCCCAAACAGCTTGTCGACATCCGCCTGCGCCAGATGCACGTGGTGCGCGGAGATTTCGATGGGGATCGGCTCGGCGGCTTCGGCAGCGGCGCCGCGCACGATCTGGCAGCGTTCGGTGGCGCGCAGCGCCTCCCAGGCCACCAGCCGTTCGTCGTTGCTGGTAATGACGATGATCTTGACCGGCGATTCGTCGCTGGAGATCACCGCATGCGAAGCCACCGGCCCGAGAGTGCGGTTCCTTTCCTCGTCGAGCTTGATGCCGATGAATTCGAGGCCCTGACAGGCCAGGCTCCTGACGGCGGCACTGGTCTCGCCGATGCGGCCGGTGAAGGCGAGCACGTCGATACCGCCCATCGCCGCGACGTAGGCGCCGATGGTCTTGCGAATTTGGTAGGAATAGGCGCGGTGGGCCAGCAGTGCCCGGTGGTGCCCCTCGTTGGCGGCCTCCTCGATTTCGCGGATATCGCCGGAAATGCCGGAAATGCCCTTGAGGCCGCTTTCCGCGTTGATCAGGTGTGAGATCTCCGCGGGTGACATCTTGTAGTGTTCCATCAGATGGATCACCACCGCCGGGTCGAGGTTGCCGGCGCGATTCGCCATGATCAGCCCCTCGGAAGGCGTCAGGCCCATCGTCGTATCCACCGAGCGGCCATGGTCGATGGCGCACATCGACGAACCGATGCCCAGATGGCAGGAGACGATTTCGAGTTCCGACAGCGGCCGCTTGGTCACCTCGGCGGACTTCAGGGAGACGTAACGGTGCGAGGTGCCGTGGAAGCCGTAGCGGCGGATGCCATCCTTCTTGTAGTAGTCGTAGGGCAGACCGTACATGTAGGCGTAGGTCGGCAACGTCTGGTGAAAGGCCGTGTCGAACACCGCAATGTGCGGCACGGCGGGAAGAAACTTCATCGCCAGGCGGATGCCTTCCAGATTCACCGGATTGTGGAACGGCGCGAAGACCGCCAGGTCTTCGATGTCCTGCATCACCTCCGGGGTGATCAGCGTCGAACTGTAGTACTTGCTGCCGCCATGCACGACACGGTGACCAACCACGACCACTTCCTGCGGCATGAAGGCAAAGCGCCCACCGAGGCTGCCGATTTCATCGAAAATCACCGTGAACAGTTCGGCCAGTTCGAAATGCGGCCGGCGGCGTTCGATCACCTTGCCTCCGGCGCTCAGCTGTATGCCAACCGTGTCGCCGTCGAGGTCCTGGAAAATGCCGTGCACGCCCCGGCTCTCATCCTCGGTGTCGTAGATGCCAAAGCGGATCTGCGCGCGCCCGACGTTGAGCGCCAGAACCCGCCCCGGCGTTTCCGACTTGAGGCTGAGCGCGTACGGGTCGGCTGCGTTCGCCACTGAGCGGGAATAGCCCATGCTGCCACCCGGATTGAGCGGGTTGGCGGCATTGGCCTTGACGCGCTCGGCCAGCAGGCGCGAGAGAAACATCACCGCCTTCGGGTGGGTCACGATATCTCGATTGAATATCGACTGCGGAATCGTCAGCACAAAACAGCGATTGCCGGCAATGATGTCGGTAACCGTCGGGTCGCCGGTCAGCAGCGCCATTTCACCGAAGACGGCGCCATCATCGAGGACATCGATGACGGCACGCTCGCCGGTCGGCCCGGCCACCGAGACATCGGCATGGCCAGACAGCATCACCCCGAGGAACAGTCCGGGTTCGCCACAAGAAATGATGGCTTCCTTGCCCTCGAAGGTGCGCACCTCGCTGTCGGCCAGAATACCGTCAATCTTTTCCGGGCTGTAGCCATCGAACAGCCGCACTTTCTCAATCAGGAACTGCTTGATTTCATTGGAAGTCATGATTCGTCTCGCAAATACTTATTGGGTCAGTATGGCACAAGAACGGGGTTTTATGTTGCGCCGCAACAGAGCCCCGGTTACCGCAAGTTTCATCGGAATCGGCGTGTTAACATGCCGCAATGCATCTCACTCTGCTTGTCCCCGGCCTGCTGCTGCCCGACGAAATTCGCACCGATACCGTCTTCGATCTGACCGCGCCCAGGCTATCCCTTTTGTTGGGTCGCGGACAACGCCGCGAACTCACCCCCGATTGGTTGCCTGGCGCCTTTGGACTTTCCCCGCCCCTGCCAGCGGCGGCGCTGCGCAAAGTCGGCGCTGGCGGGACGGCGCCCGGAAGCTGGATCTGCCTTGACCCCGTGCATTTGCAGGTTGCCCGCGAGGGAATTTCGCTCGCCGACCCGGCGCAGCTAAAGTTGACCGCGGCCGAAGCGGCCGCACTGATCGAGGTCGTCGCCCCGCTGTTTGCCGACTGGGGAACACTGTCCGCTTCGTCTCCCTCTTGCTGGGAACTGCAACTGAACAAGCCAGTGGACCTGACCACCCATCCCCTATCTGACGCCATCGGCCAAAATGTTGATCCTGGTCTTCCCGGCGGCCCCGATGGCCGTGCCTGGCGCCGGCTAATCGCCGAAGCGCAAACGCTCATGCACGCCCACCCCGTCAACCGCAGCCGCGACGGACTCGGCCAGCCCACCATCAACAGCCTGTGGGCCTGGGGCCTGGGCAGCCTGCCCGATGCGGTGCAAGCATATTTCAATGTGACCTGGAGCGACGACCCGGTGCTCGCCGGTTTGTGCGCCGCAGTTCAAACCGGCGGCGGCCTGCCCTGCCTGAAACCACCGGAACGCTTTCAGCCCGCCAGTGGCCGCGTCCTCGCCGTCATGACGTGCATGGAACACCCCGCCAGAACCTTTGACGCGCTAGCCTGGCGCGAGGCCCTGTTGGCCCTTGAACGTGACTGGCTCGCCCCAGCGTTGGCAAGCCTGAAGAAGCGCGAATGCCGGGAACTGCGGGTGATCGGCACCAGCATCGCGGGTATTGCCGGCCCGCAAAGGACAACCGCATTTTCGCTCACCTGGAACGAACTCTGGCGCATTTGGCGCCGGCCGCGTCCTCTCACAGCGCTAACATGACCATGATGCCCTCCATTCCCCCCAGCCCCCCTTCCCGAGAAAGGGGGGTGACGGGTGTTCAGCCACTGCGTGGCTTCCATGTCGCTGACTCGCTGCCTACTTGGGGCGGCCCGGCACAGGCAGCATGATTGCAATCCGTCCCGTGCCGCAACGCGCGCGGCTGATGCTCGAACAAGCGGGCATCCATCCATTGCTCGCACGCCTCTACGCAGCCCGCGGAGTTTCAGTTGCCGATGAGCTCGATACCAGTCTTACCGGCCTGTTGCCACCAGAACAACTGAAAGGCATCGACACCGCCGCGACCCTGCTGGCCGATGCCATCGCCGCACAGCAGAAAATCCTCATCGTCGCCGACTATGACTGCGACGGTGCCACGGCCTGCGCCGTCGGCCTGCGCGCACTGCGCGCCATGGGTGGAATTGTCGACTACCTGGTGCCCAACCGTTTCGAGACCGGTTACGGGCTGTCGCCCGAGGTCGCACAGCTTGCGGCTGCCATGCAGCCCGATCTGCTCATCACCGTCGACAACGGCATTGCCAGCGTGGCCGGTGTCGCTGCAGCCAAACAACTCGGCATGACGGTGATCGTCACCGACCATCATCTGCCCGGCGACGAGCTGCCAGCGGCTGATGCCATCGTCAACCCCAACCAGCCGGGCTGCCGCTTTCCCAGCAAGTGCATTGCCGGGGTTGGCGTGATGTTCTACGTCATGCTCGCGCTGCGGGCGGAGTTGCGTCGCCGGGGCGCCTTTGCCGACCGCGCCGAACCCAACCTCGCCGCCCTGCTCGACCTTGTCGCGCTGGGCACCGTCGCCGATGTCGTGGCACTCGACCGCAACAACCGCATCCTCGTCACCCAGGGACTGGCGCGCATCCGCCAGCGCAAAGTGCAATCCGGCATCGCCGCCTTGCTGCAGGTGGCCGGCCGCGAGGCGATACGCGCCAGCACCTTTGACCTCGGCTTCGCCATCGGCCCGCGCCTGAATGCCGCCGGCCGACTGGCCGACATGAGCCTCGGCATCGAATGTCTCGTCACCGACGACATGGGGCGCGCTATGAACATTGCGCAGGAACTCGATGCCATCAACCATCAACGTCGTGCCATCGAAGCCGACATGCAGGCTGCGGCGGCGGTTCAACTCGAAGACCTCGACGCCGGCCAGCGCGCCAGCATCACCCTGTTCGACCCGGACTGGCATCAGGGCGTGATTGGCATCCTCGCCGGCCGCGTCAAGGAAAAGCTGCACCGGCCCACCATCGTGTTCGCCCGCGCCGGCGACGAACTGCGTGGTTCCGGCCGTTCCATTGGCGGGCTGCATCTGCGCGACGCGCTCGATCTGGTCGCCAAGCGCCATCCCGGGCTCATCATGCGCTTCGGCGGTCACGCCGCCGCCGCCGGTCTGGCAATCCGGGAAGACGCTCTGGGCGATTTCACTGTCGCCTTCGAGGAAATTGCCCGCGCCCTGCTCGCCCCGGCCACGCTCACGCGCACCTACGAAACCGACGGCCCGCTCGAAGCCGGTTACTACAGCCTGATACCGGCCCGCCTACTGCAGGATGCCGTCTGGGGCCAGGGATTTCCCGCGCCGGTTTTCGCCGACCAGTTCGAGGTCGTGCAACAGCGCCTGCTAAAAGACAAGCACCTCAAGCTCACGCTTAAAAAAGGCAACACGCGCCTCGATGCCATCCGCTTCAATCATCCCGACAGCGCCCCCGACCGCATCCACGCTGCTTTCCGGCTCGACATCAACGAGTGGCAGGGCGAAGCAAAAGTGCAACTGGTGCTGGAGCACTTCGAGGCTGCCTAGCGCAGCGGGTTGTTAAAGCGCCTGCAACGGAAAGAAAATCGGCAGCAGTATTGAATAGGCGATCCACATGATGATCAGCAGCGGCACCCCGCCCCTGAGAAAATCGGAAAAACGATAGCCGGCCGCACTCATGACAAGCAGGTTGGTCTGGTAGCCCATCGGCGTGGCGTAGGAGAAATTCGCGCCGAACAGCACGGCGAGCACAAAGGGCTCCGGTGAAACCCCTAGTTGCGCGGCAATGCTGGCGGCGATCGGCGTGCCAATGGCGGCGGCGGCATTGTTTGAAACAAAACTTGTAAACAGTGCAACCAGCAGCATGAGCGAAGACAGCACGACGACCGCCGACATGCCCTCGACCATAGTCAGATAACCGCGCGCCAGAAACTCGGTCCCCCCCGTCGCCGTCAGTGAGGCGCCCAGCGCCAGACTGCTGACAACGATCAGCACCACTTTCGAACTGAGCGCCCGGCCGATCTCCTTCCAGTCGAGGCAACGCGTCGCCAGCATCAGCATCACGCCGCCCAGCGCGCTGATGGCAATCGGCACGAGTTTGGTCAGCGCCAAAGTCACGACACAGGCCATGATGACCAGCGCAATCGGGGCGCGATCGCTGCGCGGCAGGTTGAGGCTGCCGTCCAGTACCAGCAGGTCAGCATGCTTGGCCTGGTCGAGGGCCTCGGCATTGCCTTGCACCAGCAGCATGTCTCCGGTCTGCAAACGCACTTCGGAAATCTCGTCGGCCGCGCGCAATTGTTCCTGCCCGGCGCGCCGCAAGCCCAGCACGATCAGGCCGAAGCGCTCGGCGAAACGCTGCTCGCGCAAGGTTTGCTGGTGGAGGGGTGAAGATTCCGTCACAACCACTTCAGCGAGGTGCTGCCCGGCCTGGTCATCCGCCGCCTTCCCTTCCTTTCCATCCTTCTCATCTTTCGCTTCCTCTGCATCCTTCTCATCCGTCAGGCCGTGCAGGCTGAAGCCCAATACCGACTCGAACTCTTTAAGGTTTGCCGGGGTGTCCTGGACCAACAGGCGGTCACCTGGTTTGAGCACCAGCGTCGGCAGCCGCATCAGGCTCAGATCCTCGCCGCGGCGCACATCGATGACGCGCAGGTGTCCGCCCGCCTTGGTGATGATGTCAGACAGCGTCGGGCGCTCAACATCCGCTTCCTCTTCTTCCGGAACGTAGAGCCAGGCATCGAACACCCGCGGCTTGGTATCGGCCATCAGGTTGCCGCGCTCGGGCAACAAATGCGGCAGGACCAGCCACAGGTACAGCAGGCCAAACACAGCGGCGATTGCCGCAACGTGAAAGAAATCGAGCATTTCAAAACGACGCAGGCCCAGATCGGCGGCGATCGAGACGACCAGCAGATTGGTTGAGGTGCCGATGGTGGTGCCCATGCCGCCGACCAGCACCGAATAGTTCATCGGCATGAGCAGGCGCGAGGCCGATTCGCCGGTGCGCAGAGCGATACTGATAATGATCGGCAACATCACCACAACGATTGGCGTGTCGTTGAGGAAGCCGCTCGCCAGCGCGCAGCCCAGCAGCATCACCAACATCGACAGACGCGGCCGCTTTGACCAATGCTGCGCCATGCGCCGCGCCACCGGTTCGAGCGCCCCGGTTATCAGCAGGCCGCGGCCGAGAATCATCAAACTGGATATTGCGACAAGCGCTTCGTGACCGAAACCGCTAAATACTTGCACCGCCCGGAAGTTCTCATGCGGGAACAGGGTGAAACCGACCACCAGCGCCACCATGATAAACAGCGCGGTGGACTCGATCGAAACCTTTTCCGAGGCGAACAGGACAAATGCCACAAAGGTCAGGGCAAGCACGGCAAGCATGTGCGGTTCGGGCATGGGACACCTCGGGCGATGAACGCGTCAATGCAGAAAGCGTACGCTGATTCTCCGTGCTTCACACGCTGGATGCAAGTCTACCGCCGGCCTGACTGCCAATCGCCGCTTGACAGCAAGCTCTTCACCAATAAGAATTGATGCACAGCATTGCACGTCGTTCAGCATTACGAACGCACGGCACCGACCGATGCGGGCACGGCAAACGACATCCCAAGGAGAACACCTGATGACCACCAAACTTTACGACGAAGCGGCACCGCGCAAGCTCGCGCATTTCATCAATGGCAAACTGTATGCTGGCGACGGTCAGCGCTGGGGCGATATCTTCAATCCCGCCACGGGCGAAGTCGTGTCGCAGGTGCCATTGGGCAGCACGGCCGACGTCGATGCCGCGCTCGCCGCCGCCACGGCAGCCTTGCCGGGTTGGGCCGACACCACGCCCTTGCGCCGTGCCCGCATCATGTTCAAGTTCAAGGAACTGCTGGAAAAGAATGCCGACGAGATTGCCGCCATGATCACCCACGAGCATGGCAAGGTGCTGTCCGATGCCAAGGGGGAATTGACGCGCGGCATCGAGGTCGTCGAATTCGCCTGCGGCATTCCGCACCTGCTCAAGGGTGAATATTCCGATCAGGTCGGCGGCGGCGTCGATAGCTGGTCGATCCGCCAGCCGGTCGGCGTCTGCGCCGGCATCACGCCCTTCAACTTTCCGGTGATGGTGCCGATGTGGATGTTCCCGGTGGCGCTGGCCTGCGGCAACACCTTCATTCTCAAGCCCTCCGAGCGCGATCCCTCGCCCAGCCTGATGCTGGCCGAACTGCTGCGCGAGGCCGGCCTGCCCGAAGGCGTGTTCAACGTGGTGCATGGCGACAAGACCGCCGTCGATGCGCTGCTCACCGATCCGCGCGTTGCCGCGGTGAGCTTCGTCGGTTCGACCCCGATCGCCCAGTACATCTACTCGACCGGCACCGCGCACGGCAAGCGCGTCCAGGCGCTAGGCGGGGCAAAGAACCACATGGTCGTGATGCCCGACGCCGATCTCGACCTGACCGTCGATTCATTGATGGGCGCCGCCTACGGCTCGGCCGGCGAGCGCTGCATGGCGATCTCGGTGGCCGTCGCCGTCGGCGACATCGCCGACGAACTGGTCAAGCGCATGGCGGAAAAGACCCGCAATCTCAATATCGGCCCGGGCACCGACCCCAAGGCCGACATGGGGCCGCTGGTCACCCGCACCCATTACGACAAGGTCAAGGCTTATGTCGACCAGGGCGTCAAGGAAGGCGCCAAGCTGGTCGTCGACGGCCGCGACTTCAAGGTGGCGGGCCACGAGGGCGGCTTCTTCCTCGGCGGCTGCATGTTCGACGACGTCAAGCCCTCGATGCAGATCTACAAAGAAGAAATCTTCGGCCCGGTGCTATCGGTGGTGCGCGTGCCCGATCTCGGCGCCGCCATCAACCTCATCAACACTCACGAGTTCGGCAACGGTGTCGCCGTGTTCACCAGTAGCGGCAACACGGCGCGCGAGTTCTCGCGACGGATTTCCGTCGGCATGGTCGGAATCAACGTGCCGATCCCGGTGCCCATGGCTTTCCATAGCTTCGGCGGCTGGAAGCACTCCTTGTTCGGCGACCATTCGGTTCACGGCCCCGAGGGCGTGCGCTTCTATACGCGCTTGAAGACCATGACCGCGCGTTGGCCGCAACAAGGGGAGCTTTCCGCCAACCCCTTCATCATGCCGACGCACTGATCCGGCGGCGCCCCAGCGGGCTTCGCTCAGGCGCCAAGCACTTCCGGATTAAGCAGGTTGGGGGGACGCTGCCCGGTCAGGGCAGCGATCAGGTTATCGGCGGCAAGCATGGCCATGCGCATACGCGTTGCCCGCGACGACGACCCGATATGCGGCGTCAACACGACGTTATCGAGCGCAAAGAATCTCTTATCCAGGGCCGGCTCGTTCTCGAACACGTCCAGGCCGGCTCCGGCAATACGCTTTTGCTGCAAGGCCTCGATCAGCGCCGCATCGTCGACGATGCCGCCGCGCGCGACGTTGATCAGGTGTGCGGTCGGCTTCATCAAGGCCAGCTCAGGCGCTGCAATGGCATGATGCGTTGCCGGCGAGTAAGGCAACATCAGCACCAGAAAGTCCGCCTGCTTGAGCAGGGCATCTTTCTCCACCCATTTGGCGTTGCAGGCGCGCTCGTCAGCTTCCGACAAGCGTGAGCGATTGTGATAAATCACCTGCATCTCGAAACCAGAGGCACGCCGCGCCACGGCCTGGCCAATGCGACCCATGCCAAGAATGCCCAGCGTGGCGTGATGCACATCATTGCCGAGCCAATCGTCGTGAAACTTCCAGCCGGCCCACTGGCCGGCGCGCACCCATTTATCGGCGGCAACCACACGGCGTGCCGATGACAGAATCAGCGCCCAGGCAATGTCGGCGGTCGTGTCATCGAGCACGCCGGGCGTGTTGGTGGCCATGACGCCGGCCCGACTGAGTGCGGCCAGATCAAGGTTGTTGTAACCGACGGCAACGTTGCAGACGGCCTTGAGGCCAGGCGCACCAGCCAGCACTGCCGCATCGATGCGATCGGAGATCAGGGTCAGGGCACCCTGCTTGTCAGCCAGGCGCGCCGCCAACTGGGATGGCGGCAATGCTGCATCCGCGTCGTGATAATCGACCTCGAAATGCGCGCCGAGCCGCTCGATCACCTCCGGGAAAACCGCCCGACTAACCAATATCTTGTCTTTCATGCGGATACCTTTCAGTCGTCCGGGCTACGCAGTGTCTCGATGAATTCGTAGACGGCCATCCCCACACCGATCAATACCACCACGCCCAGCGCAATATTCTTGAGCTTGATTACTGGCGGCAGCAGGAAGCCCAACAGCAACAACAAGCCGATTAATCCGGCAAACGCTTTGAAGTTCATTGCACCCTCACTTTCCACACATTCATTGTTACGCGACCATTCCGACCAGCCAGCGTGCCGTTCTCAGCAGACGGGCATCGTCACCGACCCGACCAACCAGTTGCACACCCACCGGCAATCCGTTGCCGGCTTGCAGCAGAGGCAGGCTGATGGCCGGCATGCCGCAATAGCTCCAGAGCGTGCAGAACATCGGGCTGCCCGTGGAGTCCAACCCGTGCGGTGCGGCTCCGGCAACCGCCGGGGTCAGGATGGCATCGTAACGATCGAAGACCTCGTCAAGCGCCTCAGTCACCAGCGGTATGCGCGCCAAGGCCTGCAGGTAATCAACCGCCGTAATGCGACGCCCGCGCACTATCTGCTCACGTAGCGAGGCAGACATCTGGGCGGCGCCGCGCTCATAGTCGGCCGCGTAGTTGGAAGCGATCTCCGCCTCCATGATCGTAACGTGCCAGTCAAGCGCCTTCGCGGCCGAGTCGGGCATTACGAACTCGCCAACATGTTCGCCGAGATGTTCCACCAGTTCGCCGAAGCCGTCCTGCACATCTGCGTCAGCCTGCGGCCACAACGGCGTCTTGATGAACGCCAGCTTGGGTGGCAACGGTGGCTCTTCATCGCAGACCCGTTGCAGGGGCAGACTGGCGCGCGGCACCATGCCCGGCTCATCGGCATCGTAAACACACAGCACCTCACCCAGCAAGGCCAGGTCCTCGGCGCTGCGCGCAAAACCACCCGGCTGATCCAGATGAACCGATTGGCACAGGATGCCCTGCCGCGAGATCAGGCCACGGCTGGGTTTGAAGCCGAACACGCCGCAATAGGCGGCCGGCCGGATCAATGAACCATTGGTCTGGGTACCCAATGCCAGCGGCACCATGCCGTCGGCCACCGCCGCTGCAGAACCGCTCGATGACCCTCCGGGCGTGTGCTCTGGATTGTGCGGGTTGCGCGTCTTGCCCGGTGCATAGGTCGCCAGTTCGGTGGTCACCGTCTTGCCCATGATGACCGCTCCGGCGGCACGCAGGAGATCAACCACCTTGGCGTCATGCCACGGCGTGCGTCCGGCATGCAGGGGGGTGCCGTCCTCGGTCGGCATGTCGCCGGTATCGATGATGTCCTTGATGCCCACCGGAACACCGTGCAACAGCCCCAGCGGTTTGCCGGCAGCCCGCCATTCGTCGGCTCTGCGCGCCTGCCCGATGGCATGTTCCGGATCGAAAAATGCCCAGGCCTGCACCTCGGGTTCACGGGCCTGGATGTGATCGATACAGGCCTGCACCAGGTCTTCGGAAGAAAACAATCCGTCCCGGACCCCTTGTGCCGCCTGCCGCGCGCCGAGCCAGTTGAGTTTATCCATGGCGTTTCCGTGTCTCTGTGTATCAGTTGCCATACAGCAGATCGGGCAGCCAATAGACCAGCTGCGGGAAAATATACACAGCAGCCATAGTTACGAACACCAGACCCAGGAAAGGCAGGCAGCCCTTGAAGATGGTCACCAGTTGGACGTGCTTGGGCGCCACGCCTTTCAGGTAAAAGGCTGACATTGCCATGGGTGGAGTGAGGAACGAGGTCTGCAGGTTGAGCGCAATCAGGATGCCGAAGAAAAGCGGATCGACGTCGAAGTGTCCCAGCAACGGCAGGAAGATCGGCACAAAGATGATGATGATCTCGCTCCACTCGAGCGGCCAACCGAGTATGAAGATGATGAGCTGGGTCAGGAGCAGGAAAGTAAGGGTGTTCAGATCCAGGCTCAACACGAAATCCTTGATCAGTCCTTCCCCACCGAGGTAGGAAAATACCGACGAGAAGGTCCAGGAACCGACGAACAGCCAGCAGACCATGGCCGTAGTCCGCGCCGTCAGGAACACCGCTTCCTTGAGGCGTCCCCAGGTCAGGGCACGATAGGCCGCCGCCAGCAGCGTTCCGCCCAGTGCGCCGATCGCCGCCGCTTCGCTCGGCGTGGCCAGGCCGAACAGGATGGCGCCCAGCACCGACAGAATCAGTACCGCCAGCGGCACAAAAGCCTTGAGCAGCATCATGACGACTTGGAGCCGAGTGATGCCCTCAATTTCCGAACGTGGCACTTTTGGCGCCAGCGAGGGATTTATCACCACCCGCGTCACCACATAAACCATGTAGAGGGTGGCCAGCAGCACGCCTGGAATCAAAGCGGCGGCATAGAGCTTGACCACCGAAACCGCCGAAGTAGCACCATAGACAATCAGCATGATCGAGGGCGGGATGAGGATGCCCAGGGTGCCGCCGGCGGCGATGACGCCCGTCGAAAGTTTCTGGTCATAGCCGGCCTTGAGCATGGCCGGCAAGGCGAGCAGGCCCATCAGCGTCACCACGGCGCCGACAATGCCGGTCGCGGTGGCGAACAACGTGCAGGTGATCAGTGCCGCCACCGCCATGGAGCCCGGTACCGCGCGAAACGCAACCTGCAGGCTGTAGAAAAGGCGGTCCAGGATGTTCGCTCGTTCGACGATGTAACCCATGAACAGGAATAGGGGTATCGCCGTCAGCACATCATTGTTCATGACGCTGAAGGTGTTCTGCGTCAGCAGGTAGAACACCCGGCTGTCGAAGAAGGCCTGATCGGGTTGGAAGTAGGCGTAATAGCCGAAGCCGACGCCCATCGCCATCAGCGTGAAGGCGATCGGGAAACCCAGCAAAATGACGAAAATGAATGAGCCCAGCATCAACAGGGCAATTTGCGGGTCCGTCATTTCGTTACTCCCGGCTGAGCCGCGTCGTTATCCGATTGATCATCTGCCTCTGCGGCCTTGCGCAATACTTCAGCTTCCATTTCTTCCACATCGTGCAGCCGCTCCGGCCATTCGCCGGTCCGGATGCAGACAATACAGCGCAGCATCTCGGCCACGCCCTGCAGGGCCAGCAGCGCGCCAGCAGCGGGAATAATCATTTTGAGTTGCCAGATCGGCACACCGATCGGACTATTGACACTCACCTCGCCAATGCGGAAAGAATCCATGGCGTAGGTCCATCCCGAGTACATCAGGGCAATGATGCCGGGGAAAAAAAAGATGACATAGAGTACGAGTTCCAGTCTGCCCTGTACCCGGGGCGGCATCAGCCGGTAGAAAACGTCACCGCGCACATGGGCGCCACGCGACAAGGCATAGGCGCCCGACATCAGGAATAGTCCGCCATAGAGGATATAGCTCATGTCGAAGGCCCAACTGGTTGGGTCGTTCAACACGTAGCGAACAAAAACTTCGTAACAGGTGCCCAGCGTCAGGACGACGATGCACCATGCGAAAGCATGGCCGACCGATTTCGACAACTGATCGATACCATGCAGCAGCGATTGAATGGACATAAGGATCCGCTCTATGAATCGCGGCGGGGAGTACCGAAGCACCACCCGCCGTGGTTTTACATAACTACATTAAGTGAAGGCGTCCGATCAGAAGCCGAGCTTGCCGTGGATATGCTCATAAGCCAACTTGTAGTTGGCCTCGTTGAAGAAGTGATAGTAGCCGACTCGCTTGGCCCACGCCTTCTGCGATTCCCACACCTTCTTGAAGAAGGGATCCTCGGCTTCAAGCCGCGCGACGATCTTGTCCCAGGCCTTGATCTGCACGTCGAAGACATCTTGCGGCGTGCGCAGGATATTCACCTTCTCCTTGGTCTTCAGTTCCTGCAGGTCCCGCGAGTAGTTGTCCATCGCCAGCGCGAAATTGGAGGTGGACGCAGCCTCGGCCGAGTACTTCAACAGTGCCTGCAGATCCTTGGGCAGCGCGTCGTATTTCTTCTTGTTGAAGATGATTTCGAAAAACTCCATCGCCTGGTGATAACTGCCCATCATATAGTTCTTGGCCACGTCCTGAGCGCCGAAACGACGGTCGGAGGTCGGGTTGTTGAACTCGAAGGCATCGATCACGCCACGTTCCATCGCCGGCACGATCTCGCCGCCCGGCAACTGCGTCACCTTGGCGCCAAGTTCCTGCATCAGGTCGGCGGCCAGACCCACGGTGCGGTACTTGAGGCCCTTCAGTTCCGCAGCCGACTTGATCGGCTTCTTGAACCAGCCCAGCGGTTGCGTCGGCATCGGCATGGCGAAGAAGCCGACCACATCAAGTCCGAGTTTTTTCATCAACTCTTCGTAGAAAGGCTGCCCTTCCTTGTGAATCCATGCCAGGTTCTGGGCGGCGTCGCAGCCGGTGATCGGGCCAGAACCGAACAGCGAAGCCACTTTGCTCTTGCCATACCAATAGACCGCAACCGAGTGCGCGCCATCGATCACGCCCTTGGACGTCGCCTCCATCACTTCGAAGGGTTTCACCACCGCTCCGCCGATCAGATAGTCGATGCGCAAACGGCCGCCGGCCATTTCATTGACGCGCTTGACGTATTCCTCGGCCATCTCGTTGAAAACGTCCTTGGCACCCCAGGCACCTTGCATCTTGAATACTATCGGAGATTGCGCGACGGAGATCATCGGGAAGCCGGCAATTGCCGCGCCCGCGGTACCGCCGACTGCCGCCTTGAGGAACTTGCGGCGTGCCGCCCCTTCTTCCTTGACTACTGGTTGATTAGCTTGCTTTTCTAGCTCCATGTTTCTCTCCTCATGGTTTGTGGGTAAAGCGGGATTATCGACCTGTACAGGATAGTGAACCGCATCCTGATTGACGAATTTGTTTATTGGCATTATTGCAGAACAATGGATTTTCAACTCCTGTCGGACATCATACCCAACCGACGCGACATCAGTGCGGCCAGTTCATGCACGGTCTTGACGGCGAGGTCACCTTCTCGCGGCGAACTGGCCGTCTTCATCATGCTGAGGGCCACGGCGGCCACAGCCTGTCGCCCGGTAGCGTCGAAGACCGGTGCACCGTAACAGCACATGCCCTCGCGGGTCTCTTCATCATCGACAGCATAGCCATGGGCGCGTACGGATGCCAGATCGGCCAGCAGCGTCTTGAGGCTGGTACGGCTATGGCTGGTCAGGCGTTCCAGCTTCTTGCCCCGATACAACTGGCGCACGCGCTCGTCGGACATGGTGCTCAACAAGGCCTTTCCCGAAGCAGTACAGTGGGCCGGCAGGCGCATGCCGATGCGGTAGGTCAGCGAAAATGGCTGGCTCCCGTTCCGGCAGGCCACATACACCACATCGGTGCCGTCGAGCACGGCAAGCACGGCCGACTCTCCCGGCATCGAATGCAAAGAGTCCCAGGCCCGGGCAAACTCCTGGGTCAAATCGGTGCGCGACAGATAAGCATGCGCCAGATCGACCAGATGCGTACCCAGATGATAGCTGCCATCGTCGAAGCGGGTCAGCAACCCTACTTGGGTCAGGCTGGTGCACAAACTCAATACGCTGCTCTTGGGCAGATCGAGCCTCTGGCTGAGTTCCGCTAGCGAAAGGGAATTGCGGGATGCGGCCACCACATCCAGCAAACGCGCACCCTTCAATACGGAAGGAACTACCGCCTTGGGCAAATCTGTCTCCTCGTCTCTCCAGACATTCTTATTGGTCCGCGCACCGCGCAGCACTTTGCGGCTTAGGCCGGGCGCTGATTATGTCTTGTATGCGCCGCCCCTATGATCACACAAAATTCAGGTCAAGGGATATCGTACATATATATGAATGACTAATCCAGCGCAGATGTGCACGGCCGCTGCCGACTTTCAGAGCCTCAAAAATATCAATGTTTGCGAAACGGACTATCCATCTTGCGTTTGGCCGAACACAGGGTCTTTTTTTCGTTCCGCTGGCGTGAACGAAAAAACCGCCCGGGGGCGGTTTCATCGAAGGCAGAATGTTTGCTTCTACCAAGGTATTTGGTAGGCGCGATTGGACTCGAACCAACGACCCCCACCATGTCAAGGTGGTGCTCTAACCAGCTGAGCTACGCGCCTACAAATTGAAGCGGCGCATTCTACCCGAATCTTGCGCCGCGTCCACGCGCGGAATCAGTTTTGTTCCTTCTGGCGAGGTGAAATTACTTCTTCAATGCCGCCCTGACCTGTTCCAGCGTCGATGGATCGTCAAGCGTGGTCAGGTCACCCGGATCGCGACCTTCGGCGAGCGCCTGGATCGAACGGCGCAGCATCTTTCCGGAGCGGGTCTTGGGCAGGCTGGTGACGAAATGCACATGCTTGGGCCGGGCGATGCCGCCGAGGATGCCGTCAACGGTTTTCTTGACCTCGGCTTCCAGGGCGGCGCGCAGTTCGGGGGTGGCGGTCTTCGCCGGGTCCTTGACGACGGCGAAGGCCATCGGCTCCTGCCCTTTCAGCTGGTCGGCGACGCCCACCACGGCGACTTCAGCGATTGCCGGGTGCGCCTGGATGGCTTCTTCGATTTCGCGCGTACCGAGACGATGGCCGGCGACGTTGATGACGTCGTCGGTACGGCCGAGGATGTAGTGGTACCCCTCCTCGTCATGGATGCCCCAGTCGAACGAGGAATAGACCAGCGGGTCCTTGAACAGGCTGAAATAGGTGCTGACGAAACGCTCGTCCTGCCCCCACACGGTCGACAGGCAACCGGGTGGTAGCGGCGGCACGACGCCGACAATGCCCTTCTCGTTAGCCGCGCACTCAGTGCCGTCCTCGCGGAAAATCTTGAGGTTGAAGCCAAAGACCGGAAAGGCCGGCGTACCGAACTTGATCTTGGTGTCTTCAATTCCGCGCACGGTGGACAGCATCGGCCAGCCGGTTTCGGTTTGCCAGTAGTTGTCGATCACCGGCAGGTTCAGTGCATTCGCGATCCATTCATGGGTCGGCTGGTCGAGCGGTTCGCCGGCGAGGAACAGATGCTTGAGGGATGAGAGGTCGTGCTTCTTGAGGAAGGCCGGATCTTGTTTCTTGAGCACGCGCACGGCGGTGGGTGCCGAGAACATCACATTGACCTTGTACTTTTCGACGATGCTCCACCAGACGGCGGCATCGGGCCGTAATGGGGTGCCTTCATACATGATGGTGGCCATGCCGGCGATCAGCGGACCGTAGACGATATAGCTGTGGCCCACCACCCAGCCGATGTCCGAGGTGGAGAACATCGTCTCGCCGGCAAAGCCGGTAAAGATGTGCTTCATTGAGGACGCCAGCGCGACGCAGTAGCCGCCGGTGTCACGCTGCACGCCCTTGGGCTTGCCGGTGGTGCCGGAGGTGTAGAGGATGTAGGACGGCTCGGAGGATTCCAGCCATTCGCAGGGCACCTCGGCGTTCATGTGCTCGGCGCGCAGGGAGGCGTAATCGACATCGCGGCCCGCCACCTTGCTGAAGCCCTTGTCGAGGCCGCGGTCGATCATCAGCACTTTTTCGGGCTTGGCTTTGGCGAGCTTGATTGCCTCGTCCAGCAAATGCTTGTACGGCACGGCCTTGCCGCCGCGCATGCCGGCATCGGAGGAAACCACCAGTTTCGGCTGTGCATCGTCGATGCGCGTCGCCAGCGAACCGGAGGCGAAGCCGCCGAACACCACCGAGTGGATGGCGCCGATGCGTGCGCAGGCCAGCATGGCGAAAGCCGCTTCGGCGATCATCGGCATGTAGATCAGCACGCGGTCGCCTTTGGTCACGCCCAGCGACTGCATGATCGCGGCCATGCGCATCACTTCGGCCTTGAGTTCGGCGAAGCTGTAGATCTTTTCTTCGTTCGTCTCCGTCGAGATGTAGATCAGCGCGCGGTCATCCGGGCGTGTCGCGGCGTGGCGGTCGACGGCGTTATGGCACAGGTTGGTGCGGCCGCCGGAATACCACTTGACGAAGGGGGGGCGCGAATAGTCGCAGATGGTCGAAGGCGGCGTCTGCCAATCGACGAGTTGCGCCTGCTCCGCCCAGAACGCATCGGGCTGATCAATCGAACGGCGGTAAAAATCGCTGTACTTCGTCATGCTTGCTTTCCTTTCAAGAAACTCGCCGGGCCGCCCCAAGAGTTTCTTGGCCCCTTGAGGGGAGAACCGAGCGTAGCGAGGTTTGCGGGGTGGGCTTATTACGGCTTAATGCGGACGACGACGCGACCCTTGACGCGCGCCTTCAGGAAATCATCGAAGACTCCCGGCAATTCACCGAAAGCAATCTCGCGTGCTTGCGCAATAACATGGTCAGGCTTGAGATCGCTGCCGAGACGCCGCCATACCTCGGCGCGCACCGGCATCTGGCAATTGACCGAATCAATGCCGAGCAGCGAGACTCCGCGCAGGATGAAAGGCGCCACCGTGGTTTTGTAGTCCATGCTTGCGGCGAGGCCGATGCTGGCCAGCGTGCCGCCGATCTGCATGGTACTGGTCATCCATGACAGTACATCGCCGCCGAGGTTATCGACCGCGCCGGCCCACAGCGCCTTGTCGAGCGCCTTGATTTTGCCCAGATCGAGACTGGAGCGCAGCACTACTTCGCTGGCGCCCAACTGTTTGAGGTAGTCGCTTGCGTCGGCCTTGCCGGTCAGCGCATGCACCTGATAGCCGCGCTTGGCGAGAATCTCGACGGCGATACTGCCAACCCCGCCGGTCGCACCGGAAACCACCACCGGCCCATTCTCGGGCTTGAGTCCATCATGTTCCATGCGCACGACCGCCAGACCGGCTGTGAAGCCCGCTGTGCCGATCGCCATGGCATCGCGCAGGCTCAGACCGGGTGGCAGCTTGATGGCCCAGGCTGCCGGCACGCGCGCAGTTTCGGCAAAGCCGCCGTGATGCGCGACGCCGATGTCGTAACTGGTCGCCAGCACCTGGTCGCCGGGTGCAAACGCCGGGTCGGTGCTAGTGACCACCGTGCCGGCCAGATCGACCCCGCCGACGCAAGGAAAACGCCGGATGATGCGGCCAGCCCCGGTGGCGGCCAAGGCATCCTTGTAGTTCACGCCCGAATACGCCACCGCAATCGTCACTTCGCCGGGATCGAGTTGGTCTTCCGACATATCGACAAAACCGGCGGAAACCTTGCCCTCGTCCTGCTGAATCAAGTAAGCATTGAAAGTCATCAGTGTCTCCTCGCTAAATACCCTCTAATTTCAGTTGATTATATCCAAGGGAATTACGCCCACCTTACATCCGGATTACTATCTGAACTTTTGTGATTGAGAATCATTCTTATTCTGATAATATACGGGCATCAAACCACTTTTCTCACCTGCCCACAATCGGAGCATTCAATGAAACTCACCGCAATTTCCCTGCTGCTGGCCGCTCTGGTCAGCCCCGCCATCCACGCTGCCGACAAGGAACTCAACCTTTACTCGGCGCGCCACTATCAGACCGACGAGGCGCTATACGCCAATTTCACCAAGCAGACCGGCATCAAGATCAATCGCATCGAGGCGAAGGAAGACGAACTACTGGAGCGCATCAAGAACGAGGGCATCCACAGCCCGGCCGATGTGTTCCTCACTGTCGATGCCGCGCGCCTCGCCAAGGCCGACGAACTGGGTTTGTTCGCGTCGGTGAAATCGAAAGTACTCGAAGCGCGCATCCCCGCCCATCTGCGCACCAATGACTGGTTCGCCTTTTCGACGCGGGCACGCACGCTGATCTACAACAAGAGCACCGTGAAGCCGGAAGACCTGCGCAATTACGAGGATCTGGCCGGGCCGAAATTCAAGGACCAGGTATGCAGCCGTTCAGGCTCGCATCCATACAATCTTTCACTGCTTTCCTCGCTGATTGCGCACCATGGCGAACAGAAAGCCGAAGCCTGGGCCAGGGCCGTATTCGCCAACTTCGCACGGCCGGCAAAGGGCGGCGATACCGACCAGATCAAGGCCGTGGCGGCCGGCGAATGCGGCGTGGCGATTTCCAACACCTACTATCTGGTACGCCTGATGCGTTCGGACAAACCGGAAGATCGCGCCATCGCGGAAAAGGTCGGCGTCATCTGGCCGAACCAGCAATCGCAGGGCGTGCACATCAACATCTCCGGCGGCGGCATGCTGAAGACCGCACCGAATAAGGAGGCCGCAGTGAAGTTCCTCGAATATCTCGCTTCGGACGAAGCGCAGATCTATTTCGCCGATGGCAATAACGAAACGCCGGTCGTGCCGACCGTGAAAACCAACAACACGGCGCTCAACGCGCTGGGCAAGTACAAGGCCGACGCTCTGCCGATCGGCACGCTGGCGAAGAACGCCACCCTCGCCCAGAAGATTTACGACCGGGTCGGCTGGAGATAGTCACCCGCCCCCCTTTGCCCCCCTCTCGGGGGGTTCTGGACGGTTCGCTGCGCTCGTGTATCACGGGGCGCACTTATTGTGGCTTGGGTGCGGATTGCGGCTGCGCCGCGTGCCGCGTTTGCTTGGGACGGCCCGGCGCAAACGCTACGTCTTTCACGTGAAAAGTCGGCGCTGGCGGGACGGCGTCAGCAAGCCGTCTTCGCGTCGCGCCCGGCGGCAATCTGTCGCGCCAGCAGAAACACCGGCACGAGCCCGACGGCGACAATCGCCAGCGCTGCCGTCGAGGCTTCCGCCAACCGTTCATCCGACGCCAGCGTGAAGGTCTGTGTCGCCAGCGTATCGAAGTTGAAGGGGCGCATCACCAGCGTGGCCGGCAGTTCCTTCATCACATCGACGAACACCAGCAGGCCGGCGGAAAACAGGCTGCCGCGCAAGAGCGGCAGATGCACGCGGCGCAGCGCTTCCCCCGGCGCGCAGCCGAGGCTCTTGGCGGCCGCATCCATGCTCGGCGTCACGCGCAGCAGCCCGGATTCGACCGTATGCAGGGCGATCGCCAAAAAGCGCGCCAAGTAAGCGTAGATCAGTGCCGCCACGCCGCCGGTCAGCAATAGTCCCGGACTTTGACCGGACACATCGAGCCAGACAGATGCCAACCAGTGGTCGAGTCGGGTTACGGGAATCAGCACGCCGACCGCAATCACCGAACCCGGCACCGCATAGCCGAGCCCGACGATGCGGTTGGCCATGCGCGAAAATTGCGCGCCCCAAGCCACCCCTTGCACACTTTGTTGTGCCTGCGCCAGCCGTAGGCCATAGGCCAGCAGCACCGCCAGCAACACCGCCAGCACGGCGCTGATGCCAGCCACCATCAGGCTGTTCCAGGCCAGCACGCCGTAACGCAAACCGAATTCGCTGTCCCCGCCAGCCAGGGTCAGCCTGAGCAACAAGGCGCCGGGCAGGAGAAAGCCCAGTAACAGCGGCAGCAGGCAAACCAGGCTGGCCAGCCAGGCGCGGGCGCCTTCAAGCGACCGCCGTTCACTGCGCCGCCGCCCGGTTTCGTGGAAGCGTGCGCGCCCGCGACTGATGCGCTCCAGTGCCAGCAGACAAAGCACAAAGGTCAGCAATGCACCGGCCAGTTGCGCCGCCGCCACGCGATCGCCCAGGGCGAACCAGGCACGGTAAATCCCGGTGGTGAAGGTCGGCACGGCGAAGTACGCCACCGTGCCGTAATCGGCCAGCGTCTCCATCAGCACCAGTGCCACACCCGCCGCCAGTGCCGGCCGCGCCAGCGGCAGCGAGACGCGATAAAACGCCTGCCAGGATGAAAGCCCCAGGCTGCGCGCCGCCTCGAAAGTACCCGAGCCGCGTTCGAGAAAGGCCGTGCGGGCGAGCAGATAAACATAGGGATAGAGCACGCAGATGAACATCAGGCTGGCTCCACCGAGGCTGCGAATTTCCGGGAACCAGTAATCGCCGCGCCCCCAGCCGAAAGTCTCGCGCAGCATGGTCTGCAGCGGTCCAACGAACTGCAGCAGGTCGGTATACACATAGGCCATGACATACGCCGGCATCGCCAGCGGCAGCAACAGCGCCCAGTCGAACACGCGCCGGCCGGGAAAGTCCGTCATCGATGTCAGCCACGCCGTTGCCACGCCCACCAGCGCAACGCCGAGGCCAACGCCCACAGAGAGCAGCAAGGAATTGACGATGTACTCGGGCAGCACGGTCGCCGCCAGATGGCTCCAGGTTGCCCCGGTGTCGCCGGCGAACAGGTTGGCAGCAACGGACAGCACCGGCAGCGCAACGAGCAAGCCGATCAGCGTCGTAAAAACAACCAGTGGAGAACGCACAGGGAACGGGGAGGCAGGGGCAACGAAGGCAGGGAGGAAGATTATAATTGAGAGCGACTCTCAATTACCTCTTTAGCCATTAGCGCCCATGTCCCTGCTCACCCTTGACTGCATCAGTCATGCCTACGGCAACCATCCCGTGGTGCGCGACCTCTCCCTGAGCCTCGCCGACGGCGAAATCGGCTGCCTGCTGGGCGCCTCGGGTTGCGGCAAGACGACCGTGTTGCGGCTGATCGCCGGCTTCGAAACGCCGACCCAGGGCAGCGTTCGCCTGCGCGATGTGACGGTTGGCTCACCCGACCGCCAAGTGCCGCCCGAAAAGCGCAACATCGGCATGGTATTTCAGGACTACGCGCTGTTCCCGCACCTCACCATTGCCGGCAACATCGGTTTTGGCTTGCGCGAAAAGTCGGCGCTGGCGGGACGGCGTGTCGACGAATTGCTGGGGATTGTAGGCCTGTCGGGACAGGGCGAGAAATACCCGCACGAACTCTCCGGCGGTCAGCAGCAGCGCGTCGCGCTGGCACGCGCGCTGGCGCCGCGCCCGCACCTATTGCTGCTCGATGAGCCGTTCTCCAACCTCGATGTCGAACTGCGCGAGCGGCTCTCGCTCGAAGTCCGCGACATCCTCAAGCAGACCGGCACCGCCGCCATCCTTGTCACCCACGACCAGCATGAAGCCTTCGCCGTCGCCGACCAAGTGGGCATCATGCATGCCGGGCGCATCGAGCAGTGGGATACACCCTATAACCTTTATCATCGCCCGGCGACGCGCCACGTCGCCGATTTCGTCGGCCAGGGCGTCTTCCTGACGGGACAGGTCATCGACCGCCAGACCGTCGAAATAGAGCTCGGAGCCCTCGACAGCAAGCTGCCGCTCGAATGCACCAGTTCCTGCCTCGCCTGCGGCAAGGGTTGCGCCCTCGACATTCTGCTACGGCCTGATGACGTCGTGCATGACGATGCCGCTCAGACCCAGGCCGAGGTCGTCGCCAAGACCTTCCGCGGCGCCGAATTCCTCTATACCCTGCGACTCGACTCCGGCATTCAGGTGCTGTCACTGGTGCCTTCGCACCACAACCACGCCATCGGCGAAAAGATCGGCATCCGGCTGGATGTCGACCATGTTGTCGCATTCCGTCAAATCGCATGATTCCATGGCTGGAAATCGACGCGGGTTTTCCAGCGATCTCCACCGCCCTGTCTGAACCGAACGGACTGCTGGCCGCTGGCGGCGATCTGTCGCCGCAACGCCTCCTCGCGGCCTACAAACGAGGCATCTTCCCTTGGTATTCGCCCGGCGAACCAGTTTTGTGGTGGAGCCCAAATCCGCGCATGGTGTTGTTTCCCGACCAACTCAAGATCAGGCGCTCGCTGGCCAGAACACTGCGGCATGGCGATTACACGGTTCGGCTCGACACCGCTTTCGACCAGGTGATCGGCGCCTGTGCCAGAGCGCCCCGTTCCGGCCAGTCCGGCACCTGGATCAGCGCGGAAATGCAGCTAGCCTACCGGCGACTCCACACGCTCGGCTATGCCCACAGCGTCGAAACCTGGCATGACGACATACTCGTCGGCGGGCTTTACGGCATCGCGATTGGCCGGGCATTTTTTGGCGAATCGATGTTTTCGCAGCGCAACGATGCGTCGAAAATTGCCCTCGCCCACCTCTGCACGTTTCTCACGCGCCGCAATTTCGGCATAATTGACTGCCAGATGGAAACCGCACACCTCGCCACGCTCGGCGCCCGCCCCATCCCCCGCGATGATTTTCTCGCGCGTTTGGCGGCGCTCGTCGCCATGGATGACGCGCCCGGTCGCTGGCCGGCAGACGCAGTTCAGGATTTAACGTGAAAACACAGCGTTTGCGCCGGGCCGCCCCAAGCCAACGCGGCACGCGGCGCCAGCCGCAACCCGCACCCATGTCAAGGGAAGCGCCCCGTGATAAACGAGCGCCAGCGAACAGTTTGGAACCCCCCGCGAGGGGGGCGAAGGGGGGGGGGCGTTCATGACGCACCTGCGCGATCTGCCCCCCTTCCCGCTGCTGCAGTTCTACGCGACCGCGCCTTACGGCTGCTCCTATCTGCCGGGCCGCGTTGCCCGCTCGCAGGTCTGCACACCCACGCATCTGATCGATGCGTCCACCTACAGCGAACTCGTCAAGATCGGCTTTCGCCGCAGCGGTGTCTTCACCTATCGCCCGTGGTGCGACAACTGCCGCGAATGCCTGCCGGTGCGGGTGCCCACCGCTGACTTCGCACCGAACCGCAGTCAGCGCCGCGCCTTGACCCGGCATGGCAATCTCGTCGCCCGCGAGCGCTCGCTGGCCTTCCGCGAGGAACACTACGCGCTCTATCAGCGCTATCAGTTTTCCCGTCACTCTGGTGGCGGCATGGACAACGACAATCGCGAACAATACGCCCACTTCCTGCTGCAAACGCATGTCGATAGCCGCCTGATCGAATTCCACGCGGGCGACACGCTCTGCATGGTCAGCATCATCGACCTGCTCGAAGACGGCCTGTCGTCGGTCTATACCTTTTACGAACCGGATGTCAGCGGTGCGAGCTTCGGCACCTACGCCATACTCTGGCAGATCGCCCAGTGCCAGCACCTGGGCCTGCCGCACCTTTACCTCGGCTACTGGATTCAGCACAGTCGCAAGATGGCATACAAGACGCAATTCCGGCCGCTTGAAGCCCTGCGCGAGGGCCGTTGGGAACCGCTCGAAACGGCAGGCTAGAGGTTTTGTTCTGCCACCAGCAGCCGGCTGTTCGCCCAGCTTCGCAGATGCGCCAGCTGCCCGCTCAGGTTGGCCCAGTCATCGCGCATCTTGCCACGCAGTTTGACCTGAAAATCACCCTCGGACCGTCTGAAAGCGTCGACCTGCTCGGCAATCAATTCGCGGGCGCGTTCCTCGGCCACCTGCGACACGCGCCGCTGGACGTCCCGCGCCTCGATTTCGTTGGAGAGTTTGTAGGGCAACTGGATGCTGGTCAGGCGCGCCACCTCGCGCAAGCTGTCGGCGCGCCGGATCTGCCCTTCCTGCATGTCGCAGCGGGCCATAAACCGGCGCAACTCCATCCGGATCATTGCCTGTTCAGCGGGGTCGGCGCGGGCCATGTATTACCTTTCTAGATCAATGTGAATAAGCAGATAGTCGAGACTGATGGTACCCCAAGCCGTCTTGACAAGACCAGATCAAACCAGCGGGAAAACCCGTAAACTTGCCGTCCTGCCAGTCCCTAAAAGGGGATTTCCTTCGGTCACGCCGACTTTTGCAATAACGGCTTAAATTTCCGCTCCCAATGCGAATCAGTCACTTTCATGTCAAGATAAGATTTCTTTAATAACATCAAGGATCACCCGTGACCATACGCCATCAGTTTCAATCCTTCCTCTATGCCGCCTTGCTTGTGTTGGGCGCTGGCCTGTCAAATGCCGCCGATACCAGTGTGATCATCATGAATGAACTTCCCATCCTCGATGCCGCACGCATGGGGACGCAAGCCGATGTCGAACGCATCCTCAAGGCTGATCCTGCGATGCGCGATGCCGCCAGCCCCACCCTTGGTTCCAAGCCGCTGCACATGGCTGCACTCAACCCTGACAGTGGCCCGCTCAAAGCGCTGTTGGCAGCAGGAGCCCTCGTCAATGCGCGCGACAAGAGCGGCGCCACCGCCCTGCATATGGCGGCATTTGCCACGCGTAGCGAGCACACCAAGCTTCTGCTCAAGGCCGGCGCCGATCCCTTCATCAAAACCAGGGAAGGGCGCGATGTCCCCAGCCTCGCCCGGCGCGTACGCGCCGACGAAGTCGCCGGCATCATCTCCTTGTGGGTACTCAAAGGCTGTAAAGCTGGCCAGGAGTGCTTCTGAAGCAGCGACCGTTTCCCGATGGAACCATAACCTCCGGCACGGTGGCACTTAGCCATCAAGAAATCACGCCCGCAAAACAAGCAACTCAGTGACGGGCAAATACGCTGGTCTTGCCTTTCCTGCTGACCAGCACAGTGTTGTACAGCTCGCGACGCACCCGGTTGCTCACCCCTGACCCTTCCAGTATGGTGCAGCCGGTTTCACACCCGGTACCGATCATGGCGTCCAGACCGGGAGCACCGCGTGGTGCGCCCGGCACTGCCAGGCCCAGCGCTTTGGGTTTTTCCAGCAACATCAGCTTGATATCTTCGGCCGGCACGTGTCCTTCGACAAAATAGCCACCCACCACGGCAGTATGGCGCGCTTCAAGATCGGCCGTAATACCGTAACGGCGCTTGATCGCGACCATGTCCTGCGTATCGTCAAGCGTCACGGTAAACCCGTTTTGGCGTAGATACTGCGCCCACTCGATACAGGCCAGACAAACCTTTGGCACGTATACCTTGACCGACGGCAGTGTCTCCACGTCCGCAGCATTCACCCCGGACACCATTGACCACAAACCCAGCCAATATAGAAACACCCTGAACCTACGCATCGCATCCGCCCTCTCGTCAGCTAATATTTGAATCGTAGCATAGAGAGAAATAATTAGAATTCCCTTGGTTGCGGCCCCGGTAGAATGCGTTTCATGCTGCCCTACTGCCTCGTCAAACCCTTCGTCCTCGCCCTGGATCCCGAAACAGCGCACGAAATGTCGATTGCCGCATTGCGTGCACTCGGCAAGAGTCCTTTCGCCCCGGCCGGACACCCGCTCACAGACACGCCGACCCGCGTCATGGGCATCGACTTTCCCAACCGCATCGGTCTGGCGGCCGGCCTCGACAAGAATGGCGAAGCGATTGACGGACTGGCTGGCTGGGGCTTCGGCTTCATCGAGATCGGCACCGTCACGCCGCGCCCGCAGCCGGGCAACCCCAAGCCGCGCATGTTCCGCCTGCCGCAGGTGGAGGGCATCATCAACCGCATGGGCTTCAACAATCACGGCATCGACGCGCTGATTGCCAATGTCCGGGCAGCGCGCTTCAAGGGCGTGCTCGGCATCAACATCGGCAAGAATGCCGACACGCCCATCGAGAACGCCGCAGCCGACTATTTGATCGGCCTCGAAAAAGCCTATCTGTTTGCCAGCTACATCACCGTCAACATCTCCAGCCCCAATACCAAAAACCTGCGCGCTTTGCAGGACGAGACCGAACTCGACGCCCTGCTCGGCGCTCTCAAGGCACGTCAGACCGAACTCGCCCAGCAACATGGTCGTCATGTGCCGCTCGCGCTGAAGATCGCGCCCGACCTCGATGACGCCCAGATCGGCACTATCGCCGCCGCCCTGCGCCGCCATCGCATCGAAGCGGTCATCGCCACCAACACCACGCTCGACCGCAGCAAAGTCAACGGCCAGCCCAATGCCGCAGAAGCCGGGGGACTGTCCGGCGCGCCGCTGTTCGAGGCGTCGACGCAGGTGGTCAGGAAACTCGCCGCCGCCCTGGCCGGCGAAGTGCCGATCATCGCCGCCGGCGGCGTGGTCGATGGCGCGAAGGCGAAAGCCAAGCTCGATGCCGGCGCAGAACTGGTGCAGATCTACTCTGGCCTCGTCTATCGCGGCCCGGATCTGGTCAAGGAATGCGTCGCCGCCACGCGCACTGTCGCGCATTAACGAAACACACGGTAGCGTTTGCGCCGGGCCGCCCCAAGCAAACGCGGCACGCGGCGCCAGCCGCAATCCGCACCGACCGTAAACACCCGCACCCCGTAATAGACGAGCGCAGTGACAACAAGCGACGCAGTCGCGCCGTTGCGGCGAAGGCTAATGCCGGCTCTGCCGGCGTTAAGCCGCAGAGCGGCGGCCGTAGGCAAAACAACAGTCACCTCCCCCGTGAGGGGGAGGGCGGGAGGGGGCGGGCCTAAACCAGCCGCCGCATCATTTCACTGGCATCCGGCGCCAGCAGAGCTTCGGCCTGAGCGGCTGCGCGTTCCAGCGCCATGCCGAAGGCCAGTTTGCCCGCTGCCTCTTGGCGCAGGATGCCGTTGTCGAGCAGATGATCGATGAGGGCGGCCATCAGGGGACGGTCGGCGAATTCCGGGGTATTGCCCGTATGCAGCAAAGCCAGACGCTGTGCCAGCAGGACGCTTTGCTCAAGCAGTGCCGCGTGCGTCAGGTTGCCGCTGCCACCATGCCGCAACAGCATCAGGACCAGAAAGTAGCGCTCCATCTGCGGCCGCAACATTTCGCCCAGCCAGAGCAGGTCGCTGCGCGCCACCGAATTGGCGGCCGGCTCGCTGACGTTGCCGCCATGCCGCTCGATCAACCCGCGTGCCACCAGTATTCCCAGCACTTCTTCCAATGCCGCCGGCAGGTCCTTTTCGACCATGCGCAGGTAGAGACTGTCGCGCATCAGCGCCAGCAGATCGCTCAGCGTTTCCAGCAAGCGTTTCTCGGTCAGCGGTCCGTGCTGCACGATCAGACAGACCACCAGGGCCGGCAGGGCAAACAGGTGGAATACGTTGTTGCGGAAGTAGGCCAGCAGGGCCGCCTCCTTGGTATTGGCACCAATCAATGCGCCGAGTGGATGTTCGATGCGATGCACCGCCCCGAGCCTTAGCGCAGCGGCGATGCAGGCTGCGCCATCGGCCGGCGCGGCAAGCGCGGCGGTATGTTCCGCATCGATAAAGGCCTGCAAATGGCCGATTTGGCGGGCCAGTGCGGCAGCATCGGCGGTCGCCTTGGGGGTCGACAACAGGGCGAGGCCGACCAGGTTCACCGGATTGACCAGTGCAGCGGCATTGATGCGCCGCACCAGTTCGCCGGCAATGTCGCCGACCGCGCCGCGCAGCCAGTCGCTTTCTCCGGGAGACTCCGTTTCAGCCGTCCGCCAGGCCGGATGCCGCTCATCGAGCCAGTCGCCGAGGGATAGCGGCTCGCCGAAGTTCACATAAACCTGGCCGAAATGACGGCGCAATACGCGCACCGCAGAGATTACGCTCCACAGCGACTCGCGGCGCTTCGGCTGGCCGCTGAGCTCATCGACGAAGCTCGCGCCTTCAGGCAACTTTTCATAGCCCAGATACACCGGCACGAAAACCAACGGCCGCTCGTGGCGGCGCACAAAACTCTGCACCGTCATGCCGAGCAAACCAGCCTTGGGCGGCAGCATGCGACCGCTGCGGCTGCGCCCCCCCTCGATGAAGAACTCGATGGGGAAACCGCGCGCCAGCATGCGGTGCAGATATTCGGCGAACACCGTTGCATACAGCGGGTCACCCTTGAAGGTGCGGCGCAGAAAGAATGCGCCGCCGCGCCGCAGTATTTGGCCAATCAGCGGCAGATTGAGGTTGTCGCCGGCAGCAACGTACGGTGGCGTCAGGCCGTTGTGGAAGATCACATACGACATCAGCAGATAGTCGATGTGGCTACGATGGCAGGGAACGTAAACCAGGCTTTGTCCAGCCGCGATACGGGTCAGGACATCGAGATTGCGCACCTCGACACCGTCGAACAGGCGTGTCCACAGCCAGTTGAGGAGCAGCTCGCCGGCGCGCACGACACTATAGGAGTAGTCGGAAGCAATCGCCAGCGCATGGCGTCGCGCCAGCTTGCGCACTGCCTCGGGTTTGAGCTTGTCGCGCTTTGCCGTCTCTGCCATGGCCGCGCTCACCTCGGGCGACTCCAGCAGGGCCTCCACCTCGGTATGGCGATGCGAAACATCCGGGCCGATAGCCATTTCCCGTTGACGGCGGAAATGGGCGCGCAGCACGCGCGCGCATTTTTTTCCGGCCAATGCCGCATCAGGCGCATCCTCGATCAGCGTGCGCAGGGAGAGCGGCTGGCCGAAATGGACATGGGTCTGGCGCCCATGGAGCAGCACCGCCAGCCAATGCCCAAGCGGATGCCGCCGGTGCCATGACTCGGCCAGCAGCGCGCGCACAATTGAATCCTGCTGCTTGGGTGCCCGCCCCCACAATACCGTCACCGGCACGAGTTGCACATCCGCCGTGTCATCCGCCGTCAGCGCCTCGATCAAGCGCGTCAGCCTGGCGGGCGCGGCATACTGCTCACGCGCCCTGCCGAACAACCACCATCCCCGGCTCAGGGAAAAGTCGGCGCTGCCGAGACGGCGCCCGGCGACCCTGAGCGGCGCATCCACAGCGGGCAGACCGGCGCGCTGTGCCGCATCCTGCAATACCAGGCGATCTGACCACCAGCTTTCGCGCAACACATAACAGACCGGGAGCGCCGGGTCGACGGCCAAGGTTTCGGGCTCCCCGGCATTTTCCGGAAACACCCGCACCCGCACCCATACATGCAGCAGGCGCAGTGCCAATTTTGCAATGATGCTGGAAGCCATGCCGGTCGGTCGGGGAAGCTGAAAGGCCGACAGTATAATTCCTGCTCTGCAATGTAACGCTCCGGCGCATCTCCTTTCCGACTCCGCCCCGCATGACCCGAGCTTCTGCCGCCCCGCCAGTGGATTTCGCCGGCCACACACCGATGATGCAGCAATACCTGCGTCTCAAGGCGGCGCATCCCGACGTGCTGTTGTTTTACCGCATGGGCGATTTCTACGAATTGTTCTACGCCGATGCCGAAAAAGCGGCGCGACTGCTCGACATCACGCTGACCAAGCGCGGGCAGTCCGCCGGCTTGCCGATTCCGATGGCGGGCGTGCCTTATCACGCCTGCGACCAGTATCTGGGGCGGCTGGTCAGACTCGGCGAGTCGGTGGCGATCTGCGAACAGATTGGCGACTCGACAACCAGCAAGGGGCCGATGGAACGTGCCGTCGTGCGCGTCGTCACACCGGGCACGCTGACCGACGCCGCCCTGCTCGACGACCGCAGCGACAGCCTGCTGCTTGCCATTCGCGTGGAGCGGCAACGCGTGGGGCTGGCCTGGCTAAATCTCGCCAGCGGCGAGCTGCGCCTGCTGGAAACCAGCGCTGCCACGCTGCCCGCCCAGCTGACCCGACTCAAACCAGCGGAAATCCTGCTTGGCGAGACGGTCGCTGCGGACACATTGACGCTATCCGACGACAGTGCGAACCGCTTGCGGCGACGCCCCGACTGGCATTTCGATACGACCAGCGCGGCGCAACTGCTAGCCGCGCACTTCGGCACGCGCGACCTGGCCGCCTTCATTCCCGACACGGCAGAGGCTGCTCTGGCCCTCGGCGCCGCCGGGGCATTGATGCGTTACGCCCAAGCCACCCAGCTGCAGGCGCTCACCCATGTCACTAGCTTGCAGGTGGAACACGAATCGAGCTGGCTCAGGCTCGACGCCGCGACGCGCCGCAACCTCGAAATCACCGAGACCCTGCGTGGCGAGACAGCGCCGACGCTGCTGTCGCTGTTCGACAGTTGCGCAACCGCGCCGGGCGCACGCTGGCTGCGCCACTGCCTGCACCATCCGCTCACCGACCGCGCCAGCGCCGCCCTCCGCCACGGCGCCATCGCCGCCCTGCTTGACGCTGACGAGATGGCGCTGCTGGAAAAACTCGGCACTGTGCTGAACGGCAGCGCCGATGCCGAGCGCATCGGCACACGCATCGCGCTCAAAAGCGTACGCCCCCGCGAACTCGCCGCGCTGCGCGAAACCTTGCGCCACCTGCCCGAAATATCCTGCCTGCTGGCGCTTCAGGGCGAGCGCAGCAGTCTGTTGAAAACACTGTGCGCGGATCTCGCCGTCCCAACCGCCTGCCTAGAGCGACTCGACCGTACAGTGGCAGTCGATCCGCCGGCCTTGCTGCGCGACGGCGGCGCCATTGCCGCCGGCTTCGACGCCGACCTCGACGAACTGCGCGGCATTCAGACCAATTGCGGGCAATACCTGATCGACCTCGAAGCCCGCGAAAAATCGCGCAGCGGCATCAACAGCCTCAAGGTCGAATACAACAAAGTACATGGCTTCTACATCGAGGTCTCCCACGCCCATACCGACCGCATACCGGACGATTACCGCCGCCGCCAGACGCTGAAAAATGCCGAGCGCTACATCACGCCAGAGTTGAAAGCCTTCGAGGACAAGGCACTGTCCGCGAATGAACGTGCCCTGTCGCTTGAAAAACGACTTTACGACGAACTGCTGGCGGACCTCGCCGGACACATCACTGAACTGCAGCGCATCGCCCGCGCGCTGGCGCAGCTCGATGGACTCGCCGCCCTCGCTACCGCGGCACAACGCTACGACTACTGCCGGCCTGAATTCGTCGACTATCCCTGCCTGGAAATCGTCGGCGGCCGCCATCCGGTCGTGGAACGTCAAGTCGACAGTTTCATCGCCAACGACCTCGACCTGTCGCCGACCCGCCGCATGCTGCTGATCACCGGCCCCAACATGGGCGGCAAATCCACCTACATGCGGCAGACGGCGCTGATCGTGCTGCTCGCCCACTGCGGCAGCTTCGTGCCGGCGCAAAGCTGCCGGTTCGGGCCGATCGACGCCATCCACACCCGCATCGGCGCGGCCGACGATCTGGCCTCAGGACGATCGACCTTCATGGTCGAAATGACCGAGGCCGCCGCCATCCTGCATGGCGCCACCGACCAGTCGCTGGTGCTGATGGACGAGATCGGGCGCGGCACCTCCACCTTCGACGGCCTGGCGCTGGCCTTCGCCATTGCCCGCCAACTGATCGAAAAGAACCGCGCCTGGACGCTGTTCGCCACCCACTACTTCGAATTGACACGCCTGGCGCAAGATCACCCCGCCTGCGCCAACGTGCATCTGGACGCCGTCGAGCACGGCAAGTCAGTGG
This sequence comes from Rhodocyclaceae bacterium, assembly GCA_013791905.1. Classification (GTDB taxonomy): domain Bacteria; phylum Pseudomonadota; class Gammaproteobacteria; order Burkholderiales; family Rhodocyclaceae; genus Sulfuricystis. Next base: position 111,971 of record VMSX01000021.1, on the reverse strand, counting down.
TGTTCCTGCATGCCGTCGAGGCGGGACCCGCTTCGCAATCTTATGGCATACAGGTCGCCGCGCTGGCCGGTGTGCCAGCTGCGGTCCTGCGCGAAGCCAAGCGGCGCCTGGTTGAACTGGAAAACCGCGCAGCCCAAGCCGGGCCGCAAACCGATCTGTTCGCTGCTGCCGCCGCACCACCAGCGCCGACTTTTGCACCCGAGTCGCATCCGGTTATCGAAGCACTAGCGGAACTCGACCCCGACACATTGAGTCCGCGTGAAGCACTCGACAAACTCTACGCGCTCAAGCGCCTGAGCAAAGACTGAAACAGTCGTGTAGCGGCACCAACAACTGCTCGACTGTGGCAAAATGCTGCGAAGTTGCTATATCTAAAGGATAAGCGTTAAGATGCAAGTGCGTCAATTGTTCATGCGCCTGCTACTCGGTGCGCTAGCCGTTCTGTTGTTCTCCCCGCTGGCGGCAGCCAACCACGGCGAACTGGTATTCGGCGTCTATCCCTACCTGTCGCCCAGCCAGACCGTTGAGCAGTTCGCCCCGCTGAAAACTCATCTGAGCAAAGTGCTAGGACGACCGGTGTCGCTGCGCTCGGCACCCGACTTCAGCAAATTTGTCGAACGCACCCGTGCCGGCGAATACGACATCATCTTCACCGCACCGCACATGGGCCGGATCGCAGAAAAGCGCGATGGCTATCATCCGCTGGCGCAGACGGGTTACCCGATCGTTGTCGTCGTCGTGACGAAGAACAATTCGCCCGTCGAATCCCTCGGCGCTTTGCACAACCGCTCGCTTGCCGTCGGTACGCAGTTGTCGATGACCTACCAGATCATGAACCAGGCGCTGGGCAAGACCGGTCTGGAGCTTGGCAAGAACGTGCAATTTATTGATACCGCCACCTTTTCCAATGTACTTACCGCCGTGCTGCGTGGCGAAGCTGACGCTGGTGCAACCGGCACCCTCTTGTGGGACAGCGCCCCCGCTGCACAGCGCTCGCAACTGCGCGAGATTTACCGTTCGCCGCCCGTTCCTGGGTTTTTGCTGCTCGGCCACCCGCGCCTCGGTGCGGAGACGCTGAAACAACTACAGCACGCATTGTTCGGCTTTGCCGAAACGCCTCATGGCCACACCTACTTCGCCAAGACGCAGCAGATCGATTTCCGTCCTCTCGATGCGGCGACCATGAAGCACATCGACCCGTTTGTCGCCGTGTTCGAGAAACCCTGAATCGATGCATCCTGAAGTTGCCACACCCTGGTATCGCACGATCCGCTTCAGGCTGGTCGTAATTGTTCTGCTAATTCAGTCGGTCATGCTGGCGCTCCTGCTCGCCAACAGCTATCGACTGATGAACAACTCATTCGAATCGCAGACTCGCGTGCGGATCCAAGCCCTGGCGCCCCTGCTCGACGCCGCACTGGCCGGGCTGATGTTCCAGCGCGATCACAGCGAAATCACCTCTGTCATCCGCAAACTGACCGGCTCCGAACTGGCCGGACTGCGCTACATCGTCGTCGTCGACGCTCATGGGGAGGTGCTGGCAAGTTCCGGTGAGGTCACGCTGGAACTGCTGCAGAACACCGCACCTGTGGACGCCAGCATCAGCGGCGCACTTGCCGACCAGACCTTCGACACTTCCCTGCAGATTTCCCTGTATGACAACCCGGTAGGCGCGGTTCGCTTCGGTCTGTCGCTCGACGACCAGATTGCCTTGCGCAACGCGAACCTGCAGCAGAGTTTCGCCATCGTTTTCATTGCAATTTTGCTGTCGATGCTGCTGCTGATGGGTGCCGGCTTTCTTGTCACACGCCATATCACCGACCTGGTCGCCGCGACACGTCGTATCGCCAGCGCCGATTATTCGACACCGATTGCCATTACCAGTCAGGACGAAGTCGGCCTGCTCGCCGATAATTTCAATGTCATGGCCGCGACCGTGCAAAACCGCATTGAACAACTGGCCGAGAGCGAAACACGCTTTCGTACCATCTTCGACGCCGCTGGCGATGCTATTTTCATCCATGATCCCGAGACCGGCCGCACGCTCGATGTAAACCTTCGCATGTGTGAAATGTTCGGCTGTACGCATGCTCAAGCGCTGGGTGTTTCGTTGGCGGATCTTTCCACCAACGTCAAACCGTTCACCCAGGTGGAAGCAACAGAGAATTTGCGGCTGGCACGGGAGAAAGGCCCGCAGACCTTCGACTGGCTGGCGCGACGAATGGATGATGGCCGGCAGTTCTGGGTCGAGGTCAATCTGCGGCGCACCAGCATCGGCAGCACCGACCGCATCATCGCCCTGGTGCGCGACATCACCGAGCGCAAGCGCTACCAGCATGAACTGGAATTTCTTGCCCACCACGATCCACTCACGCAGTTGCCCAATCGCATTTTGTTCGCCGACCGTCTGCAACTGGCCATGGTGCAGACACAAAGGTCACAGCGCCTGCTGGCAATTGCCTATCTCGATCTTGACGCCTTCAAGTCGGTGAATGATCAACATGGCCACGAAATCGGTGACCGGCTGTTGATCAAGGTGGCGCAGCGCTTAAAGGACACCATGCGCGCCGGTGACAGCGTATGTCGCCTGGGCGGAGACGAATTCGCCCTGCTGCTCGACGATCTGACGAGCATCGACGAGTGTACTCAGGCTCTGCAGCGATTGCTCGATGCCATCGCCTTGCCCTACCACATCGAAACGCAAGAGGTGCAGATTTCCGGGAGCATCGGCGTCACCCTCTACCCGTTGGACGACGCCGACACCGACACCCTGATGCGCCACGCCGACCAGGCCATGTATGTCGCCAAGCAGACCGGCCGCAACCGTTTCCACCTGTTCGACACCGCGCTCGATCGGCAGACCGAAGCGCAGCACAACGCCCGCACGCGCATCGAGGCAGCACTGGTGCAGGACGAGTTCGTGCTCTTTTATCAACCCAAGGTCAACATGGGCAATGGTGACGTGTTTGGCGCCGAAGCATTGATTCGCTGGCAACACCCGGAAGAGGGACTGATCCCGCCGGGCCGTTTCCTGCCGGTCGTCGAAGACAGCAATTTCGCAATTCCGTTGGGCGAATGGGTAATCGACACGGCATTGAAGCAACTGGCCGCTTGGCGCAAGGCGGGCCTGCTGCTGACCGTCAGTGTGAATATTTCTGCGCGTCATCTGCAATCGCCCAACTTCAGCGAACAACTGGCGAGCATTCTGGCGCGCCATCCCGATGTGCCACCGGCTGCGCTCGAACTCGAAATTGTCGAATCGGTCGCCCTGGAAGACATGGCACTGGTAGCACGGGTGATCGACGCCTGCCATGCGCTGGGTGTGAAATTTGCCCTGGATGATTTCGGCACGGGATATTCATCGCTGTCCTATTTCAAGCGCCTGAAGGTTGATGTGCTGAAGATCGACCAGAGCTTCGTGCGCGACCTGCTGACCGACGAGGAGGATCACGCCATCGTCGAAGGCGTGATCAGCCTGACGCGCGCATTCAAGCGCGAAGTGATTGCCGAAGGCGTCGAAACCGTGGAGATCGGCGCCGCGCTGCTCGCCCTCGGCTGCCCGCTCGCCCAGGGCTACGGCATCGCCCGGCCCATGCCTGCGGCCGACCTGCCGGGCTGGATTGCAAGCTGGCGCCCCGATCCGCGCTGGGTGAGTGCCCTAAACGCCCACCCCTCCCAGCCTCCCCTCAAGGGGAGGTGACAGTTGCTCGCTACGCTCGTCTATTACGGGGAGCATTATTTTTTATCGAGGTGCAGATTGCGGCTGGCGCCGCGTGCCGCCTTGCCTTGGGGCGGCCCGGCGGCAAGGCTGCTGGATTTGCGGTTTTGTTGTAGTTTTGTTGTGGTTTTGTGCCGTCCCGCCAGCGCCGACTTTCAGTCGGACGGGGCGTGAGTCTCGTAGCGGCGGTGCTCGTTGGCCAGGTATTCGTGTGAGCGCATTTCCATCAGGCGTGACACGGTGCGCTTGAATTCTCCGGCCTGCGGACCGGCGACATAGAGTTCCTCGGCTGGCACTGCTGCCGCGAGCACCAGCTTGACGCGGTGGTCGTAGCAGACATCGACGAGCCAGGTGAAGCGACGCGCGGCATTGGCCATCTCCGCACCCATGCGCGGCACGTTGGCGACAAAAATGGTGTGGAAGCGATGGGCGATATCGAGATAGTCGTTTTGCGAACGCGGCCCGTCGCACAGCACGGCAAAATCCATCCAGAGCACACCGGGTGCGCGGTGAATCACCTGAATTTCCCGCCCCGCCACCATGATCGGCCGCGCATGCCCTGCGCCATGCGCCACCCGCGTGAAGATATCCATGAGTCTTGCAGCAGCATCGTCATCGGCAGGCAGCAGATAAACACTCGCCTGTTCCAGCGCCCGCAAGCGATAGTCGATGCCAGCGTCGATTTCGATGACGTCGAGCTTTTCATTGAGCAGAGCCAGCGTCGGCAGCACGAGTTCGCGCTGCAGGCCAGCGGGGTAAAGCCCGGCGGGCGGGTAGTTCGAGGTGATGCAGAACAGCACGCCGGCCTCGAACAGCGCCTGCATCAGGCGGGCGAGAATCATGGCGTCGGCGATGTCGGATATGTGAAATTCGTCGAAGCACATCAGCCGCGTTTCCTGCGCCACCTGTGCCGCCACTTTCGCCAGCGGATCAGACGCGTGCTTGTAAGCTTGCAAACGCTCATGCACCTCGCGCATGAAGGCATGAAAATGCACGCGACGCTTGCGCTGGTAAGGCACGGCGGCGAAAAAGCAGTCCATCAGAAAACTCTTGCCGCGACCGACGCCGCCCCAGAACCAGACGCCCTTGGGCAAGGCGGGATGCACCAGCAACTTGCGCAAGCGGCTGCGCCGCGCCGCCTTGAAGGTGACCAGATCGTCATAGAAAGCTTGCAGGCGGGCCACCGCCGCCTGCTGTGCCGCATCAGCGACGATGCCGCGCTCGCTCAACTCGGCAGCGAAAGCGCGGATCATGCCGTCCCGCGGCACGTTGAGAATGCGGTGGGGCTGGCTCAGAAGTGCAGCGCCCGCTTATCCACCGCTAGTGCGGCCTCGTGCATGACCTCGGACAGGGTTGGATGCGCATGGCAGATGCGGGCGATGTCTTCCGCCACCGCGCCGAACTCCATGGCCACCACGGCTTCGGCAATCAGTTCGGAGGCGTTGGCGCCGATGACATGCACGCCGAGGATGGTGTCGGTCTTGGCGCAGGCCAGCATCCTGACGAAGCCGGTACTGTCACCCTGCCCCAGCGCACGGCCATTGGCCATGAAGGGAATCTGGCCGCTCTTGAATTCGACACCCTCATTTTTCAGCTGGGTTTCGGTCTTGCCGACCCAGGCGATTTCGGGGTGGGTGTAGATCACCCAGGGAATCACGTCGTAATTGACATGGCCGGCCTGACCGGCGATCAGTTCGGCGACCATCACGCCTTCTTCCATGGCCTTGTGCGCGAGCATCGGACCGCGAATGACGTCGCCGACCGCCCAGACGTTTTCGAGATTGGTCTGGCAATGTTCGTTCGCCGCAATGCAGCCGCGTTCATCCAGTTGGAGGCCGACCGCGTCGCCGCCGAGGCCGGCAATATTCGGTACGCGGCCGACCGAGACGATCAGCTTGTCGCATTCCAGCGTAAAGGCGCCGGCGCTGGTCTCATAGCTGACGTTGACTACTGTCTGCTTGCCTTTCTTGGTCTGCTTGACGCCAGTGATCTTGACGCCGAGGTTGATCTTGAGGCCCTGCTGCTTGGTGAAAACCTTCCACGCTTCCTTGGCCACGGCCGGGTCGGCAGCGGCGAGAAAATCGGGCAGCGCTTCGAGGATGGTGACATCCGCGCCAAGGCGCTGCCAGACCGAGCCGAGTTCGAGGCCGATGACGCCGGCACCGATGACGCCGAGCCGCTTGGGCGCGGCGTCCAGCGCGAGCGCCCCGACGTTGTCGCAGATGGTTTTGTTGTCAACCGGAATGCCATCCAGATGACGCGGTGATGAACCAGTGGCGACGATGACATGCGTGGCGGCAACCGCTACGACGCCATCCTTGCCGGCAACTTCAATCTGCCACAGTCCGTCCGCGCGGCCGGCAAAGCTGCCGCGTCCCGGCAGCAGCGTGACCTTGTTCTTCTTGAACAGGCCCTTGATGCCGGTGGTGAGCTGGGCCACGATGTCGTCCTTGCGACGCATCATCGTGGCGACATCCATCTTGACAGCCGCGGCGGTGATGCCATGCGCGGCAAAACCGTGGTTGGCCGTCTCGAACAGTTCCGACGAACGCAGCAAGGCCTTTGACGGGATGCAGCCGACATTCAGGCAGGTGCCGCCGAGGCGCACCGCACCTTTTGGATCGGCATAGGCATCCGACTCGATGCAGGCGGTGGAAAAACCCAGCTGCGCGGCGCGAATCGCGGCGATGTAACCGCCCGGACCGCCGCCAATGACTACGACATCGAATTGTTGCGCCATGGCATTTTCCTTAAATATCGAGCAGCAGACGCGCCGGATCCTCGAGCGCCTCTTTCATGGTGACCAGGCCGAGCACCGCATCGCGTCCGTCGATGATGCGATGATCATAGGACAGGGCGAGATAGTTGATCGGACGAATGACGATCTGGCCGTTTTCAACCACCGGACGTTCTTTGGTCGCATGAATGCCGAGGATGGCCGATTGCGGCGGATTGATGATCGGCGTCGACAGCATCGAACCGAACACGCCACCGTTGGAGATCGAGAAGGTGCCACCGGTAAGTTCTTCCAGCGACAACTTGCCTTCCTTAGCTTTCGCGCCGTATTCGGCAATCTTCTTCTCGATCTGGGCGAGGCTGAGCTGATCGACATCGCGCAGGATGGGCACCACCAGGCCGCGCGGGCTGCTGACGGCGATGCCGATATCGAAGTAGCCGTGATAGACGATGTCGTTGCCATCGACCGACGCATTGAGCATCGGATATTTTTTCAGCGCGGCGACCGCCGCCTTGACGAAGAAGGACATGAAGCCAAGGCGCACACCGTGTTCCTTCTCGAATTTTTCGGCATATTTCTTGCGCAGCTCGATCACCGGACCCATGTTCGCCTCGTTGAAGGTGGTCAGGATGGCGTTGGTCGCTTGCGATTGCAGCAGGCGCTCGGCGACGCGGGCGCGCAGGCGCGACATCGGCACGCGCTGCTCGGGGCGCTCGGCACTGCTGTAATCGGCGCTGACTACGGCAGGCTGTGGCAATGCCGCTGACAAAGTCGGCGCTGGCGGTACGGCGCCAGCAGCAGCCGGAGTGGCCGCAGCGATTACGTCGGCCTTGGTGACCCGCCCGCCGGGTCCGCTACCCGACACCTGGGCGGCGTCGATACCCTTCTCGGCCAGCGCCTTGCGCGCAGCCGGACCGGCGCCAGCAGGCTTGGCTTCGGCTTTGCTCGCCGTGGCGGCCGCGGCAGGGGCAGCCTGCACAGCAGATTTGGTTTTCTGGGCGGGTGCCGGTGCGGCCTCGGCTGCCTGGGCTTCAGTATCGATGCGGGCAATCAACTCGCCGGCAATGACGGTGTCGCCATTGCCCTTGAGCACCTCGACCAGCACGCCGTCATGCGGCGCGGGCAACTCAAGCACGACCTTGTCGGTTTCAATGTCGATCAGATTTTCATCGCGGGTAACGACGTCACCCACATTCTTGTGCCAGCTGACCAGCGTCGCCTCGGCGACGGACTCGGACAGCTGCGGGACTTTGACTTCGATCAGCATGGGGCTCTCCGTTTATTTGGTTATTGGGTTATTTGGTACTGCCGAGGGCGGCGTCGACTACGGCTTGTTGCTGTTCAATGTGCTTGGCGGCGCTACCGACCGCCGGGGAGGCGGAGGCGGGACGCGAGGCGAGCTGCAGCGTCTGACCCTTCTTGAGAATTTGAATCAGGCGATGATGCTTGGCATACCAGGCACCCTGATTTTCCGGTTCTTCCTGGCACCAGACCAGTTCCTTCATCTTCGGATAACGGTCGAGTTCCTCCAGCAGCCGCCGGTCGTCCATCGGATAAAGCTGCGGCGTCCGGATGATGGCAACATGCTCTAGCTGACGCTCGTTGCGTGCCTTGACCAGGTCATAGAAAACCTTGCCGGTGCAGCAGACCACGCGCGTGATCTTCTTCGGGTTGTGCGGGAAAACCTCGCCGAAGATTGTCTGGAAGGTACCCTCGCACAGGTCGTCGAGACTCGAGGTGGCATCCTTGTGGCGCAGCAGCGATTTCGGCGTGAAGATGATCAGCGGCTTGCGCTGCTTGCGCAGCATCTGCCGGCGCAGCAGATGGAAGATCTGGCTGGGCGTGGTCGGCATGCAGACTTCCCAGTTGAAATCGGCCGACAACTGCATGAAACGCTCGATGCGCGCCGAAGAGTGCTCGGGACCCTGCCCCTCATAACCGTGCGGCAGCAACATCACCAGCCCGCAAGCGCGGCCCCATTTGGCTTCGCCGGCAGCGAGGAACTGGTCGATGACGACCTGGGCGCCATTGGCGAAGTCGCCGAACTGCCCTTCCCAGACCACCAGTTCGTTGGGCGTCGCCGTGGCATAGCCGTATTCGAAGGCCAGCACCGCTTCCTCGGAAAGCACGGAATCGAAACATTGCAGGGTGCCCTGCGATTCCTGCAGCGACTTCAGCGGCCACCAGGTGCCCTCGTCCCACTTTTCGCGGTTCTGGTCATGGAAGGCGGCATGCCGGTGGAAGAAGGTGCCGCGCCCGACATCCTCGCCTGAGATGCGCACACCGTAACCGGCCGCCAGCAAGGTGGCATAGGCGAGGTTTTCGGCCATACCCCAGTCGATCGGCAGCTTGCCCTCGATCATCAGTTTGCGGTCATCGACGATCTTCTGCACGCGCGGATGCAAGGTGAAGTTGGCCGGTGTTTCAGTCAGGCGCCGGCCGAGACGCTGCAGTTCGTTCAAGGGCACCGTGGTATCGCATTTTTCGGTGTATTTGGCATTGATGTAGGGCGCCCAGTCGATCGCCATGGGGCTCTTGAAGTCGGTGATGACGTGATCCCGCAGGTGGCGTCCGGCATCGAGCGCCGCGCGGTAATCCTTGATCATCTGCTCATCCTCACCGGGCGCCAGGACACCCTGATTCATGAGCTTTTCGGCATAGAGCTTGCGCGTACCGGGATGCAGCGCGACCTTCTTGTACATCAGCGGCTGGGTCACCATCGGCTCATCCTGCTCGTTATGGCCGAGCTTACGGAAGCAGATGATGTCGACCACCACATCCTTCTTGAATTCCTGCCGGAACTCGAGCGCCAGCTGGGTGACGAAGGCCACCGCCTCCGGATCGTCGCCATTGACATGGAAGATCGGCGCTTCGACCATCTTGAAGATGTCGGTGCAATACAGCGACGAACGCAGGTCGCGCGGGTCCGAGGTGGTGAAACCGATCTGGTTATTGACGACGAGATGCACCGTGCCGCCGGTACCGTAGCCGCGCGTCTGCGAGAAGTTGAGCATTTCCTGGTTAACGCCCTGGCCGGCCACGGCGGCATCGCCGTGGATCAGCACCGGGAGGACTTCGCTCTTGCCGCGCTCGCCCCGATGGAATTGGCGCGCATACACCGAGCCCTCCACCACCGGATTGACGATTTCGAGATGCGAGGGGTTGAAGGCCAGGGTCAGATGCACGGGGCCGCCCGGCGAAGACACGTCGGAAGAGTACCCCATGTGGTACTTGACGTCGCCGGCGAGCAGATCGCTTTTCTTCTTGCCTTCGAATTCGTCGAACAGCATGGCGGGCTGCTTGCCCAGTGTGTTCACCAGCACATTCAGGCGGCCGCGGTGGGCCATGCCGATGACGATCTCTTTCACGCCCATGGTGCCGGCCACGCGCACCAGTTGATCCATCGCCAGAATCATCGATTCGCCGCCTTCAAGCGAAAACCGTTTCTGGCCGACATAACGGGTATGCAGGTAGCGTTCGAGCGTCTCGGCCGCCGTAATGGCCCCGAGGAAGCGCCGCTTGTCCTCGCTGGTGTAGCGCGACGCCGGACGCACCGGCTCGTAACGCGCCTGGATCCAGCGCTTTTGCGCCACATCCGCGAGATACATGTACTCGGCGCCGATCTGCCCGCAGTAGCGCAAGCGCAGTGCTTCGAGAATCTCGCGCAGGGTTGCTTCATCGACGCCGATGTCGAAAGAGCCAGTGCGGAACGTGGTCGACAGATCGGCTTCGGTAAAACCATAGAAGGCCGGATCGAGCTCGGCGACTTCCGGTCGTTCCTGACGCTTGAGCGGATCGAGCTGTGCCCAGCGGTTGCCGAGAAAACGGTAGGCCGTAATGAGCTGCAGCACCTTGGTCTGCTTCTCCGCCTGCGCGGTACCCCGGGGGACAACATGCAAGGTACCTTCCTTGGCGCGCTGGGCAAAGGAATTGATGATCGGGGTATGGGCGACATCGGGGCCGTTATAAGCGCCGACTCCTGGCAGATTGGCGAGCTTGTCGAAATAGTCGCGCCACCCCGCGTCGACCGCAGCGGGGTTCAACAGATAAGCTTCGTACAACTCTTCAACGTACGATGCGTTCGCACCGAAAAGATAAGAGTTGGACAACATTTGTTTCATCATGCCATCACCTCCGTTAATAGCTGGGGATGAAAAAAAAGGGCACAAGTCCCTCGCTGCGGGTTGCATCAAGCAGTGCAACCTTCCGCCAGCCATCGCGTAGCGGTTAAATCCATACTACGCTCTCCCGCAAGGCGGGAAAGGGTGAGGGGTGGTGACATGGTACCCCTCACCCGGTCAATCAGCGTTTGGCCATATCCGGAACGTTGCGCGGGACAGCACCGGTGAACAACTGGCGCGGCCGGCCGATTTTCTGCTCGGGGTCGCTAATCATTTCGTTCCACTGGGCAATCCAGCCGATGGTACGCGCCATCGCGAAAATGCCGGTGAACATCTGCGTCGGGATGCCAAGCGCACGCTGCACGATACCGGAGTAGAAATCGACGTTCGGGTAGAGCTTCTTCTCGATGAAATATTCGTCTTCGAGGGCGATTTTCTCCAGCTGGAGGGCCAGCTTGAACAAGGGATCGTCATGCAGACCCAGTTCGTTGAGAACCTCATGACAGGTTTCACGCATCAGTTTGGCGCGCGGATCGAAATTCTTGTAGACGCGGTGGCCGAAACCCATCAATTTGAAAGAGTCATTCTTGTCTTTGGCGCGCTTGATGTACTCGTCGATGCGCGACACGTCACCGATTTCTTCGAGCATCTTCAGGCAGGCTTCATTGGCGCCGCCGTGCGCCGGACCCCACAGACAGGCAATGCCGGCAGCGATGCAGGCAAACGGATTGGCGCCGCTCGATCCCGCCAGCCGCACTGTCGAGGTCGAAGCATTCTGCTCGTGGTCGGCATGCAGGATCAGGATGCGATCAAGCGCCCGCGAGAGGACCGGGTTCGGCACAAAGTCTTCACAGGGATTGGCGAACATCATGTACAGGAAGTTCGTCGCATAGTCATAATCATTTTTCGGATACATGAACGGCAAGCCCATGTTGTACCGATAGGCCATCGCCGTGATGGTCGGCATCTTGGCAATCAGGCGCAACGCGGCGGTCTGCCGGTGTTCCGGATCATTGATATCGAGCGAGTCGTGATAGAAGGCCGAGAGGCCGCCGGCCACACCAACCATCACCGCCATCGGGTGGGCATCACGGCGAAAACCATTGTAGAAGCGCGTCAACTGATCATGCACCATGGTGTGCTTGCGCACGCGACCAACCCAGTCGTCGTATTCGGCTTTGGTGGGTAGTTCACCGTTCTTCAGCAGATAGCAGGTTTCCATGAAGTCGCACTTCTCTGCCAGTTGCTCGATGGGATAACCGCGATACAGCAATTCCCCCTTGTCGCCATCGATGTAGGTGATCGACGACTTGCACGCGGCGGTTGACATGAAACCCGGGTCATAGGTAAAGGCGCCGGTCTGGGCATAGAGCTTGGAAATGTCGATCACATCCGGACCGACGCTGCCGGAATAAATCGGAAACTCGAAACTCTTGCCGTCGAAATTCAGGGTTGCGTTGCGTTGTGTCATCAGAGGCTCCATTCGATAGTGCTGAAACTTTATTAAAAACCGGTCGGCTGCCGCAGCAGCGCCACCATGCCTTGCAAAGCCGGGTCGGCGGGCTCCTGCCGACCGCTGAGCAATTCCCACAAATCGTGGTCTTCCATTGCCAGCAGGCATTCAAGCTGTTCAGCCTGCAGGTCGTCCAGCAGTTCCGGTTGCGACTGCCAAAAGCGCCGCATGACCAGATCAAGCTCCAGGAGTGCCCGCCGGCTGTGCCAGCGGAGTCTTTCCCGGCGGATGCGTTGCTGCTCGTTCATCGATAAAAACCTTGCGCTGCGGAAAGTATCCTACTGGATTGCTAGATTATTCGACGCACCATCATGTCTTTGATCTTGCCGATCGCCTTGGTCGGATTGAGCCCTTTCGGGCAGACCTCGACGCAATTCATGATGGTGTGGCAGCGGAACAGCCGATAAGGATCTTCGAGGTTGTCCAGCCGCTCGTTGGTGGCCTGGTCGCGCGTATCCGCGATGAAGCGATAGGCCGCCAGCAGGCCGGCCGGGCCAACGAACTTGTCCGGATTCCACCAGAAGGTAGGGCAAGCCGTCGAGCAACAGGCACACAAAATACACTCGTACAGGCCGTTCAGCTCCTCCCGCTCCTCAGGCGATTGCAGGCGTTCACGCTCGGGCAGCGGATCATTGTTGATCAGGTAGGGCTTGATCGAATGGTATTGCTTGAAGAACTGCGTCATATCCACGATCAGGTCGCGGATCACCGGCAGACCCGGCAACGGACGCAGCACAATGGTCTTGCCGTCGGGAAAGGTACTGAGATCGGCGAGGCAGGCCAGGCCATTCGTGCCATTGATATTCATCCCGTCCGAACCGCACACGCCTTCGCGACAGGAACGCCGGAAGGCGATTGAATCGTCCTTGGCTTTCAGCTTCACCAGCGCATCGAGCAGCTTGCGATCGGTGGCATCCACCTCCACCTCGATGTCCTGCAGGTAGGGCTTGCGATCCACATCGGGATCGTAACGGTAGATATTGAATTTGAGAATTCGCTTGGTCATCGTCGATCTCTTGCTCTCAGTAAGCGCGTTTCTTAAGCGCAATGGTGTCGACTGTCAGCGGCCGCAGGTTGACCGACTTGTATTCCAGGCGATTTTCATCTTTGAACCACAGGCTGTGCTTGAGCCAATTGACGTCGTCACGGCCGTCCGGGCGTTCAGGGGTATCGGGCGCATCGTCGCGCACATGTGCCCCGCGGCTTTCCTTGCGCGCTTCGGCCGATACCATGGTTGCCACCGCAACTTCGATCAGGTTGTCGAGTTCCAGCGCCTCGACGCGTGCGGTATTGAATACCTGCGACTTGTCCTTGATCTCGGTGCGCTCCACATCTTTTTGCACCTCGAGAATTTTCTGCACACCCTGCTTCAGCAAATCGGCAAAGCGAAATACACCAGCGTGTTTTTGCATGCTGCGCTGCATGGCCAACTGTGTCTCATGGACGCTGGCGCCGTCTTTCTGGGTATTCAGCCGATTCAAGCGTTCCAGCGTGCGGTCGAAAGCATCGGTCGGCAGTTCCTTGTGCGGCTTGGGCGACTGCTTCATTTCATCGACTGCCGATTCGCCGGCCGATTTGCCGAAGACCAGCAAATCAAGCAGCGAGTTGGTGCCAAGACGGTTGGCCCCGTGTACCGAAGCACAGGCACATTCGCCGGCCGCATAGAAACCGGGCACGATCTCATTCTGGCTGCGCTTGCCGGGCACTACCACCTGCCCCTTGAAGTTGGTCGGAATACCGCCCATCTGGTAATGACAAGTGGGCACAACGGGAATCGGCTCGCGCAGCGCGTCCACGCCGGCGAACTGCAAGGCGATTTCGTGGATGCCCGGCAACCGCTTCATGATGGTTTCCGGCGGCAGGTGGGTGATATCGAGCAGCACGAAATCCTTGTTCGGCCCGCAGCCGCGGCCTTCATTGATCTCGGTGACCATCGCGCGCGACACCACGTCGCGTGAGGCGAGATCCTTGGCATTGGGTGCATAGCGCTCCATGAAGCGCTCGCCCTGTGAATTGCGCAGAATGCCACCCTCGCCGCGCACGCCCTCGGTGATCAGCACGCCGGCACCCGCAACGCCGGTCGGGTGGAATTGCCAGAATTCCATGTCTTCGAGCGGAATGCCGGCACGCGCCGCCATGCCGGCGCCATCACCGGTGTTGATGAAGGCGTTGGTCGAGGAATAATAAATGCGCCCAGCACCGCCTGTGGCAAAAATGGTGGCCTTGGCATGGAAGGCGTAGAGGTCGCCGGTTTCCATTTCCATCGCCGTGACCCCGAGCACATCGCCTTCGGCATCGCGAATCAAATCGAGCGCCAGCCATTCGACGAAGAATTGCGTATTGGCCTTGATGTTGCGCTGATACATGGCGTGCAGCATGGCGTGCCCGGTACGATCGGCAGCGGCGCAGGAGCGGCGCACCGGTTTTTCGCCGAAATTCGACATGTGGCCGCCAAAGGGACGCTGGTAGATACGGCCGTTGTCGAGCCGGTCGAAAGGCATGCCATAGTGCTCAAGTTCAATCACCACCTCGTTGGCTTTCCTGCACATGAACTCGATGGCATCCTGGTCGCCGAGCCAGTCGGAACCTTTGACCGTGTCGTACATGTGCCAATGCCAGTGATCTTCCTCGGAGTTGCCCAGGCTGGCGGCCACGCCACCCTGCGCCGCGACGGTGTGCGAGCGGGTCGGGAAAACCTTGGACAGCACGGCCGTCTTGAGGCCGGCCTCGGAGAGCTGGATGGCGGCGCGCAGACCGGCGCCCCCTGCGCCGACAATCACGGCGTCGAATTTACGGACGGTAATCACTTACAGCCTCCACAGAATTTGAACCGCCCAACCGCCGCAACCGATCACTGACAGCAAGGTCAGCACATGCAGGGTAAGCTTGATGCCGGCGGGCTGGACGTAATCCATCCAGGTGTCACGCACGCCGATCCAGGCATGCCAGCACAGGCTGACGATGCACAGAAAGCTGATGAAACGCATGGGGGTGGAGGACATGAAGCCGTACCACCGCTCGTAGCTCGAACCCACCCCTTCCGACAGCGCGAAGCCGACAACCACCGTGAATACCGCCATCACGACGCCGGTAATGCGCTGGACGAGCCAGTCGATCAGGCCGTAATGGGCACCGACCAGTTTGCGATTCACCATAGCTTCGCCCCCAGAATCAGCGTCATCGGCAGACTGACGGCGAGGACCATTTTGGCCGAAGCACTGGCCTGCGCCTTATCGACACCCATATGCATGTCGATCAACAGAATGCGAATGCCCATGCAGAAGTGGTGCAGCAGTGACCACAACAGGCCAATCAGGATCAATTTCAGCACGGGATGAGTGATGACCGCTTGCAGTTCCTGAAAGCTCTCGGGTGACCGGAGGGAAAGCTCGAACAACCAGACTAATAACGGCAACATCAAGAATATCCCGACGCCGCTAACGCGGTGCAATATCGATGCAATTCCCGCAATAGGGAGCTTTATCTTTATAAGATTTAGATATTTAGGTCGTTTTCTGCCCAGCTCTGGCATATCACTACGCTCCGTTTATGTTGCAGTGCGGAATCCTAACGCAAACACTTTCATAAGAAAATATGTTTCAGCAATCAATCGCAGGATTACTGAAAATTACTCGTTCAGCTCAGCTCGTTCAGATAACAATGCTCCGCTGTCGAGTACAGACCGCGCCGCCATTCCACCGGACGGTCACCGTAGGTAAAGCTGATCCGCTCCACCGACAGTAGCGGGCTACCCTCGGGTACATGCAGGAGCTCTGCGCTGACACGATCGGCCGCCACTGCACGGATTCGCTCCTCGGCACGAATCATGCGCACCCCAAACTTCGTCTCGAACATGCTGTAAAGCGACCCGGTGGATTCCTTGAGCACATCCAGGGTCAAGCCGGGGAATACATCGCCCGGCAAATAGATCTCGTCGACAACAACCGGTTTTTCGGAAAATTCGAGCAGGCGACGCACAATGATGATCGGTTCGCCGATCTTGAGCCCCAGTACGCGTACCGCCTCCGTGCCTGCCTTGGCCCGCCAGCATTCGAGCGGCACACTGCGCGACGGCTCAATACCGCCGGACAGTGGCGTCAAGCGCAGAAAACGGAAAAAGGCGCGCGGGTCATTATGGCTGGCAACAAAGGTACCCTTGCCCTGGCGCCGCACCAGCAGGTTCTCCGCGGCCATCTCGTCGATGGCCTTGCGCACGGTCCCCTGACTGACATTGAAGCGGGCCGCCAGCTCAATCTCGCTCGGGATTGACTCGCCGGGACGCCACTCGCCATTATCAAGCGCCTGCAAGATCAGATCCCTGATCTGGCGATAGAGTGGGCTAAAAGTGGGAGAATCCCCGGGAATTTGGCGCAACATGGAAATGGATTGAACCATAAATTCATTTCCACGTCCATAGACTAACTTATGTCTTATGCAAGACATAAGACAGACATTGACACAGTGCAACATGGCGCACTATCATTTCAACGTTAACCCGCCCACTCAACCCTTACCTATTTCAAGGAGTTTCCCATCATGGCCAAAGCCCCCATTCGAGTCGCAGTCACCGGTGCCGCCGGACAAATCGGCTACGCCCTGCTGTTCCGCATCGCCAGTGGCGAAATGCTGGGCAAGGACCAGCCGGTCATCCTGCAGATGCTCGAACTGCCCATTGAAAAGGCCCAGGCCGCGCTCACGGGCGTGATGATGGAACTCGAAGATTGTGCCTTCCCGCTGCTGGCCGACATGATCGGCACCAGCGACCCAATGGTTGCTTTCAAGGATGCGCAGCAAGCCCTGCTGGTTGGCGCCAAGCCGCGTGGCCCCGGCATGGAGCGCAAGGATCTGCTGCTGGAAAACGCCAAGATCTTCACCGAGCAGGGCAAGGCCATCGATGCAGTCGCGGCACGCGATCTCAAACTGATCGTGGTCGGCAACCCGGCCAACACCAACGCGCTGATCACCATGAACACGGCCAAGAGCCTGCCGAAAACCGCCTTCACCTCGATGATGCGCCTCGACCACAACCGCGCCATCTCGCAACTGGCTACGCGCACCAAAGCCAGCGTCACCGATGTCAAAAACATGGTCGTATGGGGTAATCATTCCCCGACGATGTATCCGGACATCCGCTTCGCCACCGTCGCCGGCAAAGCCGCACCAGCGCTGGTTAATGACGATGCCTGGTACAAGAACGAATACATCCCGAAAGTCGGCAAGCGCGGCGCCGCCATCATCGCAGCGCGCGGCCTGTCATCCGCCGCTTCGGCTGCCAATGCCGCCATCGATCACATGCGCGACTGGAACATGGGCACCAACGGTCAGTGGGTGACGATGGGCGTGGTTTCCGACGGCTCCTATGGCATCCCGGAAGGCATGATTTACGGCATGCCCTGCACCTGCGCAGGCGGCAAGTGGGAAGTGGTCAAGGGGCTCGAAATCGACGCATTCTCGCGCGAGAAGATGGATGCCACGCTCCAGGAACTTGCCGAAGAGCGCGACGGCGTCAAGCATCTCTTCGCCTGAACACTGTGAACGCGGCACTTCATCCCTCCGAAGTGCTCTACGCAGGCGGCCAGCCGTTTCCCGTGCTGGCGGTCTGCGAACATTACGCCGGCCAGGAAAAGTACCTTCTCAAGGCGCTGGAGTTACAGGTCGCGCTGCAGCACGATGGCATCCCGTGGTTTGACGTCACCGCCGATTGCGAGGACGGGGCGCCGGTCGGTCGGGAACCTGAGCATGCTGCCCTGATCGCTGCACTGATCAACTCAAGTGACAACCGCTTTGACCGCCTGGGTGCGCGCATCCATGATGTCCGGCATCCGGCGTGGCGCGAGGAACTTGAAATCATTGTCGGCAATGCCGGCTGGGGCCTCGCCTATCTGGTGCTGCCCAAGGCGGAAAGCGTGGCCGACATCCTGCAGCAGATCGCTGCGCTGGCGTCCTGCCGCGCACGGCACAGCATCACACACGCCATTCCCGTGCATGTACTGATCGAAACCCCTGGTGCATTGCGCGACGCCTGGCAGATCGCCGCCCTGCCCGAGGTCGAATCGCTCGACTTTGGCCTGATGGATTACGTCAGCGCCCATCATGGCGCGATTCCATCCTTCGCCATGCATTCGCCGGGACAGTTCGAGCATCCGCTCATCGCCCGCGCCAAATGCGAGATTGCCGCCGCGGCGCTGGGTAATGGCATTGTGCCGACCCACAACATCACCACCGAACTGCGCGACGTCAGCATGGTGGCGGCCGATGCCCGGCGCGCCCGGCAGGAGTTCGGCTTTCTGCGCATGTGGAGCATTCACCCGCATCAAATTGAACCCATTGTCGCGGCAATGCGTCCAAACTTCGCCGAGATCGATACGGCGGCAGAGATTCTTTGCGCCGCCGCCGATGCGCAATGGGGGCCGATCCAGCTCGACGGACGCCTGCACGATCGTGCCTCGTACCGTTATTACTGGGAGCTGCTGCAACGCGCGCGGATGACCGGCACCACGCTGCCGCAGGCCGCCAACGACTATTTCTCCCACCTGAATCCGACTCAAGGAGGCACCTCATGACCAGACTGCTCGCCGCATTTGTTCTCGCTTGTTGCGCCACGTTCGCTTACGCCCAGGAAATGAAACCGGGACTCTGGGAGATCGCCACCACCATGAAGATGCAGGGCATGGAAATGCCCGGCGGCAAATACTCGCATTGTTATACCGCCAAGGATATCGCCGATGGCAAGCAATACAAGATGGATGACAAAAGCAAATGCACCCTCGCCAACATGAAGAGTGCCGGCGGGAATATCAGCTACGACATGAACTGCAACATGGAAGGCGGTGTCAAATTGACGGGTACTGTCAAAGGTGCCATGGCTGCGAACACCTTCACTTTTGAACAGAAGATGCGCACGACCCCCGATCAAGGCATGGGCGAAGTGCATTCATTTATCAAAGGCCGCCGCCTCGGCGACTGCAAATAATCCCCGCGAAAAAGGAAAGTTTATGCTTGAAGCCTACCGTGCTCACGTCGCCGAACGCGAAGTTCTGGGAATCCCGCCCCTGCCGCTGACCAAGCAGCAGACCGTCGAACTGGTCGAACTGCTGCAGAACCCGCCCAAGGGCGAGGAAGACTTTCTCGTCGATCTCATCACCCACCGCGTACCGGCCGGCGTCGATGATGCCGCCGAGGTCAAGGCGAAGTTCCTGGCAAAAGTCGGCGCTGGTGATACAGCGAACGCACTGATCTCCCGCACCAAGGCGACCGAACTGCTCGGCACCATGCTCGGCGGTTACAACGTCAAACCACTGATCGACCTGCTGGATGACGCCGAAGTGGGCGGCGTCGCGGCCGAAGGCCTGAAAAAGACCCTGCTGATGTTCGATGCGTTCCACGACGTCGCCGACAAGGCCAAGAGTGGTAGCGCCAACGCCAAAGCTGTCATGCAGTCCTGGGCCGACGCCGAGTGGTTCACCTCGCGTCCTGAAGTCCCAAAATCGCTGAAGGTCACCATCTTCAAGGTCACCGGCGAAACCAACACCGACGATCTCTCGCCCGCTCCCGACGCCTGGAGCCGCCCCGACATTCCCCTGCATGCGCTGGCCATGCTGAAGAACCCGCGCCCCGGCATCGAAGCCGACCAGCCCGGCGAACGCGGCCCGCTCAAGCAGCTCGAAGCGCTCAAGGCCAAGGGCAATCTGGTCGCCTACGTCGGCGACGTGGTTGGCACCGGCTCCTCGCGCAAGTCGGCCACCAACTCGGTGCTGTGGTTTACCGGCGAAGACATCCCCTTCGTGCCGAACAAGCGTTTCGGCGGCGTCTGCCTCGGCAGCAAGATCGCACCAATCTTCTACAACACCATGGAGGACGCCGGCGCCCTGCCGATCGAACTCGATGTCGGCCAGATGGAGATGGGCGACGAGGTCGAATTGCGTCCCTTCGAAGGCAAGGCGCTGAAGAACGGCAAGGTCATCGCCGAATTCAAGGTCAAGTCGGAAGTCATTTTCGACGAAGTGCGCGCCGGCGGCCGCATTCCGCTGATCATCGGCCGCGGCCTCACCACCAAGGCCCGTGCCGAACTGAGCCTGCCGGTCTCCACGCTGTTCCGCCTGCCCGGCACGCCGGCCGATACCGGCAAGGGCTTCTCGCTCGCGCAGAAAATGGTCGGCCGCGCCTGCGGCCTGCCCGAACTCAATGGACAACAGCAAGGCGTGCGCCCGGGCGCCTATTGCGAACCACGGATGACCAGCGTCGGCAGTCAGGACACCACCGGCCCGATGACCCGCGACGAACTGAAAGACCTCGCCTGCCTCGGCTTCTCTGCCGACCTGGTGATGCAGTCGTTCTGCCACACCGCGGCTTATCCGAAACTGGTGGACGTCAAGACGCATCGCACCCTGCCGAGCTTCATGACCGCCCGCGGCGGCATTGCGCTCAAACCCGGCGACGGCATCATCCACAGCTGGCTCAACCGTTTCCTGCTGCCCGACACCGTCGGCACCGGCGGCGACAGCCACACGCGTTTCCCGATCGGCATCTCCTTCCCCGCCGGTTCCGGCCTCGTGGCGTTTGCGGCGGCGACTGGCGTCATGCCGCTCGACATGCCCGAATCGGTGCTGGTGCGCTTCAAGGGCAAGTTGCAACCCGGCATCACGCTGCGCGACCTGGTCAATGCCATTCCCTACTACGCCATCAAGCAGGGCCTGCTGACCGTCGAGAAGAAAGGCAAGAAGAACATCTTCTCCGGCCGCATCCTCGAAATCGAAGGGCTGCCCGACCTCAAGATCGAGCAGGCTTTCGAACTGACCGATGCATCGGCAGAGCGTTCTGCTGCCGGTTGCTCGGTGCGACTCAACAAGGCGCCCATTGTCGAATACTTGCGCTCCAATGCCACCCTGATGAAATGGCTGATTGCGGAAGGCTATGAAGACCGCCGCACCCTCGCCCGCCGCATCAAGGCCATGGAAGACTGGATCGCCAACGGTACGTTGCTGGAACCCGATGCCGACGCCGAATACGCCGCCGTCATCGAGATCGATCTGGCCGACGTCAAGGAACCCGTGCTCGCCTGCCCGAACGACCCGGACGATGTGAAACTGCTCTCCGCGGTCGCCGGCGACCAGATCGACGAGGTTTTCATCGGCAGTTGCATGACCAACATCGGCCACTTCCGCGCCGCCGCCAAGGTGCTCGAAGGCAAGTCGGATATTCCAACCCGCCTGTGGATCGCCCCGCCAACCAAGATGGATGCCATGATCCTCAACGAGGAAGGCTACTATTCGGTGCTCGGCAAGTCCGGCGCGCGTATCGAAATGCCCGGCTGCAGCCTGTGCATGGGCAACCAGGCACAGATCAAGAAAGGCAGCACGGCGGTATCGACCTCAACCCGTAACTTCCCCAACCGCCTCGGCATCGACACCCGCGTCTACCTCTGTTCTGCCGAACTCGCGGCAGTCTGCGCACTGACGGGCAAGTTGCCGACCGTGGCCGAATACATGGCGCAGGTGGAAGCCGTCAATGCCAAGGCCAGCGAAATCTATCGCTACATGAATTTCGACCAGATCCCGGAGTTCGTTGAAATTGCCAAGGAAGTTCAGGTGTAGGGTCTGAAGATTCGCTTAGGCAAGCACCTAAAACCCCCGCATCAGTATCGATGCGGGGGGGGGTATTCCAACATTTACCCCGATTGCCGCTGTCGGTAGTAACTCAGGAACTGGTCTTGGGGCAGCGGTTTCGCGAAATAGTAGCCTTGGAACAACTGGCAGTCGTGCCGGAACAGGAAGTCGAATTGCTCCGCGGTTTCCACGCCTTCGGCCACAACATTCAGCTTGAGAATCTTTGCCATGTCGAGAATGGTGGAGACCATCGCCTGCCCCTCTTTTTCATGACCCAGCACGCAGACAAAGGCGCGGTCGATCTTGATCTCGTCGAGCGGGAGGCGATTCAGATAGCTGAGTGACGAATAGCCGGTACCGAAATCGTCCATGGAAAAGCGGATGCCCAGCTGCTTGACCCGGTTCATCACCAGAATGACCTGATTGATATCTTCGGCGTCGATCGATTCCGTAATCTCGAACATCAGCTTGCGACACAGGCCTGCGTCAAGATGGCGCTGCGCCAGAGTATCGACCTGCGCCTCGAAATCGTAATGAGTAAGTTGCCGCATGCTGAGGTTGATCGAGAACTGATCCAGTTCGATGCCCTGGTCATGCCACTCGCGCAGTGTCCTGAACGCGGTTTCCAGGATGTGGCTGCCCAGTTCGACAATCAGGCCCGTCTGCTCGGCGATTGGAATGAATTGTGCGGGCGATACCGAACCGAGCGACGCGTTGTTCCAGCGTGCCAGCGCTTCGACGCCGACGACGCGTCCCGTACGATCCAGTTGCGGCTGATAGTGCAAGGTGATTTCGTTATTGGCCAGTGCGAAATGAAGCAGCCGTTCGATCTCCAGCCGATTCTCGACACGCGCGGACATTTCCTCATTGAACATGAAGACACCATCGCGCCCCTTGGCCTTGACCTCGTACATTGCAATGTCGGCCTCCTTGATGAAGGTGCCGGCGTTGGCGCCGCGGCGGCTGATGATGCTCACGCCGATGCTGGCGCTGATGTAGAGATGATGCTTGGCGACGACATAGATCTCCTTGAGTCGGGCGATCAGGTTTGCCGACAGTTCCAGCGCGGCCTGCTCGCAGGCTGCCCGACCGGCGAAATCGCCACCGGTGATGATGAACTCATCGCCACCGAGGCGAGCCAGGACAGCACCGGCCGGCGTCTGCTGCTGCAGGCGCGCGACAACGTCCTGCAGAAGGTGATCGCCGATATCGTGTCCCAGTGAGTCATTGACGGTCTTGAAGTGGTCGAGGTCGATGAGCAGCAGGTAGGCGAATTCGCCGCTCTCGCTCAGTGAATTCATGCGCGTCTGCAGGTGCTCGATGAAATATTGCCGGTTGTAGATGGCGGTGAGGCTATCGTGGGTGGCCTGGTGATAGGCCTGCATCAATAAATTGTGACTGCTTGTGGCGGCATACAGCAGGACCCAGGTCAGGGTGCAGGCGAAGATCGTCAGGACATAGCCATACCATTCGCCGATAAAGAGAAAATAGATAATCAACGGCACCATCAGGATGAAGATGGTCGGCCGGTAGAGGCGGCGGTCCGAAGCCAGCAACGACGAGGCAACGACCGCGGCGCCAATCTCGGTGAAGATGGCGATGTAGTGGAGCTTATAGGCGTCCTGTCCGACGTAGAGCAAGAAGATCAGCGTCCACAGCAGGAAGAAGGCATAGACGAACCATGAGCACTGCCGATACCAGTGATCGCGCCGGCTTTCGCCCATCGCATCGAAGTCGAGAATCCGGTAAAGCCGATACCCCCACAGCGCGACCGCGATGACTAGCAGATACCAGACGAAGGCTGGCATGAAGATGTCGTTGAGCCAGCCAAGGAAGAGATAACCCAGTCCGGGGAACAGCGACAGAACCATTAAGACCGGGATCTGTCGGTGCAGAAAATCGTAGAAGCGCTTATCTTTCATGAGAACTTGAATGGCACACCGCCTTGTTTAGTCAGCCTAATATACCTCGTTATGAATAGAATTTCGCTGGACAGAGGCGCCTCGGCGGCATCGAAAGCTGACGCGAAGGAGCGCAACCAGATCACAGCAGGCCGGCCGCCAGTCCGCTGCCGATCAGCACCATCATGGCCGCGACCGTCAGCTGGACAAAACGCAGGCTGACCTTCTTCAGCAGCCGCTTGCCGAACCAGGCGCCGACAAACGCGCAGAGCGTTGCGGCAATCACCAGTCCGCCATTTTCGCCCTGTAGTACCGCCCAGCCGCCGCCATGGAAAGCCGCGCCGTAGACCACCAGCCGCACGCCATCGACCAACACAGCACAACCGGCACTGGTGCCGACGAAAGCCTCTTTGGAAAGTCCCGCCTTGACCAGGAAGGCAGCACGAAAGGCGCCCTGATTACCGGACAGCCCCCCGAAGAAACCCGACAGCACTCCGCCAAGCGGCATCCAGCGCGCTGAAAAAGAAAGCTTCTCAAAGCGCGACGAAAGTTCCAGCAAGGCGAAAGTCGCGATCAGCAGCCCGATGACCACCTTGACCGGCGTGATTTCGTGCACCCGGTCGCCGATCAGATAACTGCCCCAGGCCGGCAGATGGGCAAACAGCGCCAGCAGGCTGGCGCCGGCGATGGCGGCCAACGCCGCCGGCAGGCCGAAGCGGGCGACCACCCGCCAGTCCGCATTACGGCCGACCAGGCCGATCTTGAACAGGTTGTTGGACAGATGCACCACGGCCGTCATGGCAATGGCCGTCGGGATCGGGAAAAACAGGGCGAAGGCCGGGGTCAGAATTGTGCCGAGGCCAAAACCGGAAAACAGCGTAAGGCCGGAAGCCAGCACGGCAACGAGACATATCGTCAGATATTCCATCTGTATTCAGCCTCTGGAATCCTAGTCGGGGAACAGCACCACGCCAACACGATTGCGACCGCCATTCTTCGCCGAGTAAAGACCACGATCCGCGCGATTGATCCACTGGTCGGGTAGCTCGCTGCCGTCATACTCGGCGACACCGATACTGATCGTTACCCTGATCTTCTTGTCAGCAACAGCGAAAACATGTTCATCGATGTCCTGCCGCAGCTTCTCGGCGATACGCCGCGCCTCGGCCAGATCGCAGGCACGCAGCACCAGCAAAAACTCTTCGCCGCCCCAGCGGACGGCGATGTCCGACTCGCGCAAGCCGTCTTGCAGGAGTTGCGCCACGCCCTGCAGGACGCGGTCACCGGAGAGATGGCCGTGGCTGTCGTTGATCTCCTTGAAATGGTCCAAGTCGACTAGCAGCGCAGAGGTCGGCCGCGGCTCGCGGCGATACTCGGCCACCAGTTTGTCGAAGAAGATGGTGAAGGCCTGACGATTAAGCAAACCGGTGAGTTTGTCGGTTGCCGCCAGTTCCTCCATGCGTTTCTGGTAACGCGATAGCGCGAGGTGGGTAAGAAACAGGACCACCAGCGTGACCACCAGACTGATGCCCAGATTGACGTAGAGCGTCTGGCGGATTTCGGCGAGGGCAGGTTCTTCGTTCTGTTCGACGAACAAATACCACTTGAGCTCGGGCAGATAATTTACATTGAGAATATGGTTGTCGCCATTAGCCTGGTACTGGTAGGAACCACTCTTATCCTTGAGGATACGCTCGACCAGTTCGCCCAAACCCGCGGCGGCACGCAGATTCGGATCGCGATCGACGCGGTTGCCGAAGATCACGACCTTGCCCTGCCCATCGACAAAATAAATGGTGCGCTTGAAACGTTGCTGGTATTCGCCAATCAGGTGGCGCACGGCATCCACGGTGAGGCCCACGCCGGTTACGCCGATGTAATTTCCGGAAAAGTCGTGGACTCGGTAGTTGATGAAGATGGTCAGGGCGTCCTGGTTGGCGAGGTCTGGATCGACATTGATCTCGTAGTCTTCCTGCATCGCCCGGACACGGTAGTACCATGCATCGCGCGGCTCCACTTGGGCCACGCGCTTGAGCACACCGGCACTGGTGTAGTAAATCCCGCTCTTCTCCGAGACAAAGAAACTGCTGAAAGCGCCGTAGCGCTTCTTTATCTCGTCCAGATAACGGGCCATCTCGCTGACGTTCTGCTCTCCCTGCAAAACCCAGTCGCGCAGGAAGGTGTCGCTGGCCATGGTCGACGCAATCAACACTGGCCGCACCAGATCCTTCTGAATCTCCGAATAGATGTTGCTTGAAGTGAGCGGCAGATCCTGATCGATGATGGCATCGCGAATCGCCTGCTTGGAAACGTAATAACCAAACAGCGTCGTCGCAAAGAAACCAGCGAAAAGAAGGAAACTCACCAGCAGCAGTAGGCGACGGCGATCAAAGAGGCGAGGCTGATGGGTCATGGCTTGGCGAACATGCAGCAGAACCGCGATATTGTCACAAAGCGGGCCATGCCCCTCCAAAAGTTCATACTGAGATCATCAGCAATCCTTGTATTTACCGTAAGCATTGCCTCGTCCCGGAAGATGCTGACTCAGGTCCCCATCAAAACTTTCTAAGTTATATCTTATATAAGATACTTGTTGCTTTGCAATAAGGTCGGTATACTGCATTCCACCTGACCCGTGCGGCCATCCATCAGGCTTGCGGGCAAGCAGAAGTCAATCAAGTTTCACCCCAACATACGCTCTGAGAGGACCCCTGACATGACCGATCGCAAAACACAAATCGAGGCCCTGGAAAAAGACTGGGCCACCAATCCCCGCTGGAAAGGCGTCAAGCGTGGCTATAGCGCGGCAGACGTCGTCCGTCTGCGCGGCTCACTGCCCATCGAGCACACGCTGGCGCGGCGCGGCGCCGAGAAGCTGTGGGAAAAGATCAACGGCGGCGCGAAAAAAGGCTATGTGAACGCCTTCGGCGCCATCACCGCCGGCCAGGCCATGCAGCAGGCCAAGGCTGGCCTGGAGGCCGTCTACTTGTCGGGCTGGCAGGTCGCCGCCGACGGCAATACTTCCGAAACCATGTATCCGGACCAGTCACTTTACGCCTACGACTCGGTGCCCGCCATGGTCCGCCGCATCAACAACACCTTCAAACGCGCCGACGAAATTCAATGGTCGCGCGACATCAATCCCGGCGACAAGGAGTTCATCGACTATTTCCTGCCCATCGTGGCGGATGCCGAAGCCGGCTTTGGTGGTGTGCTCAATGCCTTCGAGCTGATGAAGAACATGATCGTCGCCGGTGCCGCCGGCGTGCATTTCGAGGACCAGCTCGCCGCCGTGAAGAAGTGCGGTCACATGGGCGGCAAGGTTCTGGTGCCGACCCAGGAAGCCTGCGAAAAGCTGATTTCCGCCCGCTTCGCCGCCGACGTGATGAACGTGCCGACCATCGTGCTGGCGCGCACCGATGCCGAAGCCGCCAACCTGCTGACCTCCGACCACGACGCAAATGACAAACCCTTCCTCACCGGCGAGCGCACCGCCGAAGGCTTCTACCGCGTCAAGAACGGCCTTGAGCAATCGATCAGCCGCGGCGTGGCCTATGCCCCCTACGCCGATCTGGTGTGGTGCGAGACCGGCAAGCCCGACGTCGGCTTCGCCCGCGAGTTCGCCCAGGCCGTGCTGGCCAAGTCCCCCGGCAAGCTGCTCGCCTACAACTGCTCGCCCTCCTTCAACTGGAAGAAGAACCTCGACGACAAGGCCATCGCCAGCTTCCAGGACGAGCTTGCGGCGATGGGCTACAAGTACCAGTTCATCACGCTGGCCGGCATCCACATCAACTGGTTCAACACCTTCCAGTTCGCCCACGCCTACGCGCGCGGAGAAGGCATGAAGCATTACGTGAACATGGTGCAGGAGCAGGAATTTGCCGCGCGCGACAAGGGCTACACCTTCGTCTCGCACCAGCAGGAAGTCGGCGCCGGTTATTTCGACGACGTCACCACCGTCATTCAGGGCGGCCAGTCCAGCGTCAAGGCGCTGACCGGCTCGACGGAGGAGGAGCAGTTTCACTGAGAAGGTTTAACTAACCCTCGATACAGAGGGAGTGGAGCGAAGAAGCCGTACCGGGCAACCGGTGCGGCTTTTTTGCGGGCACACTAAAAATTGGCATGACCGAAGGACATCGCTGCGGGACTAGCGGGATGAAATGCCCGGATGGGTACGGAGTGCCTCGCAAGGGGTGAGGTGACTGCCAGCTTGCCCCCCCTCAGCGGGGCGGTGATTATTTATCAGTCCATCATAATTATGTATTTATAAAGCTATACTACAATAGTTTTACATTCAGCCAAAAGGCGTATGATACTTAAGTGGAAACTGCCGCCCGTCGCCCTCTTGCCTTCCTAGCCGAATGGCTGCTGCTCACCGCTGCGTTGCTGGTTCTAGGTGGCTTCGTCGCTTATTCATTATTCGAAGAGCATTCGGCGGTCGGCAGCCGCGAGCGTGAGCGGCTCGCTGCCCAGGCGAAAGTCATCCACGACAACCTCGGCCGCCAGCTCTTCGCGATCAACCGCGCACTGGCCAACGTTCGCGATGAATTGCCCGTCTGGGAGAAGGAAAAGAGCGGCATGGCACTGGCCAACCGCCGCTTGGGCGCCTTCACGGATGCCCTGACGGGTGTGCGCACCATGTTGACTATCGATGCCTTAGGCACTGTCCGCGCGTCGAGTCGCACGGAGTTTGTCGGAATGAACTTCAGCCACCGCGATTATTTCCAGGCGGCGCGCAACAATCCGCACCCGGACTCGCTCTATGTCAGCCCGCCCTTCAAAAGCGTGCTGGGCCCCTATATCTTCAGCGTGACACGCATGATCGTCGGTCCGCAGGGCGAGTTCGCCGGCGTGGTCACGGCCGCCATCGATCCGCAGGAATTCAAGATTCTGCTCGGCTCGGTGCTCTATGCGCCGGACATGTGGGCGTCCATTGCGCATGGCAATGGCACTTTGTTCATGCGACTTCCCGACCCTGAAGGGGTAGCTGGCACCGACATGAAAGCCCCCGGCTCATTCTTCACCCAGCACATGGCAAGCGGCCAGATGGCGACCGTGCTGACCGGCATTACCCATGGCGCTGACGGACAGCGCATGGCGGCGCATCAGACCGTGCAGCCTGCCGGCCTGTTCATGGACAATGCGCTGGTCGTTGCGGTCGCACGCGACGTGGATGCGCTGTATGCGCCGTGGCGGCAGGAAGTCCGGGCGCGCGGCGCGCTGTTCGGCCTGCTGCTGCTGAGTTCGGTGACCGGCTTGTACCTGTTGCAGCGCCGCCGCCGTAGCGCCATACAGGAAACCATCGCCATCGAAGCGGCGCTGCGGGAAAAAAGCGCGGAACTGGAACGCTTCTTCAATGTGACGCTCGATCTGCTCTGCATCGCCGATACCAGCGGCTGTTTCAAGAAACTCAATTCCGCCTGGGAGGCGAGGCTGGGTTATTCGCGCACCCAACTGGAAAACGCCTGCCTCCTCGACTTCGTGCACCCGGACGACAAGGCAGCCACACTGACAGCGCTGACCGAACTGGCGGCAGGTGAGCCGGCGGTCAAATTCACCCAGCGTTTCCGCTCCGCCGCGGGCGATTACCGCACCCTCGAATGGCATGCAACCCCGCAAGACCAGCTGATCTATGCCGCCGCCCGCGACGTCACCGAGCGCAAGGCCATGGAGGTGGCGCTGATCGAGGCGAAACTGGCTGCCGAGGCAGCCAGCAGTGCCAAGGGCCAGTTTCTCGCCAACATGAGCCACGAAATTCGCACGCCGATGAACGCCGTGCTGGGACTGCTGCAACTCCTGCAGCACACTGAACTCACCGACCGGCAACGGGATTACGCGCAAAAATCGCATGCGGCGGCGCAGTCGCTGCTGGGCATCCTCAACGACATCCTTGATTTCTCCAAGGTCGAGGCCGGCAAGATGGAAATTGAAAATGCGCCCTTCCGCCTTGACCAACTGCTGCGCAATTTATCCGTGGTGCTCTCCACCGCCGTCGCGCGCAAGAACGTGGAAGTCCTGTTTGATATCGGCGCCGACATTCCCCGCGTGCTGAACGGCGATGCTCTGCGCCTGCAACAGGTGCTGCTCAACCTCGCCGGCAACGCCGTCAAATTTACCGCACATGGCGAAGTGGTACTGAGCTTGCGCATCTTGGAAAGCACGCCGAAAACGGTGCGTGTCGAATTCGCAGTGCGCGATAGCGGCATCGGCATTGCCGCCGACAAGCTGAAGAGCATCTTCGAGGGCTTCACCCAGGCCGAGGCCTCCACCGGCCGTCGTTTTGGCGGCACCGGGCTGGGGCTGGCGATCAGCCAGCGTCTGGTGCGCCTGATGGGTGGCGAACTGGCTGTCAGCAGTACGCCGGCGCATGGCAGCCGCTTTTCCTTCATCCTCGAATTTTCGCGCGGGAATGAAGCTGGCGTATCCACGACGGAATTGCGCAGCGACGCCGCACAACCCCTCCCGCTGCGCGTGCTGATTGTCGACGACAATGCCACCGCCCGCGCCGTACTTGCCGACACGGTTGCTCGCCTCGGCTGGCAGGCCGACGCCGTGACAAGTGGTGCCGAGGCACTTGCCCGACTGGATGCCGGCGTTGACGGCCAGCCGCGCTACGATGCCATTTTTGTCGACTGGCAAATGCCCGACATGGACGGCTGGGAAACCGCGCTGCGCATCCGCGCGCTACGCCGGGCCGGGCAGATACCTCTAATCATCATGATCACGGCCCATGGCCGGGAGGTACTGGCTCACCGACTTGAGTCGGCCGCCAACCCGCTCGACGGCTTTCTGGTCAAGCCGGTCACCGCCTCGATGCTGTTCGACGCCCTTGCCGACGCCAATGCTGGGCGCGGCACATCTCTCGAGCGCCGCGCCATCGCACGACCGCTGTCTTGCCCGCTGGCCGGTCTGCACCTGCTGCTGGTGGAAGACAACCCGACCAATCAGCAAGTGGCGCGGGAACTGCTCGAAATTCAGGGCGCCCAGGTGGACGTGGCAGGCAACGGTCGCCAGGGCATCGAGTACATCGCCGCCGCCGAGCGGCCGTACGACGCCGTGCTGATGGACATCCAGATGCCCGACATGGACGGTTTCACAGCCACGCGCATCCTGCGGGGCAAGATGGGTCTGCACCAGTTGCCGATCATCGCCATGACCGCGAACGCACTGCCTGTCGACCGCGAAAATTGTCTGGCGGCCGGCATGAACGACCATGTGGGCAAACCCATCGACGTGGAAACGCTGGTCGCCACACTGCTGCGCCATTGCACGCACACGCCGCCCGCCCCGGCCAGCTTGCCGCAACCGCAGACAGCCGCCGCCACCGCCCCGCTGCCGGAGCTGCCGCCAGGCTTCGCCCTGGCCGATGCACTGGCCCGGCTGGGCAACAATCGCGCGGCGTATGCCAGGATACTGGAAATCTTCCAGCAGGATCAGCAGACACTGCGCGAGCGCCTGCGCCAAGCCCTGCAGCAGGACGACCAAGCCGCTGCGGCGCGCGAACTGCACACGCTCAAAGGGCTCGCCGGCACACTGGGTGCCAGCGCACTGGCCGATTTTGCCCGCAACGCCGAAACCGCGGTCAAGAACGGCCACGACCCTGCGACCATCGCCACCCTGCCCGATCGCCTGGATGCCAAGCTGGACGCAACGCTGGCGGTGCTGGCAAGCGTTGCCGCGCAGTTTGCGCCTGACTCCGCGCCAGCCCCAGCACAACCGCTCGTCGACTCTGCGCGCCTCAGCGCCGTGCTGGAAGCCCTCGAAGCGCTGCTCGCCAACCATAATCTGCGCGCCCTCGATGCGCACAGCGCCTTGCAACAAGACTTCGGTACCGTTCTCGGCGCCAAATTGACGCCCCTCGATACCGCTATCGCCCGCATGGATTTCACCGCCGCACTGACCGCCAGTCAGGTGCTCAGACGCTCGCTGACATCATGAAGCCGCTCACCGTGGCAGCAGCCGAACCGGCCGCGCTCGATATTTTGCCGTCCCGCCCGCGCCTGCTGATCGTGGATGACCAGCCCATCAACATTCAGGTGCTCTATCAGGCATTTCAGGCCGATCACGAAGTGTTCGTGGCCACCAGCGGCGCACAGGCGCTCGATTTTTGCCGTGGCGATCCGCCCGACCTGATTCTGCTCGATGTCATGATGCCGGAAATGGATGGACTGGAGGTCTGCCGCCGGCTCAAACCCGATCCTGGCACAGCCGACATTCCGGTCATATTTGTTTCGGCCCAGCAAGATCCGGCCGACGAAACCCGCGCACTGGAAGCCGGCGGCGTGGATTTCATCACCAAGCCGATCAATCGGGCCGTGGTGCGCGCCCGGGTCCGCACCCATCTGACGCTGAAAGCCCAAGCCGACCTGCTGCGTAGCCTCGCCTTCATCGACGGACTGACCGGCGTGGCCAACCGCCGGCGCTTCGACGAGCACCTCCAGACCGAATGGCGCTACTGCCGGCGCGGCGCGGCACCGCTGACACTGATCATGATCGACATCGATCACTTCAAGCGCTACAACGACCACTACGGCCACCAGGCCGGCGATACTTGTTTGGTGGCAGTCGCCGCCGCCATCAAGAAATGCCTCGGCCGCTCCCACGACCTGGTGGCGCGCTACGGTGGCGAGGAATTCGTCTGTCTGCTGCCCGATTGCGGCCCGGCCGGCGCTGTCCGCAAGGCCGAAACGCTGCGCCAGGCAGTCGTGGCACTGGTCATTCCCCACGCAGCGTCCGCAACTGCGGCAACGATCACCGTCACCCTGGGCATCGCTAGCTGCATACCCGATGCCGACACCGCCGCCGACCAGTTGCTCGCCGCCGCCGATGCCGCGCTTTACGCTGCCAAGACCGCGGGACGCAACCGGGTGTGCGAGACCGCGATTGGCAAGTTGTCAGACTGAAAAGCTGAACTTGCCAACAAATTCCGATTTATCGGGATAATGCCGCCATGCCGATCACGAATACGTCATCCCTTGCCATCCTGATTGTCGACGACGCCGCCGCCTTGCGCGCCGCGCTGCGCACCATTTTCATCAGCGAAGGTTACCGCGTGGTCGGCGATCTCGGCCACGGTGCCGGCGTGCTGGAAGCCATCGGCAAGCTGAAGCCCGACATCGTCTGCCTTGACTATCAATTGCCGGACATCAACGGTGTGGAACTGCTAAAGACCATTCACGCCGAGCACCCTGCCGTGGCGGTGATGATGATCACCGGCGACGCAGCGTCGGAACTGGAGGCGGAGGCGGCGGCAGCCGGTGCAGTGGGCTTTGTCCGCAAGCCGTTTTCGCCAGACAAGATAATGCGGGAGATCCACCAGGTCTCTCAAGTGCTGACTTTGCACCGTCAGCAGGGCAACACCGAAGAGCTCTCGGTCAAGGAACCCCGTGCCAGCGCGGTCGTGGTGGATGACAGTGCCACCATGCGCGCACTGCTTTCCTCTATCCTGCGCCAAGCCCACGTTGACGTAGTGGGCGAGGCAGCTGACGGCAAGAGCGCCATCGAAACGGTGGCAAGCTGCAAGCCGGATATCGTCTGCCTCGACATGGACATGCCGGTGATGAATGGCCTTGAAGCACTCAAGCAGATCAAGCGCGACAACCCCGATACCAAGGTGCTGATGATTACCGGCACCGCCGGCCGTGAGGCGGTCCTGAAGGCGGCGCAACACGGCGCGCGCGGCTATATCCTGAAGCCGTTCGCGCCGGACAAGGTGATCGAGGCGATCGACAAGTTGCTCGCCGGATAGTAACGCCGTCCGATTCCTGGCGGCGTGCCGGCTGGCGCCGTCCCGCCAGTCCCACGGGGATTTCCTTCGGTCACGCCGACTTTCCAGACTTAACGTGAAAGACGCAGTGTTTGCGCCGGGCCGCCCCAAGCAAACACGGCACGCGGCGAAAGCCGCAATCCCCACCATAGACCGAACGCGCACCCCGTAATAAGTGAACGCAGTGAGCCACAGTCACCTCCCCGCGCGGGGAGGGTGGGAGGGGTGGGCCTTACCTTCCCAGTAATCCGGCCGGCTGTAGTTTTCCTTGAGCAGGTCAATGAACAGGCGCACGCGCAGCGGCAGGTGACGTCGCTGCGGAAACACCGCGTTGATGCCGACCGGCGGCGCGGCCCAGTCGTCGAGCACAGAAACCAGCCGGCCGGCGCGCAAATCCTCGCCCACCTCCCACAGTGAACGCCAGGCCAGGCCGCGCCCGGCCAGCGCCCAATCGTGCAGCACCGCGCCATCATTGCAATCCAGCGAACCGCTGACCTTGATGCTCATGGTCCGGGCGCTCTCCGGCGCCTCGCGAAACACCCAGCCGCCCTGCTGGCCGAGCGCCAGGCAGTCGAACTCGCCCAGAGAAGTCGGCGCTGGCGGGACGCCGTGGCGAGCCAGATAATCGGGA
Source organism: Rhodocyclaceae bacterium (assembly GCA_013791905.1). Taxonomy (GTDB): domain Bacteria; phylum Pseudomonadota; class Gammaproteobacteria; order Burkholderiales; family Rhodocyclaceae; genus Sulfuricystis. Next base: position 77,979 of record VMSX01000021.1, on the reverse strand, counting down.
CTGCCCACTACCACGCGGCGCATTTCGCCCAACCGCACGCTGATCAGGCTGGAATCGACGAGGTCGCCAATGCGCACCGCGCAATCGACGCCTTCATTGACCAGATCGACCGTGCGGTCGGAAAGGTCGAGATTCGCGTTGATCTCCGGGTTGTCCGTCAATAACTGCATCAACAGGGGCGCCACATGCCGACGGCCGAAGCCGGCTGGCGCCGTGATACGCAGATGGCCCCACGCCTTGACGCCGCCGAGGCTGACTGCCGCCTCGGCGTCACCGACGTCGCGCAAAATACGCTGGCAATCCTCGAGGTAAGCACTACCCTCAAAAGTCAGGGTGATCTTGCGCGTGGTGCGCACCATCAGCTTGACGCCGAGCCGCTCTTCCAAGGCGTCCATGCGCCGGCTAACCACTGCTGGCGCTATGCCTTCGCTTGCCGCTGCTGCCGTCAAACTGCCGCGCATGGTCACTGCGACAAAGGTTTCCATGAGCTTCAGCCGGTCCATTAGCACCCCCAGACAAAATTTGATTGTTACGTATTTTGCAACAATCATTTGCTATTTACACTATTTCTTTAACAAGAATAAAACCGTATGCTTTGTCTGGTCAATTAGAAAACCATTCAAGAGGAGAATATTCATGGCCCGCATGAGAGCAGTAGACGCCGCCGCCCACATCTTGCGCAAGGAAGGCATCGACACCGCCTTCGGCGTGCCGGGTGCCGCCATCAACCCCTTTTACTCGGCGCTGAAGAAACTCGGCGACTTCAAACACTATCTCGCCCGCCACGTCGAAGGCGCCTCGCACATGGCCGAGGGCTACACACGCGCCAAGGCCGGTAACATCGGCGTCTGCATCGGCACTTCCGGGCCAGCCGGCACCGACATGATCACCGGTCTTTACTCCGCCGCCGCCGATTCCATCCCGATCCTCTGCATCACCGGCCAGGCGCCGCGCGCCCGCCTCTACAAGGAGGACTTCCAGGCGGTCGACATCGAATCCATCGCCAAGCCGGTCACCAAGTGGGCAGTGACGGTGCGCGAGCCCGCGCTGGTGCCAAGCGTGTTTCAGCAGGCTTTCCACCTGATGCGTTCGGGCCGCCCCGGCCCGGTGCTGATCGACCTGCCTTTTGATGTGCAGGTCGCCGAGATCGAGTTCGATCCCGACACCTACGCGCCCCTGCCGGCCTACAAGCCGAGCGCCACCCGCGCCCAGATCGAGAAGGCGCTGGCGATGCTCAACGCCGCGGAAAAACCACTAATCGTCGCCGGCGGCGGCATTTTCAACGCCGATGCGGACAAACTGCTGGTTGAATTCGCCGAACTGGTCGATGTGCCGGTGATCCCGACGCTGATGGGCTGGGGCGCGATCCCCGACGACCACCCGCTGATGGCCGGCATGGTCGGCCTGCAAACCTCGCACCGCTACGGCAATGCGACGATGCTGGAATCCGACTTCGTCATCGGCATCGGCAACCGCTGGGCCAACCGCCACACCGGCTCGGTCGACGTCTATACGCAGGGCCGCAAGTTCGTCCATATCGACATTGAACCGACGCAGATCGGCCGCGTCTTCGGCCCCGACCTCGGCATTGCCTCCGACGCCAAGGTCGCGCTCGAACAGATGATTGCCGTCGCCAAGGAAATGAAGGCCGCCGGCAAGCTCAAGTCGCGCAAGGATTGGGTCGCCGCCTGCCAGGAGCGCAAGCGCACCATGTTGAGGAAGAGCGACTTTGCCGACGTGCCGATGAAGCCGCACCGCGTCTGGCACGAGATGAACGCCTATTTCGGCCGGGACACCCGCTACGTCACCACCATCGGCCTGTCGCAGATTTCGGCGGCGCAGTTTCTCAATGTGTACAAGCCGCGCAACTGGATCAACGCCGGCCAGGCCGGCCCGCTGGGCTGGACGCTGCCCGCCGCGATCGGCGCCAAGGTGGCCGATCCGACGGCTGATGTCGTCGGCATTTCCGGCGACTACGACTTCCAGTTCATGATCGAGGAACTCGCCGTCGCGGCGCAGTTCAAGGTGCCCTACATCCACGTTGTGGTGAACAACGCCTACCTTGGCCTGATCCGCCAGGCGCAGATGAACTTCGACATGGACTACTGCGTGCAGCTGGCCTTCGACAACATCAACAGTGCGGAAGTCGAAGGTTACGGCGTCGATCATGTCAAAGTAGCCGAGGGCCTGGGCTGCAAGGCAATCCGCGTACACAAGCCCGAGGAAATCGCGGCGGCCTTCGACCAGGCGCGTGCGCTCATGAAGCAATACAGCGTGCCGGTGGTGGTCGAGTGCATTCTCGAGCGTGTCACCAACATCGCCATGGGAACCGAAATCAATGCCGTGCGAGAATGGGAAGCCGTCATCGACGTCACCGCCTGAACAGCACACTAACGGAGAAAAACTATGCCGAAATTTGCCGCCAACCTGACGATGATGTTCAACGAAGTGCCTTTCCTGGAGCGCTTCGACAAGGCTGCCGCCGCCGGTTTCAAGGCCGTGGAGTTCCTGTTTCCCTACGACTTCCCGGCTGAACAGTTGCAGGACGCGCTCAAGCGCAACCAGCTGCAACTGGTGCTGCACAACCTGCCGGCCGGCGACTGGGCCGGCGGCGAGCGCGGCATCGCCTGCCATCCCGATCGGGTTCAGGAATTCCGCGACGGCGTCGGCCGGGCGCTCGCCTACGCCACCGCGCTGGGCGTCAAGCAGGTCAACTGCCTCGCCGGCATCCAGCCGCAAGGCGTTGCGGATGCCGACGCACGCCAGACGCTGGTCGACAACCTCAAATTCGCCGCGCCCAAACTGCAGGTCGCCGGCATCAAGCTGCTGATCGAACCGATCAATACCTTCGACATTCCGGGGTTTTTCCTGAACCATACGCAGCAGGCCCTCGACATCATTGCTGCGACAAAGTCGGACAACATCTTCGTGCAGTACGACATCTATCACATGCAGCGCATGGAAGGCGAACTGGCCAAGACCATCGAGCAGAACCTGGCCAGCATCGCCCACCTGCAACTGGCCGACAACCCGGGGCGCAACGAGCCGGGCAGCGGCGAAATCAACTATCCCTTCCTGTTCGCCTTCCTTGACCGGATCGGTTATACAGGCTGGATCGGTTGTGAATACAAACCGGCGACGACAACCACAGCCGGCCTCGGCTGGGTCGCGCCTTACCTAAAATAATTCTCGGGAGAATGAACATGAAAGTTGGATTCATCGGCCTCGGCATCATGGGCAAGCCCATGGCCATGCACCTCATCAATGGCGGCCACACGGTCTATCTCTTCAGCCGCTCCGGTGTCACGCAGGATCTCATCGATGCCAAGGGTATCGCCTGCACCAACGCGAAAGATGTCGCGAAAAACGCCGACGTCATCATCACCATGGTGCCGGACACCCCGGACGTCGACAAGGTGCTGTTCGGCCGGGATGGCGTCGCGGCCGGCCTCACTGCCGGCAAGATCGTTGTCGACATGAGCTCGATTTCGCCCATCGAGACCAAGCAATTCGCGGCGCGTATCAACGAAATGAAGTGCGAATACATCGACGCCCCGGTATCCGGCGGCGAGGTGGGCGCCAAGAATGCCGCGCTGACCATCATGTGCGGCGGCAGCGAGGCCACGTTTGCAAAGGTCAAGCCGCTGTTCGAACTGCTCGGCAAGAACATCACGCTGGTCGGCGGCAATGGCGACGGCCAGACCTGCAAGGTCTGCAACCAGATCATCGTCGCGCTCAATATCGAGGCCGTCGGCGAGGCCCTGCTGTTCGCCTCCAAGGCCGGTGCCGATCCCGCCAAGGTGCGCCAGGCGCTAATGGGCGGCTTCGCCAACTCGCGCATCCTCGAGGTGCATGGCGAGCGCATGGTCAAGCGCACCTTCAATCCGGGCTTCCGCATCGAGCTGCACCAGAAGGACTTGAATCTTGCTCTGGCCGGCGCCCGCGCGATGGGCATCTCGCTGCCCAACACGGCCACCGCGCAGGAGCTGTTCAATTCCTGCGTCGCCCATGGCGGCGCAGCCTGGGACCATTCCGCCATGGTGCGCGCACTGGAGATGATGGCCAATCACGACGTCGCCAAGGCTGGATAACGGTCTTCGCGATGAAACAGGTGGAGCTCCTGTCATTCCGGCGCAAGCCGGAATCCAGGGCGGTTCCCCTGACAACTGCTGGATTCCGGGTTCCGCTGCGCGGCCCCGGAATGACGGCTCAACCCGCATGACCGACTATCAGGACATCCTGCACCGATGAACAGCCAAGTCGCCGATCCACAAGCCTTTCTCCGTAGCCTGTTCGATGTCGCCGTGGCGGCTGTAAGCCCGGCGATCTGCGTACCGCTGCACCTGCCGACACCCCCCAAGGGCCGCACCATCGTCATCGGCGCTGGCAAGGCGGCGGCAGCAATGGCCGCTGTGGTGGAGGCGCACTGGCCAGCCGACCGGCCATTGTCCGGCATGGTGGTCACCCGTTACGGACACGGGGCTGCGACACAGCGCATTCGTGTCGTCGAAGCATCTCATCCTGTACCTGACGCAGCAGGTGAACAAGCAGCCAGCGAAATGCTGGCGCTGGTGCAGAACCTCACCGCCGACGATCTGGTGCTGTGCCTGATTTCCGGCGGCGGCTCCGCCCTGCTGGCGCTGCCGGCACCCGGCCTGCAACTTTCCGACAAGCAGACGGTCAATCGCGCCCTGCTCAAGAGCGGCGCCAACATCCACGAGATGAACTGCGTGCGCAAGCACCTTTCCGCCATCAAGGGCGGCCGCCTCGCACTGGCCTGCGCGCCGGCGCGGGTGGTGACGCTGGGCATTTCCGACATTCCCGGTGATGACCCGTCCGTCATCGCCTCCGGCCCCACGCTGGCCGATCCGACCACGCGCCAGCAGGCGCTCGCCATTCTCGACAAGTACCGCATCGAAGCGCCCGCCGCCGTGCGGACGCGGCTTGAATCCCCCGACTGCGAGACGCCCAAGCCGGGCGACCCGCGTCTGCCCCGTGGTGAAATCCACGTCATCGCCACCGCACAACAGGCCCTGCAGGCCGCGGCGGCCTACGCCCGCGCGCACGGCGTCACGCCGCTCGTATTGGGCGACAGCATCGAGGGCGAATCGCGCGACATCGCCTACATGCATGCCGCCATCGCCCGGCAAATCGCCCAGCATGGCGAACCGGTGCCGCGTCCCTGCGTGATTTTGTCGGGTGGCGAGACCACGGTGACAGTGCGCGGCCAGGGGCGCGGTGGTCGCGCCGCAGAATTTCTGCTGGCGCTCGCCAGCGTACTGGACATTCCGGCCTGGGCGCTGGCTTGCGACACCGACGGCATCGACGGCACCGAAGACAACGCCGGCGCCTGGTTCGGTCCCGACATCCGGGAACGCGCCACGGAACGCCGTCTCGCCAGCGCCGACTTTCTCGCCAATAACGACGGCTACAGCTTCTTTGCCGCGCTTGAGCAGTTGATCATCACCGGCCCGACCCGCACCAACGTCAACGACTTCCGCGCCATTTATCTACCTGTTTAGGGTTGATTAGCCCTATTTCAGTCAAGGGATTGTTGACTGAAATAGAGGCAATCTCCTCTTGCGTTTGCAGAACTCTTATATAAGATAATACTGCACCGCAACATCAACTCATTCAGGAGAAGTCATGGCCCTCACCCTGCCCACCGGCGTGCTTGTCAACGCCCCGCTCCACCCCCGTTTCGACGAAATTCTCAGCCACGATGCACTGGCACTGGTTGCCAAGCTGCATCGCGCTTTCGAGCCGCGCCGGCAGGAACTGCTGAAAGCGCGCATTGTCCGCCAGGCCAAAATCGATGCCGGCACGATGCCGGATTTCCTGCCCGAAACCAAGGACATCCGCGCCGGCGACTGGAAAGTTGCCCCCTTGCCGAAGGCGCTGGAATGCCGCCGTGTCGAAATCACCGGCCCGGTCGAGCGCAAGATGATCATCAACGCCTTCAACTCGGGGGCGGATTCCTACATGGCCGACTTCGAGGATTCCAACAGCCCCAACTGGTACAACCAGATCCAGGGCCAGGTGAATATTTTTGACGCCATCCGCCGCAAGATCGGTTTCACCAACGAAGCCGGCAAGGAATACAAGCTGAACGAGAAGATCGCCACCCTGCAGATTCGTCCGCGCGGCTGGCATCTGGATGAAAAGCACGTGACGGTCGATGGTCAGCGCGTTTCCGGCGGTGTCTTCGACTTCGCGCTGGTGTTCTTCCATAACGCCAAGGAGCAGGTAACACGTGGCGCCGGCCCCTTCTTCTACCTGCCGAAAATGGAATCGCACCTCGAAGCCCGCCTGTGGAACGACATCTTCTGCATGGCGCAGGACCACATCGGCATGCCGCGCGGCACCATCAAGTCCACCGTGCTGGTCGAGACGGTCCTCGCCACCTTCGAGATGGAAGAAATTCTCTACGAACTGCGCGAACACAGCGCCGGTCTCAACGCCGGCCGCTGGGACTACATCTTCTCGTGCATCAAGAAATTCAAGAAGAACCGCGAATTCTGCCTCGCCAACCGCGGCGCCATCACCATGGATGTACCTTTCATGCGCAGCTATGCGCTGGCGCTGGTGCAGGCCTGCCACAAGCGCGGCGCGCCGGCCATCGGCGGCATGAGCGCACTGATCCCGATCAAGGGCGATCCGGTTGCCAACGAAAAGGCATTGTCCGGCATTCGCCGTGACAAGACGCGCGACGCCAACGACGGCTACGACGGCGGCTGGGTTGCGCACCCTGGCCTGGTGCCGATCGCCATGGAAGAATTCGTCAAGGTTCTCGGCGACAAGCCCAACCAATGGGGCAAGCAGCGCAACGACTCCTATGGTCCCAAGGACTGGCTCGACTTCCAGCCCGAGCAACCGATCACCGAAGCCGGCCTACGCAACAATATCAACGTCGGCATCCACTATCTGGGCTCATGGCTCGCTGGCAACGGCTGCGTGCCGATCCACAACCTGATGGAAGACGCCGCCACCGCGGAAATCAGCCGCTCGCAGGTCTGGCAGTGGGTGGTCTCTCCCAAGGGCAAGCTTGATGACGGCCGCAAGGTCACCGCCGAAATGGTGCGCGCCATGATCCCCGAGGAACTTACCGCGGTGAAGGCCACCGTCACCGCCGCCGGCGAGAAGACCGAGACCTACGACCAGGCCGCCGGCATCTTCGAGACGATGGCCCTCGCCAAGGACTATCCGGAGTTCCTCACGCTGCCGCTTTACGAAGCGATGGAATAAGTTGTCGCGCCGACAGAAGTCGGCGCGACCGAAGGAAATACACATAGGTGAGTGACGGGACGGAGTACCCCGCAACGGGATATGGTATGCCCGCATGGGGCACGGTGCCAACCGGACCGCTCACTGTATCAAGACGGCGTGCAGACAGTCTGCACGCCGTTTTACATTTCAGTCCGACAATCGACACGCACGACAAACCCGCTGCCTTGGGCATTTCTTCCAGGTTTTCAGCGACGCTCACCATGTCTGTTGCGATTCACTTCACGCGGACAGGAAGACCATGCAGTTTTCATATTTCGTGGCAAAAGAGTCGGCACTGGCAGCCACCGCCTTTACAAGGGAATTGGCCATGAAACCCGGTCATGTATTAGCATTTGCTAATTATCTAATTGAATTACCGCATTAATGTTGTTGATATATGTCAAGGTATCTGTGACAATTTCAGTGAATCATGGTGCGGCAAGACTAAATAAAAAATAAAAGGAGGATTTCGGGTGGCGCACACCACATCGAATTGTTTTGGTGCTTTGCCCGTCTGATCTTTCCTCCCACATTCATTCAAACCTTGGCTTTTGCTTTTGCACCACTTGAGCGTGCGCCCAACTTTTTAATTGATGAGGAAAATTGAACGATGGCCGATGCACAAAACGACAGCAATACACCGAGCCCCGAAAAGACCGACGCTGGCTTGACCAAGCAAGCGGTACCCATGTGCCGGTTTCCGGTGTTGCGCGTGATCATCGTTGGAATCATCGGCGGCATCATCCTCTGGGGCGGGCTCAATACCGGCATGGCTTGGACCAACCGTACCGATTTCTGCATCTCGTGCCACGAGATGACCATTCCGTATGAGGAACTCAAGCAGACGGTGCATTACAAGAACCGCAGCGGCACGACCGTGCATTGTGCCGATTGCCACGTCGCCGGCAGCAAGAGCCCCAACGACTACGCGCGCCAATCCATTGCCAAGGTGATGGCTGCGCGCGACATCGTCGGCCATATCCTGGGCACCGTCGACACCCCTGAAAAGTATGAGGCGCACCGCCTGACGATGAAGAAGCGCGTCTGGGAAAAGATGAAGGCATCCGATTCGAAGGAGTGCCGCAACTGCCACGATTTCAATACGATGGACCCGGACAAACAGAAGGATCGTTCAGTGGTCAAGCACGAAGGCGCCATCGAGGACGGCAAAACCTGCATCGACTGCCACAAGGGCATCTCCCACAAGCCCTTACATCATCTGCTGGAGCAGGAAGAAGCCGCGAAACAGGCAGGTTGAGCTCACTGGATTTTTTTGTAATCGAACAAGCAAGGAGTCAGACAATGAAAAAGATTAGCTGGGCTGTCATGGGTGTATTTGTCGCGGGCGGTGCTTTTGCGGCCCCCCCGGACTGGAGCAAGGTTACCGAACGGAAGATCAAGCTGTTTTATCCGGGCCAGGCCAGTCTCGAATGGGTGATGAACAAAGCGGACCACTCGGCCGTGCCCGACATCGTCGACAAAAAGCGTACCTGCGCCAAGTGCCATGAAGGCGATGCCAACGAAATCGGCGACAAGATCGTTGCCGGCAAACCGGTCGGCAGCTCAAAGAGTGTGCTGGAGCCGAAGCCTCCCGCCGGCAAGGTCGGCTGGATTCCGGTTATTTTCAAGGCCGCACATGACGGAGAGAAAATCTACTTCCGCTTCGAATGGGTGCCGCCGAAGATTAGCAAGGTCCATGCGGACAAGTTAAACGAGGTCAAGCTGACCATGCTGTTCGACGGCGGCAGCACCGTCGAGGGCGCAGAACTGAATGGCTGCTGGGCCACCTGCCACACCGACTTGCGCTCGATGAAGGATGCCAAGGACGACAAGAAGACCAAGTACGTCAAGGGCGCCGACCTCGCCAGCGGCAAATTCTATGACCTCATGCAGTACCGCAGTGGCAAGGGCGAAAAACCGGTCGATGGCTATGTGGCCGATCAGCGCGTCATGGAAGGCGGCAAGGGGCTGGTAAATGCCACTGGCGTCAAGGAAGGCAACAAGTGGGTGGTTACCTTCGAACGCACACTGGCCGGTGGCGGCAAGGGTGATCACGCCATCACACCCGACAAGATCTACAACTTCGGTTTTGCGATTCACGAGGACTATACCGAAGCACGTAATCACTACGTCTCGCTGGGCTACCAGTTCGGTCTCGACAAGACGGTGGAGGGCGTGAAGTCTCACTACAACGTCACCAAGCGGTAAGAATAATGCGGCATCAGGCTTTCGTTTTTCATCACAACAGGAGGAGACAATAATGAAGCAACGATGGAGCACATGGAGTCTGGCGGCAGGCGCGCTGGCATTATCGGCGTCGGCGTTCGCCACATCGCCAACACCATCAAATCCGCCAACACCGGAAATGATTTCTTTCGCTTGTGCCGGGTGCCATGGCACTAACGGCGGCAGCGCCGGCAATCTCATGCCCAGCCTGGCGAGTCAGTCCAAGACGACGATCGTCGACGCCATGAAGAAGTTCCAGAGCGGCGAACGCACATCCTCAATCATGGGACGTCTGGCAAAAGGCTTTACCGAATCCGATTTCGAAGCGATGGGCGATTTCTTTTCGAAACAGAAATTGCACGCCACCAACCAGAAGATCGACAAGGCCAAGGCTAAGAAAGGTGCCGATCTGCAGGAGGCGAATTGCTCGCGTTGCCACCTCGAGGATGGCAAGGAAGGCAAGGACGATACCCCGGTGATGGCCAGCCAGTGGCTGCCGTATCTGCAGATGCAGATGGAGATGTATCTCACCGGCGAACGCAAGATGCCCGAGAAAATGGCCGAGAAGGTCAAGCCGCTGTCCAAGGCAGAACTTGAAGCCTTGCTGCACTTCTACGCCAGCGTGAAATAAGGGGAACAATATGACATTGGATCGCAGAAACTTCATCAAGCTGCTGGGGGGCGCCTCCGGGCTGGCCATCGCCGGCCACGCCGCAGCACAAGCCAAAACAGGCAGCGCCGCGGTGTCCGCCGGCTCTGCCGCCGAGATCATGCCCAAGGGCAGCGCGCGGCGCGTCGTCGTCATCGGTGGCGGCTATGGCGGCACCATCGCTGCCAAATACATCCGCATGCTCGACAAGTCGATCGAAGTAGTTCTGATCGAGCGCAACAAGCAATTCGTTTCCTGCCCGTTCAGCAACTTCTACATCGCCGGCCTGATGCCGGACATGTCGGCATTGACCATCAACTACACCAAACTTGCCGCCAATCATGGCATCAAGATGCTGCATGCCGATGCCACGGCCATCGACGCTGCGGCGAAAATGGTTGTAACCAGTCAGGGCCGGCTGGCCTATGACCGCCTGGTCGTCTCCCCCGGCATCGATTTCATGACCGATGGCATCGAAGGTTACGATGCCAAGACACCGGAGATCTTCCCGCACGCCTGGAAGGCCGGCCCGCAATCGGCCCTGCTGCGCAAGCAGCTGCAGTCGATGAAAGATGGCGGCACGGTGGTCATCGGCGTCCCGCTGATGCCTTTCCGCTGCCCGCCCGGGCCATACGAGCGTGCCTGTCTGATTTCGACCTATCTGAAGAAGCACAAGCCAAAGTCCAAGCTGATCATGCTCGACGCCAACCCCGACGTAGTTTCGAAGAAGGGCTTGTTCACCAAGGCCTGGAACAGCTACTACAAGGATATCTTCACCTACATTGGCGGCCAGGTCACCAAGGTCGATACCAAGGCCAAGATCGTCGTTGCCGACAACTTCGACGACTACGAAGTCGCCGTGGCCAACATCATTCCGCCCCAGCGCGCCGGCAACATTGCCGTCGCCGCAGGGCTCACCGACGACAAGAAGCGCTGGTGTCCGGTCGATGCGGTCTCCTTCGAGTCGACCATCCACAAGGACATCCACGTCCTCGGCGATGCGACCTTGCTGCCTTCCGACGGCGGGGCGATGCCGAAGTCCGGCTATTCGGCCAACTCGCAAGCCAAGGTCTGCGCGATCAACATCGTGGCGCTGATGAACGACAAGCCGACCACCGAACTATCAGCGATCAATGCCTGCTACAGCGCGGTCAGCGAAACCGAATCGGTCAGCGTTTCGCATGTCTTCAAAGTGGTGAACGGCAAGATCAAGATCACCGCCTCGGCGGTTTCCCCGGGCGACTTCTCGATAGCCAAGACAGAAAAGGCCTATGGCGAGAGTTGGCTCAAGAACGTCCTTACTGAGATGTCGACCTAGTTAGGCCCCTCCCCATCCCCCTTCCAATGGAAGGGGGTGACGGTGGCTCGCTGCGCTCATTTATCACGGGCAGCGTTGCTCTTCAGGGGTGGGGATTGCGCCTGACGGCGCGTGGCGTCCCGGCTTGGGGCGTCCCGGCGCCGGGACTGCAGTGTTGGTCTGGCTTAATTTTGGAATCCCGCTACGGCGGGATTTTTTTGCCCTGCGCTATCAGCCGTGCCCGGTGCTGCCGAAACCGCCAGCCCCACGGTTGCTTTCCTCGAATTGTTCGACCACGTTGAAGCCAACCTGCAATACCGGCACCACCACCAGTTGCGCAATGCGGTCGAGCGGATTGAGCAGAAACACTTCGTGGCCGCGATTCCATAGCGAGACGAAAATCTCGCCTTGGTAGTCAGAATCGATCAGCCCGACCAGGTTGCCCAGCACGATGCCATGCTTGTGGCCAAGTCCCGAACGCGGCAGGATCATGGCGGCTACCCCGGGGTCGGCGAGATGGATGGCGATGCCCGCCGGGATCAGCATCGACTCGCCCGGATGCAAGCGCACCGGCGCCTCGATGCAGGCGCGCAGGTCCATGCCGGCGGCGCCTGCCGTAGCGTAATGGGGGGCTGCTTCGCCCTGATTGTCCTTCAGGCGCTGATCAAGAATTCGTACATCAATTTTGTGCATCCAGCATCTCCGCAATATGGCGCACGATGGCGCGGGCAATGGTGAGCTTGTCGCCAGGGGCTAAAGGGTGGGCGCCCGCCGCATCGAACAGCGTGACGACATTGGCATTGCCGCCCAAGCCGTCCTGGACGAGGTTGCCGACGACCAGCGGCAACTGCTTCGCGCGGCGCTTGCCTTCGGCGTATTCCGCCAGATTCTGGCTTTCGGCGGCAAAGCCAACGCAGAACGGCGCATCAGGGCGTGCCGCCACCTCGGCCAGGATGTCCGGATTGGCAACCAGTTCCAGCGTCAGCGTCTGCGCACCTTTCTTGATCTTGTGCGCCACGGGTACAGCGGGCCGGTAATCGGCCACTGCCGCCACGGCAATGAAAATGTGCCGTCCCGCCAGCGCCGACTTTACAGCGTCGCGCATTTCCAGCGCACCGGTAACATCAATCCGCGTCACACCGGCAGGCGTCGGCAGCGACACCGGACCTGCCACCAAGGTCACTTCAGCCCCCGCCTCGGCAGAGGCTTGCGCCAGCGCGAAACCCATCTTGCCCGAGCTCGAATTGGTCAAGCCGCGCACCGGATCGAGCGCCTCGAAAGTCGGCCCGGCCGTCAGCAGTACGCGCTTGCCGGCCAGCATTTTCGGCTGGAATGATGCACGCAGGGCGTCAATGATTTCGGCGGGTTCGAGCATGCGCCCTGCCCCGACCTCGCCGCAGGCCTGCGCCCCACTGGCGGGACCGAGCACGCCAACGCCATCCGCGCGCAGTTGCGCCATGTTGCGCACCGTTGCCGGGTGTTCCCACATCTGGCGGTTCATCGCCGGCGCCACCAGCAGTGGGCAATCCCTGGCCAGGCACAAGCTGGCCAGCAGATCGTCGGCCAGGCCATGCACCAGTTTGGCAATGAAATCGGCGGTTGCCGGCGCGACAATCACCGCATCCGCCCTGCGGGTGAGGTCGATATGCGCCATGCCATTTTCCTGTGGTACGTCCCACAGTGAGGTGAATACCGGGCGGCCGGTCAAGGCCTGAAATGTCAGTGGCGCCACGAAGTGAATGGCCGCCGCGGTCATGACAACATCGACCTGCGCCCCGGCCTTGCCGAGCAGCCGCGCCAGTTCGGCGGCTTTGTAACCCGCCACGCCGCCGGTGATTCCCAGCACGATATGCTTGCCTGCAAGTTCGTCGCTCATGACAGATAGAATGGAGGTTTCGAAGAAAATCATTCTAACCCATGGCGATTACCGACTGGCCAGACGATCAGCGCCCGCGCGAGCGGCTGCTGGCGCTCGGCCCAACCGCGCTGGCCGACGCCGAACTGCTGGCGATCTTCCTGCGCGTCGGCGTCAAGGGCATGAGCGCGGTGGACCTCGCCCGCACCCTGCTCGCCCATTTCGGCCACAGTCTCGCCCGCCTCGCGGCGGCGACGCCACAGGAACTCACCACCGTGAATGGCATCGGTCCGGCCAAGGCCGCGCAACTCGTCGCCACGCTGGAACTCGCCCGGCGCTGCCTGCGCGAGGAACTGCAGGCGCGCGCCACATTTGCCGCCCCGGGCGCCGTGCGCGACTGGCTGCGGCTCAGGCTGGCCCAGCTGCCGCACGAGGTCTTCATCGCTCTTTGGCTGGATGCGCAAAACCGCCTGATTGCCGACGAGGAACTGTTTCGCGGAACGCTCACACAGGCGAGCGTCTATCCCCGTGAAGTGGTCAAGAAAGCGATGGCGCACAATGCCGCGGCCGTAATCCTCGCCCACAATCACCCGTCCGGCGTCGCGGAGCCCTCCCCAGCCGACGAACTGCTCACCCAATCCCTCAAACAGGCGCTGGCACTAGTCGATGTGCGGCTGCTCGATCACTTCATCGTCGCCGGCAGCGCCCCGCCGCTATCTTTCGCCGAGCGCGGCCTGCTATAAAAAAGCCACGATACTGCTTGCCTGGAACCGGGTGTCTCGGTTAGAATGCGCGCCTTTTAGCTCCGGCATAACCCCAGCGCTCGCTGGTTTAGTGGTTTAGGTTTAGCCAACGCTGAAATTTCCATTTTCGTCACCCGAAGTTCTGGAGCACAACTATTATGTCCCGCGTATGCCAAGTAACAGGCAAGGGCCCGATGGTTGGGAACCATGTTTCCCATGCCAATAACCGGACCAAACGCCGCTATCTGCCCAACCTGCATGCCCGCAAGTTCTGGGTAGAAACCGAAAACCGCTGGGTGCGCCTGCGCGTTTCCAACGCCGGTCTGCGCACCATCGACAAGAAAGGCATCGACGTTGTTCTCGCCGAGTTGCGCGAACGCGGCGAAGCCGTTTGACCTGGAGGTAAATAATCATGGCATCCAAAGGCGGACGTGAAAAAATCAAGCTCGAGTCCACAGCCGGGACCGGGCATTTCTATACGACCAACAAGAACAAGCGCACCACGCCGGAAAAGCTCGAGTTCATGAAGTACGACCCGAAGGTGCGCAAGCACGTGCTCTACAAGGAAATCAAGCTCAAGTAAGCCCTGCTTACCCGGGTTCGAGAAGACGCCAGCAGGCCCAACGCCTACTGGCGTTTTTCATTTCCTACTGGTGTTTCTCATTTTGCCCGCTGGATTTTTCAGAAGCAGTGCCCACCTAGGCCGAGTACCCCCACAGCATGGAGAAAACCATGAACTCACCCACCCCCGCCAGCACCCCATCCCGGCAGCGCCTCGAACATTTTCCGGTTGCCATGTTCTCCATCGTGATGGGCACCAGCGGACTCGCCATCGCCTGGAAGAAGGCGCACCACGTCTTTGGTCTGCCGGCGGAAATCGGCCTTGCTTTGAGCTGGTGGGCGCTGGGGCTATTCGTCCTTTTGTCGTTCACCTATCTGGCCAAGCTGGTCAAGCACGGCGCGGCAGTGCAGCTTGAGTTTGCCCATCCGATCCGCCTGCATTTCTTCCCCACCATTTCGATCTCTCTGCTGCTTCTGGCGGTCGCCTTCATCGACACTCTGCCCGGCCTCGCCCTCAGTTTCTGGTCAATCGGCGCCGGCTTGCATCTGCTGTTTACCCTGACGGTAATGAGCAGCTGGATCCACCACACCCGCTACGACATCAAGCACGCCAATCCGGCCTGGTTCATCCCCGTGGTGGGCAACGTCGTCGTGCCCATCGCCGGCGCCAGCTTCGCCCCGCCCGAAATTTCGTGGTTCTTCTTCAGCATCGGCCTGGTGTTCTGGATCGTCTTGCTGACCATCGTGATGAACCGGCTGTTTTTCCATGAACCGTTGCCCGAGCGCCTGACGCCGACGCTGTTCATCCTGATCGCGCCACCGTCCGTCGGGTTCCTCGCCTGGATGAAGCTCAACCCCGGCGAGATCGACGCCTTTGCGCGCATTCTTTACCATGTTGCGCTGTTCCTCACGCTGCTGCTCGCCAGCAACGCGCTGCGCTTCTTCCGCCTGCGTTTCTTCCTGTCCACCTGGGCCTATTCATTTCCGTTGGCCGCCATGACCATCGCCACGCTGACCATGGCCGAGCATCATGTCGACGGCGGCCCGTTCATGCCGCTCGGCGTACTGCTGCTGTCCGTGTTGTCGCTGGTGCTGGCGCTGCTGACTCTCCGCACCATGCAGGGCATGCTGCGCGGTGAAATCTGCGTTCCGGAATAATTCAAGGCAATCGCCAGCCCCCCACATAACTGCGATAATCCACTCTCCCGTTATATTCACGAGGAGCACAGATGCAGTTGTGCGGGACGTTGTTTCTTCGCCGCTACGGACGGATCTTTGCCGGCATCTTCCTGAGCGGCTGGCTGGCGCTATCCGCCCTCGCTGCTGACGTCAGCATCGGCGTGCTGGCCCTGCGCGGTCCCGAAAAAACGCTTGAGACGTGGTCGGCCACCGCCAGCTACCTCGAACAACAGCTGCCCGGCAATACCTTTAAGATCGTCCCGCTCGGCTTCGAAGAGGTGCGTCTCGCGGTACGGCAAGGCCGGGTCGATTTCATTCTGAGCAATTCGTCCTATTACGTCGAACTGGAATCCCTGTACGGGGTCAGCGCCATCGCCACCCTGAAGAACCGCTTCATCGGCAGCACGGGTCACAGCACCTTCGGCGGCGTCATCTTCACGCGTGCCGACCGCAAGAACATCCGCACCCTGGCCGACCTGCGGAAAAAAACCTTTGCCGCCACGGATCCGAGTTCCTTCGGCGGCTGGCACGTTGGTTGGCGGGAACTGCAACGCCAGGGCCTGAATCCCCAGCGGGACTTTGCCCAGTTCAGCTTCGCCGGCACCCATGATGCAGTGGTGTATGCCGTGCGCGACGGGCGCGCCGATGCCGGCACGGTGCGCACCGAAACCCTGGAACTGATGGTGGCCGAAGGCAAAATTCGCCTCGATGACTACTACGTCCTCAACCCCCAGCGCGTCGCAGGCTTTCCCCCGCTGCTCTCCACGCCGCTTTACCCGGAGTGGCCGCTCGCCAGGCTGCGGCATGTACCCGAGGCGCTCGCCATCCGGGTCGCCATCGCCCTGATGCAGATGCCGGCTGATGCTCCCGCCGCGCTGGCCGGCAATATTTCGGGCTGGACCCTGCCGCTCAACTACCAACCGGTTCACGAGGCGCTACGCGAATTGCGGATCGGCCCTTACGAACATTCGCATCGGCTGACCCGGGCCGAGTTCATGTCCCAATACGGCCACTGGATCGCGCTGGCCTTGGCATTTGTCCTGCTGACCAGCCTCACCACCGCCTATGTGGTGCGCATCAACCGTCGCCTGCGTGCCAATCATGCCGAACTCGCCGAACTTAATGCCACGCTGGAAGACCGGGTACATCAGCGCACCGGGGAGGTCGAGCGCCTGCTGGAACGCGAGCGCTTTCAGCGCAACGTGGTGGAGATGGTTGCCGATGTCAATCAGATCCTGATCACCTCCAGCTCGCTGGATGAAATGCTCAAGGCCTGTTGCGACCGCCTGATCGCCGGCACCGCGTACCGCTTCGCCTGGGTGGGGCTGCTGCGCGCAGGGCAACTGGAGGTGGCGGCAAAGTCCTACGGCCCCAGCGAGATCATGCGCAATTTTGCCACCTGTCGCGACAAGGGTCCGAGCTGCGAGGCGCTGGCCAGCAACCGCACCGTGATCGCCCGCGATCCGGCTGCGATTGCCGAAGAATTGATCCAGGCCGGCGTGCATGCCGTCATCGCCTTGCCGTTGCGGCGCGACGCCTATGGCGAAGCGCTCGGCCACCTGTGCGTGCTGAGCGGACGCGCGGAAGGCTTCGATGCCGAAGAGGTCGAAATGCTCGAACAGCTGGCCGGCGACATCGGCTTCGCCCTCCATGCCTTCAATCAACAGACAGAAGCCCATCGTCTCGAACGGGAACGCATCAGCAACTACGAGGAAACCATCCTGTCCCTGGTGGATATGATCGAAAAGCGGGACACCTATACGGCCGGCCACACCCGCCGCGTCGCCCAGTATTGCGAACTGATTGCCACTCGCCTCGGCCACAGCCCTGAAGAAATCGAGAAGCTGAAGCGCGCCGCCGCCTTGCACGACATCGGCAAGATTGCGATTCCCGATGCCGTGCTGCTGAAGCCGGGCATCCTGACGCCGCTCGAATACGAGCTCATCAAGCAGCATGCCGAGGAAGGCTACCGGACGCTGCACCGCATCGACATGTACAAGGAACTCGCCGAGATCATGCGTTCGCACCATGAACGCGAGGACGGCTCCGGCTATCCTCAGGGCTTGGTCAGCGGCCAGATTCCCCGTCTGGCGCAGATCATGGCCGTCGCCGACAGCTTCGATGCCATGGTCAGCAACCGCATCTACAAGGCGCGCAAGGAGGTTCCCGTCGCGCTCGAAGAACTCAAGCAACAGGCGGGCACACGCTTCGCGGCCGATGTAGTTGCCGCAGCCTGCGAGGCACTACGCGACGTTGTGCCGCCTCCGATCGCCGACCAGATGCCGAAGACGCCGCTCGAACATCAGCGTTTCGCCTACTTCTTCGATGACCCGCTAACCGGCACGCACAACGCCAACTATCTGCAGATCATGCTGCGCAATGGCCTGCCCGCCCATCTCACCCATGCCTACGTCGTGCTGCTGCGGCATTTTTCCGGCATCAACCAGGACAGCGGCTGGATGGCCGGCAACCAGGCGCTGGCCGGGTTTTCGGCGGCGCTGATCGCCCACTATCCGGATGCACTGGTGTTCAGGGTGATGGGCGACGATTTCGTTCTGCTGTCGACGAAACCCCTGAACATCGACGGCGACGGCCTGAAGGCACTTTCCCCGCTGAAGGGCACGCGGGTCGAGGTCGAGGTGCGCGCACTCGACCCGCAGGGTGCCGGACGGGAAGATCTGCTGAAACTGCTGTAGGCGGCAGTTACGCCGTACCCCATGCGGGGCATTTCATACCCCATGCGGGACACGCCGTCCCGCCAGCGCCGACTTTTAATTCTGCAGCAGCCTGACCTCACGTTGCGGGAAGGGGATCTCGATGCCGGCCGCCTTGAAGGCCTTCCAGATCGCCAGATTGATATCCGACTTCACCTGCATCAGACCGTTCTCGGGATCGCCGATCCAGAAGCGCAGCTCGAAATTGACGCCGGAATCGCCGAAGGCCGCGACATGGCCACGCGGTAAGGGATCATGCAGCACGCGCGGTTGGGTCAGGGCGGCATCGATCAGGATCTGCTGCACCTGTTCCAGGTCGGAACCGTAGGCCACCTGCACCTGGAGGGGAATGCGCACCTTGTGGTCGGTGTAGGTCTCGTTGGCGATCACCGAACTGACCAGCATTTCGTTGGGCACGATCATTTCCAGGCCGCTGCGGGCCAGCAGCACGGTGTAGCGCGTGGTGATGCGCGTCACGACGCCGCGCTGGCTGCCGACGGCGATCATGTTGCCGATGCGGATGGAACGGTCAAGCAGGATGATGAAGCCCGACACATAGTTCGCCGCAATCTTCTGCAGGCCGAAGCCGAGGCCGACGCCGAGCGCGCCGCCGAACACCGACAGCATGGTCAGGTCGATGCCGACCAGCGGCAGGCCGATCAGCACCGCCAGCAGGATCAGCAGCGCGCGCGCCAAGCGGGCGAACA
The DNA here is from genome assembly GCA_013791905.1 of Rhodocyclaceae bacterium. Classification (GTDB taxonomy): domain Bacteria; phylum Pseudomonadota; class Gammaproteobacteria; order Burkholderiales; family Rhodocyclaceae; genus Sulfuricystis. The sequence continues at coordinate 58,782 of VMSX01000021.1, read as the reverse complement.
CCAGGCGCAGGTTGCCGTCCAGCCCTTGCGCATTCAACAGCCGAGCCTCGATGGCGCCACCAATCCACAACGCCACCAGCAGGGTGCCAAATACGGCGCCCATGCCTTGCAGGATCAGCCAGAGATTAAGGTCCTGCTTGGCAAAGCTGAAACTCACGCCTTCCATCAGCGCGATCGTTTCCGGCAGCACCCCCAGGAGGTGGAGCGCCACCACGCTCCAGGCCAAAAAAGCCAGCGTGCGTTCGAAACTGGCGAGCCAAGGCGCGCTGGCAATCAGGCTGTGGCGCACGACAAACATCACGGCGCGGATTACCACCAGCGAAGTCAGCAGCGGAATGGCGAGCGACAGCAGATTCACGTTGTGCCACTGTGCCAGCAGCGGGCGTGCCGCCAGCGTCAGTAGCAGCATGGCGATGGGCCAGCCGAGGCGCTTGAAGCTGCGCCGACCAAAGGCCCGGGCAACCCCCTCGGGCAAGGCTTCGCCCTCCGCATTGGTGCCGCTCCCCACCCGTTCACCCACCCAACGGGCGAAGTTCCACGCCAACGCAAAGCAGGCTATCAGGACAGCCACCTGCCACAGCACATTCGGTTGCTGCAGGTCCTGCCAGAGATCGATCAGCAGGCCGCCGATCTGGATATCGGTGCCAATCATGGCAGCAGCGCCTCGGCGTAGGGCAAGGCCTCGTCGCGATGGCGACGCCAGTTGTCAAGATAGGCACGCGCCAGCGCCCGGTTGCCACGCAGGATCAGCAAGTTTTCGGCATTTCTGGCCTGCGCCGAAAAGCTGAAGTTGTAGCTACCGGTAATCACCACGGGGGTATCTCCTTCCGCATCAATGAGCAGGATTTTATTATGCGCGGCGGCATAGCGCGTTTCCAGGCGCACCGTAATACCAGCGGCGTGTAGTTGCGGCACCAGCGAGTTGCTGCCCTTCGCCACCATGTCGCGATCGGCCAGCACTTCCACTTTGACGCCACGTTCATGTGCCGCGGTCAGCGCGCGAGTGATATTGCGGCTGGTCACGAGGTAAGCCTGCACGCGCAGCTGTTTTTTTGCGGCATTGATTTCGCGGAGCAATGCCCCTTCGGCATCGTCCCAGGGGGTGAACAACACCGTCACCGTACCCGTGGCGGGCATCTCCGTCGCCAGCCCGAATGGCGGCAACACCAGCAGGCAGATCAACAACCAATGCCTCATGCGCTGCGTTCCAGCACGGCGGCATAGAAGCCGTCGGTACCATGAATGTGCGGTGTCAGTTGCAGATCAGGGCCGGGCAGTTCAATGGTAATGCCCTGCGCAGCCAGCACCTCGGCAGCCGGGCGCCGGGAAAATTGCGGATGCGCGGCGAGAAAGGCGTCGACGATGTGCTCGTTTTCCTCGGGCAACAGGCTGCATGTGGCATAGACCAGGCGGCCACCGGGTTTCAACAACTTTGCGGCGGCGGCGAGGATGTTGCCCTGCTTGACCGTCAGTTCGGCCACGCTTTGCGGCGTCTGCCGCCACTTCAAATCAGGGTTGCGCCGCAGCGTGCCCAGACCCGAACAGGGTGCGTCGACCAGTACGCGATCGCACTTGCCAGCCAGCCGTTTCACGCGCTGGTCGTTCTCGTGGGCAATGGCGACCGGATGCACATTCGACAGTCCGGAGCGCGCCAGGCGCGGCTTGAGTTTCGCCAGACGCTTTTCGGCAACATCGAAGGCATACAGCCTGCCGGTGGAGCGCATCAGGGCGCCCAACAACAGGGTCTTGCCACCGGCGCCGGCACAGAAGTCGACCACCATTTCACCGCGCTTGGGCGCCAGCAGATGACCGAGCAACTGGCTGCCTTCATCCTGCACCTCGATGGCCCCGGACAGGAACAGGGGATACTGCGACAGCGCCGGCTTGCCCGCCAGCCGCACGCCTTCGGGCGCCAGCGGACAGGCGCTGGCGGCAATGCCATGCTTTTCCAGTTGCGCCAGCACGACGGGACGCGTATCTCTCATCAGATTGACCCGCAGATCAAGGGGCGCGGGCTGATTCAGGGCGCGGGCCAGCGCCAGCAGTTCGGCCGCCGGCATCAGGGTAGCGAGACGCTCTGTCAGCCAGTCGGGCAGATCCGCCTGCTCGGCCAGGCTCAACACGGGTTCCGCTTGCGCTTTGCGTTGTGCCAGCCATTCCGCATCATGCTTCGACAGCACCGCATCGAGCGAGCGATAGCTCAAGCCCGTCTCGCGGATCAGTGCCGCCAGCACCAGTTGGCGCGGCGTGGCGCCCTCGCCCACCCAGGCCGTCAGCGTACGCAGTTTGCGCAGCACGGTATACGCCGTCTCGGCGATGAAGGCGCGTTCGCGCGGGCCTGAGCGGTGGGCGCGGAAAAAGGCGGAAAGCGCAACGTCGGCCGGCTGGTGCAGGCCCAACAGCTCGTGGGTTGCGGCAATCGCCTGATCGATCAAGATAGGGATCAGGGTTACCTTCTCCGTGCCGTCTTCAGCTGAAAACCGGCGGTGGCCAGTCGCTTGAACATTGGTGCCACGCGCCTGGGGGGCGGGTGTGCGAAAAGGGGAGCGTTTATTCATTGTGTATTTTCCAGTTCTACCGCAATCGCGGTCTGGTCATAAATTTCGCCCTTGCGGTCGCGATGGCGAATCTTGAGTGGTAGGCGGGTGGCGATATCGAGCCAGACCTCGGTGGAATCATCGTTGGTCACCCCATCCGCAGGGGGCAAAATGAGATGCAGCACGCTGCGCGACCCGAACGGGGTAGCGAGTTGGGTTGTTTCGGCCACCCTGACCACATGGCGCGTCAGTTTGCGTCCGGTCGCTACCGTGATCGCAAATTCCTTCGCGTCGTGCGGCATCGTGCTCAGTTGATAGAGCATCGACAGCAGATCCTGCGCTGGTTCGCTCATGGCCACTGCCTCGCCACTGTCCGTGGTCAAGCGCCCCTGCACGGGATCGAAGCGCAACAACAACTTGCGCTTGCCGTCGCGTTCATTCCTGAATTCGAGCGGCTGCAGGCCGGTGGCCACCAGATTGCCACGGCTTTCCTGCACCACCATCGCGGGTCGAAGCAATGCGGCAATACCAACGGTTTCTGTGACTGCCCGCAGTTGATAGGTCGCACCGTCATGTTGCCAGCGGTGTTCGGCCTGACCGACGATAAATCCGCTTTCGCCGCGCGTCACCTCGAAACGGATGCGGCCGCGTTGCGGCCAGGCACGGGCAACTGCCGGGTCATAAGTCGGCGCTGGCGGGACGGCGTCCGCCGCTGTCGCATCGGGCTGCGGCTCGTCCGGTAGAGCGGGTGGCGTTACTTCAGGGGCTTCTGCCAGGCTTTCCGCAACCGGCGTGGCAACACTCGCCGGCGGATCTTCGGCAGTCTGCGGCGGCACGGAAGGCATTTTTTTCGGCGCAGGTTTCCTGGCTGGCGCAACAGGCGGCGTGGCGGGCACGGCTGCCTGCGCCAGCGGCAGCAGCGTCGCATCCAGCGACTTCAGATCCGTAATTTCATCCGCCGGCAGTCCCCAGCCCGGCACCAGCAGCGCAAGCAGATGCAGCATTAGCGAAAACACCAATGCCAGCAGAAACGGTCGGCGCACGGCAACATTCATGCGCCTGCCGGTACACGCAAGACAGCTGCGCCAGTCGTGGTATCGCTCGTCCAGATGACCCGCCCCGCCTCAAGTCGGCAGCGTCCTTCCAGAATGCCTTGCGCAGCTTGGCGGTAGACCAGGTGTTCCTGTGCCAGCACGCGCGCACCCAGCAGGTCGGCCGTGTCGTCGGCCAGCACCGGCACAACCGCCTGGACAATGATCGGACCGCAATCGAGCGCCGGGGTGACGAAATGCACGGTGCAGCCATGCACCCGAACACCCGTCTGCAAGGCGGCTTCATGAGTATGCAGGCCGGGGAAAGCGGGCAGCAGGGACGGGTGAATGTTCACGAGTCGCCCTTCAAAACGCCGCACAAAGGCTTCGCCCAGCACGCGCATGAAACCGGCCAGCAGCACCAGATCGGCACCGCGCCGCTCGATCTCGGCGGTCAGCGCCGTGTCGAATTCCTCGCGTGAGGCAAACGCCTTGTGGTCGACCACGGCGGTCGGCACGCCACGCGCCGCAGCCCAGGCCAGCCCTGCCGCATCCGGGCGATTGCTGATGACGGCGCTGCAGGTGCCGGGCAGACGGGCATCGAGCAGCGCTTGCATGTTGCTGCCGCGACCGGAGATGAGGATGACGTAGTTTTTCATAGCGCCTCCGCCGGGCCGCCCCAAGAAGGCGCAGCAATAAACATGGAGTTGCCCATCGGGCCGCGAACTTTAGCGTGAAAAACACCGCAGTGTTTGCGCCGGGCCGCCCCAAGCAAACGCGGCACGCGGCGCAAGCCGCAATCCGCTCCGGCGCATAAGCGTCGCACCCCGTGATATTCGAGTGCCAGCGAGCCGTTTGGAACCCCCCGCGCGGGGGGCGAAGGGGGGCGGGCGTCTTTCATGATCGGGGGCGTAGCCCTCGCATCATGAAAGTTAGTCACCCCCTTCTTCAAGAAGGGGGATGGGGGGAAGAGGATCATTTGATGGGTAAAAATACGGCGGTGGCTAAATTCTGGGCGATCTTGACGACGCTGCGACTGGTCTTGTCGGCGACGATCCGCGAGAGCATGTCGAGGTTGCCGACCAGACGACCGAATTCACGTTCGAAACTGAGATTTTGCACCGGTGTCATTTCATTGGAGAACAGGATGGGGGTGCCCGCCGGAAGATCACCCTCGGGCTGACTGCGGCGTGCATTCGCCAGTTTCCAGGCGGCAATCTCGACGTTGCGCGCGGCATTATGCAATTTTTGCGCATCGAGATCATCGAGAATGAAGAATTCCGTCTTGCCGTTAAAAGCATCGTTCAGCATGTCGCCAAGCCCCCCGACAAAAGCGGCGACGCGGTCGCGCGGATAATCTTCGCGCAGTCCGGCCAGTAGCAGAATGGTTCCGCGCTGCCCGCCTGCCGCGGTCGACGCCGCATAGCGGGGCAGGTCGGACAGTTGCAGCAGTGCCGCGTCGAGATTGGCATGCCCGCCTTTTTTCCATTCGCGCGGATTGCGCCGGTAAAGCTTTTCCGCCAGGCGACCCAAACTGGCATTGGCTTCGTGACGGTGCAGATCGGCCAGGCGATCCACATCGGTCTTGGCGAACTGCTTGGGACTCGACACGCAGCCGAACAGCGGCATGACCATCAGTATGGCCAAGCACGCGCGCCGTTTCACCGGCACGCACCAGCAATGAGTTGGCCAAGGGCATCCATGTCGCGTCCAGTTTACCCCAGCGCCTATAATCCGGCCCCATGCTCCGCATCCAACCCCTGCCCGACCTTCTGATCAGCCAGATCGCCGCCGGCGAGGTGGTCGAGCGGCCGGCTTCGGTGTTGAAGGAATTGATCGAGAACAGCCTCGACGCCGGCGCGACGAAGATTGATGTGCAGCTTGAAGAAGGCGGCGTCAAGCTGATCCGCGTCTCCGATGACGGCAGCGGCATGACGCGCGAAGACCTGCCGCTGGCATTGGCACGGCACGCCACCAGCAAGATCGCCAGCCTCGCCGATCTCGAGCGCGTAGCAAGCTACGGTTTCCGCGGCGAGGCGCTCGCCTCCATCGCCGCTGTGGCGCGCGTCGCCGTCACCAGCCGCACGGCGGACGCGCCGCACGCATGGCAATTCGACGCTGCAACCGCAGCCAGTTCGCCGGCGGCGCTGGCCGAAGGTACCGTGATCGTTGTCGCCGATCTCTATTTCAATACCCCGGCGCGGCGCAAATTCCTCAAGACCACCGCCACCGAGTTCGCCCACTGCGACGACGTGCTGACGCGCATGGCGCAGGTGCGGCCGGACGTCGAATTCACGCTGACGCATAACGGGCAGGTGAAGCGCCGTCTCGCCAGCGCCGACTTTGCGCGCCGCGCCCGCGACCTGCGCGGCGACGAGTTTCTCGCCCACGCCCGCCCGGTCGAGGCGATTGCCGGTCCGTTGCGGCTTGCCGGCTATGCCGCCCTGCCCGCCTATGCCAAATCATCGCGCGCCGAGCAGTATTTCTACGTCAATGGCCGCTTCGTGCGCGACAAGCTGCTGGTCCATGCAGCGCGCCAGGCCTATGCCGATGTGCTGCATGGCGCGCACCATCCGGCCTATGTTCTGTTTCTCGAACTCGATCCGGCGGCGGTCGATGTCAATGTGCATCCCGCCAAGACCGAAGTGCGCTTTCGCGATGCGCGCGGCGTGCACCAGTTCGTCTTTCACGCCGTGCAGCGGGTTCTTGCCGAGCCGCTGGCAGCGGCGCGATCACAAGCTTCTCTGGCGGCGGCCCATGCGGGATCGCGCGCCGTCCCGCCAACGCCGACTTTTCCACCACTGCAGCAGGCCAGCTTCGCTGTACACGAACCCGCTGCCAAAACCTACCTGGACTTTGTCAGCCAGGCATTTACCGGGACAGCGCCGACTTTTACTACATCCGAGCATCCGCTTGGCTACGCCCTCGCCCAGTTGCACGGCATCTACATCCTTGCCCAGAACACCCAGGGGCTCGTGCTCGTCGACATGCATGCCGCGCACGAGCGCATTCTCTATGAGCGACTCAAGACCAGCGCCGGCAGCCAGACCGAGGTGCAACAGTTGCTGGTGCCCGTGCTGTTTGCGGCCAGCGCTGGCGAATTCGCCAGCGCGGAAGCACATGCCGACACGCTGACCACCCTCGGCTTCGTAATCGCCCCGGCCGGACCGCAACAACTCGCCGTACGCACCGTCCCCGTCCTGCTGTCCGGCGGCGACATCGTCGCGCTGGCGCGCGCCCTGCTCGCCGACTTGGCCGAGCAACCCGCCAGCCGCGTCATCGAAACCCGTCGCAACGAGTTGCTCGGCACCATGGCCTGCCACGGTGCAGTGCGCGCCCATCGCAGCCTGACTGTCCCCGAAATGAATGCCTTGCTGCGTCAGATGGAAACGACCGAACGCGCCGACCAATGCAATCACGGCCGGCCAACCTGGGTGCAGTTAGCGCTGACGGATCTGGACAAGCTCTTTCTCCGTGGCCGCTGAGCTCCCTCCCGCCATCTGCCTGATCGGCCCCACCGCGAGCGGCAAGACCGATCTGGCCTTCGCCATCGCCACGCGCTTTCCCGTCGAGATCGTCAGCCTTGACTCCGCGCAGGTGTTCATTGACATGGATATCGGCACGGCCAAGCCCGACCGGGAAACGCTCGCGCGCTTCCCGCACCATCTGATCGACCTCATCACGCCTGAAGAGAGTTATTCGGCGGCGCAGTTCCGCGCCGATGCGCTGCGGGTGATGGCGGAAATCACCGCGCGCGGCCATGTGCCGCTGCTGGTCGGCGGCACCATGCTCTACTTCAAGGCGCTCACGGCCGGCCTGGCCGATTTGCCGCCGGCCGATCCTGCCTTGCGCGCGGCCATCGACGCCGAGGCTGCCGCGCAGGGCTGGCCGGCGCTGCATGCCGAACTGGCACGCCGCGATGCCGTCACCGCTGCGCGGCTGGCCCCTACCGACGCCCAGCGCATCCAGCGAGCCCTCGAAGTGCTGCGGCTAACCGGCAAACCACTGGGAGACTTTTTTGCCAGCCAAGCCGCCGCCGATCTGCCCTACCGCTTGCTGACGCTGGCTCTTGCCGCACCAGAGCGCAAAATTCTGCATGAGCGCATCGCCCGCCGTTTTGCCGCCATGCTCGATGCCGGCCTGGTTGATGAAGTCCAGGCCTTGCGGCACAAATACCGGCTGAGCGCCGATCTGCCGGCCATGCGCTGCGTGGGTTATCGGCAGGTCTGGGAGATGCTGGAAGGCCGGCTGCCGGCTGCGGAACTGCCCGAGCGCGGCATCATCGCCACGCGCCAGTTCGCCAAGCGTCAGCTCACCTGGATGCGGGCATTGCGCGAAGCAGGTGCCTTCGACCACGAAATGGATTTGGCAGAATCGGCGACTGCTGCGAGAATGCTTGAAATAGTGGAACGACATCTGACCATCGCATTGACCTAAACATTCGCCAGACTTGACAGGATTCAGCCAGGCACCCCGCATGAGCTCCCAGACCATCAGCGTAGACGAACTGGAAAAGTTCACCACCCACAACCGGCGCGAAATCCTGTTTTATCTGCATCAGCTGATCAACGACGGCGAACGGATCAGCGTGACCTTCAACGAGGGCAAGGAAACCGTGCTGACGGTGCTGCTGCAGGTCAATGAAGCAGAGAACATGCTGATTTTCGACTGGGGCGGCAGCGAAACGACCAACCGCAAGCTCATGCAGAGCGAGCGCAATTTCTTTGTCTGCGCCCCTCACGGCGTGAAAAACCAGTTCATGTCCGGGATGGTCTACGAAACCATCTACAAGAAGCGGCGCGCTTTCGCCACCCGCATTCCGGACCATTACACGCGCCTCCAGCGGCGCGAGTTTTTCCGGCTGGCGCTCCCCATGACGCGGCGCCCGACCTGCATCATCCAGCAAGATGACAAACCGGCGCTGGAACTCACCGTCGTCGATCTGAGCATCGGCGGGATCGCCGCCGAGTTGTCCGGCAGTCAACTCGCCTATGAAATTGGCCAGACGCTGCAGCGCGCTCAGATCGAACTCAAGGGCGTCGGCACGCTGGAAGTCGCCTTGGAGATCCGCGACAAGTGCACCGTGCAGCGCGGCGGAAAGGTTGCCGACCGGATCGGCTGCCGCTTCATCAACCTGAGTCACGCCGTGGAAAATCAGTTGCAGCGGTTCATCACCAGCGTGCAGCGTGAAGAGCGCGCCAGACTCGGCGGATAACTTTCTGGCCCGCCCCCCTTCACCCCCCTCGCGAGGGATTCTTGCTTGCTCGCTGCGCTCGACTATTACCGGGCGCTATCGTTCATGCTCCGGTGCGGTTTGCGCCTGGCGGCGCGTGCCGCGTTTGCTTGGGGCGGCCCGGCGCAAACGCTACGCCGACTTTCACGCTAACGAATGATTGTCTGCTCCTGGCCGGCCTGCCGCGCCTCGATCCGCCCAATCGCGTACACCGTTTCGCCTGCCGCAGTCAGCAGTTCGCTCGCCCGTGCCGCATCGGCGGCCGCCACCACCACCACCATGCCGATGCCGCAGTTGAAGACGCGATGCATCTCGTCGTCGGCGACGTTACCCTCGCGCTGCAGCCACTGGAACAGCGGCGGCAGCGTCCATGCAGACTTTTCGATCACGGCGGTCACATTCTCCGGCAGCACGCGCGGCACGTTGCCGGTGATCCCACCACCGGTGATGTGCGCCATGCCTTTGACCGGCAACATCTCCATCAGCTTGAGCAAGGACTTGACGTAGATGCGCGTCGGCGCAATCAGCGCATCTGCAAACGGCTGGCCATGAAAATCGGCCGCCAGATCGGGCTGGGCCCGTTCGACGATGCGGCGGATCAGCGAGTAGCCGTTGGAATGGGCGCCGGAAGAGGCCAGACCCAGCACGGTGTCGCCCGGCGAAATACTTTTACCGTCGATGATCTTTGCTTTTTCGACCGCGCCGACGGCGAAGCCGGCCAGATCATATTCGCCGGCCGGATACATGTCCGGCATCTCGGCCGTTTCGCCGCCGATCAGCGCACAGCCGGCCAGTTCGCAGCCCTTGGCAATCCCCTCGACGACGGTTGCGGCGGTGCCGACATCGAGCTTGCCGCAGGCGAAGTAATCAAGGAAGAACAGCGGCTCGGCGCCCTGCACGAGAATGTCATTGACACTCATCGCCACCAGGTCCTGACCAATGCTGTCATGACGGTTCAACTGGAAAGCCAGCCTGAGCTTGGTGCCGACGCCATCGGTGCCCGAGACCAGCACCGGCTCGCGATACTTCTTCGAAATCTCGAACAGTGCGCCGAAACCACCGATGCCGCCCAGCACTTCGGGACGCATGGTGCGACGCGCGGCGGGTTTGATGCGTTCGACGAGCGCATCGCCGGCGTCGATATCGACCCCCGCATCGCGATATGTCATCGAATTCGTCTTGGGGCTGGAAGATGTATTCATTGTCGAAGCGGGCCGGGAAAATGGATTTGCGGCGATAATTCGCCTGTTCGTTGATTCCGTGCAACAAGCCGCAGATTTTACCGGAATTGACCTGCCCACATCGCCCTGCTCCAACCACCTTGACACAACTCCTCCTCGACCTCCAGCCAACCCAGGCGCCCAGTCTCGACAATTTCATCGTCGGCGAAAACCAGGAATTGCTGGCGCGGCTGCGCACGCTGGCCGTGTCCGGCTGCTTCGACGCCCTCTACCTCTGGGGACCGGAGGGTTGCGGCAAGAGCCATTTATTGACGGCGGTGGCGACACTTGCCATGCGCCGCCGGCCGGCCCTGCTGCTGGCCAACGCACCCGCAGCCGCGGATTTCACCGCCCCGCCCGGCGGCCTGTTGATCGTAGACGATGTCGATACCCTCGACGATGCGGCGCAGATCGCCCTGTTTCGCATTTTCAACACGGCACGCATGCTCGGCCTCGGTCTATTGCTCGCCGGCACCAGCCCGCCGTTGCAATTGCAACTGCGCGAGGATTTGCGCACGCGCATCGGGCAGGCGCTGATCTACGAAATCAGGACGCTCAACGACGAACAAAAGGCCACCGCCCTGCTGCGCCATGCCTGGGAACGCGGCCTGCGCGTCGAAAACGGCTTGGTACGCTACCTGCTCTCGCACGGCCGGCGCGACCTGCCCTCGCTGATGGCAGTGCTTGATCATCTTGACCGAACCACGCTGGAGCGCCAACGCCATGCCACGCTGCCGCTTTTGAAGGAAGCCATGCAGTTGCAGCTGGTTGCCGACAACGAGCCTGGCGCCCCCGAACACAGACAAGACAAACTGGACGACAAATGAACCTGACACTTTTCGATCTGGACAACACCCTCCTCAGCGGCGACTCCGACTTCGAATGGGCGCAATTCCTCATCACCAAGGGTGTACTCGACCGTGAAGTCCATGAAGCAAAAAATCAGACCTTCTACGACGAGTACAAGGCCGGCGTCCTTGACATCCATGTCTTCCTGCAATTCCAGCTGGCACCGCTGGCGCGCCATCCGCGCGCCGAACTCGATGCCTGGCACGCCGAATTCATGACTACGCGCATCCTGCCGCAGATCAGTGGCGCGGCACGTGCGCTGGTCGACCAGCACCTGGCGTCCGGCGATCTGTGCGCAATCGTGACCGCCACCAACAGTTTCGTCACCGGCCCGATCTGCCGCGAGTTCAACATCCCCCATCTGGTCGCGACCATCCCGGCCCACCAGGACGGCCAGTTCACCGGAGCACCACGCGGCACCCCGGCGTTCCGCGAAGGCAAGATCGAACGGGTCGAGGCCTGGCTCGAATCACTCGGCCTGTGGTGGGGTGCCTTCGAACTCAGCACTTTCTACAGCGACTCGCTGAACGATCTACCGCTGCTGGCCAAGGTCAGCCACCCCGTGGCCGTCGATCCGGATGATACCCTGCGCGCGCACTCCGACAAGCAGGGCTGGCCCATTCTGAGCCTTCGGGTATGATGCCGGCCTCGCTACGCTCGGCCGGCCGGGGCACAATCTAACGAATCAGGGGAAACTTCCCCCTTGTTTATCCCCCGGAGAGTCGCTTTTCCGAACAAATTCGCTCAGTAATGAGCCATAAGACAATAACTGCATGATCCGCAAGCTTTTGCGCCGCATCTTCAAGCGCGGCGAACCCTCACCCCATCCCGTCGAGATCATCCCGGCCGAGCGCCATGGCATCCGCCCCGAAGGCGTCTCGCCCGGCGCCCGCCGCACCTGCGAGACCCTGCAACAGGCCGGTCACCACGCCTATGTCGTCGGTGGCGCGGTGCGCGACCTGATCGCCGGCCTCACGCCCAAGGATTACGACGTCGCCACCGATGCCACGCCCGATCAGGTGCGCCGGCTGTTCCGGCGCTCGCGCATCATCGGCCGCCGTTTCCAGATCGTGCATGTCATGCAGGGCGCCGAAACCATTGAAGTGTCGACCTTCCGCGCCGCGCACGACGCCGACACACTGAAGGATGAGCATGGTCGCGTATTGCGCGACAACGTCTGGGGCAGCATGGAAGACGACGCCGCCCGGCGCGACTTCACCATCAATGCGCTCTACTACGACCCGGCCAGTGGCTCGGTGTTCGACTATCACCACGGCGTGCGCGACCTGCAAAGAAAAACCCTGCGCATGATCGGCGACCCGCGCGCGCGTTACCGTGAAGATCCGGTGCGCATGCTGCGCGCCGTACGCTTTTCCGCCAAGCTCGATCTACGCCTGGACCCGATAGTGCAGGCGCCGATCCGCGAAATGGCGGAACTGATCGAAAACGTGCCGTCGTCACGTCTGTTCGATGAAATGCTCAAGCTGCTGTTTTCCGGCCATGCCGTCGAATGCGTCAAGCGCCTGCGCGAGGACGGCCTGCATCAGGGCCTGCTGCCGCTGCTCGATGTCATTCTCGAACAGCCGCTGGGCGAAAAATTCGTCATGCTGGCACTCGCCGACACGGATGCGCGCATCCGCGCCGACAAACGCACCTCACCGGGCTTTCTGTTCGCCACGCTGTTGTGGCACGAGGTGCTGGCCAACTGGGAGACGCGCAAGAAAAATGGCGAGCCGTCGGTACCCGCGCTGCACACCGCGATGGATGAAGTCCTCGAAGTGCAAGGCGGCAAACTCGCCATCACGCGCCGCATTGCCGGCGACATCAAGGATATCTGGCTGCTGCAGCCCCGCTTCGAAAAACGCGGCGGCCGGGCGCCCTTCCGCCTTATAGAACAAGAGCGCTTCCGCGCCGCCTGGGATTTTTTGCTCCTGCGCGCAGCCAGCGGCGAAGCGCCTCAGGAACTCGCCGACTGGTGGCTGGCCTTTCAGGAAGCCGGCAACGCGGAGCGCGAAGTCATGTTGAAGCCGGACAGCGGACCGAAAAAGCGCCGACGCCGGCGTGGTAGCAAGTCCGACGCGCGAAACGAGGAAAGCGCCGTCCCGCCAGCGCCGACTATTGCGGACTAGGCTTCTACTTCATGGCTGCGCCTTATGTCACCGCCTATGTCGCGCTCGGCGCCAATCTTGGCGACCCGATCATCACCGTGCGTGCCGCCATCGAGGCACTGCGCGGATTGGCGGGTGCCCGCTTCCTGGCCGTTTCATCGCTGTACCGCACCGCACCCGTCGGCCTGCGCGACCAGCCCGATTTCATCAATGCCGTCGCCACAATGGCTGTAGCTGGCAGCGCAGATGATTTACTCGCCGATCTCTTTGCAATCGAAGCCGCCTTCGGCCGGGTACGCGGTCTGAAAAACGCGCCACGCACCCTCGATCTCGATCTGCTGCTGTTCGGCGCTGAATGCCGTGATTCACCTGGTTTGACGTTGCCCCACCCGCGCCTGACCGAACGCGCCTTTGTCTTGGCACCACTGGCAGAAATCGCCCCCACTTTGGACATCAACGGACACGGTCTCGTTTCCGACTTGCTGGCCAGAGTGGCCGATCAACGCATTGAACGCCTGCCGTAAGGTATCCTTGGCGCCGTTAATTTCCATCTGATCCACCCATCCGATGACCTATTTAGCCTCCAACAAGCCCATTGCCCTGCCTGAAATCGCGCGCATGAAACGGGACGGCGAGAAGATCGCCATGCTGACCGGCTACGACGCCAGTTTCGCCGCCCTCGAGGATCGCTGCGGCGTCGATGTCATTCTCGTCGGTGATTCGCTCGGCAACGTGCTGCAAGGCAAGACCTCGACCCTGCCGGTAACCATGGAGCACATGGTCTATCACACTGAATGCGTGGGCCATATGGCGCAGCGGGCGATGTGCCTGGCCGACATGCCCTTCGGCGCCTATCACGAGTCGAAGGAGCAGGCGATCCGCAATGCCGGCCGCCTGCTCGCCGCCGGCGCAGAAATGGTCAAGCTCGAAGGCGGCGCGGTGATGGCCGAAACGGTGCACTTCCTGGTCGAACGCGGGGTGCCGGTCTGCGCCCACATCGGTCTCACGCCGCAGTCGGTGCATGCGCTGGGCGGCTACCGCGTACAAGGCCGCGACGAAGCCGGCGCAGCGCGCATGAAGGCCGATGCGCGAGCACTCGAAGATGCCGGGGCGGCGCTGATGGTGCTGGAAATGGTGCCGGCGCAACTGGCTGCCGAAATCACGCATGACCTGCAAGTCTGTGCCACCATCGGCATCGGCGCCGGCAAGGATTGCGACGGCCAAGTACTGGTGCTGCATGACATGCTGGGCATCTATCCAGGCAAGAAGGGCCGCTTCGTCAAGGATTTCATGGCCGAAGCGCAGAGCATAGAAGGTGCCGTGCGCGCCTATATTGCCGCCGTCAAGGACGGCAGCTACCCGGCGCCGGAACACTGCTACTGAATTTTTCCCCATGCAAATACATGAGACCATCGCCGACGTGCGTGCCGCGCTGAAAACGGCCGACCGCATCGTCTTCGTGCCGACCATGGGCAACCTGCATGAGGGGCACATCACCCTGATGCGCTTGGCGCGCGCGCGCGGCGACACGGTGGTCGCCTCGATATTCGTCAACCGCCTGCAATTCCGGCCGGGCGAGGATTTCGAGAAGTACCCCCGCACCTTTGCCGCCGACTGCGAAAAACTCGTCACCGCCGGCGTCGACCACCTGTTCGCTCCTGGCGAAACGGAACTGTATCCGGAACCGCAACGTTATGTCGTCGAACCACCGGGCGAACATGCCGACATTCTGGAAGGCGAATTCCGGCCGGGCCATTTTCGCGGCGTCGCCACCGTGGTGATGAAGCTGTTCGGCATCATCCAGCCCCAGGCAGCACTGTTCGGCAAGAAGGATTTTCAGCAGTTCATGGTGCTGTCCTCGATGGTGCGCGAGTTTGCGCTGCCGATCGACATCATCCCGGGCGAAACCGTACGCGCCGCCGACGGGCTCGCGCTCTCCTCGCGCAACGGCTATCTCTCGGCCACCGAGCGCGCCACGGCACCCCAACTGCACCGCCTGCTGCAACAGACCGTCACGGCCATCCGCGCCGGCAACCGCGACTTCACCAGTCTGGAAAATGCCGCCTTGGTGGAACTGCGCGCCAACGGATGGACTCCCGATTATCTTGCAGTACGGCGAAAGATTGACCTAAAATTGCCATCCACCAGTGATTCCGCCTTGGTCGTTCTAGCCGCAGCCCGCCTGGGCAAGACGCGACTCATCGACAATCTGGAAGTCTAGACATCCTTTATTTTCCTCACGGCATCAGGAAAGAGACGCAGCATTCATGCAACGGTTCATGTTGAAATCCAGGCTGGATCGCGCCATCGCAACCCAGCCCGACCTGATCTACGTCGGCGCCAGAAACTGCATCGCCAACCCCAGTCAGCATATGCCGATTCAGGCTGCCTGCTGATTTTCTGCTACGATTCCCCACGAACGACACCTTACTTAAGAGGAACTCATGAGCGAACACATCCAACACGTCACCGATTCCAGCTTCAAGAGCGACGTTCTGGAATCCTCCGTCCCGGTCCTGGTTGATTACTGGGCGGAATGGTGCGGCCCCTGCAAGATGATCGCGCCAATTCTTGAAGAAGTAGCCAAGGATTACAGCGGCCGACTGAAGGTTGCCAAGCTGAATATCGATGAAAATCCCAAAACGCCCGGCGAGTTTGGCATTCGCGGCATTCCGACCCTGATCTTGTTCAAGGGTGGCAACGTTGAAGCCACCAAGGTTGGTGCACTTTCCAAATCGCAGTTGACGGCTTTCATTGACAGTAACCTCTGATCCCGCTACAGTCCGCCCGGAATCTCGCGGTACGGGTTAGCTCTACACACATACCCCGCCAACGATTTCGGGTTGCGCCAACCTAGCTCTGGCGCAATCCCGCAGCACAGTCTCCCCCTCCCCGTACCCCGCTTTCAAATTCCCCCCGGGCGTTTACCGCTCGCGTCTCCAGGCACAGCCATGCACCTTTCCGAACTGAAGAACCACCACGTCAGCAAACTGCTCGAAATGGCTGCCACAGACGGCATCGAAGGCGCCAACCGCCTGCGCAAGCAGGAACTGATCTTCGCCTTGCTCAAGAATCAGGCAAAACAGGGTGAAACCGTTTTCGGCGACGGCGTTCTCGAAGTCATGTCGGATGGCTATGGCTTCCTGCGCTCATCGGACACCTCCTATCTCGCCAACCCGGACGACATCTACGTTTCGCCCTCGCAGATCCGCCGCTTCAATCTGCGCACCGGCGACACCGTCGAGGGTGAGATTCGCACCCCGAAGGACGGCGAACGCTATTTCGCGCTGGTCAAGCTTGACAAGGTCAATTACGAGTCGCCCGAGGCCTGCAAGAACAAGATCCTGTTCGAGAACCTGACGCCGCTGCACCCGACCGAGCACCTGCGCCTGGAGCGCGAGATTCGCGCCGAAGAAAACACCACCAGCCGCATCATCGACATCATCGCGCCGATCGGCAAGGGCCAGCGCGGCCTCCTGGTCTCTGCGCCGAAAAGCGGCAAGACGGTGATGCTGCAGCACATCGCGCATGCCATCGCGGCCAACCATCCCGACGCAGTGCTGATCGTCATGCTGATCGACGAACGCCCCGAGGAAGTGACGGAAATGACGCGCACGGTGCGCGGCGAAGTCGTCGCCTCCACCTTCGACGAACCAGCCACGCGCCATGTGCAGGTCGCCGAGATGGTCATCGAAAAAGCCAAGCGCCTCACCGAACACAAGAAGGATGTTGTCATCCTGCTTGACTCGATCACCCGCCTGGCGCGCGCCTACAACACCGTGCAACCGGCCTCCGGCAAGGTGCTGACCGGCGGCGTGGACGCCAACGCCCTGCAGAAGCCCAAGCGCTTCTTTGGCGCCGCCCGCAACATCGAGGAAGGCGGTTCGCTGACCATCATCGCCACCGCACTGGTCGACACCGGCAGCCGCATGGATGAAGTGATCTACGAGGAATTCAAGGGCACCGGCAACCTGGAAATCCACCTCGACCGCAAGATGGCCGAAAAACGCGTCTATCCCTCGATCAACGTCAACCGCTCCGGCACGCGCCGCGAGGAACTGCTGATGGAGAAAGACGTGCTGCAAAAGGTCTGGGTATTGCGCAAATTACTTTACGGGCTGGACGACCTTGAGGCCACCGAATTTCTGCTCGACAAGGTCAAGGCCACCAAGAACAACGCGGAATTCTTTGACTCCATGCGCCGCGGTAACTGATTACGGTTGATTTCTCCGCTGTTTTTCTGGATAATGCGCGACCCTACGCAGTGTGAATTCAAGCGTTACCCGCGAGCACCAATTGGCATTGATGGATTTGAGGACAAGATAATGAAAGAAGGCATCCACCCGAAGTACAACGAGATCGAGGTAACTTGTAGCTGCGGCAACAAGTTCAATACCTGCTCGACCAACAGCAAACCGTTGCACATCGAAGTGTGCTCGGCCTGCCACCCGTTCTACACCGGCAAGCAGAAGATCATCGACACGGCTGGCCGCGTCGAGCGCTTCCGCCAGAAATACGGCAAGCGCCCCGGCGCCGCTGCCTGATCGCTCGACGGGATAGAACTAAAGGCAGCTTCGGCTGCCTTTTCTTTTTTGCCATCGCGGTTGCCTTTCCTGAATAGCATCACAATACCCGGCGCATGATTTACGGCCCATTCAATAAACAGAGCAACTCTCCGCGCCTGCCCCTCGCAGCGCTTATGTTGCTGGCCGCGCTCTTCCTGCTGGCGGGCGTCATGGGACACGACCCATGGAAAACCGAGGACGCGATCCATATCGGCATCGCCCACGGCTTTTCGACACACGGCAATTGGCTGTTCCCCCATATCGCCGGTGAGCCCTGGCCGCACACTGCCCCGCTCTATCATTGGGTAGCCGCCTTGCTGGGACAGGCTTTCGGTGGCCTGCTCGACTTTCACAACGCCGCACGATTGGCCACCACCCTGTTCGGTGCACTGTTCCTGTTCGCACTGGCAGGTGCGGCACGCGCACTCCACGGTGAAGCCGCCAGCCGCTCCGCGCCATTACTGGCCATCGGCACCCTCGGTCTGTTGCTGCCACTCCACGAGGCGCAGCCCGCTGTGGCAGGGCTCGCGTTTGCCGCCCTCGCCTATTGGGGTGGCGGCCTGATCCTGCAGGGGCCAGCGCACGGCGTGCCATTACGCGGAGCGCTAATGCTTGGGGTAGGCCTCGGCCTGGCCTTTCCGGCGCACGGACTGGTCGGCCTGATCATGGCAGGCGCCGTCCTGCCAGCGCCGATTTTCCGGCGCGACTGGAAGAGTCTTGTTCTGGCGCTACTCGTCGCCCTGCCGCTTATCGCCGCCTGGCCCATCATGTTGTTGAGCCAAGCGCCTGAACTGTGGGCAAATTGGTTGCAGTGGTGGCAAAACGAAATCGCCGAAGCCACGCTTGCCCGCGGCATCCCGGAAGGCAGGCATCTCGAGCTGTTGATCTGGGCAGCATGGCCAGTGCTGCCCATAGCCATCTGGAGTCTCTGGCTTCATCGTCACCAGTTGGCCCCACTGGCCATTCCCTTGCTGGGCATGCTGCTTGCGTCGGCATGGTTTCTCACCGGATCGTCGCGCACACTGGCTGTCTTCCCCTTGCTGCTCCCGCTCACACTGCTGGCCGCATCGGGAGTTGACCGCCTGCGGCGCGGCGCGGCCAACGCATTCGACTGGTTCGGCATGACCACCTTCAGCATCTTCGCCGTGCTGATCTGGCTGGGTGCCAGTGCACAGGCACTCAATTGGCCACCCAAAATCGCCAACAACTTCGAAAAACTTGCGCCAGGCCACGTTGTCGACTACTCGACTTTTGCTATCGTCACTGCTATCGTGATTTCCCTGCTCTGGATGCTGTCATGGTCCTTGCGCCGCGCCAGTTGGCGCCCCACCCTGCGCTGGGCGTCAGGCACGACACTCTTGTGGGTCCTCGTGACCATGCTCTGGCTATCGTGGATCGACCACGGCAAGTCGTATCGTGCGGTCGCGCTTTCGCTCCAGACTGCGTTACCCAAAGAGACCGGCTGTATCGAGCGCGTCGGTATCGGGGCGGCACAGCGAGCTTCGCTCGACTATTTCATTGGCCTACGCACAATACCCGCGACGCGCACCCACGAATGCAACTGGCGTCTCGTCGCCGGTGACAAAAACCAGAAAGCGCCCACTGGCTGGACAGAGCACTGGCAAGGCCATCGTCCCAGCGAGCGCAACGAGCGTTGGTTTCTCTATCAGCGCCAGAAATAATCCGGGCGACCACGGCCGGATGCAGAGGCTATTGCGATAAATACGGGGGGGGTGACCAACCACCCTTCCGAGTTATCCAAGCCATGCTGGTGCCGACACCCGGACTCGAACTGTGGACCTACCGCTTACAAGGCGGTGCAAGTTGTCATTTCTGCACGTTGATTCGTATTCCGCTAATTCTGCAAAAGCCTTGCCAATACTACGTTTCAAGGCTATTTGTCCCTGATGATGATTCCTTGCTATTCCCATCTGTTGCGCTAGAATTCCTACATGGTCCCTACACGGCTTCCCATGTAGGCAGTTTTCGAGGGTGGGGAAAATGGCGAAGAGGGCGAACTTCACAGCGGAGCGGATAGCCAGGTTCCAGTGCGAACCCGGCAGGCAGCAGACAATTCATTGGGACGGCAAGACACCCGGCTTGGGCCTACGAGTAACTGCTGCCGGTGCCAAGTCCTATGTCTTTGAAACGTCCCTGTGCGGCAAGACCTTACGAATCACCATAGGCGACCCCCGCACTTGGTCAATAGGCAAGGCGCAGGCCAAAGCAACGGAGCTCAAGACCCTGACTGACCAAGACATCGATCCGCGCCAGTTGAGAAGAGAACGAGCCGCCGCCGTAGTCGCTGCCAATCAAGCAGAACAGCGCAAGGACTTGACCGTGGGCGAAGCGTGGCAGGTGTATATCGGTGCCCGTACGCCAAAATGGGGCGAGCGCCATTTGCGCAATCACCTGTACATGGTGCAACCAGGTGGCAAGAAGCGGACACGCGGAAAACGCGAAGGAGACCCGGACACAATTCAACCTGGGCCGCTGTATCCCCTGCTTTCCCTGCGCATGTCCGCACTCAATGCCGAAGCCGTAAGGGCCTGGCTGGAACCGCTTGCAGCAAAAACACCAACCCAAGCTGCGCAGACCTATCGCGCTTTGCGGGCCTTCACTGCGTGGTGTGCTGACCGCCCCGAATATGTTGGGCTAGTGCATGACGACGCCTGCAATCGCCGCATGGCCCGCGATGTACTGCCGAAGGCCAAGGCCAAGACCGACTGTTTGCAGCGTGAGCAACTGGCAACATGGTTCACGGAAGTGCGCAAGATAGGCAATCCGGTTATATCGGTCTATCTCCAGGCCCTGCTGCTGACCGGTGCGCGGCGTGAAGAAATGGCGCGGCTACGCTGGGACGACGTGGATTTTCGATGGAAGAGCTTAACCATACGTGACAAGGTAGAAGGTGAGCGCACCATACCGCTGACGCCCTATCTCGCATCCTTGCTGACAAGGTTGAAGCAGATAAACGACACCCCGCCAGAGGTCGATGAAATCAGAGGCAAGAAAGAGCCAAAGGGCGAGGACGAAAAGAAACCGAAGTGGAAGCCGTCCGAGTGGGTATTCAGCAGCCGGACTGCCAAGTCAGGCAGACTCCAAGAACCGCGCATCAACCACAACAAAGCGTTGACCGCTGCCGGTCTTCCTGCCCTTACCCTGCACGGTTTGCGCCGTTCATTCGGTACGCTGACAGAGTGGGTTGAGTGTCCTGCCGGTGTCGTGGCGCAAATCATGGGACACAAGCCCAGCGCAACAGCTGAAAAGCACTACAAGGTGCGCCCCCTGGACTTGCTGCGCATGTGGCATACCCGTATCGAGGCTTGGACGTTGGAGCAGGCTGGCATCGAATTCAAGCAGGCAGACAAGCAGGCAAAGCCGGGTTTGCGTGAGGTTGCATAGCCTGACAGAGTAAAGCTGCGCCTACCTCGACGGAGGGAACACCGGGAACCTTCACCCGGCTGGCGTGGCTCCTGAAATTGAAGGTTGCATCGGAAGGATTGCTATGAATGTTCGTCTCCCTGGAACTGCTCAAACATGGCTGGATATAGATGTCATGAAGGCCGAAGAAGAAGTGTACGCAATACAACTTGCTGAGGCGCGTAGATCAGGCCGCTATCCCTTTTATGTTGCGGCAAGGTTGATTGCAGCAGCTGCTGGGCCAGGTGTGAGCGTGCCCCAATTGGAAGAACGCTTGATACTTGCTGCGCGGGATAGGAGCTTGCCCGTCTATACGATGGGCCAAATGCTGCGATGGGATGAGACCAATTCATTTGTCGCAACTTTGGAAATATTCTCGGATGACTTGAATAGGTGGCTTGAAGAGAATGAGCCGCGAATTCAATGGCGATTTCCTGATCCAGCAGCACAGGGGGATGCGGAGTCGAGCACAGGCGGCGATGCGACTGAGGATGAGGAGCCTGAGCAGGATGCCAACAGCCCCCCCATTAGTGAAGAGGTGGGCACCCAATTTGCACGATTATTCGATTCCGTGACCGTGGCCGCACTGGAAAAAATGTTTCCTGCCGATGCAAAATGGAAAATATGGGCGGAGCGCGCAGCCAGAAACGGATTGTGTGCTGCTCGTGAAGGCCGCGCGATGTTTAACCCCTACCTCGCCGGCATCTGGTTTGTTAGAAAAGGAAACAACGGCTGGGATTTGGCCCGTTGTCGCCGCGTTCTTGCAAAGAACCTTCCTGACCGCTCGCGTGGATCAGAACACCTAGTGACCGGCGATCTCGAATAAATCGCCGCTTTTCCGCCGCAGCTTGATGCCATCTAAGCCTCTATCCGTCAGACTTTCGCCACTTTTCCGCCACCTTTCCGCCAGTATTTCGCCTAAATAGAGTTACTCCGTTCGCATCATCACAATGAAGTCTCGATTAATGCCGCGAAACACGCGGAAAGGAGACTCACCATGGCGATGCAAACCGAAATTCCCGAAGCTCTCGCAACGATCGCTGCCGGCCGCGACCACATACAGACTGCCGAATTTGCCCGCGCGGCAAACCGAGCCAGTCAAACAATCCGTAAGAACTACTGCCTGACAGGCGAGTGCTTCGGCATCCGGCCCATCAAGTTTGGCAACCGCCTCTTGTGGTCGGTGGCTGAAATTGCGGCACTACTAAACGGGAGCGCAAAGTGAAGACGCCCCCAAATCAAATAACGCTAAAGAACGTCTTAGGCGCCACCAACGACAAAGGAGCCGATCGCACTAGTTCGGCATCTGGTCATCCATGGAAAAAAGATGACGCCAAATGGTTTCGATCCAATCCACTTCGTGACTTCCGCCTGCGTTCGGCCTTTCCAGGGGAATACCCAAACAATCCAGAAGTTGATTTAATTATGGTTCGCCGGGGAGCGCCAGGAAAGCGTACCAAGACGTGGGGCGTCGGCGCATGGCTTACCGACAAGGAGCTGCTGAGAATGTGGTTCACGCTTGTCAAATCTTCTGTGGGCACCAAGCGTGATCTGCTTTTCCCACCGCCAGGCAAAGGTTCCGTATGATCCGCCCAATCGAAAAGCACACATTGATCGGTCTCGCGTCCGGAAAGCGTGGGCAGTTGGTTTGCCTACCGGATGGCACGGTAGTCGGCAGTGACTGCAACGTGCGGCCCCTCAACTCGCGGCAACTGCGCCGGCTATTGGATAAAGCGCTACGTCGGCAGTGGAAGAACGTGGGCGTCGGACATGAATGAGCCCATCCCTCGCCGGCTTGAGGTAGAAAACCTGACATGGACTGAGCTGCCGAATAAAACCGGCAAGACTATGAATAAACATAGCGGGTCATGGTTGGAATTTATCGAACGGCTGAAAACGGTTGGCACATTCCCCGCGAAGAAACAATGCCCCTGGCTCAAGCTGGCGACATTTGGAGATAAGCGTTCCGAAAAAGGCTCACTGCGCCACAACGCCAACGTGGTGACCGTCACCGGCTTGGAGGCGGACTATGACGGCGAGGTCATGTCGATGGCGACTGCCAAAGAGCAATTGGAGCGCCACGGAATCCGCGCAGCACTGTATCCAAGCCCCAGCAGTACCCCGGAAAAGCCGCGCTGGCGAGCCGTTTGCCCGCTGAGCAGACCTCATGCACCCGAACAACGACAGCGCTTTATGGGTTGGCTCAACGGTGCTCTGGGTGGGGTGCTTGCTGGTGAATCATTCACCCTGTCGCAAGGTTACTTTTTCGGCGCAACGCCGACGAATCACTACCATGTGCTGGTGACGTTTGACGATCCTGACGACGGGACTTGCATTGATCAGTTGGATAATCTCGACGAGATTGCAATAAGCAAGTCGCACGGGGGGTCGTCCGGCAAGGACGGTAGGGCGTTGTCGCCACCGTCGGCAGTGGGCGCACCCGTGACAGATCAGACCGTGGAAGATCTGCGTAGCGCCCTTCAATCAATGAGTGCCGATGATCGCTCACTGTGGGTGAGAATGGGAATGGCGCTCAAGCCGCTGGGAGATGTAGGGCGAGATCTTTGGCTGGAGTGGTCCACAAAATCTTCCAAGTTTGACTCAGAGAAAGACCCGTCCACGTGGGAATCCTTCAGGCCGACAAGCACGGGATACCAAGCGGTCTTTGCTGAGGCACAGAGATCGGGATGGATTAACCCGGCGCGCAATCCGAGAGGTGCGCATATTGCCGATGTCGGCGACTTCGAATGCCTGGATGAAGGGCTGTCACCGTCAGATCCTGCTGACCCGGCCCGAGTGGATGCTGACAGCCTGGCCACGCTTGACGCGGCATATCCACTGCCCTTTCGTGGCATTATGACCGATGTGGTGAGGTCTGCGTTGGCGGTTTCCAACAAACCGCAGCCTTACCTCTGTACCTTGTCTGCGTTGATCGGGATGGCCGCATCTTGCAGCGGTATCTACAGCCTGCCCAGCGGGATGCGGTTAAACCTCTATGGCTGCGGTGTCGCGGGAACCGGGGAAGGGAAAGATCAGCCACGTTCGATTGCTACGACCATCTGCAAAGCGTCCGGCGGCTCGCTCATCGGCAAGCCGGCTTCTGGTCCTGGTCTAGAGGATTGCCTGGTAAGCCACACAGGGACGCTTATTGCTCTCGATGAAATTGCCCACTTCTTCGCAGCAATCAACAGCGGCAAGGCGCCGCCACACTTGATCGAGCTAGCGGGCACGCTTTTGCAGCTCTTTTCGGCATCGCGGAACAATTACCATACTCGTATCCGCGCAGCCACTAAAGGAGCAATTCCGTCGCGCGTTATTCGGAATCCAGTTGTGAGCCTTCTCGGGTTTGCGACGCCGGAGAAGCTTGGTGAAGCCGTGGGCATCAGCAATATCGAGGATGGCCTTCTCGGTCGATTCGTTTTTGCCTTCGGCCAGCCGGGGGTTACACCTCGTCGCGTTAATCAATCATGGGCGCTTCCAGATAGTGCTGCGAACGCCGCCGATGCTGTGCGCCAAGCTGTTTCTCTGGAGATGCTTTTAGGTGATAAGGAGGAGGTCGATTGCATTTCGATCCAGATCGATCCAGCAGCGGAGATCCGGCTGGACGAGTTGATGGTCGATTTCGAGCAACAACGTCAGAACGCAAAATCGGCATTTGCTATGGCGCTGCTGGCCCGTTCTTGCGAAAAGTGTGAGCGCGTGGCCGGCGTGCTGGCGGTCTGGGATAGCCCCCACGTACCCATGATTACGCTTGAGCATGTGGCGTGGGCAGCGCAACTAGTTCTCGCATCAGACGCGGCTCTATTGCGGTTCAGCGGAGAGTACATGCATGGAGGGCAGACCCAAGCAAACGCCCAGAGGGTATTGAACCTGATCAAGCGTGCGGTCGCTGGAGACTTTAAGCCCCAGAAGCGGCATGAACAGGTAATGATCCGTAAGGGCATCGCTCCGTACTCGATGGTGATGCGCGCCAGCAAGCTGGCGAAACGTGACTTCGATGACGCCGTAGCGCATCTGGTGGATCTGGCAGAGGTGGAGCTTGTCACCTTCCAATCGCAGCATCCGAACGGTCGCGAGGAAAAAACGCGCGGACTGATTTTGAGGAGATAGGCTTGGCTACGTTTCTCTATGGTTTCCATGGTTTTCCTAAGGTTCCCGGGAACCTTAAAGCCCTTGGTACGAGATGGTTAGCTGGTAGTTTCTTCTATGGTTCTCTCTCTATCACTCCCTCTTCTACCCTGTTCACCACCACCCTCCGGGTATGTGTATGTGGGGGGCTGGGAACCGTAGGCAAAATGAGCTTACAAGCCACTCCTACCTAGGGAGTTACAGTTTTCCTGAGGGCGAAAACCGTAGAGAACCGTGGGTGTCCCCATCGGACAGTCACAATGTAGCGGGTTCTACTTCGAATCACTGCGCGAAAAGACCTTCGGGCGCGCACTGACATCAGGCAACCCGACCCCGCAAGAGATGTGTAGCAGAAACTACATTGGCATGTTTCGTCGGCCTCGTGTATAAGGCAAGCATGGCAAACGCGAACATCACCGTGAAGCGCTACAACGTCTTTCTGGCCGAACTGGCGATAGACGGAAACGTCACGCGTGCCGCCAACGCTACCGGCGTCGATAGATCCAATGCCTACCAGCGCCGCTTGAGAAATCCTGATTTCGCAAAACGCTGGGATGACGCCATCGAAGCGGCGACCGATGCCATAGAGGCCGAAGCACATAGGCGCGCAGTGGATGGCGTGGAAGAGCCGATCTTCTACAAAGGGGTCGAGTGTGGCCGGGTCACCCGCTACAGCGACCCACTCCTGATCGCACTGCTGAAAAGGCACCGCCCCGAGTACCGAGATTCCGGCCGGGTTGAGATTGCCAACGCTCCAGGCGAGGTGCTGAGGGTCGAAGAGTCGCCGATAGCCGCTGCACGAAAAATTGCATTTGCCCTGCAGCTAGGTCTTAGGGCTGCGCAGCAGTCAGGTCAGGATCTGGCTTGAGGCAAAGCGGTACCACGGTCAGGGCCGGGGCGATCCACTGCAGACAGTCGCCAGATCAGCGAACGGCTCCAAGGCAGACGCTCGCACTCAATCAATCACGTTCGTAACTTGATCCGAACCCAGCGTTGCCGGATGGGGAGGGTCATGAAATCGAATATGGGAACGCACCCAATGGACATAGACAAATTCTGTCCGTATGCTGTCGTGCAATAACGAATGGCCCAAGGATCCAATATTTTCCGCAGACCGTGCTGAACCGATCATTGCACCTATCCTGCGTGAAAAGCCGTTCAGGTCTTTGAATGCAAACGTACCACCCATTCAGCGCTTGGAGACATGATGCGAAAACTCAGAACCACCTTCTACCTGTCAATGGTGGCGGTCTTATTGGCAGGCTGCTCGGTTAAATACAAAGCTGTCGGTGCGTTTGACGATTTCAACGAAGTTTTTATCGGCGAAGTTGATCACAACCTAATGGGCGGAGGCGCAACTTTTTCCGTTGAAACGAAAAACGCCAATATTAAGTGTGACGGAGTAGCTTACCGTCCTGATTACATCCCACCGCTGTCCCTCACCTGTGCTGGCCAGCGGGGCCGTGGACGGGTGTCGTGTTCAGACGGCCGACGGATGAACATTGAGTGGTTTGCCACTTCTTGCACCACCGGGTACGGGGAGGGTGCAGATAAGGGCGGTACCACATTCCGTTTTGCCTTTGGGTTCGATGACGCAACAGCCCAACAAGAACTTGCCAAGGTATCTAAGGCGGTTGCCGCAAATCCAGACTTACCCGTATACAAACCCAAGGAATTCCGGAAGGAAAAAGGATTCTCGACAGGGACTGGTTTCTTCGTAACCAACGACGGATACATGGTTACGAATTTTCACGTCGTTGATGGTGCCACAACCATCACCGTAGTAAGCCCACTTGAGAAAAAGGAACTCAAGGCTACCGTAGTTCAATCTGATCCCGCCAACGACATCGCTATTCTGAAGGTCGAGGCGGAAACGGTCGGAATCCCGCTCGCCTCAATCTTTTCTAGTGCCAAAGGCGAAGAAGTTCTTACATTGGGCTTTCCTCTGGTCGCCCTTCAGGGGCAGGAGCAAAAGGCGACGTTTGGGAGGATTAACGCTTTGAGCGGCATTCAAAACGATATCCGCTTCGTTCAGATTGACGTACCAATCCAACCCGGCAATTCTGGTGGACCTCTACTGAACATTAGAGGAGAGGTAATCGGCGTGGTTACCGCGACATTGAGTCAAATCGTTGCGTTGCGAGCATCGGGGTCGTTACCGCAAAACGTCAATTATGCAGTTAAGATTGACTACATCACCCCAGCACTGAATGCAGCGAAGGTCGATAGAAGCAAGGTATCGACTGGCAATTCCATCTCCAAACTGGAAATGGCACAAATCGTTTCGCTGCGCGAGTCATCAGTAATGCTGGTCATAGCCAAGTGATAAGCCGAATCGGGTAAGGGGCGGCTTCTAACCGGCCCTCCCCACACCACCCGGCATGCGGGTCCGCACCGGGCGGTTCACAAAGAAGCTTACGCGCCGCTCACGTGTGCCTGCACTCGAACGCCAAGCCGTGAGGCTTTTCCCTATCCCGATTGAGCGTCAGCTTTTCACCGGGGCTATGTCCGGATTGTGGCGGTGGATATCGAACAAACCTAAACTATACCTGCCCCACAGCTGCTGCTGCAGCCTGAACGTCCGCACCCTTTACGCCGCCTCGCGAAGCACCCGCTGCACCGTGCCCGTTCCGACCCCAAGCGTCTTGGCGATCTTCAGCTGACCGATACCTGTCCTACGTAGTTCCAGGATCTCAGCTTCAATCTTCTGATCCACCTTCGGGCGACCGAGCGTCTTGCCTTGCGACCTGGCTCTCACCAGCCCGGCCTTCACGCGCTCCTGAATCATGGCGCGTTCGAACTCGGCGAAGACACCGACCATCTGGAATAGGGCCTTGCCACCCGGCGTAGTGGTATCGACGCCCTGCTGGTGCAGATACAGGCCGATCCCCTTTGCGTGGATGTCATCGAGGAAACTGAGCAGATCACGCAGGCTCCGGCCGAGCCGATCAACCGACCAGGCGGCGATCACATCGAACTGCTTGCGTACGGCGTCCTTGAGGAGGGCGTCGAAAGCGGGGCGCTTGTCGCGGCCCTTGGCACCGGAGATGCCGTGATCGACGTATTCCTGGGTGATCTCCCAACCGTTACGGGCGGCGACCTCGCGTAGTTCGCGGAGTTGGTTCTCGGTGGTCTGCTGATCGGTGCTGACCCGTGCGTAGATTGCGACCTTCTTGATCTTGCTGGCCATGATGGTGCTCCTCTTATCGATGGCTGAATCATAGGCCAATACCATACCGTATACAAGTGATATCGGTATGTACAAAACTGCGGTGGGATCGCTAGGCGCAGTGCGGGTTGGCGTGGCGGGCTGCGAGAGGGATTTTTGTATAGATCTAACCTTGGCGATGATCAGCTTCAGGTCTTGTTACTCCCTGCGCGGACCCTAGACACCCAATAGACCGAATGCGGCAAGCATCAATGCCAAAGTTTAGGGCTCATCTGCGTTTCGCTCGGCGTGTGATCACTCCAAGAAGCCCTAATCCTGCCAGCATCAGTGCATAGGTTTCAGGTTCAGATACGGCAGCGACATCGCCAGGGCGAACAGCCCAAGCTGAGTACTTTATGTAATTGAACGTGTAATTAAAACTCTGCTCGCCGTGACCCATGTAGAAGTTCCACGCTCGGGGGGAATTAGAGGGCGTCACCGCCGTCCCGGACCAGTACACATCGGTCTGAATTTCGATGAAGGGACCAACGTTATCCAAACAGGGGTTGCTGGTGGAGACGCCGCAGCCAATGTAATAGCCACTCGGAGTGTAGTAGCCGAGGTTGCCGAGGTTCTGATAGTACATGTAGGCCAGCTCGCTAGCTGTGCTGCCGGCATAGGTAGTTCCGGGAGCGCTAATGTTCCAGCCCATATCGTGTGTGCCAGTTACATCGGAGATGTGAGTGTAGTTGATGCCGTTGACCGGATTGGTATTGGGTAGCCGCCAGTCGGTATAGGTGACGTTGCGCACGGTATCGTAATAGTTCAGGTTGGCGGCCCAGGCGACGGCTTCGTCCCAGGTCATCCGTCCCCCAGCGTAGTTGGCATTCTGCAGCCAGGTGATTTTGAGCGCGTCGTCGTAGATCAGCCCGCCGCCACGGTCAAATAGGGCCGCCTGTGCGTTACCCATCACCAACACGCACAACGCCGCGAATACACCACGCATTATCTTCATCACTACCCACTCCCTTAGTTATTTTGACTGACTTATGTAAAAAGCAAGTTCCGAGCCGCAGCATGACGCCTGCAAGATGAATTCCAGCGGAGCAGGGCGCTCCGGGCGATCGGCGCCCCGCTAATTAATCGACTAAACTAGTCAAATGTAAAGAAACCTGACATACCCCAAAGGGTTATCAGTGAGAACTCAGGACGCAGCCTCTTGCAGGGTATGGCCTGGCGTTGGCGGGTAGCACCCATAGCGTATCCTTTTCCTCACTCAGTCTGCGAGTCACTTATTCCAGTACCAAGCAGTTTGGTAGTCAGGGGTCGTCAGGTTGATCTGATTCAATCTATAGAGTATGCAAAAAGCCGACTCTGATGAGGCGGCCGCGCGTAATACCTTCTGGTCGTATGTGACGCTAGCTTTTTTCGCGTAGCCCATAAACTGAACTAGCGCCAAAATAAGGGCCAGGAGGAACCACCAAGACACGCCGATGGCCAGTGCCATCGCACCGACAGCCGTCACGACTGCTCCGATAGGGAACGCACCGCTGTTTTGATGCGGCTCGGTAACGGCCTCCTCGATCCACAACTCGCGGTGAATCGAAAACCTCTGTAGTAGTAAACGGTGGTCTCGCAATTGTTGTTGCAGATGATCAAAATCGTTGCAAGGAAATTCTGGGATGTCCTCGACCCGGGGCGGGACTACGATCCCCCTTGCCTGTAGAACCGAAACGCACTTTGCCATCTTCGTGTCGATACTATCGTCCGGCTCGAACTTCGCATGTTTAGCTGTAATTGCCTGATTCATCTTAGGTCTCCAAGTGCAATACCGCGATCAGCCAACACCTACCGCGGCACGACATTACTGTTCGATATAGTGCCAAGCTCCGCCCCCCGACCGCTGCGCGACCGGGAAGAGGAACAGATCATGGGATCATGACACCAAATCGAATGGCACACGCTTGTCGAACTCGATCTTGGTCGGCAGCGAGACGCCTCCAGAAGGTGCGTCTCTGGACTTATCGATCCTGCCATCGCATTCCACGTAGCTGCATACCCCGAGTTGCCACACCACACACATCCGATGGCCCGTGCGTATCACGGCCTTCAGTACCCCGCCCAGCAGCAGCTTGCGGCAGCCCTCGCTGATAGACCCATCGGCGGTGAAGGGCACGGGATGCTGGACGTAGGCGTTACGGTGACCGACATGTACTGAGGGTTCACCCTCGCGGACTTCGATCGACTCACGCTGATAGACCGCGCTCATGATCCTGACCACCAGGTGGGGATAGCTGCCTTTTGGGTTATCAAGCGGTTCGGCGGGATCGGTTGAGAACGGTGACACTGTTTCATTTGACATGACAGCGCCTCGAATTGAGTTCAATGGTTTCATGGGAGAGTGACCTGTCTTGATGGGCTACCGGTGACTTGATGTTGGCACCGGTGCGACTTGCGGACGCATCATCGGCAGCGACCAGTGGCCGCAACTTGTGCCGATCAGTGATTGCCTCGTTAGAGTTTCCGCGTGCCAAGCGCTCATTGGCGCCCATCTTCAGTTGCGGAAACTTCCGACCGCTGGCGGTTCTGATGCGGTAAGCGTCAGCACGGGGCGGGCATCGCCCAATATGCTCCAGGACTTCGACAACAAGACCAATGTTTTCGGGACAACCGCCGACTATGACGCAGAGGGTGCCGGGCTTCAATAATTCCATGACGTTCTCCTGTTTAGCCAACTTTGACAAGATGTCGGGGGTGGCAATCTGGATCAAAGCTCCCCAGCCCGTGCGGTGAGCCACGCCATTCATTGGTTCAGTACAACTCGCCTGGTGTCGGTAGAAAAGCAGCAACACCTAGCAGAGCGTTGCCGTGCTAGGCCGGAAGCAAAACTCCCTCCTTTGCCCGCTTGATCCGTACGTGGAGTAGCAACGCCATCGTGAAGTAGTGCAACATCGGATACCCAATCACCCGATTCGCTTCGTGCGCCGTGACTTCGATCGTAACGCCCTTTGCCCGATACCAGAACCGATCACCGATCTCGATCACCGCAGCCTCGTAGTGGTTTTCACGGTCGGGCGGCGGATCAGGCGAAGGGCCATACGTCCGGCATACAACCTCCCGGCCATCATGTACTTCCACGCGGGAACCCAGCAGTGCCATGTCACTGAACAGCCCAACTCTAAATCGAGTGATCTTCACCGCCGGCACCCAGGCAACTACCCAAGAGGGCATTGCCAGGAGGCCCGCGCTGGCGGCTACGGCCCCGACAAAGCGGCGACGCTTCATGCCGCTATCCTTTCAATCCAATAGATGGCGCGGCCGACCTGGGAATCGTCGTCCAAGCCCTCGAAGTTCCACTTGCCGGAGTACGGGTTAAGGCTGGTGCCGCATGGGGCGACCCGGGGTACCTCGTCGAAGCGCGTCCGGATGGCACCCTCGCAGGGGCTGATCAGAAGCGTGCCAAGCTTGGTCGGCAGTTCGTACTGGTAGCAGAAGTGCTCCGCGCGGCGCTGGAGGCCCGGCAGGCAGGTTTTGAGTGCGTCTTCGATGCGGGGCGCGGAAATGGTTTTAGGTTTGCGCATGACCAAGTTCCTCAGATCAGGCCGCGCGCGGCGAAGGACATCGCCTCGCCGGCGGTGACGACAAAGTGATCCAACACGCGTACATCGACCAGCGCTAGAGCAGTCTTCAGATTTCCGGTCAGCAACCCATCCGCGCGTGACGGTTCAGCGCTGCCACTGGGATGGTTGTGATACAGGACCGCTGCACCGGCATTGCGGGCGAGCGCCGCCTTGACCACTTCGCGCGGGTAGACCGAGGTCTGGGTCAAGGTGCCACGGAACAATTCTTCGGCCTCGATGAGCCGGTTCTGTGCGTCAAGCCACAGCACGCCGAACACCTCATGCTCTAGGCTCCCCACGCGCAGGCGCAGATAATCGGCGACAGCCTCCGGTGCTGCAAAGGAAATGGCGTTGTAGCGGGCGCGCTCTTCGAGGATCGCAATGGCGCGCGCGATCACGTCGAGTTCTTTCTTGTTGAAGTTCATATTGAATCTCCTGTTTAGCCGCAGTGTCGAGATGACGGGGGCAGCAAGTCGGAATAAAAACCCCAGCCCGTGAGGTGGGCCAGTCCATATTCGAATTCCGAAAGCTTAGTAGCTCATGATGCGCACCTTTCAATTGGGCGCTGGCGGTCGTGTCCACGGCCCGCATAAACCTGCGCCACCGCAGTAGCTACCCACCCCTGCGGAGCACCGCCGAACAGATCGTCGGCACGGCACTCGGCCATGGCCAACACCTCGCGGAAAGAGGATGTGCTGTACCTGTACGCCGCAGCGGCATCGATCCTCGCCTGCATGCGCGCCATGATCCAAGGATGCTCCATACCAAGTTCTTCGACGATTGCGCCGGGCAGAACGCCCTTCGCCATGAACTCGACCGTTGCGGCATCCACCACGCCGACATGCCACCCAAAAGCGCAGTGGCATTTGTAGCCCAAGTAGTCGATCGACACCAGGCGGCCGCTCACTGGGGCCATGGTGCTATCCCATGCGTGGCCGATGATTCCCAGATACGACGACATGAAGCGCACGATATCGCCCCGCTGGAGAGGCTCAGCCATGGCAGACCACCATACTTCGGCAGGTGCGCAGACCACCGTGAGCATTTTGAGTGACACAAAGGTCACCGACTTCAAACTTTGACATGTGAAACTCCAATCCCCTTGATGTCCGGCGTTGCCGGCTTCCAGGGGTGGAGAAGCGAGCGACGCTTTAGCAGTATTTGTGATTCGCCCCGCAAGTTGTGCATTAAATCGGCGATGCTGCAGACAACAAAAAACCCGTTCAGGCTTGCGCGCTAGAACGGGTTGGGTGACATCCGCTTTAGCTGCATTTGTAAAGCGCCCGCAAGCTGTTGCTCAAATCGGCGCTGTAGTAAATGGTACGCCCTCTCATCTGAGGTTGTCAAGTTAGCCCGCGACAGTTAGCCCGCCGTCATCTTTGATCACTCTACTGCGAGTGGCTAAGAGACAGATATCCGGCGACGAAATCGAATGAACCAATGGGCGCTAAGTGCCCAATGCTGCCTGTTGAGATTTTCATAGGCGATGGCGGTTTACTTATCATAAAGCGGCCGACCACGGCCTCCTGACGTCTGATTGCGGCTCGGCCATTGCTGCCATTGGCCTTTCTAGCGGGGAATGTTAGTAATATGGCCGATTGCTGACCGTGGTGAAACTAGACGCTCGAACGTCAGCTCGCAGCCATCGTCGTTCATACTACGGGCCCAAAGCGGAAATACGGTCTCCCCATGAATGCAGTAGAAATTGAAGAAGCCATATCGGACCTAGCTCTTCAGCCCTACGATGCGGCTGAGTTTCCGTTCGCATTCTTGGCCGCTTTTGGCAATAAGGATACGGCGCTCAAGCGCCTGCGTACAGGCAACAACAATGCTTCGGATGTGCCTGGTGGCGTGCTCCAGCGCAACAACATCCATGTCGCCGTAAGCAAAGTCGGCTCGGTGGGCG
This sequence comes from Rhodocyclaceae bacterium, assembly GCA_013791905.1. GTDB lineage: Bacteria > Pseudomonadota > Gammaproteobacteria > Burkholderiales > Rhodocyclaceae > Sulfuricystis. Next base: position 25,014 of record VMSX01000021.1, on the reverse strand, counting down.
AAACCCTCAAGGCGTTGCGCTCCAGCCCCGCCACCACAAAAGCCAAGGCCAAGTTCATCCTCGCCACCGACGGGCAGACCCTTGAGGCTGAAGATCTGGCCAGCGGTGAAACCATCGCATGCGCCTACCCGGACTTTCCGAACCATTTCGGGTTCTTTCTGCCGCTGGCCGGCATCTCCACCATCAAGGAGATAAAGGACAATCCTGTCGACGTACGCGCCACCGGGCGGTTGAATAAGTTGTACGTCGAACTGCTGCGCGAAAACCCGGACTGGGCGAGGGACGAGCGCCGCCCCGACATGAATCATTTCATGGCCCGGCTGGTGTTCTGCTTCTTCGCCGAAGACACCGACATCTTCAACGGCGAGGGCCTGTTCACCCACACCATCGAGCAGATGGGCGAGCGGGATGGCGGCAATACCCATACTGTGCTGTCAGAAATCTTCCGCGCCATGAACCTCAAGAGCAGCGAGCGCGCCAACGCCCAGCCCCGCCTGCCGAACTGGGCCGACGGCTTCCCCTATGTGAATGGCGGCCTGTTCTCCGGCAGTACCGACGTGCCGCGCTTCACCCGCATGGCGCGTACCTATCTGATCCACGCCGGCAACCTGAACTGGAAACAGATCAACCCCGACATCTTCGGTAGCATGATCCAGGCCGTCGCCGACGACGAAGAGCGCGGCGCATTGGGCATGCACTACACCAGCGTGCCCAACATCCTCAAGGTCTTGAACCCGCTGTTTCTCGATGAGCTGCGCGCGCAACTGGCCGAGGCCGGCGACAACGAACGCAAGCTGCTCAATCTGCGCAAACGCATGGCGCGTATCCGCGTTTTTGATCCGGCATGCGGTAGCGGAAACTTTCTCGTCATCGCCTACAAGTATATGCGCGAGATCGAAGCCGAAATCAACCGCCGCCGGGGCGAACTGCACCTGAAGTCGGAAATCCCGCTGACCAACTTTCGCGGCATCGAACTACGCGACTTCCCCGCCGAAATCGCCCGCCTAGCGCTCATCATCGCCGAGTTTCAATGCGACGTGCTGTATCGCGGCCAGAAGGACGCGCTGGCGGAGTTTCTGCCGCTGGATGCGCAGAACTGGATCGTCTGCGGCAATGCGCTGCGGCTGGACTGGTTGAGCGTCTGCCCACCGACGGGAACGGGGGTGAAACTGGCGGCGGATGATTTGTTTGGCACGCCGCTGGATCAGTCGGAAATCGACTTTGAGAATGAAGGCGGGGAGACGTACATCTGTGGCAACCCGCCGTATTTGGGCTCCACTTGGCAGACGGACGAACAGAAGGCTGACTTAGGCACTGTCTTCGCTATACGCACCAAGAACTGGAAGTCTCTGGACTATGTGGCGGGCTGGTTTATGAAAGCTGCCGACTACGGTACTCGAACCGATGCAATGGCTGCCTTTGTATCCACAAATTCCATCTGCCAAGGGCAGCAAGTGCCGTTTTTTTGGCCACTGATCTTTGAGTTAGGGCACCAGATTTCATTTGCCCACAGCAGTTTTAAATGGTCAAACTTGGCGAGCAACAAAGCAGGTGTCACCGTAGTAATCGTTGGTATCTCAAGAACTGTTCGTCAGCTTCGCAAACTCTACTCTGTGACGGAGGACGGAGCGTCTATTGCGAAAGATGTATTGAATATCAACGCTTATCTTGTTGCAGCGCCCAACATCATTGTTGATAAGGCGATGAAACCGTTGACCGAAGTCAGCATCATGGACTTTGGCAATAAAGCTGATGACGGAGGACATCTAACCCTTTTGCCACAGCAGCTTGAAGAGATGGGCATTTCCGGAAGTGACCGAGAAAAATTCATCAAGCAGTTTTACGGTTCAAAGGAATTCATCAACGGAGAAACACGTTACTGCATCTGGATCAATGACAGTGACGTTGCCAAAGCTGCTGCGGTACCTGCATTTGGAAAACAAATTGAGCTAGTTCGGGCTGCACGACTCAACAGCAAAGATGCCTATGCTCAAAGTTTGTCAGCCAGGGCGCACCAATTTAAGACTCCTCGCCTAGCCAACGAAAGCGTTATTGTTACTCCTCGCGTCAGCTCTGAAAATAGGCCTTACTTGCCTGTAGGACTGATGAGTAGTGGAGCCGTCATCGGAGATCGAAACTTCGCCCTCTACGATGCCCCTCTCTGGAACATGGCGCTCATCGCTTCACGCCTGCACTGGGTCTGGATAGGCACAGTCTGCGTGCGAATGCGGACGGATTTTTCATACTCCAACACCCTCGGCTGGAACACCTTCCCCGTTCCCCTGCTCACTGAGCAAAACAAGGCTGACCTGACCGCCTGTGCCGAAAACATCCTGCTGGCCCGTGAGGCGCATTTCCCCGCCACCATTGCCGACCTCTACGACCCTGAGAACATGCCGGAAAACCTGCGCCACGCCCACGCGCGCAACGACGAGGTGCTGGAGCGTATCTACATCGGTCGCCGTTTCAGGAACGATACCGAGCGGCTGGAAAAGCTGTTTGAGCTTTATACGAAGATGACGGCAGCGGCCAAGGCCAAGCCTGCAACGAAAGCAACGAGGGGAAAGAAAGCGTGAGCGAACAAACCGACAACCCGACCAATGCCTACACCGTGCCGTCAGTGTCCATTACTACGGCGCGCACTGGAGCTTCCAACAAGGCCAACACACTGGGCATGCGCGCGATGCAGGAGCGCGCCTACGCCAAGCGCGGCGAACAATACCTGCTGATCAAGTCGCCACCGGCCTCGGGGAAATCCCGTGCGCTGATGTTCATCGCGCTGGACAAGCTCAACAACCAGGGCTTGCGGCAGGCCATCGTCGTGGTACCGGAGCGTTCCATTGGTGGCAGCTTCGCCGACGAACCGCTGAGCCACTACGGCTTCTATTGGGATTGGCAGGTGGCCCCCCAGTGGAACCTGTGCAATGCCCCTGGCGTAGACGAGCCGCGCGTGGCGAAGTCCAAGGTGGATGCGGTGCGCAAGTTTCTGGAAAGCGCTGACAAGACGCTGGTCTGCACTCATGCCACTTTCCGCTTCGCGGTGGAAGAGTTGGGTGTCCAGGCTTTCGATGATCGCTTGATTGCCGTCGACGAGTTCCATCATGTCTCCATCAACCCGGACAACGTACTGGGGAATCAGTTGGGTGCGTTCATCGCCCGTGACAAGGTGCATATGGTGGCCATGACCGGGTCTTACTTCCGAGGCGACAGCGAGGCAGTGCTGGCCCCGGCAGATGAGGCGCGATTCGAGACGGTCACTTACACCTACTACGAACAGCTGAACGGCTACAATTGGCTCAAGTCGCTGGACATCGGCTACTTCTTCTACACGGGTCGTTACGTCGACGCCGTCGCCAAGGTGCTGGACCCGGTACTGAAAACCATCGTCCACATTCCCAATGTCAACGCCCGTGAAAGCCTGAAGGATAAGGAGCGCGAAGTAAACGAGATCATGAGCTCGTTGGGTGATTGGAAGGGCATTGATCCGGCTACCGGCTTCCACCAGATACAAACCAAGGAAGGCCGCATTCTGAAGGTGGCGGACCTCGTAGATGACACCGACCTGGCTATGCGTTCCAGTGTGTTGGCTGCCCTGAAGGACCCGGCGCAGAAGAACAACCGCGACCACGTGGACATCATTATCGCGCTGGGTATGGCGAAAGAAGGCTTCGACTGGATCTGGTGTGAACATGCACTCACCATTGGCTACCGTAGCAGCCTGACCGAAATCGTGCAGATCATTGGCCGGGCCACCCGCGATGCCGAGGGTAAGGAACGGGCGCGCTTCACCAATCTGATTGCCGAGCCAGCAGCCGACCAGGCCGCCGTGGCCGAGGCTGTGAACGACATGCTCAAGGCCATTTCTGCCAGCCTGCTGATGGAGCAGGTGCTGGCCCCGCGTTATGAGTTCACCCCAAAAGACAACGGACCGAAGGAAGGCTTTGATTACGGCGACGAAGGCTACAAGGGCGGTGGCCACAACATTGGCGTGAACAAGGACACCGGCCAAATCCACGTGGAGATCAACGGGCTGACAACACCGCAAAGCCCGGAGGCAACACGCATCTGCAAAGAGGACTTGAACGAAGTCGTCACCAGCTTTTTGCAGAACAAGACCGTGCTGGAGCGTGGGTTGTTCGACAAAGAAAACACCCTGCCAGAAGAGTTGACCCAGTTGCACATGGGCAAGATCGTGCGCGAGCGTTACCCGGATTTGAGTGACACTGATCAGGAAGCTATTCGACAGCACGCCATTGCTGCGATGAATCTAACCCAGCAGGCCAAGTTGGCCTTGGCTCAGGCCGATGCCAATAGCGGCACGGCGCAAGGCAGCACGGCGTTATTGGATGGTGTGCGCAAGTTTATCAATGTGCGCGACCTGGACATTGACTTGATCGACCGCATCAACCCCTTCGATGCCGCCTATGCGGTGCTGGCAATAGCAATGGATGAAATATCGCTGCGCCAGGTGCAGGCCGCTATTGCCGCCAAGAAGGTAAGCATTCCAGAAGACGAAGCCCGCGAGTTGGCAAAACGCGCATTGCAGTTCAAGAACGAGCGTGGCCGCCTGCCTGACATCAATTCCGCTGACGCATGGGAAAAGCGCATGGCCGAAGGCGTGGCTGCGCTGGCGCGCTACCGTGCGCAGGCCAAGGCGGCACAGGCGCACGGAGAGTCCGGCAATGGCTGAAATGGACGATGACGCACTGCTGGATGCGCTGGGTGTAGAAATCGCCCCATTCAAGGTTTCTAGTCGTACCCCGCGCGAGGAACGCATCATTGCCGGCTTCGAGGACATCCTGCGCTTCCATCAAACGCATGGTCGCGCCCCGTTGCACGGCGAGGATCGTGACATCTTCGAGCGCCTTTATGCCGTGCGCTTGGATCAGCTACGCAAGTTGCCAGAAGCGCAAACCCTGCTGGCTGAACTGGATGGCCCCGGTCTGTTGGCGGGTAGCGCATTGGCGCCGGCAGATTTGGATGATCTGGACGAAGATGCCTTGCTGGCCGAGTTGGGGATTGCCAATGAACCTGCCGGTCAGAGCGACATCACCGTGCTTCGCCATGTGCGTCCCTACTTCGAAATCGAGGCGGCTGAAGAAATTGCCAACCGCACGCCCTGCAAGGATTTTGATCACTTCAAGCCTTTGTTCGACGAAGCTGAAGGTGGTCTCAAGGCAGGCACCTGGATGACCAAACCCTTTGTTAAGAACGCCAGTATTGAGTTGGGGGATTTCTTCATCATTGGCGGGCAAATAGCTTACGTTGCCGAAATGTATGAGGGCACCAAAACCAAGGATGGGCGCGACAACCCGCGACTGCGAGTTATTTTTGACAACCATACCGAGAGCAACCTGCTGCTACGCTCACTTTCGCGTTCGCTCTATCCTGACGGAAACACGCCCGTGGGTCGTCGCCTTATCCGCAAAGACGATGGCCCACTTTTTGGCGATGCGCAAGAGTCAGACGATATTGAAACCGGAACCATCTACGTGCTGCGTAGCCTGTCCAGCCACCCATTCGTTGCCGAGCACCGCGAACTGATCCACAAGATCGGCGTGACTGGCGGCAAGGTAGAGACCCGCATCGCTTGTGCAGTAAAGGATGCCACTTATCTGCTGGCCGACGTGGAGGTGGTCGCCACCTACAAGCTCCACAACCTGAACCGCACTCGGCTGGAAAACATCTTCCACCGCCTGTTCGGTGCAGCACAGCTCGACCTAACCATCGAAGACCGCTTCGGACATCCGGTGAAGCCGAGGGAATGGTTCCTCGTGCCGCTCCACGTGATTGATGAAGCGGTCCAGCGCATTCGGGATGGATCTATTACCGAAGTGGTTTATGACCCAAAGACGGCTCGTTTGGCGGGTTGAACGTTCATCCCCACAGGACTACAGTTTACTCATGGCGATACCCACACTCGAATCCAACGGCCTACTCCCGACAGGCGTACACGAGTGCTCGCTGGATGAAATCAGTAGTCAGTTCACGTGGAATGACCACCGTACTGGACTTTTCAGTAGTTTCCGACTTTTCATGGATTCAGAGCTCAAGCCGCATTTTCCGTATCCGATATTCTTTGACGGTAGCTTTGTCACTGACAAGGAGTTGCCCGATGACACTGATGTAGTTCTTGACCTGTCGAACGCCCCAGACGACCGGAAGTGGCAAGCCCTAATTTTTATGCAAACCCATCAGGAAAGAATTATGCAGATGTATCGTGTTCACTTCTGGATTAACCTCCCAGGGAACAATGACTTTGCAGCCTTCTTCCAGTACGTTGGCGTGAAGACAGCCAGCGCGAAAGGGCTTGACCCTCAGCATCTCAAGGGCATCCTCAAGGTGGCATGATGGGAATCTGGACCGAAACCGTCGAACGCAAGGCTGCGATCATTCACACCCAGTTGGCCGCAGCACGCCACCTAGCCTTAGCAAACGGCGCAAGCGAAGATGCCGTCGCTGCACCTTACTTAAAGTTGTTGCGCACCCTTTATTCCGAAGAGTTCCCATTTGCGCAACTTACCGACTCATCTGATTTGGTCGCTAGGTTCAAAGGGCCAGCGGTTGACGTTCACGATCCAACTGTATCCATTGTTATCTCGCTCTTCTCAGACATTCGCGAGCAAATCCGTGGAATAGCGAAGTCGGTTGTAGGTCTCGCGACAGACAAGCGAATGGTATGGCCGTCACAGCTTGATCCACACCTATCCGGTGTTGCCCACGGGAGCCTCCTCGTAGGAATAAGCGTTTCGCCGCCAGCAAGCGACACCACGAAAGGGCATCAATACGAGATTGAGGGGGCATCCGCGCAAGTCTTTGAATCAGTGCGGACTGCCGTGCGAAGCCTTTCGTTAGTAGCACGGTACGTCAGCGAAAGTGGCGTCAGCGAATCAATTCGGGAGGCTTTCCCTGATCCCGCCTTGAGAGATACGGTCATGCTTGCAGCGAAACGCCTCGCTCCGACCGGCCGCCGTGGCATCGACAGTGTTTCATTCGTCTCACCCGACCAACAACATGAAAAGATTAAACTTTTGACTCCCAAGCTACGCCTTGCTCTTGCTCACGAGCTACTTGCTCCAGTCAAGGTAAGTACCGAAGGAACGTTTGAAGGGTTTTTGCGAGAGATTGACTTGGACGCTCGTAGATTCGAGATTCGTAGCGTAAGCGGTGTTGGAGCGATTAGATGCGTTTACGGACCCATGCACGACAGAACAGTCAAGGCTGCCCTTGATGCAAGGATTCGCGTCGCTGGCCGCTACGACTCAATAGAAGGGCAGCGGCCCCGTTTCATGGCAGTAAACACCCTGGAAGTGTTAGCGATGCCATCAGTTCAATTGAACCTGCCAGACGACGAAGTTTGACCCTTCGCGAGTAAGTGAAACGATAAATACCGAAGGTCCGTTTTTCCGGACCAGGAGGCCTAGGGCTGATGCTGTTGAAAGGCAGGTTGGAGATCAGCTTGCCGCCATTCGTTCAACGCAACGTTGATGCACTCAAATGTCTCTTGATGGCCGATAGTCGCATGTAATTCAGAATTCGGAGAATTTACGATTCCGTACAATGACATTATTTCGGGAGATTCCAGATGGACATTGCCAAAATCGCACTGACCCGTCACACCTGCAAAGCCACGATCCAGGCCGCAGGATTTCTGCCGAACAGGTCGAGCAACTCAATACATTGTTGCGCCACGCCCCCTCCTCCGTGAATTCGCAACCGTGGCATTTCATCATCGCTTCCAGCGACGCAAGCAAGGCACGAATTGCCAAGGCGACTGAACATGCGGTCTTCTCCGCCAACGGCCCGAAGATTTTGAACGCTTCGCATGTCGTGGTGTTCTGCTCACGGACAACGATGGATGAAGCACAAATCACTGCGATCACCGATCAGGAAGACCGTGACGGTCGCTTCCCGAACGCTGAAGGCAAGGCAGCCCAGCTCAAGAGCCGCAGCTTTTACGCCAATCTCCACCGCTTCGACTTCAGGGACACACAGCACTGGATGGAGAAGCAGGTTTATCTGGCGCTTGGCACCTTGCTGTTGGGCGCCGCCACGCTGGGCATCGATGCCACACCGATCGAGGGCTTCGACAGCCGTATCCTCAATGAAGAACTCGGTTTGCGCGAGAAGGGACTCACCAGCGTGGTGCTTGCTACGCTCGGCTATCGCAGCCCGGAGGACTTCAACGCCACGTTGCCAAAATCAAGACTTCCTGCCGACATGGTGATTTCAGAGATCTGAATACCACTACGCCAGAAGCAGAAATCATTGGTTGGCCCCCTTTACGACGGCACGACATGGACGGTATGGGCATCACTCACTGGCACGGTGGTGTCTTCCACGCCATGCACCAGCAGCACCAAATAAATGATCGGCTGCAAGGTGGAATTACTCGACCCAATTGCTCTGGATTGGGTAATGTTGATCACCGTAACCACACATTTAAAGAGCACCGAAAGGCATCAACCGAAGCGCAATAGTCGGCGCTGGCGGTACGGGAAAAACAGGTCTAAATTGACTGGATAATCCTACACAACCACTACACAGAAGCCATAAAAGTACTCAGGCCACACCGAGAAACTGCCTAACTTACTGATTATATGGTGCCGACACCCGGACTCGAACTGGGGACCTACCGCTTACAAGGCGGTTGCTCTACCAACTGAGCTATGCCGGCACTTTCGGAGTGGATTATATCCGACCGTCCCAGCCTCGTTCCTCTACAATTGATCACTCCAGTTCTATTGCTCAAATTCATGCAGACCGCCACTACTGCCCAAGATAACTCCATGAGACTGCTGGTTGTTTGCAGTACTGCGGCAATGGTCGAGCAGTTGGAGGAAAGCTGGCAGGGCGAGGTGCGCAGACCCCAATTTACCGCTGCTCCAAGCATCGCCGCCTTGCGCGGTCTGCTACGCGAGCAGCACTGGGATGCTGTCCTGCATTGTCTCAACCACGTCGCCTGCACACCGACCACCACCCTGAAGACACTGCGCGATCAGCGCCTGGATACTCCGCTGATCATCGTCGCCGAACCGGATGATCAGCGTACGGCAATCAAGGCGCTGCGCGGCGGCGCCCATGATGTTGTATTTTTCGACCGCCTCAGCCGCCTGGCTTTTGCCGTAGAACGTGAAATACGCGAAGCCGGTAACCGCGCCGACCACCGTGCCGCACTGGAAATGCTGCACGATAGCGAAGCGCGTTTTCGTGCCTTGGCATCCAATCTGCCGGGGCTGGTATTCAACCTGCAACGTGAAACCACGGGCAAATACCGCTTTCTTTATGTCAGTGAGGGATCGGTGCGGCTGCTGGGTGTCAAGCAGCATGAATTGCGTGGTGCGGCACAGCGGTTTTTCGATACGTTGTTTGTCGATGATCGCAAGCCGTTACTGGATGCACTGACAGAATCTGCCCATTCTGGCAACGCCCTGATCTGGGAGGGGCGCTTGAAAAGTGGGGATCGATGGATTGACATGCGCTCACTGCCGCACCGTAACGACGAGGGTACGGTGCTGTGGACCGGCATTGCCACCGACATCACCAAAACCAAAAACACCGAGGCCGCCCTACGGGAGTCGCGCGCCCAATTGGCCGCGCTATCGTTTCACCTGGAAACGGCAAAGGAGGAGGAACGCGAGCGGATTGCGCGGGACATTCATGACGAACTGGGCAGCATTCTGGTCAGGCTGAAAATCGAAGCCGCCCTGCTGGCCAGCAAGCTGCCAGTCAACCTGAGTCCCAAGGCACACTCCATCGAGAAGCTGCTTGATCAGGCCATGGGAACTGCCAGTCGCGTCGCGCGCCAGTTACGCCCGGGCATTCTCAAGGAATTCGGCCTCGCAGCGGCCATCGAGTGTCAAGCCGAAGATTTCGGCCATAGCACGGGCATAACCTGTCGCGCACAATGCGATGACGGAATAGATCTTGACCCAAATACCTCTTTGGCATTGTTCCGCATCGTCCAGGAAGCATTAACCAACGTCGCCAAACATGCGCACGCCTCGCTCGTTGTTGTGCGCCTCAAGCGCGAAAACGGTAACATCACCATCGAGATTCGCGACAACGGTCGCGGCATCGCCGAGCAAGATATGGACAAACCGAAATCTTTCGGCTTGCGCGGCATCCGCGAACGTGTGCAAAGTCTCAACGGCGGGTTCCACATTGCCACAGCCGAGCAGGGCGGCGCCCATTTGCTGCTGAAGGTGCCTCTGCTGCGCGGCGATGACGCCCTGCCCGCCGAATACGAAGAAGTCATCCAACGGGATCTATTTTGAACACTGAATCGCCATGTCCGAAAAAATACGCGTCCTGATCGCCGACGACCATGCGATCGTCCGCCAGGGCTTCAAGCAGATTTTTTCCGAAACGGAAGATCTGCTGGTCGCCGGCGAGGCCGATGATGGTGTAGATGCCCTGCTATTGGCGCGTCAGAATGAATGGGATGTATTTCTTCTGGATATTTCGATGCCAAATCGCAACGGCATCGACACCCTGAAGCAGCTCAAACGCGAATTTCCGCGTCTCCCCGTACTCATCCTCAGCATGCATCCCGAAGAGCAGTATGCCCTGCGGGCACTGAAAGCCGGCGCCTCCGGATACCTTACCAAACAAAGCGCACCCGACCAGTTGGTCACGGCGATTCGTCAGGTTGCCGGTGGCAAAAAATATGTCAGTCCAGGGGTTGCGCAGCAACTGGTAGATGCGATCTCGGACGATACCGAAAAGCTGCCGCACGAACGCATCACCGACCGCGAATATCAGGTGCTGGTGCTGATCGCCAAGGGCATGCCCCTGACGCAGATCGCCGATGAACTCAATCTTGGCGTAGCCACCGTCAGCACCTATCGGGCCCGGCTGCTGGAGAAGATGGGGCTGAAAAGCACAGCTGAGCTCATCCACTACGGCCTGCGCCATGGCTTGGTCGAGTAAGGCTCACGCTGCTTCGGTCATGAACATCAATATCTCAGTCGAACCACGGCGCACCCTCCGTTTCCGTAGCGAACCACCTTTTCCAGCATGAACCCCTCAGAAACCGCACGCGAGACGCTGAAACGGCTCGCCCTGCAGCGCACGCCACCAACGCCCGACAACTATCGTGCGTTCTATAACGAAATTGCCGGAACGGCCATAACCGAGGATTTTCCTGAAAAATCCCTCAAGGCGCTCGTCGGCAGCTTGCCGCGCAACACCCCTGAACAATTGCGCTTTGTGCGCCAGATTGACAGTGCGGTCAGCGATAAAAACTGGGACAGTCTCACTACCGCCCTGGCTGATCTGCTGAATAAAACAGCTGCAGAATCACCTAACTGGTCAACGCTGATCCGCGACTTGCTAACGCGTCTGGAGGCCCGCCAGGCTGATCTGACCCCGGCGCGCAAGCGCGAGGCTCTCGATCATGTGCTTGCCTCTTCTGCCGCACCGGATCTGCTGCATACCCGCCTGCAAGGCTTGCTGAAGAACTGGTCGCAGTCGGCTGGACTCGAAGGTTCCTTGGCCAGCTCACTTGCCAGCGATTCCCCCGCCGCAACGGAAGGTTCGGCCGCCGCCCCACCAGCGCCGACTATTTCCCAGGCGATTCAGCCGCGGCCCTCTGATCTCGTTAAAGGCGCCACGGGCGAACTGCTCGATCTACTCGCACAGCTTCTCGAAAGCTCAATCAGCACGCTACTTGCCGACACGCCGGAGTTGGGTAAAGAAGCGACCCGGCTGGCCACCAGCGCGCGCAGCGCCGCGAACACCAATGACATCACAACATTTATCACCAATATCAAACGCTTCAGCTATCGACTGAACTTTGCGGTTGAAGATCAGGCTGAAATGAAGTCGGCGTTGCTGCATCTCTTGCACCTGATCATCGACAACATCAACGAACTGGTGCTGGACGACCAGAGTCTGCAAGGCCAGATCGCCGTAGTGCTCGAACTGGTCAACCAGCCGCTCAATCTGCGGCGCCTCGACGATGTCGAGCGGCGCATGAAAGATGTGATCTACAAACAAAGCGCCCTGAAAAAGAGCCTGCTCGATGCAAAAGACCAGATCAAGCTGATGCTGGCAACCTTTGTCGATCGACTGGCTGATCTTTCCGAATCCACCGGCGATTACCACGAAAAAATCGGGCGCTGCGCCGACAAGATCAGCAAGGCCAACGACATCGCGGGCCTGTCGGAAGTTCTGGAAGAGGTGATGCGCGAGACGCGGCTCATCCAGCTCAATGCCCAGCGTGCGCGTGACGATTTGATCCAGATGCGCAGCAAGGTCAGCGAGGCCGAACGCGAAGTTCAGCGCCTGCAAGACGCTCTGGTCATCGCAAGCGAGTTGGTGCGATATGACCCGCTAACCGGCGTGCTCAACCGCAAAGGCATGAATGACGCGCTCGACACCGAGTTGTCCCGCGCCAGGCGCCACAACAGCAAGCTGTGCTTGGCACTCCTCGATATCGACAACTTCAAGAAACTCAACGACAGTCTGGGCCATACGGCTGGTGACGCAGCATTGGTGCATCTAAGCAAGGTGGTGCGCGAAGCCATTCGCCCCGAAGATACATTGGCACGCTATGGCGGCGAAGAATTTGTCGTCATCCTGCCGGATACGGCGCTGGAAAGCGCCATCAGCGTCATGGTGCGCGTACAACGCGAACTGACGCGGCGCTTTTTCCTGAACAACAACGACAAGGTTCTGATTACCTTCAGTTGTGGCGTTGCCGAACTTGGTGCAGATGAACAAGCCATGGAAGTAATCCAACGTGCCGACGGTGCCATGTATCTGGCCAAGCGCGCGGGGAAAAATCGCGTTTTAGCTGCATAGGGAGTAGCCCGTGAAGACTGTTTTCATCACCGGCGGGGCCGGCTTTATCGGCTCAGCGCTAATTCGTCTGCTCATCGCCAAGAGTGACTGGCGCATCATTAATATCGACAAACTGACCTATGCGGGCAATCTATCATCGCTGGCCGATGCCAGACGCGACCCGCGACATATTTTTCACCATAACGACATCTGCGACCGTCAGGCGATGGATGCTCTGCTTACCGAATACCAACCTGACGGCATCATCCATCTGGCGGCCGAATCGCACGTCGATCGATCAATACACGGACCGGGCGATTTCATTCAGACCAATGTTGTTGGCACCTACACTTTGCTTGAAGCGACGCGCGCCTATTGGAGCAGCCTGGGTGAGTCGGCACGTAGCGCCTTTCGCTTCCACCATGTCTCGACCGACGAGGTATTCGGCAGCTTGGGGCCTACCGGCCGGTTCGATGAAGCATCCGCCTATGATCCCCGCTCGCCCTACTCCGCCTCGAAAGCCGCCTCCGACCATCTGGTGCGAGCCTGGCAGCACACCTACGGCCTGCCGACACTCATCACCAACTGTTCAAACAACTACGGCCCCTACCAGTTTCCGGAAAAACTGATTCCGCTGATGATCGGGAACGCCGTAGCTGGCAAGCCGCTGCCAATCTACGGTAAAGGCGACAACGTGCGGGACTGGTTGTATGTTGATGACCATGCACGCGCTTTGCAACTCGTATTTGAACAGGGTCGGCCGGGCGAAACCTATTGCATTGGCGGACGCAATGAAATGACCAATCTGCAAGTGATCGATACGCTTTGCGACCTGCTCGACCAACAGCAACCGAGAGGCGCGGGACGACATCATGCCGAGTTGAAGACATATGTCGCCGACCGTCCCGGGCATGACCAACGCTACGCCATTGACGCCGGCAAGATTCACCGCGAACTGGGCTGGATACCGCTTGAGACTTTCACCAGCGGCATTGAAAAGACTGTTACCTGGTATCTGGATAACACCGAGTGGACAGCGCAAGTCCAAAGCGGCGCATACCGTCAATGGATTGATCAAAATTACACCCAACGCTGAGCCATAACCATGCAGACACGTAAAGGACTCATTCTCGCAGGCGGTGCCGGCACCCGGCTGCATCCCGCCACGCTGGCCATGTCCAAGCAGTTGTTGCCGGTTTATGACAAGCCGATGATCTACTATCCGTTGGCAACACTGATGCTGGCCGGCATCCGCGAAATCCTGCTGATTTCCACGCCGCAGGACACGCCACGCTTTGCGCAACTACTGGGCGACGGAACCGCTTGGGGCATCAATCTGCAGTATGCCGTGCAGGCTGCACCCAATGGACTCGCACAGGCCTTCATCATCGGTCGCAACTTTATTGGCGGCCAGCCATCTGCCTTGGTGCTTGGCGACAACCTGTTTTATGGCCATGAACTGTCAGAACAACTGCAACGCGCAACGCACAGTGGTGCTGGCGCCACGGTGTTCGCCTATGCCGTCACCGATCCGGAGCGCTATGGTGTCGTCGCTTTCGACGAGCAGCGCCGCGCCGTCAGCATCGAAGAAAAACCGCAGCGGCCGCAATCGCGCTATGCCGTCACCGGCCTGTATTTCTATGATCCGCAAGTGGTCGACATTGCCACACAACTGAAACCATCGCCCCGCGGTGAGCTTGAAATTACCGACATCAACCGGCACTACCTCGCCGCCGGCCAACTTAATGTGGAAATCATGGGGCGCGGCATGGCTTGGCTCGATACCGGCACGCATGACTCGCTGCTCGAAGCCGGCCAGTTCATCGCCACCCTTGAAAAACGGCAAGGCCTCAAGGTCGCCTGCCCAGAGGAAATTGCCTGGCGTCAGGGCTGGATTAGCGACGCACAGTTTGAGGCACTGGCCGCACCACTCGCCAAGAGCGGCTACGGTGCCTACCTGCAAAGCCTGTTACGTGACAAGGTGTACTGATGCAAGTCATTTCAACAGCCGTCAAGGACGCACTCATCCTTGAGCCCAAAGTGTTCGGCGACACACGTGGTTTTTTTCTGGAAAGCTGGAACCGCCGTAGCTTTGCCGCACTTGGACTGGATGTCGACTTCGTGCAAGACAATCATTCGCGCTCACAGCAGGGTGTCTTGCGCGGCCTGCACTACCAGACCAAACAACCGCAAGGCAAACTGGTGCGCGTCGTCAGCGGCGCGGTCTTCGATGTCGCCGTCGATTTACGCAGGTCATCCCCCACCTTCGGGCGCTGGACGGGCGTTATCCTGTCGGCAGAAAATCAGCGCATGTTCTGGGTCCCCCCTGGTTTCGCCCACGGTTTTCTCACGCTCTCCGAGAGCGCCGACTTTATTTACAAGGCCACGGATTACTATGCGCCCGAGCATGAACGTACGCTGCTGTGGAACGACCCCGCACTCGCCATTGACTGGCCGCTGACAACCACGCCGTTGCTTGCCGCCAAAGATGCCGCCGGCACGCCCCTGCAAGGCGCAGAGACCTACCCATGACCCGGATCCTGCTCACCGGCATTCATGGGCAGGTCGGTTGGGAATTGCAACGGACACTGCAACCGCTCGGCACAGTGATCGCGCTTGACCGGACGCAGCTTGATCTGGCGAACCCCGATCAGATCCGTGCCGTGTTACGCGATGTGAATCCAGCCATCATCGTCAATCCGGCGGCCTACACGGCAGTCGATAAGGCTGAAAGTGAAGTCGACCGCGCCACCGCCATCAATGCCACAGCGCCGGGCATTCTGGCAGAAGCAGCCAAACAGCATGATGCCCTGCTCATCCACTATTCGACCGACTACGTCTTCGACGGCGGCAATCCCATGCCCTATGTTGAAGATGACACTACCTGCCCCATCAATTCGTATGGCCAGAGCAAACTCTCTGGCGAACAGGCGATTCAAGCCACCGGTTGCCGTCACCTGATTTTTCGCACCAGTTGGGTCTATGGCCTGCGCGGCCAGAATTTTTTGCGCACCATGCTCAGGCTGGCCAAGGAACGCGATGAACTACGCATCGTCGCCGATCAGATCGGCGCCCCAACCTGGAACCGCATGATTGCCGAAACCACGGCACTGGCAATCGCCAGATATGCCGGTCAGCAGGGTCTCTATCATCTGGTCGCCGCCGGTGCGACATCATGGCATGGCTTTGCCGCGGCAATCATTTCATCTGCCCATCGCCTCGGGTTGCTCGACAAGATCCCGCCGCTACGCCGTATCACCAGCGCCGACTTTCCCACCCCAGCCCGCAGGCCAGCCAATTCCCGCCTGAACTGCGACCGCTTGCAGAATGACTTCAAGCTGCGGCAACCTGACTGGGCGGCAGAACTGCAACTCTGCTTGGCGTCGCATCTACCAATACAAAAATATTCAGCACAGGCTGTTGACGGCACTAATCGACTTGATGCATAATGTCGGACTTGGCGCGGGGTGGAGCAGTCTGGCAGCTCGTCGGGCTCATAACCCGAAGGTCGCAAGTTCAAATCTTGCCCCCGCAACCAACCCACAAAAGAGAGTCGGCGCCTGCATTCAGATTGATTGCCGGCCCACTGAGGAACTTAGGTTGCCTTTACTCAAATTGACTGATTGAACGGGAATCCATTGGAGAACGAAGTCAACCCATCTCCGGCTCCCGCCGCGGCCGCGTTTGATCCGCGGCGCAGGATACGTGAGCTGCTCAACATACCAGACCGCGATCGTACCGACGCTGAATGGGACGAGCTTAACGAACTGGAGATTCAGACCGCACCCGGCAACCGGGCTGGCGGTCAGCAGCCTTCCGGTTACTCCGGGAAACCGCAATTCCCGTCCAAGAATCGCACGAAAAGCAAAGGGCAGCACAAGCCCGGTGGTGGTGGTGGTGGTGGCGGTGGTGGTGGTGGCGGTGGTCGGCCACCCCAATCCAAGCCTGGCAATCAGAACAAGCCACGCCCGGCTTGATCCTCTTTTAGGATATACGTCAAGCCTTCTCGGTTTCCCGGTTGAGATATGACGGAAATTTTGGGAATGGGATTCATGGATTCCAGCTCCCTTCCGGATGTATTCTGCTTTCGGACCAGATTGATCCTGCCGCACCCGAAAGCACTCCGACAAGGCGAGTCCGCCGATGACCCAGCTATTTCTCGAGCAAGCACTTAACGGCCTGCAATTTGGCCTTATGCTGTTTCTGCTGGCCGCCGGGTTGACGCTGGTGTTCGGCATCATGGACATGGTCAACTTGTCGCATGGTTCGCTTTACATGGGCGGCGCCTATCTTGGCGCAGCGGCAGCCCAAGCCTCGGGTTCCTTTTTGATCGGCGTGACGGCAGCGATGCTGGGGATGGCCGCCGTAGGAATCCTTCTGGAAATTCTGTTGCTGCAGCGGCTTTATCAACGAGACCATCTGGCCCAGGTGCTGGCAACCTTCGCGCTGGTTCTCATCGCCAATGATGTCGTGCGCATGATCTGGGGGCCGCAGCCACTACTGCTTAATCCACCGGCAGCGCTGGCCGGACCGGTCGAACTATTTGGTTTCATCTACCCAGCCTACCGCTTGCTAATCATCGGGGTCGGCCTGGCAGTAGCTGTTTTTCTTTACCTGCTGATTACTCATACACGCGCTGGCATGTGGGTGCGCGCTGGTGCGGCTAACCGCGAGATGGCCGAGGCTCTCGGTGTCAATGTACGGCAACTATTCACGGTCATATTTGCACTCGGCGCAGCACTCGCCGCAGCGGCAGGGGTATTGCTCGGGCCCTTGCTGGCGGTGCAGGTCGGCATGGGTGAGAACATCCTGATTTTGGCCTTTGTGGTCATTGTCATCGGTGGCATCGGTTCGATTCGCGGTGCATTGATGGGCAGCCTGCTGGTCGGCATAGTCGATACACTGGGACGGGCACTCCTGCCGACACTGCTGCGCGCCATCACCACACCCGAGGTGGCCGCTCACCTTGGCCCGGCACTGGCGTCGATCATGATTTATCTCTTGATGGCCAGCATGCTGTTTTGGCGGCCACAAGGCCTGTTTCCGGCACGGGCATGAGTGGCCAGACCCGTCATCGGCTCGAAGCGGCACTGTTTATCGCCGCTGCTGCTTTGCCTCTCGCCTTGCAAGCGTTCGGTGAGGATTACTACATTGGTTTCGCCACCCGCCTGCTGATTTTTGCGTTGGCGGCTACGGGGCTCAATTTCATCGTCGGCTACGGCGGGATGGTGGCCTTCGGCCATGCCGCATTTTTCGGGATCGGCGCATATACCGTCGCGCTGCTGATGGCCGCCGGCCTTTTCACTGCGTGGATCGCTTGGCCGGTCGCGGTCGCTGCTGCCGCTCTGGCAGCGCTACTGATCGGAGCGGTTTCCCTGCGCACCCGTGGCGTCTATTTCATCATGATTACCCTGGCTTTCGCCCAGATGATCTATTACTCGGTGATCTCGCTGAAATTTGCCGGCGGCGATGACGGACTGTCTCTTGAACAGCGTTCAACGCTAGTGCCATTTGATCTTGCTGATCCTGCCACGCTTTACTGGGTGACGCTGGTGCTGCTGGCAGCCTGCCTGGCCGCCCTAAAACGCCTCGCTGCTTCGCGCTACGGGCACGCCCTCACCGGCTTGCGGCAGAACGAGACGCGCATGGAGGCGCTGGGTTATCCAGTGCAGCAAATCAAACTCGTCTGTTTTGTCATCGGTTCGTCTGTGGCAGGCCTGGCCGGCGCGCTGCTCGCCAACCAGAACGGCATGGCCAGTCCCAGTCAGCTTTACTGGACGCAATCGGGGATGCTGTTGGTGATGGTGATACTTGGTGGTGTCGGCCAGCGTTTTGGTGGCATGTTGGGTGCCATAACCCTCCTCGGTCTAGAAGAAATACTGGGGCGCTTAACCGAGTACAGTCATTTTTATGTCGGAATCGCACTGCTTGGCGTAGTGCTGTTCGCGCCGCGCGGCCTGGCAGGCCTGTGGGGGCGCCAGAAGTGACGGTTCTACTTGAAGCTGCTGGCCTTAAGCGTCATTTCGGTGGCTTGTGGGCGACCAATGGTGTTGACCTGCAGGTGACAGCGGGTGAAATTCACGCGCTGATAGGCCCCAACGGAGCTGGCAAAACTACCCTGATCCACCTGATTTCCGGCGCGCTGTTGCCCGATGCCGGAACACTGCATTTTGCCGGTAGCGACATCACCCAATGCAATACCCATGACCGGGTTGCACTCGGCATCACGCGCTCCTATCAGATCACGCAAATTTTCCCGCGCCTGACTTTGCTGGAAAACGTGCGGCTCGCGGTACAGTCGCGGCGACGCGACTGGGGCTCAAGCTTGCGCTTCTGGCGTCCCGCCAGCGTCGACCGGCAGATGATCGAAGAGGCCGAAGATTGGCTTGCCCGCGTTGGCCTCGCTGCAGCAGTCAGCCAACTGGCCGGTGACGTATCCCACGGCGAGCGACGCGCGCTGGAACTCGCCATGGCACTGGCCACCCGCCCACGTCTGTTGCTGCTTGATGAGCCAATGGCCGGCATGGGGCCCGAAGAATCTGAACACATGACCCGTTTGATCGCCTCGCTACGGGGCACGCAAACCGTTCTGCTGGTCGAACACGACATGGATATCGTGTTTCGCCTCGCTGACCAGATTTCGGTGTTGGTGGCCGGTCGCATCATCACCAGCGGCACCCCTGCCGCCGTGCGCGAAAACCATGAAGTGCGGCGCGCCTATCTGGGGGATGAACAGTCATGAACCCGCTCCTCGCAATTGAAGCCTTACAGGCCGCCTATGGCGCAAGCCAAGTACTGTTCGACATCAATCTGACCATCCAGGAAGGCCAGGTCGCCACCTTGTTGGGCAGGAACGGCATGGGCAAGACCACGACCGTCCGATCAATCTGTGGCTTGACACCAGTTTGCGCGGGCAAGCTTGAACTTTCCGGATTTGACCTCACCGGATTGCGCCCTGACCTGATCGCCCGGCAGGGCATCGCCCTGGTACCGGAAGGGCGCCAGATATTTGCCAATCTGACGGTGCGTGAGCATCTGATTGCCTTTTTCGCCAATCGCTTTGCTGCGACTGATCCATGGACTGCCGCCAAGGTCTTCGCCTTCTTTCCCCAGTTAGCCGAGCGCCAGCAACATCTGGGCAACCAGTTGTCGGGAGGCGAACAGCAGATGCTCGCCATTGGCCGTGCACTGACCACCAATCCCCGTCTATTGATTCTCGATGAAGCCACCGAGGGACTGGCGCCCTTGATCCGCGAAGAAATCTGGCGCTGCCTTGCCGTTTTGCGGGACGCCGGCCAGACCATTCTGGTCATCGATAAATATGTCGAACGCCTGATTACGCTGGCAGACCATCACACCATTATCGAAAAAGGCCGTGTCGTCTGGCATGGCAGTTCGGCTATGCTTGATGCTGATCACAACATCTGGCATCGCTATCTTGGCATTTGAATGTCTAGCGCCGCACATTGACAACTGCAGCCAGCGCCAACTTAGCCACTTCCACTTATTAATCTGCGTAAACCATGACAATCGGGAGTAACGGCGAGGCTTTTATTTCAACTGAGATTATCCCGCCAGCCGAGAAACCACATTTCGGCATGTGGTGGTGGTGGTTGCCCAGACTCGCCCTGATACTTTTCGTGGCGGCAGTCGTTGCTCTGTTGTGGTTCTCGGAAAAAAGCGAACAGGAAGAACGGCACGCCACATTGATCAGCGACATGCTCTGGCTTGAGCAAAGTCTGCGTTTCCATCTGACCCATAACGAAGAGGTATTGGGACGCTTTGACGCCCAGCGCATCCACCAACCTGGCGTTTTCGATGCTCATGCACGCAACCTCGTGACCGGTGATACCAGCATTCATCAGGTCATCTGGCTCGACCAGAGCGACAAGGCGCGTCATGCCCTCCAGCCAATCCCGGCTGATTTGCGTCCCAATGGGGAAAGCCAAGGTCAGATACCGTCATCATCAATGAGCCATATGGCCCGCTCCCTCGGGCATGCCGTCTACAGTCCTCCCTACCAAACACAACAAGGCGACTGGCAATTCGGCGTGCATGTCCCGGTGTTTGTTGACGGCAGTCATGCTGGCACCGTGGTCGCCCTCTACTCGATCCGTCGTCTGCTTGAAAATGCGGCGCCATGGTGGCTCGCCGAACGATACCGCATCGAGATCATCGATCAACTCAGTCAGACGATTGGTTTGCGCTCCAAGGTTGGTGCCGATGCCGCGGGGGATGGATATCAGATCCCCTTCGATCCGCCAGGCCATGGCTTGATTTTGCGCGCAACTCCCTATCAGTCACCCACACCATTGGCCGGCAGGCTGATTTCGGCTGCCCTGGCATTACTGGCAGTATTGATACTGTTCAGCTTGTGGGTTTTGCGTCGCCACGTTCAGCATCGGCTGGTGGCCGAATCGGCCCTGCAAACCGAGGTCGCGTTTCGCAAAGCCATGGAAGATTCTGTGCAAACCGGGTTACGCGCCCGCAGCCTGGAAGGCCAGATTACCTATATCAACCCAGCATTTTGCCGCATGGTGGGATGGTCTGCCGAGGAATTGATCGGCCGGATGCCACCCATGCCCTACTGGGCGGAGGAATACATTAACGAAACTCGCAACATGCATGCCAAGGTAATGGCAGGACAGGCCCCGAGCGAAGGCTTCGAGATAAAACTGAAACGACGCAATGGCGAGATCTTTGATGCATTGATCCATGAAGCACCACTCATCGACAGCGCAGGACACCACACCGGCTGGATGGGTTCCGTGGTCGATATTACCGAACGCGTACGTGCCGGCGACTTGGCTCGTCAGCAGGAAGAACGCTTACAGGCAAGTGCTCGCCTCATCACCATGGGCGAAATGGCATCGAGTCTTGCCCACGAACTCAATCAGCCTCTGTCGGCCATTTCCGGCTATGCGGCGGGTTGCCGCAATCTCATTGCCGCAGGCGCCCCAAGCAGCGAAATTGATGGTGCCCTGGCAAAATGCCAAGAGCAGGCACAGCGCGCCGGCCGGATTATTCGCCGCATCTACGAGTTCGTCCGACGCCATGAGCCGAAAACCGAGGCCTGCAACCTGGAGATTCTGTTGTCCGATCTCATCGTCCTGATAGAAGCCGATACCCGCCGCCAGCAAACGCGGATTGTCCGCGATATTGCGCTGGACTTGCCCAGCATTCAGGCAGACCGAGTGCTGCTCGGACAGGCCCTGCTGAATCTGATGAAGAATGGTATCGAGTCGATGCGCCAAACCGAAGAATCAGTGCGCATCCTTAAAGTTAGCGCCCGACTCGTTGAGCAGCAGGTATTCATCTCGATTACCGATAGCGGCTGTGGCGTATCCGCTGAAGCCTCCACAAGGCTGTTTGAACCCTTTTATACAACCAAGAGCGAAGGGCTGGGCGTGGGTCTCAACATTTGCCGTTCAGTGGTTGAGGCGCACAATGGAAGGCTTTGGTTTGAAGCCAACCCTGCGGGTGGCAGCATCTTTCACATTTCTCTGCCGGTAACAGCAGCTTGAACCACGGTTTGGTCTATCTGGTTGATGACGATGCGGCAATTCGCGATGCGCTGGCCTGGTTGCTGCTTTCCCGCGGTATCCAATCAAACGCGTGGAACTCTGCGGAATCATTCCTCGCCGACTATAAACCGGAAATGAGCGGTTGCCTCATTCTGGACATCCGCATGACGGGGATGACGGGTACCAAGCTTCACGATCAACTACTGGCACTGGGCTGCGCCATGCCAGTGATATTTTTGACAGGTCACGGCGATGTCCCGCTTGCAGTAAAGGCGCTCAAGCGCGGTGCATTTGATTTTATTGAAAAACCGCTTAACGACAACGAGTTGGTTGATCGCGTAATCGAGGCTTTGAAACTCGAAGAAAGTCGGCGCTGGCGGGACGCCGACCGGGCAGAAGTCGCGGCGCACTTGGCCACTCTGACGGAGCGCGAACGCGAAGTGATGGCTGGAGTTTTGGCCGGCAAACTCAATAAGGTGATTGCTGACGAATTACAGATTGCCATGCGTACCGTGGAAGTGCATCGGTCGCGCATCTTCGAAAAGATGGGTGTACGTTCAGCCGTTGAACTCGCTCAACGCTTGTCGGCACATGCCTCCACAGGTTCAAGATAAACCCAGCCACGCCGTCGCAACAAGCGATGCTGCCCGAACACCAGCGAGGGATGTCGGTCTGCTTCAGCATCAAGCATCTGGCGCAACGCCTCGCGCAAGCGCGCCTCGCTCGGTATCTGCACTTGATTGATTGTCAGTAAATAACGCAGCAGGTTGCGCGCGCGGGGTTCGGCCAAGGCATTCAGCTGCTTCAAATCCAATGGAAATCTGGCGGCTGCTCCATCAAGATCGACAAGGGCCAACTCATTTAGCAACTCATGCGCTTCCGCAAAGCGCGCAGCAGCAGCAGCCAGATTTTTTGTCGTCGCGGGAAAGCGTTGGGTCAATGCCGGAATGATGTCACGCCGCAAAAGATTTCTGGAATACCGTGTGTCAGTATTGCTCTCATCCTCGCACCACTCAAGCTGGTGCAGACGCACATAGCGCTCAACTTCATCCCTGCCAACAGATAGCATGGGACGCAGAAGTTTGCCGCTGCGTTCGCGCATCGCTGCAGCGCCGGCAACACCTGATCCCCTCAACAAATTGAACAGGATCGTCTCAGCCTGATCGTCGCGCTGATGGGCGAGCATGAGCCAATCGGCATCAACATCAGCGAACGCCGCGTGACGGGCGCGTCTGGCTGCCCCCTCCAGACCATCTTTCGACAAACGTTCAACAGTTACGTGTACTTTGACGTATGGAACACGCAGTCGCTCGCAATACTCACGACAGAAAACATCCCATTGATCTGCATGCGGGCTAATTCCGTGATGAACATGGATAGCCGAAAGGTTAAAGGCCTCACGACCTGTATTCAACGCATAGAGCGCATGCAGCAGGGAAACCGAGTCCATCCCGCCAGACAGACCTACCGCGACACGCTGTCTAGGTAGTACATGGCGCGCCAGGCTGGATGCTACTGCCTTGACAAGTGCATTGGCAGATAAACCAGCCGACTCAATGCTGAGTAACTTCTTTGAACTTGCCATGCCCCATCAAGCGCGTGTAACGCCTCTCGACAAGCTCAGCCATCGAAAGGCCTTGCAACTGGCGCAAGGCATCCTGTAAGGCCTTTTTCAAAGATTGCGCCGCAGTACGCGGATCGCGGTGCGCTCCGCCTAATGGCTCGCTGACAACCCGGTCAATCAGTCCCAGCGTTTTAAGCCGTGAAGCGGTAATACCGAGTGTCTCAGCCGCATCGGAGGCGCGTTCTGCACTTTTCCATAGAATAGACGCGCAGCCTTCGGGTGAGATCACCGAATAGGTCGAATATTGCATCATCAGCAGTGCGTCACCAGCCGCGATAGCCAATGCTCCGCCCGATCCACCTTCACCGATGACGGTACAGATCAACGGCACCTGCAAATCTGCCATTTCATATAGATTGCGGCCGATAGCCTCTGATTGCCCACGCTCCTCCGCACCAATACCGGGGTATGCACCCGGTGTATCGATGAAGGAAAACACGGGCATGCCAAACTTTTCGGCAAGTTTCATCAGGCGCAAAGCTTTCCGGTAACCTTCCGGACGCGGCATACCAAAATTCCGCAGTATCTTCTCCTTGGTATCCCGCCCCTTCTGATGGCCAATTACGACACAGGACTGGCCGTTGAAGCGGGCCATACCGCCAACTATTGCCAAGTCATCGGCATACGTACGATCGCCATGCATCTCGACAAAATCCGTAAACATCAGACTGATATAGTCGAGCGAATACGGTCGTTGCGGGTGTCGCGCCACGAGCGCGATTTGCCATGGAGTCAGTTTGCCGTAGATGTCTTTGACGAGCGCCGCACTTTTACTCTCCAAACGAGCGATTTCACCGGAAATATCAACTGCGGAATCGTCCTGAACGAAACGTAACTGCTCTATTTTTGCTTCGAGCTCAGCGACAGGTTGCTCGAAATCAAGGAAGGTGGTTTTCATGGATGCAGATTTTACCGGATTGCCCATGCAAATACCCTTTGCATAGCAAAAACGCCCCACATCATTCGATGCGGGGCGTTGTTGTGTAGGGATAGTCTGGTGCTGACCTACTTTCGCGGGCGCGAAGCCCACTATCATTGGCGCGGTCCTGTTTCACGGTCCTGTTCGGGATGGGAAGGGGT